>NZ_JADEYS010000004.1 GCF_015209595.1 Pontibacterium sinense | reverse complement strand
GTCAAAGACATCCTGATCGCTTGTGTTGATGGACTGAAAGGCTTTCCAGATGCAATCAATACCGCCTTCCCTGAAACGCAGATCCAGCTCTGTATCGTCCATATGGTGCGCAACTCGGTGAAGTATGTCCCGTGGAAGGACTACAAGGCTGTTACCGCTGATCTTAAGCGGATTTACCAATCAGTGACGGAAGAAGAAGCCCTGCAGGCACTGGATCAGTTTGCCGAGCGCTGGGACGATAAATATCCCCAGATCAGCCGTTCATGGCGCACCCATTGGGACAACCTGAACACCCTGTTTAACTACCCTCAGGACATTCGCAAAGCGATCTACACGACCAACGCGATTGAGTCTTTGAACAGTGTGATCCGCAAGGCGATCAAGAAACGGAAGCTGTTCCCGACGGACGATGCGGCGAGAAAGGTCGTCTATCTGGCGATCCAGGATGCCTCTAAAAAACGGACCATGCCCATCAGAAACTGGAAGGCAGCCCTGAACCGATTTATGATCGAATTTGAAGACCGCTTGGCGGATTACATTTAACCCTGGCAGTTACACAGAATTATTTACAGGGTCGGTCTGAATTACTACACCTGACCCATTCTGGAAAAATCGGCAACCGCCAGACCAAGTATGAAGTACTACTATTAAAAATCACACATAATTACTTGCAGGAAGCCGTTAGATTTTCAGTACCTCTCTAGTCAAGCCCAATGGATGCGCTCCACCTGCCATTTACACAAAATGACACATCAGTCTGATCAGTCATTTTAAAGCTGAGAATCCGCCGTGAACCATCCAAAGACGCTTCCCACTCTAACTTGCAATCGATGTTGTCGCATTGACCAATAAAGCAACGATCGTCACGTTGAGTAAAGCTCCCGCGCCGCTGGCAACAGGGGCATTGCTCAAGCTCTTTTATTATATCTACACTAGTATTCAATACTGCCAGACTTAGACTCGCATTTTCGGTTTTCAGCTGACTTCCTATTTTACCCAGCTCTTCACAGGAAGGAAGGGATACCAAGCGGCAACTCTTTGATGATAAGTACTCAAACGCTGAACTATCAGCCATCATTTTCATCACAGACTTGGGAATCAGGTCGATTTCCTGCCCATACTTCTGCGCCGTTTGCTTCAGTAGCCAAACACTGAATAGCGAAACAACCCGTTCCTCGACATAAAAATCAAGAGGCGAAAGTACCAACGGACCATCATCGGCTCCATCTATCCAAGCGGAAGGGTGAGGTACTGCATGATCGCTGTACAAACAACAGGGGATGCTGAGGTCACTGCCCTTGGTATAGCTACGGAGCCCCTCTGAAACCCAAGAGACAATAGGGACTAGCCTGATACAGGCCCCAGTCTTTTCGCTAGTAACCTCCCAATGAGACCCGTCAGAACTAACCCTTAACAAGTTTGATAATCGTGTAAGGTCAAAACTACTATCTGAGCTCTGCACTATGTTGTAACCAAGCTCTTTCAATGCCCGAAATACAACAGAGCCACAATAGTCAAAGTATGCCGCTTGCTTCCTTACATTAGCCTCAAGCGTCTCTTCAGGTGTGAGGTTATCGTTGTGATTTTCTTTGCGTAGGGTATTCCAGATTTTTGGTAGGTGCCGGTAATGCTGGTCATGTGAAAGAATATTCGTCTGCTCTACTTGACCCGCAACTTGAGCTGATTTTGGAATCAGCCGGTAGAACTTCTGTTGTATCAAACCCCTAATGCTTTGATGCTGTTTCTGGAGTTGCTTTAGAGTTTTTTCAAGGCTGTCTAAGGCCTCGAGCGCTGCACCATCATTCGTAAAGGTTTCACCCCAGATTGAATAGAGCTTTCGGCTAAGCCGATAGTTGATCTGATCTGAACCCTCTAATCTAAGTGCATCTGTCAGGTTTTTAGTTAAAGCCTCAATTTCCTGAATGCGCCTGGCTAAAAACTGCTCCAAGCGATCCAGTAGCCTCACGTAGACCCTATTCTCATAAAGGTGAAACTCATCCTCACTAACCATACCCATAATTTTGCGTGGCTGAATTCCGGTTAGCGTTCTACGCTGCCAACACTCGGAATGTGCTGCAAGATGTCTTTCGGCAGTATGAGCCAAGCGTTTGGCTCTACTGACTGGCAGTACCATTTCATCGTACCGCATGTCAAAACGAGGGCGACAACTGATTTCATGTAAGTGCCCCCTGTCAATAACATTACCCAGCAACACCTCCAGCTCGTTCAAAACTCCCTTTTCATTAAAGAGTCGAGACGGAAGTAAAGGTGACGGAAAGTGCCGCCCTTCAAAATCAATAAGTTCACTTATCTGCAGTAGCGCCAGTTCAACATTTTGCTGATCTTTATCCCCTTCGTTCATGCTGCATGCAAAGCTACAATCCTCCAGCGTAACCCGCTCGGAACCGTCTTCAGCCAAAATACTGCCGGAAGCCAACTCTGTATGGTCATTGATTCTATTGTTAGCTAATAGTTTGTATCTCGCAGCGATAAACGGAGAGGGCACGTCCCTCTCGCTTATCTTTTGTTGCGTCAACCGGTCAAAAAGCATTAGAAGTTACGCTCCATTCGCTTCTTGTCTTTAGTTATACAATCCAAAGAACCTTCAGGTACACCTGTGAGCTTGAGCGTCTTCCAAGTACTTAGTAGTGCATCTTCAATCGCATCCAAGTCACTGATGTTAATGTCAAAACGCCCCGTCACCTTACCGCGTCGGAATAGCTTGGTAGCGAGTAAATGATCAAGCCCTTCCTCCATCGTTCCGCCCGCCTCCATTACCACCGGAATAAACCGACTAGCATGACGCTCAAGGCGATTGCCCCAATTTAAATCAAGACGATCTTCCAGAGTCATTAACAGTTCGCTCTCAATCAACCCCTTGAGCAATTGATCTATACCGCCTTTATTCTTCAGGCAAGCGGTATCAAAGGCTTCAACCAGCGAATTGAAGCTGTAAAGTACATTCGGCTCGTAGGCATCAGCATTAAAGCGATCTTCATTTCTGACTAATTCCATCACATGGGAACGGTCGTATGTTTTATCCGCAAACTCATTCGTGGTTTCATCATGGTTAGCCGTACCAACAAACCAGATATTCTCCGGGACCTTTAGAACTCTCCCATCCTTAAGCAGGTGAGGTGAATTTTTCTGATCATTTTCAAGTAGGACGATCTCACGGTCCTGCGGCTGCTTTTCCATAGCGGAAAGAAAGTCAGCAAAGTACTGTTCCGGGCGTGACAGGTTCATTTCATCCAGCAGAATAATATTAATTCTGTCTTTATACTCCGGGAGCTGAGCACGATATAACGCTTGTAGAACCTCACGTTCATAATATTTCTTCTCAAACGCGTTATAGTGTCCCAGCAGATCATCTTTATCCCGCCAACCAGCCTGGACTGCGATATCTGTACAATTCCCACCCACCACTTTAGCAAAAGCCTTTGCCAAACTTGTCTTGCCAGTTCCGGACATTCCCTGAAGGATATGTAGATTACTCATAGCCAAACCACCCAGAAACAGCCGAATATCTTTTTCCCGGTAATAGAGCGGTGCTTTAGGATAAATACACGCTATGCCAAAGCGTAACTGGTCAGCAAAGCCCTTAAGTCCTGGAATAGGCTGAAGATTAACAGCCTCCCTCTTATGTTTTTTATCCATCATTGAAAGTGCAGGAAAGACCTCACTTCCTTGTTGTTTTTCAATCAGATCATCCAACTGGACTTGCAGCCCTGAAATAGCAGAATCCAGCGTTTTGTTGTGCAACTCTAATATTCTTTTTTCTTTCTCCAGGTTGTGTTTTGCAGCTGTACTTAACCTGGTTTTGTGTAATTCATTGTTGGCTTCTTCTAAATCACGACGCAGCTCTGAAAGGGTATCGCGCTGATCACCAACCAGCTCCTCCAGAGCTTCACACTTTTCTTCTAGGTCATCCTGATCTGATGTATGCAGTTTTGCTTTAAGCGCCTTATTTTTCTGTCGTAACTCTTCAAGTTCATCCTGAACGTCTTTGATATCTGCATCATCTAAAGATCGTTGAAGATCCTTAAACTGAATCAGCTCCTTTTGTAACCTTGCGAGCTTGTTCTGATCCTGTCGCCGATTATCCCGCTCCTGTTCGAGCTGACTCTGGAGGCAGATAATTTCAGAACTGAAGCCATCTTTAACTTTGCTTTCAAGCTCGCTTTCCCATTCTTGCTGTGCCCGCTTTCTAGCCTCCAAAATCAGCCGCTCTTGCAACAAGGCTTGTTGACTATGTTCCACGCTGGCTTTTTCACGCTCCAAATTCTTACGTTCAGCATTTAATAAAGCTTGCTGTTCGGAACTCTGTCGAGACCTGTCTGCCTCAAATAATTCCCTCTCACACTTTAAGTTATTCTGGTGCTCAGTTTGCTCAGATTCAATTAGCTTATACAGTTCAAGCAGCTCATGCTCCAGACTGCTTTTCAGGTCTTCGACCTGCAACAACGCCGCCTTCTGTTCAGAAACAAAACCAGCTTTAGCATCAGCTTCACGTTTACCCAACTCACGTTCTTTTTCCAGTAAGGTTCTCTCGAGTTGCCTCAGAGATTCCCAATCATTTTGCAGCTTCTGGTTATGCTCTTTTTCAAGCTCAGTAAGCGACTTCCGTTTCGCCTCCAGCGCCTCTCTCTGCATATTAACAAACCCTGCTGAGGCTTCAGACTGCAAGGTTTCAAGCTCATCCTGCCACTGGACCTGGGCTTTCATCTGTTCACTAAGGTCCAACTGCTTATCAGATAACGCAGCTTTTTCCTCTACAAGGCAATCCTGCTGGCTAACTAACTCTCGCTCCCTCTGTTCTAATTCTTCCCTGAGTTTTTCCGCTTGCATGGAAAGTTTTTCATAGTTATTTTTGGCAGTTTCATGCTCATAAATGGCCAGTTTAACTGCCTCCAGCAGATGAAGAATTTCAGTCAAAGCGGCTTCAGCCTTTTGCTTATCCTCTGTATTCGCATCTTGAAGGACTGTTATATCTGCTCCCAACGGCTTTAAGTTTTGATCGCTGGGTAGAGCAGAGTTTATTTTCTGCTTCAGCTGCTCAAGAACGCCACTATTAGCCTCTGTATTTTTCTTAGGTGGCGACGTTCTATTTCGTGAATTCCTTGATTTCTTAGACATAACTTACTTCATATTCCCTAATAAAGTTTGAATCCATTGTGAGGTGAAACGAGCACACTCAAGTGCCTGCTCTCTGTTTGATTGCTTCCCTGAAGCATGAGATACCGCATTGCGGGCATCTGCTATATCTAGAATTTTTGAGATAGCTAACTCTTCTGGCTCAAAACCAAAGAGCGGATGTGCATTTTGTGAAGGCAGAGTAAAGAGAGTCGCGGCCAACAGCGGTCGTAGTGAGCCCTTGTATTCACGGCTGGTCGCGGCATGATGAATACTGCCTGATTTCTGGGATGCCAAGTTATCCAGATCAGAATCTGCTAGGAATGCACGCCCAATTTCCTCTAAAGCGCTGCGTATATCATCCCGCTGCCAGTTGCGTTTAATGAAATGCTTATTGGCCACAGGCCAATCATCCAACATCCACTTAAAGCAGCATTCAAATACTTTTTGTGCCTGTACGATCAAATCATTACAGTCTTCAACCCGAATATCCTTATCTTCCTTGGTTTCTGACAATATCTGTTCCCGACGCAGTAAAGCACCAAGGTACATCATCAAATGAGGAATCTTATGAGCCTGGTTAAAGTGCGTAAACGCTTTAAAATCGACTTCAGCGGCCAACCGCCGGTTCATCTCTTCCCAGGTTTCCTTCTCAGGAATCTCTCCAATGAATTTACTTAATTTTCTGGCAAAACCCTGATTTTTTCGCGCTTGCATGAACACTTCTTCACGCAAAAACTCAGCCTTGGGTGTAATGGCCAAAGGATCAGTAACGGCCCAGTGCTCGGTTTGATCTTCAATCGCCCAGCAAAACACATAGGCCTTAAGCGGTTTAAACTCGATAAGATCAATTTCGTCAGCTTTAAATTCCTTCTGCCGACAATCCAGCTCACCACGTACCTTCTGATTGTGGATAGCATTGTTTCCTTGCTGAACGGCTTCCCAAAACGATCGGATGTCGGGCCTATCAGGGGTACTGACGTGACAACTCAGCACAAAAGGTTTTTCCTCCCAGCCCGTTTCCCGGTTAGCCATAAATACAGGATACCCTTCAGTTGCTGCTGGTTCCGGATCGATATAAGGCAGTGAATGAGCCACCCTCGGCCAGAGTTTCAGGCTGAATACATCCTGAAATACATACGCAGTAGTCAGACTACGACGGGCCTCCAAATCATTTTCGAGTAACCGGCAACCTTCATCCGTGAGTTGACCTTTTGAATCCAACCACCCATTAGGCTGTAATTGAGAGACGGTAATATAAAGCACCATCTCCTTCTCTATACCCATCCAGCCCGCTATCTCATCAGCATTTGATTTACCCGCCTGTATCAAACCCAAGATCGTGCGCTGAAAAAGGTTCAGATGATTGCGGCTAGCATCTGGTGCAAGCACCTCCCAGACCCACACTGGCCAAAGAAAAGACGTCCCTCGGGGAGCCCTTTTTCCTTCAAAAAAATTAAGGTAGCGATTAGTAAACCTGTCCATGAGATCCTTCACACAACTTATAGAATGCTGGTAATGATGGGGCCGCTCTCTCCGCAGCGGGATGAGTAGCCATTGCCTTGTCTCCCACCAGGATCAACAATCGGTGTTGCCGGCTCATAGCCACATTGAGACGATTATCTAATCGCAGGAATCCATAAGCTTTGGTCAGCGCATCGTCATCATCCGGGTCTATATGCCCCTGAGATGTCCGAACGATCGACAACAACACCACATCAAATTCTTTACCTTGAAAGGCATCCACTGACCCCACCCGTAACCGCTCTTTTTGCTTTCCCTGCTCATCGCTGAGAGATTGCCATTCCGGTTTAATCTGGGGCGTATTGCCTTTTCCAGCTTCCGTTAGCCCTTCAGATATCATCGCCTTAAGAATATGATTCACTTGCGCACTGTAAAAAGTAATCACTCCCACGCTCAAATCAGGGCAGCTTTTTAGTATTTGTTTCGCCTCTCTGGCTATAGCCCCGGCTTCTGCATCCCGCTGCAAACTTCCCTTGTAACGGTAACTTTTACCATGTGATACCGGCACATCAATCCAGCCACACACCTTGCCTTCGTAACCGGGGACATGGTGTTGAAAGTCACTTTCTTCCAGTCCTGGTTTGACTTCATCAAGCCCGTATCTTTCGTAGAACTGCTCACTGATAAACTTCCCTAACATCGGGTGCATTCGGAACTGGGTATCGAGCATAACAACCCGTTTTGGTTGTCCTTTATCCTCCAGCTCTTTTAAATTCTGCATCATACGCTGGAACAAGCTGGTGTTGAGCATCTCCTTATGCACCTCACTAAGTTCAAATTTTTCAGCCAGCTCATTTTCCACTTTGGGCTCAAGAAGATGTGGCAGCTGACGATGATCTCCGACAAGCACAATACGCTGTTTACCCATGGACATAGGTACCATTAAATCGAGAGGGTTAGCTCGTGCGGCCTCATCCACGATCACTGCGTTAAACTTCAGTCCATCTTGATAAGAAACCTGCTTTAAATTCGTCATTTGCTCACCTGCCGCCTGCTGGCAGGTAGCCCCTAATACCGAGGAGTATTCTGCAACAGCTTGTCTGATGGTGTCTGGTGTATGTTTCAGTGCCGAGCGATATTCATCCAACACGGTCAGATACGCTAATGAGCGGGTGGATTTAATCTGCTGCTTAATTTCATCATGTATGTCATTGAGCAGCTGGCACGACTCTGCGCTGATGACCTGTTGAACGTGGCGGGGGCGATAATCCGGCATCAGTTGATCAATTAGCACTTTCTTCAACCGCTTCAGCCTAGCAAGCTGCTCGCCACCAACCCGACCTCCATTTACAAAAAACTCAAGTAACTGCCGGTTCGGTTCAGCCAGGCTGAAACCCTGACGTTCACAACTATCCAGTAGCCGGATGCACTGAATAACACCATCGTCATCAAAAGACTTGGCTGTTGTTCGTAACGCTCTGACTCTGCAAATCAACAGTCTATTATCTGCCGCTGTAGCGGTGGACACTCCCTCCAAAAAAGCGTCCGTCCATGTTTGCCAGCGCTGTTCAACTGACGGAGACAGCCTGATCTGAAACTGCTCCTCCAGCCTATCTAAGGAACTATTGATACGTTTAATCAGCTCCTGCTTTTGCTGGAAATCCGGTTTGGAAACCCTCAAAACAGTCAGCTGCTTTTGCAAGGTTTTCATTTCAGAAAACACCGGTTCATCAGCCAACAGGGGAGTCAAACTAGCATCTAGTGCATTTACTTTTTCCCGGCACCAACCCGTTATCGGGTTTTCATTCTGATCACCGTATTTACGACGTTTGCCACCTACTTTAATGGCAGGGAGGCCAAATACATTTGATCGCTCCATCACGTTATCAACAGCATCATGCTGAAAACTCGAGACCAGCATCTGATGCTGTATGGGCTGATCCTTTTGCTCTTCTGACAAACGTACTTGTAATGCGGTGATGACCTGGGTTTTACCGGTTCCGGGCGGGCCGATAATGATAGCAACATCGGGAGTATTCATAGCGACCTTCAACGCCTCTCTCTGCTTAGGCGTTGGCTCCCCTTTAAAACGTTTACGTGCTGCGGCACTGAGCGGTCTTATCTTTTTAGGTCGCTCATAGGGTATTGCGCTCCCTTCCAGTAAGTAATGCAGTTGAGGCATAGGGTTATTACGTTGCTGAATACTGTTAACGGCCTGTTGGCGCCTTGAGCGCACAGTGCGGTCACCACGCATAGAAATGCATATCACTCCCTCTTTCGGTGGTGGTTTATCTCTATCCGCATCCAGGCGAAGTGTTACCATCCCATCATCAATATCGATAAGCTCACAAAGCCAAGGAACTCCTCCCGCTTTGCCCAAACCGGTACCTTCTAGATCTTGAGTGTGCTCTAACCAATCTGGGAGATCCCGCATCACTTCGAGCATCAGATCACCCCGTGCACTTTTCTCCTTTCCCAGCAAGATTTTCCATTTTTCAAGGAACGCTTTACCTCTTTCGGATATGACACTGAAAATCCATTCCCTCGATTGCTCTCCTTTGTCACACTCTTTGAATGACAGCGCGCCTAACTGGGTAGCCGCTTCGAGGTTCATCACCCATTCCATATCGCTGTACTGCTGCCAGAGCTGCATATAACCACCGTGGCTTCGCACCGTTTCTTCCAGTGCGTGCCGATGAATCGGATTACTAAGCTGACCGGCAACGGATGCATCAACAAATTTTATATCACCTGTTAACAACCTTAGTGCAGCTCCACTGCGCCGGGAGCGGGAGAGCTTAGTCAGCGTCCAGTAACCATCCAGCTCATCCAGAGTCGCTATCCATTCTCGGCCGCGAATCTCCAGCGTCCCCTCTTGACTGCCAGCATAAACTGATACAAAAAGCCGTGGCTGATCATCCCCTTCCAAGATGAACTCATCAGTCAACCACTTCGAGGCAGCCTCGATAGAGTCATCGGCAATTTCATTACTCTTTCTAAGCACCTGTGCATTTCGAGTACTGATACCAATATCAATATTGAGCACTGTCGGCGCATCTGCAATCTCGACACTGCGTATATAAAAGCGCCCTTTCTTAATAGATGTCAGCGTCCATAAAGCCTGTGCTCTAGTGATTTTAAAGCGCAGATCTTCGGCAGATTGAGTAGGCTTTACCTTTAAATTCTGATCGTTCTGAAACAGATAAAAATAACCGCCTTCTTCTGTTACCGTTATTTCATCGCCAATAGACCAGGCCTTAGTGTCTATCCGTTGTTTATCACAACTGGATAACTGTATGGCCCGCGGAGCCAGGCCTGAAAATGTCCCTAACTTCATACCACCTCCTACCAGACAAATTTCCAGACCGGGTGGGAACTGTAACCCGCCTCATCCTTGTGACGCAGATGAAGCGCATATTCCTCACCAGCACGACTTTCATTTTTTAAGCGCTGCAACCTGTCCAGCACGTATGCTTTTCCATCTCGTTTCCGCTGTAACTCAACATAGCCATCAGGGGCCGGCACAATAAAAACACCATCGCCACGAAGTATGATGGAACAGATTATCGGAGACTCGCTATACAGCTCCGTGCCTAAAGGCGCTAGGTGAAAATCAGTTTTTTGGTCAAGATTCAGTAGCTGTACCGAGGGGGTAGATATCCAGGGAGATTCACCTGAAAGGGCGTCTTCATTGTAGAAATAATGGTGCAAACACAGATGAGAACGCTCAGGTTGCACGGTTTCACAAAAAGGACATTCAAGAGCCGTATTGTAAATAAATGTAGCACCACACTCTGTTTTGTTACTACACACCAGTGTTGAACCAGATGCTTCATCTAAGGCGTCAGCCCATGTACTCATATCCGGGCGTTCGGATAAGCAGTCACGCCCAACGCTGAAACACCGATTGAACAATTTCCTTAGCTTTTGAGTGGTGACAACTTCCCAAGGTAATCCATTTCCAGGTATCCAAGCATTGCTGTCATCACCTTCATCGTAAATCCAGGGAAGCTCACCGCGCTCAGATTTTTCCTGAGCCCTTTCCATCTCACCATCATCCAATTCAGCATCTTCCATGACCAAACCAGAATTATAAGGATGGCAATGCGCAAGCAGTTGCAGCGCAATCACGGCAAAGCTCCAGCAGTCGGTGGACATATTCACACCAGATTCCTCCCGCATAATTTCGGGAGCCCCATAACCTGGCGTGTGATAGTCCCCGTAACCACCACGCTCGCTAACACAAATATTGTCGCAATCGATCAACCACAGTTGATGATGTTCTGTCGATTCGGAAATAAAGATATTGGCCGGAGATAGATCACCGTACGCCAACCCTCTGGCATGGAGATTGGCCATGGTTCGGGCCAACTCTTTAAGCAGTAATAATCGCCGCTTGAGGCCACCCGTCTGGTTATACCCTTCCAACGGGGTATCTTCGTTTTCAGCTAATGCAAGATGCGCCTTTTCCAAGGACTGCGTTAATGGTTCCAGACCATCCATCAACTCCATCACATAACCATTTTGGCTAGCAGGCTTAGTAATCACCTCAACCGGGCGGGCAATGTTTAGTCCATCCAAATCCTGCTGCATTAACCATCTAACGTGACGTAACCAAGACTTTCGCTTTTCCAGGACTTTTTCTGTCTGAATTTTCACCAGTACACCAGGCATATCCGTCGCGCAAACAACACCCTGCCCACCCTGCCCAATTTTAGCTTTTAGGGTGTAAACCGTGCCCTTACGGTCTGCAACTTTACGATTTCCCACTTTTTTCTTTTGAGTACTCGCCTGTACCTTCGCTTCTTCTGTCATCTTACATCCTGTAAATCAGCGCGATTGTCTTATCGTCAGAATGAGACGGAGTAGGCCAAGACTCCAACTCATTAGTTATCCACTGTTTTCCATAGCGCCGCCCCATATGCCTCATCTTCATGATCACCTCAGGAACAAATGTATCCATTTGTTCAAGATCATCACTAATACCATCGGTCATCAGCGCTAAGCCTTGTTTCGGCTTCGTTAACCAAATTGTGCGACAGACCCAATCACTGTACTTACGCGATACCCCTAGGCCCGTCGTCTCGTTACCAAAGGTATTTTCAGAACGTCCTGACAGCAAACCACGTCCATCATTAGCCTGATATAGAACCGCACCGTCCCCTAGCTGTAGCAATCGTGTTTCGCCTGTATTTTTACCCCAAGCAATCAGACTGGTAGCAACGGCATCGTTCGCTGCAATAGAACCGAGAAGAGCCAACCAGTTTTTGTAAATGCAGTGAATAAGCTCCCGATCGGGTACGTCAAATGGCAACGCCTTTACCGCCATCAACACCGCCTTACAAACAGATCGGGAGCCAATATCTGAATGAGGCCTGGATCCCATTCCATCACTGACAACCGCTAACCAACCCGTCCTCCAGCGACGGGTGAGAACCGCATCCTGATTGGACAGGTTTTGAACAATATGACCGGGGCCCCGGACAGAGGCCGCCTGTAAATAAAATCCCACTCTAGAAATCCAAATCTAATTCATCATCTTCTGGGATCTCATCGTAGGTAATAGCAACTGGTTGATTAGGCGTCGTGCTACGCGAACGACTGGTAACACTCATACTCACAGCCCGGAAGAACTTAATAATGTCCTGTGCATTACTGGCTCTAAACAATGGCGCCTCCAGATCGTTGATGAAGTCATTCATCATCACTTCATCAGCATCGCTGCCAATGGCCATCGCCATGCGCGTTGCCTTTTGTGCTCGTTCAGCACTGCAGAACGCACTGAACTGCCCCTCCCAGTCGTCAGTTGGATGGCCATCGGAAATCAGCACAATTACCGGACGGTATGCACGTGAAGAAATTTTCTCTTTATCTTCAATAAGCTCTTTAGCAATAGTCAGCGCCTCCCCCATAGGTGTGCCACCAGTTGCGTAAAAGTCTTCAAAATGGGTGATTTGATGAGCAGGGGTTAAAGCAAGGTGTGTCTCAGCGTTCCCGCCAAAAGTGATAACCGAAAGGTGTATCTCAGCATTTAGTCGACTCTCTTCGGCAAAGCTGGCAATCATTCCGCGAATTGCCTGATTCATAGCATCAACTTTTCCGTCGACGCTCATGCTTCCCGAGGTATCAGCCAAGATAATAACCGGAATTGGACGCGCACTCTTAGCCGCAAATTTTTTCATGTTTATCTATGTCCTTATAAAGTTTTGAATATATAGATTGTTTAAGTCTATTCATGCCAGTTCCAGAGCGGCCGTTTTTCGAGTACAAATGACAGAAAGTGATACCACTTATTACTCTCATCACCGTGAATCAGTGTAAGCCTCTCTCACGACGACTCGTGGGACGAATCTGGCGAAAATTTCTATTTCGGTAGACGGTCAAAATTCTATTTGAGATCTCATCCACAACCACCTGAATATTTTCCAACGCTCTAACATCGATACCCGCATGACTAAAGCGTTCTACATCTTTATGACCGACTACATAAAAACGAGCTCTACGACTATGAATAACCCTGCCATGCTGCAACACCGATTGAACCTCCCCCAGGTTAATTGATCGTTGCGACATCCGTGTCTGGGCATGGTGAGACAACTCAAAGTGTTCATCATTATCCGTTTTATCGGCTTGGGTAAGATTGGTGTCAACAATGACGTCTCTCATAATATTTATCCCAGCAGTGATATTTACTACCACTATTGCAGATAGCGTGCCACCTACAAAAAATAAAATTATCCATTTAATATCAATCAGTTAACAAAATAAAAATAAAACAAAAGACAACCAACCAATACAAAAAATTACCCAAAGATAAATAAATTTACCCCACAAGATCGTTACCTAGTCCCTTATCTACCTCCCATCCCCAGACACCCAGTACCTGAGTACCTGAGTACCTGAGTACCTGAGTACCTAGTCTTGTACTCAGTCCTAATGAGTAACGCCATGTCAACTTAACTCATCCTGAAAAATCCATTCAGGGGCATCCCCCGAAGGCAGACAAAAATGATCGTCGTCCAGGCAAAATGGGATAACGTGCAAACTCAGGTATTTATCATAATGAAATACCGGTAACGGTTGACTTAAGCGCCCATGCTTTGGGTAAACCAAATAAACGCATCCGGTGCCCCCCAGATATTTCTGACCATAGGCATAAAGTTGGTATATATCTGCCTGACTCAGGCCATAAGTTTTTTCATCGTTACCCGCCACATGATTTTTATTCTGATCAAGTAACTTCCATTTACAGTCCAGCACTGCAACCGGCTTAGCTCTGGTCCTAATTAAAAGGTCCGGCCGAAGCTGAAATAGACTTTTGTCATTATGTGAATCGATAAGATAACGACTAGCCGCCTGCTCCCTCAGCTGAAACCCGGTAGCCAACTGTCGCTCAAGTACACGCGCTACATACTTCTCGAACAGATCGTTCATAGGAAATAAAAAGGACTGGCCAAAATGGGCGCCCGCAAGCGTAAATGGCGTTTGTTCATTTAGAATAAATTCGCACCATGGCTTACACGCCCGGTAGTGCTGCATATTTCTATCTAGCTGCCATCGACTAAAATCGTTGCGGTATTGACTGGACGCAGGAATGTCATCAAAAACAAACAACAATTCACGGGCAAGGCGCTGATTCTCCAACGACTGACTCCAACGTAACACCTGCTTAAGCGAAGAATGAAGCAGTCGGTTCTCCGGCCTGTCAGGCAGAAAGTCATCGTACTCGACCTGAAAATGATGCTGCCGTCCTGGTGGCTGGCGCAGCTGAGCCGCTATTTGTAACCGTCCACGCAAATAGGTGGTTTCATCTCGCTGGCTGCGGTAGTCAGCGCGAATACCACGCCTGACTAACTGCTTAACCTCTAACAGAAAGTGGCCAATCAAAACTTCCGGTAAGGGCTGTTTAAATAACTGGAGATGAGCGCGCTCAAACTCGCGCATATTAAGGCCATACACCCGGTTAAGCATTTTTATTAACAAGCGACGGCCACACAACAAACTGGCCTCATCAGAGTGTTCACTGTGCTTAGGAAGAATCTCGATATGCGTACCACAAGGTGTGGTTACCGACCCCACGTAGTTAAGCACCTGCAAGTGCAAATGCCCATCTGCCTTTCGGGGCCGAACAAGCTGTTTATGCTCGCCGTCACCACAGGCCTCAGTAAGCAGCCAGTCCCAAGCTGAAGCCGGTATCACCTGCCTATTGAGATCAGTGCTTATAGAGGATGGCAAGCCCTCCCTAGCCAGCAAGCCATATTCTCGTATGACAAAACCAGTCATACTTAATTATCCGCCTTGGCTGCCGTATCACTGGCCGGCGAATATATACCGATATAAGCATCAGCATTTTTTAGCGCTTCCGAATTAAGTTTCCACACTGACTGGATATTAGTATCCGCTTTCCAATTTGCCCCCATCAAACGCCGCATCGTTTGGTCAGTGTGCCGCTGGACAATAAATTGAAGATGTTTTTTATTCTTAAGGTGATCGCCCAGTACACGGTGGATTATTGCCCAATCTTCAAAGAAATATTCTTCCAAAAGCGGGATAATTTGCGTCTTAAAGATAGTAGCCAGGTCATCAATACCGGAACTTGAGGACAGCCCCATAAAATAGCTATGACCAATGGTATGATCCCGGTCATAAAACAGCTCTATACGCTGGTTGATCGTTTTCAGAAGAAGACGAACATCAATACCTGCAACGACCACGCCTCTTAGTTGGTGCATATCGGGCATCACTTCAACAAACTGAAACCGGCGGCGCAGGGCAATATCAATTTTCGCCAAACTGGTATCGGCGGTATTCATTGTGCCTATTACATGCAGGTTAGCGGGTATCGAAAACTCCTCTTTGCTATAAGGTAGTGTTACCGACAAAGCCTCTGCCTGCCCCTTACGCTTACCAGGCTCCAGCAATGTAATTAACTCACCGAAAATTCTGGAAATATTACCTCGGTTAATCTCATCGATAATTAACACATGAGGAGAAGCCTCAACTGAATCGCTGGTTACACCTTTGTCGATGTTATAGGTATCATATACATACTTTGCTATGGACTTCACATAGCTTCCACAATAAAGATTTTCAGGTATCTCACCGAGGGCAACCTTCTTTACATGGTCAATATTGGCAGGCAGCTCACGCTGTTCCATCGAAGCCTCTGGCAAACAACTAAATGTTTTACCGCCACGATATGACACAGAGAATCGTTTACCTGTAGCTGTCAATAATCGAAGAGGTTCCTCCGAACACAGCTCTTTAACCTGAGCAATAGCCTCATCAAGCCCGCCTGAATACCTCACTGGGTCAGCTCGCTCACAAATTTTCTTAAAGAGCCCATCTTCAACTGAGTAACTAATCTGGCCGCCATTACTTTCTGCCTTTAATCCCTCGACAAAATCCTCATAGCTAAAACTCTGATGAAAAGTAGTAAATACAATTTGTCCTGCCTGAAGCAACTGATCAAAACGACCCTTCAGGGTCAACCTAACCTCATTAGCCGGCAGAGCTGACTCAGACAGGGATTTGACCAGCGCCGGGTCTGCTATGCTCACCGCCTTTTCAATGGTGCTGTAAGTCTTACCTGTACCAGGGGGGCCGTAGAGTATTTGATTTATCCCAGTTAAACCCGAAGAGGGCTTAATCACGGAACCGGATATAGTCGGGGGATAGATAAGAGCGGTCTGAACATTAGTACCGGGCTCTGGCGCACCATCAAGAAGGTATTCCTTCAGTGAATAAACAAACGTATTTACCAGAAAATCATCTTCCTCCTCTAAGCCGCACATTCTAATATCTTTCATAACTCCGGCATTTAAATCAAACCAATTTCCTGAACTATCAACATTAGCCCCATACTTCTTTTCGTTCCATTTAGATATGAAATTTTGCAGATGACTAAGATTTAAAATAGTACACAATAGATCGGGAGCGCAGGCACAGAAAAATCGATTAATGACGCCATGTTTTACTGACGTAAACAGACCACCCTCCTTTGCCTTTTTTGCCCACTTAATAATTTCTTTATAGGTTTCAGCTGAAGGGTTATTTATTATTTTTCGACTAATATCCGGTAATTGCTTCTTGAGGTTAGTAAATTCATGGGTGCTAAGCATTCCCGGCTGAACACCTGAAATACCATTACTTGCTGACCGCCAATAGTTCTCAAGAAAGTCATCCGCCGTAAAATCAAACGTACCTACATCAATTTCAGAACATGACTGGCAGCGATTTCGATAGGAATTGATCCATTCAGTACGAGGGTTACTCTTATATTGAGTAAAAAGCCTGATCAGCTCACTGTTTTCATCTGCAATAATTTTTATATCCATACCCATCTCTCTGGCACGGAGAATAAAACCATTGATATTACCCCTTCCCCACTGATTGCTGACGTAGAATTTTTGTCCATCAACATCAAGCACCGGATCGCTTAAGAAATATCGTTTTTCTACATCTATCGATTTCTCAAGCTTGGTTTGATAAGCAACCTCATCCAAAACAACATCTTTTGCATTGGAAATATCCAAAAAATTTTCGCGTATATCTAAGTATGAAAAACCCGATTGATTAGCATATTCCCTAACCACGTTAAGAACCAACGGCCCTTTTCCATACGTTTTCCCATTAAACTGATACTGCGTATTATCCCTTGGCACCGTACTATCACTCCATAATCAACGGGCTTAAACAAAAACATGCCTATCTCTACTGCTTGAGAGTTTTCCCGACACTCAGTTCCGGCATACCCCCCTTTGGGAAGCCTATACCTAAGCGGGTATTTACTACGAACCAGTTATCTAAAATAAGGGCTAAGCCACACTCTCTGCCATAGCATTAGCATTCACCTTCCGAATGCGGCTAAATAGCTCAACCACCTTATCTTCGTCAAAGAAGCCGTAAGCACTTTCAGAGTGATCATCGGTAAACGGCGGCTCAAAGATATGTCCCATATCCAGAATGCCGTTATCCATCAGATGATCGATCACCTTATTGACGAAGTTGATCTGCTCAGCGTTATAGATACCCTCATCCAGGAAATCACTGAAGGCTTCTTTGGCGGCTTGCATATCCAGCCCCACCAGCTGCCTGATAAAGCTGCCCAGTGGCTTATCTTCAAGGACTTTTTCACGATACGCCTCAACATCAGACATACCGCTGACATCCAGCAACAAGCCTTCCAGCACATCCAGATCAGATTGGGTAATCGGCTTGTTACGTTTCAGCTTTTGGATGGTGATTTGGTCTTGATGTTCTTTGATATAGAGCTCGGTTTTCTTCCGGTATTGGGCCAGATCGATACCCGGTGAGGCATAAACACCCGTGACATCACGTATACCCGTGATCTCATCTTCGAAATCGGTATACACCACCTCTTTCTGCTCTTTATCCAGCGCAAACATCAGATTACGCAGGCGACGGCGCATATCCTCCAAGGTGCTGACATGCACATCCTGCCAGAATGCGATGGTTTGCACGGACTGAATCAGCTCCAGTTGTGCCAATACATCAGGAATGGTGGTTTTCGCCTCCAACTGTTGAGCAAACTCCATCACCCGTGTTCGGCTCGCGTCTGGAATCATCCCTTTTTCCAGCTGTGCCAGTTGCATAGTCAGTACAATATTGTCGAAGCGATTCGCCAGGTTGTTCACCTGCTCATCTTCATTGAACGCCTGCGCTTCAGTCGGCAGCTGTGAGATCTGGTTTTCCAGCTCCGTGTGTTTGGTATCATCAATATCATCCCAGTGGGGGCGCTGTAGAAAAGGTTCCACCGCTTTGCGCTTTGGACGGACGATAAAGTTATCCAGATTCATCCCGCTCACCTGATGGTGCAGCATATCCAACTGATAGCCATTCAATGTGGTGAGCAGCTCACAATCCTCTGGATGCTCCTGCCGATACTTCGCGTCGCGCAGCCGCCCATTAAGCAAAGTACTTAAACGCACCCGCTTTTCGAACACCTGCTGTGTCACTGGTTTCGCAATATGAGTGGGCACACCGTTAGGGTTGGCATCAAAAAATTCAAAGTTCTGACAGTAATCAAACACCTTAAAAGTGGTTTTATCGTCCCGAGGCCCAAACAGGTTGGGACATAAACGCGTGCCGCGACCGATCATCTGGGTGAACTTCACCTTGGATTGCACCACTTTAAACAACACCAGATTAACCACTTCCGGCACATCAATACCGGTATCCAGCATATCAACCGAGATCGCAATCCTGAGTGCCGGATTCTCCTGATCAAAATCCTTGCCATCATCTTCACTAAACGCATCAATCAAGCTTTGGGCATAAGAGTTCTTATAGGTGATAACTTGTGCCAGCTTTCCTTTCCACTTGGGGTAGTTCTTGTCGAACATCTTTTGTAGAAATTCAGCATGGTCGTTGTTCGCCGCAAAAATGATCGTTTTACCGATCACATCTCCGCCTTCCACATGAATACCACCGTGCTCATCTTTACCCAGCAGCTGGGCAAACATCTTCTCGGCGGTGTCTTCGTTGAACAGGAACTTATTCAATTCAGACGGCAGCACCTCATCCCGCCCTTCCAGCTCAGATTTAGCTTCCCACTCCGCCTGCTCTGCCTTACTCAGTTTGTTGTACTGAATACCTTCACGGATAAATTGAGTTGCGACGGATATTTTGGTCGGCGGTACCAGATAATGTTCGGCGTACGCACTTTCATCTTCATACGCATAGGTGGGCATACCATCTTGCAGATCAAAGATATCGTAGGTGTTCTTTTCCACTTCATCTTTAGGAGTGGCGGTTAAACCCACCAGCAGGCCATCGAAGTACTCAAATATCTGCCGGTATTTGGCATAAACCGAGCGATGCGCCTCATCCACCACAATCAGGTCAAAATACCCGACGCCAAACGGACGCTCGTCGGCGGGCCGATCAAGCAGGTTTTTCATGGTGGGATAGGTAGAGAAGTAGAGCCGATTTTTCAGGCTGTCTTTCTGCAAGCCTGAATCCAGAATCGTGCAGCTGATACGTGGCAGCTGTTTGACGAAGTTCTTTTTCGCCTGCGTTAACAGTGCATTGCGATCCGCCAGAAAGAGGATATTTTTGATCCAGTCATGTTTAACCAGCAGATCTACCAGACTGATCACAGTGCGGGTTTTACCGGTGCCGGTTGCCATGACCAACAGGGCTTTACGCTCCCGCTCCTGCTCGAAGTGCTGCAAAATATGGGTGATCGCCGCCTTCTGGTAATGACGGTTGGTAATATCGTCGTTGATTTTGGCGCTGAGGCTACCGGATTCAGGCGCAAAAAACGGCTGGCGATCATGTCGCCGCTTAATCATCAACGCCAGCTCTGCCTGCGTGTAAAAACCCTGCACGCTGCGCGGCGGATACTGGCAGTCATCCCAAAGGCGGGTTTCATAGCCATTGCTGTAAAAGATGATCGGGCGGACGCCACACTGTTTTTCTAAACAATCGGCGTAGAGTTTCGCCTGATGCTGCCCATCTTCCGGGCTACGTTGCGTACGTTTCGCTTCTACCACCGCTAAGGCGGTACCATCATCCCCCCAAAGCACATAATCCACATAGCCGTTGCCGTTAGGATTTGCCTTGGAGATTGACATACCGGTGACGTTGTATTCCCGGTCACGCTCTTTATCCAGCGGCCAGCCTGCTTCATGCAGCAGCGCATCAATCAGGTAGTGACGGGTTTCCGCTTCGTTATAGTCGTGTTTGTCTTCACTGGCTTGTGCGGTTTGTTTGATTTGTTCTATCTGCGCCAGCAGTGCTTCGTTTTGCGCGCGCTGCTCAGCGTTTTCCTTTAAGAGTCTCTCATGTTCTTCGCGCTTAGCCTGATCGGCGTTGGCTAACTTTTCCTCCAGCGCCTTAACCTTTTCAATGCTCTTAATGGCCTGCTGGGCCAGCTCAAGTTCGAGTTCGACGCGTTGCGGAATCAGGGCCTCATCAAAGGCAGGAATGCTGAATTCACTGCGCAGTATGCCCGCGGGCAGCGGCATATAGGTGCGGACAAACCAGTACAACACATGGTGCAGATCTTTCACACTTTGCAGGGCAGCACGTTGCGGCGGCGGTTTTTTATCGTGCACCGCCGCATTACCGATCTGGATAATCAGTTTGAGCTTGGCGAACAGTCCATGCTTCAGGTTCTGCTTAAAGTCCTTATCGTGGATCAGGCTCATCAAGGTAGTATCGTGGCGCGGACGCTGGAGCCAGTTATCGATATCAAAGACGGTTTCGACCATCAGCTCCAGACAGTTGCGGGCATAAAAGGCACTGACACGCGGATCGCGTTTAATCGCCACTTCCGCCTCTTGCGCCCGAACCAATAACTCATCACAAGCGGGTAATTCCACCGCCATTTGAGAGAGAAATACAAAATTGGATTGCTGAGCCATAAAACCGTCCTTAGTTTCTGATCACGATAGCTGTTGTTTAAGCGACCTGTTGAGCGGGGTTTAGGTTAAGTTCACCTTTGAAGGCACGTTGCATGAGGGAAGAGAAACCATCACTAACTAGGACTTTCATTGACTTATTCATCAACTTTTCTGCTCTCAGCTTAAGGTATATCTCTTCGTACTTCTCTTGAACATCCTTTGGCGGAAGGATTACCTCAAGAGTTTTCAGTTTGCCCTTAGATATATTTTTCATTGAGCCTCCAGAACCGCTAGCAAGCTTACTAATTTCTGCTCGCATACCAATATTCGTTAAAAGCTGCCATACAAAAACTGATGAGATATTCTCTTCATCAACCCAAACAAGCCGCCATAACTTATCTGGCAAAACTAAACCTGAAAACTCGTCAAAAACCATCGTCGTTGCACCAACCAACTCTGTCGTATTTGCTCGACTAAACAACAGATCATTTTTTCGTACAAAATGCTCTTCAGGCGGCTCATAGTCATTTGGCAACGGTTTAACCTCCTGAGACTTAAACTCTCCAGAAGTAACTGCACTAATTTTTAGAACCTTATTCCTATATTCAGTGCTATCGTCATCTGCCGCTACCAGACTCTTACCCCCAACATAATCAGAAACGATGGTAGACAGAGGCACTTTATCCCATCCTTTCGGATTGTTCACTGGATCACCAAACATATCAATAAAGACAGACTGGGCGAGGTTGTTTAGCTCCTGCTCCATCTGCTGGCAGTCTTTACGCAGTTGATCGGCTTTTTCTAAGACCGCGGCAATCTGCTTTTGGGTTTCTAGTGGG
The DNA here is from genome assembly GCF_015209595.1 of Pontibacterium sinense. Classification (GTDB taxonomy): domain Bacteria; phylum Pseudomonadota; class Gammaproteobacteria; order Pseudomonadales; family Balneatricaceae; genus Pontibacterium; species Pontibacterium sinense. The sequence goes on along the minus strand of NZ_JADEYS010000004.1, from coordinate 228,875 downwards.
GGGAGTGGGATTCTACTCTCCTTAATCACCTTATCAGTTACGGCAGGATAGTTAGCACCCGTAGCTTTCCTAACCATATCTGATATGAACTGAGCGGACTGCACCCAAAACTTCAGATAGTTAGGACAAAGTGTTTTGTTATTCGCTCGTAATACACTGTATCCCGTTGAGGCTGTAGCACCGTCCAACTCATCTGGAACCATCGCTACACCATTAAGATTTGGCCTGACGGTTGAAACCAATACATCATCCCGCTGGACTAACTGTCTCGCGCGACTTGGAGCCTCTGACGGAAGTAAATTGAGAACTGCTGAAACATCTACGTTCTTGTCATTTTTATCGACAGAACTTAGATCTATATATTTAAACCAGTTTTGGAGGTCCGAACTCTTGGGGTTCCAGGTTTTTACTTTTTCGACATGTTCCCCTATTGGAAAAGACATTAAACTCACAACAATCCCTCCAATTCTTTCACACCCGCCGCCATCTTATTCTGCAACGCCTTAATCCGCGTCAGAATCTCCTTCGGGCTGTCGTACTGAATCTCTTCATACACCACTTCTTTATAGCGATTCAAACTCAGGTCAAAATCGTTACTTTCGATATCCGCCACCGGCACCATAAAACTCTGCTCGGTACGCTTACGTGAGTATTCTGGACCGTCTGGATTAACCCGCCCGTTATCCGTCAGGCTTTGATAGCGGCTGATAATATCGCTGATATTGCTCTGTTTATGGGTGGGGGTTTCACCCTCTTTACAGAGCTGAGTGCGTTTATCATCCAGCGAATAACCGTCGGCCTGCATATCGTAAAACCAGACGTTATCGGTGCCGCCGGAGTTGGTTTTGGTAAAGATCAGAATCGCGGTACTGACACCCGCGTAAGGCTTAAATACACCGGAAGGCAGCGAGATCACCGCTTCCAGTTTCTGGCCTTCAACGATCTTCTGCCGAATCGCTTTATGGGATTTGGTGGAACCAAAAAGTACACCATCCGGCACAATCACCGCTGCACGGCCACCGACTTTGAGCATCCGCAGTATCAACGCCAGAAACAGCAGCTCGGACTTTTCGGTCGGTTTCTTTTTCTTCACCTCAACCTGTATTTCGTTGCCATCTTCATCAAGCTCGATTTTAAAGGTGGGCTTAGGTTTTTTGGTGACGGGGCTTTTACCCAAGGCGCGCAGCAGATCCGGCGCGACAATATCGAAATCCACAGAGCCTTTAAATGGCGGGTTGGCCAATATCAGGTTGAAGGCTTCGCTGATATTGTCGTCGCCCTGATCTTGCAGGCTGTCGCGGTAGTGCACGGCAGGGTTTTCAATCCCATGCAGCAGCATGTTCATAGCACCGATGCGCAACATATGTTTATCGAAATCGTAACCGGTAAACATATCGTTGTTAAAACGCACGCGGTTCACCGGCTGGTTAATCTCCTTGCTGTGATGCGTCTCGACATACTCTACGGCAGCCATTAGGAAGCCACAGGTGCCCGAAGAAGGGTCACAGATCGTGTCGCCCGGCTTAGGCTGCATCAGCTCAACCATCATGCCGATGATATTACGTGGGGTACGGAACTGACCGTTCACACCCGACTGTTGTAGCTTACTTAACAGGTATTCGTACAGATCACCTTTGGTGTCTTTGTCGTTCATATCAATGGCGCTGAGTAACTGCACCACCTGATCCAGTAGCTTGGCAGACGGGATCATAAAGATCGCGTCTTTCATATGCTCAGCAAAACTACCCTCTGCCTGTAGTGTTTTGATCTTAGGAAAGACTTTGTTCTGTACGATATCCAGCATCACGTCTGGATCTTTATCTTTGAAGTTGTTCCAGCGCAGCGTTTGCTCATCCGGGCCAAAGGTCGGATCTTTCAGCGGCAGGCCAGTTGCCTGTGATCGGCGTTCTGCGGTACGTTGCAGCTCGTCCAAACGGCGAATAAAAAGCAGGTAGGAAATTTGTTCGATAACTGAGATCGGATTGGCCACGCCTCCCGTCCAGAACATCTCCCATACCTGATCGATCTGACCGCGAATTTTACCTGTTAGCATCTGTTTCTTATACCTTATCTGCTGAACAGCTTGTTCATTACGTTCAGCATTTATTGCTTTTGACGATGGCAGCAGCTGCATAATATTTATTACCTGGTAAGTATTGATATACAGGTAAAGGCGAAAGCCGTGCCAACTGTTAATTGATGTCTAATTTCTCTATGTAGTTGCTGAGCGTCTGGTAGTTATTTAATCCCAACAGCTCGGCCGCTTTTTTCTTTTTACCCTGTGCTACTTCCAGCGCCAGAGGAATATAGTGGCGCATGACATCATCACATAATGCCTGAACATCAATACCTTGCGAGACATCCTGGCCTAAGAGATCGGATTCCCGCTCAGGCATACGAAACAATGCCTGATCGATATCGGCCCGTGTAATCACATCAGACTGGCTCCACAGGGCTGCGCGAAGCAATGTAGAGTGCAACTCGCGTATGTTACCTTGCCAGGGCTGCCTTAAAATAAGATTTCTTCCCTCGACAGACACTTTTTTATCTTTCAGGTGTGAGTCAGACTGGCCAATCGCCGCCAATAGGTAATCGGTTAACCGGGATATATCCCCCTGCCGCTCTCGCAATGGTGGAAGGTGCAACACCCCCACTGCCACACGATAGAACAGATCCTCCCGAAAACGACCTTCACTTACCTCCAACATCAGATTTCGATTGGTTGCGGTGATAATACGTACATCAACCTGCTGCTCACTCTCAGCACCTATTGACGTAAACGAGCCGTCTTGCAAGACACGTAACAAGCGCACTTGCACGGATGCTTCCAGCTCACCAAACTCATCCAGAAACAGAGTGCCACCATTGGCTTGCGCAAACACCCCGGCTTTATCGACATTGGCGCCTGTGAATGCGCCTTTCTTATGCCCAAACAAAACGGAATCCACCAGATCAGTTGGAAAAGCGCCGCAGTTAACCGCAATAAACGGCTTGCCAGCACGCTGACTGGCGTTATGAATCGCCCGCGCAAACAACTCCTTGCCCGTGCCGGACTCACCGTAAATCAGCACAGGAACTTCACGCTCAGCCAGCACAGTGGCTTGCGATTTGAGGGTTTGCATCTGTGGATTATGCGTGATGATGTCATCAAAGGCGGCATCAATCGGCACCTCAGCCGCAGCAAGTCGACTTAAGGTCGCCGCCGACAATTTATCTGCAGCGGGCACATACTCTGCGGAAATGTCGAAGGGGATAACTGCCTGCTCGACACCCTGTTCCCGGGAAGACTGCCAGAAAGTCGCGGTATAACGCGTCTTGCCCAACAGAATCCATACCGCCTGCATGGCGGGGGTTCCGGGGCTTAATAGGATGTGCAGCTGATGTTCGTTATCGCGGCCTATCACCTCGGCCAGTAACGACTCAGCGCTTTGATATATCTCACCGAAGTGAATGGGTGATGAAAGGTCTACCCGACGCGCATTGATACTCTTCCCAGTCTGCTGTTGTAACCAGCGAAGGTAAGGCTCAACTTCTTGCTCAGGGTAATTATAAAGTAGCTCAACACAATCGTAGGATTGTGCAGACAGCGTAGCAATGAGTGGCCCACGGTCAGCGTCTTCAGCGTCGTTGCATTTTAGATCGTGGCCACCGATCCAGCTGACCAGTGTTCGTTCCATGAATATGATCCTTGACTCGCTGCAGCAGATCGGACAATCCACAAATGAATAACTCACAGAGTTGTACGATTGCGTCCAGATCAATTTTCTGAGCAGTTTCTTTATGATGCAATGCTACTGCATTAGCGGTGAGGATAGAACCAACATATATTGCCAACCAAAATCATCAAGCGTAACAGGAGAAACTTACCAACACGCCAACACAAATAGCCCCTAGTATTGCCGCCAGATTTCTACAGCTTAATCAACACTCCTTTCTTGGCTTAAGTTAACGCCTTTTATATCACCCCTCACATCCGCCAAACCTATCCCTGCACCTTCTATCAAGAAGTAGAGGCGTCCACATTTGAATTTGTTGATACTCGATATATCAGGATAAAAAGAAAATGATGATTAATCACGTAGGAGGCATATCCATTTCAAACTGTTCACACCAGTCATCGGGCTTTGTATGGCGTTCTCCGGCAACCAGATCACACAACATCGGATAGATTAGAGGGGGGCGATTTACAAAACACACAGCAGATTTCGGACCATCGAGCCTCAGTTCATTACTGGGCCGGATGTAGTAGCGACAATGCCAACAACAGTGGCCCGATTCCAGACAACGTTTTTCTGAGATGCCCATGAGAATGCCTGCCCAGGTTCAACCACACATATTCATTATAGAGCCGTATTACCCACTCATTTCTGATCAGTTACGCATTTTTCTCAAAAACCACCGGCACTTTTGATACGCACTCTCACTGAACGAGAGAAGCTAACTTTCAACCCTCCCCCCTTCTCCAGGAAGAAAGAAGTACATCAAAAAGCAGACCTCACTTCTATCTAAGCAATGGGGATTGAGCACTCGAAGTTAACCAGCTATTTGTAAACTAATAACCCACTCAGCGAACCTAAACGCCACTAACCTCCCAATGCATCGCCCTTACCAAAGTTAGTGCCAGTTAGGCTATCCGTTCTAGCCTTATAGAAAGCCAGTGAACGCATGACCCTATACTGACCCTAATTCAGACACAAACAAAAACAGCCGCTCGGCATGATCCGTAAGCGGCTGTTTTTGTTAATAATTTTGGTAGGACCAGGCGGATTCGAACCGCCGACCTCTACCATGTCAAGGTAGCGCTCTAACCAACTGAGCTATGGTCCTGAAGTGCCGCGTATTATAGATTTCTTTGTTGCTGACGCAAGCCCAATTTTCAATTTTTTGGCAACAATGTTGTAGCAGAGCACAATTCAAAGCACGATACTTACATCTCAGTTTCTAGGCTCGCCCTTGCCACAGAGATATTTACACACCAATCGGTCCAGCTCTCCCTGGTCTTCAAGACGCGTGATACTCTCGTTCATCGGTTTTAGCAGTGCCTTTTTATCCACATGTAAACGAAACATCACGGGATTACTTTCGTACGGCAGTGAGATTTCGTACTTTAGATTTCCTTCACGCTGGTAACGCAGGGCCAGAACTTCCTTCATCAGTCCGACCTCATTCCATCCTCGGTGCACCCGTTGAGCAATCTGCCACTGGTTAGAGAAGTCTTCGCGAATCAGGTCATCCGGGACGGAGGTACCACGAACGGTAGCCACACGACGGTTCTCCAGGTCTTTGAGGATAAACACCGGAAAAGAGAGTTCCGGACTGTAGATAATCACTTCATTCACAATGCCAAACGGACGGCTATAAAGGGATACTTGCTTTAGTTCAGGAGGTACTTCCAAATTCACCGACACTCCCGCTTCAATGTCGATTTCTCCTGATACAAAGTGGCGGCGCAAACGGGCCTGTGAAAGCGGCACAAACTCCAAATCTACGTCCAGGTCGGCGGCCACCAACCGTAACGTATCAACGTACACACCCTGATATTCACCACCGTCATCACGCCAGAAGAACGGAATCTGCCCCGGTAACGGCATCCCCACGCGCAATGTTTCGGCAAGTGCAGTGCCACACACACTCCCCAGCAGCAGATACGCTAACACCTGAACGGGGGAACACCTCCCCAAAATGGCACGCAAGGACATATTTCAAATATACTCTGTGTTAGTCTTATTTCAGATGGCTTAGAACATAATTGATCTTTACATGCCAACCCATTCAGCTCAACCGCCTATGTCGGTACTAATGTCGGTGACACTGCCGTGCACGTAACAACAGTCTCCGCAAAACTGCTCGAGCCGGTACTGCAACTGGCACGCCACTTCCGTCAGGCAGCAGGTCAGGATCTACAGAAACAGATTCTGGACATTGCTGCGCTCTCTGAGCAGGAGTTTACCAAACCCGGTGCTCGTTTTCCGGCAGCACGTTATCCCGCCGTACTGGAAACATTAGCCACCGTCAGCAATAACCCGCTCATAGCGCTTAACCTTGGTGAAGCAACTCAGCCCCGAATGCTGGGCTCGATCGGCTTCTTGATGTCCACAGCGCAAACGCTTGAATTGGCGTATCAGACACTGATCGATTATCTGCCGCTGCTGTTCGAAGGCGCGGTGTTGCAGATGGAACAGACCGTTGAAGGCACGCAGCTGACGCTTGAACTGAATCATAACGATCCACGGGCGGTGGAATACTTTCTCGCATGTCTGATCAATTGGCCACGCTGGTTAACCGGCCATCAGGTACCTGCCCGCGCGGTGCATCTAACGCTATCGGAACCGGAGAATATTCAGCCTTACCAGCAGTTTTTCGCTGCTGAGGTGACCTTTGGCGCGCCGCGCAATCAGTTGATGCTCAGCAGTGAATACCTCAGCCTGATCTGTCTTGATGCCAACAGTGAGATGCATCAACTGCATCGGGAGTTTGCCGATTCTCTGCTGAGCAAAGCGGCACTGCAAAACGCGCTCACCGCACAGACTCGCAACCTGATCCGTCAGCAGTTAGCCGAAGGCGGCGGTTCGGTGCGTCGCGAACAGATCGCTGCTGAAGTAGGTTTAAGTCTTCGCACTCTGCAACGAAAACTCGGCCAGCAAGGTAGTAACTTTCAGGACATTTATGACCAGACCCGTCGCGAGGTGTGTCTTCAGCTAATCCAGCGAGGACAGTTGAGTTTCGGAGAGATATCCTTTCAGCTCGGTTTTTCCAACCAGTCTGCTTTTCAAAAGGCCTTCAAGCGCTGGATGGGCATGGCGCCCAGCGAATATCGCCAACAGGTTAAACCTGCTGAAATTGATGCCATGGCCGTGCAGACACCCCAAACACAGGATGTAGACTGGCTCCAGGGCGATGATCGTGAGCTGATACTGAAGCAAAAACTCCGCAGCCTCAGTCATTTCAGTCGGGAGCTGCTCGAATGGGCTGCCATTTCAGGACACGTTTTCGATCTTAATCAACTCACCGATGTCACGGGAAATCCACTCGCCCGACTGGCTATTCACTTTTGGCCCGCAGAACAAGCCGGATTGATCATCGCTCTGAACGATAACGAGGATAAGACCCGTTACCGCTTCGCAAATGACGAGATATGGTCACACACCTACGAACACATTCAGATAGACGATCGCCAACACCGGCATCAGCGTTACGGCGAATCGTTGCATGACGCGTTACCGGCAGATGCAGGCTTAGAACGGATCAGCGAAGTGCTGCTTCATCTGGACCAAAGCCCCGTCGACACCTGCACACCTGATGCATTGCGCCAACGGCTGAAACTCACACTAGATGCAGCCTCACTGGCCAGAGAGGTCCAGGATTATCAATCAGCCAGCCACTATATGAGCGTCGCCAGCAGGCTACCTGAGGTAGAGGGACTACCCTCCCTTAAAACACGCAGGCTGCAGTGTGCCGATCTTCTGCTACTCGCGGGTGATATTGCTGAGGCCGAGCATACGATAAACGCACTTACGATCTCTGACCTTAACGTCACCGAAGCAGGTCAGATTGCTTTGATTCGTGCACGGATATATCAACATCAGGGACAACACGCTAAAGCGCTAAAGTATCTGCTTGAACAGCTAATACAACTTGATCTGCCACTGCCTGATCACGCCAACGATCAGCTGTCACTGCTGCTTAAACAGCTCACGTTTATCACGGCACAGTTCAGCGCTCAGGCGCTGACAGAGATGGGGGAGTCAACGGATGATCAGCAACATATCCGCCTCCAGCTGCTGGAACAGGTTAGTCTGCTTGCCCGCCAGCAAAGCCAACCGCTACTGTCCGCTTGTGCCATCGGCCGGATGACTGAGCTGAGCTTGCACCACGGTCGTACCCCCCAAACCGCATTTGCCTTCGTCAGCTATGCCTGGGTTGCCAGCTGGTTCTGTGCCGACTTCTCTTTGGCGCAGACCTTCTCAGCACAAGGCATGCAACTGGCCTCTCAGTTCGGCGGCGTACCCCAACCGGAAAACCATCTGTCTACCTACAAGAGTGGCAATCTCACCACCAGCGCAGCCCTAATCCACAGCAGTCAGGTGCAGCACTGGTTCACGCCGCTGGAAAAGGTGCAGGAACAGCTGGAACACATCGATTCGCTAACCGGTAGCGAAGGACAATGGCTGCAACAAAGTGAATGTCGCTTGCTGCAGGCACAGCTGAACCTGTTTAGCGCCAAACCACTCAGAGAACAACGGGAACACCTTCAGGCACAACATCAACAGATGCTGGACCAACAACAGCAACATCAGGCCGACCGCTTACAGGATTCTGTTCTGAGGTTGATCGATCAGCTCACCGATCAACAACCCGTCCCATCAAATGTGCAATACAAAGACGGCTGGCAAGCCGTCAGCACCATCATCAGCGCCCTGTTACTGGACCAGCAACACCTCTGGCCTCAGCTTTATCCGTGGGAAGCCCCTCTGGAGAATGAGCTGGCGGGCTACTTCAGTGTCAGCGAAGCGCTGTTCTGTACTGCGATGATGCGGCTGATTCAGGCTCAGCAACAACAAGCCTTAAGCCGCCGCCGTCAACTGGAGGTGGCCCATCTTGAATCACGCATGGAAATTTGGGCCCGCCACTGCCCGGATAACTTCAACGGTCAGCTATACCTGTTACGGGCAGAACTGGCCCGGTTGAACGACGAATCTCCGGGACGATTTTTTGAGCAAGCGCTGAATGCAACCGAACGTCAGAACTTCAGCTTTCACCGCGCGCTGATCTACGAACGTTATGCTGACTATCTCAGCGCAGATGAGCAAAACCATCTGGCCCGATTCTGCCTCAATGAAGCTCGTTGGTTCTACGAAAAATGGGGGGCAGACGCCAAGTTAAAACAGCTGGCACAGCGCCTCGCTTTGCTGGCAAAATAGTCATTCAAATAACAAGAATTGCAGTAGCGTATGACACCCTGGAAAGTATTGGTCGTAGATGACGAAGAAGGTATCCACGGCATTACCCGGATGATTTTCCGTGGTTACGAGTTCGAGCAGCGTCCCATTGAGCTGATCAGCGCCATGAGCAGCGCCGAAGCCAAACAGATGCTGACACAACATCCCGATACTGCCCTAGCGCTGCTCGATGTAGTGATGGAAACCGACAATGAAGGTTTATTGTTGGTGGAACATATCCGCAACCATCTCAATAATCAGGATATCCGTATCGTTCTGCGCACTGGCCACCCGGGGTACGCACCTGAAGCCCAAGTGATTGTGAACTACGATATCAACGATTACCTGAGCAAAGCGGAACTATCAGCATCACGCCTGCTGACCTCTGTGGTTGTCGCCCTGCGTTCTTTCCGGGATATCAAATCAGCACGGCAGCAAGCCGCAGCCCATCCGGAATCCTCAGCGACTGACAATCAACTACTGCAATCCGCTGCGGATCAGCTGAACAGCCAAATACAGCCGATTTTGAAACAGAGCCAGCGCCTGCAACAGTTTGATCTGAACCCGGTCGCCAAAGACCTAAGTGCTAACCTTCACGCCCAGCACCAGCGTTTGCATAACAGCATCAACCTGCTTCAGGAGCACGATACCGATCACAGTACCGACCTGATCGAGCCGGTTAAGCTGATGGATGAAATGTTACACACCTTCCTGCCACAAAGCCGAAGCGATGGCTGGTTGCTGGATTACAGCATCGATAGCGCACTTCCTGCGCAGATCAAAGCCGATCCGAAACTGTTACGGCGTTTAATGATGAGTGCGGTTGAACTGGCGATTGTGCAAGCTCACGGCCACGACCTGAAGCTCACTATGCAACGCGCGCCTCAGAACGATCAGTTCATCTTCTCGGTCGAACAAACCAATGGGCGGACAGTATTTAGCCGTGATACCTGGGCTGCGCATTTGTTGGTACAGATCGAATTGTTAGCACAACAGCTTCATGGACAACTGCTGGAAGTGGAAGACAACGGCGCGCTGCGCTGTGTTTTACCGTTGTAGCGGACTCATCTATCTTCGTCAGTGTGTGGGTATCGCCTTTAGCTCGACCCAACCTGCAGATCTGTTCCTCGCCCTCGGGCAGCTGTTCAGCTGTTCAGCTGCCGGTAGCCTAAAGACTGCCCTACAATTTTTCCGCGATAAATTCAGACACCAACCTAGTTCTCTTGCCCACCTCAAAAGGCTGGATACGTGCTATCCGGCCAAAAGATATACCTGTAGGGCAGCTTTTAAGCTGCCGGTAGTCTGGAGGACTACCCTACAATGTGTGCGTAATTCAGATCAGCGGATAACACCAAACGGTATCTCTTGAATTACCTCTACTAGGAAGTCGGATACGCAAACCACGCACACAAATGTCTCTGATTACCAGCCGATACGCCTGTAGGGCCGCTTTTAAGCTGCCGGTAGTCTGAAGACTACCCCACAATGTGCGTGCAATTCAGATCAGCGGATAACACGAATTGGTCTCTCTTGAATCACCTACTTCGGGAAAAAGGATACAGAAACACAAATCGCACGCACGGATGCTGATCAATTCAGGCGGGATGGGTGGGGATTCGGGATAAAAAACGCAAAAGGAGGGGCAGCAGCTGCATAGCAGCTGCTTGGGGTAGAAAACAACAGGGCTTCAGCTGTTTCCCGCCGCTCTGATATCTGCGCATATCAAAGCGGTTGAGCTCGGTAGTGGTCTGATTGACGCTTAGTTTTCAGACAACATGTAAATCGTCGCTTCTTCTCGCTGACGGTCGATCCATAGATCAGCGTCTTCACGGCTGTGGCTAAAGAACACCACACGTGACGTGATGCTCAATGTGCCATTGCGGCCAATTTCGTGGCGGTATACCCACCAGCTGTTGTCAGCAATCTGGCGAACTTTCAGTGCAAAATGAATCAGAGCGGCCGGGCGGAACGGATTTGTGGAAGTCATGATAGCGTCGTGTATTTTTTAGGGTCCAAAGTAAAAATTAAACGCTGCGCCCTCGCCCGAGTGCACAGCAGCATGTATTTCAGAGTGTTCATCACAGTAACGGCCCAGAGCTGAACCGTTACTGACTTCATACACAGGTTTATTTTGCCTGTGCCAGTTCCAACAGTTCACGGATTGCGACGGTATAGATAGCGAAATCCTGCTGGGCGCTGTTACGGATGTCGAGCAACAGACGCTGCCAGCGGTTCAGCAACACTTCGTTGCTCTCGAACCAACGGCTGACCAGTGCTTCTCCGCTCTCATCGGTATCCGCTTCAACATCTTCAACATCAGCACTCAAGACGCTGACAGTGATTGCTTGCTGATGGCGGGTCAGGTCTTCGCGGAAACCGTCACGCGCCATAGTTTCCCAATGGTTGCTGGTTTCCAGCTCTTTCACCTGATGGTCGAACCAGTGCAGCTGCAGACGATCGCCCAGACCAAAGTGGATCTGTGCAACTTTCTCCAGCGGTTGATTGGTCTCTTCCGCCGCCTGAATCACACCCAGCAGGGCATACAGGCTGTCCGCGCCCGCCACCACAGTGGCCAGTTCGGTTGGCACACCGGCAGTGACCAGATCATTGTGTTTCTGCTGCCAGCGTTCCAGCGGCTCACCGTTAAGCAAGGACTGCAACTGGCTGCTGATCTGCTGTACCGCTGGGCGGAACTGAGACACCGCACCCGCCACATCCATGGATGGACGCTGATGACGCAGGAACCAGTATGTCGCACGACGCACCATGCGGATCAGGTCAGCCATCATCTGCTGCTGCAGTGCCGCTTCAACCTGGTTATCCAATGCTTCGATATCACGCCACAGCTGCTGGACGCCAAACACATCACGTGCGATGACATAAGACGCAGCCACCTCAGCAGCCGCTGAACCGGACATCTGGCTCAGGCGGTCAGCAAAGGTAATACCCACGGTATTCACCATGCCGTTGGCAATCTGGGTAGCGATGATTTCGCGACGCAGACGGTGCTGATCGATCTGCTGATCGTAACCGTCGATCAGACGCTGAGGGAAAGCGGTCATCACTTCCTGACTCAGGTAGTCGTCTTCGGTGATCCAGGAATCGCTCAGTCCTTCTTTCAGTTCAGCCTTGATGTAGGAGATCAGAACCGACAGTTCCGGACGCGTCAGACCTAAACCGGCCTGCTTACGCTCCTGCAGCTGTTCTTCCTGCGGGATAAATTCCAGCTCACGGTCCAGCTTACCGTCATCTTCCAAACGGTTAATCAGGCGAGTGTATTCATCCATCGAGTTACGGGCATGGTTATGCGCGATACTGATCGCCTGTGCCTGCTCGTAGTTGTTCTGCAATACCAGGTCAGCCACTTCGTCAGTCATCTCGCGTAACAGCGCGTTACGCTGCTTCACGGTCAGGTCGCCATTGGCCACCACTTCGTTCAGCAGGATCTTGATGTTGACCTCGTGGTCGGAGCAATCCACACCACCGGCGTTATCGATAAAGTCGGTGTTGGACTTACCGCCGTTGGCACAGAACTCCATACGGCCCAGCTGAGTAAAGCCGAGGTTACCGCCCTCACCCAGTACACGACAACGCAGCTCATTACCGTTCACACGCAAACCATCGTTGGCCTTGTCACCGACATCCGCATGGCTTTCGTGGGTCGCTTTCACGTACGTGCCGATACCACCGTTCCAGATCAGATCGACCGGTGCTTTCAGCAACGCATTGATCAGATCATTCGGGTTCAGACGGTCCGCTTCAATCGCAAAGCGTTTTTTCATTTCAGGCGTAATATCGATCCACTTCGCAGCACGACTGAAGATACCGCCGCCGGCAGAGATCAACTCGGCGTTGTAGTCTTCCCAGCTGGAACGTGGCAGTTCAAACATGCGCTTACGTTCAACAAAGCTGCTCGCTGTGTCTGGGTTTGGATCGATAAAGATATGCAGGTGGTTAAAGGCAGCGCACATCTGAATGTGTTCAGACAGCAGCATGCCGTTACCGAATACATCACCGGCCATATCACCCACCGCAATCACACTGAACGCTTCAGACTGCGTATCCAGCCCCAGTTCACGGAAGTGCAGCTTGACGGATTCCCATGCGCCACGGGCGGTAATACCCATGCCTTTATGGTCATAGCCCTGCGAGCCACCGGAGGCGAATGCATCACCCAGCCAGAAGCCACGGTCTTCAGCAATTTCGTTCGCGATATCAGAGAAGGTCGCGGTGCCTTTATCTGCCGCTACTACAAAGTACGGGTCGTCTTCGTCATGACGGACCACATCCACCGGCGATACCACTTCACCTGCGACCAGGTTATCGGTGATATCCAGCAGTGCGCTGATAAAGATCTTGTAGCTGGCGATGCCTTCGTTCAGCCAGGCTTCACGACCACCTGTTGTTGGCAGCTGTTTCGCAACGAAACCACCTTTCGCACCCACCGGTACGATGACGGAGTTTTTCACCTGCTGGGCTTTTACCAAACCCAGTACTTCAGTGCGGTAATCCTCCAGACGGTCGGACCAGCGCAGACCACCACGAGCGACTTTACCGCCACGCAGATGCACACCTTCAACCCGTGCGGAGTAGACAAACACTTCAAACATCGGACGCGGTAGCGGAATATCGCTGATCTCACGCGGGCTCAGTTTGAAGGAGAAGTAATCTTTCAGTTCACCATCAGCGGTACGCTGGAAGAAGCTGGTACGCAACGTGGCTTTGATCAGCTCAAGGAAACGACGCAGGATCTGGTCTTCGTTGAGATTCGCCACTTTATCCAATGCATCCACGATGCTGGATTCAATACGACCAGCCAACGCAGCAACCTTGTCACTGCCCTGACGCTGAGGCTCAAAACGTGCACGGAACAGGGCAACCAGCAAACGGGTTACCTGAATGTGGCTGGACAATGCACCGGCGATATACGGCTGCGAGAAACCAAAACGGATCTGCTGACTGTAACGGGAATACGCACGCAGCATAGCCACTTCGCGCCAGTTCAGGTTCGCACCGATAACCAATTGGTTGAATTCATCATTTTCAGCACCGCCGCTCCAGATTTTGGCGAAGGCATCCTGGAAGACATCCTGCACTTCATCCAGTTCTACCGGCTCAGATCCCTGATAGATCAGCGTGAAATCGTGCATCCAGAACTGGCGGCCGTCTTCACGGCGTACGGCGTAAGGGTGCTCACCCACCACGCGCATGCCGAGGTTTTCCAGCACGGGGATCACGTCGGACAACACCAGCGGCTCATCAGCAACAAACAGCTTAAAGCGCAGGATTTCAGAGCTTTGTTCCAGTACGCGATAGAAGCTCATCGTGATCGGCTGTTCGGCACTCAGGGCTTCAATGCGCTGAATATCGTATACCGCGCTGGCTGGGCCAAAGTGTTCGCGGTACGCGCTGGTGAATGCAAAACGGTAGCTGTGCAGCAGTCGGTTGCCCTGCTCTTCACCACACACATCGGTCAGCGCCGCATGCAGATCATCGCTCCAGTCGCGGGAGATATTCACCACGTCCTCTTCCAGCTTGGCCATATCCAGCGTCGGAGGGTTATCCGGGTCGATACGCAGTACAAACTGTACGCGAGCCAGAACAGATTCACTGAATGTGGTGGTGAAGTCCGTACCGGTAGCACCGGTGGCCTTCATCAACAGATCCTGAATCTGCAAACGCAGTTCGGTGGAGAAAATGTCACGCGGTACAAAATAGAGGAACGTCATGAACTGATTGCAACGATCCGCACGTACCAGCAAACGGGCTTTACGGCGTTCGTTCAAACTGAAGATGCCCATGGCGATCTCCAGCAGCTGTGCTTCAGTGGTCAGAACCAGCTCATCACGTGGCAGATCATTCATGATCTGCAGCAAATGCTTACCATTGTGGCTACGCGGATCAAAGCCAATACTTTCCAATACCGCTTTGGCTTTGTCACGCACAACAGGGATAGCATGCATCGGCTCGGAATAAACCGCCGAGGTGTACAAACCGTGGAACCGGATCTTACCAACAACGTTGCCGTCTGCATCAAACTGCTTCAGTACAATACGGTCCATGTAGGCCGGACGGTGTACCAGTGAGTAACGTGCATCTTTTGCAAACATCAGCGGCGACGGTTCCAACAGGAACTCCCGCTCAGCATCGCGCAGGTCACCCAGAGTACTGTCTGAAGCGGCGGCTTTATCTAGCTTAAAGATACCCAGCTCAGAACCCGCCACGGTCATCACCTGATCACCTTCAATACGGATCTCATCGTATCCGAGGAAGGTAAAGTGATCGTCCAGCATCCAGCGCAGGAACGCCTGAATCTCTGCTTGCTCACCCTGTTTTTCGAGATCGGCCAGCATCGCTGCTGCACGGCCCTGCATCTCGGAATAATCGCTGACTGCCACACGGACATGCTCAAGCACTTTATGCAGGGCAGAGAGGATCGCTTTCAGTTCAGCATCATCACTGGTGCGATCGACTTCAAGATAAATAAACGACTCGGCAGACGTACCTTCTACGGACTTGTCACACAACTCCAGCAGATCACCGTTATCATCACGACGGGTAAACAGGATCGAATTATGGATTGTGTGAATCACCAGACCACGGCGGTTCAGTGCCATACGGACCGAATCAACCAGAAACGGCATATCGCTCTGTACAATCTCGATGACGGTGTGCTGAGCACGCCAGCCGTGTTGTTCCAGATCCGGGTTGTAGAGACGTACCTTTGGCGCGTCTGCATTAAAGTTCTGCAGGAACTGCCAACACGACAATGTCGCGCCGTAGAGGTTATCCAGAGAGCGTTCATTCAGCTCTTCGTGGGTCGCGGTCTGATAGTAACGACTTGAAAAGTCGGTCACCTGCGTGGCCATATCGGCAGACAGACGTTGCTGTAAAAGGTCAGTAAGCGGTGACAGCAACGAACTGCTGTCGCAGAGTTGGTCAGACATTGTCGTTTATTTATCCTGTTTAGACGTTAATTTTATAGTTATGCAAGTATAGAAGCATGAACAACTTAGTGCTGCTCAGTACGTAGATTCTTTTCCCGAATTTCCACCCCAAAACAGGACAAACTCCCGTTTTTATGACCTTTTCTTACCGGATGATTTTTAGCTCAGTTTTTGAGCAAAAGGACAGAGCAATTGGCACGTTCAACGACCCGCGCAGACACTGACCCAAGTAGAAATTCGTCTACCCGCGAACGATGATGGGCGGACATCACCACCAGATCGATCGCCTTATCTTTTACATATCCCACAATTTGCTCAGCCGGTGAACCTTCATACACTTTCAATACAGGCTTCACTTCTTCCGGCAATTCATCCTTGGCAAACTGCTTAAACTGACGTGCGACTTCGGTCACCGCTTTCTGGTGCTCTTTCTCGCTGAAAAACGAAGCGACCAGCGAGTTACTGAAACCCGGTACAACGGTGATCAAATGTAACTCTACCCCGTTTTCGCGAACTTCCCTTAGGGCCAGTTGAAGGGACTTTTTAGTGAACTCTGGCTCAGCCAGATCCACCGGTACTAGTACTTTTGTAAACATCAGCCATTCCTCCGGCAATACCCGACTGCATAACCATGCAGTCGGGATGCACATGTTTATGCTGCAGCAGGTTGTGCCACAGGTTCTTCTTTACGACGACGTCGCTGCAATACGATCAGCAAAGCCAGCAAGGCGATCGCCGGAATATAGATCAGCTGTTTTGGCGGCTGCACTTGTGGCGCTTCCGCTCCGGTAATCACTTGATCGAAGGCCAGACCGGCATGTTCCGCCGCACTGTCAAAGCCCACGTAGTCGACGATGGTTTTGCCATCTTTGTCCAACAATTCGATACCGGTTGATGCCAGTCGCGCGGCGCCGTCTTCACCTTCACCCAAATTCAGGATAGCCAGGAAGGAACGCGCGTTACCCACATCATCTTCACCATCAATCCAGATACGCAGCTCGGTACCCGGTTGCAGATTCCCTGCTTCCTGCACCAATGCGGACGGGCTGATCTGCTGATACGGCTCTACGATGCGATCCATCCAGAAGCCCGGACGGAACAACGAGAACGCAATCAACAGCAACAGACAGGTTTCGTACCAGCGGTTACGGGCAAAGAAGTAACCCTGTGTGGCCGCGGTGAAGATCAGTATGGCGATGGTCGCCACGATAAAGACCTGAATACCTTCCAACCAGGTCACATCAATCAGCAACAGGTCGGTATTGAAGATAAACAGGAATGGCAGCGCGGCCGTACGTAAGCTGTAGCTAAACGCCTGGAAACCTGTCCGGATAGGATCACCACCGGAGACGGCTGCCGCGGCAAATGAGGCCAGACCAACCGGTGGGGTCACGTCTGCCATGATGCCGAAGTAGAACACGAACAGATGCACCGCGATCAACGGTACGATCAGTCCGGATTCCTGACCCAGTGAGATCACCACTGGCGCCAGTAAGGAAGAAACAACAATATAGTTGGCCGTAGTTGGCAGACCCATACCCAGAATCAGACTGAGAATCGCGGTCAGAATCAGCATCAGCAGCAGGTTGCCCATCGACAACACTTCCACCAGATCAGCCAATACTGATCCCACACCGGTCTGAGACACCGCGCCAACGATGATACCGGCGGTCGCGGTCGCAATACCGATACCGATCATGTTTCGTGCACCCACGATCAGACCGTCAACCAGTTCATTGGCACCCTGACGCAGACGTGCACTCAGATTCCCCTGCTGGCGGAAGTACGCCATCAGCGGACGCTGAGTCACCAGAATCACGATCATCAGGATGGTTGCCCAAAATGCAGACAACCCCGGTGACAAACGCTCGATCATCAAACACCACACCAGCACGACGACCGGCAACAGGAAGTGCAAACCGGATTTAACGGTTGGCCCAACTTCCGGCAACTGCAGCATCGGTGCGTTTGGATCATCCAGCGCCAGATCAGGCACACGGGATGCAAAACGGATCAGGTAGAGATACACCACCACCAGCAACGCCGCGATCACCATGCCCGCAAAGTCACCAAACACCGGTTTAATCCAGCCAATGCCGTAGTACACAATTGCAGCAATACCCGCCGTGGTCAGGAACCCGGTCAGGATACCGATCAGACGCAACTGCCATGCTTTCACTGCAGTACGACGTGGCAAGCCATACATGTTCTGTTTCAGTGCTTCCAGATGCACGATGTAGATCAGCGCGATGTAGGAGATCAGCGCAGGCAGAAATGCATGGGTGATAACTTCCACGTAGGAGATCCCCACGTACTCCACCATCAGGAACGCCGCAGCGCCCATCACGGGTGGCATAATCTGTCCGTTCACAGACGAAGCGACTTCAACCGCACCGGCTTTTTCGGAGGAGAACCCCACCCGTTTCATCATCGGGATGGTAAACGTACCCGTGGTCACCACGTTGGCAATAGAGGAACCGGAGATCAAACCGGTCAGACCGGACGATACCACCGCCGCTTTTGCCGGACCGCCACGCATGTGACCCAGCAGCGAGAACGCAACCTGAATGAAGTAGTTACCGGCACCCGCTTTATCCAGCAGCGCACCAAAAAGAACAAACAGGAATACAAAGTTGGAGGAGACGCCAAGCGCAATACCAAAAACGCCTTCCGTGGTTAGCCATTGATGGTTAACAAGCTCTTTTAGTGTGACGCCTTTGTGCGCAATCAGCTCCGGCATGTACGGACCGGCCAGAGAGTATGTCAGGAAGACGATTGCAACGATCATCAACGGTGGACCCAAAGTACGACGGGTCGCTTCCAGCAACAGGATCAAACCGGTGATAGACACCACCAGATCCTGAGTATTTGGCAAACCCGGACGGCCCACCAGCTGCTCGTAAAACAGATAAATATAAGACGCACTGAACGCACCCAGCAGGCACAGGACAGTATCGGTCACAGGAATATGGTGTCGGGGAGATCGGGCCAGCGCAGGATACGCGGTAAAAGCGAGGAAGGTCGCAAATCCCAGATGGATCGCCCGGACTTCGGTGTCGTTAAAAATGCCAAAGCTGCCAATCAGCGGCCAGTCATAAAACGGCAGTGGAGATGCTATCCACAGCTGAAACAGGGACCAAAACAGCGCAACTGCCAACAACAGCTTACCCTGCCAGCCTTCAGGAATTCGTGCGCCCGTATCATTGGCAGCAACCATCTCCTGAAGTTCTTTTTCGTCGACCTGATCCTGTCTGCTTTGCAGATTCGTCATATCAGCTCCAAAAAAACAGAATGAAAAAAAGAGACCTCTGCCCTACTCGGGCTGATCTGCACATCAGAAAGTGAGCAAGACAAAGGTCTCTGGAGAAGGCTTAAAGCCTCCTAACTAAAAAAAGCGCGGGAATGCAGGCTTACATCCAACCCTTTTCTTTGTAGTAACGAACCGCACCGTCATGCAGAGGAGCAGACAGGCCGCCAGAGATCATCTGCTTAGGATCCAGGTTGTTGAAAGCAGGGTGCAGACGCTTGAAGCGATCGAAGTTATCGAATACCGCTTTAACCACCTGGTATACAGTGTCAGCGTCAACGTCAGCGGAGCTTACGAAAGTTGCAGCGTTACCGAAGGTTGCTACGTCTGCGTCAGAACCTTTGTACAGGCCGCCTTTGATGGTTGCATTTGCATAGTAATCGTTTTCAGCGATCAGCTTGTCGATCGCAGCACCTGTTACAGGGATCACTTTTGCATCACAAGAAGTCGTTGCTTCTTTGATCGCACCGGATGGGTGGCCAACGGAATAGATCATCACGTCCAGCTTGTTGTCACACAGTGCCTGAGCCTGCTCAGAAGCTTTCAGCTCAGCTGCCAGCTTGAAGGAATCACGCGTCCAGCCTTTCTCAGCCATGATCACTTCCATGGTGCCGCGAGTACCGGAACCTGGGTTGTTCAGGTTGACACGTTTGCCGACCAGATCATCGAAAGATTCAACACCGGAGTCTGCACGGGCAACAACAGTGAATGGCTCGTTGTGTACGGAGAACAGTGCACGCAGGTTTTCAAACTTACCCTGATCCATGAAGGTCTTGTGCTTAGTGCCGTTCAGCGCGTGGAACTGCCAGTCAGACTGGGCCATGCCCATGTCCTGCTGACCCTGACGGATAGCGTTGATGTTCGCTACAGAACCGCCGGTAGAAGGCGCAGTACACTTGATGCCGTGGTCTTTAGTTTCACGGTTTACCAAACGGCAAACAGACTGGCCTACAACGTAGTACACACCTGTCTGACCACCCGTACCGATAGTCACATAGGTTTGTTCTGCACTCACTGTGGTTGCAGAGAAAGTAGCAGCCAGACCAACCGCTGAGGAGAAAAGCGTCGTTGCGAGTTTGTTCTTCAGAGACATGGGAACCCTTCTTATCGTTATTTACCCGCAATGCGGGCAGTAAATAAGTTCTTTACAGCAGCTCACTCGCTACTGTCCTTTTTCCCTGCCATCTAATGTGAAACACATCAATGTGACAGGAATACCGTCTTAAAGGAGACCCCTCTAACATAGGGGAAAGGCAGCACCACCCAGACCGCCTTCCATGCCAACAAAACCTCCTCGCGTGCCACTTTTCACAATACCCTGCGCTAAGTTGCCAAAAAGGGCTAAAGTCTGCCTATATAAGCCGTGGCCGATGGTGTTATTTCCCGCTTGTTTAACGCCAGCGGTTTGTGAAAAACTTTCTGCCTCAGCGATCACTATTAGGAAGACGCTTATTTATGAAAAACTGGCTGTTTCTGGGTGTTGCCATTGCATCAGAAGTCATCGCGACCACCGCGCTAAAATCCAGCGATGGTTTTTCTAAGCTGTGGCCCTCCCTATTGGTGATCTCAGGGTATGGTGTTGCCTTCTATGCACTGTCGATGACCCTGCACACAATACCTTTGGGGGTAGCGTATGCGATCTGGTCAGGACTGGGGATTGTATTTGTGAGTGTTCTGGCGCTACTGATTTACGACCAAAAGCTGGACCTTCCCGCAGTCATCGGTATCGGCCTTATTGTTCTGGGCGTGATTGTGATCAATCTGTTTTCCAAAACCTCTTTGCACTAGATAAAGACGCTATGAGCCTGCTGCAACGCATCAACCAACTTCGTTATCAAAAGCCATTGGGGATTCGCCTGCTGGCGGCAATCTTGCTATGCAGCTCCGCGATCACACTGATCGCCACCGGCACACAGCTCTGGCTCGACTACCGTTACGAACTCTCCGCCATTGATGAACGCCTGCAACAGATCGAAGCCAGCTCGCTGAACAGCCTCTCTAACAGTCTGTGGGAAATCAGCCCGGATCAGATTCAGGTTCAGCTGGACGGTCTCTATCAACTGCCCGACATCCAGTATCTGGAGATCAGCTCACAATATGGCGACTTCTATGCAGCGGGTAAGCGACCGGAAACCGGTCCGATCGTTGAGCGACACTATGATCTGCAGCACAAAGCCGCTAACAGCACCGTGTATGAGGTGGGCAAACTGACCCTGATTATCAGTCTGGATGAGGTCTACCGCCGTCTGGGTGATAAAGTGCTGGTGATCCTTGCCTCACAGGGGATCAAAACGTTTCTGGTCTCGATCTTTATCCTCACCATCTTCCACCGTCTGATCACCCAGCATCTGGGCACGATGGCGCAATATGCCCGTCGCCTGAAACTGGATCATCTGGACCGCCCGCTGATTCTCAAGCGCAATGGCAAAGCCCGCGATGACGAACTCAGCCAGGTGGTGGATGCGATGAATGGCATGCGGGAATCAATGCTGAAAGATATGAGTAAACGTGCCGAAGCTGAACATGCCCTGGAGAAACTGAACACTGAGCTGGAACAAAGGGTCACGGATCGCACCCAGCAGCTGGAAGAGCGTAATCAGGAACTGCATGAGACACTGGAAAAACTGCAAGCCACCCAGCAACAGCTGGTTGAATCCAAGAAGCTGGCAGCCCTGGGGGGACTGGTAGCGGGTGTTGCCCATGAGATTAACACCCCAATAGGCATTGGTTTTACAGCAGCCTCTTTCCTTGCGGATCAGGCCACACTGCATAAGCAACAACACCCAGACGATCCACTGGCGGATACCGCGGTGGAGAGCAGCCAGTTAATCTGCCAGAATCTGGAGCGTGCCGCCCAGCTGATCAGCGCCTTCAAACAGGTATCGGTCGATCAATCGAGCGAGCAACAGCGTCAGTTCGACCTGATCCAGTATCTGGATGAGATTTTGCTCTCCCTGCGTCCACGCCTGAAACGCTGTAACCCTGAAGTTATCATCAACGGTCCTGACCATCTTCTGCTCGACAGCTATCCGGGCAGTTTCTATCAGATCTTCACCAACCTGATTTTGAATTCGCTGCTGCATGGGTTTGAAAATCAGCCCGGTGGAAAGATCACCATTACACTCACGCCACAAACGGACAGCCTGAAGATCGATTACGCGGACAACGGTGTGGGAATTCCAGACGGCTGGCAGTACAAGCTGTTTGAACCGTTTATGACCACCAAACGGAATCAGGGCTGCAGCGGTTTAGGGATGCACATCACTTTCAACCTGGTGAGCCAGCTCTTAAACGGACATATCTGTTGTGTACCCGATGAGAGCGGCGCTCACTTCCAGATTGATCTGCCATTAGTGACCACGGCTTCAACTGAAGCGATCCGCTAAAGCACTTACCGGAGGTGTTAGGGCTGGAGCAGTCCAGCGTCCTGGAAGTAGCGTTGCGCGCCCGGATGCATGGGCGCCGCCAAAGACGGCTTCACCATATCTTCAATCTTTAAGTCGACAAAGGCAGGATGCATGCGGCGGAAACGCTCGAACTGACTGAACAGGGATTTCACCACGGCATACGCCACTTCATCCGGCAGATCAGCACGGGTAAACAGAGTCGCATTCACACCCGCAGTTGTGACATCAGGCTGACTCGCATCATAGTAATCCCCCCGCAGGGACAGCGGGTGATAATGAGGATTGGTGGTGGTCAGGGTTTCAATATCTTCCAATGACAGGCTGACCAGCTGACTGTCGCAGTCACGCAATGCTTCCTTAATCGCACCGCTGGGATGTCCCACCACATATAAGGTGGCATCGATGCGGTTTTCACACAGCGCATCGGCCTGATTCGCCGGTGCCAGCTGATGCACCTCAGCGAAATCATCCAGGCTCCAGTTGCGTGTTGTCATCAACATCGCCATTGTGATCCGCTGACTACTGCCCTCTTTGCCAATATTGATACGTTTATTGTAAAGATCAGCGAAGCTCTTGATGCCGCTGTCGGTGCGGCTGAGTACTGAGATGTATTCTGGGTACAGGCTGATCAGCGCACGCAGTTGTGGGTCCGGGCGGTCAAATTTACCGCGACCGTTCACCGCGTTGAAAAGCTGGCCCGCTTCAGCAATGCCCATGTCCAACTTGCCGCTGGAGACTTTTCGAAGATTCGTAACAGAACCGGGCGTATTACGCACCGCACAGCGAATGCCATGCTGCTCTCGGGTCAGATTCACCAGACGACACAAAGCGCCGCCAGCCGGGTAATAAAGACCCGTAACACCACCGGTACCTAAAGATACGAGACGATTTTCCGCATAGGCGGGGTTCAGCGCGCACAGGCTGAATGCAATGCTAAATACTACGCAACCGGTCAGTTGCTGCAGCCAATCTCTCATTATTGTTCTCTTGGATCTGCACAATCAGCGATGGGCCAGTGTATCAAAGTTCCGAGCCAGTCACATAGAAAGCAACAATACGTCAGTGGCATCCAACACTGGGCAACTAAACCAAACCTGTAGGGCACCCCTTCAGGGTGCCGGCAGGCTGGAAGCCTGCCCTACAATATACAAACACCATGTAGGTTGGCGACGAGCTAAGCGATTCCCAACATCCATCCGATTCCACAATCACAAACTGATCAGGTTGTGCTCCAACGCATACTTGGTCAGCCCTGCGGCCGTTTGAATATTGAGCTTCTGCTTAATGTTCTGACGGTGGGTTTCAACTGTACGCACGGAGATATCCAACGCACGGGCGACTTCTTTATTTACTTTCCCTTCGGCGATCAGCTTGAGCACCATCTCTTCACGCTTGGTCAGACCGGTATCCGGTTTTTCGGGCTGGTCACTTTTGGAGAACTCACTGAACAGCGCCTCGGAAGCCCCCGCGCTAAAGTAGGTCCCACCCTGATGAACGGTCTGGATCGCACGAATCAGCTCATCGGATGATACATCCTTCAACACATATCCCGCCGCGCCACTCTGGATCATCTTGACAATATATTCGCGGTTCTCATGCATGCTAAGGATCAACACCCGCGCTTCCGGCTGATCGTTCTTAAAATGCTCTGCCGCTTCCAACCCATTCATCACCGGCATGGAGATATCCATCAACACCACATCAGGTTTGAGTTCGGCCGCTTTTTCCAGCGCCTGCTGCCCATTGTTGGCCTGCCCAATCACCTCGATACCGGGTTCGCTTTCCAGCCGGGCACTGATCCCTTCCAACACTAACGGATGATCATCCACCAGCAAGATACGGATGGTGCTGACTGCCGGATTGTCCTGGGTTCCGATGTGAGGCATAAGGTTCTCTTCTTAAATTGGGATCAGGTTACAGGTTCCAGCCTAAACATAGCACGCACGCGGGTGCCCATGGAGGGACGACTGCGAATCTCAAAACTACCGCCCAGCAATTCGGCCCTTTCGCGCATATTCATCAGACCGATCCCTTCGTGCTGTGAGCGGTTTGGCAAGGCAAAACCACAACCGTTATCTTTAAGATCAATCCGCAGGGTATTGTCCTGCGGCCAGATTCTGAGCACAACTTCAGTTGCCTGCGCATGACGCTCTACATTGGTAATCGCTTCCTGCACGATACGGTACAGGGTGATCTCAATATCATCGGGCAGTCGATGCTCAGGCAACTCTAAACGGATATTGTTATGGATGCCGGTGCGTTCAGCAAAATCATCCAGCATACTCACCAGCGCAGCTTTCAGCCCCAGATCATCCAGCAGGCTCGGCCGCAGATCATGGGAGATCTGCCGAACTTCCTGAATCGCCTGATTTAACACATCACCGGCTTTATCCAGATTTTCTTTCGCACTCGCCGGGTCAGACTCTAGTCGATCACGGCCCAGCTCAATCCGAAACTTCACCGACACCATCAACTGGTTAATCCCATCGTGCAGCTCACGGGCAAAGTTGCGTCGCTGATTCACCTGAAACTGCACGTACTTGTGGATAATCGCGCGTAACCGCTTGTCCGCTAACTGACCCGCATGCACGTTAATCGCCACACCGATCAGAATAATAATGATCACCGTCCCGGCCAGAATCATCAGTACAGTGAAAAAGGTGTTACGGATATTTCGGTCAACTAGCCCACGCGTCTTAGCCACTTCTTCTGCGATATCGTCGACATACAGACCGGTGCCCATCATCCAGTTCAGCTTAGGAATATTCACCACATAACTGAGCTTGTCTTCCAGTCCGCCTTTTGAGGGTTTACGCCAGTGGTAACGAAAATACCCGCCACCGTCTTGTGCCTTTTGCAGTAACTCACGTATCACAAAATTGCCGCGTTGATCCTGTAGGTTAATCAGGTTTTCGCCCACCAGCTCCGGCTGCTTGGGATGGACCAGATTGATACCTTGCTGATCGTAGGCAAAAAAGTAACCGTCATCACCGTAGGTCAGACTGTGCAGAATACGCTTAATTTCAGACTCCGCCGCCCTATCACCCGGCTCATAATCCGCAACAATATGGGCAATAGAGGTCATCGCCAGGCTGAGATAGTTCTGCAACTCGTTACGTTTGGCCGCCAGCAACTGTTCTTCGAAGGTGCTGATCTCCTGTTCCGACAGATCATGCGCCTGCCGCTGACTGATCAGCGTAATCGCGGCTGTCATCAGAATCAGAGGTAGCAACGCCAGCAGGAGTATTTTGGACTTGAGTGACATAGGAGAATGATAATTCCAAATTGAATTCATCGTGCCTGACAGCTGAGTAAAATTCCATCAGCTGCGATCTATTCTAGGTAGTAATACGTAGAGATTGCGTACTAATACTCATCGTTTTCAGATTAGAATAACCGACAGTGATATGCAGGGATAACAGGGAAATACAGATGAACGATTCAGCAGCCACACTGATGCAGGATGTAGAACGAGTCACTCAAGGCGCACTGGCCAGTGGTGCATTGCAATCCATCGACACAGCCTATGAACATGTCACGGATGCCGGGCAAAGCTTTTTGCTACGCACCCTCTCCAACCTGAAACGCAAAGAAGATGCGGCACAACGTTTAAAGAAAGCGGGAGATACCCGCCGTAACCCCTTTAAACCCTATGACGAAGCCCTGTATGTACGCGATCTCGGCGATGACCATATCTGCTTGCTAAACAAATTTAACGTCGTCGATCACCACCTGCTGATCGTCACCCGAGAGATGGAATCTCAGCAAGATAAGATCAAGCAACGGGATTTTCAGGCACTGGCGCAGGTGATGCAGGAGATCGACGGACTGGCCTTTTATAACGGCGGCAAAATCGCCGGTGCCAGCCAACCGCACAAACACCTGCAACTGATCCCGCTGCCCATGACCGCCTGTCAGGAGCTGCCCTTCTCTGACGCCCTGAATCAGCTGAAACCGGGACACCCCAACAGCCGTCTAGAACTGGGCTTCCGTCATTCGGGAATGCAACTGCCTGAAGGCTTGTTTGATGATCCGTCCCACGCCGCCGATGCCTTGAAAAACACCTACAATCAACTGCGCGAAGAACTGGAGATTAAAGACGATGGGCTGCAAACCACCTCGGCTTACAATCTGCTGATCACCCGCAAGTGGATGCTGATGGTCCCGCGCACTAAAGAGTCATTCGAGGGCGTCTCATTTAACTCTCTGGCCTTTGTCGGTGCCTTGCTGGTCCGGTCAGAAGAGGAAGCGGTTAGGCTAAAAGAACATGGTTTGATGAAAGTGTTGGCGAGCGTTTGCTAACCCCTGAGGTGCATATCTCACCCATACCCGCTTCTTCGCACACCGCCAAATTCGCGAGTAACGTAAGCCACTGTATGGATTCCCACGGGGGACCATGGGAACCAGAAAAATACCCGGATCGTCGCACGCCGCCAAACTCTCTGGTAACGTAAGCCACTGTATGGATTCCCACGGGGGACCATGGGAACCAGAAAAAGCCCCGGATCGTCGCACGCCGCCAAACTCGCGAGTAACGCAAGCTACTGTATGGATTCCCACGGGGGACCATGGGAACCAGAAAAAGCCCCGGATCGTCGCACATCACCAAACTCGCGAGTAACGTAAACCACTGTATGGATTCCCACGGGGGGACCGTGGGAACCAGAAAAATACCCACATCTCCGTACACCGCCAAACTCGCGTGTAACGTATACCACTGTATGGATTCCCACGGGAGACCGTGGGAACCAGAACAAATTCCCATAGAGGAGCACGGGAATCAGAGCTATATCTGTAGCAGCGGTCTCCGACCGCGACACATTCCCACGACCAAGATATGTCGCCCTTGGAGAGGGCTGCTACAAGGGTCGGGTAGAGGGTTAGACGTCTATTCCTACCTCATCCGATTCAACAATCTCGGATTCCCGCTTACCCGCTTCAATCCACTCCTGCATGGCGGAATGATTCAGCACCGCTGCCATATAAGTACGGCTCAGATCAGACACCTCAATCCCATAGGTCTCAAAGCGGGATGCCACCGGGGCAAACATCACATCGGCGATACTGAATTCGCCAAACAGCCAAGGACCTTGATCGGCGAAGCGTGCACGCAAGCCCGACCAGATCGCATCAATGCGTGCCACATCCTGCATCGCAGCCGCAGATGGCTCGATCCTGCGTTTGGCTCGGCAGTTCATTGGCATCTCGCTGCGTAACGCCATAAAGCCGGAGTGCATCTCGTTCGCCACAGCGCGCGCCTCAGCACGGGCGGCTTTATCCACAGGCCAGCCGCGGCCATCCAGATAGGTTTCGCTGACGTATTCGCAGATCGCCAAAGAGTCCCATACGGTCAAATCACCGTCCAGCAGCACCGGCACTTTGCCGGCCACGCCCAGCTTTTCGAGCTCGCGGTAAAACGTATCGGTATGTAGCAGCAGGCGGGTGTCTTTGAAGTCGAGATTAAATGCGGCCAGCATCAGCCAGCCGCGCAACGACCATGAAGAGTAGTTTTTGTTGCCAACAATCAGTTCCATGAGTAAGTACCTGCTTCCGTTGAAAGTGCAGGTATTCTTACCGTTCGCTGGTGCAAAAACTAACGAATAGTATTGATGCCACCTATTCGTAACACTGATGGATCAGCAGCAACCGCCGCCACTGCTCTCACCCTGAGTGTCTGTCTCGAAGGGCATCAAGGTGCCGCAACCATCAAAGATACCGTAGTGGTTGTCCCAGTTGCCGATGTAATCAAAGTGTTCCTGGAAACGGGTATCGTGCAGCATCCGCCAGGTATTTCCGCACACCGGAAACACCTTACCCTTTTGGATACTATGATGCGCATCCAGCTCAAACACCTCCGGAATATGCTCGATGGTGCCTTTATAAACCACGACCTGACCGTAATCTTCACAAGCATCTTCCAGCTCCGCAATTTTGAACAGACGGTAGGTGGCAGAGTAAAACCCGATATGGCCGATCTTCTGCTCGATTCGTTCATTGTCGATGGTGATCGGGCGATCTTCCACCAGACGCGGATCGGCAAAACCCGCTTTCTTCGCCAGACGCAGGAAATCGTTCCAGTACAGTGCACCGGAGAGGCATTCGCCATAAAGCTCAGGATCAGATTTGAGTGATTCCGGCACACGGCGATCCGCGTAAACATCAGAGAAATACAACTCGCCACCCGGCTTCAGCAGACGGTAAGCTTCACGAAACACCGCTTCTTTATCCGGACTCAGGTTAATCACACAGTTGGAGACGATCACGTCGAAGCTGTTATCCGGCAGGTCCAGTTCATCCAACTTTTCAATATAGCCCTTGTGGAATTCGACATTGCCTTCGCTGTAACCAAAGGTGTCCTGATGATAGGCCAGATGTCGGTTCGCCACCTCCAGCTGCGCGTCGGTCATATCCACACCCACGACACGACCGGATTCGCCCACAAACTGCGACAACACATAACAGTCACGGCCACTGCCGCTGCCAAGATCAAGAATTGCACAGCCTTTCAGCTGTTCCGGTGCGACCAGACCGCAGCCGTAGTAGCGCGCCATGACCTCATCGTGCACCTTCGCCAAGGCATTTTTAACAAAGCGTGGCATTGAATCATCTGTGCAGCAGGCGTTTGTTTGCAGATCATCACTGCCCTGCAGTACCTCACCGTAGTATTCCTGAACCTGTTCGTGCATCACTCTACCTTTATTACTGAGCCCATCACGGATATCCAACGGATACCCCTGTATCGAAAATACTGGATTTGATCACTATCGAGAGCGGGTAATATATCCCGTTGTGGCGGTTCTTGAACACCGTCAGCCATCATCTCTGCACTCTCTAACCACATCCGAACCACATAATGACAACAATTCGGGTGAGATTGCTCCCCTCCTTCAATTCGGCTATAACTCAGCGCACGACCTTCAGCGGATGACACCCTCGCCACAACAACTGCGACAACACGGGCAATCATCGCCACCGACATGGATACCAAGGGATAAACGATGGATATCGAAGCACTGCGCAGCTTTATCGCTTTTGTGGATACCGGCAGCTTTACCCGTGCCGCCAAGCAGATCCACCGGACCCAAAGTGCGATCAGTATGCAGATGAAGAAGCTGGAGGAAGCGACCGGCAAGGAGCTGTTCATCAAAGAAGGCCGTAATCTGGGTCTGACCGAACATGGCCGTAAACTGGCCAGCTACGCCCGACGGTTACTGGCGATTCACGATCAGGCCCTGAGCGACCTCAAACACCGTAGCGATCACCCGCCACTGATGCTCGGCTGCCCCGATGACTATGCTGATTCTGTCCTGCCCACACTGATCGCCCTTCTGCTGGAAACTCATCCTCAACAGGAGATCAGCATCCTCTGCGCCAGCAGTACCCGCCTACGTGCCCTATTGGATCGCGGCGAGATCCACGCGGCGATTCTGACCCGCGCACCGGAAAACGATGAAGGTTACCTGCTGGTACATGACAAAGGTGTCTGGACTCACGGCGGGTACCCTGAACTGTTAGCACGGGATGTACTGCCGCTGGTGCTCTATGACGCCGACTGTAAATTTCACAGTACCGCCATTGATGCACTGGAAAAACAGAACCGTGCCTATCAACTGATCGCCACCTCCTCCAGCGCTACCGCTCTGAAAGGTTTGTTGCACAAAGGGATCGCGATCAGCGCGCTGGCACGCTCAACGGTTTCCAAGGACTTAACGGTCTTGGAAAGCAGCGACCTGCCAGACCTCCCGGCGATCGATATTGTGTTGGCGCTGGCGCCTCACCCCCACCCCGTATTAACGACCGTGGGCGCGATGCGCATATCAGACGCATTCGGTAAAAAAGAAGACAGCTGAAGCGCGGATGATAGCGCCTAACCCACAGCATACTCACACAACGTCTCTGGAAGATCTCCGCCGCCACGTCGCCGTGAGACAAAAATTGCACTACCCGGCAGCGCTTTGGCCTCTTTCTTAGCCTGTGACGCCAGCTCGGCCACCTCGTTGTGTGAATCACAACGCCCCGCATCCGGGTGTACTACACCAATCGCCAGCCCCAATAGTGGGAAGAACCGGGGTTCTCCGTGACGATCCAACGCTTCTATCCCCTTACGCTGCAGATCCTGAGGCGAATAGAAAGAACGCACCAGATCCTCAAACTCCTTAATGATGCGCTCGCAACTTTCCTGCCAGCCATCCCCCCGATAGATCACCACGAAGTCATCACCACCGATATGCCCAACAAAGTTATGGTTGCCGGATGCATGCCGGTTAAGCAGCTCGCCCATCAGCCGAATAACCTGATCACCTTTTGAGTAGCCATAGCAGTCGTTGTAAGGTTTGAAGTTATTCAGATCAAAGTATGCCACCCGGAAATCAATTAACTGGCGCAGCATTAAATCAATCTCACGGTTGATCGGCACATTGCCCGGCAGCAACGTCAACGGATTCGCGTAACGCGCATTGCGGATCTTCAGCTCGGTGATACGCTTCAACAGATCGCGCACACTGCCCATCCCCAGATAGCTGCCTTCCTGCGTAATAATAATGTCCTGCTTTAGCGCAAACTCATCCTGATCGGTCACAATCTGAGAGACGCGGGCCAGCGTCGTCGTGCTTTCAACTACCAGCACGTTCTGACTGAGCATCTTACTCACCGGTTTGTGCTCGTAGAGGGCACGCCCGTACTGTGATGAAAACATCTCCAGCAATTCGCTTTTTAACACCACACCGATCGGTTTACCTCCCACCAGCACCGGGATTGTGGTCAGTTCTGTATTCTGCCGAAACAACTGACTGACAAAACCGATTTTGTCATCAGGCGCGAGAGTCGGAGAGGATTTCAATAAGCTAAATGCGGTATCACTGATGTCTTGCGGACTCTCAGCATTGGCCTCCCAATAACTGGCATCGGGCAAAAACGTATCTGGCTCAAAAGTGGGGACCACACCGGGACGGCCTAGCAAATAGCCCTGACCAATCATCACACCCAGTTGCTGCAAGGCTCTCAGTTCATTACTGCGTTCGATCCCCTCAGCAATGATGTTACAACGCATCGTTTGCGCGATATTACAGATAGAGCGCACAAACTCCTTTTTCACCGGGTCCTGATCAATATTGGAGACAAAGTGCTTATCGATTTTGACGTACTCCGGGCGTAGCTCCGACCAGAGCTTCAAACCCGAGTAACCGCTTCCCAGATCATCAATCGCAATCGCAAACCCCATATCACGGTAATGCTGCACCGCTGCCGCAGTCAGGCCATAGTGATCAAACGGATGCTGTTCTGAGATCTCGATAACAATATCGCGGGTCGGGATATCCAACTCGCGCAACAGCTCTTCAGTGAAGCCGGTCTGATGTTCCGTCGAGCTTAAAAGGGAGGCGCTGATGTTCAGAAATAACTTAGCGTCAGGTCTGAGCTCTGCGTAACGTTGCAGGGTCACCCGCCGACAGGCAAGTTCAAGCTCATTCTGCATTCCCTGCTCGATGGCGACACGGAACAACGCATCAGGATATTCAAGATCAGAACCAGAAGGTCCTCGAATCAGGGCCTCATAGCCAACCACTTCATTGCGCCGCAGATCCACAATGGGTTGAAAGTGGGGATGAAGGAGGTCCTCATTGAGAATCCTCTTGAGGTAAACCATTTCGTCCGAACCCGAGCCTAACCTCTTCTCCATGTCTCACTCCAATGCGCTGTCAGTTCAAACCACGCTACAACATGCAGATTGCAGTGAGGTGACACCCGCAGAGATCACACCCCGAATCACCGGCCCAACAAAATCATCCCTATAAATAGTATGTTCGCACGCGATGGCATCATGCTCTGAATGCTGCACCGCAGCGTTCAGAAGCGGACAAAACAGATCAATCTCGGAAAATCCCTCTTAAGTGGTATGCGTTATATACGACTTAAGAGCGGTATATTTATTGACCAATCAGGCACATTTTTTGCGCCTTTAAATTTTCTGGATAAACCGCAGCATTGCGATATTTTTTCCTGCTAATAAAAAATCTTCAAAAAAATAAATCGAACAACCAGTGATAACCTAGATTTACTTCCTAAAAACAAAAGCAATAAAGATCCGGAGATTTCGTATGTTGATTGGTGTACCTAAAGAGATTAAGAACCACGAATACCGTATTGGTATGACCCCTGCTGGTGTACGCGAGCTGGTTGCTGCGGGCCATGATGTTATTGTTCAGCGTGATGGCGGTACAGCTATCGGCCTGACCAACGAACAGTATGAAGCAGCAGGCGCCAAACTGATCGACACGGCTGAAGAGATCTTTGCCAGCGCTGACATGATCGTTAAGGTAAAAGAACCACAGCCAAACGAATGCCGCATGCTGCGCCCAGGACAGATCTTGTTCACCTACCTGCACCTGGCTCCGGACCCAGAACAGACCAAACTGCTGGTCGAATCCGACGCAGTTGCCATCGCATACGAAACTGTTACTGACGAAAACCGTGGTCTTCCACTGCTGGCACCAATGAGTGAAGTGGCTGGCCGTATGGCAATCCAGGCAGGCGCACACTCCCTGGAGAAAGCACAGTCTGGCCTCGGCACCCTGCTGGGTGGCGTACCGGGTGTAGCACCAGCTAAAGTTGTTGTGATCGGCGGTGGTGTTGTGGGTATCAACGCTGCACGTATGGCCATGGGTATGGGCGCAGACGTTACGATTCTGGATCGCTCCCTGCCACGTTTGAAAGAACTGGATGCTTTGTACGGCCCACAGCTGAAAACCCTGTACTCCAGCGCTGAAAGCGTAGAGCAGGAAGTGGTTGCCGCAGATCTGGTGATTGGTGCAGTACTGATTCCGGGCGCAGCAGCACCTAAGCTGGTAACCCGTGAAATGCTGACGAAGATGAAAGACGGTGCGGTACTGGTCGACGTTGCAATCGATCAGGGTGGCTGCTTCGAAACTTCTCGTGCAACCACGCATCAGGAACCAACTTACATCGTAGAAGACGTGGTTCACTACTGCGTAGCGAACATGCCAGGCGGCGTAGCACGCACCTCTACCTTCGCTCTGACCAACGCAACACTGCCATTCGCACTGGCACTGGCGAACAAAGGTTACAAACAGGCACTGCGTGATGATGCACATCTGGCAAACGGCCTGAACGTACACCGCGGCACCATCAACTACGAAGCAGTCGCGAAAGATCTGGGCTACGACTACGTACCTGCTGAAGAAGCGATCGCTTAATCTATTGATTAATAGCTAAACGCTGAAACTAAAAATCCGGTATACCGCGAGGAATACCGGATTTTTTGTGCCCAATAGATATCGGCATGCTAGAAGAGATTGATGCTTCGTATTACATCGTGTCGAAATACTGCCGCAGTTCTTGCTCCGAGGCTTGATGACGAAATGCCAACTTACCGTCGATCAGAATATTGGGGGAATGGCGGATATTGTAGGTCTCAACCAGCTCAGGGTGATCCTCAAGGTACGCTATTTCATAGCCCACCCTCAGGTCTTTGAACTCCTTCTCTAGGTTTGGCACCGAAAAGTCCGTTCTGGTCACCAGTAACTGAACGCGCATTAGAGCACTCCCGGTCGGTTTGCTGGCTAAAGTATAGCAAGGGCGGTACACGTGAACGCCGCTACAGATCGCTTTTCCTGCGGGACCGATGCCCGTTGGCAGCATCACTTTTTCTCTGTGAGTAGATAAACCCCTAACCACCCCATGGGACCGAGGAAAAACACACAAGCTTGCACCTCAGCAATCGCAAGCGCATGGGTATCGCAGAACTGTTCACCCTTCCGGTGGTAGTAACGGCCCAACAACCGCACCGCACTCACACCACCGACACACCAGGTCGCAACCAACGCAATAAATAACAGCCCGAGAGAACTCATGGTATGACTCCTAAGCAACCCTCTGCTAAGTGCGAGAATAGCTTTCTGTGGCCAAGTCTCAGATTGAGATTCGTTCTCAATTGAGTATAACACTCCCCCAGTTTTGTCAGTTTTCGTCGCACGCGCCTTCATTTTCTTGCTGAAATTCTAAGCGCCGAGTTAGTCTGTCTTATTGTCCTGAATATAAGGCTCCAACACTTTAAACCAGCTTTGCACCGTATATTCATACTCTTCAATACACAGCTCCGCCCTCTCTTCCGAAAGCGCACCGTCCTCAAGAATCGCCGCATATTGCTCGGGATCGCTGCCGTACACATGACACAAGGTACTGAAATACCGCTGATCGTCTAAGCTGTGCTCATCCCAGAAATCTTCATCACCGAGTGTATCCCGGTCGTCACTTTCCAAATCAAACAGATCAGCAGCACTCAGTGCAATCTCCTGTCCATTATCGAAAAACTCGATCAGCAGAATCGTCGCCAGCGCATCGGCTGCATCTTCCTCTTTACCCAATACCGGCAGCTCATACATCGCTATGGCTGCATGGGCAAACTCATGAAACAGCGTATGCATCAGCGCATCTTTCGTGGCTTCCTCTGCGGTTACACCGGTTTCTTTATAGTTTGCCTGTTTAAATCGGTCTTTAATCTCGGTAACAAAGGAATACGGAATCAGGATTCTGTTCTCTGCCACATCATACAAAGGCCCCTCTTCCCCCCCGATAAAGAACACCAGTGATTCAGGCAGCTTAAAGTAACCGTCGATAAAGGTAGTAACTGATCCAATCGTGTTAGATGTCTTCAGTTCTTTGCTTATGGCGGTTTCGACCGCACCTTCGGGTTTGGCGTATTCGACGCGAACATCATTCTCAGCATAGGCGGCAGCCGAGGAAAGGAGAGAACATGTGACCAGTAGTAGTGTTCCAATGAGTTTCATGGATACTCCAGATTAAACAAACCCGTTAGCGATAGAGGCTGAAGAAAAGTAGTTCGCAAACACACCCTATCTCAACTCCGTACTGCTCGCCCTTCTCTAGTAGAAGATTCAAGCCGCCTAGTTGTTGTTTCTAGATCTCAACCAAGCATTCCAAGGCTTGAGAAGACATCGTAGGCACGATTTCTGTTACTTCATACGTGGCAAGACTTTCTCGATGAAACGGATCTTGCACAAGGATCTTATCCAGCTGCTCACGCCCGTCTACCGTGGCAAGAATAACCCCACCCGTACGAGGAACTTTGCGGCCAGACAGCTGAAAATTTCCCAAGCGGTATTGTTCGTTTAGGAACTCAACATGCTCAGGAATAAACTGATCAACGGTTTCCAGGGGTGCTACATAGGTCAGAGATACGATAAACAAGGTTATTCCTTTTTATACGTCAGCAAGCTTGCGGGGTAGTGAACATTTTACGTCTGAGGAACCTGTTGCGATCAACGCCACCTTAAGCGTACAAAAATCGCTGGTTAGACTTGTTGAGGCATGAAACAAAACCAACTGTTTTTGTTCCGCTTAAAAGCTGGGTTATACCGGCTTCGTTTTCACAGCCTAAGTCGGCTTTTCATTGCAGACAAGCATGTCGATGAATTTTGCAAACCGCCGCTGTCTGGTCTCGGGTTTCTTCGCACTTATCAATCCGTGCGCGATAACATAACGGCTCGATTTAGTGAGCGTCTCAAAAAACTGTTTCGCCTTCGGCTTACTCTCTAGTGCATCCAGGAAATCAGCCGGTACTTTCATTTCACTTGCCGTATAAGCATTCTCCCAACGGCCGTCTGCTTTGGCGGCACGAACGTGCACGAGTCCTGACTCCGTCATCCGGCCCTCGCTTATCAAACGCTCCGCATGCTCTCTGTTCCTTTTCGACCAGTTGCTTCGCGCCTTTCTTGGAGTGACCCGCTGGAGATAGGCTTGGTCATCAATCGATTTCTTCACGCCATCGATCCAGCCCCAGCAAAGCGCCTCGACCACGACATCGTCCCAAGTGACGCTCGGAATCCCAGTCTTCTTCTTGAAGATCTTCACCCACAGCTCTGTTTCAGTGGCGTGATTCACCTTGAGCCACTGGCTGAGATTTTTCGGTGATGTAAAGGTTATGATTTTTGCTGGATCGGGTTCTGGCATAGAACTAGATTCTCTTCGGCTGCTCCGACCTACAAAGAGCAGATACTTGGCTAGCGCAATTGCGCACAAAGTGAACGATCTTTGAGGCCCTTATTATGTAACTTCTCAGTTGAAGTACATGCCCA
Organism: Pontibacterium sinense; assembly: GCF_015209595.1. Taxonomy (GTDB): domain Bacteria; phylum Pseudomonadota; class Gammaproteobacteria; order Pseudomonadales; family Balneatricaceae; genus Pontibacterium; species Pontibacterium sinense. The sequence goes on along the minus strand of NZ_JADEYS010000004.1, from coordinate 192,164 downwards.
GATGTTCCATTAGCTCAGCTCTACTGTAATCAGAGTAGGTAACATATATCCCGTAAATGGCTAACACTCTAAGCCCCCACATCATCTTAGCTCTGGCTGATCTAGCTGCTTCAAAGAGAGGATCATCTTGATCTGTTTGCAAAATGATATATCTCTGGACCATGCCATGAAGCATTCCTCCAACGAGGAAAAGAGAAATTAGACCAATCAGCGCACCGTATTCTTCCGAATAGATCAGAAGCCCGAACGCTAAAACTGCTGAAAACAAACCCGGCATCCCTTCTCCTTGAATTCAGAACGTTCAAATTGGAGCTAAGAAAGCTCTCAAACGTGCACTGGTCCTACTCAAATCAGGTGCCACCGAAGCAGGCCACTTGGATTATTTTGTTAGCTGTTTCAGGCCACAGAGTAACCATTTTGTATATTCAGCACCAGATGATGAGTTTGTTTCAATTACTTTCTTTAAAGTAACTTCATAAATCCCATTAATTTCTGAGTGTTCAACTTCGCAAATTGACTCTTCTGATATCTTCCCAAAATAATCTTCATTATCAGATAAATTACGAACTCTATAGCGCTTTGTTTTTACATCCAAACCTAAAAGTTCTGCTTTAAAAATAACAGCCTCAGACATATCGATATTAATTTTGCTTACTGCTTTATAAGCATTTAATATTGTATCTTTTTTTAGCTCCAAACTCTTTCCTCGCTCGAGATTAGGCGACCCCCAGTCAACTTTTAATGGTGTATCTAATTTTGCGAGAGACTTCAGAAAGACTTTATATTTCGACGCGACTCTTCCTTGAAATTCATGCAGTTTGTTACTTATGACGTCTTCATTATCACCAGCTTCAAGTAGATTTATTAGTTCCATTATTGCATCCGATGCTAACGACCTATTAAACAAGTCGCTAGATGAGTCCGACTTAAGCTGAACACCAAAAGAACCATCAAAAATCTGTGTTGCTTTAAATTTTGTTTCACTTAATATATCGACTGCAATCGCCCCTTTTAAAGTAGGCTCACCTTCACAATATTGACCAAGGGAATCGACTAAACTTTGAAGTGATGTGAGTATTGTTCCAAAACCTTTTATTTCAAATTCTGGAAGCTGGCTATCCGTAGGGTAAAGATGAATATTAAATGTTTCTCTTCTAGACGAAATGGCTGCTTCAGTAGCATCGATTGCACCAAATCCAACTATATAAGGGCTATCAGTTTGTAAATATGCACCCGGCTTTGGAAGATCTTCAACGTTTATTTGTTCAGAGAACTTATAGTCAACTTTAGCTTCGCCTTCGAAGTTAGATTCTACGTGAAATAGATATCCATCTTCCGGTAGTTCGAATGCTTCTCGCAAGGTTATTTTTTTACTAACAACCGAAGATAATCTGTCATTTGAAATAGGAAGATATAGCCACTCGAAGCTATCATAGTCATCAAAGGTTGATAGCACTAAATACTGTGCACCTGACTTATTCCGACAACTAAATATTCTAGGAATATCGAAAAACTGAAATGTATTTACTAACCTCAGATCTCCTAAAACTGTATTTATTGGGAGGTTAAGCATTTAAAGCCACCTCGTTTTCTAAACATGTAAACTTATCAGCCATCTCTTTTTTATCTACCGATGACCATAGTGTGTTATGCTCATTAGAATTCCTTGATGGTGTTTCAGCTATTACGCCATCATTAGAATTGAGTTCTGCCACGGCTAATTTTTTCTTGGCTAATGCTGGAACTAAGTCAACCATTTGTTCACAAGCATTTTTATTTTTATATACAGAAAGACCTCTCGCTTGGCAAGCTTTTTCACCCCAATCCTGATCTGGTTTTAACTCAAAAAATGATTTGAAGTCTTTTTCTTTTGGATTGGCTCTATTGATGAATCTATATACCTTACCAGATACAGGCTCTGCGCACCCCGGTGGGCACTGCTCTGGAAAGTGATCAGGCCATTTTTTCATTATAAATTTCCATATTTGTAAAAACAGCTACCCCCTGCTTTGGGGCTGACTTGTAGCTACGAAAAGGCGAAAAGGCGAAAAGGCAGTCCCAGCCACGCAGTGGCGACAACAGCCGACTGTATGGTTACTTTCTCGCGTTTTTTATAACCCAATAAGCTCCGACCACTACCACAATACCGATCGCTGTATGAACAACTTGTTTGCTTATCGACTTGTCGTGTATAGCTCTATTTGCGAAGGATTCACAGTTATTTGCAACAAGGTTGTATATCCCCTTACCACCCCGCTTGATCTCTTCTATAGCTCTATTGGCAACCGTTAAGTCGGAATAGGCACCGTCATTTGCTGCAATTTTTATTTCACCGTTTGGCATATAACGCTTACAAAAGTCATGATATGTGGCAATTTGGTAACCCGTATGCATATTCTCCGCTACATACACATGACCATCTTCTAGGTTTTTCCCAAGAATTATTCCATGATGTTTGGGGCCTACATGACCAAGAGCCGTGATTGGCCCAACTATTCGAGAGCCGGTGACATCGATTTGTTGCAGCTGCATATTCATCCCTGTTCGTATGGTTGAAACCCAACATTTGTATAAGAAGGCCGCTCTCTTTGCCCCATAGATAAAATAGGACCTAAGGGCTACTAACAGTTTGACCGGAAAGGAATAATTGACAGAAAATCGCGGTATTCCTCCCTGACAAACCGAGCGTTCTCGCTTTGTGCAGATAATAGGCGGTCTCGTTATCTAACCCCACCCAACGTCTATCCATTTGACTTAGATGAAGTTTTAGCAGAAAGAGCGTTGGAAAACGAGCGCTTTAGGTCAATCAACGCTACGAAAATTGGGGCTGGTAGCAGCTCTCTCCATCTGCGCAGATGAGCACTTGTGGACTCTGGGTAATTTGGGCATTCATCGATAGGCGGCGATTTCGGTATGGGGATCGTGGAGGTGAGGTCAATGGTTCCGATGGATTTTTGGAAGTACCGTGGTCCAGCTGAAGTTGGGCAAGCAGGAATCCCAGCAGAGCGATACGAATGTAGAAACGAACGTGAAGGCATAAACGCCCGTTGGGCGTTGGCAGGCTAAAGCGTGCCCTACAAAATCAGAGGACATAAAAAATCCCCCGTTGCAGCTACGAACCACAGCGAGGGGAAACTTACTCAAGGTAAGTCCAGAAGGATGTGGCAGCACATCAAATCGATAGGCTGCCGGGGTGGAACTGGGTTGTAGCAGCTCGCTCCGAGAGCGACTGCCTGTTCGTTCCAAATGGGAGGTATGTCGCGGTCGGAGACCGCTGCTACAGAGTGTATTTTTTAGGATACGAAAGGGACGAAGATTATATCCCGTTAATTAGGCCATTTAGGTCAGGCCATAAAACGCTGGGAACAACAGGATCGAAGCCACTACCGCCACCTGCATCAGGATGAATGGCATTACACCACGGTAGATATCCACAGTCCGCACGTCAGGCGGTGCGACGCCTTTGAGATAGAACAGACTGAATCCAAACGGTGGGGTCAGGAAGCTGGTTTGCAGGTTCATGGCGATCAGGATGGCGAACCAAACAGGTGCGATACCCAGTGCATCCGCCACCGGTGCCAGAATCGGTACGATGATGAAGCTGATCTCGACGAAGTCGATAAAGAAACCCAGTATCAGAATTGCCAACATGGAGAGCAGCAGGAAGCCCGTTGCGCCGCCCGGCAGGTCGGACAGAATCTCTTCTACGATGTAGTCACCGCCGGTGTAGGTAAACGCCATGGAGAAGGCGGTGGCACCCAGCAGGATGGCGAAGACCATCGCGGTTACTTTGACGGTTTCTGAGGCGGAGTCGAAGACCATTTTCCAGCTGAACTGACGGTACATTGCCGCCAGCGCGATGGCACCAATACCACCCAAGGCAGAGGATTCAGTCGGTGTGGCGATACCGGCGAAGATAGAGCCCAGTACGATCAGGATCAGGGCCAGCGGCGGAATAATCGCTTTCAGCGCTTTCACATACTGCTGACGCTTGTTTTCAACATCCTCATCCATCGGCAGCGCAGGGGCCGCTTCCGGTTTCATCCAGCTGTAGATCAGGATGTAGATGATATAGGCGCCGATCAGTACAAAGCCCGGTCCAATCGCAGCCTGAAACAGGTCACCCACCGGAATACCCAGCACGTCACCGAGAATAATCAGAATGATGGACGGCGGGATGATCTGTCCCAATGTACCGGAGGCACAGATGGTGCCGCACGCGAGTGACTTATCGTATTTGTACTTCAACATCACCGGCAATGAGATCAGACCCATCGCGACCACGGATGCCCCTACAACGCCGGTGGATGCGGCCAGCAGTGCGCCAACTAAGACGGTCGAGATCGCCAGACCACCTCGCACACCGCCGAACAGTTTACCCATGGATTCCAGCAGCTGTTCTGCCAGACGGGTTTTCTGCAACACGATCCCCATAAAGATAAACAGAGGCACGGCCATCAGCACCGTATTTTCCATAATGCTTTGGATACGGAACGGCATGAAGGCAAACATCTCCGGGCCTTCTGCCAGTATTCCAAACAGCAGCGCAACGCCGCCAAACGTAAAGGCCACCGGGAAGCCAAACAACAACATCCCCAGCGCCACAAAAAACATGACTATACCGATCATAATTGTATTACCTGTTAGTGCGTTTAATGCGTAGGAGGCTGGTAGCGTGCAACCGGATGATGACCCAGCAGGGTATTGACTGATTTCAGCATCAGACCGACACCACTGATGGCGATAGAGAAGAAGGCAAAGGGAATCACCGCCTTGATAATCCAGCGATACGGCAAACCACCCGGATCACCGGAGGTCTCGCCCAGCTCATACGCTTCGCTGGCAAAACCTACGCCGTACCACGCCACCAGCAAGGCAAACGGCAGTAACAAGAACAGAGAACCCAGCAGATCGATCCACGCCTTTTTGTTGCCCGTCAGGCGTTCATAGATCAGATCGACACGTACGTGGCCACCCGTGCGCAGGGTGTATGGCACCCCCAACATGAACATGGCCGCAAACAGGTGCCATTCCAGCTCCTGCATACCGATCGATACATCGTTAAACAGGTAACGCATCACAACGTCGAAGAAGACGTTAAATAGCATCAGGATAAATAACAGGGCGGCAATCTTACCCAGCAGGTCAGAGAAGGTATTGATCGCGCGTTCCAGACGGAGCAGAAACATAACAGCGCCTCTAGAGTAGAGATGGGAGGAGACTGCGTGAAAGCGTCACGAGCGCAGCTTAGGCAAGGCAAAGCTTGGCGAGAACGCGCAGTCATCGTGCCCGTAGGGTATTACGAACCGTAAATGAGCATTTTGAGCCAAGCTTTAACGCCGCCTAAGCCAGCGCAGTAGGTTTCACGCAGTCTCCAGCGGATTTACTGAGACGACAGACTGTTCAAGTAGGCCTTATCGGAGATGTCGGTCCATACACGGGATTTCTGCATGTACATCGCCTGAGAGGTGATGATCTCTTTCGCCAGCGGATCAGCCGCTGCTTTCTCTTTCAGCAGTTCAGTGTTGGCGGTTTTCATCGCACCGATCACGTCAGCTGGGAACGATTTGATCTGGATATCAGGATGCGCTTTTTTCATCAGATCCCAGTTTTCCGCTGACATGTGGTAAGACTGGATGTACATGTCGTACGCCGCTGTACGCATCGCGACACGCAGGATCTCTTGCAGATCGGCAGGCAGTTTTTTCCAGGTACGCTCGTTCACAAGGAACTGCAACTCAGTCGCAGGCTCATGCCAACCGGTGTAGTAGTACGGTGCGATTTTGTGGAAACCCATACGCAGATCAAGAGATGGGCCTACCCACTCCAGCGCGTCGATGGTGCGGCGTTCCAGTGCGGTGTAAAGCTCACCCGCTGGGATGTTGGTTGGCTTCGCGCCCAGTTTTGCCAGTACTTCACCCGCAAAACCCGGAATACGCATTTTCAGACCTTGCAGGTCATCCAGCGAGTTAATCTCTTTCTGGAACCAACCGCCCATCTGGTTACCGGTATTACCACCCGGGAAGCTCATCAGGCCGTATTTGCTGTAAACCTTCTCCATCAGCTCCATACCGCCACCGTTGTAGAACCAGCCGTACTGCTCTGGCGCAGTCATACCAAAGGGCATGGTGGTGAAGTACAAGGTGTTAGGCACTTTGCCTTTCCAGTAGTAAGACGCGGAGTGGCCCATGTCGTACTGACCGGCACGCACCATATCGAAGATACCGAACGGTGCTTTGTGTTTGTTTTTGGAATCGATGGTGATCTTCAGACGACCGTTGGACATGGTCTCGGCCATTTTCGCCATGTTACGTGGCGCGTCACCAAAGATTGGGAAGTTGCTTGGCCAGGTTTCAGCCATCTTCAGGCGATAAACTTTGTCGTTATCCGCAGCCTGAGCAGGTGCAGCCAATGCCGCGACACAGGCTGCCGCCGCGATCAGTTTTTTAGTGAAGGTGAGCTTTATCATTTTTGTTTTATTCCTCAGTGTGGACTCTAATTCGGGACCTGAGCAGTACGGAGATAGATTGCCCTGCTAAGGCCAAAGCCAACATTCGGAATAGTTCGCAAGCCGCCTGAAAATACTACGTAGGCCCGTGCGTAGAAGTGCGTTGAGGTGTACGTAAAACTACGCAAACGCTTGTTTTAACAGGGATACAATTTGTTGTACACGTTAAGGAAGGGATTCTTCTGCGGGAAATCGACCAACAACTGATCAATTAATAACCACTGGATTTAAAAGAGTTTTTTGCGAAATTCGGTCTAGTACGGTTTAATGCGTGACTTGCTGCGCAGATCCTGTGGCAGCTGGGTTTCCCGTCAGTTTCCGGTAAGGATGTTTCTATGAACGATGCCTGCTTCCAGCTTAAAGGTAGCGCTGTCAGCATTATTGTACTCGAGCTTTATCACTACTCTGTTCCATCCTTTACCGAACTCCTTGGCGACAAAGTGCGTCAGGCTCCACAGTTCTTTCAGCAGTCACCGGTGGTGATCAGTCTGGAGAAACTTGAAGAGACTCAGTCACTGGATTTTGCCAGCCTGCTGGAGATCTGCCGCGAGTTTCATCTGCAACCGATGGCATTGCGTGGTGTACCTGAACATCTGCTGGCCTCAGCACGTGACTGCGGTCTTGCACTGATTCCGGCAAACCAGCGTAACAGCACAGAGCTGGACACCCGTCAGACAGAAGATCAACCCGATGCGCAGGCAGAAGTGGTTGTGAAGAAGATTGTTGAAGAGAAACTGGTCCGTCGCCCAAGTAAGGTGATCACCCGTCCGGTGCGTTCCGGTCAGCAGGTGTATTCCGAAGGCGATCTGATCGTGATGTCGCAGGTGAGTGCTGGCGCGGAAGTTCTGGCCGAAGGTGATATCCACATCTACGGCACATTACGTGGTCGCGCGCTGGCCGGAGTAACCGGTGATACGAATGCAAAAATTTTCTGCCAGAATCTGTCTGCCGAACTGATTGCGATCGCCGGTAACTTTATCTTAAGCGATTCACTACAGAATAAATGTTGGCAGGAAGCGGCCTACATCAGCCTTGAAGATGAAAACCTTCAGGTGCGGGCGCTGTCTTAACAGATCGCCATAACCACTAAATTTAGGGAATTTTCGAAAGCCGTCGAATGCGGTTCGGAAACATCCACACAAAATTCGAATAATCAGGAGAAGACCTTGGCCAAGATTATCGTCGTGACATCCGGGAAAGGCGGTGTCGGAAAAACTACTACCAGTGCAGCTATCGGAACCGGGCTGGCACTGAATGGCTTTAAAACCGTTGTCATCGACTTTGATGTGGGCCTGCGTAACCTGGACCTGATCATGGGTTGCGAACGTCGTGTGGTATACGACTTCGTAAACGTGATCAAAGAGGAAGCGACGCTCAATCAAGCACTGATCAAAGACAAGCGTACGGATAACCTGTTTATCCTGCCTGCGTCCCAGACACGTGACAAAGATGCGCTGACTCAGGAAGGTGTGGAGAAGGTACTGGACGAGCTGTCTGAAACCTTCGATTACATCATCTGCGATTCCCCTGCGGGTATCGAGAAAGGTGCGCAGATGGCACTGTACTTTGCCGATGTTGCCATCGTGACCACCAACCCTGAAGTCTCTTCTGTTCGTGACTCCGACCGTATTCTGGGTATTTTGCAGAGCAAATCCCGTCGTGCGGAAAATGGCGATTCTCCGGTAGAAGAACATCTGCTGCTGACCCGTTACAACCCCACCCGTGTCGAAGACGGCGAGATGCTGAGCGTAGCCGATGTGGAAGATATTCTGGCGATCCCTCTACTGGGTGTTATCCCGGAATCTGAAGCCGTGCTTAAAGCGTCCAACGCCGGTGTACCGGTGATTCTGGATACCGAAGCAGATGCGGGTCAGGCATACGACGATGCGGTTCAGCGCCTACTGGGTAAAGAATTGGAGCACCGCTTCCTGCAAGTGCCTAAGAAAGGATTCTTCCAGCGCATTCTGGGAGGCCGTTAATGAGTTTCTTCGACTACTTCCGCAGCAACAAAAAGCCTACGTCGGCTGAGCTGGCGAAAGAACGTCTGCAGATTATCGTTGCCCACGAACGTGGCAAGCGCACCAACCCTGACTACCTGCCTAAAATGCAGCAGGAGATCATCGATGTGATCAAGAAATACGTATCCATCGATCAGGATAAAGTCAGCGTGCAGCTGGATAGCAACGAAGATTGCTCCGTATTGGAAGTGAACGTTACCCTGCCGGATTGATCATCAATCCCGCTCTCCCAAAAAGGGGACAGATCTGTTTTCGCTTCACTGCGAATCATAAATCTGTCCCCTTTTTTGTGCCCCTTCTTAACTACCAATGCAATAACCGAGCAACTGTAGGGCAGGCTTCAGCCTGCCGGCACCCTGAAGGGGTGCCCTACAAATGTCTTGTAGCAACCATCGATCCCTGTTCCCTCGGGATCCCACGCTCTTACCCTACTAGCCGCTACCCATACTCTTCTCTGTTCCTACGTAATAACAGAGCGACTGTAGGGCTGGCTTTCAGCCTGCCGGCACCCTGAAGGGATGCCCTACAATAGTTGTTTTAATCCTTATTCTCCTTAAACTCACACTCGACCATCGCCAACCACTGCCCATTACTCCTTGACAGAAACAGGCACTGACCGCACATTATCGATAACAGCGACCTTAGCGATGGATACACCTCATGAGCACAGGAAGCACCAAGGATATTGCCCATCAACTCGCCCAGTTGGCCTATGCACTGAGCGCCGAGAAAGACCATGAGCGCCTGTTGGAGCAGATCATAGATGGCTGTATCAGCCTCTCTAATGCCGATGGCGGTTCGCTCTACACCCTCTCTGATGAAGACAGCAACGAACTGGTTTTCCGTGTGTTACGAAACCGTTCATTAGCGCTGAATACCAAACCAGAAAACCTGCCCAGTGTTCTGCTGCATACGGAAAGCGGTGGCGAATCCAAACTGGTCGCCGTTCAGACGTTCCTGACAGAAAAAACAATCAACGTTCCCGATGCCTATCGCTGCGGTCAGTACGACTTCTCCGGGACTTTGGCATTCGACGACCAGCTGAACTATCGCTCCCAATCCTTTCTGTCAGTGCCGCTGAAGGATCACGAAGGTCAGATGATCGGCGTCATGCAGTTGATCAATGCGCAGGACGAACAGGGTAATATCGTCGCGTTTTCCACTAAACAGGAAGCCCTGTTTGAATCGGTTGCGTCTCTGGCAGCAACCGCGCTGACCAAGCAAAAGCTGATGGACGGTCAGCGGGTGCTATTCGAATCCTTTATCCAGCTGATCGGCCGGGCCATTGACCATAAGTCACCCGTGACCGGTAAACACTGCGAACACGTACCTGAAATTGCGATGTTACTGGCCGATGCCGTGAACAGCGCAGACCATGGTATTTATGCGGATACGCAGTGGGACGATGAGGAGATGTACGAGCTGAAAGTAGCGGCTTGGTTACATGACTGTGGCAAGATCACCACACCGGAAGCGATCATCGACAAAGCGACTAAGTTACATACCTTAATCGACCGTATTGAACTGGTTGAAGGCCGCTTTCGTGAACACAAACAGCAACTTGAAATTGAGTTGCTGCGCGCCCTGCCCAGTTTAGACCTAACAGCAGCTGCGGATGCACAAACCGAATTTGAAGCACGCTGTGCACAACTGGACGATGACCTCACCTTCCTGCAAAAAGCCAACATCGGTGGCGAGTTTATGGCTCCCGAACATCAGGCACGTGTCGAGCGGATCGGCCTCTCTGAATGGGTGGATGTGAACGGCCAGACCCGACGTATGTTGTCCGACGATGAGATTAAAAACCTCTGCATCACCCGTGGCACTCTGACCGAAGACGAACGTCAGATCATGCGTGACCACATCAAAGTCACCATCGATATGCTGGAATCCCTGTCCTACCCTCGTAACTTAAGCAACGTGACGGAGATCGCCTGCAATCATCACGAAAGCCTGAACGGGAAAGGTTATCCCCGTGGGTTGGATGCTGAGCAGCTTTCACTGCGGGCGCGCATTATGTGTATTGCGGATATTTTTGAAGCCCTGACTTCGGCTGATCGTCCGTATAAGCAGGGGATGAAGCTATCACAGTCGATGACCATTATGGGCCGTATGGTGGAAGAGGGTCATCTGGACCCGGATCTGTTTGCGCTGTTTGCCCACAGTGGGACGTATCGGAAGTATGGGGAGCGGCATATGGCTGAGCGGCAGTTGGATGAGGTGGATTTGGGGAGTTTACCGGGGTTGAGGGAATACGCTTGAGCGTCTCTTCTTTGTGACTACGACTGATATTTTTCAATCATTGTTGTAGTACTGGTTTCGCTCTTGTTGGGCGAGGTAAGGGGAGTATCTGAACTCCCCTTACCAATCCCCGTCAGCCCCACTACTTGTTCTGCTTCGCAGAATACCCTGTGCGTTTCGAAATAAAGCTAAACGAATAAACTCGGCCTACAGCCTCAGACAGAATTCGTTTTTAACGCTTTCTTTCTGCAATGCTCGGCTGCGTAAAGGGGCCATACTCCCTCAGCAAACTGATACCACTTCACCCCGTAGAAAAAGTTAGATTCAAGGGCATTGTCTCAACGCTGGCACAATCGATAGCCCCTCTACGCAGCTGAGCACTGGAATAATCAGTCGGCTTAAAGCGAGGACTGTTTGAGGCCAAAGGCCGAGTTCCGCAGCTTCGACTGATTATGAAGCGCACAAGGAACCTCGCAACGCGAGGCAAGTAGTGGGGTTGGCAGGGATTGGTAAGGGAGGGCCAACACCCTCCCTTACCTCGCCCAACAGGGGCGAAAGTAGGTATATCCGAATAACACCCAATCCACATTAGGTGCAGAAGAAAAACCTACTTCGAAGAATGATTATGCACCCCATCCCAGTCATCAGCTGGCGCATCAATCTGGCTCGTAATCCGCTCCCGATACAATTCAATCAACACCGGGCTGATCACCGCCTCATCCATCTGATCCAAAAACGCCAGTGCCTGCTGCCATTCCCGCGAACGATACGCCAGTAACATCGCTTCAAACCGTTCAACCTGTTCAGCAGCGGCGGAGTCCAATTCGGATTCCAGACAAAGTGGCTGATACAGCGTCACCGGTTCAGCGCGCCCTTTCACACGCGCCCGATCCAGTTCCATAAACCGGTATTCAGGCACCCGTGCCACCAGCTCACCACTGACTAAGATCGACACCCCATAAAATTTAGTCAATCCTTCCAGACGCGCACCTAAATTCACCGCATCCCCCATCACGGTGTACGCCAAGCGGAAACTGGAACCCATGTTCCCTACGTTCATCTCACCACAGTGAACACCCATACCCACCGAGATCGCGGGTAAACCTTCACTGGCAAGCAACGCATTTACGTTTTCCAGTTCGGCCTGCATTTTCATCGCTGCATCCAGCGCATGGCGCGGATGTTTAGGATCTTCCAACGGCGCCCCCCAGAAGGCCATGACAGCATCACCGATATACTTATCCACTGTGCCCCGATAACTGTGGATCACTTCCGTCATCGGTGTCAGGTAGACGTTCATCATCCGTGTCAGCTGCTGCGGGGAGAGTGATTCAGACAACCCGGTAAACCCGCGGACATCCGAGAAGAACACGGTCATATCACGGCTTTCACCCTGTAGCTGCGCTTCTGCACCTTCGGTATTCAGCTCGGCCACAATCTCCGGTGGAATATACTGACCAAACACACCGGCCAGCTGCTTACGGTTACGGGTTTCGAAGAAGAAACCGGTCATCTGCTGGAACAGGAACAACACTACAACCAGCACCAGTGTGTAGCCCAATGGGATCACCCACATCAAGGCAGCCCAGGCATATACATTAAGTGCCAGCACCATACTGAGCCAGACCAGCGTCAGCAGCCCACCCCAGATCACCGACAAGCGTGGGATCAGCAACGACATCAGCAAACCACTGAGTACCAGCTGCACCAGTTCCACCGCCACGGTGTAATCCGGCTGGTGATGGATACGTTCATCCAGCATGCCGGACAAAATGTTCGCGTGTACTTCCACACCAGGATAACGGCTGCTCATGGGCGTAACCCGCAGGTCGAACAACCCCGCCGCCGTGGTACCGATCAACACAATCGCGCCGTCCAGCACGTTAGGATCGGCGGTGCCACGCAGGACATCGGTGGCCGACACATAAGGGAAACTGCCTTGCGGTCCACGGTAAGGCACCAGTACAGCACTGTGTTCATCAACCGGCACGGGGATACCTGCCACTTCCACTGCGGTGATCGCGTTGTGTTTTCCGGTGGCATCCGATTCGATCACCGGTACTACTTCGGTTTCGCCGAACAGCGCCATCATCATCGACAGCGCCAGTGATGGGTAATACTGATCTTCATAACGCTGTAGCAGCGGCACACGGCGATACACGCCGTCCACATCAACAGATGGATTGTCGAAGAACCCGCCCCATAATGTGCGTTCCTGTAGCAGCGGCAGGTTGCCGATCATGCCATCGGCGGTGGGAAACGGGATCGACTTCAAACGAGGGTCAGGTGCCAATACCGGCGCGGACAATGCCCCGACTGTTTGTGCACCGGTACGATCCAGCGTGCCGTGATCAAAGGGAAACCCTAATACCACCGGCCGTGAATCAATCGCATCGGCAAAACGCTGATCGGGATAGAGATAGGTGGATAACTTCAGCAGGTCTCTTACATTGAGATTGGACTCGCCTTCTGAGATTTGCTGCAAGGTGTACCGGCTGATCTGGGTATCGGGTTCAGGAAAGACCGCATCAAAACCCACAATCGCAACGCCGTATTGATCAAACAGTCGATCAACCATCGCCGCTACCTTGTCACGGCTCCAGGGCCAGCGTCCCTCTTGTGACATGGTTCTTTCATCCACATCCACAATGACGATACGCGGGTCCTGCTCGTTCAGCAGAGTCTGCTGCAACCGCAGATCGTAGAGATCCAGCTCAAACCGCTCCAGTAACAACGGCCGGTTACCGGTCAATACCGGGATTAGCACCAGCAGCGTCAGGAACAGGCCAAACAAGATGCGGATTTTGCGTTGATTCATAACGGTTTCATCCGTGATAACTCCGTTTAAAGTCGGGCGTGTTTATTCAGCAGCAACACGTTGTAGCTGTGGATAATCGAGATCACCGGACAGGATTTTGTTTACACCATCCGCCAGCAACGTCGTCATACCCTCTTCCAATGCTTGTCGGGTGATCTTCCCAACATCCGCGTTATGGTTGATCAGATCACGAATCTGGTCACTGGAGACCAACAGTTCATGGATCGCCATACGGCCACGATAGCCGGTGTTCCCACACTCGGCACACCCTTTCGGTTTGTAGAGGGTAGATGCCGGTGTCAGCAGCAGATTCGGATCACCCGATTTACGGACCAACAGCTCCACTTCACCCGGTGTCGGGTGGTACGGTTGTTTGCAGTCACTGCATAACTTACGCACCAGTCGCTGGGCCACAACCCCAACCAAAGCTTCTGAGAAGTCATCCGGGTCCAGATCCAGACCCAACAAACGGGTGATAGTTTCCGGTGCAGAGTTGGTATGTAGGGTGGATAACACTAAATGGCCGGTTAAGGACGCGTCGACCGCCGCTTTCGCAGTTTCCCGGTCACGCATCTCGCCAATCAGGATGACATCCGGGTCTGCCCGCAGGAAAGAGCGCAACGCTGCCGGGAAATCCAAACCAATCTTCGGCCGTATCTGCACCTGCAACAGGCCTGACTGGGTGATCTCTACGGGATCTTCCGCCGTCCAGATCTTCTTATCCGGGGTATTCAACTCTGACAACAACGCATGCAAGGTGGTTGTTTTGCCCGAGCCGGTCGGCCCCACCACCAGCAACAGGCCATGTGGACGGGTCATCAACGTCTTCAACTCACGTGCATTACGCGGGTTAAAGTTGAGTTTGTTGAACGGGATCGGCTCGCCACTCTGCAGCAGACGCAACACCATCGCTTCGCCATTCACCGTCGGGAGGGTGGCAACACGAAACTCCAGCAGCTGGTTTTGCATCCGCACGCTGAACTTACCGTCCTGCGGAATGCGGCGTTCGGAGATATCCATGTTCGCCATGATTTTGATGCGGGAGATGATCGCACGGGTGTGATTGTTGGGGATCTGGATACTCTCCTGACAATCTCCATCAATACGTAAGCGCACCCGTGTAGGCTCACGCTCTTTGCCCGGTTCTATATGCACATCCGAGGCGTTCCAGCGCTTCGCATCCAGCAACAACTGGTTCACCAACTGAACCACATCCGAGCCCTGACCATCCAGTTCTTCGATCTCTTCGATCTCTCCCAGTCGGTCATTGCTGGACAGTACCAGCTCAACTTCATCGGTTTGTTCGCTGGTGTCTTCAAACCCGAGCGATGCCAGGCCAAGGTATTGGTGAATATCATCCACCAGACCGACACAGATCTGCACATGACGCGTACCCAACAAGTGCGCCATCGACAGTACCCGCGAGGTATCGTTGGGGTCATCGATCAGGATGATCACCTGATCATCACTTTTGCCGTTCGTCAGCAGCGCCAGGTTGTTACTTTTCAGGTAACTGAGTTTGATGTTCTCGCATACGGGGTGGATCTGGTAGGTTTCAGGCGCATAAGGCACAAACGGTACTTGGTAATAACTTTCCAGAGAGCGCCCGATCTGCTCCGTGGTTAAGTGGGCATCATTGCGTAACAACCGGGTCAGCGGAAACGCGCTGCTCGCTTGCTTGATGTAACGTTGCAGCTGGTAGGGTTCCAGCAGCTGTTCATTGGTCAGGTATTCGTAAGGCCCATTGGTACAGCCAAAGTCTGCCCGGAATTTTTGCGCCAGTCGCTGAGCAAACGCTTCAGCCTTGAGCATATCCTGCTGATCAAAACTCGCGCCATCACTGCGATTGATAATCTGCAACACGCCCAGCAACACCTGTTTATGTTCGATGGGTACAACCACCATCGAGCTGGACTGAAAGGTGATATTTGCCGTGAAGCTATCGTTATACCGCAGGTTGGGATGGATCTTCTTCAATTCATCCGCATCACGGACATCTTTGATCAACAGCGGCTTGCGGGAAAATGCCACATATCCCGAGATGGAAGTGGTACTGACAGGCACGCGGATTTCGGTGAGATCATCACCACTTTTACAGCGGGAATAGATATCGGTGCTGGCGAGATTGCGCTGGTAGATGGTAATACGTTCTGCTTTGAACAAACGCAGAATCGCGTGTTCTACCAGCGGAAAGGCGTCTGTGAAACTGCTGGACTGATTGATCAGGCTCAGAACTTCGCTCAGGCTCGCATAAAACTGGGGCGAATCCTTTAACATCTCTTTACTCATACACACCTTGGCGCTTCAGGTCTCCGTTTGACCTGATTCTAAAGAGCGCCGGGCGTGCTGGAAAGCCTAAGTTAGTGTCGAAGCACTTAAGCCCACATTCAAGTGTCGCGGATAGAGGTGTGGGGGGCTCTTATTCCAACTGCCTGATGCGATACCCTTTTACCTGCAACTGCTTGAGCAAACCATCCGGTCCCAGCAAATGTGCAGCCCCCACCAGCACAAACTCCTGCTCCGGGGTATCAAACATATCTAGAATCTGCGGCATCCAGTTGTTATTTCGTTGCACCAGCAGCTCCTGATATAACTTCGGATAATCGGTTGGCATACCATCGAGCACCGCCTCTTCAAGCGCTTTTACATCACCGGAACGCCACGCATCGATGATGGTGCGAATACCCTCTCGGGTTTTATGCGCATCGTCCAGGGTTTGGCTGACAAACTGATCTTCAACGCCCTCGCCCATATTGGCCACAAACTGCAGGTGGTCATCGATCGACTCAAGCCCCTGAACCGGCTTACCACGTGCCTGAGCCTGATTGTGGAAGATGGTATCCACACCTTCATGCTGAATTCCCGCTTTGGCCAGTTCGATGCTTAGCACGGTCAGTGCAACACCGGCTGGCGTCAGGCGTTCAAACATCGTAATAGGCACGCCCTCGGCGCTCGCAAACGCTTGTAACTTGCCGAAGGTTTCGGCACTCACCACGTCACGCAAAGAGCGCCCATCCGAATAGGTCAGCATCCCCAGCAAACGCATGGAGTTCTCTGGCAAAGTCAGTTGCGAAACATCGGTCTCCAGTACCAGCACATCGGTATTGTCGAATATACGATGAAACGTGGCGGGCAACGGCAGATCACTTGATGACAAAACGTGGATCGTCCCCCCTAAATAGAGGCGGTCTTTTCCCTTCTCTATCTGCCACACTGAAGTTTCTGCATGGGCAACGCCAAAGGACAGCAACGCCCCTGAAATCCATAAGGCCAGCTTGTTCATTCCCTAGTCTCCCGTCATCCAATCAATATGCTTCAGCATAGCAGTCCACCCCACAGAAGCGCAGGCATGACTCAATTGTCATACAGATGAAAAATTATGTTAATTCAATAATCTGTAAATATGCGCTATGTTTATGATCCGAAAGCGAATAGCACACACTTTGAGGTTGTTGTAGAAATGGAGCGTTTGTCGCAAAGCGATCTGAACATCCTGCTGGTTGAACCATCAGCGATGCAACGGAAGGTCATCGAGCATGAGCTGAATCACGAACAAGTGACAGCAATCGATCAGGCAGCCACCATCCACGAGGCAGTACAGAGTATTGGCGCGGTCAGCCCCGATCTGATTGCCAGTGCCTTGTATTTCGAAGACGGCACGGCACTGGATCTGCTGCGACAAGTACGTGAACTGCCACACTGTGCTGAAACCCCTTTTATGCTGGTGACCAGTGAGACCCGTCTGGCACAGCTTGAAGTGTTTAAACAGTCCGGTGTTGTGGCCATTCTGCCAAAACCGTTCACCCGCCAGCATCTCAATAGCGCACTCAACGCAACGGTTGAATTGCTGTCGCCAGAAGAGCTGGAGCTGGAAAACTACGAAATCACATCGCTAAAAGCTCTGGTTGTGGATGACAGCACCATGGCCCGCAAGATGATTTCTCGGGTATTGAATAATCTCGGTGTCACGGACATTGTCGAGGCAGTTGATGGTGCAGAGGCGATCGCCGAGTTGTCGGAAACCATCGTGGATTTTGTCGTGACCGATTTCAACATGCCGAATGTCGATGGCGCAGAACTCACGACCTATATTCGCAACAGCAAGAGCTTGTCATCACTACCGGTGATGATGGTGACCTCTGAACAGGACGAAACCAAACTCAGCCATATTAATCACTGCGGTATTGACGCACTGATCGACAAGCCGTTTTCACCGGTCGAGGTTAAATGCCTGTTACACCGCCTACTGGACTGAATAACCGTCCCCACTGACATCAGAACAAAAACAGCCCGGTTGAGATTTCACCGGGCTGTTTTTGTTCTGGCTGACGCTGATCGCTTAACGCTCCTTCGCAGCCTTCAATGTGTCTTCCATCGCCTGCGCATAATCAGGTCTGAGCTGAGACCAACTCAGCGAATGAACATCAGGAACCTCAGCCTTCCCCTCACTCAATCTCGCTTTATGCCAGAGGATACAATCCGCAGCTATCTCGGCCTCTCGCCCAATATCCTTGCCGCAGTCGTCGTAGATATAAGATGCTGCAAACAACTCAGGGTAAACCTCCCGACCCGGTAACACCGGAATACACCCCATTGCCACCGCTTCAAGCACCGACAACCCCTGAAATTCATGGGTTGCGGTAGACAAGATCACATCTCCGGCATGCAACCAGTTCAAATATTCCTCACGGCTCTCGGCATAGCCAAACTGATCCAGTCGATGCGTGAATTCCATTTCAATCTGATCAAAGTCTTTTGGCGAATGACGAAAGCGCTCCCCCAACACACAGAGACGAAAATCGATCCCACGCAGCTCCAGTACACGCAGTATGGCCAGTAAACGATCCGGGCCTTTATCAAATTCCCAGCGGGCCGCCCAGATCAAACGTAAAGGTCGGTTGTTAAACGGTTGCTCGCTACTCCAGACAATTGCAGGCTCAGATGCGGGCAGGGAGTCTGCAAAAAGACTGTCGGGCAATGGCACATGCACCACCTCACAACGGGCCGCCAGTTGATCAATCAACCCTGTGGGTACTTGATCAGGTAACTTCTTCAACAGCTTTCGACTGCCGTTCAGGAAAGTGCTGCGGTTGTACTCGGTGTTAAACAACACCCGATCCGCAGCCAGCGCAGTATAGATATTGAGGATCTTCGGCTCGACACTGCCATATTCCCGGCCCGACTCAGGGTAGGCAAACTGGTTCTCGTGGAAATAGACCAGTGTTGGAATCGTCGCCAGTTGGGGGGCCATCCCTTTCAGCGCCGACAGATCCGTCATCGACGTGGCGATAATCAAATCATACGGCTGACTAAGAACAGCCTGCTCCCCAAATGCCCAACTCAGGCTATTCCCCCGAATCCGCCAGGAAAAGTAACGCGGCGGCAGGCTTAGTACCTGCCAGTCATGCTCAGGGAACTGAGCCACCAGCCCTTTACGCCAATAGATATGGCTGGTGGCATCATATGCGGAAAGCAGGAGAATTTTCATGGATGCGATAAAACCTTTGGAGCAACAGAGGCGCAATAATGGAAAACAGAAGAAACAGTTCAGCGGGCCATTCTAGCGCAATCGAACGAAGCACCTAGCAACATTCTTTCCTTGAGCGGGCTTTCATGAACATTAAACAAGCCAACCTATTAGACATTTGCCGCATCTTTCCTGTATAATCCGCCGCTTTTACCACTCCTGACAGCTCCCTCCGCGGGCAATTGTCTCTTTTTTGCATACAGGTATCCATTTAATGTCCGAATCTGGCACCCAGCCGACTACTTTCACCTCTCTTGGGGTTGCAGAGCCCATTCTGCGAGCGATTAACGAGATTGGTTATGAAACACCTTCCCCAATTCAAGCTGAAAGTATCCCGCCGCTGCTGGAAGGTTCAGACCTGCTGGGTATGGCCCAGACTGGTACCGGCAAAACTGCAGCATTTGCACTGCCACTGCTGACACGTTTGCAGACTAACCGTCGCGAGCCGCAACTGCTGGTACTGGCGCCGACCCGTGAGCTGGCGATTCAGGTGGCTGAAGCCCTGCAGAGCTACGCTAAGTACATGAACGATTTCCATGTCCTGCCTATCTATGGCGGTCAGAGCTACGAAACCCAGCTGCGTCAGCTGCGTCGTGGCGTACAGGTTATCGTGGGTACTCCGGGCCGTGTCATGGATCACATCCGTCGTGGTTCTCTGAAGCTGGATAAGCTGGAAGCACTGGTTCTGGATGAAGCAGACGAAATGCTGCGCATGGGCTTCATCGACGATGTTGAGTGGATTCTGGATCACACGCCACCAACACGTCAGATCGCACTGTTCTCTGCAACTATGCCACCACAGATCAAGCGTGTGGCACAGAAGTACCTGAACGATGCGAAAGAAGTGCGCATTGCTGCCAAGACAGCTACTGCCACCACAATTTCTCAGAAATACTGGCGCGTAAGCGGCCTGCATAAGCTGGACGCTCTGACCCGTATTCTGGAACTGCAGCAGTTTGATGCGATGCTGATCTTCGTACGCACCAAATCTGCGACCGAAGAGCTGGCAGAAAAACTGTCTGCCCGCGGTTACTCCGCTGAAGCGCTGAACGGTGATATGTCTCAGCAGCAGCGTGAGCGTACAGTTGAGCGCCTGAAAAATGGCCGTACCGATATTCTGATCGGCACCGATGTCGTCGCTCGTGGTCTGGACGTTGAGCGTATCAGCCACGTTCTGAACTATGACATCCCATACGATGCTGAGTCTTACGTACACCGTATCGGCCGTACCGGCCGTGCTGGTCGTACCGGTGAAGCGATTCTGTTCGTTGCACCCCGTGAACAGCGCATGCTGCGCACTATCGAACGTGCGACTAAACAGCCAATCGAGCGCATGGACCTGCCAAGCGTAGGTGATGTGAACGAGAAACGTGTTGAACGTTTCATGCAGCGCATCAGTGACACTCTGGATAATCAGGACGTATCTCCATACCTGGATTTGCTGTCCGAATATCAGAAAGAACACGATACCGATCCGTTGAACATTGCTGCGGCACTGGCACTGTTGGCACAGGGCGACCAGCCACTGCTGATGGTTGAGCCACCACCACGTCCAGAACGCGAGCGTCGCGATGACCGTGGCACACGCCGCGAACGTGGTGACCGTGATCGCGGTGATCGTGGTGATCGCGGCCGTCGTCGTGAATTCGACCGTGCTGCTAAGCCGCTGAAAGGTCGTCCGGATATGGATATGGAACGCTTCCAGATCGCTGTCGGTCACCAGCATAATGTTCAGCCTAAGAACATTGTTGGTGCGATTGCGAACGAAGGTAACATCACCGCATCGCTGATCGGCCAGATCGAAATCTATGACGATTTCAGCACCGTTGACCTGCCATCCGGTATGCCTAAGGAAACACTGGCGAAACTGAAGCGTACTTTCGTATGCGGTCAGCGCCTGAACCTGCGTCAGGCAGAAGATTCTGAAGGCGCACCTAAAGGTCGTCCACCACGTAAGCGTCCTAGCAACGGCGGCGGTAAGCGTCCACCTCGCAAAGACAGCTAATACAGTGAACGATTAAAAAAAGCGGACTCAGGTTTAACCTTTGTCCGCTTTTTTATTGCCTGCTTTCCAGAACCGCTATATTGCTCAGATTGCCTAATCGACCTGTCTTAGCAGCTCCTGATAGGTATCACTGCGCCGGTACTCACCCGGTGTCATCCCGGTCCACTTCTTGAATGACCGGAAGAACGCAGAGGGCTCATCAAACCCCATCAGACTCGCCACATCGTTGATCGATAGCTGCGGTGAGTTGATATACCCCAAGGCAGCCTTTTTACGACACTCATCTTTAATCTTCTGATAAGAGGTCTCCTCTTCCAGCAGACGACGACGCAGTGTGGATACAGACATGTTCAGGCGGCTGGACACCTCTTCCGCACTTGGTGCTTCACGGCTAAAGTCATTCCCCAGCAACGCCACCACCTGAGATTTCAGGCTGCTGTCGTCACTCACTGTTGCGATCAGCTGATAGGGCGCAGTTTTCAGGAATACCCGCAGTGACTCATCGTTATGTACCAGCGGATAATCCAGATAGTAGGAGGGAAAGACAAACGCATTGTCATGCTGGGAAAAACGCACCTCTGACTGAAAAAGACGACGGTAGTGCTCATGGTCTTCAGGTTCAGGATAGGCAAAATAGACCGCTTTCAGATCCACCCGCGTACCAATCATCCAGCACACAAAGTTGTGCCACATCGATAATGACGTGCGAATCCGTGCCGGATTTTCATCACGCAACAACTCATCGATGTCCATGCCAGATGCATCGGTGGTCGCAATCGACACTTTGGCGTACCGTCCTTTACGTACCAATAACGGCTTCACATTCGAGCCACGGCAGATTTCGTGAAACGCACTGGCCCGATAGATCGCCTTTTCCAGTGACTTTGCGTGAATGATGCTGTAACACATCATGCGAAACGTACCGTTAGGTACCTTACCGCCCCCTAACATGCCGAAATACTCATCCTGAGCGATGTACATCATACGTTGATAAAGCACACCCAGCTTTTCAGCAGAGAATTCACCCTGCCCGTTAATGTCGGACAGGCTCAACCCTTCTTCCTGTAGCAGCCCCTCAACATCGTATCCCTGTGATTCTGCCTGACTGATCAGATGTCTGACGTAGTTAGCCGGCACTGTTTTTTTATTTTTCATTACCACTCCGGAGCCCGAAAATACGGCTATTCTTAATCCGCCGATATGTGTACGAAGGTATTTATGGCTTGAATTTGACACCAAAGCAAGTCTCACCCGAACCATTTTGTCATTAAATGTGGAGCCAAATGTTATTGTTAAGACAGCCACCCAACCGCCAGTATTGGACACTACCGATTTAAGGTAAACAGGAGCAAACGGCGGCAACAAGGGTAAACAAGCTCATTAGGCCCTTTTTTATCCGCGCACGCTCATTCACCCCATCAAAAAATAACAATCTAAGGTGAACGAAATGGCAATAGATTTGCGAAGCACTCGCAAAGGCAGTTTCCCGCGAACGGCACCCCAGCGATACCTGTTACCGGTGCTTTTGGGAAGCTCCATCTTCAGCACCTCTGTTTCAGCAGTTGAATTTCAGCTGGGTGAGATTGAGGGACGTTTTGATTCTCAGGTATCAGTAGGCGCCAGCTGGCGTGCCACGGACCGGGACCCCGGCCTGATCTCTCCTGCCAATGGCGGCAGCAGCACCAGCCTCAACTCCGGCAGCTATGATGACGGCGACCTTAACTTTGATAAGGGCGATGCGTTTACCCAGATTCTCAAAGGTGTGCATGATCTCGAACTGCGTTACGAAAACGTAGGGGCATTTGTACGCGGTAAATATTGGTACGACTTTGAGCTGAAAGATGGCGATCAGGACCACGGTAATACGCTCAACGGTTACACCGCGAACAGCAGCCTGAGCGATAAAGGCTTTAACGATTACGCTAAGTTTTCCGGCGCCGAACTGCTTGATGCCTACCTGTTTGCAGAGCTGGAAGTAAACGAACAGCCACTGGATATCCGACTCGGCCGCCAGGTTGTTAACTGGGGTGAAAGCACCTTTGTACAGGGTGGCATCAACGTCATTAACCCCGTCGATGTGAATGCTTTCCGTCGCCCCGGGGCTGAAGTGAAAGAAGGCCTCTTGCCGGTGAATATGGCCTTTGCGTCTCTGGGACTAACGGACAACCTCAGCGTAGAAGGCTTTTACCAGCTTGAATGGGAACCCACCGCGGTCGATGGTTGTGGTACCTATTTCTCTACCAACGATTTTGCGGCAGAAGGCTGTAATGGCATCCGCGTTACCAGCCGAAATATCGCCGCGACACAAGTCCCTGACAGCACCTACTTTCAGGGCCCTCTGGTGGTAGAACGTAATGCCAACGGCCGCCGAGAAGCGGACGATGATGGCCAATACGGTTTTGCACTGCGCTACTTCGCAGAAGAACTGAACAGCACCGAGTTTGGTTTGTACTTCTCTCAGTATCACAGCCGCTTACCTCTGATCAGCGGTGTGAACACCCCAATCTCTCCAACGGGCTTGTTCACTCAACTGGTCGGCGCGGGTGTACCCTCCTCTGTCGCAACAGCACAAGCGTCCGCCGCTCCATTCATGAGCGAGTACTTCATCAGTTATCCGGAAGAGACCAAAATGCTGGGCCTGAGCTTCTCGTCCAGTTTGGGTGACATCGCCTGGTCTGGTGAAATCTCCCACAAACGTGATGTGCCGGTACAAATTAACGGTCCGTTACTGGTGGGCGCAATCCTGACTCAGTTTAGCGGTGGTATCGGTAACACCGGCGCTGATAATCTGATCTCCAGTTCAGGTCTGGGTGCGGAAATACAGGGTTACTCCCTGTTTGATGTAACCCAGCTACAGAACACCTTTATTCAGTTCCATGACCGCGTACTGGGTGCGAGTCGACTGGCACTGATCGGTGAGATTGCATGGACCCATGTCCACTCACTCGACGAAGGCGCAAACGCGCTGAAATATGGCCGTGCGGGTGCCTTTGGGTATACCGCAGGTGATACCGAAGGCTTTGTCACTGAAAACTCCTGGGGTTACGTTCTGCGAGCAAACCTGAACTACCCTGACGCGTTCTCCGGCGTAAACCTGACGCCACAGATCAGCTTCAAGCACGGTGTCGAGGGTTACGGTCCACAACCAGGCGCAGCGTTCAACGAAGGAGAGAAGTCAATCAGTCTGAGTCTAACGGCTGATTACCTGAATCAGTACAGCGTTCAGCTTGCCTATACTGATTTCTTCGGCGGCGACTTTAACGCGTTGGATGACCGTGACTTTATCTCTCTCAGTGCGTCCGTTTCGTTCTGATCAGCCCTATACTCAGGAGACTCTCACCATGCAATTTACACGTAAATCTCTGGCTCTGGGTATCGCGCTGCTAGCCGGCAGCTCCAGCCTTTTCGCCGCAGTATCACCGGAACAAGCCGCACAACTCGGCCAGACACTCACGCCGATGGGGGCAGAAAAATCAGGTAATGAAGCGGGCACGATCCCACGCTGGGAAGGTGGCCTAAGTACCAGTGACAACCGCTATGCCGATCCATTTGCCAACGAAAAACCGATTGTAACCATCACTGCTGCAAACCTTGATCAGCACAAGGCTTATCTGTCACCGGGTCAGCAAGCGATGTTTAAGAAATTCCCGGATACCTACAAACTGAATGTGTATCCAACCCATCGTACCGCGAAGGTGCCGGAAAATATTCAGGCCTCCACGAAGGACAATGCCCTCAACGCCGCATTGGCAAATGACGGCAACAGCGTCTCTAACCTGTCCGAAGGTGTAGCGTTTCCAATTCCGGCTAACGGTTTGGAAGCGATCTGGAATCACATGACCCGCTATCGCGGCGGTTCACTGGAACGTACCTTTGTACAAGTACCTGTGCAGGCGAATGGTAACTTCACGCCGGTGAAGATTAACGAAAAGATGTCCTGGCCCAACTATCTGGATGGCAAGAAATCGAATCAGGAAAACATCCTGTTCTACTTCGTGCAGCAGGTACAGGCACCGGCCCGCCTAACCGGTAACGTGCTGCTGGTTCACGAGACCGTCAATCAGGTCACACAGCCCCGCCAGGCCTGGACCTACAATGCCGGTCAGCGCCGTGTACGCCGCGCACCTCAGATTGCCTACGATGCACCTGGTACCGCAACGGACGGTCAGCGCACCACAGACAACCTGGATATGTTTAACGGGGCACCCGACCGTTATGACTGGAA
The DNA here is from genome assembly GCF_015209595.1 of Pontibacterium sinense. Taxonomy (GTDB): domain Bacteria; phylum Pseudomonadota; class Gammaproteobacteria; order Pseudomonadales; family Balneatricaceae; genus Pontibacterium; species Pontibacterium sinense. The sequence continues at coordinate 166,822 of NZ_JADEYS010000004.1, read as the reverse complement.
GCTTGTCGGTAAGCAGGAGATGTATATCCCCTACAACAGCTTCAAACTGGCGGATCGGGAGCTGACCTATAAAAACATCCTCCAACCTGGCCACATGAATCCGGACCTGACCCGCTATGAGCTACACCGGGTATGGAAGGTCGAAGCAACGCTGAAGGAAGGTGCCCGTCATATCTACGCTAAGCGAACCTTCTACATTGATGAGGATAGCTGGCAGATCGCAGTGGTTGATCACTACGACGGTCGAGGAGAACTCTGGCGTGTCGGGGAAGCCCATCAGCTGCAATACCGTGATGTAAACGTTCCCTGGATCGCCGCTGAAGCGTTATATGACCTGCAATCCGGTCGCTATCTGGTCGGCAGCCTGACCAACGAAGAAGGCATCGGCTTCGATTTCAGTAAACGCTTTAAGTACAAAGACTTCACTCCACAAGCAATTCGCCGCTTAGGGAAGCGATAACACCTGACAGCCCCACAAAAAAAGCAGAGCTTAAGCTCTGCTTTTTTATTTCCGATAGCCCGGCCTCTTATTCACTTATCAGACATCAGCTCAAGACTCAGGGAAGTATCATCTGAGCCGTCCATAGATTGAAAATGAGAGATCAGCTCCTCCATCGAAACAGGTCGGGAAAAGAAATAGCCTTGCTGTTTATCACAGTTAAGGTCTTTCAGAATGCTACTACTGATCGCTGTTTCGCAGCCTTCGCCCACCGTGCGCAGGTCAAGGCTTTTCGCAAGCTGGACGGTCGACTGAACAATCGTGAAATGACGGAGATCCGTTTCCATATCGAAGATAAAGGAACGATCAATTTTCAGTTCAGATACCGGCAACCGACTCAGATAACTCAGCGAGGAGTAGCCCGTACCGTAATCATCGATGGAAAACTCCACGCCACGCTTCACCAGCGCCTGCATCATCGTGCAGGCATATTCAGGATCACTCATCAGTGCATTTTCGGTGATCTCCATCACCAACGTCGGACGCGCAGGAAAGCGCAGCATAATCGCTTCAACGGATGTCAGAAATCGCTCTTCCAACAGATTCAGCGCCGAGATATTAATCGACAACGCAAGCGGTTTTGAAAGATGAGGCTTTAATTGTTCATAGTCAGTCAAAGCTTGCTCAAGTACCCAGCAACTCAGCGCGTTGATATCGCCACTTAACTCAAGTGATGGGATAAAATCATCCGGCGATATAAAACCCTGTGTCGGATGCTGCCAACGAATCAGGGCTTCTAAGCCACTCACCGCACCCGTATCACTATCAATCTGAGTTTGGTAATGCAGACAGAACTGCTTGTTCTCCAAGGCCTGTTTGGCATCCGTCATCAGCGTCAGGTTATTCAGGGAATGTTCGTCCAGTTGAGGATCAAAGCGGGCAAACGCACTGCGACTTTTTTTACAGTGATACATGGCAATATCGGCAAACTTCATCAGCTGCTGCGCATCAGACGCCTGATCAGGAAAAGACACCAGACCAATACTGACAGACAGCTGAAGCTGGACAGCATGTAACAAAAACGGCGCCTCGAATTTTTGTAAAATGGTATCTGCAATCGTTCGCGCCGGGGCATCACCGTCAAGCACACATGCAAACTCATCCCCTCCCAGACGGGCGAAAAAACAATGCGGGGTCTGAAGACACTTTAAGCGCAGCCCAATGTCATACAGCACCTGATCTCCGCTCTGATGCCCTAACGTGTCGTTAATATTTTTAAAGTCATTAACGTCAAGTATGCCTAACCAGAACGATTTGCCTGCTTGAATGCGGGTATCCAACACCTCTTTTAGCTGAATTCGATTGGGCAACCCTGTCAGGGAGTCAAAACTCGCAAGCTTTTCGAGTTTCTGGTGCTCGGATTCGATCGTGCTTTGCAGGAGATTGAGCGACCCCACCAGCGTGTTCAACTCATCACCTTTGTTGAACTCCGTAACCGACCGTTCAATATTAAAGGGTTTCGCGCGGGAATAATGTTTGCCCAACTGATCAACCAGATGCCTCAGATGTCGCATGAGCATGCGATCAAACAGGTAGATGATAAACATCGATACCAAAAAGGTTTTCACCGCCTGTGTAATCAATATCACGACAAATGTATCCAGCAAACGGCCGTAGATACCTTGCAGTGACGCTTTAACATGTAGTTGGCCCAACAACCTTGGACTGTCACGATGGATATAGGTCAGCGCATAACTCTGTTGAAGCGCATCCTCATCAAGGTCCTCCCCAACGGACAACAGTGTTTCCCCGTCACCATCTTCGACGGAGATAAAACTGATGTCTTGCTGCCTCACCAAACCTTGCAACTGTATTTCCAGTGACGACAGGTTATAGGTCCAGACACTTTGGGAGATACTTTCCAGATTTGATATTCGGACCTGCTCCAGACGCTGATCCAGAACATTCAATTCATAACGATAGTCACGCCACAACTGCAACCCTGTCAGTAGCAACGTAATTGCAGTGCTGAAGAGAAGGATCAGGATCACAAACACCCGCGATACATCACCGCGAAATAATGATTGCCAGATACGTCTCAATACACCGCTCACGATTAGTCCTGAGAGCTCATGACTTGTTCGATAATTTGCGCCACCCGTCCCCTGTCCAGCATCTCCTGCAGCGCATCGCCTAACGGTTCAGCCAGGTCGGCATTGCCTTCATTTAATAGCAGATGAAGCGGTACTTCAGCGAGCGCAGGGGCATGCAGGTGAAATCTTGATATACCCTGCCTGCGCAATTCGTAGAGTCCATTCAAATCGCCCAGAAGTGCAACATCAATACGTTGATTATCGAGCATTTTGAACATCGCATCCGCTGAATCCAGGATGTGTGACTCTACAGGTTGAATACGGCGGATATTGTTCACATGAATTTTCCAGCCCGTGACCGTACCGACAGAATACGGTTTCAGATCATCCCACTGGGTAATACGGATTTCAGGAGAACGCGTAAACGCGACAAAGCGAGCGGTATAAAAGCTGGGTTTCACGGGGACTAAGGAGGGAAACTCACGCTCAATGATCGGCTTTACCCGGCAACATTCTGCATCATCGATACCTTCAGCCACCAATTGCAGCGAGCGTTCAGCGGATACCGGTTGCACATGAATATTGACGCCTATTGTCTGGCCCGCTTCGGCTAGCACCCGGCTATAGATCGTCGAGACCGGCGGCGTAAAGCCCGTATTTACATGCAGATCTCTCGCTGGTACATAAATTGCCACGGCCATCAAAACAACACCAAACAACACCTTCCCGATTCTACGTCGCATGTCTGCTCCCTCAGAAATAGATGGGTTCCAATCAGTCTAGCAGCAATTTTCCGAGCCGAATTTTTGACTAACCATTCATATTAGTACCCACGATAAGTCCGTGGGGATTGGAAGCATTCTCTTTCTACGCCTATTATGATCTGACGCATAGATATCAAACTGTTGATTTCGCTAATATCCTCCTCTGATTAAGGACTAGGTAACAGGGTTCCATGGAGGACTAGTGGGTCGAGCACGATCCGATCATCGGAGGATGCCATGGGCATCAAGCAGTCTCGACAGATAGTTTTCATTTTTTTAGTGCCCGCTTTACTGACGGTGATGTTGCTCGCCTGGTTTTTGCGCTCAGAACTTGAACATTGGGCCATTAAAAACTGGTCAGCCGATCACCATGAGTTTGCCCAGCTACTCGGCGACCAGCTCAGTAATGACGTCACCGAAGCCGCAAACCTGCTGCAATTCAGCGCTAAACTCCCGGCGTTTTCTGCGCCCCTCGACACCACGCTGATCGAACGTTCCTTGAACGGTATCCCGTTGGGTGAAGATCAGGAGAAGCGTGACATTCTGGATGAACTCAGCCGTCGCGGAGATTTCTCCGTACTGTTCCTACTGACGCCTGAGGGTGATCATTACCTTTCTCATCCCTACGAAGTACAGCGCTCCCTACAAAAATATAACCTCGCAGACCGTACATATTTTCAGTCAGCAACCCAGAGTAAAGCGCTCGTTATTTCTGACAGTTTTATAGGCGCGGACAGCATACCTGCGGTGGCCATTGATGTGCCTATTCTTGGGAACGACGGTGAGATCATCGCTCACCTTGGTGGCGTCCGATATCTACGCCAGATTTCAGAACGGCTGAATGAAGCTCATATTGCCCCGTTTGATCGGGCAATTCTAATCGATCGCAAAGGCAATCGTATTGCCGATAGTCATCCAGATGCCGCCGATCCACAGATGGAGCGCCCCATCGCTCAGACACCCGTCATTGAGCATGTCAGAAACGAGCATCAAGTGATTATCAACCAAACCACCGATCCGAACGGACTGGTCTGGCTCTCTTTTCGACGTCAGCTGAGTACTGGGTGGGAGTTACAGCTGCTGCGACGTATGGACCGGCTGCAGAGTGAAATATCACCTCAGGTCAAGAAAACGATCTGGTTAGGCATTGGGATCGTTATTCTCACCAGCATCATCGGCGCTCTAGTGGCTTTGAGGTTCAGCCGTCGCTGGCAAAAAGCCGATGCCGCGCTCAAACAGGCCAACGAAACACTGGAGCAGCGGGTCAGGGAACGTACACAAGACCTGGAACATTCAGAGATGCGCCATCGCACATTGTTTGAATCAACCGCGGATGCTGTGCTGCTGGTCCTCAACCACCAGCTCATTGATTGCAATGGTGCGGCCATGCGTATGTTTGGCGCCAGAAGCAAACTGGATCTCATCTCCCGATCCGTCTCCGATCTGTCTGCAGAACACCAAAATGGAAGCGCTGGGGCAAAACTCATATCGCTTATCGAACTGAAAATGGCTCAGGCTCACTCCGAGGGGAGCCTGCGTTTTGAGTGGCGGCACAAGCGATTGGATAACAACGAGACCTTCCATACTGAAGTCTTACTCAGCCGTCTGGTGTTAAATGGCGAACCTATGCTGCAAGCGACGATTCGGGATATCAGTGCCCGCATTCGTAACGAAGAACGTATCCGCACACTGTCACAAGCGATAGAACAGAGCCCGGTATCCGTTGTGATCACCGATACCGAAGGCAATATCGAATATGTTAACCAGGCCTTTGAGGAGATTACCGGATACAAAGAAGCAGAAGTGCTGGGTGAAAATTCACGCATGCTCAAATCCGGCAATACACCACCCCGTCGCTATAGCGAACTCTGGAAAGCTATTCAATCCGGTCAGGCATGGCAGGGCGAATTTCAAAACAAACGTAAAAACGGGGATATTTTCTGGGAACAAGCCCATATTGCACCGGTTATCGACACAGACGGCATCACTAAACACTACCTTGGTGTCAAACAAGATGTCACGGTCCATAAGCTGCAGGAAGAACGCATCCTGCATCAGGCACTGTTTGATAGCCTGACCGACTTGCCAAATCGCTTCCTGGCGCTGGATCGCCTTGATCAGATGATCAGCGATGCAAAACGTGACAATGACCTGATTGCGGTGATGTTTCTGGATCTGGATGACTTTAAGAAGGTCAACGACTCCCTCGGACATGAAACCGGCGATATCCTGTTACAGCACGCCGCCAAACGCCTGAATTGCGTTGTGCGAGAACAAGATACCGTCGGACGTTTAGGTGGCGACGAATTCATTGTCTTACTGGGCGGGCTTAAGCAACCGGAGGATGCACTGCCAGTGGCGGAAAAACTCCTGCATTGTTTTCAGGACCCGTTCAAACTCCAGCATCGCGAACTGGTCGTTACCGCCAGCATGGGTATCGCCATCTACCCTGACAACGGTGAAAGCCCTGCAGAACTACTGCGTAATTCAGATACCGCCATGTACGCCTCAAAGGCACAGGGCTGTAATACCTGTCACTTCTTCACTAAAGAGATGAACATGGGCGTCACCCGGCGCCTGGCACTGGAAGAACAACTCCACGGTGCGCTGGGGAACAGTGAACTTGAAGTGCTCTATCAACCCTTGGTGGATATCCACAGCCGCAGCATCATCGGAGCCGAAGCGCTGCTGCGTTGGCATAACCCAACACTTGGCGAAATATCACCCGACGAATTTATTCCTGTCGCAGAGCAAACAGGACTGATCATCCCAATCGGTGAATATGTACTGGCCCAGGCACTGGAAAAGACCGCCCAATGGGTGCATCAACGTCAATGGCCCTTCAAAATTGCCGTCAACCTCTCTCCCCGTCAATTCAGGGACGAAAGACTGGTCACCTTCATCGAACAACAGTTACAGGCAAACAGTGTTCCAGGCTCTCATCTGGAGCTTGAAATTACCGAAGGCGTGCTGATGGGCGATCACGGTTATATCAATAGCGCGCTGGAAACCTTGTGTCGTATGGACATCGGTATCGCAATGGATGACTTCGGTACCGGCTACTCGTCTCTCAGCTATCTGCGCAGCTATCCGTTTGACACCCTGAAGATTGACCGCAGTTTTATCAACGATATCAATGTGGATCCCGCTGATCGCGAGCTGGTCAACGCCGCGATTGCGATGGCCCACGGCTTGGGCTTAAAAGTGGTCGCAGAAGGGGTCGAAACCGAAGAACAGCTGGAATCACTGGCAACGCAGTACTGCGATGTGGCGCAGGGTTATCTGTTCAGCAAACCGGTGCCACCTGAAGAGATCAGCCGTATGCTCATCAAGGGGCGCTTTACGCGGTCTTAGTCCTCATAAAAAAAGCCACGACCAAGATAGATTTCCTGGCCGTGGCTTTTCTATTACCGGAACTTGTCGGGCAGCTATCACCACCCGATCATCTTTAGTTCAGACGTTCAAATACCGTCGCGATCCCCTGCCCCATGCCGATACACATGGTCGCCAAACCAAAGGTGCCATCCTTCTGATCCAATACGTTTAGCAGCGTAGTGGATATACGTGTGCCAGAACAACCCAGCGGATGACCCAAGGCAATTGCGCCACCGTTGAGGTTCACTTTGTCGTCCATCTGATCCAGCAATTTGAGGTTTTTCAGCACGGCCAAACCCTGCGCCGCAAACGCTTCATTCAGTTCAACCACATCCAGATCATCAACCGTCAGCCCTGCTCGCTTCAATGCTTTCTGGGAAGCAGGCACCGGACCAAAACCCATGATCGATGGATCACAACCCGCCACCCCCATGCTGACGATGCGTGCACGTGGTTTCAGGCCTAGTGCTTCAGCTTTGGCCGCAGACATCAGCAACATCCCAGACGCGCCATCAGAGAAGGCAGAGGAGGTACCCGCCGTCACTGTACCCACTTTAGGTACGAAAGCCGGTTTCAAACCACTCAAGGTTTCGACCGTGGTTTCAGGACGGATCACCTCATCCGCTTCCAGCAGGCTCTTAAAGCCGTTTTCATCATGCCCTTCAACCGGAATGATCTCGTTGTCCCAACGGCCTTCAAGCGCCGCTTCATGCGCCAGACGGTGGGAACGCGCACCAAACTCATCCTGCATCTCACGTGAGATACCGTTCATTTTGCCCAGCATCTCAGCCGTAACACCCATCATCATCGCCGCTTTAGCAACCTGCTTGGACATCTCCGGATTGATATCAATACCGTGCAGAATGGACAGGTGCCCCATATGCTCGACACCACCGGCCATATACATATCACCGTTGCCGGTCATGATGCCCTGCGCTGCGGAGTGCAAGGCAGCCATCGAGGAGCCGCACAAACGGTTGACCGACTGCGCCGCCACAGAGTGTGGGATACCTGCCAGTACCGCAGCGTTACGGCCAATGTTAAAGCCTTGCTCTTTGGTCTGGTTCACACAACCCCAGATGATGTCTTCGATCTCTGCGGCGTTGACCTGATCATTACGCTTCAACAGACCGTTCATCACAGCAGCAGACAGTGCTTCAGCACGGACGTTACGGAAAGAGCCATTTTTTGATTTGCCCATCGGCGTGCGCACTGCATCAACGATGACAACGTCATTAGGTTTCAGATTCATTGTTCTCTCTCCATCCTTAACCGAAGTAGGTTTCGCCAGCAGCGGCCATCTGTTTCATCTTCTCAGTCGGCTGATACAGCGGACCCAGTGCTTCGTATTTCGCGGCCATGTTGCAGAAGTTATCCAGCCCCATCTTATCCAGATAGTGCAGCGGGCCACCTAAGAACGGTGGGAAACCAATACCCATGATCAGGCCCATATCCGCTTCAGCCGGTGAGGCAACGATGTCGTCTTCCAGACAGCGTACCGTTTCGATACACAGCGGCACCATCATGCGTTCGATGATCTCTTCATCTGTGAACTCACGGGCAGAACCCACAACACCGTCCAATAGCGCATCAACGCTGTCATCCGGCAATTTCTTCGGTTTGCCTTTGCGATCCATTTCGTAACGGTAGAAACCTTTCGCATTCTTCTGACCAAAACGTTCCAGCTTGAACATCCGATCGATGATGTTTTCACCTTCGTGCTCCATGCGATCAGGGAAGCCCGCTGCCATCACACGATCAGCATGATGGGCAGTATCAACACCGACCACATCCAGCAGGTAAGCAGGCCCCATCGGCCAGCCAAAGCGCTCCATCACCTTATCGATCCGGCGGAAGTCGGCACCGTCACTCAGCAATGCAGAGAAGCCACCGAAGTACGGGAACAGGATACGGTTGACCAGGAACCCCGGACAGTCATTCACCACAATTGGGGTTTTACCCATCGCCTTGGCATACGCGACAGTACGTGCAATCGCGGACTCAGAGGTTTTTTCACCCCGAATCACTTCCACCAGCGGCATTTTGTGTACCGGGTTGAAGAAGTGCATGCCGCAGAAGTTTTCCGGCTTTTCCAACGCAGTCGCCAGATCGGTAATCGAAATCGTAGACGTATTGGAGGTCAGTACCGCACCTTCTGGCAGGTGTTTTTCAGTCTCCGCCAGTACCGCTTTCTTCACGTTTGGATTTTCAACCACCGCCTCAACCACCAGGTCGACACGATCAAAATCGCCGTAGCTCAGAGTCGGTGTAATGCGGTTGATTACCTGCGCCATCTTAGCCGCATCAATACGCTTACGTTTCAGCTGACCGCCCAATAGCTTATTGGCTTCGTCCAGACCCAGCTGCAACGCCGGTTCTGCGATATCCTTCATCAGGATAGGTGTGCCTTTAGATGCGGACTGATAAGCAACACCACCGCCCATAATGCCTGCGCCCAAAACGGCCGCCATTTTCACCGGCTCAGCCTGCGCTTCATATTTTCCGGTGATCTTCTTGATCGCCTGATCTTTCAGGAACAAACCCACCAAAGCACGGGTTACATCATTCTTCGCCAGCTTAGCAAAACCCTTAGCTTCAATTGGCAATGCTTTGTCACGGGGCAGGTTGGCGTGCTTCTGAATCGTTTTCAATGCTGCCAGTGGCGCGGGATAATGTGGACCGGCTTTGCCACCGATGTAACCTTTAGCACTCTCAAAGGCCATCATCTGTTCGATCTGATTCAGTTTGATCGGCGACTTTTTCTCTTCACGGCGCGCCATGTAATCAAACTTGCCTGCAATACAGTTGCGCAGCAGATCAAGCGCCGCTTCCTGTACCTGCTCGACCGCTACAACGGCATCTGCTGCACCGTCTTTCAGTGCGGCTGCGGCGCGCTTTTCCACACCGCCACAGATCCATTCATTGGCGTTATCCACACCAATCAGACGCGGCAGACGTACCGTGCCACCCCAACCCGGATAGATACCCAGCTTCACTTCCGGCAGGCCCACTTTCGCACCGTCCGCCATCACGCGGTAATCGGTACTCAGGCACAGCTCAAAGCCGCCACCCAGTGCGATACCGTTGATCGCAGTAACGGTTGGACAGGGCAGATCTTCGATGGTGTTGAAGATCTGGTTCAACTCCATCAATGCCGCAACAATGGCCTCCTCTTCATGGGAGAACATCTGGTTAAACTCTTTAATATCCGCGCCGACGATGAAACAAGACTTGGCGCTGGAAAACATCACACCTTTGAGATCATCCCGAGCCGACAGCTGAGTGACCGCTTCGCGCAGTTCCCCCAACGTCGCCTGATCCAGCTTGTTGATGGACTCGTTTTGGTTATCAAACACAAGATTGAAGAGACCTTCTTCAACCGCTTCCACACGGATCGACTGACCTTGGTAAAGCATCTGATTTGCTCCGTTTATTTTTATTCTCAACCGCGCCATCCGGCGCGGCCGCTATAAGTAAATAGTTGTTGCTTACAATTTGCCCGACATCTCAGGCACCACATCAAAGAGATCCGCAACCAGGCCGTAGTCAGCCACCTGGAAAATTGGTGCCTCCTCATCCTTGTTGATCGCAACAATCACTTTTGAATCTTTCATTCCAGCCAGATGCTGAATCGCGCCGGATATACCTACTGCAAGGTATAGCTCAGGTGCCACCATCTTGCCGGTTTGTCCTACCTGCATATCGTTAGGTACAAAGCCTGCGTCCACCGCAGCTCGTGACGCACCAACAGCAGCGCCTAGCTTGTCTGCCAGCGCATATAGCAGGTCGAAGTTTTCTCCGTTACCCATGCCACGGCCACCGGAAACCACCATCGACGCCGCGGTCAGCTCAGGGCGATCACTTTCTGCCAGCGCTTCGCCGACAAACTGTGACAGACCAGCATCACAGGCTTCACTGAAGGTTTCGATTGAGGCACTGCCACCTTCCGCTGACACCGCATCAAAAGCTGTACCACGCACAGTGATCACTTTCACCGCATCCGAAGACTGCACAGTCGCGATCGCATTCCCGGCATAGATTGGACGCTTAAAGGTATCCGCACTTTCCACGGTCATAGTGTCAGACAGCTGATTCACGTCTAACAGCGCCGCGACACGCGGTAGCAGGTTTTTACCGTTGGTGGTTGAGGGGGCCAGTATGTGGCTGTAGTCACCCGGCAACGCGAGAACCAGCTGGGTAATATTCTCTGCCAGCTGATGCTCATAGACAGGGGCATCGGCCAAAATCACTTTATCCACGGCAGGTACAACGGCTGCGGCATCAGCGACAATCTGACAGTTAAAGCCTGCCACCAACAGATCAACCTCACCGCCGATCTGTTGTGCAGCGGCCAACGTCGTCAGGGTGACCGGTTTCAATTCGTTGTTATCGTGTTCTGCAATAACCAGTAAACGCATCTGAATAGCCTCCCCTTAAAGTACTTTGGCGTCGTTTTTCAGTTTGTCGATCAGCTCATCGACCGAGCTAACCCGGATACCCGCCTGTCGCTCAGGTGGCGTTTCCACCTTCAGCAAGGTCAGCGCCGAGGTCACAGCAACACCCAGATCATCAGTACTCAGAGTTTCCAGCGGCTTGCGCTTGGCTTTCATAATATTGGGTAGGGAGGCATAACGCGGTTCGTTCAGGCGCAGATCGGTGGTCACCACCGCAGGCAGATTAAGTGCGACAGTTTGCAAGCCACCATCCACTTCACGGGTGACGTTGACCTTACCCGCGTCGACGTTTACTTCGGAGGCAAAGGTGCCTTGCGGCCACCCCATCAAAGCAGCCAACATCTGACCTGTTTGATTGTTGTCGGAATCGATCGCCTGCTTACCCAGTACAACCAATCCCGGCTGTTCTTTCTCAGTTACTTTAGCGAGCAACTTGGCAATGGACAGCGGGTCCATCTGAGCATCCGCGTCGACGCGAATACCTCGGTCAGCGCCCAGTGCCAGTGCGGTGCGGATCTGCTCTTCGCATTGTTTAGTGCCAATCGACACTACAACCACTTCATCCGCGATACCGCTCTCTTTCATCCGCACCGCTTCTTCAATTGCGATCTCACAGAACGGGTTCAGGGCCATCTTCACATTGGCCAGATCTACATCGGTGTTATCGGCTTTCACACGTGCTTTGACGTTGTAGTCAATCACACGCTTTACTGCGACCAGTACTTTCATCATCGGCCCTTCTTGATGTTCAGGTTATGCCTAAATACTAATCGGAGGGCTGATTTCAACAATGACAAAAACCAGCTCATTTACTGACAAAAAATACCAAGCAACAAAAAACACAACAATTTCAAACACTAAGACACAAACAAAGAACTAACACAAAGATTCAAAAACCATAAAAACGCCTAATATCAGACCATTCCAAAGGCGACATGACGTGTCCTACCCCAAACACCTTGTCGCGGTCGGAGACCGCTGCTACTTTGAACTGATGCCAATCACTAACAAGGATGTTACTCATGGCTTTATCACGCTTTCGTTCCCAAAACCTACGTATCGGTCGAGTTTCAGCAGACCACCAAATTTATATGGTTACTAGCGTCACCTATCAGCGACAGCAATACTTTCAGAATCTGTATGCGGGGCGATGCGTCGTACAGGCGCTTAGACAAGCAGAACAATCCACTCATACACTTGCTTACGTCGTCATGCCGGACCATCTACATTGGTTAATGCAGCTGAAAAAAGGCTCTTCGCTGGAAAATTCAGTACGTTTTGTTAAAGCAACCTCCGCTCGTTACATTCATCAGAATGCAGTTTTGTCAGGAAAAATTTGGGCAAAAGGTTACTATGATCAAGCAATACGCAATGAAGAACAGGTGAGGGATTTCGCACGCTACATCACAGCTAACCCTCTTAGAGCTGGATTAGTTAAGTCAGTTAAAGATTATCCATTGTGGGATGCAATCTGGCTGTAACAACGAACTTAGGCGGCCTACCGCGATGATTTTTTTGTAGCAGCCCTCTCCGAGGGCGACAAGATCTAGCACCAGTCTTACCTATTTTGTCGCGGTCGGAGACCGCAGCAACAACATAATTCGATACCGTAATGCACAAAAAAACCGGCACTAGGCCGGCTAAAACTCACGAAGGTGGATTGCTTGGGTGATCTGGCTCAGACCCTCATGTGGGTAATTCTTCGTTATACAGCTCAGGCAGGTAGGTTTTAATCACCTCGCTGTCCTGCGCCCAGGTACGGCAGGTGTTTAACATCACCTGCGCGCCTAACTTCATGACATCCGCTTTTGCACTAGGCCAGAGGGTTTGCACGGCTGTGGTGGCGATCGGCATCAGCAGCTCACTCAGGTGTGTACAGCCCTGAACGCCGCCTAATAGTTCTTTACTCTGACGCTGCCATCCGGGACCAATTCGGGTGCCTTCCAGCTTTTTAAAGACGCCCACCACCCCCGGACACATCCTGAACGGCGAGGCATCGATATACGCTTCAACGCTGTGAATCAACAACGTCTGATCGACGGTGATCCGCAAACCGAGGTTATGAAACGGCTCACCGGCAGCAACATAACCACCGCGCTCGGGGTTATCGATGGGTTTGCTTTTCACATCCTGCATGTGGCCTTCGATATCCCAAAGACCATCTTCACGCTGATAACCGTTACAATTTACCGTGCGCTGATGCGCTATCACACGGCGAGCGGGTTTCGATAATGGCATCAGCTCACCTTGTCCAGATCATCCAGTGTTGGCATCGGTTCTTTCAGCATTCGGCGTAAGATTTTTCCGACATTAGACTTTGGCAGATCGTCAGCAAATTCGACGTATTTTGGCACTTTGTAACGGGTCAGACGCTCTTTACACCAGTCACGAATCTCTTCCCGTGTCAGGTCTGGTGTTTTCGCAACGACAAACAGTTTCACCGCCTCGCCACTTGCCGCATCTTCCACACCGACCGCTGCGCACTCGATCACATCAGGATGGGAGCTCACCACATCTTCCACTTCGTTGGGATAGACGTTAAAGCCAGACACAATGATCATATCCTTGGCACGGTCGACGATACGGAAGTAACCGTCAGCCTGCCGTACGGCAATATCTCCGGTCATAAAGTAACCATCCGGCGTGAAACATTCGCGGGTTTCGGACTCACGTTGCCAGTAGCCACGCATCACCTGAGGGCCTTTCACGCAGAGCTCTCCCGGTGCATCCACTGGCTGTTCTTCACCATCCTGAATAATCCGCACATCGGTGTGAATCATCGGACAACCGATGCTGCCGATCTGCACCGAAGCGGGTTCATTCATACAGACCGCAGGGGATGTTTCTGTCAGGCCATACCCTTCGATGATGGTGCACTGTGTAGTGTCTTTCCAAACATCCGCTGCCGCATGGGTCAGCGCCATGCCGCCTGAGATGGTAATTTTCAGGCTGCTGAAATCCAGAGCCTGAAAGGACTCTTTGTTACACAGAGCCACAAACAGCGTGTTCAAGCCGATAAAGGTGGAAGGTTTCCACTGCCCCAGCTCTTTAACAAAGCCGTCGATATCCCGTGGATTGGGGATCAGGACGGAGTGCCCGCCAGAGATCAGAACCGCCTGCGCAATCGTAAATGCATAGATGTGATACAGCGGTAACGGTGAGATTACCAACTCTTGCCAGCCCTCTCCGCTCTCTTTGATACGTTGCTGGCCTTGCAGCATATTGGACAGCAGGTTCGCGTGGGTCAGCATCGCCCCTTTAGACACACCGGTCGTGCCACCGGTGTACTGTAACGCGGCAATATCCGAAGGGCGGCGGCGCACCAGAACAGGCACATCGCCCACGTATTTAAGCAACGCTGTGCGCAGAGAGATCGCCCCTGGAAGATGGTATTTAGGCTCCATCTTTTTCAGATACTTCACCGCAGCATTCAGTAACGTGCGTTTTACAAAGCCATGCAGATCACCCACCTGGGTCACAAACAAGTGCTTCACATCGGTGTTGTGAATAATCTTATCCGCTTTGTGCGCCATGCTTTTATGGATGATCAGGGCTTTAGCACCGGAATCTTTGAACTGGTGCTCCATCTCCGAGGCGGTATACAACGGGTTGGTGTTCACCACCACCAGCCCCGCACGCATCGCACCGTAAAGTACGACCGGATACTGAATCAGGTTGGGCAGCTGAATCGCAATGCGATCTCCCGGCTGCAGATCGGTTTCCTGTTGCAAGTAAACCGCAAACGCGGCCGATAAACGATCCAGTTCCGTATAACTCAGTGTACGACCAAAACTGGTGAAGGCCGGTTGATCCGCATAGTGACCAACGGCATACGCCAATACATCAGGGATAGTCTGAAAACCCTGTGGATTAATATCCTCAGGGATGCTGTCCGCTGCAGGGATCTGCCCTTCCATCACAACCTCGCATGCTGTTATTTTTATTGTTACGGTGTTTTAAAACAGTCGTGTAGTGTAGCCGCTAAATCAATTAATTGACCGGAAACAGTACCGCCAGTTTCGTCGCAATCATGATGTCACCTTCAGCCTGAATACGGCCCGTCATAAAGGCTTGCATGCCATCGGTCTCACCGGACATCACCTCCTCCAGTGTTGTGCTGTCCATGTTCAGGGTCACAGTTGGGGTATCGTGCTCACCTTCTGCCACCTGACAATCACTCTCGGCTACAGTCACACTCCAGTGTGCATCACCATCGATCACGTACTGAAAGACAGCATCCGTATCCGCTGCAGCAGCTGGGTTAAAACGGGCTTTCATCTCGGTAAAAATTGCATTCAAATCGGCCATGGAACTGGTCCCCTTATTCTTAGTATTGCGGTAACGTTTGGCATTCAGTTTCAACAGACCACGCGTTAGTGCGCGGCCTGCTGAGGTATTTAAAAAGCGTCTTAGCGTTTTCATCAGAACTGGAAGTGTTCATCATCAAGTGACATCAGGTTGTCAGCACCTGACACCATGGTTGCCACCAGACCACGGGTACGTGGCAGGATTCGCTGGAAGTAGAAACGTGCAGTGGTCAGCTTCGCTTCGTAGAACGCTTTATCGCTGTCACTCTCGGCCAGCTTCTGCTGCGCTGTTTCAGCCATGCGTGCCCAGAAATACGCCAGCGTGACGTAACCGGAGTACATCAGATAATCCACGGAGGCCGCCCCCACTTCATCGCGGTTCTGCATCGCTTTCATACCCACCTGCATGGTCAGCTCGCCCCACTCTTTGTTCAGCGTCAGCAGCGGATCGGTAAACTCTTTCAGACCGGTATTGTCAGACTGTGCCTGACAGTATTTGTGGATAATTTTGGTGAAGCGTTTCAACGACTCACCCTGTGTCATCAAGACTTTACGTCCCAGCAGATCCAGCGCCTGAATCTGGGTGGTACCTTCATACAACATCGAGATACGGCTATCACGCACATTCTGCTCCATGCCCCACTCGGCGATATAGCCGTGTCCACCAAAGACCTGTAAGCCGTGGTTGGCAGACTCGAAGCCCACTTCAGTCAGAAAGGCTTTAGCGATCGGCGTCAGCAGTGCCAGCAAACCATCCGCTTCGGCACGTTCTTCAGGAGAGGCCTGATGAACTTTATCGACCAGCTGTGCGGTGTAATAGATCATTGCGCGACCACCCTCAGCAAACGCCTTCTGGGTCAGCAGCAATTTGCGCACTTCCGGATGCACAATGATGGGATCTGCCGCCTTATCCGGGCATTTAGCGCCGGTCAGGGAACGCATCTGCAGACGGTCTTTGGCATACGCCAGTGAGTTCTGAAAACCCCATTCAGCATGTGCCAGACCTTGCAGTGCAGTACCGATACGCGCGGTGTTCATAAAGGTGAACATGCAGTTCAGGCCTTTGTTTGGCGGGCCAATCAGGTAACCGGTGGCTTCATCGAAATTCATCACACAAGTGGAGTTACCGTGAATCCCCATCTTGTGTTCCAGAGAGCCACAGCTAACGCCGTTACGATCACCCACACCACCAGCGGCAGGCATAAATTTCGGTACGATAAACAGAGAGATACCCTTAGTGCCTTCCGGTGCATCCGGCAGGCGGGCCAGTACGATATGTACGATGTTGTCTGCCATATCGTGCTCACCGGCAGAGATAAAGATTTTGGTACCGCTGATGCGGTAGCTGCCATCGTCGTTTGGCTCAGCCTTGGTACGCAACATACCCAAATCCGTACCGCAGTGAGGTTCGGTCAGGCACATCGTGCCGGTCCATTCGCCGGAAACCAACTTGGTCAGATAGGTTTCTTTCTGGTCCTGAGTGCCGTGTGCTTCGATGGTATTCATCGCACCGTGGCTCAACCCCGGATACATGCTCCACGACCAGTTCGCCGTGCCTACCATCTCATTCAGCACAATCCCCAGTGACTCGGGCAAACCCTGACCGCCCCACTCGGGATCATGGGCCAGTGACGGCCAGCCACCTTCAACAAATTGCTGATACGCATCGCGAAAACCTTCAGGAGTGGTCACACCCTCTTCGCTCCACTGGCAGCCTTGCTGGTCGCCAATCTGATTCAGCGGAGAGAGTACTCGCTCAGAAAACTTAGCTCCCTCTTCCATGATGGCCGCAACCATATCCGGTGTCGCTTCTTCGCAGCCGGGCAGGTTCTGATAGTGTGCATTCAGCTCCAGCACTTCATTCAGAACAAAACTCATATCACGTAAAGGTGCCTTATATTCCGGCATAACAAATCCCTCAATTCCTATTATTTTTCTGTCAGCCCCGGCCTGGGGATGCCCGATAAATCGATACAGGCTGACTGCCTTTTATTTAATAACAGGATGGTTCAAAGCCCTTAATCCGCCAATAACAAAAGCCACCAGTTTTAATGACAAAAATTACCACCACATCTAAAAACAACATTAACACACTGAATAAAAAGAACTTTTATACAGAAATATCAAGGCTATTTTTATGACAAGTTATGAATAAAAGACACGTTCAGGTAGACGAAACAGAGATACTGTTCACTTAGGAAAGCAGCCTTGATGGGGCTAAAACAGACAGTCACATGTGCTAAGTATGTGACGAGGCGTACAGGCGAGATCGGAACAAGTGCCACAGGTCTTATACAGACCTGTGGCAGCATCGGGTGGTTTAGCTTACAGCGGTATCCACTTCCTTAATCAGTGGTTTCAACGGTTCACTTAGCCCCGCCCGCAATACCAGAATATCGGTATTCAGCCGGTCCAATATCCGCTCAGCGGTATTACCCAGTAATGCTGCGGACATACCCCGTCGCGCATGCGTACCAATGACCACCAGCGACGCATCGATCTCCTTGCTGACGTTAGGAATCCAATGCTCGGGCGGCCCTTCGCCGATGTGTAGCTGATCAACCGTCAGATTCATATCACTCAGCACTTTCTCTGCACAACGCTGTGCGCGCTGGTCGATCAGCACCTGCGATTGCATTTCAGGCTCTGCCCCCTGCATCGCCGGAGGTGTTGCGATCACTGCATGCAGCGGCACGTCCAGTGCCCGCGCAATGAAACCTGCCAACATCAGGATGCCCTGATTATTCGCACGTAATGCGGGGTTATGGGTCGTCGTATTCACTGCCGCCAGAATCCGGCCATGTGCCCAGTGATGATCATGTTTCACCAGCAACACCGGACAGGGAGTATTACGTAGCAACTTCCAGTCTCTGGGGGCCAATAGCTTGCGGCTACTGTGGCGTGGATCACACCCTTTCACCAACAGGGCGAAGTGATCTTGCTTCCAGCGTTTACACACCGCATCAATCAGATCGTCAGTCACCACCTCCTGCGTGAAGCGGATCTCGGTTTTGGCCAAGGCATCCATATCCGCTTCGATACCACTCCAGGGAGTCGACTTCCCCACCCAGATTAGCTCCAGATCACAGACCATACGCTCCGCAATCAGCAGCGCCCGATGTAAAGCATTACGGCTCTGCGGACCACTATCCAGCACCACCAAAATACGTTTACTGAACAACATGAACTGGCTCCTTCTTTTTGCTATGCAGCAAACACGCTAACGCTGGCAGCAATATCAATGCGCCGAGCATATTCCAGATAAACATAAAGGTGAGTAACACGCCCATATCCGCCTGAAAACGGATCGGTGAGAACACCCAAAGCACAACACCAATCGCCAGGGTCAGTCCGGTAAAGGCCACCGACTTACCGGTACTTTTCAGGGTTTCAAGATAGGCATCAGACAGGCTGTAACCTTGCACCAGATAGGTATTAAGCTTGGAATAGATATAGATGCCGTAATCGACACCGATCCCCACCCCAAGCGCGATCACCGGCAGTGTCGCCACTTTTACACCAATACCCAACTGGGCCATCAGCGCCTGACACAGCAGTGATGTCAGCGCGAGCGGTGCGATGATGCAAAATACGGTTTTTATAGAACGGAAGGTCAGCAAACAGAGCAGACTCACCACCCCGTACACCCAGAACAGCATCTCGTATTGGGCCACGCTGATCACTTCGTTGGTCGCGGCTTCAAACCCCGCATTACCCGCCGCCATCAGGAATTGAATCTGCTCGGAGTTATGTTCACTGGCGAACACTTCAATTGCCTCCGTGACCCGCAGTAAGGTATCGGCCCGATGATCATCCAGAAAGATAATGACAGGCAGTAGTGAACAACTGGCATTCATCAATCCCGCAGGCACATACGCCAGCGACGCATTGATCACCATCTGATTGCGACTCACTGAACGCCACTTCAGGCTGCCTTCATTCAGGCCCGCCGTGACACGCTCTGAAACATCTGCCAGAGAAATACTGCTCTGCACACCCGCCACGTTTTTCAGGCTGTGCTGAAATTGATCCACCAACGTCAACGTCTCAAAGCTACTGCACTGCTCCTCGCCCGTTTTCACCATCACCACAAAGGTATCGCTGGAGGTAGAGTAGTTCTCCGTAATGAATTTGTTGTCCAAATTATATCGGGAGTCAGCGCGTAGCTCGGGTGCCCCCGTGTCCAGATCACCAATCTTCAGATCGCTGCTGAGCACAAAGCCAACCACCGCCAACCCACCCGCAACCATCAGGGCGGTCGCGGCACCACGGCGGCAAGTGAATACGGTCAGCACTGACCAATAACTGTGCTCACGATCAAAACTGTTGCGCGCTCGATTAATCGCACGCTGCCCCACCCCGGCATAGGACATGAGCACCGGCAGCAATAGCAGGTTGGTCAGAATGATCACCGCCACGCCAACAGACGCAGCCACCGCCAGATCCTGGATCACCTCAATCTCGATCACTCGCAGCGTAACAAACCCAATGCCATCCGATAGCAACGCGATCAGGCCGGGTATAAAAATGGCACGAAACGCACGCTGTGCTGCCAACCGACGATCTGCACCTTGTGCAGACTCCAGCGTAATCGTATTTACGATCTGCACACCGTGACTAACCGCAATGGCAAACACCAAAAACGGCACCAGCATTGAATAGGGGTCCAGCCCATAACCCAGAAGATTCAACAGACCCAGCTGCCAGATAACGGCAACAACTGAGCAGGCCAACGGAATCAGTGTGCCCATTACACTGCCTGAATAGAGGTAAAGCAGGACCAAGGTCACCACAAAAGCGATGGCAAAGAACAGCGCAACCTGGGTTGCACCGTCGATCAGATCACCGACGATTTTGGCAAAACCTGTGATATGAACCGCAATACCTGCACGTTCATACTTATCGCGAATCAGCGCTTCCAGCTGATGGGAGAACTGCTGATAGTCGAGCTTTTCGCCGGTCTGCGGGTGACGGTCAAACAGTGGCACCTGAATAATGGCGGACTTGAAATCGTTAGCGACCAAGCGGCCGACCTGCCCCGAGCGCAGGATATTGATCCGTACTTGTTCCAGACTGTCTGGCGAACCATCATAGGTTTGCGGAATCACCGGACCACCGACAAATCCCTCTTCAGTAACTTCAGTCCAGCGAACATTGGGCGTCCAGATCGATTTCAGTGCCGAGCGATCCACACCGGGAATAAAGAACACTTCATCGGTCACCTGTCTGAGGGTGTCCTGAAATTCAGCAGAAAATATATCGCCTTCTGTCGCCTCAACAGAGATACGTACGCTGTTGCCCAAACCTGCGAGATCATCACGATACTGAAGGAAATTATTCACATAGGGGTGATCGGACGGGATCATTTTGACAAAGCTGGCATCCGGCCGTATCTGACTGGCTTGCCAGATCAATCCCAATGTCAGCAAGGCAAACAGGCCAACAACCAAGCCTCGGCGGAAGAACAGAAAGCGCTCCAGCAACTGCTCGCTGGTTTTAATGGGTGTGAGTAATAAACGGGTCATGTTCATCAGGAACGACCTCCCTGATCTGAAGGCACTGTGGCCTGTGTCACGTTTGCATCCAGTGGTACACGCGTCACTCCCGCCTCACCCACTAATATAAGTTGCTGTCCGAGCACGACACCCGATGAAAAGCTGGTCCGTGTGGATGCAGCAAGGGGCACAAATGCGGTGTCCTGTTGCTGAAGTAACAACCCGCCCTGCCCCAGCAAAATCAGCTGTCCGTGTGAATCGGTGACGGCAGCATTGATACTACTGGTCGTTGAGACCTTGATCGGTGTCCAGCCTGTACCAGAATCTGAGCGAAACAGATGTCCGCGCAAGCCCATCAGATAGAGCCCCTTAGACTCCTGCATCGCAAAGAAAGACCCTTCATAAGGCGACTCGATAACCTGCCATGCGGTGTGCTGCTCATCACTTTTGATCAGCAACCCGGCCTCCCCCGCGAGAAACAACGAACCATCTGTTGTTGCCTGAATGGCATTCAGATGAAAACGATCAGGGTTTGGAATCAGATGATCCATGCTCTGCCAGCTCTGACCGCCGTCTCTGGTCTGTAATAGCATCCCATAAGCCCCGGCGATATAACCCAGATCCCGATTGGCAAACCATACGTCCAACAGCGGCGTACTGGCACCGTCTTCAGCAGCAAACTGCGCATCTTCCAGTGCATACTCCAGCGTCTCTCTATCGGTGCCTTCAAGCTCAGACGATTGATCCAATCCGGCGAGTGCCTGCTCCAGCGTTTCGATGCGGTTCTGATTAATGCCTTCACCGTCTATCTGCAGATGCCAGCTTTCACCGCCATCTTCGGTGCGCAATACAACACCATCATGCCCAACGGCCCAACCGTTCTGATCATCCACAAAGTTCACCGCCGTCAGTAGCACGCTGGAAGGTACCTTGGCCTGGCGCCAGCTGTACCCGGCATCGTCGGACAACAACACCGCACCTTGCTCTCCCACCGCGACCAGACGGGAGCCTGCCAAAGCGATATCCAGCAGCAATACGTTACTGGCAACGATTTGATCGGTACGGGTATGAAGTACTAACGACGGGCGTTCCAGACGATCTCCGGAAGCGGCCAATGCAGGAAACGAGAAAACGATGCCAGATAACAGGCAGCATATGGTCAACAGAATGGATGTTGAGCTTTTGTTCATAGGGGACCCGATTATTATATTTGTTTCGGTAATCACGCTTTGCCTCGTCCAAATCGATGCTCATTCCGAATTGAGACGTTCTATCAGCTGCTTCGCCAATACAAATAGCTGTCCATAGAAAATGGGCAATCAAAGCTGTTACAGCAGTGTCATGGATCAGGCTGTTAACAGCAATAACATTTCAACGCAGGTTTAATGACATAAATCGTTATCACCTGTGAAGATCAAGAATCAGTGGCTTATAAGGAAAGACCACATATCTCATAGATAGTGACTAATCTGTTCAGTCTGGCCTCAAGAACAATAAGATCAGGGGCGATCTATACAACCACCCCTGCAATCAGATTCAGATCGCTGCCGCCAGACGCGTCCCTTGATCAATGGCACGCTTAGCATCCAGCTCGGCCGCTACATCCGCACCACCAATCAGGTGAATGGGTTTACTGCTGATCTGATCAGCCAGTGTACGGTTGGGTTCCTGCCCCGCACAGACCACCACGTTATCCACCGCCAGCACTTCAGGCTCACCACCCACCAGCATGTGCAAACCCTCATCATCAACCTTCAGGTATTCACACTTGCTGAGCATATGAACACCTTTCTTTGCCAGATCGATGCGGTGAACCCAACCCGTCGTTTTACCCAACTGGGCGCCGACCTTGCTCGCTTTACGCTGCATCAAATAAACTTCACGTGCCGCCGGTTCAAACGACTTTTCAACACCTTCAACACCACCCCGTGCCTGCAGAGACATATCGATCCCCCATTCGGTCATAAAGGCTTCGATGTTCTGGCTGGTTGACTGGCCCTGATGAATCAGTACTTCGCTGATATCAAAGCCGATACCCCCGGCACCAATCACAGCCACTTTTTGTCCAACCTCGGCACCGCGCATCACATCCAGATAGTTCAGCACTTTAGGGTGATCGATCCCTTCAATTTCCGGGGTACGCGGGGTGATACCGGTCGCCATCACAACCTCATCGAAATCACCCTGCTCCAGCGCTTCGGCACTGACAAACTCACCCAGCTTCAGCTCCACACCTGTCAGCTCAACCTGACGCGCGAAGTAGCGCAACGTTTCGTAAAACTCCTCTTTGCCCGGAATCCGTTTGGCCACGTTAAACTGCCCACCGATTTCAGACTGCGCGTCAAACAGGGTGACCTGATGACCGCGCTTTGCAGCTGTTGTGGCAAATGCCAACCCCGCCGGCCCTGCACCCACTACCGCGAATTTCTTGGTTTCATTGGCTGGGCTGATCAGCAGCTCGGTTTCATGACACGCACGAGGATTCACCAGACAGCTGGTCAATTTACCTGCGAAGATATGGTCCAGACACGCCTGATTGCAACCGATGCAGGTATTGATCTCATCGGCCCGGGATTCTTCCGCTTTAACCACAAACTCCGGGTCAGCCAGAAACGGACGCGCCATCGACACCATATCGGCGTCACCTCTCGCCAGCACATCTTCTGCCACCTGCGGCATATTGATACGGTTAGAGGTGATCAACGGAATACTCAGCTCAGCACGCACCCGTGCGGTAACCCAGGTAAATGCCGCGCGCGGCACCTTAGTGGCAATGGTAGGAATACGCGCTTCATGCCAGCCAATACCGGTGTTGATAATGGTGGCACCGGCCTGCTCAATGGCTTTACCCAGTTGCACGATCTCCTCAAACGAGCTGCCGCCCTCCACCAGATCCAGCATCGAAAGACGATAGATAATGATGAACTGTTCGCCGACCGCTTCCCGTACACGGCGCACAATCTCAACCGCAAACTGGATACGCTGCTCGTACTCACCGCCCCACTGATCATCGCGGTCATTAGTGCGCGTGGCGATAAACTGGTTGATCAGATAACCTTCCGATCCCATGATCTCAACGCCATCGTAGCCGGACTCTTTCGCCAGACAGGCACAGCGTACAAAATCCTGCATCTGCTGCTCGATCTGGTCTTCACTCAGCGGCTTGGGAGGAAACGGGTTGATCGGTGCTTTAATCGCCGATGGCGATACCAACTGGGGGCTATAGGCATAACGTCCGGTGTGCAGAATCTGCATGCAGATCTTACTCCCCGCTTCGTGCACGGCATCCGTCACCACCCGATGTTTAACCACATCCTCATTACTGGTCATCATGGCGGAACCCTGATGCACTACACCCTCTTCATTGGGTGCGATCCCCCCGGTGACGATCATTGCCACGCCACCGCGCGCGCGTTCAGCATAGAATTCCGCCATACGTTCAAACCCGTTCGGACGCTCTTCCAGTCCAAGATGCATGGACCCCATCAGGATACGGTTTTTTAACGTGGTAAACCCCAGATCCAGCGGTTGAAACAGATTCGGGTAGTTCGGGTGGGTAGTGTTCATCTCAATGATCCTTTGGATTCTTATTTTATCGGCTCAGGCTTAAATCAAGGGTTCAGGCTTACGTCAGTGGCTCAGTGACTGGACGCAGACCTTCATAGTCAGGTGTGGTCTTCCCCATCTTAGCGGTGAAGGTTTGTATCATATCGGTCGGCTGGAACATCCCGGCCTGCCAAGTCGCCATCATCGTCAGGCTATCCGCCACACTGTGATCACGCGCATAGTTCATCATCTGTTTAGTGCCGGTGACAGCCAGCGGAGAACGCTCGGCGATCTGCTGCGCGATCTGCATCACCTCTGCCAGCATGCTGTCCTGATCGTCATACACACGATTCACAAAACCACACTGCAGCGCTTCAGCCGCGGGCATCTTACGGGCGGTATAGGCCAGTTCGCGTGCCAAACCGGGTGCAATTAGACGTGGCATACGCTGCAATGTACCCAGATCAGCAGCCAATCCCAATTCAGTTTCTTTCACCTGAAAGAACGCATCCGCCGTGCAGTAACGCATGTCGGCCGCGCAAACCATATCCACAGCACCGCCAATACAACCACCCTGGATGGCCGTGATCACGGGCATCCGCACCTCTTCCAGCACGTTAAAGCAGGCTTGTAGCTGCTGCACCAGACGGCGCATGCCTTCAGCCTGCCGACCCCGTTCTCCCTGAAACAGCGTTGGATTCGGATTACTAAAGACCTCCAGATCCATACCCGCGCTAAAGTGCTTTCCGGTTGAACTGATCACGATAACCCGCGCGTCAGCCGCTTCATCAATACTTCGGATGGCAGCGGGTAGATCACGCCAGAACGCCTGATCCATCGAGTTGTAGGCATCCGGTCGATTCAACTGTAAATGCGCGATATGCCCTTCCAGGGACAGGCTGAAGTTGGCGTAACTCATAGATAATCCTCACTTAGGTCTTCCGATGATCGATCAGTTTTCGAGCAGATCACAGACTCACGATACTGTTCAGATAGCTGCAAACTAACCCATCTTGACACCGTCAAGTTATAACTCAATGTTGACGCTGTCAAGATGCGTTGCTAGATTTCGCCCTATGACTCAGGACAAGAAGACTTATCATCACGGTGATCTACGCCAATCACTGCTTCAGGCAGCGACCGATATTATTCGCGAGGGCGGTGTGGATTCGCTGTCCATGCGCAAACTGGCTGACAACGTAGGCGTCTCACGTACCGCGCCCTACCACCACTTCAAAGACAAAAACGAACTGCTCTGCGCCATAGCCGAAATGGGTTTTAGTGACCATATCCACGCGGTCAGTGAGCTGCCGCAACAACATGCTGATCTGGATAAACGGGAACTGTTCGAGCTGTATGTATTGAGCTACATCCGCTTCGCGGATAACAACCCGGAAACCTACGACCTGATGTTTGGTAAAGAAATCTGGAAGCTGGGCAAACCGACCGAGTCGTTAAAAACGATCTCCAAACGCTGTTTTCAGCACTGGCTGGAATGGATTGAAACCTTGCAGGCACAGAAAATTCTAACAGACCAGCACCCGACATTGCGGGTTGCGCAAGCGAGCTGGGCGACACTGCATGGACTTTGCCGACTGCTCAACGACGGCATCTATGTGAACAAGAATGATCTGGAAGAGATGGGACGGACAGCGGCTGCGATGCTATTGGCGCAAAACCGAGTAGATTAGGTATAGTGCCGGACAATTCTAGCCGTCAGGCCGGTCACCAGCGTGTAAGGGATGGTATCGCAATATCCGGCGACCTCGTTGATGGATAGGTTCTCACCCCAGAGTTCGACGCTAGCACCGATCCCCGCAGAGGGGATATCAGTCAGGTCTACGGTCATCATATCCATGGAGACACGACCGATTATCTGCGTGCGTTCCCCATTTACCATCACCGGCGTACCGTTTTTAGCCTGTCGTGGATAGCCATCGCCATAACCCATAGCCACGGTTCCTACACGGGTTACTCTGTCTGCAGTCCAGCTCGCACCGTAGCCCACGCTTTCACCGCGTTGAATCTCCCGAATCGCAATGACCTCAGATAACAAACTCATCGCCGGTTTAAGCTGGGCAGCGTGTGTCTGATCAATATCGAAGGGAGAGATACCATAAAGCATGACACCGGGACGTAACCAATCACCTTTTGCTTCCGGCCAGCCTAGTGTTGCTGGGGAATTGGATAAACTATGCGGGGCCTGAATTCCCTGAACAGTTTGCTGGAAACATTGGATCTGTTGGTGTGTCGCAGGGGAACCCAGCTCATCCGCACAGGCGAAGTGGGTCATCAACACAATCTCGCCGATATGAGGCAGCGCGCGCAAACGCTCATAGGCGGAACGAAATTCTGTCGCGGGAATGCCCAGACGGTGCATCCCGGAATCCATCTTTAACCAGACGTTGATCGGGGCGGAGGGAGTGAAACGGGACAACGCATCAATCTGATGCGCGCTGTGCACAACACTCCATAAACCGTGCTGGTCGATCAAGGGCAGTTCAGATGGATCGAAGAAACCTTCAAGCAACGTCACCGGTACTTTCACACCGGCCTCACGCAAAACCATCGCCTCCTCAATCGAGGCAACACCAAACGCATCGGCTTCCGGCTCAAGCATACGCGCCACAGCAACTGCACCGTGGCCGTAAGCATCCGCTTTCACCACGGCGACAGCATTTGTCGTTGGATGCAGCGATTTCGCCAGCCGATAGTTGTGACGAATCGCGTCCAGCCGAACGATTGCCCGTGCTTTGCGACTCAAAGGTTTCTCCGGTAAGCGGCGAAAATTACTCGCCGATCACCATGATCGCTTCAACTTCGATGTCTGCTTCTTTAGGCAGCTGCTTAACAGCGTACGCAGCACGAGCCGGGTAAGGCTCTGCGAAGTAGCGGGACATCACTTCGTTAACAGTTCCGAAGTATTTCAGATCAGACAGCAGGATGGTGACTTTAACCACGTCAGCCAGCGTACCGCCGGATGCTTCAGCAATCGCATTCAGGTTCTGGAAAACGCGCTCAGCCTGAGCTTCAAACGATTCGGTAACCATCTCCATAGTTTCTGGTACCAATGGGATCTGGCCGGAGATGTATACAGTGTTACCCGCTTTCACTGCCTGTGAGTAAGTACCGATTGCTGATGGGGCATTTTCAGTGCTGATGATGCTTTTGTTCATGATTGTTCCTTCAAGACTAAAAAGACAAATTAGTTGATTACACGCTCAACCCGGTGCAGGACAAGTCGGGCCAATTCAGGTGACGTCCATATAATGACAGCAAAAAAGAAAAAAAACAGAGGCGGGAAAGCCCTCGCCTCCAAAGGTCATCGGACGTCATGAAGTGGGTTAAACGTTTACAGGTGCGGACCGGCATGTGACCGATCCACACAACTGTCTTAACTGTAGCGGGCCACGGACAGGCCTGCTGTGCTGATATGCGGTTCACGACCACAGATCAGATCGGCAACATAACGGCTGCTGCCCAGAGACATCGTCCAGCCCAATGTACCGTGGCCGGTGTTGAGGAACAGGCTCTTGTATTTGGTTTCACCCAGAACCGGCACACTGTCCGGTGTCATTGGACGCAAGCCGCTCCAGAATTCTGCTTTGGAAAGATCACCACCGCCGTGGAACAGGTCGTCCACCACGTGATCAACACTGGCACGACGTTTCTCTGGCAAGCCCAGATCGTAACCGGTGATTTCTGCGGTACCGCCCACACGGATACGGTCATCAAAACGGGTCACAGCGACTTTATAAGTTTCATCCATCACGGTAGACACCGGTGCACGGCTTTCATCAACAATCGGCAGCGTCAGGGAGTAACCTTTGATCGGGTATACCGGCACTTTGATACCGATCTGTGCCAGCAACAATGGACTGTAGCTACCCATCGCAACAACATATTTGTCAGCCGTCAGTAAACCGGCAGAGGTGTGAACGCCAGTCACGTCACCTTTTTCAACGTCTAGCGCATCAACGCTGGTGTTAAACATGAACTTCACACCCAGTGCTTCACACTCTTTGGCCAGAGATTGGGTAAACTTGAAGCAATCACCGGTTTCGTCACCCGGCAGGCGTAAACCACCCACAATCTTTTCGTTCACGTACGCCAGTGCAGGCTCTGCCTTCACACATCCTGCAGTATCCAGTGCTTCAAATGGCACATCACACTCTTTCAGGATCGCCATATCTTTGGCAGCACTGTCCAGCTGCTTCTGGGTACGGAATAGCTGCAACGTACCACCGGTGCGCTGTTCGTAATCAATGTCAATTTCTTTGCGCAGATCAACAAAGCAGTCGCGGCTGTATTCAGCAATACGCAACATACGCTCTTTATTCACAGCGTAGGCCGCTTCGCTACAGTTACGCAGCATTTTGCTCATCCAGATGTACATGCTACTGTCGAGCTTTGGCTGAATCGCGAGCGGGGCCAGATCCTGCATCATCCATTTCATGGCTTTGATTGGAACGCCAGGCGCGGCCCAAGGCATCGCATAACCAGGTGAAATCATCCCTGCATTGCCGTAGCTTGTTTCGAGCGCAGCTTCAGGCTGACGGTCCACGACAGTGACCTCGTGACCTTCTTTAGCCAAATACCACGCGTTGGTTACACCGATTACGCCACTGCCAAGCACAAGAACTTTCATTAATTCACCTCTGATTATTATTTGATCTATACGAGATATATAACCATTCTATGATAAGATCGTCAGAATATTTCTTTGTATTTGACCAGTTATCAGATAACAATCTAATAAAAAATAATAAGCGCAGAAAATATTATGGAATCTAAGCGTAAGCCTTTGAAAAAAAGAAAGTTTGACCGAATTGATCGCAACATTTTGCGGATCTTGCAGCAGGAAGGTCGTATCTCCTACACGGAGCTTTCAGACCGTGTGGGACTCTCAACCACACCCTGTATGGAGCGTGTAAAACGGCTGGAAAAGGATGGTGTCATTGAAGGCTACTACGCACGCATCCATCCCGAAGCACTGGATTATCATATGCTGGTGTTTGTGGAAATATCCCTCTCCTATCAATCACCGGACGCGTTTGGTCTCTTCAATCAAGCGGTGAAGAAGCTACCTTATATACAGGAGTGCCATCTGGTCTCGGGTGATTCCGATTATCTGCTGAAAGCGCGCATCAGTGACATGTCGCAATATCGGGAGCTGTTGGGCGATATGCTGCTGACGCTGCCGGGGGTAAAAAACTCGAAGAGTTACATCGTGATGGAAGAGGTTAAAGAGACTCAGGAACTGCCGGTGCCGGATCGCTAAGCAAGTGTCTGTAACCAGTCTCTCAGAACGCGGGCGCTGGATCCTTCTGCCGTTCCTTTAGGGATCAACAGGTAGTAGTCACAACAGGACGCTACCGGCGGGAAAGGAGCGATCAGGCGCCCGGATTCCAGCTCCTCGGATACCAGCGATCCCCGCGCCAGCGCAATCCCCAGACCCGCATCCGCCGCCGCAATTGCCATATCTGCCCGGTTAAAGTAGTGCCCCCGGGTACTGGAGACATTGTTTAATCCACACTGATCCAACCAGTATCGCCACTCCGCATCACGCGGTGAGTCCGGCCAGGGCATGGAATCATGCAACAGTGAGATTTTCTGCCAAACCGCCGGATCGTTCCAATCGGCATCCGGCATATAATTGGGGCTGGTCACCGGCAACAAGGTTTCGTGCATCAACAACTGCGCTTCAAAGTCCTGATACTCACCATTGCTGTAATCAATCGCCAGATCAAAATCGCCGCTGGTCAGATCCAACAAGGCAGCATCGGCATAGGTTTCAACACGGATATCCGGAAACTTGCGATTAAACGTACGCAGGTGGGGGATCAGCCATTTGAAGACGAATGATGGCGTGGATTTGAGACGAACCACATCTTCGGCGCTGCGTTTCTGCAGCATCTCGACTACCGATTCTATCGCCTCTACCGATTGCTGCGTTACGAGTAATAACTCTTTACCTTCCGGGGTCAGAAGAATACCCCGTGGCTGACGCTCAAACAGTTTCATCCCCAGCTTATCTTCCAACTTGCGAATCTGCTGACTGACTGCGCCGGTGGTCACGGACAACTCTTTAGCGGCATCAGAAAAGCTAAGATGTCGACCACAGGCTTCAAAATGAACCAGTGAAGCCAATGTCCGGGAGGTGAGTTTTGTCATCTATGACCTGTAGAAAATGCAGCCTTTAGTAAAACTAAACAGCCTTTAAGAAACTATCGTTTGTTTTATTACTGATCTGATCAGACAATAGTCTAATCATTTAAAGCAGGAATAGCGATGACCTCTCTGAACATTACTGCGGACGAAAAATCCCTGCTGAGTACCGGCCAGCCTTTAGTCTGGCTGAACCCTAACTATCTGAATGCAGAGGCCGCACCAGAGACTCCGGACATCGCAGGAATCTACGATGCAGAAGCACGCTTATTACGATTTGCACCGCTACTCAGCATCCTGTTTCCCGAATTGATCGAGGCTGACGGCCTGATTGAATCCCCTCTTCTTCCTGCTCCCACGCTCAACACAGCCATCAACCCTCTTGGGGGGCAACTCTTCCTTAAAGCCGATCATGAGTTGCCTGTCGCCGGTTCGATCAAAGCCCGGGGCGGTATCCACGAAGTCTTATGTTTTGCTGAACAGCTCGCCCTTGAAGCAGGCTTACTTGACGATACCAATGATGACTATACGAAACTTGCGCAAGAAGAAGGCCGCGCACTGTTTGCAGATTACACCATGGCGGTTGGCAGCACCGGAAATCTGGGGCTGAGTATTGGCATTATGGGTGCTGCACTGGGGTTCAATGCTGTGGTGCACATGTCATCGGATGCCAAAGAGTGGAAGAAAGAGCGTCTGCGTCATCGTGGTGTAAAAGTGGTGGAGCACACTGCCGATTACGGCGCCGCTGTCGCAGCAGGCCGCGCCGAGTCTGACGCCGACCCACGCAGTTATTTTGTGGATGACGAAAACTCCCCCCGCCTGTTTATGGGTTATGCGGTCGCTGCCTTGCGTTTAAAGCAGCAATTGGACGCAGCAGGCATCGAGATCAACGCGGACACACCATTGTTCGTATATCTTCCGGCCGGCGTAGGTGGCGCCCCCGGTGGAATCACATTTGGCCTGAAAACCCTGTTTGGCGAGAACGTCCACTGCTTCTTCGCTGAACCGGTACAGGCACCCTGCATGCTTATGGGCATGGCAGGTGATGCGGGACAGGAACCTGTTCCGATCTACGAATTGGGTTTGCAGATCGATACCGATGCCGATGGGTTGGCGGTAGGGACTGCATCCCAATGGGTGTGCGATGCAGTGCGTCATCAGGTTTCCGGTGTGTATACGGCAACCGATGAATCACTGTATCGGCACCTTCATCAGCTAAAAAAGCTGGAAAGTGTCGAAGTAGAGCCATCAGCAGCTATAAGTTGTCGTGGTCCGGCTATGCTTAACACAGGCACGGGCAAACAGTATCTGAACGCCCACAATGTAGCTAACTCATTGAAAAATAGTATACATATCGCCTGGTTAACCGGTGGCTCGTTTGTCCCTGATAAGGAATATCAACGCTATCTTGAAAAAGCGATAAAAATTTCCAATTGAAAAAAAGTTCAATAAGAGATACTTTGTTTCCTATTGGAAATAACAATCCAATTAGATAAACAAGGCAAGGCCACTTGCCGACGTCCTCATCAGGACAACCAGCGACTATAAAAATAACAAGGGGAGGTATCCTTCTGATGGAAGCTCTAAGTTCCATAATTGGTGACATTAACGGTATTGTGTGGGGTTGGCCGATGCTGATCCTTATTTTGGGCGTAGGTTTCTTTATGAGCCTGGGTCTGAAATTGATGCCAATTCTGAAACTCGGTACGGGTTTCAAACTGCTCGCAAGCGGTACATCCGCTAAAAAAGGCGAGGAAAGCGAAGGTGAGATTCCTCCTTACCAAGCTCTGATGACTGCAATGTCCGCGACCGTAGGTACGGGTAACATTGCAGGTGTAGCTACCGCGGTATTCCTCGGTGGTCCAGGTGCACTGTTCTGGATGTGGCTCACCGCTCTGGTGGGTATGGCAACCAAATACTCCGAAGCCGTTCTGGCCGTTAAATTCCGTGAAGTAGACGAAGAAGGCAACCACGTTGGTGGCCCGATGTACTACATCAAAAACGGTATGGGCAAGAAATGGGCATGGTTGGGTACAGCATTTGCTGTGTTCGGCGCAATTGCCGGTTTCGGTATCGGTAACACTGTACAGTCCAACTCTATCGCTCAGGTAATCGAAGCTAACTTTGCTGTTCCTACAGTAGTGACTGGCGTGATTGCTATGGTTCTGGTGGGTGCGGTTCTGATGGGTGGTATCAAGCGTATCGGTTCTGTTGCCGGTGCACTGGTTCCATTTATGGCTGTCGCGTACATCATTGCAGGTTTGGTCGTTCTGTCCATCAACGCTGATCAGATTGGCCCTGCCATCTCCCTGATCATCGACAGCGCTTTCACTGGCCACGCGGCTGAAGGTGGTTTCGCTGGTGCTGCAGTTTGGGCGGCTATCCGCTTTGGTGTGGCACGTGGTGTATTCTCTAACGAAGCAGGTCTGGGTTCTGCGCCAATCGCTCACGCGGCGGCACAGACTAAAGATCCAGTTCGTCAGGGTCTGATCGCTATGCTGGGTACTTTCCTGGACACCCTGATCGTATGTTCCGTAACTGGCCTGGTTATCGTAACGTCTGGTCTGTGGACTTCCGGTGAATCCGGTGCTGCACTGACATCTGCTGCATTTGCTCTGGCGCTGCCGGGTGTAGGTAACTATCTGGTTGCTATCTCTCTGGCAATTTTCGCCTTCACTACCATCATCGGCTGGTCTTTCTACGGCGAACGTTGCGTAGAGTTCCTGTTCGGCGTGAAAGCTATCAAACCATACCGCGTTCTGTGGATCCTGGCTGTACCTGTTGGTGCAACCCTGAGCCTGGACTTCGTATGGCTGGTAGCGGATACACTGAACGCTATGATGGCACTGCCTAACCTGATCGCTATCTTGGTACTGAGCCCAGTTGTCTTCAAACTGACTCGCGAGTACTTCGAGCGTCAGAACGGTACTCTGGCTGCAGAGAACAAGTAACAGCTGATCTAATCACTGTTCTGCAAAAAGGGGCCTTCGGGCCCCTTTTTGTTGGTCTGAGTTTAATAAGCATCCTACTTTCCCACCGAAAATGAACAGATTTGTGACTATTTTCAGTTTCAATTCATATCAACCCAATATTATGAACTCAACAACACCGGTGACCCTCAATCGCCCAGTTGTGTGCTTGTGATCTTCGATTCAGTTCATGCGTGTACACGAAGATCAGACTCAGAGTTCTCTAGACAACCCTACTTCGCCGCCTACCCCAAGGCGGCTTTCTTTTTTCTACCGACGCTGGCTTGGTAGAATGTCCTCTTCAGGACAGGGAACATCTTCATGACAAAACTTATCTACATTACCGATCCTCTTTGCGGTTGGTGCTGGGCCTCGGCACCGATAATGGCGGCCGCTAGCAAAACCGCAACAGACTTAGGGATTCCCTTTGAGCTCCTGCACCGGGCATTGTTTACTGGGGACATGGTGCGCTGGATGAGTCGAAGCTTTTCAGATTATGTGACGGAAGCAGATCAACGTATTACTGCACTATCTGGCCAGCAATTTTCTGATACTTACCGGAACAACCTGCTTTATCAACCTGACCTAATCTTTGATTCCTGGCCCACAGCGGTCGCGCTTCAAGTGATTAAAGCCCTCAAACCGGGTCAGGAATATGCCTTCTTTTGCCAACTGCAGCGCTTACGCTTTGATGAAGGTAAAATTATCACGGACAGCTCGGTACTCACCGAAGCCGCAACCCTGGTGGGTATTAAAGCGATCGATTTCCACAATGCATTTTCCTACAGCCCTTCGATAGCCGACGCAGCCAAGCTGCGATCAACGGGAAGCAATCAGCTTACAGAATCAGGCCCTGAGTCAGGGGGTTCCCTGTTTGTTGCTGGAACGTGATGGCAGTCTCGTTCGCCTTCCTCTCGAGTCCTGGTTTGCGGATCCCGAAGGCTTTACTCAGCTTCTTCAGCAACAACTGATCACATCGCCTTAATAGCGCGTGGCGTTTATAATGGCCGCCGCTTTTAATACCGGACCTGTAACATGCAACGTGCTGATATTCTTCTGACCGAACAAGGTCTCGCCCAATCCCGTACCCACGCCCAGCGTTTATTAAAAGGCGGCAAGGTTTCTATTCGCTCAGGCGCAGGCTGGCAGGTGATCAGCAAACCCGGCCTTAAACTGGACCCGGAGACAGAGTTTCAGGTGGAAACCGATGAAGCCGACCGTTTTGTGTCTCGTGGTGCACTTAAACTGTTGGGTGCCCTGCAACGATCACAGTTGGACGTTACCGGACTCATCGCAATTGATATTGGCCAATCAACCGGCGGCTTTAGCGACTGTCTGGTGCAGTCCGGCATTCAAAAAGTCGTCGGTATCGAAGTCGGCCATGATCAGCTTGCTGAGCGTTTGCGGCAGGACGAACGTGTGCTGTGCTTTGAAGGCGTCAATGGTCGCGATCTACCCGCAGAGATGCTCTTGAAACACAGTCACGCCGACGGCTTTGATTTGGCGGTGATGGATGTCTCTTTTATTTCCCAGACAAAAATACTGCCTTCACTAGCGCCTTTGTTGCGTCCGGGCGGTTACCTGATCTCGCTGGTAAAACCTCAGTTTGAGGTCGGTAAAGCGGGCATTGGTCGAGGTGGGATCGTACGTGATCCATCGCTCTACCCCAAAGTGGAAAGCACCATCAAATCTCACTGTGCAGAGCTGGGTCTGGAGGTGCGGGACTACTTTGAAAGTCCGATTAAAGGCGGCGACGGAAACCGGGAGTTTCTGATCATTGCGCAAAAACCGGAATTCTGTTGAAACGGCTAATTTCCGTTTCAATACACGGGATAGTGGATTCGACCCTTAGCTACTAGATATAGCTCACTTAAGAACCCAGATAGAGTTAACAACACTGACTTTTGACGAGTCACTTATTTCAGCATTTTTATCTGTGTTGAAGCATGTGAAGAGTCTCTATAAGGTAAACGGATAAAGGTTGCTGGACTAACCCATTATGTATATCGATCTGCAAGATCTCTTCTGGCTGGCACTCATCAGCTTCTTGTGTCTTCACTGGTGGAAGGCCCAGAAAGTTAAAGAGATCGCCTTCAAACACACGGTACGCCACTGTAAAGAGATGGACCTTCAGCTGCTGGACGGCAGTATTGGGTTACGCGCGCTTTGGTTGAAGCGGGGCAACGACGGTCGCCTGCACTTCTGGCGATCTTATGTGTTTGAGTTTACGGCAACCGGCGACGACCGCTATAAAGGCCAGGTCGTCATGCTGGGGCATAAAGTCACTGATATTCATCTCGACCCTCACCGCATTTGATACGGTGCCAGACCGGATCTTGATCCGGATCATCTCAGTCTTGTATAGGATCTTCACCGCGTCTCCAGCTGTACTAGACTGAGTGTGCTCCTTGTTTTAGAAACGTTTTTTCTGACCCTTTGCTGACTATTTTTAGTGACATTTCATGAGGACACGCCGATGAGCGAGTTACAGAATTTCCGCTTAATGGCCCGCTATAACCAGTGGATGAACGATACACTTACCGAAGCCGCACTCTCCCTGCCTGAATCTGCATTGATGCAAGATCAAGGGGCATTTTTCGGCTCGATCATGGGAACACTTAACCACTTGTTGGTTGGCGATATTATCTGGCTCAAGCGCTTTAGTACCCATCCAACTGGCTTCCACTCCCTGCATCCTCTGGAAACCATGCAAAAGCCGGACGCCCTGGATGCACGGCTGTATGATGACCTTGAAACCTTTTCCGTTGAACGTCAGGGGTTGGATATCATTATCAGTGAATGGTGTGATGAGATGAGCGAGGCTGATCTTGACCATAACCTGAGCTACAGCAATATGGCCGGTGTGCAATCCTGCAAACGCTTTGGTTTTCTAGTGCAACACCTGTTCAATCACCAGACTCACCACCGCGGACAACTCACCACACTGCTGTCCCAGCAGGATGTGGATGTTGGCATCACCGATCTGCTGACCCTGATCCCGGACGCACACTAACGCTTAAACGGCCTCAACGAAAAACGCCAGCGTCATATGGACCGCTGGCGTTTTTGTATCTGTGTCAGACGCTCTTTTATGAAGAGCAGGTCAAACTGATCCCGCCCGCCCAATCCGGCGGTGCGGCGGAATATCGCTCCATATCAGGATGTTCATCACCCGGATGGCGCAACAACGCAAGCAACTGATTAACCGGAACGTAGTTACCCGTATTGGCTTCGCGAATCGCTTCCTCTGCCATATAGTTTCGCAGCATATATTTTGGGTTCACCGAACGCATTTGCTGACGCCGGATCGGAAAACTGGCCGCCTCATCAGCCAAACGCACATCGAATTGATCCATCCAGGTATCAACCGCTTCGCGGTGAAAGAAGAACGGATATAACTGCTCACGATCACCCTGATAATCACACAACGTGCGGAAGAAACGATTGAAATCAACGCGCTGTGCCGCAAACAGGCTCAACAACGATTCTATCAAACCCGCATCATCTGCTTGAGAGGTGACTAACCCCAAGCGGGCTGAAAGGCGCTGATTTCGGTAGGCTACAAACTGGTGGGAATATTCACGTAACACCGCTTTCAGATCATCCTCCCCCACCATGGGTAGAAACGCCTCTGCCAATGCTGTCAGGTTCCACTGCACAATATCCGGCTGTTGCTTGAAGGCATAGCGACCAGTTTCATCACTGTGATTGCTGACAAAGTCGGGACGATACTCATCCATAAAGGTGTAAGGGCCGTAATCAAAGGTCTCACCCAAAATAGACATATTGTCGGTATTCAGTACGCCGTGCACAAACCCATACGCCTGCCACATTGCCACCATGTAGGCCGTACGTTCAGCGATCTGCTGATACATTGCCAGATAAGGGTTTTCTGCGTCTTTGGCATCAGGGTAATAACGCTCGATGCTGTAATCAGCCAAACGCTTTAGGTCTTCATGCTGCTTGCTGTAATAGAAATACTCGAAGTGACCAAAGCGGATATGACACGGCGTGACACGCAGCACCGCCGCACAAGACTCCATCCCTTCGCGCATCACCTGTTGCTCACTACCAATCAGACACAAGGCACGAGTCGTAGGAATACCGAGGCCCTGCATCGCTTCGCCTACCAGGTATTCACGAATACTGGAGCGTAAAACAGCACGGCCATCGCCGAAGCGCGAATAGCGGGTTTTACCCGCGCCTTTCAGATGTAGGTCCCAGCGCTGCCCCTGCTTGTTGACCACTTCACCCAGCAATAAACCACGCCCGTCCCCAAGATCCGGGTTGTAATAGCCGAACTGATGCCCTGTGTATTTCATCGCAAGTGCATCACTGCCCGGCAACGGCGCATGACCACCAAAATAATGGGCCAGTTCCGAAGGGTTGATCGCACAGGGGTTCAGATCCAGCAGGACAGCCACTTCTGGATTAAAGCTGATCAGATGGGAACCCGGCAACGCTTCCGGCAATACCTTGTGATAGAAATGCTCCGGTAAACGCGCATAGCTGTTATCAAAATTGAGCGATTCCAGTGTGGCGAAGGTCTCAGACATCAAGTACATCCCAGTGTTCGATTTGACCATTACCCTACCATTTTAATCAGGTATTTTCACCCCACAGCTTTTCCGTGAATTGAGACAATACACAGACTCCAATACGACTAATCACTCCGCCAGACGGGGATTATGTTAGATTAGAGCGATAAAAAATGTCAGCGACGAGAAATTCAAATGAACGAACCGAGCTATCAGGAGAAGTTCTGGCAGATCATTAGCCTGATACCGTCAGGCTCTGTCGCCACGTACGGGCAGGTCGCTGAACTCGCCGGATTACCAAGTATGGCCCGAGCGGTCGGACGTACATTGAGCCAACTACCAAAAGATACTCAATTGCCGTGGTTTCGGGTTATCAATGCCAAAGGTGAGATTTCGTTTCCCAAAGACAGCCCACCTTATCAACGTCAGAGATCTTTACTCGAAGCGGATGGAGTTGTTTTCATCCGAGGAAAAGTATCGTTGCGGCAGTATAAGTGGCAGCCATAAAGAGCTGCCATCCCTCACACCTTCAATACAACAATCTTTAACGGGAACTGGCCATCAGGTGACGGGAAGTCCACCTCTGGCGTAATAACTTCATAGTCCCGAACAGGACGACCCGCCTTATCCGCGCAGCGCCGCACGACAGCAAGCCACTCATCAAGGTCAACCTTAGCCACATTATTGGTACAGATCAGTGTGCCGCCCTCTTGGGTCGCTAACAGAGAGGGTTTCAGAACACTGGGGTAGTCGCGGATCAGGTCCACCGTGCCAAAATGACTTTTCGCCCAACGCGGAGGGTCCAGAAAGACCAGATCAAACTGCCGTTCATCAATACGAGGAAACGGGCGCGGCTTCTGACCTCGACGTACACGCTGTTTGACGGGGATACCCGCGTATTGCTTCGCAGCAGTAAAAAAGTCACTTTGCACAAACTCAATCCGAGCATCATCGATGCCATTCAACTCGGCATTTTCCCGACCGACATCCAGATTGCGTGTTGAGAAATCCACATTAACCACTGCTGTTGCGCCCGCCTTTGCAGCACAGACACCCACACCACAGGTGTAGGAAAAGAGGTTAAGTACCGATTTACCTTCTGCCAGCTCCAATATCTTGCGTCGCCCTGCCCGCATATCAAGGAACAGCAGAGGATCTTGTCCCTCATGTTTCCCACGTACGCGGTAATTGACGCCCAACTCTTGCCCTACGTATTCAGATCGCAACAGTCGGCTGTCATCGCTACGTCGGGAGTTCTTCGCACTACGGTCGTTATAGACCACTTCTTCTGGTGAAAAGATCGAAGTACATTGCTGCTCAATCTCTACCAAATTCGCATCGGATACCGGCTCATGGAAGCTCTGGATCAGCAACTGAGGACCATATCGGTCCACCGTCAGGCCGGACATACCTTCGTTCGTGCCATGAAACAGACGATAACAATCCGTATTTTCATTGTGCAGAGATGATAACAGTTCACTGCGATTATCCAGTGCTGTCGCCAATAGTTGTTTTAGATCGCTCATTTTCCACCTAACTGCTGTAACAATGACTGGATTGCATCAAGGCGTAACAGAGCATCATCACTTTCTAACAATAACTGCTTCTCTGCCGGACTAAACGGCAAAAACTCAGCCAGTTTATAACCCACCTCAGTGGCATTACGGTAATCTATTTCCAACCCGATCATCTCGATCATAGGGTGCTTTTGCAGATCCTTTAGCAACTGCACCAATGCCTGATGTTTTTCTGCCACATTTGTCTGCTGATCAGCGGCAAGATATTCACACTGACCAATCAGCAAACCATCCGCCTCTGCGCGATGAGTATGAATCATGACTTTATGAAGTCCATCCAGCTCAATACCCAACAGATCATTCGGCAATGGGTGCCAGTCGGCAATCTCACCGTAACAACCGACGGAACAAAATGGCTGACCTGGCTCTGATTTAGTCTTACCCGGTAGCGACTGGACCATCACGAACCCACTCTCATTTTTCATCGCCTCCTTTACCATCCTTAGATAGCGGGGCTCAAAAATTTGTAGCGGTAAACGTGTTCCTGGAAACAGCACAACCGGCAGCGGAAATAGAGGGAGATCGACCATAAGTCACCTTTGAGATAGGAGCGCCAGTATATCAAAGGCCAAATCGACTGATACCTTACACCGGGGCTAAAACGCAAAAAGGGCAGCCGAAGCTGCCCTTTTCTTAGAATAGCTAACAGGTAATTACTTACCAGCCAGTTACTTCTTTCAGTGCGTCACCAATCTGCGCCAGGGAGCGTACAGTCTTAACGCCTGCATCTTCCAGAGCCGCAAATTTCTCATCAGCAGTACCTTTACCGCCGGAGATGATCGCACCTGCGTGACCCATACGCTTGCCTGCAGGAGCAGTTACACCAGCGATGTAGGAAACAACAGGCTTAGTTACGTTTGCTTTGATGAAAGCAGCAGCTTCTTCTTCAGCGGAACCACCGATCTCACCGATCATAACGATCGCTTCGGTCTGTGGATCGTTCTGGAACATTTCCAGAATATCGATGAAGTTAGAACCAGGGATCGGGTCACCACCGATACCAACACAGGTAGACTGGCCGAAACCGTAGTCAGTAGTCTGCTTAACTGCTTCATAAGTCAGAGTACCGGAACGGGAAACGATGCCCACTTTACCTGGCAGGTGGATGTGACCTGGCATGATGCCGATCTTACATTCGCCCGGAGTGATAACACCTGGGCAGTTAGGACCGATCAGGCGAACGCCCAGCTCGTCACACTTAACTTTACATTCCAGCATGTCCATAACCGGGATGTGCTCAGTGATACAAACGATCAGTTTGATACCACCGTTAGCAGCTTC
This sequence comes from Pontibacterium sinense, assembly GCF_015209595.1. Lineage (GTDB taxonomy): Bacteria > Pseudomonadota > Gammaproteobacteria > Pseudomonadales > Balneatricaceae > Pontibacterium > Pontibacterium sinense. Next base: position 125,816 of record NZ_JADEYS010000004.1, on the reverse strand, counting down.
CAGAATGGAATCTTTACAGAATGGTGCAGGAACGTAGATAACAGATGCTTCAGCACCAGTCGCTTCTACAGCTTCTGCAACAGTGTTAAATACTGGCAGACCCAGATGCTCAGAACCACCTTTACCAGGAGTTACGCCACCAACCATTTTAGTGCCGTAAGCGATAGCCTGTTCAGAGTGGAAGGTACCCTGACCACCAGTGAAACCCTGACAGATTACTTTGGTGTCTTTGTTAATCAAAACGGACATGATTATTTACCCTCCGCTGCTTTTACTGCCTGCTGAGCTGCGTCAGACAAGCTAGTTGCGGCGATGATATCCAGACCAGACTCAGCCAGAAGCTTGGAGCCCAGGTCAGCATTGTTACCTTCCAGACGTACAACAACCGGTACGTTTACACCCACTTCTTTCACTGCGCCGATGATGCCTTCTGCAATCAGGTCACAACGAACGATACCGCCGAAGATGTTAACCAGTACGGTTTTCACCTTGTCATCAGCCAGAATCAGTTTGAATGCTTCGGTAACACGCTCTTTAGTCGCGCCGCCGCCAACGTCCAGGAAGTTAGCAGGGAAGCCACCGTGCAGAGCAACGATGTCCATAGTACCCATTGCCAGACCTGCACCGTTAACCATACAACCGATGGTGCCATCCAGAGCAACGTAGTTCAGATCCCACTCAGCTGCGTGCGCTTCGCGCTCGTCTTCCTGAGATGGATCGTGCATAGCCTGCAGATCTTTGTGACGGTATACAGCATTGCCGTCGATCGCTACTTTAGCGTCCAGACAGTGCAAGTTGCCTTCGTCAGTAATAACCAGCGGGTTGATTTCCAGCAGCGCCAGATCTTTTTCCTGGAACATCTGTGCCAGACCCAGGAAGATCTTAACGAACTGCTTGATCTGATCGCCTTCCAGACCCAGCTTGAACGCCAGCTCACGGCCCTGATAAGGCTGTGCGCCAGTCAGAGGATCGATTTCAGCTTTCAGGATTTTTTCTGGAGTTTCTTCTGCTACTTTCTCAATTTCCACACCACCTTCAGTAGATGCCATGAAAATGATACGACGAGAAGAACGGTCTACAACTGCGCCCAGATACAGCTCGTTAGCGATATCGGTGCAATCTTCTACCAGAATTTTAGCAACAGGCTGGCCGTTTGCATCCGTCTGGTAAGTCACCAGATTTTTGCCCAGCCAGTTTGCTGCAAACTCTTGTGCTTCAGCAGGGGAGTCAACCAGTTTCACACCACCAGCCTTACCACGGCCGCCAGCGTGCACCTGAGTCTTAACAACCCACTTATCGCCACCAATTTTTGTAGCTGCTTCAGCTGCAGCTTCTGGAGTATCTACCGCGATTCCTTTAGAAACCGGCAGACCATATGTGGCAAACAGTTGTTTACCCTGGTACTCGTGAAGATTCATGCTCTAATCCGTTGTGTTGTCACTAGTGTGTTTTTCTGCAATCTCGTATGGAGAGTTACGATGTTGCAGCCCAGATGGGATTTCAACGACAAACTTTCATACAACGGCCAGGTACCCCCGAAATGGTGCCTGGCCGAGTAGTTTAAAACGTCAGGTTAGCGTTTTTTACGATTCGCAATGTGGATTGCGTGGCCATCCACCGCCAGAGCGGCTTCGTGCACTGCTTCACTCACGGTTGGGTGAGCGAAAACGGTTAGCTGCAGGTCTTCTGCGCTAGAGCAGAATTCCATAGCAATCGCCGCCTGAGCAATCAGCTCGGATGCGATACCGCCAACCATGTGGACACCCAGAATGCGGTCAGTTTCTTCGCATGCAATCATCTTAACGAAACCATCGGTATCGTCAGCGGCCATTGCACGACCAGAAGCAGCAAACGGGAATTTGCCCACTTTGATCTTCACACCATCAGCTTTCAGTTCCTGCTCGGTTTTACCGACCCAGGCCAGCTCAGGATGGGTGTAGATGATGCTCGGAATCACGTCATAGTTCATCTGAGCTTTGTGGCCAGCAATGATGTCGGCAACCATAATGCCTTCTTCGGACGCTTTGTGCGCCAACATCGGACCACGTACGGAGTCACCGATTGCGTAAACGCCTGGTGCACCCGTGCGGCACTGCTCATCAACAAAGATGAAGCCGCGTTCATCCAGCTGTACGCCGGAATCTTCAGACAGCAGACCGTTAGTCTGTGGCTTACGACCAACAGCTACGATCAACTTGTCTACAGTGATTTCCTGCTCGCCTTTGGAGTCAGTGAACTTCACTTTAACTTCTTTGCCGTCAACGATCTCAGTACCGGTTACGCGAGCACCCAGCTGAATGTCCAGATTCTGCTTCTTGAACAGCTTAGCTGCGTCACGAGCAACATCTTTATCCGCTGCTGCCAGGAAGTCATCCATCGCTTCCAGTACAGTAACCTTGGTACCCAGGCGAGCCCATACAGAACCCATCTCCAGACCGATAACACCTGCACCGATAACACCCAGACGTTCTGGGATTTCATCGATATCCAGTGCACCAGCGTTGTCCAGAATCAGACCGTCAGTCAGTGGCGCAGGTGGGATGTTCACAGGTACGGAACCAGATGCCAGAATCACGTTCTCAGCATCGTATACCGCAGCAGTACCATCTGCAGCAGTAACTTCAACCTGCTTGTTCGCCAGCAGCTTACCCATGCCCTGCAGCACAGTAACGCCATTTGCTTTAAACAGACCACCGATACCACCGGTCAGGTTGCCAACGATTTTGTTCTTACGGGCAACCATCGCTTTAACATCCATAGACACGTCGCCTGTCTGGATGCCGTGCACATCAGCGTGCTGTGCTTTGTGGAACTGATGGGTAGATTCCAGCAATGCTTTAGACGGAATACAACCAACGTTCAGACAAGTACCGCCCAATACAGCAGCACCTTTGTCATCAACCCATTTTTCAACACATGCAGTCTTCAGACCCAGCTGAGCCGCACGAATAGCAGCTACGTACCCACCAGGGCCCGCACCTACGACGATTACGTCGAATTTCTGTGACATGTCTCTTTACCTATCCTATCAATTCACTCGTTATAGTTTTGGGCTGACTTAGACTTCCAGCAGCATACGTGCAGGATCTTCCAGAAGGTCTTTAATAGTCACGAGGAATTGTACAGCTTCCTTACCGTCAATCATACGGTGGTCGTAAGACAGGGCCAGGTACATCATCGGCAGGATTTCAACCTGACCGTTGACCGCCATTGGGCGCTCCTGGATCTTGTGCATACCCATGATTGCAGTCTGAGGCGGGTTCAGGATAGGTGTCGACATCAGGGAACCGAATACACCACCGTTAGTGATGGTGAAAGTACCGCCCTGCATATCGTCCAGACCCAGCTTACCTTCACGACCACGCTTACCGAAGTCAGCAATTGTCGATTCAACATCTGCCAGGCTCATTGCATCTGTATCACGCAGAACCGGAACCATCAGGCCACGATCGGTAGATACTGCGACACCGATATCCTGGTAACCGTGGTAAACCATGTCGTTGCCGTCGATAGATGCGTTAACCGCTGGGAATTTCTTCAGTGCTTCAGTCGCAGCTTTCACGAAGAAGGACATGAAGCCCAGACGCGTACCGTTGTGGGTTTTTTCGAACAGGTCTTTGTACTGCTTACGCAGTTCCATAACCGGCTTCATGTTCACTTCGTTGTACGTGGTCAGCATTGCAGCGTTCTGCTGTGCTTCAACCAGACGTTTAGCGATAGTGGCACGCAGACGTGTCATAGGCACACGTTTTTCAACGCGCTCACCGGTTACGATGTTCAGTGCCGCTGCAGTTGCGGAAGCTGCAGGTGCCGCTGCTGCAGGTGCTGCTGCAGGTGCTGCTGGCTTGTTTTTCAGGAAGTTCTGAACGTCTTCCTTAGTGATGCCGCCGTTTTTGCCGGTACCTGGGATCGCAGAAGCATCCAGACCGTTTTCGTCGATCAGCTTACGTGCCGCTGGACCAACTTTATCCGCATCGCCTGCTGGCGCTGCTTCTGCTGCAGCGGCAGGTGCTGCTGCACCCGCTGCGCCTGCTGTGAAGGTTGCCAGTACTTCTTCGCTCAGTACGGTGTCGCCTTCGCCTTTCAGGATCTCTGCAACAACACCGTCTTCAGGTGCTACTACTTCCAGTACTACTTTGTCTGTTTCGATATCTACAATCAGCTCGTCCGCAGAACACGCTTCACCTGGCTGCTTGTGCCAGGTTGCAACAGTACCGTCTGCTACTGATTCAGGGAAAGTCGGCGCTTTAATTTCGATGGACATGTTATTTCCTTTACCGTTGCTCCGTCAGGTGATTACTTTCGATCACCTGATCAACCGTTGATTGCTTCGTTAACCAGTTTTTCTTGCTGCTCAAGGTGTACAGATACGTAACCTACAGCAGGTGCCGCTGCGTGCGGACGACCTACACCTTCAAGGTGCAGATTAGGATTCTGAGCGTGCAGAATCGAACGCATGTGATGCTGACTGCAGTACCAGGCGCCTTGGTTCATTGGCTCTTCCTGACACCAAACCACAGACTCCAGATTTGTGTACTCACCAAGCGCACGCGCCAGATCCTTCTCAGGGAATGGATACAGCTGTTCGATACGAATGATGGCAACATCATCTTTTTCCAGCTCTGCACGACGGTTATACAGGTCGTAGTAGACCTTACCGCTACACAGAACAACACGCTTAACCTTGCTCGGATCCTGCTGATCAGTCTCAGCAATCACTGGCTTGAACATCGTGCCTTCAGCCAACTCTTCCAGAGTCGAGGTTGCCTGCTTGTGACGCAACAGACTTTTCGGCGACATAACAACCAAAGGCTTACGCAGAGGTCGAACGACCTGACGACGCAGCAAGTGGAAGATCTGAGCCGGAGTTGTAGGAACACACACCTGAATGTTGTGTTCAGCACACAGCTGGAGATAACGTTCCAGACGTGCAGAAGAGTGCTCTGGCCCCTGACCTTCAAAGCCATGAGGCAGAAGCATAGTCAGGCCACACAGGCGCTGCCATTTCTGCTCGCCACTTGTAATAAACTGGTCAATAACAACCTGAGCACCGTTAGCGAAATCGCCGAACTGAGCTTCCCAGATTACCAATGCATTAGGTGTAGTCGTTGCATAACCATACTCGAATGCAAGTACCGCTTCTTCAGACAAGTAGGAATCATGCAATGTCAGACGCGGCTGTTCTGGAGATAAGTTTTCCAGAGGCGTATGTGTTTCTGCATCTTTCTGGTTGTGAAGAACCGCATGACGGTGGGAGAACGTGCCTCGACCAACATCCTGACCGGTAATACGTACCGGGTGGCCTTCTGCCAGAATAGAAGCGTATGCCAACGATTCTGCCATACCCCAGTTCAGGGCCATTGCACCCGCAGCCATACGCTTACGGTCATCAATGATTTTCTGAACCTGACGCTGCACAGTGAATCCGTCTGGCACGTCACACAGCTTGTTACCCAACTCTTGCAGGAGCTTAAGGTCAACACCGGTTTCGTGGTCAAAGACCCACTTATGGCCAAGGTATGGACGCCAATCAACGAAGAGCTCTTCGTTTGGCTGCTGCACAAGAGACTGTACTACGTGCTCACCGTTTTCCAGTGCAGAACGGTAGTCTTTCTCCATCGCCTTGCTCTGTTCAGCGGTGATAACACCTTCGCTGATCATCTGCTGGGCATACAGCTCACGCGTTGTTTTCTGTTTCTTGATTTGAGCGTACATCAGTGGCTGAGTACCGGATGGTTCATCCGCCTCGTTATGGCCACGACGACGGTAGCAAACCAGATCGATAACAACGTCTTTTTTGAATTCGTTACGATAGTCTACCGCCAGCTGAGTCACAAAGCGTACCGCTTCCGGATCGTCTCCGTTTACGTGGAAGATTGGTGCAGACACCATCTTCGCGACATCAGTACAGTACTCAGAAGAGCGGGAGTCTTCTTTTTTGTTGGTGGTAAAACCAACCTGGTTGTTGATAACAAGGTGGATTGTACCGCCGGTTTTGTAAGCACGGGTCTGAGACATCTGGAATGTCTCCATCACCACACCCTGACCAGCAAATGCCTGATCACCGTGGATGTTGACTGGCAGTACCGTTGTACCTACCGCATCATCACGTCGATCCTGACGAGCACGTACAGAACCTTCAACAACCGGCGCTGAGATTTCCAAGTGGGATGGGTTAAACGCCATCGCCAAATGAACCTCACCGTCAGCGGTCATTACGTTGGAAGAGAAACCTTGGTGGTACTTAACGTCACCGGACGTTTCCACCATTTTCTTACCTTCAAACTCACCAAACAGCTCAGCCGGGTTCTTACCAAAGATATTCACCAGCGTGTTCAGACGACCACGGTGGGCCATGCCGATCACAACTTCTTTAGTACCCTGCTTGCCTGCACGCTGAATCAAAGAGTTCAGGCAGACAATCATGGATTCGCCGCCTTCCAGACCGAAGCGCTTAGCACCGGCGTAGCGGGAACCCAGATATTTTTCCAGACCTTCAGCAGCCGTCAGGCGCTCAAGAACCATCATTTTCTTCTCAGGCTCAACCACAGGGTGGGAACGACTTGGTTCCAGTCGGGACTGAATCCAGCGTTTTTCCTGAGTGTCAACGATGTGCATATATTCTGCACCGACGGTGCCACAATATGTCTTCTTCAGGTCAGCCAGAATATCTTTTAGCGGCGCTTCTTCTGGACCGAAGAACAGGGAACCGAGCTGGAAGACTGTGTCGTAATCGGCTTCAGACAGTTCATGGAAGCGAGGATCCAAATCAGGAACGTCTTCACGCTCCAGCAAACCCAGCGGGTCAATGGTTGCTACCTGATGACCACGTACGCGATATGCGTTGATCATTCGCAGAACGCGAACCTGCTTCTTCTCATGTTCTGAGCTAACAGAACTGACAGCAGCTGGTGCAGCGCGTTTCTGGTTTTTAGCGAGGTACAGGAAATGTTCCTGGATAGTTGAGTGCGGAACATCCTGTGTAAGGTTGTCACCCACTTTAGGTAAACGATCGAATTCTTCACGCCATTCTTGTGGAACAGCACTTGGATCCATCAGGTAGGTTTCGTACAGTTGTTCGATGTAGGAAAGGTTGCCACCGTAAAGGTGCGCATTTTTCCACATCAACTCCATGATGCCTTCTTGCATTCTTGATCACCCTGGCTCAGGGGGCTTTGCTAAGCTTTACCAGCCGATTCGCTGTCCAGCCTGCCCCTCTTTGACGTTACCGTATATTTACTCTGCCACCACAGGCGTCCCTGTGCTTGGCGGTTGCTATTCTATAGCTTTTCACAGGAAGCTTTAAATAATTCTTTGTGTGAATATCACCGAATTGTCATTTTTTTCTAATCGGACAATTAGTCTTTCTCATTCAGCACAAAAAGAACAAAAAAAAGCGGTGCCCTAGGGCACCGCTTTTTATTAGGTCGCTTGCTGAATGAGCATGTTGCGAATCTTACCGATTGCCTTGGTCGGGTTAAGACCTTTAGGACAAACATTCACACAGTTCATGATGCCGTGGCAGCGGAAGACACTAAAAGGGTCATCCAAATCAGCCAGACGCTCGCGCGTTGCGGTGTCTCGGCTATCCGCTAGGAAGCGGTATGCCTGCAGCAGGCCCGATGGGCCAATGAACTTGTCTGGATTCCACCAGAAAGACGGGCAAGACGTTGAACAGCATGCACAGAGAATACACTCGTACAGACCGTCCAGCTCAGCACGTTCTTCCGGAGACTGCAGACGCTCGATCGCCGGTGCCGGCGTATCATTGATCAGGAACGGCTTAATCTTCTCGTACGCTTTGTAGAACTGAGTCATGTCTACAACAACGTCACGAATAACCGGCAGACCCGGCAACGGACGCAGCACAAGCTTGTCGTTCTCTACCACTGCGGACAGCGGAGTGATACAAGCCAGACCGTTCAGGCCGTTCATGTTCAGACCATCGGAACCACAAACACCTTCACGGCAGGAGCGACGGTATGCCAGAGACGGATCTTTGTCCTTCAGAAGCTGAAGGAGATCCAGCACCATGATGTCCTTACCACCAGGGATATCGATATGGATATCCTGCATGTAAGGCTTGTCATCAGTCTCAGGATTATAGCGATATACACTTACCAGCATGATAACAACTCCTTAGTATGTACGAATTTTAGGCGGGAACGCATCCATGGTTTTAGGTGCGAAGTTAACCGCACGCTTACCGATACGTTTTTCACCCGGGAAGTACATGGAGTGGCACAGCCAGTTCTCGTCATCACGCTCGGTGAAATCGTTACGTGCGTGAGCACCACGAGATTCCTTACGGACTTCAGCTGCAATCGCAGTTGCTTCAGCAACTTCCATCAGGTTCTGAAGTTCCAGAGCTTCAATACGCGCAGTATTGAACGCCTGGCTCTTATCTTCCAGATGCAAGTTATCAACTTTAGCGCGAATACCTTTCAGCAGCTCCAGACCTTTCTGCATGCTATCGCCGTCACGGAATACACCGAAGTACAGCTGCATGGTGTCCTGAAGTTCTTTACGAACAGCAGAAACACTTTCACCACTGGTAGAGTTGTTCAGCTTGTTCAGGCGAGCCATCGCACGTTCCAGATCTTCGTCTGTCGCGTCGGTGTTCTCATAACCTTCCTGCAGCTGCTTCTCAATCTGGATACCTGCCGCACGACCGAATACAACCAGGTCAAGCAGGGAGTTACCACCCAGACGGTTAGCACCGTGTACAGATACACAGGCAACTTCACCACAAGCAAACAGACCTTCAACGATCTGATCGTTGCCATCAGCGTCCGGCGCAATCGCCTGACCACCGATGTTGGTAGCAACACCACCCATCTGGTAATGACAAGTTGGTACAACTGGGATTGGCGCTTTAACCGGATCAGTTGCTGCAAACGTCTTAGACAGTTCACAGATACCTGGCAGACGAGAGTGCAATACTTCTTCGCCCAGGTGATCCAGCTTCAGGAATACGTGATCACCCTCTTCACCACAACCACGGCCATCCAGAATCTCCAGAATCATAGAACGTGCTACCACGTCACGACCTGCCAGATCCTTCGCGTTAGGAGCATAACGCTCCATGAAACGCTCGCCGTCTTTGTTGATCAGGTAACCACCTTCACCACGACAACCCTCTGTTACCAGAACACCCGCACCCGCAATACCGGTTGGGTGGAACTGCCACATCTCCATATCCTGAGCAGGAACACCTGCACGCAGAGACATGCCCATACCGTCACCGGTATTGATCAGAGCATTGGTAGTAGAAGAGTAGATACGACCCGCGCCACCAGTTGCCAGGACAGTTGCCTTCGCTTTGATGTATACGGTTTCGCCGGTTTCGATGCAGATAGCGATACAACCAACGATTGCACCGTCAGCATTTGTCACCAGATCTACAGCGTACCATTCGTTCAGGAAGGTAGTGCCGGCTTTAACGTTACCCTGATACAGGGTGTGCAGCAGTGCGTGACCAGTACGGTCAGCGGCAGCACAGGTACGAGCAGCCTGACCGCCCTCACCAAAGTTTTTAGACTGTCCACCAAACGGACGCTGGTAGATACGACCAGCTTCAGTACGAGAGAATGGCAAGCCCATGTGGTCCAGCTCAAATACAGCCTGAGGACCTACAGAACACATGTATTCGATAGCGTCCTGGTCACCGATATAGTCGGAACCTTTAACGGTATCGTACATGTGCCAGCGCCAATCGTCGTTTGGATCAGCGGAAGCAATTGCACAGGTAATACCACCCTGAGCAGATACTGTGTGTGAACGGGTCGGGAAGACCTTGGTTACACATGCAGTGTTTAAACCGGACTGTGCCAGCTGGAGTGCAGCTCGCATGCCAGCACCACCGCCACCGACAACAATTGCGTCGAAAGTTAGCGTACGCAGCTTAGACATCTTTTAGATACCCCACAGAATCTGGATGCCCCAAACGACGTAAATAAACGTCACTAGTCCAGAGCCTGATTGAAACAGAAAACGCAATCCAGTTGGCTTGATGTAATCTGTAGAAACAGACCACAGGCCAATCCATACGTGTGCAGCCATAGACAGCAACGCAAGCAGGGTAAAGATGCGCATCGCTGTGCCTTCAAACAGCGAATTCCACATTTCGTATGTCAGTTCGGCACCAAATGCCAGATAACCGATCATAAAAATAGTGTAAGCAGCAAGAACGACAGCAGTTACACGCTGGATCATCCAGTCGTACAGGCCACTGCGGCCAAAGCTAGTAATACTAGTTACCATATCCATACTCCCGCCAGAAGGACTGCTACAGCGCTCAGACCCAGTGTGATCTGAGCAGCTTTCAAGCCACTTTCCAGTTCTTCACAGTGTCCGAAATCCATTACCAGGTGTTTGATGCCCGCAAAGAAGTGATACAGCAGTGCTGATACACATCCCCACGCAATCAGCTTCGCAAGGAAGCCATTCTCGAACATTTCAACGGCTTCGTTGAAGCCAGCTTCTGATTCCAGGGATAGACCCAGTGCATACATCATGAACGCAGCAGCAACAAAAAGTGCTACGCCGGTCGCACGGTGCAGAATGGATGTAATCGCCGGAAGCGGCTGTTTGATTGTTCGCAGATCTAGGTTTACAGGTCTTTTCTTATTCACGGCTCTTGTCACACTTTGCTGCCCTCTTGCAGGGCATGGTTGCTAGGAAGTGCTATAAAGATAAGTACCTCGTCCAAAAAGCTCACGTCCCTTTAATTCGGCACTTGTAGCGCTTTTAAGGCACATAAACTTCGGTGCGAGAGTATAAGCATTTCGTAACCACAATACAACGCGACACTCCCGCTCTACGCCCTTTGTCTAGGTCTGCAGGGGTTAACCACTCTGAAATACAACTAAATTCCTATTCAGCAAAAGAACAAAAATTGTTAAAAGTTTGTCTTGAATTGCTGCGATGCAATAAAGCAACCCATGGTCTGCGTTGACAAACGCTTCGCAGACTCTATATTGGGTGTGCCTTTTATATTGGGCAAACTCCAACAAGTGATTCTGATTTAGTCGCCTAAATCAAAATAAAGAGATGTCTTAATGCGTTAAGGCGTCCATATAACTAACAAAATGATAGGAGCCTGTAATGGCTGATAAGAAAGCACGTTTGACCATCGACGGTCTGGATGAAGCAATCGAACTCCCTGTCTATACAGGCACAGAAGGCCCCGACGTTGTTGACGTACGCCCACTGACTGGTAGCGGCCGCTTCACTTATGACCCAGGTTTCGTATCTACCGCTGCATGTGAATCCAAGATCACATACATCGACGGTGGTGCAGGTGTGCTCTTACACGGCGGTTACCCGATCGAACAACTGGCAGAACACTCTGACTACCTGGAAGTGTGCTACTTGCTGCTGAACGGCGAACTGCCAACCCCTGAAGAAAAAGACAAGTTCGTCAACATCGTTAAGAACCACACCATGGTTCACGAGCAGATGAACCACTTCTTCAATGGTTTCCGTCGCGATGCTCACCCGATGGCAATCATGGTTGCCTGTGTAGGTGCACTGTCCGCCTTCTACCACGATTCCCTGGACATCGATAACGCTCACCACCGTGAAGTCTGCGCATACCGTCTGGTAGCTAAAATGCCAACTATTGCGGCAATGTGCTACAAGTACTCCATCGGTCAGCCGTTCCAGTACCCTCGTAACGATCTGAGCTATGCAGAAAACTTCCTGCACATGATGTTCGGTACGCCTTGCGCTGAGTACAAGCCTAGCCCGGTTCTGGCGAAAGCTATGGATAAGATCTTCCTGCTTCACGCAGATCACGAGCAGAACGCTTCTACATCCACTGTCCGTCTGGCTGGCTCCTCCGGTGCCAACCCATTCGCATGTATCGCTTCCGGTATCGCTGCTCTTTGGGGCCCTGCACACGGTGGTGCCAACGAAGCTGTACTGACGATGCTTGAAGAGATTGGTGACGAATCTAAGATTGAAGAGTTCGTAGCACGCGCGAAGGATCCTAACGATTCTTTCCGCCTGATGGGCTTCGGTCACCGCGTCTACCGCAACTTCGACCCTCGCGCTAAAGTCATGAAGAAAACCTGTGACGAAGTACTGCACGAACTGGGTATCGACGACGATCCGTTGCTGAAAATTGCCAAACGTCTGGAACAGATCGCACTGGAAGATGAATACTTCGTACAGCGTAAACTGTACCCGAATGTAGACTTCTACTCCGGCATCATCCTGAAAGCAATTGGTATCCCAACCACAATGTTTACAGTGATCTTCGCGCTGTCCCGTACTATCGGCTGGATCTCCCACTGGAACGAGTTCCACAGCAGCCCGAACAAGATCGGTCGCCCACGTCAGCTTTACACTGGCCCAAGCAAACGCGACTATCCTGAATAAAACGCTGCGTTGCATCAAAAAAAGCCACCCTTGCGGTGGCTTTTTTGTGCTTTTTTGAAATTCTCTCCTACACTTACGGCTCGTTTATATGCCTGTATATTGTATGGAGATCTTCACCCGTGCTACCCAAGCCTCTCTATGAGTCTTTGCCTTATTTCTGCCTTGTATTTGGGGCTATGAATATTATTTTCCCCACCGATCTTCTGCAGGCGATTTCCGGTGGCATTCTCTACAGTAGCGGATCAGCCATCTGGATCATGCGCTCCAAAAACCGCCGCGCAGATGCACTACATACACCACTGAACCCCCATCGATATTTGCCCTGGCATGAAGCCTCTTTGCTACCAGAACCGCTCTACGAAGCGATCCCATTTATCTACATCCTTATTGGAATTCTCCTACAAAGCCACACGGAAGCCAGTACGCTACACTACGCAGGCTGTGCAGCCATTACTCTGGGGCTTGGATTGCTCATTATCAGACATCGAAACCGCTCCCCCAAGGAACACTCACACTCGCTACATCTTAAAATGTAGAGAACCATATTTCAGACACAAAAAAGCCGACACTCACGTCGGCTTTTTTGTGGAGCAGTGTTACGTATCAATCAACGAATGTAGATTCGATCTTATGGATACTCAGGTCAGCACCGTTGTATTCCTGCTCTTCATCCAAACGCAAACCCATAAGGGCCTTGATTACACCATAAACGATGAAGCCACCCACCAGAGCAACAGCAACACCCGCTACAGTACCAATCACCTGAGAAGCCAGACTTACACCACCCAGACCACCAAGCGCCTCGCTGCCAAAGATTCCCGCAGCAATACCACCCCAGGCACCACACAATCCGTGCAACGGCCACACACCCAACACATCATCGATTTTCCACTTGTTCTGCTGAATGGTAAACAACCAGACAAAGATCACACCGGCAATACCACCCACCACTAACGCACCAATTGGGTGCATTACATCAGAGCCGGCACAGACCGCCACAAGCCCCGCCAGTGGGCCGTTATGGATGAAACCCGGGTCATTACGCCCAACGATCAACGCGGTCACAATACCGCCTACCATCGCCATTAACGTATTCACAGCCACCAGACCAGAAATACCATCCAGTGTTTGCGCAGACATTACGTTGAAACCAAACCAGCCGATAGACAGAATCCAGGCACCCAGCGCCAGAAACGGAATATTGGATGGCGGGAACGCCACCAACTTTCCACCACGGTAACGACCTTTACGGATACCCAATAGCAGGACCGCTGCAAGTGCAATCCAACCGCCCACACCGTGCACAACAACAGAACCTGCAAAGTCATGAAATCCGGCACCAAACGAGCTTTCAAGCCATGCCTGAAAACCATAGTTCCCGTTCCAGATCATGCCCTCAAAGAATGGGTATACAAACGCCACTGTCAGCGCTGACGCCAAAAGAACCGGCCAGAACTTAGCACGCTCCGCAATACCACCGGAGACGATAGCCGGAATCGCTGCTGCAAAGGTCATTAAAAAGAAGAACTTAACTAACTGGTAACCATTCCCCTCAGCCAGCGTTGCTGCATCCTGGAAGAACGTCACATCGTATGCAATCCAGTAACCGATAAAGAAATAAGCGATCGCAGACACGCCAAAATCAGTCATGATTTTAACCAGCGCATTCACCTGGTTCTTATGGCGTACGGTTCCCACCTCAAGAAAGGCAAAACCGGCATGCATGGCAAACACCATGATGGCGCCCATCAGTATGAAGAGCGTATTGGAACTCTGAACGAGTGTTTCAACGGCACTGTTAACGTTTTCCACTGTTAACTCCTGCTTGTATATGACCTTATGCACCATTAACTAGCCCGATCAAACAACCAGGCACCATTTTAGTGCGTTATTTTAGTTATCAATGCCCTGCTTTTGCATCAGCGTCCTTTGGTTGCGCTACTTCGGGTCACCCTGAAACCGTTGGATTTCGGGGCCCTCCATGAAGGAAGCGCCAATAAAGTGCATACCATCACAATGCTGATGCGAAAACAGGGCACAGTTAACCGGCTATATATGCAGAGAATGTGCCAAAAGAGATCACTCGGGGCGAGTGATCTCAAAGCAGACATGAATACGCTGGTTACGCTTAAAGTCAGGATCCAGCGTTTGTTGTGTGATATCCCGAACCTGGAAATCACTCAAAGCATCGTAATCGAGCTTAAACCGACGATAGTTATTGGAGAAAATCAGCTTGCCACCCGGACGCAATAACCCCATCGCAGCTTCGACCAGCTCTACATGATCACGCTGAACATCAAGTACGTTAGACATCTTCTTGGAGTTGGAAAACGTCGGAGGATCCATAAAGATCAGATCGTACTCCGGCTTGAACTGGCTATGCAGCCACTTAAAACAGTCTGAGCGAATAAAGCTATGCGCCTTACCTTTGAAGCCATTCAGCTCCAGGTTACGCTCAGCCCAGTTCAGATAAGTAGACGACATATCCACACTGGTCGTCGATTTTGCACCGCCAACAGCAGCATGAACCGATGCAGTGCCTGTATAACAGAAGAGATTCAGCACATCTTTACCCTGCGCTTCCTGCTGAATACGCTGCCGCACCGGACGATGATCGAGGAACAACCCTGTATCGAGATAATCTTTCAGATTCACCAGCAAACGACAGCCGTGTTCGCTGACTTCGAAGAAGTGCTGGGTCTGGGATTGCTTCTCGTACTGAGACGTACCCTGCTGACGCTTACGCTGTTTTAACGTAATACGCTCTGCTGGCATATCCAGCACAACAGGTAACGCTGCCATGACCTCATTCAGACGGGTGAAGGACTTAACCTTATCCACTTTCTTTGGTGGTGCGTATTCTTGCAGATGTACCTGATCACCGTAGATATCCACAGCCACCTGATATTCAGGAATATCCGCATCGTATACGCGATAACACTGAATATTTTCGCGCCTGACCCACTTAGACATCTGCTTCAGGTTCTTACGCAAACGGTTTGCAAACATCTGTGCGCCTTCGCTGAGCTCTGCGGGCTCAGCTTGCGCTTCAGCTGCTACAGACTTCTCTTCAACTTTGTCGGAAATACCGTATATAAACAAACGGCTTTCTATCGCACCGTTGAAGAATTTGTACTGTTTATCTGCACGCAGCCCCATCACTTTGCATAGCTCAGGATTGCCGGTAAAAATCGCCGCCTGCCATCCAGGGAACTGTCGCTTAAGCAGATCGCCCAAATGACGATACAGGAACATCAACTGGGATTCTTCACCCAAACGTTCCCCATACGGCGGGTTGGTCAGCATCAGGCCCGTTGCCGCTTCTGGCAAATCGACACGCTGCATATCCTCGATACGCCCCGTGCGAAACTCAATGAACGCATCAACACCCGCACGTGCTGCGTTATCTTTTGCCGTCCGCAACACTTTAGAGTCCATGTCCCGGCCTGCAAACTTAGTCGTCAACGCCATCAAGCCGGCATCTCTGCGCGCTTCGGCATCCTGTATCAACGACTGCCAGATATCACGTTTGTGCTGCAGCCAACGATTGAAACCGTAGTAACGACGATGCAAGCCAGGAGCGATATCAGCCGCCATCATGACTGCTTCGATAAGCAACGTTCCTGAACCACACATAGGGTCCACCAGCAACGGGCGCTCGGCAGCGGCCGCAGGCCAGCCGCAACGAATCAGTAGCGCAGCCGCCAGGTTCTCTTTTAGCGGCGCTTCACCCGCCCGCAAGCGGTATGCACGACGGTGCAGACTGTCGCCAGACAGATCCAGGCTCAGCGTAGCAACGCCTCTCTGAATATGGACATTGACCCGGATATCAGGCGTCTGCCGCTCAACCATCGGGCGACGACCGGTCTGGGCGCGAATTTGATCAACAATCGCATCTTTGGTTTTTAACGCACCAAAATGAGTATTGTTAATTCCGTCAGTCCGCCCATTAAAGTCAATCGTCAGACTGCCCTCTGGACGCATGTGCTCTAACCAGTTGATCTCTTGCACGCCCGCGTAAAGCTGCTCTGCAGTCTCAACCTCAAACTGATGCAATGACATCAATACCCGGTTAGCCAAGCGCGACCACAAACATACGCGGTAGGCGTCTTCCAGCTCTCCCTGAAAATAAACACCCGCCACCGTCTGCCGGGTTTCATCAATCCCCAGGGCGTGCAACTCCTCTTCCAGCAGCAACTCAACCCCTTTTGGGCAGGTGAGAAAAAAGTTCATGGTTGTCATATACCTACGTAAGTTTTCAGAGATAAGCTGAATTCAGTTCAATACTAATCAATAATTCTATAAAACTATTCATGCTTAAATGAGTGTCTGACACCCTTTGTTAAGCTGATGAATACGTTCAGTTTTTGCACTAGCGCTCGGGTTATTTTTATTACAACACCGTAACAAGATAGCTAATTTAAATCGTAAAGCGCCGGTTTTTTCGATATGAATATAGTTCTGTGAAGCGCACATTTAAAGATTGCGTCACAGATAAGCAAAGGATACCAAGTCTCTGGTATCTGCTCTCAACACAAGATTAATTAAACAGAGAGGCTCCAACAGATGAAGAGACAGAAACGAGATCGTACCTCTTCCCTTTTCAACCGTGGTTTTAAGGCAGGTCTAGATGGTAAGTCCCGGGACTTTTGCCCTGTTAGCACTATCGAACTGCGTAGCCACTGGATGAGCGGCTGGCGCGAAGGCCGTGAAGCCCACTGGGGCGGCCAAACAGGCGTATCCTCGATTCAGATGAATCCGTCACTTCATTAACAGCTTCGGCATACTAATTTCGAGAAGCTCCCCACCAAGGGAGCTTCTTTCGTATAGCGCTCAATTAACCTTTTAGAGCCTGAATAGCGCGTACAGAATCGGTAACAAGCTGCGGTCCGTGGTAGATAAAGCCGGAGTAGATCTGAACCAGACTTGCACCCGCCTCGATCTTCTCTGCCGCATCAAAGCCTTCGGTAATACCACCCACTCCAATAATAGGCAGCGCACCATCCAGAGCATTCGCTAAAACACGAATTGCACGGGTCGACTTATTACGCACTGGAGCGCCCGAAAGACCACCGGCTTCCTGTGCAAACGGAGAGCCTTCGACTCCTTCACGCGACAGCGTTGTGTTGGTCGCAATAACCGCGTCCATCTCATATGCTTTCAAAGAAGAAGCAACTAGCTCGAACTCTTCCTCTTCCATATCCGGCGCAATTTTTACCGCGATCGGTACATAACGATCATGCAGTTTTGCCTGACGCACCTGCTCAGATTTCAGTGCATCCAGTAGGCTGTTCAACGACTCGCCGTATTGCAGCGTGCGCAGCCCCGGAGTATTTGGAGACGAAACGTTAACGGTGATATAAGACGCGCGGTCATACACTTTGCGCATGCAGTACAGGTAATCATCATTGGCTTTTTCGTTCGGAGTATCTTTGTTCTTACCAATATTGATACCCAGAATGCCTTTATACGTACTCTTCTGCAGATTTTTCAGCAGATGATCAACACCGTCGTTATTAAAGCCCATGCGGTTAATAATCGCATTCTGCTCAGGAAGACGGAACAAACGCGGCTTTGGATTACCGGCCTGAGGGCGAGGTGTCACAGTGCCCACCTCAACAAAGCCAAATCCCATCGCGGCCAGACCATCAACGGCGATACCGTTTTTATCCAGACCAGCTGCCAAACCCACACGGTTAGGAAAGGACAATCCCATGACTTCAACCGGATCGCTAAGCTCAGCAGCCCCCATCAATTTGTGGAAACCAAGATCAGATGCGATGTTCATGGTGTGCAACGCCACTTCATGGGACGTTTCTGGATCAAAGCGGAACATCAGGGATCGAGCGAGAGGATATAGCATGCGGGGTACTCGGCGTATTCTGCATTGGAAAAATTTGCCGCAGATTATAGGCGACCCAGCCCTTTTTTAACAGGGCAGTGCCATCGGGAACCCAGAGTTACGCCAGTTTTTCAATCTTCTGAAAGCGCCCGTTACGATCAAAACTGATCCGGAACCGACCTGAAATTCCATGATGCAGAAGATAGGGTTTTAGAATGTGCGCAGGAAAACGCACCCGCCGACCGTCCAGCGCCTGGGTTACAACATCACGGGCACTGCCTTGATACACCCGCAGATATTCCTCTGCGGGCAAATGAAGATCAAAAACTATTTCATTCATTTCTGTACTTAACTGTATCACTGGCGACAAAAATATTGCCACCAGCCTTATTACTCTATCGCGTTATATTCTGTTTCAGTGGATTCGCTAAACTCGCTGTTTTTAGCCAGATCAAAGAGTTCACGAACCGCGACAGTGTACATCGCATATTCTTCTCGTTCCGCACTTTTTAACTCAGTCAGAACATTTTGCCAACGCTGTACATGCACGGCATTGGTATCGGCCCACTGAGCCACGACATCCGGCATGGAGCGACCACGACGATAATATCCCAATACGTTTGAAATCAAGGCACGCTGCTGCCAGTCCATGTCATCGCGAAATGCCTCACGGGCCAGCGCCTGCCAGTAGTTGTCCACCTCCAGCTCGTTCAGCTGGCGTGCGAACCATTGCAACCCCAAACGCTCCCCCAGTTCAAAATAGGCGTGAGCCACTGTTTCAACACCGATACGGGTTTCACGAGCCACTTCAATAATTCCCAACGCACTGTATAAACTCCGCGCCCCCGCAACCTGTTCTGCCAAACGTTGCGGCACACCCGCATCCAGATATCGTTGATACGCCTGATCCCAGATCACCTTAGGCTCGCCGCACAACAGCTCACCTAACTTCTTGCTAACCTTGCCAAGCTGCGCAGTAAATAACTGGGCCTCATCGCTACAGTTCAATTCTGATCGACGATTGCGCACAAACCAGCGTGTTGTGCGCCGTGCCAGATGCTGTAAGTCATTCATCATCTGGATCTGGATATTCGCCGCCACCTTAAAATCCAGTGCTTCGATCTGCGCCCAGACCCGCCCGAGATCCAGAATATCCCGCGCCAGCACATAAGCCCGTGCAATCGCCGCATCATCTGCGCCGGTGGATGCACGCAGGCGATCAACAAAATTAATCCCCATCAGGTTTACGATATGATTCGTAATCTGTGTGGCAACGATCTCCCGGCGCAGACGATGCTGCTGCATTTGAGGCATATATTGCTCAGCCAGTACCGCAGGAAAAGCGGTTTCCAGCTCTCGTGACAGGTAGGGATCATCTGCCACGCGTGCTTTGATTAACGCTTCTTTCAGATCCGCTTTGCTGTAGGAGATCAGCACCGACATCTCTGGCCGGGTCAAGCCCTGCCCGGCACTCTTACGCTCGGCTAATTCATCGTCTTCTGGGATAAATTCCAATGCACGGTTCAGCTTACCGTCCTGTTCCAGTGTCGAGATAAACCGACGATACTCCGCCATACCTCCATACGAACGTGCCTGGGCCATACTGATCGCTTGTACCTGACGATAGTTGTTCTTTAACACCAGTTCAGCGACCGACTCGGTCATATCTTCCAACAACCGGTTACGCTGCTTATCCGTTAAGTCACCATCGGATACGATCTGATTTAACAGTATCTTGATGTTTACCTCGTGGTCAGAACAATCCACACCACCGGCATTATCGATAAAGTCAGTATTCATGCAGCCGCCCGCTAACGCATATTCAATACGTGCCAGCTGTGTCATCCCCAGATTGCCGCCCTCGCCAATCACTCTGCAGCGCAGCTGGTTAGCATTAATACGTAAGCCATCGTTGGCTTTATCCCCCACATCGGAGTGGCTTTCACTCTGCGCTTTAACATAGGTGCCGATGCCACCGTTCCAGATCAGATCAACCGGTGCAGCCATCAACGCAGAGATCAGCTCGGCCGGGGTTACACTTTTCTCGGTTAATCCTGTGAGGGACTTCACTTCGTCGCTAAGTTTGATTGCTTTTGTCTCGCGCGAGAAAATCCCTCCTCCCGCAGAGATCAATTTGGTGTTGTAATCACTCCAGCTGGAGCGCGGCAGATCAAACAGCCGCTGACGTTCTTTCCAGCTTCGTGCGGCATCCGGGTTGGGATCGATAAAAATGTGCATATGGTTAAATGCCGCCACCAGACGAATGTGTTTCGACAGCAACATACCGTTACCAAACACGTCTCCCGCCATATCCCCAATACCCACCACCGTAAAATCGTCTTTGTCGGTATTGATGCCAATCTCACGAAAGTGCCGTTCAACCGACACCCAGGCACCTTTGGCGGTAATACCCATGGCCTTATGGTCATAGCCCTGGCTACCACCGGACGCAAAAGCATCTCCCAGCCAAAATTCATACTCTTCGGAAATACGATTGGCGATGTCCGAGAATGTCGCCGTGCCCTTATCAGCCGCAACAACCAGATAACTATCATCGTCGTCATGCACCACGACATCAATCGGACGTAACACCTCACCCTCTTTTAGGTTGTCCGTGATGTCCAATAACCCTCGAATGAAGGTCTCGTAACAACGAACCCCCTCCTCCTGCCATGCCTTACGATCCATATCCGGGTTCAGATGCTTCGCGACAAAGCCCCCTTTTGCCCCCACGGGTACAATCACTGCATTTTTGACTTGTTGCGCTTTGACCAAACCCAGCACTTCAGTGCGATAGTCATCATAACGATCAGACCAACGCAGCCCGCCACGCGCCACCCGACCGCCACGCAAATGCACGCCCTCCATCCACGGCGCAAACACAAAGATCTCAAACATTGGCCGTGGCAACGGGATATTCGGAATCTGCTCAGGCATCAGTTTGAAGGCGTAATAATGCTTCAAGTGCCCCTTTTTCAGCTGGTAATAATTGGTTCTCTGGGTTGCTTTAATCAAGGCTAGGTATTGTCGAATGACACGATCTTCATTCAGGCTCGGCACCTCCTCTAGCGCCGATAAGATGTCTGCTTCTAACTGATTCTGACGCTCTTCACTATGTTCACTCGGATCAAACCGTGCTTCGAATAGCGCTACCAACTTTCCGGTGATACTGACCTGATTATTCAGGGCGGCACTGACCCCTTCACTACTGATGTTGAACCGGATCTGTTTCATATACGCACTGTATGCACGCAGAATGTTCACTTCACGCCAGCCTAGCTGAGCCGGTAATACCAGACGGTTAAATTCATCACTTTCCGCGTTGCCGTTCCAGATATTCAGAAACGCATCTTCGAACAGCTCCTTTCCTTCATCAAAGCTAATTCTAGCTTTGCCGGTATAGATCAAATTGAAGTCATGAACCCAGATCTCCACGTTCTTCAGAATCATCCGATAGGGATGCTCATCGATGACACGTAAGCCCAGCTTCTCCATGATCGGTAAAACATCCGATAACGGCAGCGAACTCCCCAAGTTAAATAACTTGAAGTTGAGGGTATCCTGATCTTTTTCCAGCGCACGATAGAAGCTGAACGCAAGTGGCCTCTCGTGACTCAGCGTCATCATATGGCCGATATCAACAACCGCGGTACGGGGAAGAAAGTCAGATCGATAGCTGTTCGGGAAGGTATCACCATAGCGATGAAACGCAGCTATACCATTCTCCTCTCCCATCGACTCCACCAGCGCATCATAAAGATGATCCCCCCAACTACGTGCCGCCTCACGGATCATGTCTTCCAGCGCCAATACATCAATATCCGCTTTAACTTCTTCACCACTGCGGAGAATGTATTGGGTGCGTGCCAATATCGATTCAGAGAAGTAGGTATTAAATTCCACCTGATTGCAGCCGAGCTCACGACAGAGAATACCTTCGACGGCCAGGCGAAACTCGGTGCTGTATACATCACGGGGGGCGTACACTAAACACGAGAAGAACTGTCCGAAATGATCACGCCTCAAAAACACCCTGATCTGACGGCGTTCATGGATCTGCAAAATCCCCATCGCCGTATCGACTAGCTCTTCAACCCCAATCTGGAACAGGTCATCTCGCGGATAGATCTCCAGAATCTGTAACAGCTCCTTCCAGTCATGCCCTTGTGAATGCAGACCAGAGCGTTCCATGACCTGATCAACCTTATGGCGAATCACCGGAATCATCCGAGAACTCTGGATATAGACATTTGAGGTGTATAACCCCAGAAAACGCGCCTCCCCCACCAACTTACCTTTCTTATCGAAACGCTTAAGACTGATGTAATCGGGGTAAGTCGGACGATGCACTTTTGATTTGGTTGGCGATTTCGAAAAGGAGAGGATATCGGGGATCAAAACGAACTCCCCCGCATCCCGATTGCCTTCATTCACCAGTGTCTCGCGGCAGTGCTCATCACAATATTTCAGGAGCCCGAGCTGACTGCCCATAATAGCTTCAAGACGCTTCTCTCCGTTCTCTTCGACCAACTCAAATTCGTCATAGCCAAGAAAGGTAAAATGATTTTTCAGCCAACCGATAAATGCCCGAACTTCGGCGATGTTATTTTCATCTAATCCGTGCAGCGAGCTACCAAACACCTGCTCCAGCGCATCACATTGCGCCATCATCGGCTCAAAATCCTCGACCACCATACGAACATCTTCCAGTATCGCGCGAATACTGCTTTCCAGTTCAGCCAGTTGCTCTGGGTCCGTATGGCGATCCACTTCAACGGAAACCAGACACTCCCGTTGTGCGGTTTTCGATCGACTGTCTTTGCTTAGCAGGGAGGTAAGATGGTGGGTTTCGTCGCGTTTGAGGGTAAGGACAGCATTGTTAATCGCATGGATTCGCAGGTTACGCTGATTCAGCTCCATACGGAGAGAATCTACAATAAACGGCATATCCTGATGCAGCACTTCTACAACCGTATGAGTAGACTGCCAACCATGAGCCTCATAGTCCGGATTAAACACCCTGACTTTCGCTTCATCAGGTTTACGCTGTTGCAGAAACTGCCAACAGGCTACCGTTGATCCATAGAGATCATCCAGACGCCATTCACAGAAATCCACAGGTGACGCTGAAGCATAATAGAAACGAATAAAACCGTTTAACTCACGGGCCCGTTCCTCAGGCAACCGGCTGTTAATCTCTTCGCTCAGTTGAAAAAGTAGTTGAGCCTTACTCTCAGCATCATAACGCGGCATATCCATTCCATCCTTGCAGTAGCCAGTTCAACGAGTCAGCATCTGTCTCATAAAATATAAGCCTGACTTAGCGTATATATCCAGCAAGCACCGCTATATTTCTACGCTTTTATAGCGAGTAGGACCACAGTAACAATCCGGTTTGATAAGCACCTGCGCTTTACCCATAATAGTCGGGTCCTGATTTGAAGCCCGTTGGAACGCTCTATATATGCGAAAGTTGTTACTGTTATGCTCCCTGATGAGCCTGCCCACACAGGCGGCTGTCAATGCTCAGGTGAACGTACAGACCCTGACTCTGGGGGAAGCCCTGCAACTAACCATCGAGGCCGATCAGAAGGTTCGCCAAAATCCTGACCTGTCTGCTCTGAGCGCCCAGTTTCGCATTGTGGGCTCCAAACAGATGACAATATCCAGTTACACGGGCGGTGAGCCCCGTTTCACAACCCGCTGGCGGGTGATACTGCGCCCCCTAAAGCAGGGCGCGATCTCTATCCCTGCCATCCGTGTGGGTGATGAAAGATCACTACCCATCTCTTTAATGGTGCTCGCCAACGAACGCAGTTCCAATCCGCTCTTGTCACGTCAGTTAATACTGGAAACCGAGCTGGACACCAATGAAATCTATCTTCACAGCCAGTCTATTCTGACGGTCAAGCTGTTTCATAAGCAGCCTCTACCCGACGATGCACGACTTTCGCACCCCGTGACGACAGATGCCGTCATCAAACCACTGGGCGAAGACCGACGCTTTAGCACCCGCGTTCGTGGTCAGAATTATCAGGTCCTAGAACGTCGCTACGGTATTTATCCACAGCAAACAGGTCTGATTCGTCTGGAACCGATCACTTATAATGACGGCAAACCCCGTAGCCTGGACCAACCGCTGCAAAAGAATGCCACTGAGATCGCGGTCTTACCTCAAGCGCATCAAAAAAGACCGGGCTACTGGCTGCCCACAACTCAGATCCTGTTTGAAGATAACCTGCAACCGCGTAACAGCACCACAATGGGGCAACCCATTAAACGTACACTGACGTTAGAAGCACACGGTATCATCGCATCCGAGCTGCCCGCACTCAGCCCACTTAAAAACGAGCTGGCCGACATCCAGCTGGATAACGTTATTCTCGAAGAACAGATGACCGACAAGGGGATTATCAGTACACGCTCTGAAGAACTGACAATCACTCCCTATGAGCGCGGCGAGATCACCTTGCAGGAGATACGTATCCCTTGGTGGGATGTCAGTCAGGATCGGGAAAAGGAAGTCGCACTGGCAGCGCGTTTAATCAATGTCTCAGCCGCCAACAGCGCAGATACATCCAACAAGAATGAGAAGGTTGTTCTTAGTGATGCCGTCGCGGCAACAAATACCGAAGAAGTGGCAGAAAGCACACCACAATCAGAAGGACAGAGCACTTTACTCATTTGGATACTCACCGCATTGGCGGTGATCTCCAGCCTTGGTTGGTTATATTCCTTCCATCGTATTCGCAAAAGCAAAGAAAAAACTCCCGAAGTCACGCCGCTGGAAAACAGTGTGGAAGACATCGAGCACTACGATCTGGCTGAAGCCAGCAGTTTTGGCGAGTTGACTCAGGCATGCGACCAGAATCATTGCGCGGCGAGCCAGATACTCCTGCTGGAATGGGCGCAACACTCATGGCCGGATGATGAAATCTACAACAATGAAGATGTAGCTCGCGCCTCAGGCAGTCAGACCCTACAGTTGTTACTGATGGATATGGAACATCATCTTAGCCACGACGAAGAACACCTCTGGAAAGGCGATCTTCTGATCGAAGCATTGGATAAGATCCGTGAACGTAAGCTCTACGGCAGCTATTAGGGAAAATGTGAACAAGTCCCGTAGGCGCTCTGGCTTTCGGGAAAGTTCACAATCAAGGAAGCGCTTTGCCGTAATCCCCAAGGGGCACACTGTGTCTAGACCTTACAAAAAGTGCTGACATCGAGTGAAAACTTTCCCGAAAGCCCCGCCGGGCAAGCCCTTAAGCCTGCATCTGCGATGTTGCTGTTCTTGTTAAGGACTAAGGCCATTAACTGCAAACAGCGCCTTGCATCTACAGGCTTAAGTGCTTGCAGAGCACTGACGGGACTTAATTCGCACCTTCCTTAAAATATATCCGCCAGCGCCTCATCCAGTTCAGGATACTTAAATTCAAAACCCGCCTGCATCAAACGTTGTGGATAAACACGCTGCCCTTCGAGTAACAGCTCCGCGCCATCACCCAGCATCAACTCAATCACAAACGGCGGTAACGGTAATTTTGCCGGACGCTTTAAAGCCTGCCCCAAAGACTGCGCGAAAGATCGATTCTGACTTGCTTCAGGCGCAGTCAGATTAAAAGCCCCCTGCAAGGTCTGATGCCGCAGTAAAAAATCGATTGCTCTCAACTCATCCTGCAGATGGATCCATGACATCCACTGTTTGCCGTGACCGATCGGTCCACCCAATCCCATACGAAACGCCGGCAGCATTTTTTTCAATGCCCCACCGTTGCCAAGTACAACGCCTGTGCGCAGCAGGCAGACCCGCACGCCCAGATCAGCGGCCCGCATCGCTTCTTCTTCCCAATCAGCACACAGAGAATGGGTAAAGCCCTGACGGACAGCACTGGCCTCAACCAGAAGATCATCGCTGGCATGCGTGCCGTAGTAACCGATGGCCGATCCACTGATAAACACGCCCGGCTTATTGTCGGACATTGCCATCCAATCCACTAACGCATGCGTCATCGTCAATCTGCTATAACGCAGCAACTGTTTACGTTTTTCACTCCAACGGCGATCTGCAATGGGTTCACCACACAGATTGATCACGGCATCGAACTTTTCACCATCAACCTCCATCAGTGAAGTCACTGCCCTGACAGAGCCTCCAAATAGCTTATGCGCTTTTTTCGGATTGCGGGTTATACAGGTAAAGTTAACTCCATGTGGTTGACGCCATTTGATAAATGCCTGACCAATAAAACCGGTCCCCCCGGTAATAAGCACGTTCATCGCACACTCCCTTGAATCGCGTTAACCTGATACGCTTACGTTAGATTTTAGTCGTCAGATCTGTAGTTTGAGAGAAATAAAACATGTTTACTGGCATTGTTCAGGGTAAAGCCACCATCCGATCCATCGAAAAGCAGGATCAATTCATGCGTTTGCAGCTGGAACTGCCACCAGAGCACGCAAACAACCTCCAGCTGGGTGCCAGTATTGCGGTCAATGGCACGTGCCTGACCGTCACAGCCTTTAACGGCAACCTAGTCAGCTTTGATCTGATTATGGAAACGCTGAAAGTCACCAACCTCGGCCAGTTATCTGTTGGAGCTCTGGTTAACTTTGAGCGTGCAGCGCGTTTTGGCGATGAGATTGGGGGTCACCTACTCTCAGGTCATATTCACGATCAGGTCTCCATATGCAAGATTGAGCGCCCAGAGAACAACTGCATCCTTTGGTTTGAAGTCAGTGAACAATGGCTGAAGTATATTTTGCCAAAAGGATTCGTCGCATTAAATGGCTGTAGCCTGACAATCGGAGAAGTTAAAGATCAGCGTTTTAACGTTTACCTGATCCCGGAAACGCTCTCTCTTACGGTCTTCGGAGACGCTCAGGTTGGTGATTTGGTTAATCTGGAAGTGGACCCTCATACCCAAGCGGTTGTCGAAACCGTTGAGCGTTATATGCAACAGCATTCACATTAAACTAGACGGAAATACAAAGCATTCTTGGTCACAAACCCAGGTCATAAATCCTTAACCACGGTTTGTTATAGCGTCAAGATTATTTGAAAATTTCTGTGTAATTAAAGTTGCGACTTGATCTTAATGGCGTATACTGATTTGGCTTGAAATTTCGGCAGTGTTCGTGTGCCCGACTACGATGTACCCACTGGAATACCTCGTCAGAGCCTCATTAGTAACACCACGATTTCTTAGCACTCAGGCCTTAATAAAAGAAAAAAGGCTTTAATTTCAAAACGTAACAAGAAGGTAAGACTAATCATGGCTACTGGCATCGTAAAATGGTTTAACGACGAGAAAGGTTTCGGTTTCATTCAGCAGGAGCAGGGTCCAGACGTATTTGTTCACCACACTGCTATCCAGTCTGAAGGTTTCCGCTCTCTGCAGGAAGGCCAGAAAGTAGAATTCACCGTTGCTCAGGGTCCTAAAGGTCCACAGGCTGAGAACGTAACTGCAGCATAATTTTTATACTGTAGTATATTATCAGGGCGACTTGCCTGGTCGTCCTGATCTGTATTTCCCGCACGATTGCTTCATAAAGAAATACCTTTCAAGTTCTTCCACTTCGTATCGCTTCCGAACCCTCTAAGCATCAAATGTACTGTTACGTATATTCATACGTTACGTAAAATTTCTACGCTTATCCGCTCACAAAAAAAGCTTCACTTCGTTATTTGTCAGCGACCGATAATCACCCGCGTTTAATTGAGCATCTATTTCTAGGGCACCGATCCGTTCCCGATGTAAACCAATCACTTTATTGTCAAAGAATCCAAACATTCGCTTCACCTGATGATAACGTCCTTCATACAACGTGAGTTTGGCCCGGTGGTCAGAAAGGATTTCAAGTTGAGCAGGTAGCGTGGTTAGATCTTCATACGCGAAATAGATACCACGACGAAACACATCAGCATATTCCGCTTCTATCTTATCTTCTGTTTCAACCAGATAAACCTTTGGAATACGCGTTTCCGGCTGGGTCACTTTACGAGACCAACGCCCGTCATTGGTAATGAGCATCAAGCCCGTGGTGTTCAGATCTAACCGCCCCGCAATATGCAGATCAGCTCGTAATGCAGGCGGCATCAGATCCAGCACCGTCTCGTGTTTCTCATCGACCGTTGCACTCACCACTCCTTGCGGTTTATGCAGCATGTAGTAACGGGCCGCCTGGTCCTGTAAAACCCGCTCATCCAGGCTGATCTTCTGCATCGGTTCAACCTGCAGCGAGCCGTCCCGGCACACTTGTTCGTTGACCTGCACACGCCCGGCCAACAGCCATTGGCGCACCGCTTTGCCGCTCTCTCGGGTTTGTTGTGTAAGAAATCTATCCAGTCGCATGGGCGCTATTATGCCAGAGTTCACCATTAGACCGCCCATACAGCAGCACTTCAGATACAATAAAACGCATCTTCCGTTGATAAGGTGCCCCTGAAAGATGCTTACCCCTCAAACATTTTCCATCCGACCGGCGCTTGAAAGTGAAATTGAGTCGATCTGTTTGCTTTGGCTAAAACTAGACGCCAGCAAAAAGCAGCAACCTTTCGGCGGCGATCTGCAGGATGAAGTGAAACAACGTACTGAAAATTTAGTCACTCATAGTATTACGTCAGAAACCGCGATCTCGCTGGTCGCCGAAACGGAAAACGGGCTAGTAGGGACGTTGTCAGCGTATGTTTATGAAAAGCCAGCGGTCGCATTGCCCAAGATAGCCGTTCTGTATTCTCTTTGGGTTGAACCGGACTTGCGTCGCCACGGTATAGCATCCGCACTTTTACAAGCTGCCGAAACACAGTTGAAGGCAATGGGGGCCCAGTGCCTCCAAGTCGCATGGGACAGTGATAACCCAACAGCCGCTGCATTTTGGCAAAGAGAACAGTTCACAGCGTACGAAGTTATTGCCAGCAAAACGTTGAAATAGATCCCTCTCCTTGATCCTGAACGCACTTTTGACACAGACCTGCTGGGAAAAAAGCATTACAATCCAACCACGACAGAAGAATGTTGCTCCATTTAGATATTCAGAGAAATAAAATACCCATGAAACTCGACCCACTCGACCTGGCAATTCTTGATCAATTACAAAAAGATGCTCGTTTGTCGAACCAAGAGCTTGCTGAAAAAGTAGGCCTTTCACCCTCCCCTTGTTGGCGTCGGGTAAAGCGTCTTGAAGAGGTTGGCGTTATAAAAGAGTATGTAGCGCTATTAGCACCTAAAGAGATTGGCGTGCCTGTTCTCGCTTATGCTCAGGTATCTCTGAACGATCACCGCCCGGAATCATCAGAGCGCTTCGACGCTTTTGTCCGCTCCAGCGCCCAAATCTTAGAATGTTGCTCAGTCAGCGGCGAATACGATTATCTGCTGAAAATCGCTTGCGGCAGCATGGAAGCCTACGAAACTTATATCAATCGCGAGCTTTTACGTCAGACCGATATCCGCTCGATGAACACCAGCTTTGTCTTAAACCAGAAAAAGTCCACCACCGCGCTTCCACTCTAAACCTCTCGATATACCCTAATCTCATCGCCTGATCACTTTTACGATCAAAGGCAGGGATTACTTTGCGCCCAAAAAGACAAGAAAAATAATTCCAACTTTTTCCTAAAAAAGAAATAAAATTCCAACCATAGAACAATTCACGCATCTTCTGTCCAAAATTTGATCTGGATCTAAAGCCCCGTATGGGTAACTGCGTAACATGGCTCAAAATGATTCATTTTTCACATAGGTGTGCACCAAAAAACTATCATAAGCACACCCAAGGAGCCGATATTGAACGCCGCCGAACCCAGATCCGCAGATCTGCGCCAGTTTATCTCTGGTAACGAAGCTATAGCCCAGGCAGCCCGTGATGCGGGTGTGAAAGTTGCTGCAGCTTATCCAGGCACACCTTCCACTGAAATCCTTGAGTACGTTTCTCAGTATCCCGACATCTATTCAGAATGGTCGATCAACGAGAAAGTCTCTCTGGAAGTGGCCATTGGTGCGTCAATGGCAGGCAGTCGTGCTCTGTGTGCAATGAAACATGTCGGAATGAATGTTGCGTCCGATGCTTTTATGACTCAGACATTGGTCGGCGCTGTCGGCGGCCTGGTTATCGTCGTCGCGGATGATGTGGGTTTGTCATCATCGCAGAATGAACAAGACTCCCGCTATTGGGGCCGCTTTGCTCACCTGCCGATACTCGAACCCAGCGATGCGCAAGAAGCCTATGAAATGACTCGGGCGGCCTACGGTATCTCCGAGCAGTTTGAGGTACCAGTCATCGTTCGCCTGACCACCCGTATCTGCCATGTGAAAGGTGTCGTCATTAACAGCGAAGCCGAAGCCCATACAGGTACTGGGTTTAAGAAAGATCCTGCGCGCTTTGTCATGGTTCCCGGTAACGCTAAGAATCGAATTCCAATGATGATGGCACGCGATGAAACCTTAAAAAGTTTTGCTGCCGACACCGAGCTTAACCGCATCGACACAGGTTCGGATACGCGAGTTGGTTTCGTCACATCTGGCGCGGCCTACTATCACGTGAAAGAATCGTTCCCGGATGCGCCGGTATTTAAACTGGGTTTCAGCCATCCAGCACCCATTGAGAGCATTCGCAGCTTCGCTGGAGATGTGGAAAAACTGGTTGTGGTCGAGGAGGTCGAACCGCTTCTGGAGACCGAACTGCGTGCCGCCGGTGTAGACGTTTACGGCAAAGATCTGCTGCCGAAAATTGGCGAATTGTCACCATCCGTTATTACACCGCCGGTCAGTAAACTTATTGGGGAAGCCATTGCGGAAAGCGAACTGATTCCTACCGCACAAGTATTCCCTCGCCCTCCGACCATGTGTGTCGCATGTCCACATCTGGGCATCTATTACTGTCTGTCTCATGTGAAGAACACCATCATCTCTGGCGATATCGGCTGCTATACACTCGGGGCAGGGCACCCTTGGAATGCACTGGATACCACCATCAGCATGGGCGCCTCACTGAGTGTGGCTCAAGGCTTGGATAAAGGCCGCGCAGAGTGCGATGAGAACAAGAACGTGCTCGCGGTCATTGGTGACTCTACGTTCCTGCACATGGGCATGCAGGGCCTGCTAGACATCACCTACAACAAGGGCAACGTCACTATTCTGCTGCTGGATAACCGTGCGGTGGGTATGACGGGCGGACAGGATGCACCGTCGTCAGGCCTTAACTTGCATGGCGAACAAACCATGCAGGTAGACTTCCGCAAGCTGTGTGAAGCCCTGGGTGTAAAACCGGAGCGGATCCACGAAGTCAATCCGTACGAGATGCCGATTCTGTTTAAAGCACTGCGACAGGAGGTCAAAGTGCCTGAACCGTCGGTCATCATCACCAACCAACCCTGCGTTCTCACCGAACGCTACAGCAAGCTGCCACCGCTGAAAGTAGACGCGGACAAATGTACCGGTTGCAGCAACTGTCTGGATGTCGGCTGTCCGGCTATTCTGGTTGATCGTCGTGAGACCGTTGTGAAGCCAAACGGGAAAGAGAAAGAGCTCGCCTTTGTCAGCATCGATACAGCTGCCTGCACAGGCTGTAATTTATGCACTAAACCTTGCGCCCCAGATGCCATTATTCCGGCTTACAACGTCACTAAAATAGATGCGGTGGAAATCAAGTGAATAACGAAGTGACTAATATTCTCGTTGTCGGCATCGGAGGGCAGGGTGTGATGACTGCCGCCGATATACTCGCCACCAGCGCGCTTTCTCTGGGCTACGATGTCAAAAAAACGGAAGTGGCCGGTATGGCACAACGTGGCGGTGTTGTGACCTCTCACGTCCGATTTGGGCCCAAGGTCTACTCGCCTGCAATTCAAGCTGGGGATGCTGATCTGATGCTCGCGTTTGAACCGGCGGAAGCGCTGCGTTGGGCATCTCATCTTAAAGATAACGGCCTGGCGATGGTCAATACCTTTGCACAGGAACCACCCGTTGTTTCAATTGGTTTATTTGATTATCCGGATGAACCAATCGAAAAGATGAGGAAAATGGGTGTCGAAACTCATGACTACAATGCAGGACAATCTGCGATTGACCTGGGTGATCGGCGTTTGGTTAATAGTATTATGCTGGGTGCAATTTCTGATCGCTTACCATTTCCTGCCGGTACCATCGAAAATAGCCTGACAGCACGCTTTAAAAATAAAGGGGAAGCCCTGCTTGCTCTAAACCATCAGGCGTTTGAACTGGGCCGCAAAGCCTTCTCCTGATCACCCCTCACGCATGCGCCGGTCGTTGAATAACGATCGGCGCTATACCTGCCTTTTCTGGCTCCGTAAGCCACACTCGATCCCGCAACCGGTTTTTTGCAGTTCCTTCGTCAAAAATTTCGTTTTATATTTGTCACAGCTCGCCGATAACCTTTAGTACGGAGAGAACACCGGGGACAGGATGAGTAAACATTCGTTGGAACGGGAAAACAGAGAACTCAAACGATCGCTGCGTTTGCTGGCCTCCAAGGTCGAACGCAACGAAGCTATCGTAAAGAGTTTTTTTGAGATGGAGATACGTCTTCTCTCCTGTACCCAGTTGTCTGAACTGTTGGACCTGATCCTGATCGAGTTTCGTGAATACTTCCGTCTTGATGCGGTAAACCTTGTACTGTTTGATCCTGAGCAAGCCGCACGTACCCTGCTTGAAGACTATGTTCCTCCTCCGCCGGCGAACACCCTGCGCTTTGTTGAAAACCAACGCTTGCTAAATACCCTCTACACCGACAAAAAGCTCGTTGTAGGAGAACCGGACGATTCGATCAAAGAAACCGCATTTCCGGGTTCCCATTACATTTTGTCCTGCGCCCTGCTGCCACTTGAACGCCACAACTGCATCATTGGCAGCCTTCATCTAGGCAGCGGAGATCCGACCCGATACTCCAATGCGCTGATGTACGACTACATCAAGCATCTGGCATCCGTCATATCGATCTGTATAGAAAACTGTATCAACTACGAAAATATGAAGCGGATGAGCATCATCGATATGCTGACCCGCGTGAACAACCGGCGCTCGTTCGAGATTGAAATTCAAAGGGAAATATCTCGCGCCAGCCGCAGTGAATACCCACTGAGCTGTCTGTTTCTGGATCTGGACTACTTTAAACTCGTCAACGATAAATATGGCCACTTATCTGGTGACCGCGTACTACGAACGGTCGGCGGCTTTTTGAAGCAACAGCAGCGTAAATCAGACGTTGTGGCGCGCTATGGCGGTGAGGAGTTTTCGATTCTCTTGCCAAACTGTGATGAACTTCAGTCCGTTCAACTGGCAGACAACCTGCGGGAAAAATTTAATGCCCTCATCTTCCGCAGCGATAAGGGTGAACCTTTTCGAATGACCACCTCGATAGGGGTTTCAACCTGTTATCCTGCAACGTATACACGAGATACTTTCGAAAGGCTTGCCTATAACCTGATCTCCGCCGCTGATAAAGCGGTGTACCACTCAAAAGCGGCGGGTCGAGACCAGGTTCAGTTTGTTGCTACCTCAGGATCAGAAAACCCCGTGAAGCCAAATTTGGAAGTGGTATAACATACTCGTCTGCTTGGATAGGTAGCGATATCCCTGACGCCAGAAAACAACTACATCAGAAGTACACAATCCAGCATATAGAATTACTCTGCCCCGCGTGTTTACCCGGGTCTTCTATTCGTTCATGTCCACCAAAAGCTCTTTATATAACTCGGTGTATTGCACAGCCTGTTTTTCACCAAATAGAGGATCATCAGACTTCGGCAATTCAGTGATCAACTGCGCCCAATCCTGATCTGTCGCAACGCCCTGAATCATTGGAAACAGCGATCCCTCTTCGAGGTTAAGATGCTCATCCTGTTCATCCAAAAACACTTCCAGCTTGTCGGTAAATTCATCCATCGGAATCACCGCATCGTGCAAGATACCATCAATGGTTTCTGATAATTCCAAACAGGTCACACGCATATTCTGATGGGCTTCTTCACAGTTTGTGAGTAATGCATCCAGTTCAGAACTACGACCATGGAAGTGACGGTACAAACCGTCCTCACGGGGGTGATGATATGCATCGGCATAATTTGAAATGTAATCAATCACATCAGCCATCAGGCTGAAGTTCGGATGATTCCCCGCCCTAAGTTTTTTAACCTTAAGACGCAAGATCGCTAACATCTTGTTGAGATTGATATGATCCTGGTGCAACTCATTCAGGATGGTCATAACGAAGCCTCCAGTAATTGTGTGCATATGACTAACTATATAGCTCGGCATCGCTTTATGTTTTTGACACCTGTCAATCAGGTATCAAAGACGATCACAAAAACGTTAAGTGACGTGTCACGCATGTATGAATACCGAGGTCAGTTTTCAGGACAGCAACAGAGTCTAACTGAGCATTATGACAACACTTCTTCGAGAAAGTGAGCGGTCTGACGACAACCAGAGGCGGACAATTTTTCATCACCTCTGCTTCTCTCATCAGGATAATCTGAGGCATTCACCAATCAACGCACGCATGCGTCTCATCAGTGTTTTCCGACCAGATTCCGCGTTTATCTCCTCCCAACTGCGTTGCTGTAATGCTTTAGATACCAATAAGGATAGCTCGTCCGGTGTCAACGCGTGCCAAACTGAACGATTTTTCAACGCACGAATGACTAACTTGCGAATGGGTGCGATACAGCTTTCATAACTACGATTGTGTTGAACGAATGCTTCCAGATCACGCAGGTCGTGTCGGCTAAGGTCGGTATCAAAACGCATCCCTTGAAGCAGCATTGGCAATACTTCAACTTCCAGGTCCCGTAAGTTGTACCCCAACAGCAAAGGCAGCTGCTGAGTAAAACGATCACGTAAGTGGTTAAACATCAAACGTCCGGGGTCAGACAACGGGCGGCACACCAACGCTGCATGAGTCCCGCTTACGGCATCACGGTTCTCTCCCAGTCGAATCGTACCAAAGCCATTGTTCTGCCAAAACAGCAATAACTCTTCGGTCGCACCAAAGCTAGATCCCAGGTAATCCCATTGATGCTGCATGCCATACTCAGCAATCTCACGTAACATCTGACGAGCAACACCCTGTCGTTGCAACATCGGATGCACTGCGATGCGCATAATCCGACCACAACGCAAAGGGGCAGCTTCCAGATAACCTTCCTGACCAATTACGGTTTGCGGTAACAGATGCCCCTTCGGGCGACGGGTACCTTCCCAAAGCGCCTGGGCCAATTCCACTGAAATAGGCCCCTCTTCCGCAATCAGGGCCGCGCCGACCACCTGCTTGTCCTGCTGGGCAACCCATACCGTCAGGTTTGGACTATCGAGTAAGATACGCAGATCACCGGGGGTTGTACGGTAATGTGCCAATACCAGCAGGCCAAATAACTGTTTGAGCAACACATCATCGGCCAGTAGCTGATCCCTCTCCACACAGCGTATTGTCAGCGCTTCGCCATCACACCGCTGCGCTTGATCTTCAGACAGCGCCTCCGCATTCAGCAACAAGCTTTCAAATATGAAGGCTTCCAGAGGATCGCCCCCAGACCAGCGTATCGGCTCCAGTAATTCGATGGCTTTCCAGTTCGGTGTGCGCCGATCCAGTTCACGCCGAAAACGCACAGCAAATCCCTGTCCTGTGCCTTCATAACCGTGAATCGTGGTAGAGAATACAATTCGAGGGAAACGATCTAAGAGACGCGTCAGCACAGGTGCAGGAATCGCCGCGGCTTCATCCACCAGCAAAACGGCCCCATGCCCATCGATACGACAGGCGTCATCGGGGGCAATATATTGCAGTACTGTTGAACCGCAAGTGACACGCCCCTTTTCAACCTGCACCGGTGCTAACTGTGCGGCCGCATGCGTAAAAACCTCGGCGACATTATCAACAGACGGCGCCGTTACCCACACCTGCTGGTTACCCTTGAGCATCAGTTGACTTGCGGTAATACCCAATGCTGCGGATTTACCACGCCCCCGATCTGCGGTCATCACCACAGGACGCCGGCCACGAGACAACGTTTTTATGATCAGTTCAACGGCTTTGTGTTGATCCGCAGACGCATAAGGCGCAGATACAGTATTGTGTCCAAAAGGGGATGGTATCGAGTGTTCATAAGGCTCGGCGTGAAAGCCGTCACGCGTCAGCAGTGCCAGTTGATCCTCTTGGTGAATCAGCGAAACCAATCGACGGATAAAACGTCGCCCTACCGCGTCAACACCGTACGGCTCAACCACCAGCGCTTTGTGCTCCGGATCTTCATATTCGTGCCAGTCGTTCAATTCAGGGCACAATAGAATCAACAACCCGCCACCACACAAGGTGCCACTAATTTGGCCAAAGGCATTGGGATTAAAACCGTCCCAGGCATCAAAGATTAGTAGCTCGGTTTCACGTCCGAGATAACGATGTAAATCACGAGACCCCACACCTGTGCTTCCGGCAGGCGCTTGCTGAGAGACCCAGAGTTTCCTATCCGCGTGAGCGCACAACCAGCCCTGAATCTGTTCAGCCTGTGCGATTGTCCAGTCATGATCACCGGACACTACCAGCAACTGACGATGATTATTGCGCCGGGCTCCTTCCAGCAATTGCACGACAGTTTCGCGCCGGGTCATTCTTACCTCCATCACTACCCTAATACCTATCCGAGCGATCCTGCGAACGCCTATAAATGCCTAATATATAACACGACATTGCTGCGAACTGATCACAGACTGCATGCATTGTAGCTGAATTGCTCGCTGAGTAATTGACTCAGGACTATGCTGTAGGTACAGGGCTTAGCCTAAGGGGGTGCTATTGTCTGATACGCTTTATCTGGTTCTTGATCAGGGCGGGCAAGCGAGCCGGGCGCTGATTTTCAACGATTACGGGGAAAGTTTAGCTCAGTCCCGCGTTGAACAAAAAACCGATATAGGGAATACCAGCCCCGATCCGAAATGGATTGTAGATTCCCTGCGCCGAGCCGCTACCAATGCTTTGCAACAATTAACGCCTCAACAACATTGCCTGCCGATGCGCGCAGCACTCATCTGCCAACGCTCAAGCTGTCTTTGCTGGGACCGAATCTCAGGACAGCCCCTGACACCCCTGATTGGCTGGCAGGATAAAAGCGGACAATCCATCATCGATCAGCTTTATCACCACCATCAGGAGATTCAACGCATCTCTGGATTGGTTGCCAATAGCCACAGTCCAGCCAGTAAATGGGCCTATCTGTTATCCGCAAGCGCCATGATCGAGGCTCAAAGACGTTACCAACTCGCCTGTGGCAGTCTCGCTTCATTTCTAATTTTTCATCTGTGCCGCGAACATCCGTTTTTGATCGATCGCGTTAATGCGGCCCGTACCCAGCTCTATTCACTTGAAGCCAGAGATTGGAGCAACCCGTTACGTGCCCTGTTTGATATTCCCGCTGAATACCTTCCAGACATCCGTCCCAGCCTCTATCGATATGGCACCTTAGAGTTGGCAGGATTACGTATTCCCTTAAAGCTGGTCTGCGGAGATCAACCTTCAGCGCTGTTTAGCAACGGCTGGCCAAATCCCAGCGCCCTTTCCGTCAATATGGGGACCGGCGCATTTATCCAGATGCCACTCCTCGTCGAAGCGCAGGAGCGCCCACAGACCCGGCTGCTCGTAGCGCCCGCCTACAGTGATCTGAATGATGAATTGCTCGTCCTTGAAGGTACGGTGAACGGTGCGGCCACAGCATTGAACCTGACCAGTCTGCCACTTGGTCTGAACTACCAGAACAGTGATAGCTGGCGACAACGTTATCAACCCCTGCCCCTGTTTGTGAACGGTGTGGGTGGCTTAGGCTCGCCGGATTGGTGCAGTGTGGAAAGCGGCTGGCAGGGCTTACCGCCCTTTGATCCGAAATCAAAAGTACTGGCGGTTGCAGAAAGCATACTGTTTCTGATTCAACGGAATATCATCGCCATGCGCAATGTCGGTAGCTTTCCCACCAGCATTCATCTCAGTGGAGGGTTGAGCCAACTCGACTGGATGGCACAAGGATTAGCGAACCTGAGCGGACTTAATGTACATCGAATGACCGACCCGGAATCTTCATCCAGAGGGGCCGCCTGGTTGCTCAGTCGCAGTCCTGACTGGCGCAGATCCGGGGAGCAAGTCTTCACGCCTGCGCCTTACAGTGCACTACCAGCCCGTTTTGACAGCTGGACACAATTGCTTCATGCAGCTCTGTTAGCCGCCAGCAACCGAA
Source organism: Pontibacterium sinense (assembly GCF_015209595.1). GTDB lineage: Bacteria > Pseudomonadota > Gammaproteobacteria > Pseudomonadales > Balneatricaceae > Pontibacterium > Pontibacterium sinense. The sequence goes on along the minus strand of NZ_JADEYS010000004.1, from coordinate 87,354 downwards.
GGTGAGCGGTGTCCGCCACAGGGGCACGTTTCCCCAGAGTTCCTCTTAACCGTTTCACCAGTTGTGCCGCCGTAGCACGATAATCAGTTAGCTTGCCGCCGTATAGGATGGCCAACCTGGGATGCTTAAGATCATCAAACAAAAACTGCGTATCACGACTGCGGAAAAACGCTGCCCGATCCGAATGGGGCAATACCCTTAATCCACAGAAGCTACCTTCAGGCCTCAACTGATGCCCCGGCAGATAAGTATCCAATGTCTGCTGGAGATATTCGACTTCACCCTGTAAAGGTGTCACATCATCTGGATCACCCTGATACAGCCTTTCAGTGGTCCCCACTAAGGTTTTATCTTGCCAAGGCAAAATAAACACCGCCCGCCCGTCACTGGGCGCTTCCACATAGAGGCACTGTTCACTCAACCCTGCCGGATATACCAAATGAGTGCCTTGCACCAGATCAATCGTCAAAGGTCGCCAGCCCGTGGTTGGTGTTTCAATCTGGTTTAACACCTGATTCACCCAAGGACCCGCAGCATTCACCAGTACCCGGCAACTCGCACGTTGCTTTTTCACGGTCTCATAGTAGGTCACCTCGTAACCTGACTCAGATCGAGTGGCAGCGTCAAACCGTGCCGGACAACACAGTGCAGCCCCCAGACGCTGAGCAGATTCCCCCACCGCATGGGTCAGCGCCTGATCATCTGTCTGACCATCAAAGTAGCGAAATATATGCGTTAACCCATCGGGCTGCAGGCCCTTTATCTCGGACCAACGCGCGGGAGGCAATTCCGAATACAGCCCTGTTTCACGTAACCCGGTGAGCAGGTAATACGCACGCAACGCCCAGCGAATTTGCGTCGCACTATAATGTCCACCGTCATACACTGGAATATAAAAACTGCGCAGTTTGACCAAGTCAGGGGCGAGTTTTAGTAGTCGATCCCGCTCATTCAGGCATCGTCGTACTAAATTCAACTGTCCTGTCTGCAAGTACCTCAACCCTCCATGAATCAACTTGCTAGAGCGACTGGACGTTGCCCCTCCCCACTCCTTTTCTTCAAGGCATAAAACGGAATACCCAGCTGCAGCTGCAGCCTGAGCAATTCCAACGCCGTGAATCCCTCCGCCGATTATCGCAACATCGTAATCAGCCATAATGCCCACTCCACTCCGTTAGTAGATCACCACAACGATGGGTTTCCAGATAGGCGGCACCGCGTTTTAACCAATGCGCGGCCCGACGAACGGTATCAACTTCATACACCACAACGGGGATGCCCAACTGATCCAGATGCTGGCGATGCCTGACACGCCTTTTATTCACAAACAAAATATCAGGATGCAGCTGGCTCAGGGTTTCTTTGGTCGGCGGCCAGCATCGAGTCACCAAACCGATTGATCTCCATCTTCTGCGGGCTGCCGCCAGAAATTCAGCATCAAAACTGATCAGGGTGGCCCTGGTTTCCAGTGGTTTCAGCACGGTTATTACCGAGTTAAGTACCGTTTCAATTCCAAAGTAATCTATCGATTCCTCTTTGATTTCAACGAATAAAGACAGGGAGGGATATAGAGTGGCCCACTGGATAACCGCTTTCAGGTCGGGAATTGCCTCACTCACAAACAGGTCACCCAGCCGACTCGACTCTGACGCAGAAAAGGCATTCAGCTGTGAGCGTGTGAGTTCTGTAATTTTATGGTGCGCACCACAGATACGTCTCAGATCAAGGTCATGAAACAATACGGGTATGTGATCAGCAGTGAGCTGAATATCAAACTCCAATCGTTCCAGGCCTTCATCCACTGCTTTCTGCAGAGACACCAAGGTATTTTCAGGGTATCGACTTTGAAAACCTCGATGGGCAACCAGGCGTTTTTTCAACTGTGCTGCACGCATCCTTTTACCTCCGCGGCAAGCCATAGGCCTTCACACAATACGTTAAGATTAGCTGAAAGCCCTTTGGCACGCCGCCCTCCCATACAGACTGGACAGTCTATAGATTTGAGAACAACGTTTCGCTTTCTGCAAAACAGACTAAACTTAGCAGTCATGGGCTTCGCAGAACCTACCCTATGCTGTCGCGGAGAATGGACTCACCTTTGATATGACTTATGACTTTTAGCGTCAAAGTTACATAAGAGGGATTTTATGCGCGTTCTCAAAAGCATCACGATTAAGCAGAAACTCATCATTCTTTGCTCTCTGGTTCTGCTCGCACTCAGTACAGTCATCGCAAGCACCGTCTATCAGATGGCGCAAATTCGCGATGAATTGACCGCAATCGCCGAAGAAAATATCCCGATGACCGAGCTTGTTAGCGAAGTGGTCATTAAACAGTTAGAGCAAGCAATCAGTTTTGAGCGCGCACTTCATTTCGGGGTCTATCAGGCCTTATCCTCCAACACACATGATGCCGCTTCTCGTTATAACAGCAACCGTGACAGGTTCTTTAAACTCGATGCAGAGGTCAACGACCTGTTCGTAAGGTCCGAATCCTTCCTCAAAACCTTAGAAGAGCATGCTGATTCACAATCAAATCGGGACAAACTGATCGAGTTTGAAAAGAAAACCCTCTCCATCGATCATGCCCACAAGCAATACACCCAACACGTAACTGAAGTATTTAAAGCGCTGGAATCCAACAACGTCTTACGTGCCGAGACGCTTGCCGCAAAGATCGAAGTCGAGGAGGATCAACTTAACTCCGCGGTAGAACATCTGTTGATCGACCTGGGAAAATACACCGAAGCTTCCGCCATTCGTGCCGAACAGCATGAAGAACAGGCTTTGACCAATGTTCTGATTATCAGTCTTATCGCCATGATAATGGTTGTTGTGTTTTGCATACTTATCAGTCGTTCGATTACCCGTAAGATCGCCCATGTACGTGATGCCGTCGGAGAGATATCCATCAATCTGGACCTGACAAAACGGGTCGATATCCGCAGCAAGGATGAATTAGGCGAGTTATCTACGGATCTGGATCATCTACTGAATAACCTGCTTAGTAGCGTCAGCAATGTGGTCAACGCTTCATCTCAGCTGGCCGCCGCCTCCGAAGAACTATCTACTATATCCGTACAGAACAGCGCATCCATGGAGAAACAGTCATCGGCAACCGATGAAGTGGCCGATGCAATTCAGAAGCTATCAGACTCTTCCATCGAAGTGGCCCGCATCTCGTTACAAGCAACAGAAGCGGCCAACACCGCTGATATTGCGACGCGCAACGGTCTCAATGTAGTGGGGGCCAATCTCGCCGCCATGCGCAATCTTGAACACAAGGTTGATTCTGCAACCCAAACTATTTCACAGCTTAACGAAGACTCTAAAAACATCTCAGCCGTATTGGATGTCATTCAGTCCGTGGCGGAACAAACTAATTTGCTGGCACTTAATGCCGCGATTGAGGCCGCACGCGCGGGGGAAGCAGGACGGGGGTTTGCCGTTGTCGCAGACGAAGTAAGAGAACTGGCTAACCGCACTCACCGTTCGACTAAAGATATCCGCACGTTAATCGAATCCCTACAAACCGGCTCGGAGCGTGCAGAAGTCACCATGCAAGCCAGTCAACACGAAGCAAATGAAGTCGCGCGTCAGGCAGAAATTGCAGATGAAGCCCTCGCAAACATTGCTCAGGCCGTCACCGAAATCACCCGGTTCAGTCGACAGATTTCAGAATCAGCCGAAGAGCAAAGCCATGTTGCAGGGAACGTAAACAAAAATGTGATGATGATCCGCAGCAGCGCCCAGGAGAGCTCAGAAACAACCCGGCAAACCACAGAATCCAGCGAAGCCCTGTCCGAACTCGCTTGCAGCCTGCAGGATACAGGCGCACGTTTTAAGATTGGCTAACCTCTATTCCTTGGATACTCGGTAACAAAAAGACACCGACGAAGTTCGTTGGTGTCTTTGCCAGAGCTCCGAATAAGATCAGTCGCGTTTATGCACTCTTCTCTATTTAGGTCTCGGAGTAGCCCACCAAAACCATATCGGCCGCTTGGGTACGCAACGGTATCAATGCCTGATACGCCTCCGAGTTAAACCAACCATCGAGTGAGTTCTGATCAGGAAAACGGATTACAACCGTGTCATTGTGATTATGTTCACCACTGAGTACACAACATTTAGCCCCACGAAAAACTAACTCTCCACCCCAAGGGGCGATCGTTCCGGGGACCTGTGCACGATATTCGGCAAACAGGTCAACGTCTTTGACTGTGATATGACCGATCACATAGGCGGGATTGTCGCTGCTCATAAGGATTCCTTAACTACGTTATGGACCAGGCTTCAACGACCTCCCTCACCGACAGCACACTCCGTTCGAGTAATCAGCCGTTTTTACAGAGAATAAGTAACCGATGGCAGGTCTGATGCATTTTCAGCCGAAGCGATAAACTGATTACGCCCTGCTTTCTGTGCGTCATACAGTGCTTTCTCGCTCGCTTCAATCAACCGTTCCGGTGTCAGCAAACGCGACGGCTGTAACGTCGCCACACCAATTGTCACGGTCACAACATCAGACACCGCAGAGGTGGTATGCGGAATCGCCAACTGACGAATATCCTCACAACACTGGGCCGCGAGTTGCTCAACCTGTTCATTCGTGGAGGGTAACAACAGCGCAAAGCGCTCATTATCAAAGCGCACAGCTAAATCTCCCGGACGGGAAATACGTTTGCGCAAATCATCAGACACCGCTTTCAGACATACATCTGCGGCTTTTTCTCCATGATGATGAAGATAGTGTTCGAAGTAATCCAGTTCAACCAACATCATTGAAAGTGGACTGAACTCACGTACGGCACGCCGGCATTCATTGGCGGTGACATTATCGAAATGAACACGATTGAATAACCCGGTCACTCGATCAGTCACACCCACCAGATCAACATTTTCACGCGTTGTCGTTAACTCCGCAATGCAACCGTTGAGTTCAGATTCAAGTACATCTGCGCGTTGTAGGGTTCGTTTCAGATAGTGTGATATCGCCGCCGTCATCGCGCAGCCGATAATTAATAGTATCGGCGCCATCAAATCGTCAGCGGGCATCGCCAGATACACGGAAACGGAAAAAAGGAAACCGGCCGCCGCAGCCAATAGTGCAGGACGAGGAAAACGCTTCACAACCGCACCCGTCTGTTTTTCTTCTTGTTGTTGATTCATGGATCTATTCCCGGCAGTGATACGGCTGAGTAAATACTGTTTCTGCGGGCAATGCAAACCAGATTCAAAACCAGCGTCGGAATCTACAATAAATAAGAAGGAGGACTAAGAATAATCACGCTCTATGCTCTGGTATTGCTGACGACAATGAGGGCCAGTCACTGTCTCACTGGCCCCAGTTATGATTACTTTGATTCAGGAATGTAAGCTCTTCGGTAGTGGAACTTCGACCCAGAATGCGGTTACGGTGCGGAAAACGTCCAAAACGGACGACTTGGTCACGGTGTTGATGGGCAAAGTCCAATGCACCTTGCGCGATCACTTTCTTATGAGGTGGCACTTCCATCAGTACCTGCTCAAAGCAGGCAATGCTCTGGTCTTGTGCCTCAAGGTCTTCCGCATGTTCCAAGGGCATATAAAAGAACTGTCGTTCAGCAAAGTCCAATGCCTGATCATGGCCTCGCCCTAACCCCATCCAGCACAACGCCAACGCCCGCTCATCTCCGCTGAATGCCTCGGGGCTGCTGCGGTACAAAGATCGCGTAAACTGATCTAGAAGAATAATCAGGGCCAAGCGCCCACGCGGGCTTTCAGCCCACAAATTCAACTCACCCCGCAATGCCTGGCGTACACTGCTACCAAACAACTCTTCGATCAGCTGATCGGTTTCATCACTGGCGCCCCACCACAACGCAGTGCGGTCAGTACTGGGAAAACCGTCCTCCATGGCACCAAACCAGAACTGCAATATCTCTTCGATCTGCACACTCACAACGACGTCCTCAACTCCGGTGTTTGTATTGTTATAGAACATCCCCAGCGTCTCTTAAAGGAAGAGTGCCACTGAAGCTGTAACTAACGGTGCTCTATTACGAAAAACTCACCGTTTCTGATGTTTTTCCCAGTTATCACGTCGCTGAGTTTCATTTTTTCGCAGCAAAACGTACGTCGCTCCCAAACCACCGTGCTGTTTTTGAGCAGAGTGAAAAGCCATCACTTCGGGGATCAACGGCAACCACTGATTTAAGTAACTGCGCATTACATTACCGGGGGCATCCTCGTGACTGCCACGTCCATGACTGACTACGACGGAACGAATACCAAAACCACTGCATTCGGTAATAAACCCCAGCAACTCATCCAGCGCCTGAGTCGGTGATTTCTTATGCAGATCTAAGCGTGCGTCAGACTGATACTTCCCGAGACGCACGTTCCGGTACACACCATCCTGTACACCATCCCTTTTCCACTCCAACGGATCGAATGGGTGAAGCAGGATTACCTGCTGAGTCGACAAGCTTTCATGCACATCACCTTCAGCAGCGTGACGACGTTCCTTTAAGCCCGCATCACCGCGCTTATCCTGATGCCCAATCAGATCTGCTTTATCACTCTGTTTGGCGGGCGTTACACCTTCGCCCATCATCATATCCATGAAATCAAGATCGTCAGAACTCATGTTTCCCCCCACTATCCAGACTCCGCGGCAGTATAAACAATCTCAAGATTTGACTACAACGCCCCTTCAGGGTTCAGCGTTAACGGCTGGATACAGCGCACTCTAACAGCCGTACTGCTGCTTTTTTACCGACGAGAATTAAAGGCAACTCATCCTTACCGATAATAACCACACAAAAAACATGATACATATCAAATTACACATACATATATTTATGTATCACTTTAAATCGTCCATCGGTTACACAATAATCAACACCTCTCTCCCAAAGCAAAAAAATAAAAGTGGAGCAAGTGAGCAGAGGCCTGATGCATATACGAAAGTTTCCCGCTGGAAGATCAGCGAGCTATCGAAAATGCGTTCCTTTTGCTGACCGACTCTTCACATAGTGTACTAACAAAAAGATGAGGTCCTGAAACATGTCGATGAGCGATCTGTATATCTACAACGATACCCAGATGAATCTCACCCGTGTGCGTAACGGCATTCTGGTGTTCACAGGCACTACTGATGACGGTACCGAACTTCGCCTGGAAGTTGGCGAAGAAAAGAAGGTCAAGCAGCTCGATGTTCTGGCAGTTGATGCCTGGAGCTTTGTCGATCTGATTCCCGATGCGTCTGCCATCCATGTTGGCCAGGTAAATTGGGAACAACTGCAGTAATAGTTCGATAGCCTCAGGGGCTCTCTCCCCCCTCAAGGTGACGGAAAGGGCGCATATAGCAATATATGCGCCCTTTCTTATGCAGCTCTTTTCTCAATCTTGAATGCAAGCTACAGTGTGTAAACATGATATGTGACGCAACGTGAGGTTAGGGATGCTACGTGTTTTGATTGTGTTTGCAGTGCTGCTTGCCGGTGCAGCCGCCTATGTTTTCATGAACAAATCGATAGATCTTGATCTTCCCGGTGTCCCTCCTGCCGAAACGACCACAACGCCAGCCGTTCAATCAGAACCGGACAGCGAGGTAGTCAAAGAGGTGGTCAAAGAAGCCCGCAAACATATTAATCAGATTACCGCCCCACCCGAACAGTCAATTAACATCGAAACTGCAGACCATTTTGTCACCGCCTCCCAACTGCTGGAACTCCCTCAACAACAGGTCGAAAGCCGTGCAGAACTGGAAATCGTGCAGGAATCCGGCAGCAAAACCTTTGGTGTAGACACTGGCGCTGTTACGCCAGCACCCGTTTTTGTCGGGGATCAAGTACTCAATCACGACAACCGTATCAAACTACAGGAACTACTCGACCGGCCCGAAACCAGCAGTAAGCAGGTGTACTACATCCACGCTGTGAATGACGGCGATGAACAAGGTTTATGGGGTATTTTGCAAACCGGCCTGACCCGAACCTTTGCAGAAGGAATTAAGCTGGGTGAAAAGAAAGACAAACTGTATGTAGACATACCACAGCAGGCCGATGAGAAGCTGAACAACAAACAAAGCTCCTTCCTGGGCAAAGTACTGCAAAACAAGGTCAAAACCACCTACATCTATAATTATCGTAGCGGCCGTCTGGGCGACGATCCGGATCTGATCGAGCCGGGCCAGCAACTGATCATTGTGCAGTTCTCAGAGGATGAACTGATCCGCGTGTACAACCACTTTATCAGCCAGTAAGCAGGGAGTTTTTGATGATTGATCTTTATACCTGGGGCACACCCAACGGCAGAAAAGTGTCCATCATGCTGGAAGCCTTGCGGTTGCAATACAATGTGCACCCTATCGACATTCTGGCCGAAGAGCAGTTTGGTGAAGAATTTCTGCAGATCAGTCCGAACAATAAAATCCCCGCCATTGTGGATCACGAAGGGCCAGACGGTGAACCTATTAGCGTATTTGAAAGCGGTGCGATCCTGCTCTATCTGGCAGAAAAATACGGTGAGTTTCTACCCGATGACCTGCGCAGCCGAACGGAGTGCATGGAATGGCTGATGTGGCAGATGGGCAACTTTGGCCCGTTTCTGGGTCAAGCACATCACTTTAATAAATTTGCCCCGGAACACGTCCCTTACGCGATCAAACGTTACAACACCGAAGCACAACGACTGTGGGGCGTATTAGAACAACGTCTGGCCGACCGGCAGTTCATATTGGGTGAAGACCTGTCCATTGCAGATTTTGCGATCTATCCATGGGCAATGCGGTATGAGTGGCAACATATAGACCTTAAAGCCTTTCCAAATGTCACCGGATGGATGCAACGTATGGGACATATTGAGTTCGTGCAGTTTGGTATGCAAGTACCCTGATGCTCCTCTCCCATCCCCCTGCTAATCTGCGGCGCAGAGCATCGATTTCATAATAAAAAACGGAACCTCATGGGTTCCGTTTTTTGTTTCGTACAATGAATCAGGCGAGGATTATCCCTGCTGAACTTTCCAGTGCACGGTTTGATTGGCGAAAAACGGCACAATAGGCTTGCCGCTTGGCAACGCAATTTCACCCGGAATTGTCCAATCTTCACGGATCAGCGTAATGCTGCCTTCGTTACGCGGCAGACCGTAGAAGTCAGGGCCATAGTGACTGGCGAATCCTTCCAGCTTATCCAACGCATCCAACTCTTCAAATACATGCGCGTACAGTTCAATGGCACTCCAGGCACTGTAGCAACCCGCACAACCACAAGCATTTTCTTTAGCCTCTTTCGCATGTGGCGCTGAGTCCGTTCCCAGGAAGAACTTTGGAGAACCTGACTGCACCACCGCGCGCAACGCTTCCTGATGCGTGCTGCGTTTCAGCACTGGCAAACAGTAATTATGCGGACGAACACCACCCACCAGCAGATCATTACGGTTCAACAGCAGATGCTGAGGGGTAATAGTCGCGGCAACGTTGTCAGATGAACCCTGCACAAACTGAGCGGCGTCACCGGTCGTAATATGTTCGAATACCACTTTCAGGGTGGGAAAAGACTCGACAATTTTCGCCAGCTTCTGATCGATAAACTCTTTTTCCCGATCAAAAATATCCACATGGCTATCGGTTACTTCTCCGTGCACCAACAGCAACATACCCTGCTCGGCCATCACTTCAAATACCGGATACATCGCTTCCAGCTGTGACACTGCCGCAGCCGAGTTAGTGGTCGCACCCGCCGGATACAGTTTAGAGGCAACAACACCGGCGGCTTTAGCGTCGATGATATCCTGTGCCGTAGTATCGTTAGTCAGATACAAGGTCACCAGTGGGTTAAAGTCAGAACCTTCAGGGCGCGCATCCAGTATCCGCTGACGGTATGCCATTGCCATCTCAGCATTGGTCACAGGCGGAACCAGGTTAGGCATGATAATAGCGCGCTGGAAGCAACGCGCAGTCGCGGCGACAGTTTCCGGCAACATATCTCCGTCACGCAAGTGCAGGTGCCAGTCGTCAGGGGTTTGGATGGTTAGCGTATTCATGCAGGTCCTTTCTATTCGGGTCAGCGGGGCGTGAGGATCAGCAGAGACTGCTCTGCTCACGGGTACACATTATACCGTATCAGCCACTTAGCTTCATCCGTCAGACCTCACAGTCAGAGCGTATCGACGCCTTGTTTTAGTAATCGACGAGAGAGCGTTTCATCCAGCTCGGGCAGATCCTCAACGCTCAATTCAATCATGTTCAGCTGATAGCGTTGATAAAGTTCTTTGCGACGCATTTTCTCAGCCAGATAACCGCTGCCATCCTGCTCATCCCAAAATTCGATATATAACCGTGCAGCCGGGATATAAAAGTCACAGGCAGCCTCTTCCTCGATAGGTAAACGACGTTGGCAGGCATGTACGATACCTGCGGTGTAAAGCCAGTCATCGATCTTTTGTAAGCCGGCAGACGGAAGCTGATGACCATCCAGGCACTGATAAACAGATACTTCGGACGCAAGCCGGACATTCCGCTCAGTATCCACACAACAGGCTTGAAGGGCGGGATGCTGCGCAATCGTTTCCGGCCACAAGACGTAAGGTACCCCTGATCGGGCATCCTCAGCCTGACGACCACCATAACGGGTGCCCGCGTCAGTCAGTCGCCAGCCTTTAATATGGCGTTCGATCCAACCAAGTTCATTGAAGATTCGATTCATCTGGACCGCAGAGCAAGACAACAACTTGCCAACGGCAGCAGCGCTGAGGAGCTGACTGTCCGGATTAACTAATGCCCGATGTTCAATCACCGTGCCAGGCCAGACAACATAGGTGCCGAAGCGCTTACTTTCCTTGTAATGACCACCTTCAAAGGTACCTTTGGCGGTCAGTGTCCAATGATCACCCTCACGTACAATCCAGCCCAATGCCTCCAACTCGGCAAACATCTGTTTAGATGATTTACCCAGTTTCTTAGCCAGTGCACTGGTCGAAAGGGATTGAACCTCCTCTGTCATATATCTCACCTGATCAAATGCAAAGAATAACTCCGCTCAGGCTAGCAGAAGAGCGATCAGTAAAACACTGTAAACGACCGCGTAACCCCACTCCCATCCGACCACTCAAGTAGACGGACGGGACAATCGGCATAGACCTGGTATTTAACTCAGTGTTCGCGGCGACGCGGCGCACCCGGCTGGCGTGGTTTTGCTTCATTCACTACGAGACTGCGGCCGCCCATTTCCTGACCGTTCAGCGCGCTGATGGCGGCTTTACCTTCAACGGCATTCGGCATTTCGACGAAACCAAATCCCCGGGAACGGCCTGACTCCCGATCCAGAACAATTTTGGCGGACTGCACGTCACCGTGCAGGGCAAAGGTCGCTTCCAGTTCGTTTTCCTGCATACGATAGGACAGGTTTCCCACAAAGATATTCATTTTCTGTTCTCAATTCCGTTCTGCCAGCTTATACGCAAACATTAATGCCCAACGCCGGTCCAATCAGACATTAATGACAACCCTCCACCGTGGCTGTACCCAGCCCCTCTATCAAAGCAGTCCGATGTGACAAAGTGGTTAAGATTTAATCGGCCGGTGGAATACGGATAAAAGAAACGGTGACAGGGCTGCGATCAAACTCGAATTCAGCCCCATATACGGTTATGTTAGGCCTGATAGACAGACAGGCATCGCACAGGAGTCCACACAGATTATGTACGCCAATCAAACCCTGAAACCCCGCGTTCTGATCATCCATACAGGTGGAACCATCGGTATGCGACCGTCTGAAGAGGGCTACAAGCCAGTTGCGGGATTTGAGGCGCTGCTGCGCGAAAAGTTGATTAACAGTGTGCATGACACCCTGCCAGAGTTTGATCTGATAGAGTTCGAGCGCTTAATTGATAGTGCTAATTTAGTGCCGGATGACTGGCAAACCATCGCCCAAACGCTGAGCGAACATTATGCTGATTACGACGGTTTTGTCGTGCTGCACGGGACCGACACGATGGCCTATACAGCATCAGCACTCTCCTTTCAGCTCAGAGGCCTGAACAAACCCGTTATCGTTACTGGTTCACAAATTCCGTTGGTCGAGTTGCGCAACGATGCGCTCGACAATTTGATCAGCGCGCTGATCATTGCAGGCTTTCACCCTGTACCCGAAGTGTGTGTCTATTTTAATGGCCGCTTACTCAGGGGGAATCGCAGCCGGAAGGTTAAGGCGACCGGATTGGATGCCTTTGATTCACCCAACTTTCCCTGGCTGGGTCAGGTGGGTATCCATATAGAATTGCATCAACAACTGATACGCACGGCTGGCACGCCAGACCTGTGCCCCACCCGATACTCACCCGGTGCCGTCGCCATGTTGCCTATCTACCCAGGGATGGCAGATGCGCAGATCCAATCGATTTTAGACAATGAGAAAATACGCGGCGTGATCCTACAGAGTTACGGCGTTGGCAACTTACCCAACAATAATGAACCGCTGATGCATCACCTGACACAGGCGGCTAAAGCAGGGGTGGTATTAGTGAACCTCAGCAGCTGCCTACAAGCACAAGTGATCCCCGGCGCGTACGCCTGCTCTGCAGGTTTAAATGAGATAGGGATCATTTCAGGGGGCGATATGACACCAGAAGCTGCGTTTACCAAGCTGCATACTTTATTGGCAACGCATGAGAGCAGCACACAGGTCTCAGACCTGATGCAACAGAATGTGTGTGGTGAGCTCGACTAGAGCTCAACCTCTTCCAGCCACTCCGATTCCTCGGGCTCCATATAGCGCTGTTCCAGCAACTCAGTCGCCCAATCTTCTGAGTTGGACAAACGTTGCAGCATTGCAACGGCGGTGACCTTGACGGCTGAAACCGGACTCCACATCGAACTGTTCAGACAGCGCCAATGGTTTCGATCCATATGCTTCGGATGTTCGATCTGATCAAGACAAGTTTCACAGATCATAATGCAGTGGTTAACATCCGGCTCGCTATCGAACGGTGGAACCTCAAAGATCTTCAGCTTGATTCCCTGAGCGTCGCACAGCTCACAATGAGCACTACAACGCCGCACCAACTCTTTGCCATATATCGACAAGCCGTGGTGACCGTGGTGTCTTTCATATCCTCTAGCCATAACAACATCCTTCCCTTCAGTCGAAATCCAATAATCCCGGCGCCACAGCTTTGTTACCCAATTCCTTGATAACACTTTCCGACGCGGGCAAGCGATCCTTCTCCTTCAGGTACTGATATATACGAATAGCAGATAATTTTGGATTTGGCCCAGCAGAAACGGAATAAATATTCAAAAAGTTGTTTAAAAAACAAACACAACAACCTCAGCAAAAGCCGTCAAAAACAGGGCGGTAGTATAGATAAACAAAGGGGTCTCATATACTGAGACCCCTTTGTGCCAGACTTTACTCCGGCTAAATCAGCCCATAAGGGCTTGCGGTTGTTACCACTGACCTTTTGCGGCCAACGGCTTTGATGCCATGCTTTCAGCAGACCATTCAACCCAGATATTTCTACAGTGTTGATGCCTGACACTGAAGGTTTCACGCCTCCTGAAACACGCCCATCAGTTAAAATTCTTTCTCTATGAGTATAGGCGAGAATGCTGGCATCTCCGGCGATGTGGCTTTTATAATGCGTGAAAAATTTTCACAGGGAATAGCCAGATGAATCAGTTGGGGACACCACTTTCAGACTCGGCCACACGAGTACTTATGTGTGGCGGCGGCGAACTCGGAAAAGAAGTTGTGATTGAGCTTCAACGTCTGGGCGTTGAAGTTATCGTTGTTGATCGTTATGCCAACAGTCCGGCCATGCAGGTCGCTCATCGCAGTCATGTTATTTCAATGCTTGACGGTGACGCGTTACGCCGTGTTATCGAAGCTGAAAAACCGGATCTGATTGTGCCGGAGATCGAAGCGATCGCCACGGACACGCTGCTCGAACTGGAAGCCGAAGGCTTCAATATCGTACCCACCGCGCGTGCCACTCAGCTCACGATGAATCGTGAAGGTATCCGTCGCCTCGCGGCGGAAGAACTGGGTGTAGCCACCTCCCCATACCGCTTCGCTGCAACCGAAGACGAGTACAGGGCAGCTGTGGCAGAGATCGGCCTGCCCTGTGTGGTGAAACCGATCATGAGTTCATCCGGCAAAGGCCAGAGCACACTCAAAACCGAAGATGAAATTTCCGCAGCCTGGGAATATGCCCAGGACGGTGGCCGTGCCGGGAAAGGCAAAGTGATCGTAGAGGGTTTCGTCGACTTTGATTATGAGATCACCTTGCTAACCATTCGCCACAACAACAGCACCAGTTACTGTGAGCCGATTGGTCACATCCAGGTTGCCGGCGACTACCGTCAGTCATGGCAGCCACAGGCGATGAGCGCCACCGCACTGGAACGTTCAAAAGAGGTCGCAGAGAAAGTCACTACGGCGTTGGGCGGCAACGGCCTGTTTGGTGTTGAGCTGTTTATCAAAGGTGATCAGGTCTATTTCAGCGAAGTGTCTCCACGCCCGCACGACACCGGTATGGTAACCATGATTTCACAAGACCTGTCAGAGTTTGCCCTGCACGCACGGGCTATTCTCGGATTGCCCATTCCTAATATTCATTTCCACGGTCCCTCTGCATCCAGCGTCATTCTGGTAGAAGGTCAGTCGACCCAAACGGCCTTTGGTAACTTGCAGCAGGTATTGGCTCAGCCAAACACTCAGTTACGTCTGTTCGGAAAGCCTGAAGTCGAAGGTGTACGCCGTATGGGGGTGGTACTGGCACGTGGTGAATCTGTCGACGCGGCCAAAGCGACCGCCATCAGCGCATCCTCTGCCGTCAACGTTACACTGTAATCTCAAGGCCTGGCGGATGTTATCCGTCAGGTCTTATTTCATCCTCGTCTTAGTAGCTCAACAGTGGAGTTTGTTGCTGATATCGGGGTTGATCCAGTTCATGCAATATAAACCCGGCAACATCTGCGCGGGACACCTTTCCGGCCACAATCCCCTGAAGATCCGTATGGACCTGAACATTATCCGTTGTGTCTCCGTTGGTGAGAAAACCGGGACGGACAATCGTCCAATCCAGATTGCTCTTGCGGACCAGCCCCTCCTGACGCTCTTTATCCTTATAGATCGTGCGTAACACAAAAGGCTGGAACAGTTTGTCGTAAAAGAAACCACCATGCCCCCGGCTATCCCCGGTACCAATACCCGTCACAACAATCAGACGTTTTATGTGGGCGGCATGCATGGCATCGATTAAGTTGCGGGTACCTTCTGAAAATAGACGAACCTTATCAAAGGTCGGCAGGATACCCAGCGAGATCACCACCGCATCATGACCGGGCACGATCCGCTGCAACGCAAAGAAATCCAGCACATCAGCGCGCTGACGGTGAAGGTAGGGGTGAGAGATTCCGATGTCAGTGGCGGCCCGCGCACAGGCCGTCACCTGATGTCCCTGATCCAGCGCTTTGTGTACTACCTGCAAACCGATCCCACGACTGGCTCCGATCACTAACAAACGCATAATCTGCCCTTACCCCTACGGTAGGAGATGCCGATAGATTCAGCACCTTTATGCATTCAATAATCGCTGCTGTACGCAGGCGGGTCAAACCCCAAAGTTTGCAGATCGTACGCCGTTCTGTGGATCTATAGCTTCAGATCAAATGCGTCCGCGTCCATCCATGCAGGAAAACGTTCACGAAAATCGTTTAGCGCCAGTGCATCCAGCGTAAAGGTTTCAACAAAAGCCTGATCCGGCACCTGATCGACCAACCGCTCTCCCATGAAGTCCACCAGCAAACTATCTCCGCTGTACGCCAGCCCTGAGCCATCAATCCCCACTCGGTTGACCCCAGCGACATAGGATTGATTTTCAATCGCCCGCGCTTGCAGCAACGTACGCCACGGATTACGCCGCGGCTTCGGCCAGTTCGCAACGTAGATCAGCAAGTCGTACTCATTGTGATTGCGGCTAAACGCGGGGAAACGCAGGTCGTAGCAAATTTGTGGCATGATGCGCCATCCCTTGTACTCAACCACAACACGCTCACGACCAGCCTCGTAATGGTTATGCTCCCCACCCATACGGAATAAGTGACGTTTGTCATAAACGGTCTGCTCTCCGTTGGGTTGTGTGAAGAAGCAGCGATTCCGGTAGTGATCACCCACCTGAGTGACCACACTGCCAACAATCGCCGCATCCAGATGTTCAGCCTGCTGCTTTAACCAGCGTGCGGTTTCACCATCAATAGGTTCAGCCAGTGTTTCCGGTGCCATGGTAAAGCCCGTGGTGAACATCTCTGGCAGCACGATTAGATCGGTTGTGCCTTCCAGCTCAGCAAAGATCTGCTCAAACTGCGTTCGGTTCGCTTCAGGCTGCTGCCAAACCAGATCCGCCTGTATCAGCGTGACTCTCAGATCTTGCATAGTTTCTCCGCGGCTGCTCGCAGGGTGTCATCACCTTTCGCAAAACAGAAACGCACCAAACGGGTCTCCATCGGTGCTTCACTGAACACCGAGATAGGAATGGCCGCCACGCCAGCTTCTTCGATCAACCAACGGCAGAACTCGGTATCCGGCAGATCACTGATGGCACTGTAATCCATCAACTGAAAGTAAGTGCCTGAGGTTTTGACACAGCTAAAACGACTGCCTTCCATCAGCTGACAAAACAGATCCCGCTTCTGCTGATAAAACGCTGGGAGTTCTTCGTAATGTTCCGGCATCTCATTCATCATATCAGCCAACGCCAGCTGAACCGGGGTCACGGTACTGAACGTCAGGTACTGATGAACTTTACAAAGTTCTGTACTCAATACGGCCGGAGCAATGCAATAGCCAACTTTCCAGCCAGTGGTGTGATAAGTCTTACCAAAGGACGAAACCACAAAGCTACGGGCAGACAATTCAGGATGACGTAACACACTCTGATGGGGTAACCCATCAAAGCTGATATGTTCATACACTTCGTCTGACAGTATCAGAATATCTGTGTCACGGACGATCTCAGCAAGCTGTTCCAGATCATCGGCACTCAGCACCGCTCCGGTTGGATTGTGCGGTGAATTAATCACAATCATTCGGGTACGTTGATTGATCGCGGCTTTAAGTGCGTTCCAGTCAATCGAGAATGTCGGTGGATTCAGCGCCAGATGGATCGCTTTACCACCATTGAGCTGAATAGCAGGCTCATAACTGTCGTACGCCGGATCAAACACAATCACTTCATCACCGGCCTGTACAACGGCTGCAATTGCCGCAAACAACGCTTCAGTTGCCCCGGAGGTCACCGTCACTTCGCTCTCGGCACAGGTCACGCGACCATAGATACGCTCGACCTTGTCTGCGATAGCGGTGCGTAGAGCGGGAATTCCGGTCATCGGTGCATATTGATTTGCACCGTTTTCGATGTAATGGGCCACACGTTTGCGCAGATATTCGGGACCGTCAAAATCGGGAAAACCCTGCGAAAGATTGATCGCGCCAGCGTCATTGGCAAGCTGCGACATCACGGAGAAAATCGTCGTGCCAACCTGTGGCAGTTTACTGTCAGGAAAGTGCATAGTTCTTGGCTCAGTCAGGCGGTTAAGAGGCAGCGAAACGCTGCCCGTCCATACTAAACCATTTCGCTATCGAGGTGAGAGAGCCAAGGTTAACGGAGTGTTCCCCTACCTTAAAAGATAATCAGGTGTAGTATTCCGCGCAGAAACATCCCGGCCAGTCCACCAATCACCGCAACACGCGCAACCTCACCAACTCGAGACCCCGCCGCCACTAAGACCGCAACGCCAACAATATCCAGAGGGTTAGTCGCAAATCCGACCATCCGATTCAGCTCATTGGCAGTAATCAGTCCCTGATCCATCAGATCCAGCGTGACGCCCATAAACGCGGTTCCGCCGGCAATATACTTGGTGACAAGCGGTAATACTGCCGCTTCAGGCAGACCGAGCAACGCCATCAGAGGCGCCAGCAATTCACTCATCAGATCAATCACCCCGGTCGCTTTCAGCCCATTCACCAGACAGAGTGCCAGCATCAGCATGGGTAGCATCGCCAGAGTAATGCGCATCCCCTCTTGCCCGCCGTCGGCAAGAATCTGCATTGCCGTTTTACGCTCGGACTTGGCGGGGATTTCCGGTTCAATCAGGGTGTCCTGCTCAGCTTCCTGATCACGTGGCATCAACAGATAGTAAGTCAGGCTGGCAGCAAATAAACCGCCGATCAGTGACGTCGCGATGGCAACCGGCATATTCAGCCCGACCGCCATCATGGGGAACACCACATTGGCCTGCGACATACAGAGCAACATCGCCAACGTCGCGGCAATCCGACGCTTGGCAATGCCATTACTATTCATCAGGCTGAGCGTCGCGACAGGGGCAGAGAAACTGACCAGCAGCATTTTGATCAGGGCAAAAACGCCCAGTCCGGGGATACCAAATACTTTCACAACGGGTGACAGAAGACGGGCAAAAAATGCCAAAATCCCTTTGGCGTCCATGAGCTTCATCAGCGCCAGCATCACAACCATAATCGGCATCAGGATGTATAACGCCATATCGATGGCCGTGCGTCCTGATGCCAGAATAACCTCAACCAGCTGTTCCACTGGATACTCTCCCTGAAGCAAAAGGGAAAAGTTTATCCACTTTTCAGGCCGATTGCGTTGGCACTTTGGCTAAGAGGCAAAACTATTTAATGACTGGTCTGACCAGAAAACGATTGTAAGGCTAATAGAAAGCATTCATTTATTGTTGAGGTTGATCAGCCTCTTCCGGCGGCGCTTCAAACGCCTCTTCGTACGGTTCGATCACGAAGGCCTCCAGGCTATACCCTGATGATGCCAGTTCATGGGTGATCGTTTCCGTCGACAACTTACCTGTTACCCAGATCGCGTCGTAAAGATTATCAACCTTGGTACCGGGTTCGAAGCGAACGTAGATA
The DNA here is from genome assembly GCF_015209595.1 of Pontibacterium sinense. GTDB lineage: Bacteria > Pseudomonadota > Gammaproteobacteria > Pseudomonadales > Balneatricaceae > Pontibacterium > Pontibacterium sinense. The sequence continues at coordinate 68,414 of NZ_JADEYS010000004.1, read as the reverse complement.
ATCTGATTGGACGGTGGCGGTGGCACATGGATACAGGCACCAAAATACGGCACCAGAAAGAACTCGGTGACGTTCATACCATCACCTTGAACAGGCACTACAAAGCCAGGAATCTTAATCATCTTCCCTGCCATCTCTGGTACCACAGGGGCTGATGCCAACGCTGCCATCATCTGATCCATGTACTGAGTGGCTTGCGGGTCAAGATCATCCAACGACCCCAGATCATCTGGATTACCGAGCAAGGACTCCAGTGAAAACCCCGCAGGCATCAGAGCTTCCCACTCCAACTCCTCAACAGGCTCTCCATTAAAACTATCGGCGGCGCAGAGAGACGGCAGCAGGATTGCCATACATAACGTCAGCACACGCAGGATATTTTGAAATACAGATTTCATGAATTTACGCCATTAACTTTCTAACGATCAGATGCGAATGGTTAAACCATCCGCGACCGAGTATCGATAGGCCCGGTAACCGGGAATTAAGCCTACTAACGTACCACAGACAACAACCAGACCCAGTAGTTTCCACTGATAAACATTCAATGCAGTGAGCGGTACAAACACACCCACCTGTGTTTCGAGGAAAGATTGCGACAAACCGATACCCGCATACAACAATATAATACCCAAGCCGACACCCAGCACGGTCAACAATGCCGATTCCAGCGTCAGCAATAACAGTATCTGCCACGCCCGCGCGCCAACTGAACGCAGGATGGCCAACTCTCGGCGACGCTCATTCAGGCTGGTCAGGATAACCGTCAACATACCTACCAGCCCGGCCATGACGACGATCGCCGATACCAGCATCAAAGCTTTCTCTGCAATCCCAACCATATCCCACAACTGTTGCAGGGCGACGCCGGGCAGAATCGCCAGCATCGGTTCTTTACGGTAGTTGTTAATGGAGCGCTGCAGATGGAAGGTCGCCACCTTCGATTTCATCCCCACCAAAAATGCGGTGATCTGCTTTGGTTTCAGCTCTTTGGCAGCCGCCTCCTCTGCCGAGACAGCCTGACCTGGTATTTTCACCCCGGCTTTCCAGTCAATATGGATAGCCTCCAATGCCTGCAAGCTTAAATGTACCGTCCGATCGACCGGTGTACCGGTGCGATTGAGGATACCCACCACCCGAAAGGGCTTATCATCGTGTTTACTGAAACTGGCATTACCAATACCGTGAGCAACAACAATTCTGCTGCCGAGGGTATATCCCAGTTTTTTCGCAACCTCGGCCCCTAACACCACATCATACAATGACTCAAAACGGCGTCCGTCATCAAACGAAAGTGGATGCCGGTTACCGTAGCGGTAATGATCAAAGTAGCCTTCAGTGGTTCCCAGAACCCGATAACCCCGATGGGAATCGCCCACTGAAATAGGCACGGTCCAGGCAACATTTTTGTGATTTTTGACCAGTTCATAACTCTGCCAGGAGATATTGCTGGTCGCATCCCCCATGCGGAAAATGGAGTAGAGCAGTAACTGGATCTGGCCACTGCGCGCGCCCACGATCAGATCCGTACCTGACAGGGTATTGGCGAAACTGTTGCGGGTTTCAGTACGAACCTTTTCAACCCCCAACAGCAACATCACACTGACACCGATGGTCAGCAAGGTGAGCAAGGCCGTTGAACGCCGATGCCATAAACTGCGGGCGGTGAGACGTAACAGGATCATGCGTCGCCCCCTGAACGGTTTAAACCATGCAGATCCACCACCCGGTCAAAGTGGTCGTGTAAGGTCGGATCATGACTGACAAACATCAGAGTTGTTTCTTCCGCCTCGCACTCCTGTACCAGCAGTTGCAGAAAACGGTCTCGGTTACCCACGTCCAATGCTGACGTCGGTTCATCTGCGATAAGAATCTCCGGTGAGCCAATCAAGGCACGGGCGACAGCCACGCGCTGCTGCTGCCCCATCGACAGGTCGGTCACCGGACGGCGTAACAACGCACCACCTAACTCCAGATGATCCAGCAAGCGACGTGCAGAATCATCCACTGATCCGTCTCTCAATACGGCCTTGTCCCGTCGAGTCGTCGAAAATCCGCAGGGCAAGGTCACATTTTCAAGTACATTGAGATAGGGCAACAAGTTAAACATCTGGAAGACAAACCCAATGTGATCCGCACGAAACGCATCACGCTGGGTTTTGCTCAGCGCCTGCAGGCTGACATCCATCAGATGAATAGCCCCAGCATTGGGTTCCAGCACACCACCTATCAGGTTCAACAAGGTGCTTTTCCCGCTACCTGACGCGCCCTGCAAAAAAAGTCGTTCTCCACGCATCACCGTGAGTGATTCGATATTGAGCAGTGGCTGGTCTTTTGCCCAACCAAACTCCAACTTTTCCAGCGCAATAGCGGCTTGCACACTGTTCTCCTTAGAAACTGACGCGAGGATTATCCAGAGTCAGCAGTTTACCTTGCTGAGTCTGTGGCGTAATCAGCTGCAGGTGGATCTTTTCAATGGCCGGAAATGCTTTAAACATCAACACATCCAATCCGTTCAACTGTTTTGGTTGCAAACACTGATAGTAATAGTTCACACGCAGATCGCTATGATCACCACCTGCTTCGTCGTGCTCGTGCTCTCCGGCATGGTGCTCTGTATCATGATCATGTTCGCCATGTTCGCCATGTTCGCCATGTTCGCCATGTTCGCCATGTTCGCCATGTTCGCCATGTTCGCCAGAATGCTCGTCCATGTCTGTGGTTGAAGCCAGTTCAACCCGCCCTAGCCGGCAATCAGCAGCGGCAGTTAAAGCAAAAAGCTGGCCCGCTTGTTGTAGCTTTTTAATCGACTGCTGGAGCTTCTGCTTTTCTGCATCCGTCCGAGCAGTATGTTCGAACCCCATAATGTTGGCTGCTGGAGAGATAAATTCCAGCTCCAGATGTTTGCCATCCAGCGCTAGATTGAGCTCCGCAACACCATGCTGATGTACTGCGAGCGACCCACCTGCCCCATCACCCTCTTCCAGGGTATTTGCCTGCACCGCAGACCCGAGCAATGTCAGCCCTATCAACGCAGAGCCGGTGATGACTGATCCACTCTTTCGCTTGAACTGATCCATTTCCTGCTCCTGTAAGTTAACTCCTAAAAAGATAACTTCAGACTAAATGATACAATATAACATTTCAATTACAGCTCATTTATTTCAGCCAGAATACCGCCTAACACGTTAAGGGCTGCTTTACGGTCCGTATTCCAGGGATGGGTATAGCTGATACGAATGCAGTTACGAAAGTGATCGGCCGCTGTAAATAGAGCTCCCGGAGTGATCAGAATATCCTGCTCACGGGCACGGGCGTATACCTGCATAGAGTCGATGTGTTGCGGTAACTCTAACCACAACGTAAGCCCGCCTTGAGGAACAGAGCTGGCGCAGGGCATCGGCCACTCATACTGGATCGTTGTGATCAGTTCATCGCGCTGGGCCTGAAGGTTGGGGATATACCGTCTCAGATGCCGGTCATAACCTCCATCCTCAATAAAAGAGGCGACGCCTTGCTGCACATATCGACTGGTCGCTAGCGAGGTCACCAGCTTCAGACGCTGAATCTCCTCACGCCAGCGTTCTGAAATCACCCAACCGACACGCAAGTCACGTGACAGGGTTTTCGAAATAGAACCACATAAAATCACACGCCCCTGACGGTCCAGCGCCTGCAAAGGCGGCATCGGATGATCAAAAGCAAGTTCACGATAGATATCATCTTCAACGATATGGAAATCATACTGTTCTGCCAGCACCAATAACTGCTTACGGTTTTCCAGCGGCATCAGCGCTCCGGTTGGTGTGGCAAATGAAGGGGTAACAACACAAGCCTTTATCGGCCACTTTTCTGCGGCCTGCGCCAGAACATCCAGATCCATACCCTGTACGGGATCGCTGGGAATCTCGATCGCTTTAAGCCCTAACCCTTCGAGGAGCTGCAATACACCATAAAAACCGGGCGACTCTACAGCCACCAGATCACCGCGCTGACATAAACACATCAAGGCAAAAAACAGCGCCTGCTGGCACCCTGTGGTAACAGTCAAATCACAGGCATCAACCTGACACCCCTGTCGCTTGTAACGACGGGCGAGAATATCGCGCAGCTGCTGACTGCCTGCCGGTTCATCATAATATTGATGTAAACCTTTTTGCCGCCGCAGTTCACGGGCGACCGTGCGATTCAGTTGCAGCAGCCCCGGCGGCAGTGCTTCCCGGGTGCCGGCATCTGGCGAGATATCAAATGCTGCACTACGACACATCAGCTCCTGTGTCACCGCGTTCACGGAAACGGGCACCGGCGCAGGTGAAGAGACGATGTTGCTGGAGGGGGCATTGACCGGCATCGGTTTGTATTGCGGCCGTACAAAGAACCCCGCTTTAGGACGAGATTCGATCAATCCACGTGCTTCCAGTCGGTTAAGGGCGTGCATCACCGTGGTTTTAGACAAACCTTGTTCCTGCACCAACGTCCTGATCGACGGCAGACGATCTCCCGGTTGCCAGCGTCCCTGCTCAATTTCCTCAGACAATTGCTGCTCAAGCGAGCGGTACAAAAAATTGTTCATCGCCCAATCTGTACCCTATAAAGTTTATTTTTTTATACCTGTCCCTATTTTGTCATCGGTATAGAGTAATGCACAAGTAAAACAAGGTATCTGAGGGTCTGTATTGGTGGTGGCCACCTCACAGACCCCAGCTTCCCTATTGGAGAATCAGATGGAGCCCATCCCCGTCATTAATCAGCCAACCACAACAACCGCTGTGGGTGGCAAAATCCATGTTCGCCTCACCCAAGGCTTTTATCAAAACCTGCGCCGTCTGGTTAGCGGAACCTTACTCTTCCTGTTCTTTGGCCTTGCCTGGGTGGAAGTGGATGGCCAGCCGTGGTTAATGTTCGATTTTGATCAGCATCGCATCAATTTGTTTGGCACCCAGTTTTCCTGGTTTGACCTGCCTCTGATGGCCGGATTAATGATTGCCGGAACAGCATTGCTGTTTCTGGTGGCGGTTGGCTGGGGACGGTTGTGGTGCGGTTTCGCATGCCCCCAGAGCATCTGGAGCTGGTTGTTTATTCGTATAGAACAGATGACTGAAGGCCGCGCCAGTGTCCGCCGTAAAGGTGACAGCCAACCCCTGACCGGAAATCGTCTGACCCGTCGAGTTCTGAAACATACATTATGGGTACTGCTGGCAACGGCGACAGCCGTCACCTTCACCGGTTATTTTGTGCCAATGCGCGAACTGGTCATGAATATGCTGACGCTGGAGCTATCCATCTTCAGTACGTTCTGGATTATCATGATGGCAGCCCTGACCTACGTGAACGGCGGTCTGGTGCGTGAAAAAGTCTGTTTCCATATGTGCCCATATTCACGCTTTCAAGGCGTGATGTTTGACCGGGATACCCGCACCGTTACCTATGATGTTGCACGCGGCGAACCTCGCCATCACAAATCACAAACGGCCACGGACACCAAAGGCGACTGCATAGATTGCGGACTCTGTGTTCAGGTATGCCCAACCGGCATCGATATTCGCAACGGTTTGCAATACGAGTGCATCGACTGTGCCGCCTGCATCGATGCCTGTGATGCGGTAATGGTTAAGACCGGACGGGAAACAGGACTCATCGGGTTTCGTTCTGAGAACCAGATAGTCAAACAACCGTCACCCCTCTGGCGACCACGCCTGCTGACTTACATGCTGGTGATGTTCAGTGCAACGGCAGCTGTGATGTATGGTTTCACCCAACGTACGGAAATATTGGTGGAGATTCGTCGCGACCGCCAACAACTGGTGCAACAACAGGATGACGGTACCGTCTGCAACTTGTACCGAGTCAAAGTGGAATCCTTTACCGGCACTCATGAAGCGATCAATGTAGCGGTCAAAGCTGACTTCAGTATCGACGTAATGGGTCAGCAACAGATTGCTGCCAACGAAATGAATCAGTGGTTACCGTACCGTATCTGCAGCTCAGACCGCTATTTGAAAGGCAACCTGCCACTGCAGTTCAATGTGAGCAACAGTAGCGCACACGAGAGCAAGAAAACGGTCTTTATGACTGTCGCAAAGCGTTAAGCAACAGGAATAACCCAGCGCTGGATAACCCTCGGGTTATACCAGCGGCTTGGGTTTACCGGTATGAAACCCTTGCAAGTAATCAAAACCTATCGCTTCAGCCGCCTGCTTTACCGCCTCGCTATGGACAAATTCGGCCACGGTTTGTGCGCCTACCTTCTGACCGAAAGATACAATCATCTCTGACAACATGCGGGTGTTTGCATCCGTATCCAGATGACGGATCAGCGAGCCATCCACTTTTATAAAGTCTATATCCAGCTTAAGAAGGTATTCGAAGTTGGAGTAACCCGAGCCAAAGTCGTCCACTGCTATCCGACAGCCTGCTTCTTTTGCCTGTGCAATAAACTGACTGACTTGCGTATAGTTTTCGATACCCTCTGACTCAACAATCTCAATAATCAGCCGGTCTGCCAGCTCATACATCTGGGCTTTACGTAACAAGGTATCGACCGTTTCTGTATTGAGGATATCGCGAGCTGTCAGGTTAATACTGAAATCTTCCGTACGCGTACTGAAATGCTGAAACGCTTTGTAAATCACTATCCGGGTCAGGCTGTCATACAAACGCGCCCGCTTTGCAGCTTCCAGAAATGCATAGGGCGAATGCAACTCACCATCCTCATCGCGCAACCGCATCAGACATTCGTATTTTTCGACCTCCCCGCTGCGGGTGCTGATAATCGGTTGTGCGAAGACTTCAATCCGATCATGCCGGATCGCATCACGAATACGCCCAACCCAGCTGATATTATCCTCGATTCGCTTCTTAAGACGGCTGCCCTGTCCATACACTTCGAACGCGAGCTGCTTTTCCTGGGCACTGTGCAGCGCTATATCCGCTTCAATAAACGCACTGGTCCCTGAACCCGCACCGATCACAACACTCAGTGGAAATTGCTGATCTTCAATTATGACGGGATAGCTGGAAATTCGACGCGAAAGTTCATTACAAAGAGAGGTGACCTGATTCACATCTAATCGTTGTGACGTCAATACGCCAAAGATGTCGCCACCCAGGTGGTATAATTTGGTGTCCTGACTGATCAGACGCTGCATCATCACAGCCAGCGCTTTCAGCACCTGATCCCCCACGGTATAACCGTGATACTCATTGATCTCACTGAAGTCACTGACATCGATCAGCAAGAAAGAACGCTCACCGTCGGCTTCCAGATCAGCAGTGAGTTTCTGGCGGTTGGGTAGTCCCGTAAGTGGATCGGTGAATTGGCGCTCAATCAGCGACTGCTGTTCAATCAGATCAGTGACATCGGTCCGAATCGACATAAATTCGTTGATCTGTCCCGATGGATCCAACATGGGAACAATCACTGAATCTACGTAATATGCCGTCCCATCTTTGCGTCGGTTCTTAATCACACCCTGCCAGACCTTTCGCGCACGAATGGTCTGCCACATGTCCCGAAACAGCAGTTCCGTATTGTCCGGATGACGGATCAACCTATGCGTGGCACCAATGAGTTCTTCACGGCAGTAACCGGAGATACGACAGAATTGATCGTTCACGAAGGTGATGGTGCCATAAGGATCCGTTTTCGACACAATTGAACTGACGTCGACTGCACGCTTATATTGTTCCAGCAGCGATCGGTTCAACGTCAGTTCGTTAAACACACTTTTCTCAGCCTGGCGGGAGAACTCACCCGACTTTTTCTGAGACTCAGGCAGCGCAGCATTCTTGTCATCATTCAGCCGGACTACATCTTCATTTTCAAAGGCAGACACCTTATTTCCCACCCTTAACTAACACTCGACTGATAAACATAAATTCAGCATCTATTTGAACTGGCAGATAATTACCAGTCTCAGGCTATCGGCACGCCCGATAAACTCTGCAATAAAATAAATGAATTATACGAAAGAAAGTACCCACAAAAAATAAGGATATTTACCGAGTTTATCTTATTGAAAAGTCAATTATTTTCGCTGATCAGTCGCAGTTTGGCCGAACGGGATAAACGTTTCACTTGCGCCTCACGCTTGCAGGCATCAGAGCGATTAGGTTGAGACTCTTGCCAGATCATAGCAACAGGCTGACGGGTGCGGGTATAACGGGCACCACCTTTGATCTCCCCGTTGTGTTCACGCAAACGGCGCACGGGATCAGTCGTCACACCGGTATACAGTGTGTCATCGGCACAACGTAGGATATAAACAAACCAACTATTCATAGGTTTGAATTATAAGAAGTTTTCCGAAGAAAGTACGCTCCTCTGTCTATCTGCGGCAAAGTGGACAAGAACAATACTGACCAATAATTGACCAATCCAAAAACTCGGCGTAAAAAGTAAACGGAGGAGATAGGCATTCCCTCACTTGCTCAGGGATGAATAAGGCAAAGGGAATGCACTGCCTCCCTCTGTGTTCAGTATCCCTGCCTTACCGATACGTTGCAGGAAGCACACTCATGACCACTATTACACTGACCGAAGAACAATATAAAAACATCATTCAAGACTTTTATGCCCCTCCGGAAAAGCGCAGTCGTCTGAGTCAATCTGAAACCGTTGCCATCGCTGATGGATTGAACAAAAAAATTGATATCCCCATCTTCTTGAGCGAAGAAAAAGAGCAGAAAATCCTTGTCAAAATCGTGACTAAAATCGACGGTTTCCTTTACGACAATCTCCCCAACGAGGTCTATGACCTGATCCGCAGTTTGCCGGAAGGTATCAGCGACGACGAAGCACGTCGCATTGTTGCCAGTTTTTCAAAACTCGCAAACGACAAGATCGATATCAAATACATCCCCGAAGTCCTTGAATACATTGCTATCAGCTTTGTGATTAATGTATTAGTCAATGCCATGCGTAAAAACTGGACCTTGGGGAAAGCGCTGGAAACCTTTAATGCGATCGAAAGCCCTTCTGAAGCCCATATGGAATGGGACTTCCCTGACGGTAACGGCTAACCGCCTATCAGACTGCAAGTTAAACCAGTACTGAAGACAGATCACCGAACTGATCCGTCAGCCAAAGCACAAGATTCAGGGTGAAGAAGGACATGATCGTTGCGGTGACCAGGGCGGCAGCACACACCTGCTGCTGCCCGTACGCCTGTGCAATCAGTGGGAAGACGCCCGCCATAGGCACTGCCGCAAGCAATACCGCACATAGCTGCAGTACGGGGTCAAATGCCGGTAACAACCATACACACAGCGCCACCAGACAGGGATGTAATACTAACTTGAACACCGTCATCTGGCACAGGTCCATACGCTGCCCGCTTATTGAGATTCCGACCAACATACCGCCAATGACGAATAACGAGAGCGGTGCGGCTGAACTAGCGAGCATATCAATCGCCTGCATCACCGGTGCAACGGGTTGCCATTGCGCCGCAGAGGCCAAAAAACCCAATGCAATCGCAATCACCAGCGGATTACATAATGTCTTCAGGAAAGCAGTTTGGATAGCATGCCGCACATGACCGGAGCCATTGCCTGCCCACTCCGCCAACACGATGGTCAACGGAATCAGTACGATCAAATCCACCAGCATCGATAATGCTGCCGCTGCCACAGCGACAGAACCAAACAACTGAGTGACCAACGCATACCCGATAAAACCATTGTTTGATAATGCACTGCCTAGCCCAAGAAACGCAGCGCGCTCCAGCCTCACGCCGCGTACCTTCTTCGCCCACCAGACACTGACTAACAACGACAAAACCGACCCTAGCACAAAGACTTGAAGATATTGGCTGTTATAGACGTCGCTCACCGGGCGTGAGGACAGAGCTTTAAACAGTAAGGCAGGCAAGGCGAGATACACCACAAAGGTGCCCATACCACCGATAGCCGCCTGCGGCACCAGCTTCACCCGCACCAATAGATAACCCAGGGCAATCAACAAAAAAATCGGAGCTGTAATCGTAAGTATCGCCAGCACTGTATAGGCCCTTTAGCGTCCATCAGAAAGATATACACAAGAAATTTATTAACCCGGCGGGTTAATAAATTGGCTCAGGGATGAGCCAACATTGGATGCATAGGCCAATGCGAGCCCCCGCAAAGCATGCAGTTTCACATAGTTGCGCCAACCTGGAGGGGCCGACGGACAAATGGGTATTTATTACCTGTTTGTCCAACAGGTTAATAGTTAAGATGCTAACATGTTCGTTCACTTGTACTGTCCCTATTTTGAGGGATCGCTAAAAGCGCTTTATGCACTTGCTGCAAGCGCGTAAAATACTCGGTTTAATCAACTCCGCGAGCCTTTCCGTGACCCAAGCCCAGTTTTCCAGTCTGAACCTGCCCCAATCTATGCTCGATAACCTGAAGCAGATCGGTTACAACGACATGACACCTATTCAGGCTGCCAGCCTTCCGGAAATTATTGCCGGACAGGATCTGATCGCTAAAGCGAAAACCGGTAGTGGTAAAACCGCGGCTTTTGGTATTGGCGCACTGACCAAACTCGAACCGCGTAACTATAAGGTTCAGTTGCTGGTTCTGTGTCCTACGCGAGAGCTCGCGACTCAGGTCTCTAAAGAGTTACGCCGTCTGGCACGCTTTCAGCCAAACGTTAAGATACTGGCGATCTGTGGCGGCCAGCCTATCGGCCCACAGATCGGTTCACTTCAGCATGGTGCTCATGTGGTTGTTGGTACACCGGGTCGTATCAAAGACCATCTGCGTAAAGGCACGCTGAACCTCTCTGCGCTGAAAACGCTGGTTCTGGATGAAGCGGATCGTATGCTGGAGATGGGCTTTAACCCGGATATCCGTGACATTGCCGCACAGACCCCTCGAGATCGTCAGACGTTATTGTTCTCCGCGACTTACCCGGATGGTATCCGCGACCTGAGCAACGATTTCCAGAACAATCCGGTGGAGGTTAGCGTTGAAGCCCAGCCCGAAGAGAATACCATTCGTCAGCGTTTCTACCGTGTAGAAAAAGACGCAAAAACCGCCACCCTTCTACACCTGTTACATAAATACGAACCTACTTCTTCGGTGGTGTTCTGTAACACTAAGCAGCAGTGCCAGGACGTACGACAAGCGTTAAAGAACGCTGGTTTTTACGCCAATGCGCTGCAGGGTGATATGGATCAGCGGGACCGTGATCAGGTATTGGCGACATTTGCCAACCGCAGCTGCTCCGTTCTGGTCGCGACCGATGTTGCCGCCCGAGGTCTGGATGTTGAAGATCTGGATATGGTGGTGAACTATGACCTGCCCCGCGATCCGGAAGTCTATGTTCACCGCATTGGACGTACAGGGCGTGCCGGCAAATCAGGTCTGGCATTGAGCATTTGTGGTGAACGCGAACATTACAAAGTGACCACCATCGAAGAATATACCGATCAGACTGTGCTCTACGATACGGTGCCAACCACAGCAAACCGTGAAACAGAACTGCCAGCTCATCCTCCTATGGTGACGCTGTCTATTGCCGGTGGACGGAAACAGAAAGTACGCCCGGGTGATGTGTTAGGTGCACTCACAGGTGCGGCGGGTATACAAGGTGCTCAGGTAGGCAAGATAGATGTCTTTGACTTCTTTACCTATGTGGCCGTTGAACGTGGAGTAGCCCGTAAAGCGCTGGACCAGTTGCTCGACGGAAAAATCAAAGGTCGTAAGTTTAAGGTGCGTCGCCTCTGAGCGACCACCTTTCTAAATCGAGGATTTGATCATGGCCAACAAAGCCTGCGCCCGCCACATTCTGGTAAAAACCCGCGAAGAAGCTGAAGCACTGAAAGCTAAGATTGCTAAAGGCGCTGACTTTGGCAAGTTAGCGAAACAGCATTCGACCTGTCCATCCAAGCGTCGTTTTGGCGATCTGGGCGAATTTAAACGCGGTCAAATGGTGAAAGCCTTTGATGATGTGGTTTTCAAAAAGCCCTTACTAACCGTGCACGGCCCAATTAAAACCCGCTTTGGCTGGCACCTGATCGAAACGATCTATCGCAACTGATCTATCGGATTGGGATCTGGCTGCAACCTATTCACGACAGCACCTAAAAACAAAAATAGTTACGCATACAGACTGTCATCTAAGCAGGCTTTAATAGGCCTGAACTTTATGGAAAAAATACAGATGATTATTGCGATAAATAACCTGCCGAGCGACACTTCGATTCATGATGTTTGCGAACTGTTCTTCAGCGACAACAGGATTGAGAACATCAGCTTCAGCGAGGAAGGGAATGCGGAAAGAGTGATTGCCTGGATCAGGTTTAACCAGATGAGTCGGGTAGAGTTAAACCGGAATGTGGGGAGGCTCAATCAACACTTCCATAAACAACGCCGCTTGGAAGCCTACGCACCTCTATTTTTTAACTAATGATCTATCCGTTGGTTGACAAAGCACCCTACTAAGAACCATTTTTCTAATAGGACAAATGCTAACCTAGGATAACATCGCATGGTTATCACCCTTGGCAACCTGCCACCTCATGTCACTCAGGAAAATATCAGTGATTTGCTGAAGGGGGATGCGCGGATTCAGAAAATCACCTTCAGCAACGAAGGCAATCCGAATAAGGTGATGGCGTTGATTGATATAGATGTTGGCCGTTTCGAAGCACAATTTATATCCAAGAAACTGAATCGAACCTTCTTCGAAGGCCGACGCATCGAGGCCTATACCCCACTGTTTTATGGCCGCTGAAGCGGATCAGTCTCCACCAATCTCAGTTTTATCTTTGTATTCACAAAGATCTTCAATCAGACAGGAACCACAACGTGGTTTGCGCGCGGTACAGACATAACGCCCCAATAAAATAAGCCAGTGATGGGCGTCCAGCAAAAACTCTTTTGGCACAAAGCGCAGCAACTTCTGCTCCACTTCGTTAACGTTTTTGCCAGGTGCAATTTTAGTCCGGTTCGACACACGGAAGATATGGGTATCGACAGCCATAGCCGGATGACCGAATGCTGTATTCAATACAACGTTGGCGGTTTTACGTCCGACCCCTGGCAGGGCCTCCAATGCTTCACGATTATCGGGTACTTCAGAGCTGTGCAAATCAATTAACATGCGACAGGTCTTGATCACATTTTCCGCCTTAGCGTTAAACAGACCAATCGTCTTTATGTACTCCTTCAGTCCATCCACACCTAATGCATAAATCGCTTCTGGTGTATTCGCAACCGGATAGAGCTTACGTGTTGCTTTGTTCACACCCACATCTGTCGCCTGTGCTGACAAAATCACAGCAATCAACAGCTCAAAGGGTGAGTTGTATTCAAGTTCAGTGGTCGGGTTCGGATTATCATCACGCAATCGCGTGAAAATCTCGTGGCGTTTCTGTTTATTCATCGGAGGCAGTTGTACAACAAGCAGCGATTAAAAGAGGTGTTCAGTTCTATTATATGAGCAAAGAGGCGCCCACAGGCATCATAAAACAGCCTGCGAGTGCCGTCACTCGTGATTGTAGATATTAAACTGGTTACGACCGTTTTGCTTAGAACGATAGAGCGCGTCGTCGGCCTGCCCGATCCACTGTTCTGCATCCTGCACATCAACCTGTATCTCTGCGATACCTAAGCTGATCGTGACGTTGATAACCTGCCCCTCAAACTCAACATCCAACAGCTCAGCAGCACGACGCAACCTCTCAGCAAAGACCTCCGCTTGTGTAGCGTTGGTATGAGGCAAGATAACGCCAAATTCCTCACCACCATAGCGCCCGACAATATCAGTTTTCCGGGCATGCCCCGCCATAAGCGCGGCTATCTTGCGAATCACCTCATCACCCGCCGGATGGCCGTAGTTATCATTTACGGCTTTGAAGTGATCGATATCCAGCAGGATCAGCGTGCACGCTTCTTGCCCACGCATAAAGCGATTCACTTCCAGATCCAGGCACTCTTGCCAGTGACCGCGATTAAAGAGCCCTGTAAGGCGGTCTTCCCGACTCAAGGTTTGTAACTGTCCGTTCACCTCTTCCAGTGCGATACGGCTCACGGCAACATCGGTCACATCATCTATCATCATACTGACAAATTCGACCTGACCCGTTGGAGAGGTCAAAGGCATGAGGGTGACATTTTGATACATGCGTGTGGCAACACCCGTAATCGGGCGCTGACTTCTAAAATCAAATAAGTAGGGTTTTTGTTCCCAGGTAATATACGCCGGACTTTTGAGCTGAAATACACTGTCGATTTTCCTTCGCAGCCACTCAACAGGCAACTCTGGAAATACGTCAAAGAGGTTCTTATCGCGAATTTTGGCCGGTCCAACCTCCGAATGGTTAGACATAAAGCCATTCCAGAGCTGCACCTGATAGCTTTGATCCAGTACAACCAGGCCGACGTTCAGATTCTGCAGTAACCCCAAATGCCAGTGCAGCTCATCAATATTCAGGCTTTCGTTGTTGTCAGTCATCAGAAGTATTTACTCAGTTTTCTTAGAGGTTCCAGAGACTCTTCGCTGAACACAAGCATCAGTTCACAGCTGTTGCGCTGTTCATTTAAACCGTATTCGATGGTTATGGATAACGTCTCTTTCCAGCTTTCACCACCAGAAGGTAATGACGTCATCGCAGGTAACAGCACCGGCGTCCCGCAACTGAACTCAATATCTAGCTGACGTGCAAACGATTGCAGAAAGGCGCCAATGAGAATATTGGCCAGATCCATGAGCATTTCATTCTCGAATTCGGTGGTCGCTTCGTAATGCAGCTTCAGCAGTTCGGCCACCGATTCAAAACTCTCCGGCGGCAGGGAGATCATCGCTTCACCGGCGATACCCGCACCTACAAATCCTTGTGATACAACCCGTTTACCCTGATCAGCAGAAATTTTTAGTTGCTGCTCTAATTCATTTCGCGTTACTGATGCCACAACCGGCACTGGCAAATGAACAAAAGCGTCAAGAAAACGCGCCAGTCGGTCACCTGCCCGCCCCATCGCAACGTTGGCAATCTCCTGATAGTAATCAGGCAATATGACAGCCGTATCTTCAGGGGGAAGTTCATCACTTTCGTCTTGTAGCTCGCTCAACAAGCCATAGCGACGCAGAACTTCAGAAACAGTCTCTTCGGAAAATGGCTTTTGAATAAAGTCGAGCGCACCCATCGCCAAGACCTGTCGGCGGGCTTCAGGTTGAATATCACCAGAGACAACGATAACCATGGTCGGTAAATCTTCAGCTCTGATACGTTCCAGCACCTGATAGCCATCCATAATTGGCATATTCAGATCCAGAAACAGCACATCACCTTTACCTATACGAATAGCTTCTAAAGCGGTTAATCCATGTTCCGCATAGCTGATATCGACGTTCCAGTGACTCAGAGCCTTGGCCATCTGTTTACGGGCCAGGTTAGAATCGTCACAAATTACAACTGGAATGGGGTTACTCACACAACAGCTCCATTGATGTCGCGAGTTGAGGAAGACAACAGACTATCGAATCTTGGATTGGAACACAATGAAGGGAGTAGAAACGGAGATACGGGCGTATCTCCGTCAGCAGAATCAACCAGTTACGCGAACGCGCTGGGTTTCTGTTGGTCCGGCGGGTGTCTGGCGTTTGCGACGCTCTTCCAGACGGCCGTCGATGATATTTTTCAACGCAATCAGCAACCCCATACCCACAAAGGCACCCGGTGGCAGTACCGCAAACAGGAAACCGCTATAGTCATCGATCAGCACAATCTTCCAGCTCTCTGCCGCTGGGCCAAACAGCAACTGCATATCCGCAAACAGAGTGCCGCTGCCTAGTACTTCACGCATTCCCCCAAGCAGAATCAATACTGCGCTGAAACCCACCCCCATCATCAAACCGTCCAGCAATGACGCAGACACCGGGTTCTTGCTGGCAAATGCATCTGCACGGCCCATGATGGCGCAGTTGGTTACAATCAAAGGGATAAAAATACCCAGAATCTGGTACAACTCGAAGGTGAAAGCCTGCATCAGCAGCTCAATGGCGGTGACAAACGATGCAATGATCATCACAAAAATGGGCAGTCGCACAGAGCCCGGTACGAACTTACGAAATGCTGAAATGGTCAGGTTTGAGCCCAACAGAACAATGGTACTTGCTAACCCCAGACCCAACGCATTCACCACGGAGCCTGTAACCGCCAGCAATGGACATAATCCCAGCAGCTGCACCAGTGCGGGGTTATTCGTCCACAGACCATCAAGCGTAATTTTTTTAACATCAACGGACATTACTCTGCCCTCGCGATCTTCGGCTCTAACAAAGCCGCTTTATTAATTCGGAAGTAGTCCAGCGCACGCGCCGTTGCATTAACCACCGCGCGCGGTGTGATCGTCGCCCCTGTAAACTGGTCAAAGCGACCACCATCCTTTTTCACGGCGAAACTACCGCGCTGATCGTCATCGTTTCTCTGGTCATTCAAACTGAGAATCCAGTCGGACTTTTTAAGATCGACCTTATCCCCCAACCCCGGTGTTTCTTTATGTGAAAGTACACGTACACCTGCAACGCTGCCATCACGCGTGATACCAACAATCATATTGATTGCACCGCTATAACCATCAGGGGCGGTCACGGGCAGAATCACCGCGATCACCTGACCCTCTTTGCGTGCACGATAAGCATCAACCGGCTGATCATGGCCGAGCAACCCCGGCGCTACAAATGACACCGTGTCCTCCAGCATATCGTTGTCGATCTGATCACGCGGCACGATCTCATACAACGCTTTGGCCTGCGCCTCGCGTTCATTTTTAAGAATACGATCTTTGGTCGATACCTGAGTGACTGCGATCAGCGCAGCCGTAACCACAGCAAAAATAGTAATGCCCAGTGTACTGCTGCGGATTGCCGTGAACATTTCCATCAGGCATCTCCCTTCATGCCACGGTTCGCTTTAGCATGGCCGTAGGTACGTGGCTGGGTGTACTGATCAATAAACGGAGCCGTCAGGTTCATCAGCAACACTGCAAACGCTATGGCATCCGGATAACCACCCCAGGTACGGATAACGAAGATCAGCGCACCAATCCCGATACCGAAGTAAATCTTGCCTTTGTTACTGGTGGCAGAACTCACCGGGTCAGTGGCGATAAAGAAGGCCCCCAACATCGTGCCGCCCACCGTCAGATGGAAAAATGGATCAGCAAAGTAATCAGGCTGAACGATAAAAAACAATGTTGAAAGCACCGTCAAGGAACCCAACATCGCAACGGGTGCGTGCCAGGTAAACACCTTGCGATAGAGCAAGAAAACACCACCCATGACATAGGCAGCACTGACCGCGTGCCATGCCCCAATACCGTCGGCCAGTACAGGGACCTGACGCCATGCTTCCTCAGTAGTCAGTCCACCCCGGTGACGCAACGCATCCAGTGGTGTCGCACCGGTGTAATTATCAATGAGTGCACTATCGATGCTGCCAAAGATCAGCGATAACGTATCGAACAGGCTCAGTACGGACCAACTGCTCTCCGCATCGATCATCACAAAAGGTACTGTCCAACGGGTCATCTCTACAGGGAATGAGATCAGCAGCAAGGCATACGCCACCATTGCCGGATTAAACGGATTTTGTCCTAAACCGCCATAGAGGTGTTTGGCAATCACGATCGCCACAAAAACACCTACCAGCGTCACCCACCAGGCAGCAAACGGAGGTAGCGCGAGCCCTAACAGGACGGCTGTCACCAGCGCACTGTAGTCTCGCAGAACAAAACCCACCGGACGGTTACGCCACTTAAGAATCGCAGCCTCAAAACCAACCGCCAGCAGGGAGGCCCAGATTACGTTGATCAGCGTGCCCCAACCAAAAAAGAAGGTCATCGCAGCCATTCCCGGCAGGGTTGCCATCAGGACCAGGCGCATGACGTGGCCGGTCTGATTCATCTTATGCAGATGAGGGGAACTGGATCGAATTAAAGCCATCGGTTACTTGGTCCTTAAATCAGTCAATGGTTAGGGTGTCAGGTTGTGCCGCTTCCACGGTCCCCCCTGCTGCCACATAGGCCTGTTTGGCCTCTTCATATTTACCGCGTAGCTTTTCCACACCCGCTTTCATCTTCTCAGCGGTGGGAAGACCTTTTTCCTCAGCATTCTTAGCTGCGGCGGCCGCTTTTTCTACTTTGCTACGCGCACTGTCCATATCTGCTTTCAACGCGTCCAGATTAGCTGCGGGCACAGTGGGTGCCGACGCGTTTAGAGCAGCATCATATGCCTGCTTGGCTTCTTCATACTTGCCGCGCAGTTTTTCCACACCCGCTTTCATTTTCTCGGCGGTGGGCAAACCTTTTTCTTCTGCATTTTTTGCAGCAGCATCGGCTTTCTCAACCTTTGCCAAGGCTTTTTCCATGTCCTCTTTCAGAGGTGCCAGATCAACCACAGGTGCGTTTGATGCAGAAGAATGCTGAGCCGCTTCATAGGCCTGTTTGGCTTCTTCATATTTACCGCGCAGCTTTTCCACACCTGCTTTCATCTTTTCAGCAGCAGGCAGGCCTTTCTCTTCTGCGTTCTTGGCGGCGGCTTCAGCTTTCTCAACTTTAGCCAGCGCTTTATCCATATCCTCTTTCAGAGGAGCCAGATCAATCGCAGGGGCACTTGGCGCGGATGACTGCTGGGCAGATTCATACGCTTGCTTGGCTTCTTCATACTTGCCGCGCAGCTTTTCCACACCTGCTTTCATCTTCTCAGCAGCAGGCAATCCTTTCTCTTCTGCGTTCTTGGCAGCAGCATCAGCTTTTTCAACTTTAGCCAGCGCTTTCTCCATCTCTTCTTTCAGAGGTGCTAAATCAACTATCGGGGTTGCAGCAGCAGTCCCACCCGATTCAGCCGCTTCAAACGCTTGTTGAGTGCTTTCGACTTTTGCCTGTTGCTCTTTGACTTTGGCTTCCAGCTCAGCAATGTCACCTTCACCGGATTCCTGAGCTTTCGCCAGGGCCTTCTCGGCCTGTTTCAGCTTCGTACGCGCAACTGCCGCAGCGGTCTTAAGCTGCTTAATATCCACCACAGGTTCAACCTGAGCGGGAGCAGACTGAGCATCGTCGTAGGCTTTCTGAGCTGCTTCCGATTTCGCATCCAGCGTCTTCACTGTTTCCCGAAGCGCCTCAATACCGTCCTGACCTTTCTCTTCCGCAGACTTAAGTGCAGTTTGAGCTTTCTTCAGTTTGGTACGGGCCACTGCGGCGGCTGTTTTCAGGGCCTTAATATCCGGAGCTCCAGATGCGGCGGATGTGACACCTTTCTCAGCGTTTTCCAGCTTGGTCTGGGCATCATTGGCTTTCTGTTCAGCCGCTTTAAAAGCAGCTTCCAACTCAGGCAGATTATCTGCACTCGCGTCCTTCGCCTGTTCAAACGCTTTCTGCGCTTTCTTCAGTTTGGTGCGAGCCACTGCCGCAGCGGTTTTCAGCGCTTTAGGGTCATCGGTACTTGCCGCCGGTTTAGCAGCCACACTGTCTTTCTTCGAAGCCTGCGCTTTAGCGGCTTGTTCTGCACGCGCTTTACGGCGCAGTTCTTTCTCGATTTTTTCCTGCTCAAGGCGTGCCTGACGGGCTTCAAAGCGCTGACGCGCATACTCAGCCTTCTGCTTCTCAACCTCTTCCTGGCGGATTTCAGCCTTCGCGTTGCGGTAGTACTGCACCAGAGGGATGTTGCTCGGACACACGTATGAACACGCACCACATTCGATACAATCGAACAGGTTGTGATGTTTGGCCTTCTCGTACTCTTTGCCTTTTGCAAACCAGTGCAGCTGCTGCGGCAACAGTTCTGCCGGGCACACTTGTTCGCACATGCCACAGCGTATGCAGTTCATCGCAGGTGGTGCGGGCGGCATCTCTTCGTGCGTTGCGGCGATGATACAGTTAGTGGTTTTAACCACCGGTATCGCTTCGTTGTTCATGGTGAAGCCCATCATCGGACCACCCATGACCAAGCGATAGAGATCATCACGACGTACGCTGGACGCATCCAGCAACTCGGAATACTGCGTGCCGATCAGAACCTCAAGATTGTGACGCTGATTGACCGCATCACCCGTAATCGTCACGACCCGTGAGATCAGAGGTTCACCCTGATGCACCGCCCGGAAGATTGCACTGGCAGTGCCCACGTTCTGACAAACAATACCCACATCCGCTGGAATCCGGCCACTAGGCACTTCGACACCGGTCAGCAGTTTGATCAGCTGTTTCTCACCACCGGACGGATATTTAGTCGGAACAACCACCACATCGATGTTCAGTCGACTGCCACGTACTGTGTCTTCCAAAGCACGAATCGCTTGTGGTTTGTTGTCCTCGATCCCAATCAGGATATGACTCGGATTCAACAGGTGAGCAATGACTTCAATACCACCTAAAATCTGATCGGAACGTTCGCGGATCAGCAGGTCATCGGCCGTGATATAAGGTTCACACTCCGCGGCATTAATGATCAGCGTGTTAACGATATGATCATCACCCAGATGCAGCTTCACATCCGTTGGAAAACCTGCGCCACCCATTCCAGCAATGCCGTAGTTACGGATATAACCGATCAACTCCTGCTTGCTCAGTGACTTGTAATCTTCAAGCCCGCTATGCTCAATCCACTCATCCTGCCCATCCGTTTCGATGACAATGCAGTTCGCTTCCATGCCCGATGCATGGGGCACAGGCTGAGGTCCGATCATACTGATGGTGCCGGAGGTTGGCGCATGTAAGCTTACGCTGATGCGGCCAATAGGCTCAGCGATCACCTGCCCTTTAAGGACCCGGTCACCCACTTTCACCAAAGGTTCAGCGGGTGCACCGATATGCTGTGACAACGGCAGCACCAGTTTCGCTGGAATCGGAGCCGCCTGAATCGGCGCTCCGTTAGACTGGCGTTTGTTTTCCGGTGGATGGATACCACCGTGGAACGAATGCACGCTAGACATCAGGCGGCCTCCCCTTTATCGGTGAAGGCTTCACCACGACCGCGGTCGGTGGCGATCAGTTCAACACCCGGTTTCGGCATGTCCCACTTCCAGGTATTCAGCGTTGTTTCAATCGGAACCATATCAATACAGTCAACAGGGCAAGGTTCTACACAGAGATCACAACCGGTGCACTCTGAAATAATAACGGTGTGCATCTGTTTAGCCGCACCCAGAATCGCATCCACAGGACAAGCCTGAATGCACTTGGTGCAACCAATACACTCGTCTTCGCGAATATAGGCCACTGCTCTGACTGGCTCGCCCGCATCTTCCGCATCCAGCGGTACAGATTCCACATCCAACAGGTCCGCTAACGCATCCACAGTGGACTGGCCGCCCGGAGGGCATTTGTTAATCGCCTCGCCATTGGCAATGGCTTCAGCATAAGGTCGACATCCCGGATGGCCACACTGACCACACTGGGTTTGAGGCAACAGTCCGTCGATCTGATCAACGATCGGGTTACCTTCCACTTTAAAGCGTACAGAGGCATACCCCAGCAGCAAACCAAACAGCAGCGCAAGGACAGCTAAAACAAGAATGGCTATTACAACGGCACTCATTTCAAACTCCACCCACTCAGAACTGAACCAGACCGGTAAAGCCCATAAAGGCCAATGACATCAAACCTGCAGTCACCATACCGATGGCAGAACCTTTAAATGGCGCAGGTACGTCTGCAACAGCAATACGCTCACGCATCGCCGAGAAGAGAATTAGTGCCAGAGAAAATCCCACCGCAGCGCCGAAGCCGTAAACGATGGAATCAATGAAATCGTTCTGCTTTTTAATGTTGAGCAGGGCAACACCCAATACCGCACAGTTCGTCGTAATCAGCGGCAGGAAAATACCCAGTACTTTGTAGAGCATAGGACTGGTTTTATGCACCACCATCTCGGTGAACTGCACCACAACCGCAATCACCAGAATAAAAGAGATGGTCTGCAAATACGCGAGATCCAGCGGTTGCAGGATGTAGGCAAACACCAGATAGCTGCAAACAGAGGACAAGGTCAGCACGAAGGTAGTCGCCAGCGACATTCCCATCGCGGTTTCCAGCTTATTGGAAACCCCCATAAACGGGCACAAACCAAGGAATTGCACCAGTACGAAGTTATTCACCAGTACTGTGCTAATCAGAATTAATAGGTACTCTGTCATAACGTATCTGTTATCGCTGTTGTCGCTTTATGCTTCACCGACACAAAATCGGCGCTAAAATTAGAGACTTCTAATTTTATCGATATTCCGTAACCATCGATAGGGGCTGACGCTTGACGCACCTCAATGTGAACAACAAAGCGGCATTAAAGCCGCTTTGTTCATGATGGTAAATTCGCCAGTTGTTCACCCGCTTCGGATAACTCCGTCACGGGTAAGGCATATTATACCAGTGCGTGCTGTGTAAGCAGCTCCAGTACAGCAGAAACCTGCTGTGCCGCATCCTGATCTGCAGTCAGACGCAAGTCAGCATCTTTCGCATCCAGGGATACATTCAACACCTTCTCACCGGCCAGAGCATCATCACTGGCCGCGAGCACCAACAAACCGTTGTTATTCAACACGGTCGCTGTTTGCGTCAGGTTGAACTGCAGTTCAGCCGGCAAAGTCTCGTTGTTCAGTACGGCCACTGCACGCCCGGCATTAAACAGTGCTTTCTCTACACTGTATAGCACCATATTACGCTGCTGCTCGGTACCACCTGATACCACAACGGTACCCGCCTGCTGACCAAATCGAAGCGCTTTGTCTGCTGCGCTCACCTGAGACTGCTCAACAATCTCCAGATCACCGTTCAACAATGCTTGTCCGCTGGCGTCAACGATCATGCCTGCAGCCACAGTGGCATTCGTCAAGCGATCAACAATAATGAACGAGCCAGTACCGTGGTGCTGTTTGTAGTCATCTGCGATCACCGGACGTTCCAGTGTGATTTCACAACGGGAAATATCGTTCAGTCCCAGAGTATTCACTTCTGACTTTTCCAGGGTGTTCACATCAATACGGTGACGGATATTAGTAACGCCACCTGCAATAGTGGTCGTCGCCAGTTTCACATCGTATTGGCGCCCCTGTACCAGCTCGGACTCTGACATCCAGACCAGCATCGCATCAAAACGATTAGTCGCTTCCGGTATGTCTTTGGAATGCACCAGCACGTCACCGCGAGAGATATCAATCTCATCTTCCAGTGTCAGAGTGACAGACATTGGTGGAAACGCTTCTTCAATCTCACCTTCAAACGTGACGATTGATTTCACGCGACTGGATTTACCTGATGGCAGCACAGTGACTTCATCACCCGGGCGTACAATACCGGACGCTAGTGTGCCGCAGTAACCACGAAAATCCAGGTTCGGACGGTTCACGTACTGCACAGGAAAGCGCAAACTGTCAAAATTCTGGTCGTTCGCGATCTCAACCGATTCCAGCATCTCCATCAGCGGCTCACCTTTATACCAAGGTGTCTGCTCGGATACACTCACAACGTTGTCGCCTTTCAGCGCAGAGATCGGTGCGAACTGCACATCAGGCAGATCCAGATCTTTGGCGAATTCGATGTATTCTTGTTTAATCTCTTCGTAACGCGCTTCGCTGAACTCCACCAGATCCATCTTATTGATGGCCACAACGGTGTGTTTGATACCCAGCAGGGACACGATGAAGCTGTGACGTTTGGTCTGCACCTGTACACCGTGTCGGGCATCAATCAGGATGATCGCCAGGTCACAGGTGGATGCACCGGTCGCCATGTTACGGGTGTACTGCTCATGCCCCGGCGTATCCGCAATGATGAACTTGCGCTTATCGGTGGAGAAGTATCGGTACGCCACATCGATAGTGATACCCTGCTCCCGCTCCGCCTGCAGGCCATCTACCAGCAAGGCCAGATCCAGCTCTTCACCGGCATTGCCGATACGCGCGCTTTCGTTCTGGATAGCGGCCAGCTGGTCTTCATAAATCATTTTGGAGTCGTGCAGCAGTCGCCCGATCAGGGTGGACTTGCCGTCATCGACGCTGCCGCAGGTCAGGAAACGCAGCAGCTCTTTGTTTTCATGCTGATTCAGGTACGCCTGAATATCGGATGCGATCAGATCGCTCTGGTGACTCATATCTGTATCTCTTCTGAAATCCGTTGAATTCTGCCCTGGATAACCTCTAACACGCGGTTAGAAGTAACCTTCCATCTTCTTCTGCTCCATCGAACCGGCACTGTCGTGGTCGATGGCACGGCCCTGACGCTCAGAGGTCGTGGTCAGCAGCATCTCCTGAATAACCTCAGGCAGCGTTGCCGCTTCAGATTCAACCGCACCGGTCAGCGGATAGCAGCCCAAGGTACGGAAACGGACGTTCTTCATTTCAGGTACTTCACCCTCTTCCAAAGGCATACGGTCGTCGTCGACCATGATCAGCATGCCGTCGCGCTCTACAACCGGACGCTTTTCGGAAAGGTATAGCGGTACAATCGGAATCTCTTCCAGATAGATGTACTGCCAGATATCCAGCTCGGTCCAATTCGACAGTGGGAATACACGAATGCTTTCACCCTTGTCGATACGGGTGTTGAAGGTATTCCACAGCTCTGGACGCTGGCTTTTCGGATCCCAGCGATGGTTCTCGTCACGGAAGGAGAACACACGCTCTTTTGCACGGGATTTCTCTTCGTCACGACGGGCACCACCAAATGCCGCATCAAATTTGTACTTGTTCAAGGCCTGCTTCAGGCCCTGAGTCTTCATAATATCGGTGTGCTTCTTGGAACCGTGGGTAAACGGACTGATATCCATGTCCACGCCTTCCTGGTTGATGTGCACGATCAGATCCATGCCGGCTTCTTGAGCCATCTGGTCACGGAATTCGATCATTTCACGGAACTTCCAGGTGGTGTCTACGTGCATCAGCGGGAAAGGTGGATTACCCGGATAAAACGCTTTACGCGCCAGATGCAACATGACAGCGGAGTCCTTACCAACGGAGTAAAGCATCACCGGGTTTTCGAACTCGGATGCAACTTCACGAATGATATGAATACTCTCGGCTTCGAGCTGCCGAAGATGGGTCAAACGATGTTCCGGCAAGGATGACATTAATACACGCCCTTTAAATTAATATCGGTTGAAGCAAGAAACCCTATCTCGCCTTGCTGACGTTATAGAGTTCCGGTTTTAGCTGCGCATTATCGCAGCTCGCCCTATAAAACAAAAAAGAATAAATAGAAATTTATTAATCACTTTTTAGAATATAGAGCTCAATTTGTGACCAGTATATAAGAATCCCTGCATTCAATCAAAAAGTAATAAGAAAATTTCAAATTATTATTTTAAGTTATATGCAGCACAGGCTAATATTCCGCTCGTTTATTAGTGACAGGTGCACCCATGGAATTTGCATACAGCTTTGCTGGATTGGTAGTCGGATTCATCGTCGGCCTGACAGGTATCGGCGGTGGAGCCCTTATGACGCCAATACTGATCGTTGTATTCGGTATCCCACCGGTGACAGCCGTCAGTACCGACCTTTTATATGCAGCTATAACTAAAGGTGGCGGTATTTTCTCGTACGCCAAGAAAAAGCTGGTCGAGTACAAGATTGTTCTGCTGCTGTTAAGCGGTAGCCTGCCAGGCAGTTTGCTGACCCTGCATTATTTGAAGGGGCTGGATGGTCTGGAACAGATCGAGCATCTGATGAACCTGACGCTGGGCGTGTCGCTGGTACTGACCTCCATCGCTGTATTCTTTCGCAATAAGATTCGCGCGAAAGCACTGGAGTGGCAAGACACAGCCTTTGCACACCACGGTCGCCGCTGGCGCCCGTATATTACGGTTGCGATGGGCCTTGTCCTTGGCGGCCTGGTAACTCTGTCATCTGTTGGTGCAGGTGCTCTGGGAACCGCGCTATTAATTTTGCTGTATCCACGAATGTCCATGCCGGCCATCGTGGGTACCGACCTGTTGCATGCAGTGGTCTTAACTGCAGTAGCCGGCGCAGGTCATTACGGGATGGGCAATGTTGATCTGACATTGCTGATCTATCTGGTTATCGGATCATTGCCAGGCGTGTTTGTCGGTAGTCATCTGGGTACCCGACTTTCACCAAAGGTGATGCAGCCGATCATGGGCTCATTACTGTTAGCCATCGGCCTGCGTTTCGTTCTGGCCGGGTAAGACCCAACAATTTTTAACACAATGTGAGGTGATCGGTCCGTAGAGGCCGAGCTAGGTGTCGAATCATGTATCAATACAATCAAGTCGACCAACAACTGGTAAATGAGCGTGTCGCGCAGTTCCGCGATCAGACCCGCCGTTTCCTTGCTGGTGATCTGCCGGAAGATGAGTTTCTGGCGCTCCGTCTAATGAACGGACTTTATGTACAGCGTCACGCACCAATGCTGCGTGTTGCGGTACCTTACGGCATGATGTCGGCACAGCAGATGCGTTCTCTGGCAAACGTTGCCCGCACGTGGGATAAAGGCTACGGTCATTTTACGACCCGTACTAATATCCAGTTCAACTGGCCGAAGCTGGAAGACGTACCGGATATTCTGGAAGAACTGGCGAAAGTGCAGATGCACGCTATCCAGACCTCCGGTAACTGTATCCGTAATACGACGACTGACCAGTTTGCCGGCATCATCGCTGACGAGATCGAAGATCCGCGTCCGTATTGCGAGATCATCCGTCAGTGGTCCAGCCTGCACCCTGAATTCGCATTCCTGCCGCGTAAGTTCAAGATCGCCATCTCCGGCGGTCCGACTGATCGTGCAGCCTCTCAGGTGCATGATATTGGCCTGCACATCGTGAAAAACGATGCGGGCGAAGTCGGCTTTGAAGTCCTGGTTGGTGGCGGTTTGGGTCGTACGCCTGTGATCGGCAAGCAGATTCGTCCGTTCCTTCAGAAGAAGGATCTGTTGTCCTATCTGGAAGCGATCATCCGGGTGTATAACCTGAAAGGCCGTCGTGACAACAAATACAAAGCGCGTATCAAAATTCTGGTCAACGCTCTTGGTATCGATACGTTCCGTGAACTGGTTGAAGCTGAGTGGGAACAGATCAAAGATTCTGATCTGGTACTGACCGATGCTGAGATCAGCCGTGTGCAGGGCTTCTTTAAGCCATTCGAATACGAAGCGGACGCTGCAAATGACACCTCACTGGATGCCAAACTGGCTGAAGATGCAAGCTTCGCTGCATGGTTCCGTCAGAATACCGTCGAGCACAAAGTGTCAGGTTACCGTGCAGTGATCGTATCCCTGAAAGCACATCTGGTACCGAAAGGTGATATCAGCCATCAGCAGATGGATCTGGTGGCCGACCTGTCAGACAAGTATAGCTTTGGTGAGATCCGCTCTACCCATAACCAGAATCTGGTACTGGCAGATGTACGCAATGCTGACCTGTATGAGCTCTGGGAAATCCTGTCTGAAGCGAACCTGGCCCGTGCCAACGTTGGCACATTGACCGACATGACAGTCTGCCCGGGTGGTGACTTCTGTGCACTGGCAAACGCCAAAACACTGGGTGTTGCTGATCAGATTGATGCCAAATTTGAAGATCTGGATTACCTCTACGATCTGGGCGATATCAAACTCAATATGTCGGGATGCATCAACGCCTGCAGCCATCACCACGTAGGCCATATCGGCATCCTGGGTGTGGATAAGAAAGGTGAAGACTGGTACCAGATCACGCTGGGCGGATCCGACGGTGAAGACGCCTCTCTGGGCAAAGTCATCGGCAAGGCGGTAGCGTCCGATGAAGTCGCAGACACGCTGGAGAAAGTCCTGGCGGTATTCGTAGAACAACGCATTGAAGATGAACGGTTTATCGATTGCGTGCGTCGCATCGGCCTGAGTCCGTTTAAGGAGAAAGTTTATGCCCCTGCTCATTAATCGCGAACCGGTCGAAAACGATAGCTGGACACTGGTCGATGAAGACACTCTGCAGCAGAGCGGTGACATTATTGTTCCACTGGCGCTCTATCAGGAGAATCAGGACAGCCTGAGCAACCGTGAAGGCCATTTGGCCGTGCAGGTCAGCGGCGATGATAACATCGACACAGTTTTGGAAAATCCAAACCAATTCCCGTTGATTGCGGTATTCTTCCCAGCAGTGCGCGACGGTCGGGGGTTCTCGATCGCCCGCCTGCTGAAACGCGCCGGTTTTACCGGTCAGATCCGTGCCACAGGCGATGTATCGCATGATCGTCTGGACTTCATGACCCGCTGCGGTTTTGATGCACTGGAGATCCCTGCAGACCGTTATAGCGAAGAAGTACATAACGCGTTTAGCGAATTCAGTGTCCGTTATCAGGGCGCCGAAGATGACAGCCGTCCGGTCTATCGCCAGTAACCGGATCGTGCAGGCCATACCCGGATGGTGTGGCCTTTTTATGTGAGTGAGGTTGAAAGATGAGTGAGCAAATTACCCCGGAGCTGCAGGCAAAAGTTGATGCCACGGCCGCTCTGCTGAAGAAGGCGGTCGCTGATCACGACGGCTCCATCGTTCTGGCCAACAGTCTGGGCGCGGAAGATGTCGTTCTGACCGATCTGCTGAGCAAGTTCGCACCGGAAATTCCAATGTTCGTTCTGGATACCGGTCGCTTGCCCGAAGAAACCCTGAAATTGCTGGCGGACGTGCGCACCGTCTACCGTAATCTTCAGGTACAGGTGTATTACCCTGAATCTGCCGATGTAGAAACCTACGTGCAGGACCACGGGATCAACGCATTCTACGAATCACAAGAGATGCGCAAAGGCTGCTGCTTCGTACGTAAGATCAAGCCGCTGCAGCGTGCTCTGAGTGGCAACAAAGCATGGATTACCGGCCTGCGTCGAGAACAGTCCGTCACCCGTGACGAGATCCAGTTCGAAGAGTGGGACGAAGGCAATAACATGCACAAGCTCAACCCTCTGGCCGACTGGTCCGAAGAGGATATCTGGGCATACATCAAAGCGAACGATGTGCCGTACAATGCATTGCACGATCAACACTACCCAAGCATCGGTTGTGCCCCATGCACTCGTGCAATCTCCATGGGAGAAGACGTTCGTGCAGGACGTTGGTGGTGGGAAAATCCGGAAAACCGCGAATGTGGTCTGCATCCGGCAACACCGCTTAAGTTCAAGTAAGCACTTCAGAAAAAGGGGCAACGAGGCCCCTTTTTTCTTGCCTGCCGCAAACCTGCCCGCAATTGCAGCATTTGCTCTGATACACTATTAATATTCTGTAACCCATTTCCGGCAACGACGTCAGATATCCGATCCATCAGGAGAGCTAGCCTTGGATTACCTGCCACTCTTTTTCAAACTCGAGAATCAACCCGTATTGCTGGTCGGCGGCGGTAGCATCGCCCTGCGTAAAGCAACACTGCTTACCCGTGCAGGCGCAATCGTCACTGTCGTATCACACGAAATCTGCCCTGAGCTTGAAGCGATGCTCGCCCAGCATCAAGGCGAAGCGATCATTGGCGAATACCATACCGCTCTGTTAGAAAACAAAGGGTTGGTGATTGCCGCCACCGACGATAATGCACTGAATGAACGGGTTCACTTCGACGCCAAAGCGCGTAACCTTCCAGTGAATGTCGTTGACTCACCTGATCTGTGCACGTTTATCTTCCCTGCAATCGTTGATCGCTCCCCTATCGTCGTCGCCATCTCCTCAGGCGGGCAAGCACCGGTACTGGCGCGCCTGTTACGGGCCAAACTCGAAACCTGGATCCCGAACAGCTATAGCGAACTGAGCCAACTGGTAGGACGTTTCCGGCACGCAGTGAAGAAGCGTTTCACTTCAGTTAACCAGCGCCGTATTTTCTGGGAGGAGGTCCTGCAAGGTCAGATCGCCGAGAAAGTCTTCGCTGGCCGTCATGATGAAGCCCAGCAGATGCTGGAAAGTAAACTCGACCTCAGTGACTCAGAGCAGCATACCGGCGAAGTCTATCTGGTCGGCGGCGGACCGGGTGACCCCGAACTACTGACCTTTAAAGCGCTGCGCCTGATGCAGCAAGCCGACATCGTATTCTACGATGCGCTGATTTCCGACAAAGTGCTGGATCTCTGCCGTCGCGATGCAGACCGGGTGTTTGTAGGCAAAAAGCGCGATAATCATGCGGTGCCGCAGGAAGGTATTAACGAACTGCTGGTTAAACACGCACTTCAAGGCAAACGCGTGCTGCGTCTTAAAGGCGGAGACCCTTTCATCTTCGGGCGCGGCGGAGAAGAACTGCAGAAGCTGAAGGAACACAACATCCCGTTTCAGGTGGTACCAGGTATCACCGCCGCCAGTGCGTGCTCTACCTACGCCGGTATTCCACTAACACACCGCCACTATGCGCAATCCGTACGCTTTGTGACAGGCCAGCTAAAAAACCGCAGCTCAGACCTGAATTTTGAGGAACTGGTTCATCCCAACCAGACCATTGTTTTTTATATGGGCTTGCATAGCCTGCCCCACCTGAGCAAGGAGCTGATCCGTCACGGTAAGGCTGAAGACACACCTGCCGCGATCATTTCTCGCGGGACCTCCCCTGAGCAGAAAGTGCTGGTTGGTACATTGGCTAATCTGGCAGACAAACAGCAGAAAGCACAGCTGGAAGCACCGGCACTTATTATCGTTGGTGAAGTCGTAGACCTGCATGATGATCTGGCATGGTTTGGCGAGGAAGTCCTGAGCGAACATCAGGCTGACCTGCTGCCGAGGGATTAAATCAACAGGCGACTGAGGCGCAAAATGGGTGCCCTCAGTCGCCTCTTCAACACCGCTGACATAACTAAAACGGTTCAAATCGAGCATGAACTCAAATATTACAGTTTATTCACACTTTCTGTGGATAAGTTCGTGGATGAGTTTGTGACAGACGCCTCTAGCCCCCATGAGACATAGCCCTCCTGCAGATTGCGCATTTTACGACCAGCCCATAAAATGCTTGTTTTTCATACAGTTAAGCGCGTAAAAATAAAGCGGATTGCAAGTATTGACAGTCAATAAGTCTGAATATTTTTACCCTTTTTGTAAAAAAACTACCGTTTTTATCTCTAGACTTTTGGCACTTACTCACAGAGAGACATGCTCTCTGATAGTCAATCATTTTTACTATCGATAGTCCCTGCATCCGATCAATACATCCAATCAGGAACAGGTAAGCCCTTATCGCGCAGATAGTCCGGATTGAACAACTTACTTTGATAACGTGCAGCCCCATCACACAAAATCGTCACAATCGTGTGACCCGGTCCCAACTTTTTAGCGACATGCACGGCCCCTGCGACATTGATCCCACTAGAGCCCCCTAAGGCCAATCCCTCCTCTTGCAGCAGATCAAACACGTAGGCCATCGCTTCTTCGTCGGGGATTTGAAAAGCCCCATCCGGTACAAAACCCTGAAGGTTGGCCGTCACCCGACTTTGCCCAATCCCTTCCATCACCGAACTCCCCTTGGCTTGTAACTCACCATAGGTATAAAAGTGGTACAGCGAGGCCCCCATCGGATCACTCAGGAATACCTTAACGTCAGGGTTATGATTTCTGAGTGCCGATCCAACACCTGCCAAAGTTCCCCCGGTTCCGACAGCACAGCAAAACGCATCGATCTTTCCTTGTGTCTGATCCCAGATCTCCTGACCCGTCGTTTGATAGTGCACATCGCGATTGGCCGTATTATCGAACTGATTGGCCCAAATGGCATTGCCGTGTTGCTGAAACTCAATAGCAAGGCGTTTCGCCACTTTTGTATAGTGATTGTCATCCGCAAACGGAACCGCAGGTACCAGCTTCAAATCAGCATTGAATAAACGTAACGCATCCCGCTTTTCCTGACTCTGGGTTTCCGGCATCACGATCATGGTATGAAGGCCGAGCGCATTACCCACCAGCGCGAGCCCTATGCCGGTATTACCTGCAGTGCCCTCTACTACATGTCCGCCGGATTTCAGCAACCCTGCCCGCATCGCCTGCCTGACAATTCCCAGCGCCGTACGATCCTTCACAGAGCCACCAGGATTCATAAATTCAGCTTTACCGTAGATATCACAGCCGGTTAGCTTAGAAACCTTGTTCAGACGTACCAGAGGCGTATTACCGATCAGTTCAAGTAACCCGGATGCAGCAGCAGACATAACCATACTCCCGTTCTTCAGGGGCTCTACGATCAAGTCCGATACTGGTTCTATGAAGCTTTCAGACTCACCTGCAGGTACCCTGGGTGTTTAGGGAAAGTATGGCACGCAAGACCGGAGTGCGCCTTGCCACAGCCACGACCGGGATACAGACACAATCGATACAGTTAACAGCACTAAAACGATGGAAAAGTTACCCACACATACTGTGCATAACTACGGGGATTGTTTTTGGGTAGATTGCCAACACGCAGACAATACGGGCACTTCAGCATTTTGAACAAAATACGTTCAGCCGCTAATAACACACCGAATATCAATAAGTTACATTCATTATCTGTTATTTTAGTTTCAATGTTAGCGCTAACTGTCAACAGCAGGATCGGTATTTTTTTCCTGTGAAAAACATTTCTAAAAGCTTGATGCTTTTACTTTTTCAGCGTTTGGGATGTAGCAGACGACAGGCATAGAAAACCCCGTTCAGTCACCTGAACAGGGCTCAAAGAAATAGACAATATCTGTATCAGGCACAGTCAGTCTGATGGTATTTCGATCTCGATATGACCTTTAGGTACGCAGCAGCATGTCAGAATTTCATCATCCTGAAGGTCAAACAGAGCATCCTGCACTTGGGTCACCTCGCCTTCAATCAACCGCACTTTGCAGCAACCACAGTAACCACCACGGCAATTGTACGGCGCATTGATCTCCTGCGCTTCCAGCGAATCAAGTAAGGAAAACTCGTACTGGTAATAGAAGGTGTGATGATGGTTTACCTTTACGCGAGGGATACCAGACATCACTACATCCTCCTTTTCCTTATAGATCGAATCCATCAAAATCGTCATCGCCTACCTCGTTATCAATCTGACCCACCAGATAGGAACTGATCTCAGACTCTTGTGGCGCAACTTGTACATTGTCACTCACTAACCAGGCATTCATCCATGGCAGAGGGTTCTGACGATCAGCGAAGATTGGAGTCAGATTCAGTGCTTTCATTCGAACATTGGTGATGTACTCAACGTAATCACTCAAAATCTTAGCATTCAGACCAATCATCGAGCCCGAACTGAACAGGTACTCTGCCCAGTCGCGTTCTTGCTCGGCCGCTTCACGGAAGATCTCGTAGACCTCCTCTTCACACTCAGCCGCGATCTCTTTCATTTCCGGATCATCGGCACCCGAAGCCATGATATTCAGCATCTGCTGAGTACCCGCCAGGTGCAACGCTTCGTCACGCGCGATCAGCTTGATGATCTTAGCATTGCCTTCCATGATGGCACGCTCAGCAAACGCGAAAGAGCAGGCAAAACTCACATAGAAACGAATCGCTTCCAGCACGTTGACGGTGACCAACGTCAGATAAAGCTTACGCTTCAGGTTACGCATGCTGGCATCGAAGACTTTACCGTTAATCGTATGCACACCTTCACCAACGGTGTTGCGTACGCTGACTAATTCAATCAGCTCATCGTACAAACGCGTCACAGAATCGGCACGCTTGATGATCTCATCATTCGTCACGATGGTATCAAACACTTCGGAAGGCTCAGTGATGATATTACGGATGATATGCGTGTAAGAGCGACTGTGAATGGTTTCACTGAACGCCCAGGTTTCAAACCAGGTTTCCAGTTCCGGCAGAGACACAATCGGTAAGAATGCGATATTCGGAGAACGCCCCTGAACGGAATCCAGCAGCGTCTGGTATTTCAGGTTACTCAGGAAGATATGTTTTTCATGCTCAGGCATCTGCATGAAATCTTTACGGTCGGTGCTGAGATCCACCTCTTCCGGACGCCAGAAGAAGGAAAGCTGCTTTTCGATCAACTTCTCAAAGAATGGATATTTCTGTCTGTCATAACGGGCAACATTCACACTGCGGCCAAAAAACATTGGCTCTTTGGTTGCATCATGGGCGCTATGGCTAAACGTAGAGTACGACATCGTTGTCCTGAATTACCTGAAAGATACTATTCGATATGGAGAGGCATGACTCAATGATTATAAGCCATGCCGGGTATGTAACTGCTTACAACTACAGTTTACATGCACCACCTTCACAACCACCATTGTCTTCATGCTGGTCGGTCGCACCATCACGGGTGTTGTGGTAGTAGAGGGTTTTCACACCATTTTTATAGGCCGTCAGCAGATCTTGCAGAAGCTGCTTCATCGGTACCTTATCACCCGGGAACTTCGCAGGATCATAGTTGGTGTTAGCAGAGATCGACTGGTCAACAAACTTCTGCATGATGCCCACCAGCTGCAGATAGCCGTTGTTGTTCGGGATATCCCACAGCAATTCGTACTGATTTTTCAGCTCGCTAAACTCAGGGACAACCTGCTTCATGATGCCGTCTTTGCTGGCTTTCACAGATACGAATCCACGTGGTGGCTCGATGCCGTTGGTGGAGTTGGTAATCTGTGAAGAGGTCTCACATGGCATCAACGCAGTCAGTGTACTGTTACGTAAACCAAACTCGCGGATATCTTCACGCAAGGTTTCCCAGAACTGGTGCAGTGGCTCTTCACAGAAGTCATCCACTTCACGCTTGTAGGTATCGATTGGCAACAGGCCTTTAGAGTACACGGTCTCGTTAAACTTCGGACAAGCACCGCGCTCTTTCGCCAGTTCGTTGGATGCTTTCAGCAGGAAGTACTGAATAGACTCAAACGTCTTGTGAACCAGACCATTGGCAGATCCGTCAGAGTAACGCACACCGTTCTTCGCCAGATAATAAGCGAAGTTCGTCACACCGACACCCAACGGGCGACGGGACATAGT
This sequence comes from Pontibacterium sinense, assembly GCF_015209595.1. GTDB lineage: Bacteria > Pseudomonadota > Gammaproteobacteria > Pseudomonadales > Balneatricaceae > Pontibacterium > Pontibacterium sinense. The sequence goes on along the minus strand of NZ_JADEYS010000004.1, from coordinate 33,544 downwards.
TGAAGTGTGAGCCGCTTTGATCGGATAGTCCTGATAATCCAGCAAGTTATCCAGCGCACGTACAATCAGATCAGCCAGATTTTCCAGCTCATCCAGATTCTCCAGTGCGCCCAGGTTAAACGCTGACAGTGTACAGAGGGCAATCTCACCATTTTCATCGTTGAAATCGTTCAACGGCTTCGTTGGCAGTGCAATTTCCAGACACAGGTTAGACTGTTTCACCGGCGCAACCATCGGATCAAACGGACTGTGCGTATTACAATGGTCGACGTTCTGAATATAGATACGCCCGGTGGATGCACGCTCAGACGCCAGCAGACCAAACAATTCAACCGCTTTGATGGTTTGCTTACGGATGCTCACATCCTGCTCATATTTCACGTACAGACGCTCAAACTCGTCCTGATCGGCGAAAAAGGCATCATACAATCCAGGGACTTCGTCCGGGCTGAACAGGGTAATATTGCCGCCCTTGATCAATCGGGTGTACATCAGCTTGTTAAGCTGCACGCCGTAATCCAGATGACGCACGCGGTTTTCTTCAACACCACGGTTGTTCTTCAGAACCAGCAGGGACTCAACTTCCAGATGCCACATCGGATAGAACAAAGTCGCTGCACCACCGCGCACACCACCCTGAGAGCACGATTTAACAGCTGTCTGGAAGTGTTTATAGAACGGAATACAGCCGGTGTGGAACGCCTCACCGTTACGGATCGGGCTACCAATCGCACGGATACGACCGGCATTGATACCAATGCCAGCACGCTGAGATACGTACTTAACGATAGAGGAAGAGGTCGCATTGATTGAATCCAGGCTATCACCACATTCAATCAGTACGCAGGAGCTGAACTGACGCGTTGGTGTACGCACACCGGACATAATTGGTGTCGGCAACGACAGCTTAAACAGCGAAGTCGCGTCATAGAAACGTTTCACGTAGCTGAGGCGTGTGTCCTGTGGATAATCCGCGAACAGGCAGGCTGCCACCAGCATATAGAGGATCTGAGGGCTCTCAAAAATCTCACCCGTAACACGGTTCTGAACCAGATACTTACCTTCCAGCTGCTTAACCGCAACATAAGAGAAGTTCATATCACGGCTATGATCCAGATAGTCGTTCAGCTCGCTCCATTCTGCTTCAGAATAGTCGTCCAGAAGATGGCGGTCATAACGACCATCATCCACCATTTTAGTGACGTGTGAAAACAGGTGTGGCGGCTCGAAACTGTCGAACGCACGCTTGCGCAAATGGAAAATAGCCAGACGCGCAGCCAGATACTGGTAGTCAGGCGCAGCATCAGAGATCAGGTCAGCAGCAGACTTGATAAGGGTTTCATGAATATCTGAGGTTTTCATACCTTCATAAAACTGAAGGTGTGCTTTGAGCTCAACTTCGGACGGTGATACAGCGTCTAGTCCATCCGCTGCCCAGATAACAACCCGGTGAATTTTCTCCAGGTCGATTTTTTCCCGTCGCCCGTCTCTTTTTGTAACCATCAGATCTTGCTGCATCAGACCTTCCACTCGAATGCAAAATTATTGTAATGAAACTGGAAAATGTAGTAATTCCGGCACGGAAGACCCCCCCTTAAGGATAACCCCTACCTATTTACCTGCACATACTACGACCAGTGGGTAACAACTCCCTAACCACACAAGATGTTGTATACCCTGAATCGATTTGCACTAAATATAGTTCCCAGCGCGAGGAATGCAATATTGATTTTCAATGACAACTATGCGTTTCTGGAGGTGCAATACTGGGGGATACGGGGAATCATCGGGGCTTCACGGCGATAGCCGTTAAAATGAATTTTTTTCAGTGAATTCAAAAATCACATACACAACATTCATGACATTTTTTTTGAAAATTTTCTACATTTTCCTCTTTACAGCCCCGTGCTAAATCCATAAGATACGCCCTCCTCGTGGTGAGGTTCCCGAGTGGCCAAAGGGATCAGACTGTAAATCTGACGCGCAAGCTTCGGTGGTTCGAATCCACCTCTCACCACCATTTATTGCATCACTTCAGATGCCAGCATCACCTAAGATTCAACACTTCCAATAACGTCACCGACGCCTACAGAATCCTTGTAATGTTTTACATAGAATCGCTACTTTTCTGAACAAGTCAGTTTCTGTACAATTCACGCTCAATTTTTAAATCGTCACTCAACAAAACCAGTGGAATTATTGCGATGCGTTTAGCCGAAATCGAAGCAATCATGCTGAATGTTGGACTGGCCCTGTTTGCCGGTTTCATCTTCTTTATCATCTATGATCTGGCGAAAAAATCGAACGCAGGTAAGTTCGGTACTGTAGTCCTGTTCTTCGCTTTGGGCCTGGGTCTGGCGGCATTTTTGATTAAGACTGTCGTGGTTGAGTATGTCGGCAACGGCGTTTAGCCTTTAAGACGATCGACATTGAGGTGGCTTAAGCTGTTATCCACAGGATCCACCTCAAACGCTTTACCAAATCCTACGACATAACTGCCGCTTTGGGGTTTCAGCTTAAACAGGTGAAAATCCGGTAATCCACGCAGCAGCGGTATCGTCGCCCCCAGATGCGCTTCCATACTATCCAGTGTCGATCCATATTCCACCGAATCGGTATGAGCTTCTTCTACTTCGCAACGATAGGATAAGCGCTCACGCGCAAACAAATTTCGACTCTCGGTTTCATCTTCGATAAACAACACACTACAGACAGGATTTGCCAGCAAGTTCATTGTATGCGCAGCCAGACGGCTGACAAATATACAGAACTCACCCTGCTCATTGCGCCAATATGGCGCGTAACTGATTTCAGGTAATCCCGCTTCAGAGAGCGTTGATAACAACAAAGAACTCTTACACTGCTGCAACGCTTGGCAGGATGCTTCATATTCCTTCAGCTCATCTTGTTTCATTGATGCCATTGCTTTTCCTCAAATACGCGTTATACCTAAACATAGGAACACCTTTAGTTGTTTGAAAAATAGCTAAAGGAACCTACATCCCCGACGATGTAATAGAGAAGGGTACACAGAGAAAGGGGAGGTTGTCATGAGCAGCCTACAGGTTTACATCCGTCATCCGGAAGAGATTCCGATTGAGCTTGAACAACTCAGTCGTCCGCTCCCTACTTCACATTCCACACAAGGCCTTGGCCTGATCTGCCACTCACACAACATGATTATCGAAGGCTCCGCCGTCGAACTGAGAGTTCCCTTTGTCGAACCCTCGATCACGGTGTCCGGTATCGTGAACTGGTGTCGCAACACCGGCCCGGGATTTGAACTGGGTATTGATTTCGATAATCCTGATGCCACGATGCGCATGCGCATGCTGGAACAGCTGTGTCAGATACACCAGTATCGTCTGGACATGCGTGAGGAACAAGGGCGAACACTGAGTCCAGACGACGCAGCGATGGAGTGGATTCAGCGCTATGCCGCACTTTTCCCTAATGATGGCGTATAATGCTCGCTTAAAGGCCTAGATGTTACATACAGGCACTGAGCATATACCTTATCTGAAGGAAAGAGACAGTATGGAGCAGAAAACCGTTGTTGCCGGTGGCGTAGAGATCGCCAACGATAAACCGATGGTTCTTTTCGGTGGCATGAATGTGCTGGAATCCCGTGATCTTGCGATGACCATCGCTGAGTATTACATGGAAGTCACCACCAAACTGAACATCCCTTATGTATTTAAGGCGTCATTCGACAAAGCGAACCGTTCGTCACTGACCTCTTTCCGTGGTCCGGGCCTGGAAGAAGGCCTGAAGATTCTCGAAGAGGTGAAGACGACCTTTAATGTTCCGATTATCTCGGATGTCCATGAACCTTATCAGGCTGCGCCTGCGGCCGAAGTATGTGACATTATCCAGCTGCCTGCATTCCTGTCTCGTCAGACAGATCTGGTTGAGGCGATGGCAAAAACCGATGCCGTCATCAATATCAAGAAGGCCCAGTTCCTTGCACCGCATGAGATGAAGCATATCCTGCACAAGTGTGAAGAAGCCGGTAACAGCAAACTGATTCTGTGTGAACGCGGCTCCTGCTACGGTTACAACAATCTGATCGTTGATATGCTGGGTTTCTCTATTATGAAAGAGTTTGGCTATCCACTGATGTTTGACGCCACCCACGCATTGCAGATGCCTGGTGGTCGTTCTGACTCCGCCGACGGCCGTCGTGCGCTGGCTGCACAGCTTTCACGTGCTGGCATGTCACAAGGTATTGCTGGCCTGTTCTTGGAAGCACACCCTGATCCAAACGCCGCTAAGTGTGATGGCCCTTGCGCCCTGCCACTAGACAAGCTGGAGCCTTATCTGGCTCAGATGAAAGCGGTGGATGACTTAGTTAAATCCTTCCCCGAGCTAGATACCTCAGCTTAATCAAACATCTAGCAGCCCATCGCTATACAGATTCGGCCAGCGTTGACTATCATAGATAGAAATTTTTGATACGAGCTGGCCCATGGCGACTCCCCCGGCAATAGAATACACCTCCCTCGCCCCCGACAAGACTGTTGGCCCGGCTCAGCACCGCTTTCTTCTGATCAGCAAAACAGCTGATTCGCTGTTAGGACAACTGTGGCAAGCACAAGATCTTAGTGTTCAAGGCCAACCCATCGTGACGCTGGAGTTCATCCTGCCCACATTGGTTACGCAGAATACCGCGATAGAGGCGATCAAACGTTCGGTGGCTTACGGCAAAAAGCTGCGCCACAAACATCTGGCCTTACTACATGGCTTTTTTCAGAGCGAAAACCAACCAACCTTTCTTGTCTCCGAATCGTTGGATGCCACAACACTTGCCAGTTTATTGGATACAGGAAAAGCCCAGTCCCTGTCAGACAATCAGATTAGAGGATTGTTGTTACAGATCGCGGCAGGATTGGATACCGCGTATAGCAGCCACCACATCAGTCACAATAGCCTTAATCCCGCTTGTATCTATATCAACCGGGGTAGCGGCGTAAAACTCAGTGGATTCGCTACATTTCCTGCTCAGGACCATCTCGACAGTAGGCGCACGCATACCCAGCGTTACGATATCTATCAGGCTCCTGAAACGCACATGGGTCAAAATCGCAACCGTTCGGCTGATATCTATTCCCTCGCCTGTATCTGCTACGAAGTTCTGACCGGACATCCGCCGTTTGCAACAACGCAAGACACCAGCCAATGTGATCCGCTGCGCCTGAGCCAGCCTAGCCGATTGACCGAGCAACAGTGGCAACACCTACAAGCCGCTTTGTCTGCTGAACCCGTTGCGCGCCCAAGCAACGCAATGGCGTTGGTCAAAGGTATATTTCAACCCGATGAACCTGACACCTCTGCAGCCCCCATCAACCACGATGGAGCAGAGAACAGCGCTCCGGAAAACTCAGCGGAGGAAGCCCCCCTACCTCCCCGTCTCAGTGCAGCTGATCTGGCGCCGGAACCAACCTCAGTAGAAAACAACCAATCCGTACCTGAGAAAACAGGCAAAACCAAACGTTCAAAGCGATGGGCCATACCCTTGATGACGTTTGTGGCGGGTCTCCTGATTGGTTACCTCGTATCTCAGTTACAATCGGATTCTTCTGATGTTGTTTCAGCAGTATCAGAAGACACAATCATAATGGAAGCTCCCTCCCTCACTGCATCAGATACATCGGAGGGAACAGAACCTTCCACTGACGATCACAATATTCAGGCCACAGTCAGCGAACCCGGGATAACCTCTGAGCCATCTTCTGGGACAGATACACACACCGCAGTATCTCTGGCGGCGGAGCTGACAGAGTCTCAAGCACCACGGACCTTGTTGTTCCGCGATCAGATTGCTGAGGGTGTATACGGCCCCGATATGGTGGCATTGCCCCCTGGTCAGTTCCAGATGGGTGATAGTCACGCTTTGGGAGATGATAATGAACAGCCTTTGCATGCCGTCACGATTGAACACCCGTTTGCGTTGTCACGGTATGAAGTGACATTTGCCCAATATGATATTTTTGCTCGTGCTACCCAACGCACATTCCCTTCAGACGAAGACTGGGGCCGCGACAACAGGCCCGTCATCAATATTAGCTGGTTGGATGCGCAAGCTTATGTAACATGGTTGGCAAAAGAGACGGGGCAACCCTACCGCTTGCCCACAGAAGCAGAATGGGAATATGCCGCACGTGCAGGTACCCAAACCGCGTTTAGCTGGGGGAACGAACCCCAGTCGGGTTATGCAGTCTGTGATGAATGCAGTAGTGAATGGGACGGTAGCCAAACCGCTCCGGTTGGTTCACAACGCCCCAACGCATGGGGTCTGTACGATATGTCTGGAAACGTGGGGGAATGGGTTGAAGATTGCTATGCCCCCAATTATAACGGCGCACCCAACAATGGAGACGCACGCCAGACCGATGGCTGCAATTACAGAGCGATGCGCGGCGGCTCCTGGTTCGACATCATGCGTCTGATGCGCCCGGCAGGCCGTTACCGACATCCAGCCAGCGCCAGCCAGAATGACTGGGGATTCCGGGTTGCACTGGATCTGCCAGAACAGTTTATTAAGGAGAACAACTGATGAATTTCCGCCCTTTGATGATATCAATACTTGTCGCCAGCAGCCTGCCTGTCTACGCAGCTGATGCGCTGACGGTCGGGGTGAATCAACGCCAGTCGATAGGATTAACGCTCTACAATCGAGATCTGGCACTGGTACGTGAAACCCGCGCGATGCCGCAAATGAGTGCAGGCCAGAGTGTCACCATCGAAGATGTTAGCAAGCAACTACAGCCTGAAACCCTGCGCATCAAAAACGCAGGCAAGATCTTAGAGCAGAACTTTAATGCCCGACTGCTCAGCCAACGCGCCATTCTGGAACACTATCTTAACCGTGAGCTGGAACTGGCCCGCACTAACCCTGCAACCGGCGCAGAGACCATCAGCAAAGCAACACTGCTCAGCGTAGACAATAATCAGGCACTGATCTCCCGTAATAATCGGGTTGAAACCATCCCTCTCAACGGTCAATGGCGTTTCATCTTCCCATCACGCCCATCAGAATTGCTGACCAAACCCAGCCTGAGCTTTCGCAGCCAAGGCACCTCAGGGCAAAGTGACGCTAAAATTAGCTATCTCACCAGTGGTCTGAACTGGACGATGAATTATGTTCTCACCCTGTCGCAGGATGGCGATACCGCTAACTTATCCGGTATGGCCGCTTTAACCAATAACAGCGGCACCAGCTTCCCGGATGCCCGCGTGCAACTGATGGCAGGAAACGTTAACACCGCGCCGCGCCCACGTATGTATAAGTCAGTCCGACACCAGGAAGCCGCAGTCGCTCTCAGTGCAGCCGCAGACGGCGTTGCGCCGCCTGCGCAGATGGAAGCCTTCCATCTATATGAGCTTCCCGGAAAAGTCGACCTGGAAGAGGGGCAGCAAAAACAGATAACGCTGATGAACAGCGACGATGTAGCGCTTAAACGGACCTATCAGCACGAGTTTTTTGTCGGAGCCCATCAGGACAGCCAGCGCTATCGCATCAAACCCAATTTGCGCCTGAGCTTTTCCAACACCCACGAAGAAGGGTTAGGCCAGCCGATGCCTGCCGGCAACATTCGCGTATTCCGCCCCGACACCCAGGATCAACTGCAATTTGTGGGTGGGGCCCGCATCAACCACACGGCGGAGAAAGACCCGGTAAAAATCACACTGGGGCAAGCCTTTGATCTGACATTGACCCGTAAGCAAAGCCAGTTCCAGAAAACCTACAATGGTTTTTTAGTCGGCCAGGAACTTCGCATTACCAATAGCCGAAACAAACCCGCCACGGTCGTCGTTCGTGCTAACTTCCCTTACGAATGGGAACTGGAACACAGCAACATACCGATGGAAAAAATTAACGCCGGAGCGGCTCAATGGACCGTTGAAGTTAGCGGGAAAAGTGACCAGGTGCTGAACTTTAGCGTCCAGATGAAAAAGCCTGAGCGTAAATGAGTCAGTGTGACCACTGCGGACTGCCTGACAACTACTGTGCCTGCGGCGATACTTTTGCCGGTACGCTGCCGGTACAGCTTGTCTTGCTGCTGCATGAAAATGAACCGATACGTCCCAGCAACACCAGCCGCCTGATCCAGCAGCTTCTACCACATGCCACGCACCGCTTTATCTGGCAGCGCACTGAACCGCCACAAGCACTGCTGGATATGTTAAACAGCGGGCAATACCAGCCCTGGTTGTTGTTTCCCGCAGATCGACCAGATCTGCAACCACGCCAGAAAACCTATCAACGGGAAAACGGAAAAATACCATTGATCGTAGTACCGGACGGCACCTGGAAAGAAGTACGCAAGATCGTACGCAAGAGCCCCTGGTTGAATGATCTTCCCTTGCTGGCATTTGATCCGGATCGACGCACACGCTATACGCTGCGCCGCAATCCGGATGATGATCACCTCTGCACAGCAGAAACGGTCGCAGAAGTGCTGCGACTAACCGATGCGAATGAAGCTGCGGAAGAACTGGATCAGTTGCTGGATCGTTTTCTATTGCATTACCATGCCTGGAAGTGCAACCACCCAATCTAAAGCATCCTATCTAGCGCTGGGCAAGTCAGGTAATGCCTGACTCCAGCGCTCAGCTTCCTGCTCATTGACCTCAATCCCGAGCTCACCCTTTTCATTTGCCTCGATCAAGCGCCTGATCGCAAGTTGATGACCCTGACCCGCTGCCGCCGCATAATAATGGTAGGATTTTTCAGCATTCGGCTGGAAATAATGTTCAAAGCCATCCTCAAACACCCTTCCCATTTGATACTGAGCTTTCATATCGCCCTGATCTGCTGCGCGCTGCAGGTAGATAGCACCTTGGATTTTATTTTGCACATCCTCGCCCCGAAAGTGCAGCAGATGCCCATACACCGACAAAGCTCTTGTACTGCCATTATCTGCCGCCAAACGAAACACCTTCATCACAAAACGGTGTTTACGCTCGGACCGCTTAAGGAGTGAGGAACGAAACAATGCAAACGCAAACCAGAAGATCACAGGTGACAGTAGATGCATCAACCAGCGCATAATAACCTCAAGTTAGATAATGATGGGCAATTCAAGATAACCTGCCAAACGTGACAGCAAGCACCATTATATCAGCAGCTACTAATTTAAGCATACAACTACAGAAACGGGAGGATTGCGACAAAGCGCTTGTTCCCAACGGGAAATTAGGCTAAAACCTTTAGATCTCTAAAAGACATAAATAACTCGCGTTATATACCTAGTAGTTATATACGGTATGTATATCACTATAGCGCAGCAATACGGACTTTCAGGTAACGACTATGAAGATCTTCGAAGACAATTCCCAGTCAATTGGTAATACACCGCTCGTACGACTGAAACGCATCGCGCCAGAAGCCAACCTTCTCGGCAAAGTAGAATCTCGTAACCCAGCAGGTTCCGTGAAGTGTCGTATCGGTGCCAGCATGATCTGGTCAGCTGAAGAAGATGGCAGCCTGAAACCCGGTATGACCATGGTTGAACCAACCAGTGGTAATACCGGTATCGCTCTGGCCTTTGTTGCAGCATCCCGTGGGTACAAAATTATGTTTACGATGCCCTCTTCCATGAGCCTTGAGCGTCGTAAACTGATGAAAGCACTGGGGGCTGAGATCGTTTTAACTGAGCCTGCAAAAGGTATGAAGGGCGCTATCGACAAAGCGCAGGAGATTGTGGACAGCAATCCAGATCAATACCTGATGCTGCAACAGTTTGAAAACCCGGCCAACCCAGCAATTCACGAGAAAACAACCGGCCCGGAGATCTGGAACGACACCGACGGTCAGATCGACATTCTGGTTGCTGGCGTGGGTACCGGCGGTACCATTTCCGGTATCTCCCGCTACATTAAGAAAACTCAGGGCAAAGCCATCACCACGGTGGCCGTAGAGCCGGTCGACTCACCTGTTATTACTCAGGCGATCAATGGCGAAGAGATTAAACCAGCTCCGCACAAAATTCAGGGTATCGGCGCAGGTTTCATTCCAAAGAACCTCGATCTGGAACTGGTCGATCAGGTTGAGCGTGTTAGTAATGACGATGCCATTGAGATGGCGCGTCAGGTTGCACAGAAGGAAGGGATTCTGGTTGGTATCTCCTGTGGCGCAGCGGTTTGTGCGGCTCAGCGTATTGCTCAACAGCCTGAAAACAAGGGCAAAAATATCGTAGTAATACTACCAGACTCCGGTGAACGTTATCTGTCATCCGTGATGTTTGAAGGTATGTTTACCGAGAACGAAACCCAGCAGTAATGGCTACTCTATGCAGCCAGACATAAAAAAACCGGGTCATACCCGGTTTTTTTATGTCTGTAACTAAGTAGCTGAGTTGTCAGCGAATACTTAGTGAATCAGCTCACGAATCGACTCATGCGTCGGAAACTGTGTACATTTGTCGACAATCACGTTTCCGTCACGACTACGAGTAATGGTGTACCAGCTTGCGTTGCGCTCCTGATCTGCGTAAAAACCATTCACAGAAAAGTTCTCACCATCTACTGCCAGCACTGCAATCGTGCGGCTTTTAAACTCGGTTGACATCCACTCGCTCCCATTTTGTTGTTGTAAGATTTTATCATTTTTGTAGTTTTACTACATACAATCTTAGCGTAGTCCGGAAATTTAACAAGGGTATGAATCGATCACGACGGTTTTATGACATACTGCCCCGCACATGAATATGGATATGAATAGGTATCAAGGTGAAAAGTAGTTTTCTGCCGGGTGGATTGGTTTTAGCGTTTTTAGTCGCGTGGTTACTGCCAGAAGCAGGCGTCCAGTTAAAAGACTGGGGACTGATTCCTTGGATGGTCGTGACCATCTTTATCGTCAACGGGTACCAAACCAACCTCAGCGAACTACCACGCAGTAAAAGCTTTGTTGTCGCGATGAGTGTGACGGCCGTTATAGCTCTGTTAATCAGTCCATTTATTGGTCTGGGTGTTGCTTCAGTCCTGGGTATGGGAGCTGGCTTTACTCTGGGATTGGTCGTGAAAGCGACGGTTCCGCCGACGTTATCCACCTGTATTGTCATGACTCAGCTAGCCGGAGGTTATGGTGCATGGGCACTCATTATGACTCTGGCCCTGAATATCGTTGGTATCTTTACCATTCCGTTTATGCTGGACCTAACACTGGATGGCATCGGTGACATTGTCATCGATCCGCTGCCGCTACTGCAAAAATTGGTGATGCTGGTGTTATTGCCGTTTCTGGCAGGTCTTGGTTTGCGCCGGATTGCAACCCTAGACCCGAAACACCTCGTACTCCAGTATCTGCCCTCCACTTGCGTCATTCTGACCGTCTGGATGGCGCTGTCTGATTCCTCGGAGATCTTCCAGTCACTGGACCTGATAACACTCGCGTCTATAGGCTTTGCAGCGCTGAGCGTTCACCTGATATTGCTCGCACTCTGCTGGGGTGTTAGTAAACTACTTAAACTGGAATGGAAAGCCGCTATTGCGGTGATTTTGACAGGTTCACAGAAGACCTTACCGGTTGCCGTGAGTGTACTAACGGCACTGAACCTGCCGATGGGTGAAGCGCTGCTAGTCTGCGTGCTCTTTCACTTTCTGGTGTTATTTGGCGATGCTTTACTGGTTCCTTACTTGAAACGCCCGCTCAACGAGCAGGCGTAGTAATCAGCGGTCGAGTACAGGGAAATTAACTGCCCAGTTCGGCCAATCCTTCCACAGAAGGCGCAAAGAACGCAGCACCCGTCACTGCACGGGTGTATTTCAGCAGGTGATCGGTATGCCCTTCACCGTCACCGCTCACCATACTTTCCAGCATCAACCGGAAGTTCTGATTATTTCGGCAGTAGCTGGCAAACAATAAACCACACGCCTGCAAATCGCCGTAGGGCATGCTGTGACGCAAAATCTCTACTGAGTTGCCGTTGCTGTCTTTCAGCGAGGTGCGTTTTGTATGGGCCGTAAGCGCCTTGTCAGCACCTGCATATTCAATATTCTCTGCTTTAGTTCGTCCCATAATATCCTCCTGCGCTTTAATCTGCAGACGGTTCCAGTGGGTCATATTGTGAACATAGCGTTGAATATGAATATAGCTACCGCCATAAAAAGCACGGTCTTCATCGCCGACAACAGCCACATCTATACGGTGCTCGCCCTCCGGGTTTTCCGTACCATCGACAAAACCCGTCAAATCTCGGCTGTCCAGATAGCGGAAACCTTCCACCTCTTCCACCAGTTCAACCGCATCTCCCAATTGTGCACTCAATGCCGAGGCAAACTGAAAGTTGAGATCTTTCCGTTCAGAGCGAATATGAAATAACAGATCAACCGGTGTGAACGGGGCAACGTTGCCACCATTTTCCAGTGCCGGAAACGGTGCTAACTCAGCGGGCCGTTTATGTGCACTCAGACGGTCCCAATACCCACTACCAATCGCAGCGACGGCATGAAAATCAGCGTCAGGATATTGCGTTCGATATTCAGCTTCCAACGCAGGAATCTGGCGCAAGACGTTAAGAACGTTGGCCAGCGCGCCTTCTGCACTGGATTGGTTATAAGTCAGAAATAAGGCAGCGCTATTCGCCGCGGCGGTAATACCCAACTGGGGACGGGCGGACATATGAAACTCCCTGTGCTCATAGAGAAAACAAGAAAAGTATAACCAGCTAGCAGGGACAGGGGTATTTGATTTCAATAAAGAGACTGATAGGTATCAGCTATAGATGTAAAACGGAGGGTAAAACTGCCTGCTTACAAAAAGGGCCGGCAATGCCGACCCTGATCAGAACGTAACTCGCTTATTCGCCGGTCGAGACCGGACGTGCCGGATCGCGAATCCACTCACTCCAGGAACCTGCATAGATTCTTGCACCACTTAATCCGGCAACTTCCATCGATAACAGATTATGGCAGGCCGTTACGCCCGAGCCGCAATAATGCACAACCGTATCGGCGGCACGGCCATCCAACAGTGCACGCCACTCCTCTGATAACTGCTCCGCAGACTTAAAACAACCATCCTGCAGGTTATCCGTCAGTGGACGGTTCAGCGCGCCAGGAATGTGCCCAGCTACCGGATCAATCGGTTCTTGGTCACCACGATAACGCTCTGCACTGCGTGCATCGATCAAAGCAATATGTGCCTTAGAGGTCTCACGGATCACATCATCCACCGGCATGTTCATACTTGCACGCAGCTGAGGGATGAAGTCCCCCTCCTCTGGCTCAACAACATCCTGAGAAACGGCACAACCTTGTGCTGCCCACTGAGGAAAGCCACCATCGAGTAATGCGACGGCATCATGCCCCAGGTAACGTAACAACCACCACGTACGTGCAGCCATCGCACCACCGCAGTCATCGTAGACAACAACCTGTTGATCCTTCTTGAGCCCACTTTGCTGTAGCTTGGCAGATAGCTTATCCACATCGGGCAACGGATGACGGCCGGTTGTTGGGAGAATAGGCGAAGAGAGGTCATCATCCAGATGCATAAAAACTGCCCCCGGCAGATGACCTTCGTTGTATACACGCTGACCATAGTCGATATCCGCCAGACTGAAACGACAATCCAGAATCAGCACACTGCTATCCGATATCAATGTGTTCAGCTCAATCGCAGTAATCAGCGTGTTATACATCGTCTTCTCTCCGTTTATCGCTGTATGACCAGATCAGCCCAGCAATTCAGCCAACTCTTCACGCAACAGGTCCAGTTCGTTCTGAGCTTTCTGCTTCGCCTTCTTCTTCAGACCTTCAACTTCTGCTTCTTTGCTGGCAATCAATGCCTGAGCTGCCGCGGATTTGTCATCAGCAGCCTGCACTTCATCCAATTGCGGTTTAAGCTGCATCAGAATACCCCGTCGACGCCCGGCTTCTGCACGCGCCATCGCTTCTTCGGAGACTTCTTTCTTTTTCTTCTCTGCTTTCACGCTGCTAGCAACATGGGTCAGAGGGCGGATACCCGCCGCAATACGCACTTTATCCAGCAGGTCAGACGACTTCTCACGCGCTTTAACAGCACCTTTTTCCAGTACCGCCTCAACGTCTGCCGGATTCGCCATCAGCTCATTGTATACAGCACGCGGCTGACTCAGCTTAGCATCCATAAACTCGAACAGCTCTTTCTTCGCATCACCCCAGCCGATGCCATTGAGGAACTTTTCATGCATCTGCTGTTGCTCTGCATCATCGGCAAAGCAGCTGTAAAGCTGGAATAAAGTGCTGTCATTCGGATCTTTCGGCTCACCCGGCATGCGGGTATCCGTTTTGATCTGATTGACCAGTTTGCGCAATTCATCGGAGGAGCAGAACAAAGGAATGGTATTGTCGTAACTCTTGGACATCTTACGACCGTCCAATCCCGGAATCAGCTGAGTCTGCTCATCAACCAACGCTTCAGGCAACGTAAACAGCGGCTCATAGGTATGATTAAAACGACCGGCCACATCACGCGCCATCTCGATGTGCTGAATCTGATCCTTACCCACCGGGATAATATCCGCGTTGAACATCAGAATATCCGCTGCCATCAGGATCGGATAACTGAACAGGCCCATGGTGACGCCGTCGTCCAGATCCTGCTTGCCCGCATCACGGTTCGCATCAACAGACGCTTTATACGCGTGAGCACGGTTCATCAGCCCCTTGGAGCACATGCAGGTCAGAATCCAGGTCAACTCCGGAATTTCAGGAATATCGCTCTGACGGTAGAAGGTTGTTACATCCGTATCCAGACCCATAGCCAGCCAGGTTGCCGCCACCTCACGGGATGAACGCGCAACACGGTCTGCATCATGGCATTTAATCAATGCATGATAATCCGCCAGAAAAAAGAAGCTGCTGTATTCCGGGTTGTGGCTCGCATCAATCGCGGGCTTGATTGCACCCAGGTAGTTACCCACATGTGGAGTGCCGGTAGTTGTGATACCGGTCAGGACCGTCTTCTTGCTCATGAAACTCGATACTCTGAAATCTGGAATAAAATTTGACCGCTATCATAGCCTAAATCACTACTAATGGCGCGTGCTAAGAGGGCGACTCAGCCTTCCCTTCTACTAAAAGCAGTGTTAAAAACAATGTCTTAACTCTCTAACATCAGTGTGTCTCTTTTATGTCTGAATCGCTTGCTTCCTGGATCTCTCTTTCCGGTTTTGTACTCTCTGCGCTGGTCCTGTTTGTACGCGCCCCTGATCGGTCAGGCCACACCATCATGATGAACCTGCTGACCGCCGTATTATGCTTGTTTGGAGGCTTTCTGATTGCCGCAGCACTTATGAAACTCAGCGGTGGAATTACAAACCCGATCGTAAACTCTGTTCTCGTGGTTGTTGGCGCACTGGCATGTGTGGCGGCAAAAGAGATGCTATCTACCCGAAGAAAGGCCAAGTAAACAGGTCGGGCTTAGCAGTTCTGCAATCCTGATCAACACTCTGACTGATACCTTTTAACGTTATTGGGAGAGTGTATATTGGGAGAGTGTAATGGACATGTCCGTGCACAGTCTGGATGCCCTGTTTGACCCGTTGTGTCTACCAAGCAGCGAGAAGGATCTCGAACACTTCGTCAGCACGCATCGCCTCGACAGTGGTCGATATTAAGCTGACAACGGCGACTTTTTGGACCTCCTCGCTATCCAGTTTTCTGAAAGAATCACTGAATTCTGAATCTGACTGGAGTGAACGGGTCGATGAATTGGACAGCATGCTACGACACTGACACGTAGCCCCTTCTTTCTCAAAAGGCCGTACGAAATGCGGCCTTTTTTGTTGCCGTTCTGGCGCGTATTATGAGGACCAAACTGGGTTAAGGATTGATAGATACCAATGCTGATTGTTATTTCCCCTGCGAAAACACTGGATTATGAAACCACGCCGGTGACTGACGTACATAGTCAGCCGGGTTTCCTCAACCACTCCGCCGAGCTGATCGAGCAACTGCGCACACTGTCGGTTCAAGACGTGGCCGAATTGATGAAGCTGAGTGACAAGCTCTCCAGCCTGAATGTCGCCCGCTTTGAAAGCTGGACACCCGAGTTCACCACCGACAACGCCAAACAGGCATTACTGGCGTTTAAAGGGGATGTCTATGCCGGTATGGATGCCGAAACGTTCAGTGCCGAAGATTTTGAGTTTGCTCAAGACCACCTGCGGATTCTCTCAGGCCTATATGGTCTGCTCAAACCGCTGGATCTAATGCAACCCTACCGGCTGGAAATGGGTACCAAACTGGCAAATGGACGGGGTAAAGACCTGTATCAGTTCTGGGGCAATATCATTACGGATACACTAAACGAGCAGCTGGTCAACGAACAGGTACTGATCAACCTGGCTTCCAATGAGTATTTCAAAGCGACTAAAGCTAAGAATATCTCCGGGCGTATCATTACGCCGGTGTTCAAAGACTGGAAAAACGGTCAGTACAAGATGATCAGCTTCTATGCCAAAAAAGCACGCGGCCTGATGAGTCGATACATCATCCAGAACCAACTGGAAAACCCTGAGCAATTAAAAGACTTTGATCTTGACGGCTACCGATTCGCAGAAAGCATGTCCGAAGGCGATACCTGGACCTTTATCCGCGATCACGAAGAGTAAGCATCACTCTCGCCAGGTAAAAAAAAGCGACCCTATGGTCGCTTTTTTTGCATATAACCGAACAAATTCCGTCTTTACGGCTGCTCGATACCAACGATAATCCAGTCCGCATTGTCGACTGTAGTATCACGGGTCAGGTGCCAGATCTCGTTAAACTCCGTGGTCTGATCTGAGTCTTCTTTCAGCCAGCCGTAGAAGTTAATGCTCACAACCACGTGATCAGATTCAGTAATAAAGTTAGCCATTTCAGCCATCACCGAGACAACTTCTGTGCTCTGATCTTCAGGCAGCTTAGCACGCTCTTCTTTCAACGCGGTCAGCAGTTCTTCCGAGGTGTAAGTCGCAATCTCATCCCAGTTGCTGTTGTCCCATTCACGCTGCAGGGTAGTGAAATGAGAACGAGCGCCCTCCAGAAAAGCTTCCTGATTAAACCATTCAGGCGTTTCCGGTTCTGCATTCCCTAAGCCAGAGCTGAATGCAGGCGTAGGTTTAACTTCTTCTGCAGATGCTGTCGGTGCGGTATCAAATGCACTGCGTTTCTGTTGACGCTCCGGACGTAATTCATATTGCGCGCCATCGGTTGCGTACTTTGGCGGCCGTTGGGATTGCCGGTACATCGAGAATATTTTGTATGCGATAAAGGCGATACCTAACACAAGTAAAATATCCATAAACTGGATACCTTCAAATCCACCGCCAAAGAACAGTGCTCCCAACAGGCCACCTGCCAGAAGACCCGCCATCAAACCACCGAATCCACTACGTTTCTTAGCTGGCTGCTGGGTTTTAGATGCAGTATTTGTTGCACTTTGTTTGTTCTGAGTCGGAGCCGGTGAAACCTTCTTCTTCGGTGTCGAGAAGGATTTACCGAAGGAGGAACCACCGCCCAAGCGTTTTGCTTCAGCGTAATCGACGGTAAACGTAAAGCTAGCCAGGACAACCATCAGGCTGACGAGAAAAGTACGCATAAAACTTCCTAATTTAGTAATTTCATTCGTTTCAGGGTATCGGCAATGACCGCCAAATAGATACCGGCAAATATTAATACCACACCCCAAAAATGGAAAGAATATAACGCTTCTCCCAGAAAGAGAACCGATAACAACAAACCAAAGACCGGCATCAGATGAATAAACAGCCCTGCAACCGCAGCGCCCAACTCTTCAACCCCTTTATTCCAAAAGATATACGCAAGAATCGATGGAAAGATCGCCATATAGAGGACGGTCGCAATAACCGAGCCACTCCACTGGATAGGAGAGCTACTCTGCTGCTCCCACACACTCAGCGGTGCCAACACAATCACGGCAATCACCACAGTAACACCAAAAAAGGTGAATCCGTCCAACCCCTTTGGTTTCCAGCGCAGACCCACAGAATAAACCGCCCACACCAAAATTGCCCCAATTATCCACAGATCGCCCTGATTAAACTGCATATCAGTAATCACACTCAGCTGCCCCTGCGATACGAGAACCGCCACACCGCTAAAGGAGAGCGCCACGCCAATCCATTGTCGGGGTGAGCCCCGCTCTCCCAAAAAGAGTGCTCCGATCAGAAGAATGACAATAGGTACCATCGACTGCATCAGCACAGCATTTGTCGCCGTTGTATCCTGTAATCCGAGATACACCTGAGTGTTAAAGCCCGCAACACCCACCACACCAAAGAAAATCAGCTTTGTAAGGTTTGCTTTAATGACTTCGCGGGACTTCCAGATACGTGGAATCAACCACGGAGAGATGATCAACAATGCCAGCGACCAGCGAGTAAACGCCATCGTAATAGGGGGTAGATCTAAGTGCATAGCACGCGCCAGCACAAAGTTGCCCGACCAGAAGAGCGTGGTCAGCACGAGCAGAATATACGCCAAGACAGTTTCCTTATTGCCGGCTTAACAACCGGGAGAGCAGATTACCGGTGGGTTCATGCCCAGTTTGCAGATAGTGCAACGTATTGAAGTTGTTCATCGTCCACTCCATACGCCTCAAAGACTTACTTTTACCACAAAACAGGATCTCATCACCGGGCTTCAGCAGATCCAGCTCACCTGGCAGGATGTCATACATGTCGCCACTGTGCAGCATGAGAGGGAAAGCAGATAACTTTTGCTGACGATCCCGTGGATCTTTCAACAATATCCCCAATGTAACGTCACCACCGCTATTGAGTGACTCCATCAATGCAGGCGAGTTCTCCTCATCAACCTTCACTGACCAGCTATCCAGCTCTTCTTCCTTGGCAACACTGTTCATTCGGTTAAGCAATGTGTGCGCCCAAACATCATCGTATGCCTGCATCTGCTCGATGAACACCGGCAGTAAAGGCGATTTCAGATGAGCCAATACACGATTGGCAATAATCTGCCCCGGCTCCATTACAAAATCGGCTTTGGAATTCTTAAAGACTAACTTATTCGCGTGCACATTCTGCCGTACGACCGTGATCAACTTTTTGTTCATTTCACGGGCGGTCATTATGATCGACAGATTATCGGCATCATTCGCTGTACCCGCGATTATACCCACCGCATCTTCAACCCCCGCTTCACTTAGCGTCAGCGCTTCCGTGCCTTTGCCACGCACCATGTACGGCAGATCGGTATCCAGTGAAAGATTACTGTCCACGACGGTCAGATCAACATCATCCTCGTCAAACTCACGATAGAGCGCACTACCAAAGCGACCATAACCGCAAATGATCCACCGTCCTTTGGTTTTTTGATAAGCACTGGAAAGCGGACGATGATAGGGATTCACCAACCAGTCATAGACCAGATGGGTATACGGCGCATGGGCCGCCAACGAAAGATACTCAGCATACACCCGAAACGGATTGACCACCTGATCGGTACCAAAAGAGAGCAGATTCGCGGTCGTAACATCCTCTTCCGTACGACTGATCACCATCCGTTCCGGGCGCAGTAATTTACTGGCAATCGCGATCGACAGATTAACCTGATCGACATTGGTCAGTGCCAGCACGCCAACACATTTGTCATGCTGTAAACCCGCGTCATCTAATACATCCGGCAGAGACGCATCCGCACATAATCCCGGCACTTCAAACTGCAGTTCACCCGTTGTTTCCACTGCATCAACACGCCCCTCGTCCAGATCAACCACCACGGAGCGAATACCACGCTTTGCCAGCTTGCGAACAATGATGGACCCGGTCACACCATATCCACAGACCAGATAAAATGGCTCGGTCATGTTGTCTACTTTGCGCACAAATGAACGACGCCGAAGCATACGCCCAAATACAGGCTCCTGTACCAATGCCAAAATGGTACCGATGCCATAGAGCCAGGCGATAACCGTGGCGTAGATCGTCGCCAGCGTCCACATACGCTGCGCATCGGTGAACGCATACGGGATCTCACCAAAACCGATGGTGGATCCCATAAAAGATACGAAATAGACCGCATGGAAGAAATCCATACGATAGACATTGCCCTGATCATCCATACCGGGAATCAGAACAAAGCCGAGAATAGATCCGGCATACACCAGGATCATCGTAATCAGCGGTACCCGCAGACGCCTGAACAGCGCATAAAGGACGTTATTCATGACCGCGTTCCATCATCAGTCAGGCGGCCTGTCAGCGCCGCACCATGATAGTTTCAACCATCAGCAGAATCACAGAGATCACATTGGCAAGCAACGCTCCGCCACTGAGTGATACCACACTACTCATATGGGAAGGTGTCATACCGACTCCGCTAATATGTTCAGCATATCCCCAGATCATCGCGGCAACGACTAACTGCAAATCAGCAACCAGCGAGGTCGCCATCATTGACGCTCCCAGATGGGTGCGATCACCAAACTTCAATACGGTACAGATCAGGCTGATAACGATTGCGGCAAAAAACTCAAAGACATTGTGATGCTCCGGGTTATCGATCTCTCCCAGAAAAAAACCAAAGTTCAC
This sequence comes from Pontibacterium sinense, assembly GCF_015209595.1. Classification (GTDB taxonomy): domain Bacteria; phylum Pseudomonadota; class Gammaproteobacteria; order Pseudomonadales; family Balneatricaceae; genus Pontibacterium; species Pontibacterium sinense. The sequence continues at coordinate 13,004 of NZ_JADEYS010000004.1, read as the reverse complement.
GGTCAGTGCCAGTACGATAAAGAACGCGAATATCACTTTCTCTTTGTTCATGAAGTCCTTCCTGAATTCAAACCGTTATCAGCGTATATCCGCTCGATTGTATCACTGTGATCCCGGCTCCGCATGAAGCTGAGCGGAACTAAATTGCCCATTATCAATCGAATGGTGTTCTTTTCTGAAAATTCATTAATAATTAAAACTGCCTTGGTTAGAACGAAACAATTGATCAAAAAATAGACAGAATAAGCATATCAATATAGGATCGAGTGCTTATACATAATAAAAACGACAGACTAAGGAACCTGCCGTCGTAGCTATATCGAGTAACTTGGTAGCGCTTTGCAGGATCCCTAACTTCAGCAAAAGGCCCGATGCATATGACCCCACTGAAGCGCCTGCCATTCAGCAAATACGCTCTTTTCTGCCTCCTATTTTTGTTGGGCAATATTGCCAATGCGGGGGTACACACAAGCCCGAGCGATTCGCGCGAATATCTTACCTTCACCTTGAACAACCAGATGAAAGTACTGGTGATCTCGGACCCAACAAGCAGTAAGGCTGCGGCATCACTGGATGTAGCCGTTGGCTCCAATGCCAATCCAAAAGAACGAGAAGGTCTCGCCCATTTCCTTGAGCACATGTTATTTCTGGGTACCGAAAAATACCCTGAAGCAGGTGATTATCAGGCATTTATTAGTTCCCATGGCGGTAATCACAACGCCTACACCGCCTTTGAAAACACCAACTATTTCTTTGATATCAAAGCGGATAGTCTGGAACCCGCACTGGACCGTTTTTCACAGTTCTTTATCTCCCCCTTATTCACCGATAAGTATGTAGACCGTGAACGTCATGCAGTGCATTCCGAGTATCAGGCAAAAATCCGCGACGATGGCCGCCGAATTTACGCGGTCACCAAACAGATCCTTAACCCCGAAAATAGTTACAGCCAGTTCTCTGTTGGTAGTCTGGAAACACTGGCGGATAATGAGAACGGCAAAATACGTGATGATCTGATCAAGTTCTATCAGCAGCATTATTCCGCTAACCTGATGTCACTGGTTGTGCTGGGTAATCAGAGCACCGCGGACCTGAAGGCCCTGGTCGAAGCGAAATTTACTGCGGTACCGAACGCCCACGTACGTCCCTTTCGCAATAACACACCGCTGTTTAAGCCAGCGAGTCTGCCACTTAAACTGAACATCAAAACGGTCAAAGACCTGCGCTATATGTCGATGACCTTCCCGATGCCTGAAGTTCGTAGTCAGTGGCGTAAAAAGCCGCTTTATTACATCAGTAGTCTGGTGGGTTACGAAGGGGCTGGCAGCTTGTTATCCGAACTTAAAGCGAAAGGCTGGGCAACCGGACTAGCGGCGTCAACCGGTACAAGTCTGCCGGGTGAATCGACTTTCCACGTAAATATCGCACTGACGCCCGAAGGGTTACAGAATCAGGAAGCGATCACTCAGCTGTTCTTTAACTATATCGATCTAATCAAGCAAGGCGGTATCAGCGAAACCTTGTATCAGGAAGAGAGTGACCTGAACCGCATTCAGTTCCGTTTTCAGGAACGCAACGAACCGATTCACTATGTCAGCCAATTGTCACGTCAGCTGCGCCAGTATCCTATGCAGGAAACCATTCGTGCGCCCTACCTGTTTGAGGCATTTGACGCCGAGTTGATCGGCAGCTACCTGACCAACGTCCGCCCGGATAATATGCTGCTTACCGTTAAAGCACGGGATGTAGAAACTGACCAGTCAAATCCTTGGTACAACGTAGAGTTCAGTGCCAAACCGATCAGTACTGATATGCAGCAGGCTATGTTGCAAGGTCCAAAAACTGCTGCACTATACATCCGTGGTACAAACCCGTTCGTAGCGACCAACCTGCAACTCAAGGATCGCGCCACTGCAGCCACTAATCCTCAGGTCATCCTGGAACAACCCGGCCTGACACTTTGGCATCAGCAGGACGCCAGCTTTAGCTCACCAAAAGCGAACCTGTTCTTCAGTGTCATGTCCCACCGCGCCAATCTGACCTCTAAAGATGCAGTGCTGACCGGCCTCTACACGCGTATGGTGAAAGATCGTCTGAATGAAGTCCTGTACGACGCCTATGTCGCAGGCCTGAACACGGATATCTATCCACATCTGAAAGGTTTTAGCGTGCGCCTGTCGGGCTATAACGAAAAACTGCCGGTACTGCTGGAAAAAGTAACCGCCGAGTTGAAAAACCCGATGTTTACTGAACAGCGGTTTGCTGTGATCAAACAGCAGTATGCCGATCAGCTGGCAAACGCCAAAAAGGAAAAACCGTTCAACCAGACCATCAATGAAATTTTTCAGTTGTTGCTGCCCCAGTGGAGCAAAGCGGAAAAGTTAGGCGCGATCGACACCGTTTCGTTTGCGGATCTGCAACGCTTTACACCTGAGCTACTGGCAGAAACCGAACTTCGCGTGCTGTCCCACGGCAACATGCTAGCGGATGAAGCGACCGATATGGCGAATCATATTGCCGTTACATTGCTGAAAAAAGTACAACCGAAACACCTGTCGCAAACCCCGGTTGTACGTTTACAGAAAGGCCGACCGTTTGTTCAGACTCTGGATCTTCCACACAACGATTCGGCGATCAGCATCTACTTCCAGGGTAACGACTCAGCACTTAAAACCCGTGCGGAGTTCGCGATCCTCAGTGAGTTGATGTCATCACCGTTCTATAGCCGTCTGCGGACCGAAAAGCAGTTGGGCTACGTGGTATTCGAGACGCCATTACCCCTGCGTAAAGCACCGGGGCTGGCATTTGTCGTGCAGTCACCGGTAGCTGATCCGCTCTCGCTGGAGGAGCATATCACCCACTTTATGGATGATATGGGCGACCAGATGCTGGCGATGAGTGATACCCAGCTGGAGAAATACAAACGCAGCGTCATTTCACGCATTCTCAAAGAGGAAAACAGCCTGAGCGAGCGTAGCGCACGCTACTGGAATCAGATTGACCGTAACAATGCCGACTTCCACAGCCGTGAAGCACTGGCAAAATCCATTGCCGAGCTGTCACTGCAGGAACTGCAGCAAGGCTTTAAACAGTTACGTGATCGTCAGCTGATCGTGCGCAGCTTCGGCCTGAAGCATATGGAAAACGCCAGTCGTGAAGAGATCGGCAGAACCTGCGATGTTGAGATCAACTCGCTGAAAATCGCAGGGGAGTTCATGCCGGAGGCCTGATTCTCAAGTCACTTCAGATACATTCCAGATATAAAAAGAGGCGCTTGATGCGCCTCTTTTTATGGATCACTCGGAGGAAAGCGCCCCTTATTCCTCTTCAATAATTTCCAGTGCCGAGCACGCCTCGCCAAAGATCAGACAACGTTCTTTTTTCTGATCATCCGCAATGGACTTAAACACCAGATCCTCTCCAGATAATGTCGGCCCGTTTTTCTCTAACTTGTTCATTAATATGTAAAACGCTGGGTCTGCTGCGGGTACAACCGTGGGGGGAGGTAACGTCGACGGCAATTTAAACGCTTTGACTTCAGCCATTGGCTCAACATCAAAAGTACCACGCGGTAGCCCTTTGTATGCCTGAGACGGCTCAATAGCGAAGATCAGTGCACCGCCCGGACGGGTAACATCATAGGGGATCGAATTATCCACAAGAGATTCCTCTGCCTTCACAGGCAAAGTCACGCAAAGAACAATCAATGCGGCATTGATCCCCAGTTTCACTATGCAAAATCCTCCATCGGATAAACCGACTCAGCGTAAACCGCCAATTCTTCGAGTATATGGCGGTCACGATCACTGCAATCGGGTCGGGCATACAGTTCATTCAGGCGTTCGTAAAATGCACTCATTGTCAGATGTCCGCTGTTGTCCGGGCCAAGCAACTTGCGGGAACGGTACTCCTCCCATATTTGCTGCTGCTCACTGGTGAGCACAGACGGACAGTTTCGTGCTTTATAGCGCAGGAACATCTCTTCAAGACGCCCATCCTGAAACGGCGGGTCCAGCGTCATCAGGGCATCACTATCAGCGTTTCTGACAAGCTCCATAGAGTTCTTATCGGCATCATTGAAGAATCCGCCAGCGTAGATCATCAGATCCGGATCACTTTCACCTTCAAATGGATTTGCGCTGAACAGATCCATCAACTTATGTTGCAAACCGTTCATACCACGCAAGATCTGCAAATGGGTTCGACAGGTATCACCGTCTATCGATAAGCGTTGAGCTTCTTCTTTATTCAACATACCTGCCGGAGCGATGATCGGGCATTTATTGATGTGAATCTGCTTCAGCGCAATACGCGGATCATCGTCAGACAGCGACTCCCGCTTGGTATACATCAGTCTATTCAACTCTTCGACTGAGAGTTCCATTAACGGCGAGGGATCGAAACGCAGATCCCACGCCAGAATGGCGTTCTTATTCGTCGGATGCGTACCAATAGGCGCAATAACCGCCAGGTTGCCGAACTCCACCGGATACCGAGATGACACATGAAGCACCGGTTTCATACTCACAACATCCAGCTTATTCTGAATCGCCTGTTTACTACGATTGCCCACTACAAACTCATACAGTTTGGGCTGCTTCTCGCGCACCAGCTTAGCCATCTCTATCGTCGCTGTAACGTCGGACAGCGCATCATGAGCGGCGCCATGGTCAATACCGTTCGCTTTGGTCAGATCTTCCAAACGTAGACTTGGACTGCCGTCATCGTACGTCGGCCAGTTTATGCCATCCGGGCGCAACGCCCGCGTCAGACGCAACATATCGATGATATCCCAGCGCGAGCAGCCGTTTTGCCATTCGCGCGCATAGGGGTCATAAAAGTTGCGATAAAGCGTATTACGGGTCACTTCGTCGTCGAAACGAATACTATTGTAACCCACCCCACAGGTACCCGGCTTTGCCAGCTCTGCGTGGATTTCACGGATAAAGTCAGCTTCGCACAAGCCCTCTTCCAGTGCTTTCTGAGGTGTAATTCCGGTGATCAGGCACGCATCCGGATGGGGCAACAGATCGTCCGAAGGACGACAGTAAAACATCACCGGTTCACCGATTACGTTAAGGTCAGCATCAGTGCGAATCCCGGCAAACTGCATAGGACGGTCGCGCCTCGGATCTGCACCAGAGGTCTCATAGTCGTGCCAGAAAAAAGTCTGCTTCGCACTCACAAGTAAATATCCTTTTGGGGTATGGAACTGGTAATCACAGAGGATATAATACCTCACAGTTCATGGAGGGATCATCCGTATGTTGCACGACCAAGACATAACTAAAGCTTGTCCCTGTAACTCAGGCAAACCCTTCCGCTTTTGCTGCGAGCCTGCGATTGAAGGCCATAAACCTGCAGCGACTGCTGAAGCTTTGATGCGCTCACGTTATACCGCGTTCTCCTTAGGCGCTGTTGATTACCTGATTGGCACCACAGCCCCGGAAAACCGCAACCCTGAAGATGCGGAAATTCTCACCGAACAGGTGAAATGTACCAATTGGATTGGGTTAGACATTCTAGCCACTCAACAGGGCGGAAAAGGTGACGCTACCGGCATGGTAGAATTTGAAGCACGCTTTGAAGCTGATGAGCAAAGCGGTGTACTGCGCGAACACTCCAACTTCCGCTGTGATAATAACCAGTGGTATTACGTCGACGGTGACGTCGAAGTCAGCATTAAATAGACTCCGTCCGCAGTATCCGACCTGCTCAAAACACGGACAGGTCAACGCTCACGGGCTGACATGCCGGTTAAGCTGAAATTCGTGATCAATCGCCTTTTTCATCATTTCATAATAATTGAATGTCAAGCCTGTTCCTGTGACTTTTCTGCGCTAGAATAGCCTCCCCCAGTTGCTCTGAGTGAGCGACTGACTAGTTTGTGATTTCGGGATCGGGATTGAATGTTGTTCAAATTTTTTAAACCCAAGTGGCAAAATCAAAAACCTGAAGTACGCCTGCGGGCTATTGAGGAGATAGGCCATGACACCCCGGACTCAAGTGCCATTCTTGAGCAACTGGCACAATCCGATCCGGACCAGAATGTCCGACAAGCGGCAACATCTCGTCTAAACAATATCTCTCTGCTGGTCAAAATCAGTCAGCATGAACAGAATGAGCAGATTCAGCGCTCGGCACGTGATCGAATGTGCTGCCTAATCGTTGATCAGCACAGTGCGCCGGTGGAAGATCGCCTCAGCGCATTGCTCACGCTGGATTCATCCAACTTATTGACGCACATTGTGCTCAAGGCAACCGATCAGACGTTACAGCAATCAGCGCTGGAAAGGATCTCAGATCAGGATGCGCTTGCCACCGTGATCCGAAGCAGCGCGCTGGCACAGTTACGCCGTCAGGCTGCCCAAAAGATGACCGACCAGCCACTGATAGAAGCGCTGATTAAAGAAACACTGGGCCGGGACAAAAGCGTCAGCCGCATCTTTCGTAACAAACTATCTGAGCTGCAGCAGGCTGAACAGGTCACACAAGCCCTGCAACTGCGATGCGAAGAACTCTCCGCCTCTATCAATCAGTTGGCCAGCGGTGAGTATTTCCCTCAATACGGCGCAAAGTTACAGGCGCTAACAACAGAGTGGGAAAAAGTATCAGCCTCTGCAACGTCAGACATTCATGCGGCTGCATCCTCAGCCCTTCTGGCGGCAAACGAACGTCTTGAAACGATTAAAGCCCAGGAACTTGCCACACAGCAAGCTCAAGCGTTAGCCGCAGCCCAGGCCAAAGAACGCAGCACAATGATTGATGGCCTTCGTTCAGCGGCCTCCAATCTGATTAAAAACGCAGCTCAGAACAATGTACCTGAATCAGTCAGTCAGGAGCCGGTCGAACTGTTGGTGACTCAATGGGCAAACATGGAAAATGTGCCCTCAGACCACCAGAATCGCTTTGATCAGGAACACAAGCGCTGCACGCAGCTACTCAGCTCAATCGCAGAGATCGTAAATCAGGCAGACACCATCCAGACGCTGGCTCAGCAATCAGCAGACACTGATACGCTACCTGAAGCTCAGCTGGAAAAGTGTGCGAAACAGTGCCGTGCCACGATTAAGTCCATCGCCTGGCCATCTGCAGAGAACAAAGCAGCAGCCTTACGCATTCTCGAAAACAGCCGCCGTGCCTTCGACCAGCAACTCAAACTGCTACAACAACAGAGTCAGTCCGAGTTCAGTGCATTTGAGGATGCTCTGCAGCAATTGGAAACGGCTATTGAAGAAGGTCAGAGTAAAAATGCTGACCGGCGTTTCAAGCACGCTGAACAGGCATTTCAGAAACTGGGGCGTTCATGTCCACGCAATCTGGAACGCCGTTTTCGCCTTCTGACTGGCCGTGTTCAGGAAATGCAGGAATGGCGTGGTTACGCTGTCAGCCCTAAAAAGGACGCCCTTTGCGCAGAAATGGAAGCGTTGGTTGGGAACGGCATGGAACCACAGCAACTGGCGAACAAGATTCGTGACCTGCAGCAACAGTGGAAATTGCTCGATTCGACCGATTCCGTGCACTCACATCGTATTTGGAAACGCTTCAAGCAGGCTGCAGATGAAGCCTACAAACCTTGCGAAGTGTTCTTCAATTCCCAGAAAGATGTCCGTGAAAAGAATCTGGTTAGCCGCCAGAAACTCTGCGACCAGCTACAAGCGTATCTGGATGGCATAAACTGGGATGATGTTAACTGGAAAGAGCTAGATGGTCTGCTGAAACAAGTTAAACGGGAATGGCGTGAGCATAGCCCGGTTGATCGCAGCCCCGGCAAGAAAGTACAAACCCTGTTTAATTCCCGTTTGGCTGAACTGGAAGGCCCTCTGAAAGCCTATCGACAAGAAAACGGTGAGTTGAAGCGCCGCTTAATCGATGATGTTAAGGCACTGCTGGAACAGGACGATCTCAGTACCGCGACTGACGATGTAAAAGAGATTCAGGTGATCTGGAAGGAAACCGGTCCAACATTCCGCAATAAGGAACAGCAGCTGTGGCAACAGTTCCGCGAACTCTGTAACGACGTCTTTGACCGCTACCATCAGAACCGCCGGGATCAGTCCGAACTGAAATCCAGTGTGACATTAGAGATCGACAGCCTCTCTCTGGAGATGGAAAACGCCCAGTCACCTTTCTGTGGACTGCATCGTTTAAACGAACTGTTGGAGATTGCAGAGCAGACCTACGATGATGTTGAACATCAACTGACTGACCAATCAGCTCAGCGCTTCCAAGCCGTCTATCTGGAGCTAAAAGCACTTCAGCAAGCATTGCAGTCGATGCAGGATGATGAGGTCAAAGCGTTACAACGTAAAGCAGTACTTTGTGAGCAGCTGGAAATTGCACTCCTGGAAGGCGATTACGAAGAAACACTCACGGCGGTCTATGACAGCTGGCAGGATGATAGCCACCTGCCTACGCTGACTAAACACAATATCGATGCCCGATTCCAAGCCCTGTGCGCACTTGCTGAACAGTCCGGTGATGCTCTGAAAGACTGTCTGACTGAGCAGGATGCTTACCTGCGTCAGCTTTGCATTCGTCTGGAGATCGCTTTGGGTCAGCCATCACCGGTCGAAGACCAGGCACTGCGTATGGAATACCAGATGCAACGTCTGCAACAGGCACTGGCACAACAGGAAGAAGCCTTGAATCTGAAGGCCGTCAAAGCACTACGGTGTGAATGGCTATGCGTGCCGTTTAGCAGCCATTACCCTGCCCTTACACAACGCTTTGAGCACTTGATTAACAGTCTGCTTTGATCAGACCAGGAAAGATGGTGTTTAGTTTGTCTTAACACTAAAAGCTCTATATATCAGCCAATAAAAAACCCGCCTAAGCGGTTTTTTTATTGGCTTGCAACTAATCAGATGATTAGTGCATATGCAGACCACCGTTGATGGACATATCAGCACCCGTGATGTAACCGGAATCCTGTTCTGCCAGGAACGTAACCATACGACCAATCTCTTCTGGTGTACCGAAACGACCCACAGGGATAGTTTTGCAGATCTTAGCCTGAACTTCTTCAGCGATCTTAGCAACCATTGGAGTCATTACGTAACCCGGAGAAACGGTGTTTACAGTTACGCCTTTAGCTGCAACTTCCTGCGCCAGGGCTTTGGTGAAGCCGTGAATACCTGCTTTAGCGGCGGAGTAGTTACACTGACCAAACTGGCCTTTCTGTGCGTTTACGGAGGAAATATTGATGATACGGCCCCAACCCTTTTCGATCATTGGGTTGATAACCAGACGGGTCATATGGAACATAGAGTCTAAGTTAGCACTCATTACTTCATCCCACTGTTCCCAGCTCATTTTCTTAAACTGACCGTCACGCGTGATACCTGCGTTGTTGATCAGTACATCTACGGGGCCACCGGCAACCTCTTCAACCGTTGCGATACACTGTGCGCAAGATTCTGCGCTCGTTACATCACCGTATGCAACTTTGATATCGAAACCCGCTTCCTTCTGCTCTGCCTGCCATGCTTTAGCTTTATCGTGATTACCACCACTGTTATAACCAGCTACTACATTAAAGCCGGCTGTAGCCAACGTACGACAGATATAGGTACCCAGACCACCAGTACCACCTGTTACAAGAGCAATCTTCTGACTCATACTCACATCCCCTTTTAGTATATTATCGTGAGTTTATTGTGCTTTTTAATTCTTATTCTTTGTCGATGTCCCTGACTTACTACCGATCATAATATCAGCTCGTACAATAAATAATATGACTTTCGTTGAATAATAATGTCACACAATAATTGTGTTATATGAAGCCCCGATGACAGAGCAATTGGATATAAGCTAAGAAGAGTTTCTGTACAGAAAAGGTTACGCAGGTTGATCTGCAAGCCGTTTCAAATGGCGACGCATCCAAAACCACGCGGTTAATGCCGTCAGAGCATTGGCAATGACCAGACCACCAAACATCCCCTGCAGGCCAAAGAAATGACTGCCTAACCACCCAAGGGGAACGTAGAAGATGAAAAGCCGAGTAATGCTGATACGCATCGCTCGCAACGGCTGATGCAACGCGTTAAAACTGGATGCGGTAAGGAATGTTGCCGCCTGAAATCCAAAGCCGACAGGGACAATCAGGATCCAGATACCGATCCATTCCTGCACCTCCAGATTGTCACTAAACAATGCAGCGACACTGCCTGCCCCCAGACACAAGCCAATATAGAGCACCGTCTGCCAGATCAGCGCAAAGCGAATGGCAATGCGGTATGCACGAATAACTCGCTCGGTTTGACCCGCGCCAAAATTCTGACTGATAAACGGCGGTAATGTCATCGACAAGGCCAGACACGCCAGCAATGACAAAGATTCGAGACGATTCCCCACCCCAAAGGCCGCAACAGCCTCAGCACCATAGGTTGCCACTAGTGCGGTTAGTACACCATTCGCAACCGGGGTCATCATATTGGACAGTGCGGCGGGTAAACCGATCTTCATCACCGAACGCCAATGCTGCCAGATACGTTGTATATGCAGTGGCTGCAGAATGATCAGTCCGCGGCGATGATAGAGAATATGTAGCACCAGAAAAAAGGTTATTCCCCAGGCAATCACACTCGCAATTGCAGCCCCCTGCACCCCTAAGGCAGGAATCGGCCCCCAGCCAAAAATCAGCAGAGGATCGAGTAGCATGTTCATCGCCGAAGAAAACGCCATAATTTTCGCAGGCGTTTTAGTATCACCGCTGGCACGCATACAACTGTTGCCAACCATATTAACGACCAGAAATACCGAGCCCCAGAACCACACCGACATATAGGTATTAATGTAAGGCAGAAGCGCCTCAGAGGCCCCCATAGCGCGGAACAACGGTTCAATGATCAGCTGACATACCAAGGCAATACCCAGTGTCAGGAGCGCGGTACTGAGGAGGTTATCGGACGACAGAGAGCTGGCCTTATGATGATCGCCAGAACCGATTAAACGGGCTAATGTTGCCGATGTACCAATACCTAAACCTATTGCCAGACTGGTAATCGAAAACGTCACAGGAAACGTGAACCCCAAAGCCGCCAGCGGTTCAGTGCCCAGTTGCGCGACGAAATAAATGTCTGCCAAGTTGAACAGCATCAGGCTGACAATACCCATCATCATAGGCACTGTCATACGCACTAATGTGGGCTGAATATCATCACGGATCAGATCGGGTTTGGCTGACATAGAGGGTCCGGGTCGAAATGAGATCCCCGATGTTCAATCATGCCGGGGGATAAGTGCAGCTAATCCTAACCTGTATCCTTCTATGCGCAAGCAGTATTCACGAAACTCAGTGTTTACTTCCCGTGAATAAAGCCAAACAACGAAAAAGCCCGGACACGTCCGGGCTGAGGGGGAGCTACTAGTACACTTTTATCGATTAACGGCCGGAAGCACGCAGGTTCTGAACGGTGAATTTCTTCGCCGGATTCAGCTTAGGATCAACCTGACCTTTAAACTGACCTGTCGTACAGTGATTAGCCTGCATATCAACCATTGAGAACGCATCGTCAATTGCCACACCAGTGCCTTTGTTACGCGGCAGGTGGAAGTCAGGGTGCGCCTGACCAATCAACCAGCTCTTCCACATGTCACCTTTACGGTCATAGGTGATGTTACGTGGAATGGTAAAGGTCTGAGCATCCATGAAATGCTGACGCTTGCTGATCGGATGGTTAGGATCAATTGGGTCAGATTCTACGACATACACCTTACGCAGCTGCCAGGTGATATTCGGGAAACACCCGCCCTTACCGCCAAACGCCACGACCTGATAACCTTCGTCATCTTTGTGGGTTTCAGCGTCCAGTTCCATCTCGTTGTGGTTATACATCGGCAACAGCATGGTCTTAGTGCCTTTGAAGGACCAGTTCATATCGCTGATACGACCGTTATAACCTTCGAAGTCCTCGATCATGATATCGGACCCCAGGAACGCATCCGTCACCTGGCCGGTAGACAGACGACGTACGCGACGCTGGAAACCCAGGTACAGGTACGCATTGTCACGCTTGAGATCGTCTTCATAACGCTGGATCAGCAGCTGTGTGTTTTTCACATCAAACGGCTCCAGTACCTGCACGTAGATACCACGGAACAGGTTGGATGGGTTTGGCGTCAGTGCCGGATAAGGCTCTTGAGACGTACGATGCGTAAAGTTCAGGAAGTGGAAGTTAAACTTAATTGTACGTTCAACTTTACCGCTCTCCATGTTGCGATATTTCCAGTAGAACGGATAGATCGCAGCAGAATCGCCCCAGTTGTAACCGTACTTGAAGTTCCACGCCAGTTTCTCACCTGAACGTGGGTCATCCATAGACGGCTCCTGTGGGAATGGACGGCCTGCAACAGAACCGCTGATTTCACCGGATTTTTCGCCCAGCTTCACGTCGCCAGAGTACTTACGCGTCGCATCAACATAGGTTTTATTCAGATCAAAGGACGTGGTTTCGCCTACTTTGATTTCGTAATCACCATTCTTGATGAACTTATACATCGCCGGATCAAGATACTCTTTAACGGCTTCAACATTTCCGCTGTTGATCACCATACCCGGAGCAACACCCTCCGCTTTCGGCGCACCGTTCGCGTATGGATAGAATGATTGCTTAACTACATCTTCAGAGATCTGTGCAGCTTGTGCAGACATTGCAAAAGCGCCACTGATCGCGACAGAGATAAGTGCTTTTTTAAACATCATCATTACCTTTTATTATTTTCAGATGCGCTTAGAAGCGATACTGAACTGTGAGCTGATACTCATCTTCTTCATTAGCCATACCCAGGATGCCGGTTTTAAAGCGTCCGGTTGGCTCAAATCCACCCAGACCAGCTGATCCGGACATGCCGCCAGCGTGTTCCGGTGCACCGGTATACGCGGTGAATGGGTTGTATGGGTTACATGAACGGCAGTCGTCTGCGGATTTCGGACCCGGACCGAACTTGATGTTGGCACCGGCAGTGACTTTCCAGTTGTCATCGATCAGCCATTCCACGGA
>NZ_JADEYS010000038.1 GCF_015209595.1 Pontibacterium sinense | reverse complement strand
GGGTACTAATTAGGTGCTTGGCAATGACCTACTCTCACATGGGGAAGCCCCACACTACCATCGGCGCTAAGGCGTTTCACTTCCGAGTTCGGGATGGGATCGGGTGGTTCCACCTTGCTATTGTCGCCAAGCAAAACTGGCTAACAACTTGAAGATAAGATTCAAATTATTGTTAATTCTGTGTCTGTACTGCGCACAACACGCAATTTGATGTAATCATCATCGGCCATCAAACGCCTTTGGCGTTATATGGTCAAGCCTCACGGGCAATTAGTACTGGTTAGCTTAACGCCTCACAACGCTTCCACACCCAGCCTATCAACGTCTTAGTCTTAAACGGCCCTTTAGGGGACTCAAGGTCCCAGTGAGATCTCATCTTGAAGGAGGCTTCCCGCTTAGATGCTTTCAGCGGTTATCCCGTCCGAACGTAGCTACCCGGCAATGCAATTGGCATCACAACCGGTACACCAGAGGTTCGTTCACTCCGGTCCTCTCGTACTAGGAGCAACTCTTCTCAAATCTCAAACGCCCACGGCAGATAGGGACCGAACTGTCTCACGACGTTCTAAACCCAGCTCGCGTACCACTTTAAATGGCGAACAGCCATACCCTTGGGACCGGCTTCAGCCCCAGGATGTGATGAGCCGACATCGAGGTGCCAAACACCGCCGTCGATGTGAACTCTTGGGCGGTATCAGCCTGTTATCCCCGGAGTACCTTTTATCCGTTGAGCGATGGCCCTTCCATACAGAACCACCGGATCACTAGAACCTACTTTCGTACCTGCTCGATGTGTCTATCTCGCAGTCAAGCACACTTCTACTCTTACGCTCATTGCATGATTTCCGACCATGCTGAGTGTACCTTCGTGCTCCTCCGTTACTCTTTGGGAGGAGACCGCCCCAGTCAAACTACCCACCACACAATGTCCCCGATCCCGATAAGGGACCTGGGTTAGAACCTCAACATTACCAGGCTGGTATTTCAAGATTGGCTCCACACACACTGGCGTGCATGTTTCAAAGCCTCCCAGCTATCCTACACAAGTAATATCAAAGTCCACTGTGAAGCTATAGTAAAGGTTCACGGGGTCTTTCCGTCTAGCCGCGGGTATACGGCATCTTAACCGCAATTTCAATTTCACTGAGTCTCGGGTGGAGACAGTGTGGCCATCGTTACGCCATTCGTGCAGGTCGGAACTTACCCGACAAGGAATTTCGCTACCTTAGGACCGTTATAGTTACGGCCGCCGTTTACCGGGGCTTCGATCAAGAGCTTCGCCGAAGCTAACCCCATCAATTAACCTTCCGGCACCGGGCAGGCGTCACACCCTATACGTCCTCTTTCGAGTTTGCAGAGTGCTATGTTTTTAATAAACAGTCGCAGCCACCTGGTATCTTCGACCGCCAACAGCTTAGGGAGCAAGTCCCATCACCATCAGCGGCGCACCTTCTCCCGAAGTTACGGTGCCATTTTGCCTAGTTCCTTCACCCGAGTTCTCTCAAACGCCTTGGTATTCTCTACCTGACCACCTGTGTCGGTTTTGGGTACGGTCGCATCATAATCTGAAGCTTAGAGGATTTTCCTGGAAGTATGGCATCAACTACTTCAGCTCCGTAGAGCCTCGTCATCAGTTCTCAGTCTTAAAAGGACCCGGATTTGCCTAAGTCCTAAACCTACAACCTTAAACGCGGACAACCAACGCCGCGCTAGCCTAGCCTTCTCCGTCTCCCCATCGCAATTATGAGCGGTGCAGGAATATTAACCTGCTTCCCATCGACTACGCATTTCTGCCTTGCCTTAGGGGCCGACTCACCCTACCTCGAATAGCGTTGGATAGGAAACCTTGGTCTTCCGGCGGGGCAGTTTTTCACTGCCCTAATCGTTACTCATGTCAGCATTCGCACTTCTGATACCTCCACCATGCCTTACGGCTTTAGCTTCAACGGCTTACAGAACGCTCCTCTACCATGCACATAGTGCATCCGCAGCTTCGGTGGCATACTTAGCCCCGTTATATCTTCCGCGCAGGCCGACTCGACTAGTGAGCTATTACGCTTTCTTTAAAGGGTGGCTGCTTCTAAGCCAACCTCCTAGCTGTCTAAGCCTTCCCACATCGTTTCCCACTTAGTATGCACTTTGGGACCTTAGCTGGCGGTCTGGGTTGTTTCCCTTTCCACGACGGACGTTAGCACCCGCCGTGTGTCTCCCGTGATTGAACTCATGGGTATTCGGAGTTTGCATCGGGTTGGTAAGTCGGGATGACCCCCTAGCCGAAACAGTGCTCTACCCCCCATGGTTAGACACGAGGCGCTACCTAAATAGCTTTCGAGGAGAACCAGCTATCTCCGAGCTTGATTAGCCTTTCACTCCTATCCACAAGTCATCCGCTGGCTTTTCAACGACAGTCGGTTCGGTCCTCCAATGCGTGTTACCGCATCTTCAACCTGCCCATGGATAGATCGCTCGGTTTCGGGTCTACTCCTAGCAACTAAACGCCCTATTAAGACTCGGTTTCCCTACGGCTCCCCTAAACGGTTAACCTTGCTACTAAAAGTAAGTCGCTGACCCATTATACAAAAGGTACGCAGTCACGGTCTCAAGGACCGCTCCCACTGCTTGTACGTACACGGTTTCAGGGTCTATTTCACTCCCCTCACAGGGGTTCTTTTCGCCTTTCCCTCACGGTACTGGTTCACTATCGGTCAGTCAGGAGTATTTAGCCTTGGAGGATGGTCCCCCCATATTCAAACAGGATATCACGTGTCCCGCCTTACTCGTTTTCACAATCTATAAGCTTTCGCATACGGGGCTATCACCCACTATGGCCACACTTTCCAGAGTGTTCTGCTAGCTACAAGATTGCTTAAGGGCTAATCCCCGTTCGCTCGCCGCTACTAAGGGAATCTCGGTTGATTTCTTTTCCTCCGGGTACTTAGATGTTTCAGTTCCCCGGGTTCGCCTCTCAAAGCCTATGTATTCAGCTAAGAGATACCTATAAATAGGTGGGTTTCCCCATTCAGAGATCTCCGGATCAAAGTCTGTTTGCCGACTCCCCGAAGCTTATCGCAGGCTACAACGTCTTTCATCGCCTCTGACTGCCAAGGCATCCACCGTGCACGCTTAGTCACTTGACCATATAACCCAAAGGGGTCTGATCAATGACCGATTTCGTAACGATTACTACCAAATTGGCGTTTGTACTCAGTACAAACATATCAATAAAATTTGAATCAAATCTAAGTTGTTAAAGAGCGTTTAAAGCAAAAAAGCTTTAAAAGATAAGCACTT
>NZ_JADEYS010000037.1 GCF_015209595.1 Pontibacterium sinense | reverse complement strand
GATTTCGGACCCGGACCGAACTTGATGTTGGCACCGGCAGTGACTTTCCAGTTGTCATCGATCAGCCATTCCACGGAAGGTGCTGCCACGGAGTTACCGGCACGGAAGTCATGTGCCATGATGATCTGCGGGCTCAGGCGGTCGTTCATCCACCACCCTTTCACCAGCAATGTACCGATGTTGTTCTGGCTCCACTGCGCAAAACCACGGGTGCCTAAGCTGACTTTCTCGCTGCGGTGATCCAGCAGGTTTTCACCAAAGATCTGGGCCGAGAACAGGAAGGCACGGTTGCGGTTCAGGAATGGGATAAAGACGTTTTTATCCGCACCCACCACGTAACGGAACACATCCGATTCGGAGTACAGGTCCGGGCTCAGGGTGTCGGCGAACTCTTCACCTTTGGTGTAGGCCGCTTCCATACGGAACACGGTATCAAGGGATTCCGCGTAGTAATCGAGGGAACCCCCGATCAGGTTCACACGAGGGAACACCACATCAAATGCGATCAGGTACGGCGTTGGGCCGATATCGCCTTTCACGAACGGGTTCTCGCTGTTCTCTACCGTCGTGCCGCCGCGCAGGGATGGCATCTGGGAACGGTAGGTCAGTGCGTTCAGGGAGAACGTCAGATCGTTGTACACACCTTCCAGTTTCACACCCAGCTGGGTGTCGTTCAGACTCCAGGCGGGCAGATCCACATCGCGGATACCGATCTGGTGCGGACCGAAGTTGGTCGCGGAGTATCCGGTAATGGTCGGATCAGACAGGGCCGCAATGGCTGCAGGATCGGTGATACCGTTGGCAGCGGCAACGTTAGGACCGAGGATTGGGGCTAAGCCTGCCGGCAGACCGGCGCCATTAAGCGGTGCGAAGTTCGCCACCGTACCGCCGTTTTCCCACAGGTTGGCCATGCCACGGAAGAAGCAAGACGCATCCAGTGCGTTGTAGGCACCGGAGCAGTTACCCAGATTGTTCGGACGGAACTTGTCGAAGTTCCACACGGAAGAGAGGTTCAGATCCTGGAACGGACCGGTCGGTCCCATGCGCCATTCCGCCTGCACCATCCACATTGGGATACGGATATCTTCCAGCTCGTCGTAGATGTTATGACGGCTGTAATCCACCGGGTTGATCACATCCAGAACACGGAACAGGTCGGTACGACCCCAGATAATCTGCTGACGACCGAGACGGACGTTCAGCTGATCGCCATTGTCAAAGTCATGGGTCGCATCCACATACAACTCACGCAGGAAGTCGAGACGGTCGTTGAATTCAGGGTGTTTCAGATCGCTTTCGTCGGCATCCAGATAGCCGTCGATACAGCCACGGCTGTCCACGTCACACGGACGCACCGGCACACCAAAGGCCACACCACCCCCGATATCGTGCAGGTCTTCACCCAGCACTTTCATACCGGTGGACGGGTTGTTGGGGTAACTGTCCACAAACGCGGAGCCGGGTGGGAACGGTGGCAAACCCGGAATACCGGCCGGGTTCGCATTCAGTAGGCCATACACACCGTCGACGGTTGAGGCGTTCAGACCGGAGCCGTGTGCAACCGGGGTGTGCACCCCGTTATTGGTGGTCTGCAGGAAGATATCCTGCCCCGCACGCGCACCGGCATTGTCACCGAACTCGTCGTCGTTCAGGTCGTATACCGCATCGTAAGTCGCACGCAGGGTACCGTGTACGGAGGCTTCACCCCAGAAGCTGCCCCCGTTCAGCTGGCGACTGAACTCCAGCTGGGCGGTGTTACGGAACTTAGTCAGGCCTTTGGTTTCGCGATAGTAGGTCGCGTTCTCAACAAAACCCGCCACTTCAGTCTCTTGAGCGGAGACAGTGGGTGCGGCCATCGCCGCCGTGGCCGCGGCGACTGCCAGCGCCAGGCGACTCGCGTTCGTTGTTATTGTTTTTGTCATTATTATTAACCCCTTCGGATTTTTTGGTCTTATTTGGTCACTTCAATGTGTGAACAGCTCAGGCATGGATGATGCCGTCCTCGTCCTCATAGGCTTCGCAGATAAACTTCGGCTTGAAGACCAGCACCCAGCTTGGCACCAACAACATGGCGGCCGCGCCGTTGAGCAACACCATCACAATCAGCAACAGTGCGGCATCGGCCTGGAAACGCAGGTCAGACAGGAGTACCCACATCACGATGCCCGCAATCAGCGTGATCGCCGTGAAGCTGATCGCCAGTCCAGTGGTACTGATGGCGCGTTTGACGGCGGCACTCAGATCTTTCAGTACCACCATCTCGGTGCGGATACGGTCCATCATGTAGATGGAATAATCGATACCGACGCCCACCCCGACCGCGATAATCGGTACGGTGTTGATGTTGATACCCATCTGGGTAATACCCATGTAGGCGTAGGTCAGCGTGGTGGCGAAAAGCATCGCCATAAACATCATGGTGCCGGCCATCAGTGACTGGTAGAAGAACATCACCATGGCAAAGATCAGCACGAACACCAGCGGCAGTACCCACAGGTTGGTCTCGTAGGCCGCTTCGTTCATGGACGCGGTCACCCCGATGGTGCCGCCCGCCAATCGGATGGTGAGACCTTCCACATCGTTGCCGTGTTCTTCGATCCACTGCTTGGCGGTGTGGATGGCGCGGCGGATGGTCTCGCCCTGATGATCCTTGTAGTAGAACACCAGGTTGGCAATGCGCTCGTCGGTATCGACAAACTCTTTCAGCGCACCCGGAATCGGGCTGGACATCATGTAGGTGAACATCAGACCACCGACATACATCTCGTCATTCGGGATCTGCGCCCAGCGCGGGTCATCGTTGTGCAGCAGGCGGTTCACCTGTTTCACCAGATCAGGAATCCCTTTTGCCCCGCCCACTTCCGGGTCGAGCAACATATGACGTTCCAGATCCGCCAGTGCGTTCAGCACCTCAGGACGTTTGATGCCACCCTTCTTGTCGGTCTCGGCGACGATGTACAGCTCTTCCGAGCCTGGGAAACTGTCGTTCACCGCTTTGGAGCTGACGTTGTAGTCGTGATTCTGATAGAGGATCGGGCTGCCCGGCTCGGACTCACCGATCACCACTTTAGAGCTGAAGTACCAGCCACCCGCCAGCAGGAACGCGGCAAAGAACAGCGCGTTTTTCGCGGCACGTTCACCACTGATGATGTTGGCGCAGCCATAGCCTACGTTACGGAAGATGTTGTGTTTGATGTCGTGTTTCTTCGGCTTCGGCAACACAGACAACAGCAGCGGTACCGCCAGCAACACGGTAATGATGATGGTCAGTGCCCACAGGGAGGCGTAGTGCGCCAGCTTGGT
>NZ_JADEYS010000036.1 GCF_015209595.1 Pontibacterium sinense | reverse complement strand
GATTTATGATCGAATTTGAAGACCGCTTGGCGGATTACATTTAACCCTGGCAGTTACACAGAATTATTTACAGGGTCTTTGTTCGATGCACGATTCTTGTTTTCGATGAATTACCTTAAATTCAATGGGTTATCGCCTTTGTTTTTGTGTTTTTTTACGACGGAGCTGCCTCTTAATGCTCCGATCGCTAGACCTGACTCGCCTTTTTAGTTCTCTTTTTTTAGTACTCTTTTTTTAGTACTAAGGGACTACTTTTTGAAAGCCAAAGTACAGTTCTGAAGCCCCCTCGTAACAGCATATTATTTTAGTCATTCTGAGTGGCTACCAGGTAAAGGAAGAATTGCCACTCAAGCAGAATTATAAAAACTAGGTGACTGAAAATGGCAAAACAGAAAATGCTGAGTGTGGCTGCGGCTGCGATGACATGTTTGATGCTGTCGGGACAGGTAATGGCGCACGGTGACGTGACCCCTCAAGGTGTTGATACCGGTAACCTGACGCAGTTGGGTGAAGAGTGGGTTGACGAAAACCCGTATCGCGGTACCGATAACAAAGATAATGCGGAAGCAGTGACTATTGGTTCTTCTGCATATAACCAGAACTGTGCACGTTGTCATGGTCTGGAAGCGATCTCCGGTGGTATTGCACCGGACCTGCGCGAGCTGGAATCCGATTACGATGGTGATGAGTGGTATATCTACCGTGTGCGTAACGGTGCGGTACGTGATGGCGCGGTCTACATGCCAAAAATGGCTGATTACCTGAGTCAGGAAGCACTCTGGGCGATCCGCACTTACGTAGAATCCCGTCGTGCTGAGATGTAATCTAACGGCGTTTCTGCTGGTTACCTGTCTGGCGTTCGCCGGGCAGGTACAGGCGCGCTACTACGATGATGTGATCTCATCGGGATATATCTCGATTGGTCTCTACCGCAATTTCCCCCCTTACTCCTTCGAACAAAATGGTCAGGCTGTGGGTGTCGATGCCGAAATCGGCAAACGCATAGCAAAAGCCATGGATCTTGAATTCCGCCCCCACTGGATTACGCCAGATGAAAATCTGGAAGATGATCTGCGCAATAACGTCTGGAAAGGTCATTATCTCGATAAAGATGATAGTCAGCCATTAGCGATGAAGAAATTGGCTGATGTGATGATGCGTGTGCCTTATGACCGTGAATTTGCATTCCGCCAAGAATCCACCGGTGAAATGGTGAATGAGCACGTGGTGATGTTTGGTCCCTATCAGCGTGAAAGCTGGCGTATCGCTTTTGATAGTCGAAAGATCGAAGAGGTCTCGACGGTTGCTGTGTTCCAGTACCACCCCATTGGCGTAGAGATCGATAGTCTGCCGGCGTTTTATATGGTGTCAGCGTTTGGCGGCCGTATGCGCGATAATGCCCATCATTTTACCAATGTGGATGAAGCCTTCCGTCATATGCAAAAAGGGAAGGTGGATGCCGTGATGGGGATGCGTGCCGAAATAGATTGGCAGTTGTTCCAGGCAAAAGATCCCAGCTTCCATATCGGAGAAAACGGTT
The DNA here is from genome assembly GCF_015209595.1 of Pontibacterium sinense. GTDB lineage: Bacteria > Pseudomonadota > Gammaproteobacteria > Pseudomonadales > Balneatricaceae > Pontibacterium > Pontibacterium sinense. Next base: position 13,387 of record NZ_JADEYS010000036.1, on the reverse strand, counting down.
TTCCGATGATGGGTAAGCAAAAGTGGGATCTGGGTATGGCGATCAAGAGTACCTACCGTCAGCTGGGTTATGCGGTGGAAGAGGTGGTTGATCGGATGATCCGCACTGGCGAGATGGAAAAGATTTATCAGCAATATGGCCTGACATATGAACTTCCCGGGCTTTATCAGGATGTGAAGTAAAGCCCGCTGAACATAGATAAAGGATTAAGGCGCGTGAAAATAAAAACAATATTCACCCTATGCCCAAGTCTGATACTCAGTGTTTTGTTATCAGTCCCATCGTACGCCAGTGAACCGGCGGAAGATCCGCTGAGTTCAGTGATGTGGGACTACAATCGCCAGATCTTCCTGGGTGATACGCCCTATGTGTTTGATGATCGGGTGCGCGTTGGTGTGCCTGACTTTGCTGAAGACCCGACTCAGGTACCTGTAGATGTGGATGCCAGTGCGTTTGCAGGTGATATTCAGCGAATTGTGGCCTGGGCAGATCTGAACCCGATTCAGCATATCTTTACCTATTATCCCCATCCGGATGTCGTACCCAAAGTCTCTTTGCGGATTAAGGTTCAGCAATCGACCCCCGTGCGTGCCGCTGTATTAACCAAAGATGGAGTTTGGCATGTGGGTGGTAACCTGTTGGCAGCATCCGGTGGTGGTTGCACCACCCCAAGTGTGGGTAATGCAGATCCTTACTGGGAAAGCCATCTGGGCGAAACCAAGAGCCGGGTGTTCCAGTTAGCAGATGCCAGTCGTTATAAATTTCGGGTGATACATCCGATGGATACGGGGTTGGTCGGATCTATACCGGAATTCTTCATCCAGCAGGTCGAGCTACGAGATACGCGGGGAAGTGCACTGGTGCGGATGGAGCTATCCCCGCCGGTGAGTGAAAACCCGGTGATTACCTTTGATGTGGCGAAGCAAGATACGAAGCATCATCTCTGGTTACGCGATAACAACGGCAATGAATTTGAGAAAGCGTTGTAGGGGATCAGACGATGAATACAATAAATCCGTTTAATCTTATCGCGCGTATGGCGGTTGCAGTTTGTTTGCTGATGACGGCAACGGTTGGGCAGGCTGTTTCGCTTGAATATCAGATCAAACCGCAACAGATCGCCAAAGATACATATATTCTGCAGGGTAAAATGCAGGATTTTAGCCGCAAAAATGGCGGTAATATTATGAATACGGCATTTGTGGTGACCTCTGAAGGCGTGGTGGTATTCGATACCGGTCCATCTCTGCGTTATGGCAAAGCAATGCTGGCAGCTATCAAACAGGTGACTGATAAGCCTGTACTGCACGTATTTAACAGCCACCAACACCCTGACCATTTTCTCGGTAATCAGGCTTTTTCAGGGGCGAAGATCTGGGCATTACCTAAAACAGGTGAACAGATTGCTCAGAATGGGAATGCCTTTGCCGAAAATATGTACCGGATGGTCGGTGACTGGATGCGTTCCACAGAGGTTGTCTTACCAACGGCACCGCTGAAATTCGAGCGTTTACAGGTGGGAGATCACAGTTTCAGGTTCTATTCGTTTAGCGGTCACACGGGTGCTGATCTGGTGATGATGGATGAAACGACCGGTGTGATGTTTGCAGCGGATATGGTGTTTTTTCAACGAATGCTTACCACGCCGCATACGCCAGGAGTTAACATATGGATTCAAGAACTCAGGCGGTTGGCCGATATCCCTTTTACGCTGATGGTGCCCGGGCATGGTCCAGTGGTTAAAGATACCCGTGGGGTGGATCAGATGCTTGGCTATTTACGCTGGTTGGATACGACGCTGAAGTTGGCAGCGGACCAGGGAAAGAGTATGCATGAGGTGATGCAGACACGCTTGCCTGCCGCGTTTACCGATATTAATTTAGGTCAGCAGGAGTTTTTGCGGAGTGTGGTGCACTTGTATCCAAGTTATGAAGAAGCTGCATTCTAAGCGTGCTGAATAGCCAAAATTTGTATGTATTTGTACTTGAAATGCAGTTGTTTCGTCCCCATTAAGCTTTGAAGCAAACATTTTTGAAATCGTGTTGTCATAACATCAGTACCTTCGGCGGATGTCGGTACTTAATAGATGCCACAGTACGATAGAAACGAACATGTAAAAGCATGTTGTTGTTTTGTTGCCCGCTTTGCGGGCTTTTTATTGCCTGTCATTTAGCACCGGATTTTTGCGTTTAATCATCCACTCTAGTCCCGCTTGCCCCACGATCATTCCTTTTAAAATTCTCTCGAACGCCTTGTTCTTTGGGGTAGTAGTACCAAGGAAGTAGAAAAGTAGTCCCGCTGTTGAATTGTTGAAAATCCGCTAAAAACCAAAAATTCATCTAAGTGTTGGGAATATTTCCCGGCCCTCCTGAACGCCCAAATAAAAACGAATCCGTAAAGGAGAGAGCGATGAGTAAATTTGCCACAGGCAAAGGCTTTGCTGTCACGGCGCTGGTTGCCGCTATGTCATTATCTGGCATGGCGAACGCTGGTGTAACTGATAAAGATATTCTTAATGACCAGATGACCACTGGTGATGTTGTGTCCAACGGTCTTGGTCCACGTGGTCAGCGTTATAGCCCACTGACTGCTGTCAATACTGATACCGTTCAAGACCTGAAAGCAGTGTGGTCTTTCTCATTTGGCGGTGAGAAGCAGCGTGGTCAGGAATCCCAGCCGATGGTTAAAGACGGCGTGATGTATGTCACCGGTTCTTATTCCCGTGTCTTCGCCGTTGACGTGAAAACCGGTGATGAACTGTGGCAGTACGACGCACGTCTGCCTGACGGCATTATGCCTTGTTGTGACGTAATCAACCGTGGTGTTGCGCTGTACGGTGATCTGGTGATCTTCGGCACACTGGACGCCAAGCTGGTTGCGCTGGATAAGACCACCGGTAAAGTGAAGTGGAAGAAGAAGGTCGGCGATTACAAAGCGGGCTACTCTCTGACCGCGGCCCCGATTGTTGTTAAAGGTAAGGTCATCACCGGTGTATCCGGTGGTGAATTCGGTATCGTCGGTAAGGTTGAAGCCTACGATGCGAAAACCGGTAAGATTGCCTGGACCCGTCCGACCGTTGAAGGTCATATGGGTTACATCTGGAAAGATGGTAAGAAGGTTGAAAACGGTATCTCCGGTGGTAAGGCAGGTCAGACATGGCCGGGTGATCTGTGGAAAACGGGTGGAGCAGCAACTTGGCTGGGTGGCACCTACGACCCTGAAGTTGACCTGCTGTTCTTTGGTACCGGTAACCCGGCGCCTTGGAACTCGCATCTGCGCCCTGGTGACAACCTGTTCTCCTCCTCCCGTCTGGCAATTGATCCGGATACCGGCAAGATTGCATGGCACTTCCAGACCACGCCAAACGATGGCTGGGATTTCGATGGTGTAAACGAGCTGATCTCCTTCGACTACAAGGATGGTGGTAAAACCGTTAAAGCGGCAGCAACCGCTGACCGTAACGGCTTCATGTATGTCCTGAACCGTGAAAACGGTGATTTCATCCGCGGTTTCCCGTTTGTTGATGAAATCAGCTGGGCGAAAGGTCTGGATAAAAAAGGTCGTCCAATCTACGTTGACGAAAACCGTCCAGGTAACCCTGCTGACTCTAAAGACGGCAAGAAAGGTAAAGCTATCCGTGCCGTACCATCCTTCCTGGGTGGTAAGAACTGGATGCCAATGGCGTTCAGTCAGGACACTGGTCTGTTCTACGTACCGTCCAATGAATGGGCGATGGATATCTGGAACGAGCCAGTTTCCTACAAGAAAGGCGCAGCGTACCTGGGTGCAGGTTTCACCATCAGCTCTCTGAACGACGATTACATCGGTGTTCTGCGTGCAATGGATCCTAAGACCGGTAAAGAAGTATGGCGCTATAAGAACTACGCTCCATTGTGGGGTGGTGTTCTGGCAACTGCGGGTAACCTGGTCTTCATGGGTAACCCTGAAGGTTACCTGATGGCGTTTGATGCTAAGAACGGTGAGATGAAGTACAAGTTCAACACCGGTTCCGGCATCGTTGGTTCGCCAATCACTTGGGAAATGGACGGTGAGCAGTACGTATCCGTTGTTTCTGGCTGGGGTGGTGCAGTACCACTTTGGGGTGGTGAAGTGGCTAAGCGCGTTAAACACCTGAACCAGGGTGGTAGCGTGTGGACCTTCAAACTGCCTAAGTAAGTTGATCTGACTGATAGATCTTCAGGTATCTGAAAGGGTACCTGACCTGAAAAAGCCGCTGGGTTCTGCCCGCGGCTTTTTTGCGTTTGGGTGTTGGGTTGTTAGGAGTCACTTGAAGATCTGAATATAGGGGGGCTTCTGAAGGGAGGAGGTGTATAAAACCGTTAGCGGGATAGGAATGGAATTATGTGGTGTAAGAAGTAGGAGAAACCCCTGCGCCAGACAGGGGCGAGAAGAACGGTAGTCTTTTAGGTTTCCAGCATCATCAAAATATCGTCACGGAAATCAAAGAAGTCATAATCGCAGATGCCCATGAAGTTCAGGATCGGTTCCAGATCGCTGATCAACGGAATGTCCTGTTTGCTGACTCGCCAGTACGTGCGGTATTTACGACTGATCTCTTTAGCAATCAGCAGAATGCACAGTTGAGTGCGAACCTCGTCCTGATCATCGCGCTTGATACGGACAAACTCTTTGTAGTCCGGTTGTAAGCGAATCGCTTCACAGGTCGTTTCAGGCAGGTTCCAGGACTTCGTCAGGGCAAAGCCAAGGTCATAGTGGCTGACGCCATACTGTTCGAGCTGGGCCAGATGCAGACCGGAAATGCTGTCACAGGGGATACGCTCAAGGAATTTTTTGTAATCTTTGAAGTTATGCATCATCAGCGGTAACCCGCAATCGTGCAGCATGCCGAGTGTATAAGCATCGTCAGCATTCACTTCCGGGAATCGGCGTGCCAATATACCGCAGATCTGTGCGACATCTGCACCGGTATCCCAGAACCGCTCCAGTGGTCCCAGTGTGGATAAACTGTTCCGCAGTGCTGCCAGGCGTACGATAGTGAAAACGCGGTTGATACCTAGCAGGGTGACGGCGTGCTCCAGCGAGGTGATTTTTCGGGCAAGGCCAAAATACGGTGTATTGACGGTTGCCAGTACGCTGGAAAATAGAGCGATATCTTGTTTCAGTACCTTACAAATTTGATCAACGTCGATGTCCTGATCGTTAATCAACTTATTGAGTTGAATAAGAATTTCAGGGCGGGAGGGAATAAAGTAACTGTCAGGGGTGTGGCTCATTACTGTCGTCCTAGATGAGTTCCATTGTGCATTCGGATGACTATTCAATAATTACATAGTGCGGTTGGGATCAAGCGCTGTCAATTCTTTCTGAGCGCTTAGATACCTATATAAATAAGCTGTTTGGTGGAGAAAAGCCAGCAACTGAACTACATTTTTTTCTCTGCTTTTTGTCGGCAGAATCATCAAAATATTTAGGGATAAATAAGCAAGTGCGCAGCAGGGAGCACGCGTCCTCTTCTGGTTGTAGCACACAAAAACTACTACTAAGTGAGTAAATTTTGTGTGCCAAGGGATGATACCTGTCTCTCGGTCCTGCTCGCTAATATGAAACGGTGTCTTAGCAATCGGCTCGCTATCCAATTCAAGAGCTGGTCAATAACAAGAAGAGGCTTACAAGATGATTTACGCACAGCCAGGAACAGACGGTTCAGTTGTTTCTTTTAAACCCCGTTACGGAAACTTTATCGGCGGCCAGTGGGTTTCTCCGGTAAAAGGTGAATACTTCACGAATACGACGCCTGTCACTGGCGCGGATGTTTGTGAAATCCCTCGCTCTACAGCTGAAGATATCGAGCTGGCTCTGGACGCGGCGCATGCAGCGAGAGCAGCATGGGGTGCAACGTCTGTTGCTGAGCGCTCCGGTATCCTGCTGAAAATTGCAGATCGCATCGAAGAAAATCTGGAAATGCTGGCGGTTGCTGAAACTTGGGACAACGGTAAAGCGGTACGTGAGACACTGGCAGCAGATGTTCCTCTTTGTGCTGATCACTTCCGTTACTTCGCCGGTTGTATCCGTGCACAGGAAGGCTCCATCGGTGAGATCGACGAAAATACCGTTGCTTACCACTTCCACGAGCCGCTGGGTGTTGTGGGTCAGGTTATCCCTTGGAACTTCCCGCTGCTGATGGCGGCATGGAAACTGGCACCGGCACTGGTTGCAGGTAACTGTGTTGTCCTGAAACCTGCTGAGCAGACTCCAGTATCTATCCTGAAACTGATGGAAGTGATCGGCGATCTGCTGCCACCGGGCGTATTGAACGTCGTTAACGGTTTTGGTGCAGAAGCAGGTCAGGCACTGGCAACCAGCACGCGTATCGCGAAGATCGCGTTTACCGGTTCTACTCCAGTCGGTTCGCACATCATGAAGTGTGCAGCTGAAAACATCATCCCGTCTACGACTGAGCTGGGTGGTAAGTCTCCAAACGTATACTTCGAAGACGTTCTGGATCAGGAAGACGAGTACGTAAGCAAGTGTATCGAAGGTGCGGTACTGGCTTACTTCAACCAGGGTGAAGTATGTACGTGTCCTTCTCGTTTGTTGGTTCAGGAATCTATCGCTGATAAGTTCATCGAGAAAGTGATCGAACGTGCGAAACAGATCAAGCGTGGCAACCCGCTGGATACTGATGTGATGGTCGGTGCACAGGCATCTCAGCAGCAGTTCGATAAGATTCTGGGTTACATGGATATCGGCCGCGAAGAAGGCGCTGAAATCCTGATGGGTGGTAGTGTTGAGCAGCTGGACGGTGATCTGAACAGCGGTTACTACGTGCAGCCAACCCTGATCAAAGGCACCAACGACATGCGTGTCTTCCAGGAAGAGATCTTTGGCCCGGTTGTTTCCGTAACGACCTTCAAAGACGAAGCAGAAGCACTGGCGATTGCGAACGATACCGAATTTGGTCTGGGCGCAGGTGTGTGGACCCGCGATATGAACCGTGCTTACCGCATGGGTCGTGGTATCCAGGCCGGTCGCGTTTGGACTAACTGCTACCACCTGTATCCTGCACATGCTGCATTCGGTGGTTATAAGAAGTCCGGTGTTGGTCGTGAGACTCACAAGATGATGCTGGAGCATTATCAGCAGACCAAGAACATGCTGGTCAGCTACGACATCAACCCACTGGGCTTCTTCTAAGCCTAGATGGTTGGACCAGCGGATGTTATCCGCTGGCTCACAGTCTGATCCTATCTCTCTTTAACGCAGCTGCGTTTACCAAGCTTACGGCTCCTATTCAGGGGCCGTTTTTTTTTGTTTATGGCCCCACAAATCTCCTTTCTTCAACCAAAGGGGTATAACGGCGGTGCACAAATCGCTGATATATATCAAACAAGAATAAGCATATATCTGTATAATTTGTCGCTGCATCGATCGGGCAGAAACCCTGACGGACGGTTTTCAGGTCTGTTGTATGGCGGTTTCAGAACAGTAGCTTGGTCAGCCAGGTTAATCAGCGGGGGCTGGGTGAGCATGGATTTTGAGTATCTAATCGATCAGTTTGGAGAAGCCGGTACGACTGCCTTGGGCGGTTTGGTACTTGGTATTATGTTTGGTACGTTCGCCCAACGCAGTCAGTTTTGCTTACGTGCGGCTGTCGTTGAGTTTTGGCGCGGTCAGATTGGTAAGAAGGTAGCGATCTGGTTACTGACATTTTCTGCTGCTGTGGCGGGTACTCAGGCACTGATCTCCGCCAATATGCTCGATATCAGTGATTCTCGGATGCTGGCGTCCTACGGCTCTCTCTCCGGCGCGGTGATCGGTGGTGTGCTCTTTGGGTCTGGTATGGTGCTGGCTCGTGGCTGCGGTGCTCGTCTGTTGGTGCTGGCGGCGACGGGCAATCTGCGTGCCTTATTCTCGGGGCTGCTGTTTGCTGCCGTAGCGCAAGCAAGCCTGCGCGGAATTTTATCTCCTGCCCGTGACACGGTCGCAGGCGCCTGGCTTTTACATGATGATGGTGGACTGGAGCTGATCTCTTTCCTTGGTTGGGGAGATAAAACCGGCATCTATATTGGTTTGGTGTGTATGGCCGTTGCAGTCTTTTACGGTATCCGTAACAAACTATCGACATGGGCGTGGGTTGGATCTGTAGGCGTAGGGACGATGGTTGTAGGCGGCTGGTGGTTTACCTATCACATGTCGTATCAGACCTTTGAACCGACCCAGGTGGAAAGTATGACATTCACCGGTCCGTCGGCAGATACATTGATGTACTTTCTCACACCCGGTGGTGCACCTCTGGACTTTGATGTGGGCCTGGTGCCGGGCGTATTTATCGGTTCATTTCTGGCGGCGCTGTTCTCCCGCACATTACAGTTACAAGGCTTTAAAGATGGCAGCAGTATGGTGCGTTACATCTTTGGCGCTGTATTTATGGGAATGGGAGGCATGTTGGCAGGCGGTTGTGCTGTGGGTGCAGGCCTGACGGGGGGCTCTGCATTTTCTATCACTGCCTGGGTCGCGTTAGCCGCTATGTGGGCGGGTGCCGGTCTGACAGACACCTTGATTGATCGAGAATTTAGCGGCCAGACGCTACCTCAGAAATGGTTCGAAAAACGACGTCGCAAGCGTGCGCAGAAGGAGGCTGAAGCCGCGCCTACACCTGACACGGTTATTTCCTGATCTATTTGCTTCATTAAAAAAGGCTGCCGATTTGGCAGCCTTTTTTAATGAAGCAAATAAGTTGATCACCCCGTTACTGAATACCTACTGTCCCAAGGGCGTTGGTCAACGGGGAAAACTCCCAAAAATCGGTGTCTTTGAGTTGTTCCAAGTTTTCATTCAACGTACCGGATGCTGTGAAAAACTTCAGGTCTGCAGCGGAGGCTGTTGGATAACCGCCGTTGTTAGGAATAGCGTCTACCGAGACAAGCTCTTCATACATCTGAATCAGCGCGCTTTCTTTGTTGTCGGTGGATTGATGCAAGATGTTGTATTTATCCCTCAGCTCTACCACTGCATTCGGTTCGCGATTGATCATGCGTGAGACCTGGATCAGTTCTTCGACCAATATAGATATCTTTGCGTGCTGGGTGTGCAGGAAGTCCAGATGTCCGTATAGTGCTTCGTCGCTGGCGCTGATGGTGGGTGTCGGCAGCGTTTTGAACTTGCCTGACGGGTGACTAAGTAACTTGTTTCGGCGCTCGGTATCAACGATGGTGGCATGAATACGCCCCTTGATCATTGCCTTAGCCCGTACGCCTGACCCGGGTACATAGTGCATGGCGCTGTATTGTATATCGTGTTCCCGAGCCATTAGCATCATGATGGCTTCAGTACCGGAACCTTCGCCATGGGTATACATTGGTACGCCGTCCAGATCTTTCCAGTCATTGTAGTGTTGAGTATCGACCACCGGAAAGAAACGTAAGCTATTGAGTTGGTAAAACAACCTAAGAGGCGCACGGGTATTGTGGATCAACGCGTATGGTGTACCAATCCCTACATCGGCTAACCCGTTGATGATTGCCTGAGTCGCGAGATCTTCAGATTGCAGGTAGCTGATCGAAACATGAACGTTGCGCTCTGCTGCGCGGGCTGCTGCTGCTTCTACGATTAGCGTATCGAATCCGGGGATATCTCCGATCGCGATACGAATATCGGGGGTGGGTTCCGTAGCCTCCTTTGCATATAAGGGCTGACTTATGAATGAAGTGAGTAGGCTGAGACAACAAAAAATTCTAATTAAAAACATAGAGTTTACACAGGCAGGTGGGTGGATAGCGTGTCGGGACTGACCATTCAGGGTGCGGTCTATGGAAGGCATGAATGCTCCTGAATAACTAACAGACTATTGTATCTCGATCTTATCAGTGGCATAAGTTTGAGTACAATAGCGCAGCTCAAGGACGTCTATGACGTTTTCTCTCCGGACAAAACTTATTGTTCCGTTACTGTTTATCGGTGCTCTCTTTGCTGTTTTAGGTGCATGGGTTTTGAACTGGGTAGCGGAAGATCATATGCGTTGGCAGTCAGTTGAAAGGAGTCGACTATTGGCCGTTGCGATCAACGAAACGGTTGAAGTTATGAGCGAGCTGCAGGAAATACGCTTCGCTGTAGAAGATATCGTTGCCAGTGAAGAGGGTATCTCGGGTATTTCAGTGGTGACCCGGGATCCGTTTGTTATATGGGCCTCTAGTATTCATCCCGGTGTCGATGACGATCACGCTTCACAGCAGATGCTCAAAGTGTTGATGAAGTCCATTGAACAAGGGACGTTTGGCCATTACCTCCTCCCTGGAGGCGATATTGTCACGTTTTATCCTTTGTTGTCTGCTGGGTACAACTCGCAAAATTACCGTGATCGTTTCCATAGCAGGGTCGATCCTCAGGTTACAGATCAAGCCTGGGGGCATGCGATGGCGCAAGTGAAACTATCGCCGGATGAATATCGTGGAGTGGTGTATTTGCGGCTCGATTCTAGTGCTATTCGGGCTGGTGCTGCTGATATCTTTGTACGTTCCGGCATTATTTTGATTCTTGCCGTGTTTTGTATCTGTGTATTGGGTTACGCAGTGTTTCATCGCTCAGTCCTCAGACCTATTGGTCATATCTCCGATACTATTCAACGCCAGAAAGCCGGTGAAACCGCTACGCGACTGGCATTAAATTCCGACGATGAAATTGGAGCACTGGGTGCGTCATTTAACAATATGCTGGATGCGATCAGTGAGCGTGACCAGCGGTTACGGACAGTGGTTGATAATTTACCTGTCGCACTGAGTCTTAAGACGAAGGACGGCGACTATCAGCTAATCAATGATAAGTTTTCGCTCTGGTTTAGTGATCTGCTTGATCTGACCCGGAGCAACCCGTCAGAGGCGCAACAGCTCCGCCTGAACTATGAAACACAGGTCAGGTTGCGTCAGACTGATATGACGTTTGAAGAAACGATTGCACAGGTTGATGGCGGCTATCGTCATTTCACCACGACTATTTTCCCTTTGCTGGACGGTAGTGGAAAATTTACTGCTCTAGGTAGCGCTAGTACCGATATATCTGAGCGTAAAGCGGCCGAGCAGGAGGTCCGGATGCTGGCCTACTTTGACAATCTTACTGGTTTGCCCAACCGAAGTTTATTTGGAGACCGTCTGCAGCAAGCGTTAAAAAATGCCGAACGTAACGGGACGTGTGTTGGCTTGCTGTTTATCGATCTGGATGGGTTCAAGTCGGTGAATGATACGTTAGGTCACCAGATTGGTGATCTGCTGCTGGAAGAGGTTAGTTTACGATTGGGGCAGGCCGTACGTTCCCAGGATACGGTCGCGCGCATGGGCGGTGATGAGTTCACTGTGATAGTGGTGGATCTGCAAGCGGATCGGGCGAATGACGATCTGGCGCTTATTGCAAATAAGATTCGCAATTCGGTGGCGAGTCCGATGATTCTTGGTGAACATCAGACTTTTGTGACCAGCAGTGTTGGCATCTCGATCTATCCAGAGAACACGGTCAAAGCTGAAGAGTTGATCATCCAGGCAGATATTGCAATGTATCATGCGAAAAACAGTGGGCGTGATGCGTTCCAGTTTTTCCAGCCTGGCATGAATGCTGAGATGCATGAGCGACGCCGGATTGAAGATCAACTACGAATGGCAATGGAGAATCATGAACTCTCTGTCGCTTATCAGCCGAAGGTGGATACGCTCACAGGTGAGCTGATTGGTGCTGAAGCGTTATTGCGGTGGAATAATCCTCTGCTGGGTGAAGTCCCACCTCTGAAATTTATTCCTATTGCTGAAGACTGTGGTTTGATAATACCTATTGGCGAGTGGGTGATTGAAACGGTAGTTGATACCCTGAAGCTCTGGCGTGAACAAGGATTGGATATGCCCCGTATCGCGATTAATTTATCACCGCGTCAGCTCCGGGATCAGGCCTTTAGTCAGCGCGTACAATCAATCCTGAACACAGCGGGCCTCCGTCCTGATAGTTTGGAATTTGAAATCACTGAGGGTGTTTTTTTGCAGGAAGTGGAACATTCGCAGTCGTCACTCTATCGATTAAGAGAGAGTGGGGTAGGGCTGGCTATCGATGATTTTGGGACCGGTTTTTCGTCACTGAGTTACCTGAAAAAACTGCCGGTCAGTAGCGTTAAGATCGACAAAACTTTTGTTGATGGTTTATCGGTCGATCCTGTGGATGAAGACATTGTATCCGCTATTGTCGCCATGGCGCACAGCATGCATTTGACGGTTGTTGCTGAAGGAGTAGAAACACAAGAGCAGTATGACTTCCTGCGTAAGGTGCATTGTGATGCGGCTCAGGGGTGGTTGACCGGCGTCCCGATGTCACAGGCTGATCTGAGTGACTGGCTGCGACAACGGGAACGACATAGAGAGGAGAGGGCGAAGTAATATGAAGTTATCGAGTCGTTTTCGTAATCCACTCAAAAACCGAATTTATTCTGTTCCTCTTCCTCTTTAAGCCGGCGCTGGCGTTCCTCTTCCGTGCGCTGCTCAATATAAGCCGCAATCGTTGTCATACGATTGCGCAGTTCAAACAGCTGGCGATCTAAGAGGTGGTTTTTATTCAACTCACTCAGGCGAATAAAACATTTCTTATAAGTGCTGAATGAGCGTTTACCATCGTTGACCTCTTCGGTCACCATCGCTTCTAACAGTTCCAGATCAACCTCGGTGCGTTCAAAGCAATTCTTCGCTTGTTGAATCATCGGTTGACTCACGGTACTTGATATTTCCCCTTTGGCTTCAATCTCTTTGAGGAACTTTACGAACTCCTTGATGATGGCTCGTGCACGCTGTGCGCCGTTAGGTGAATCAAAGAGTGTAATTGAGCCTTCCGGGTGAGGGGGCGTCTCAAGTGAACTCTGAGCACGCTCATTGGCTTCATTTAGCACCTTTGACATTGTTTCAGATTCTTCCAACTCCAGAGCGGCCTGGCAGCGCTGAGCGAGATACACCGTCAAAAATTTGATGATATCCGGGCTCTGCAACAGTGGTGGATAGTTGGACAGCAAGTGGTGCGCACGACGAATCGCGCTTTGCAGGTGCATTAGTCTTAGCTGACGGGCTTTTTTGCGATTTTCATACATCTGAATGATATAGGCTGTGACCGACATGATGCCGATACCGCCTAAGATCAGAAGGCCAATATTTGTTGGACTCATAAAACGACTCAATCCAGAACTGATCAAAATGTACACTAACTTAAAAGCTTTTGATTTTATAGAAAAAAAGTTAAAAAAAGTGCTTGAACGATCGTATGTATCTGCATAGAATACGTCCCGCGTTTGAGGCAAAATTCAAACGCATCCACGTCCCATTCGTCTAGTGGCCTAGGACACCGCCCTTTCACGGCGGTAACAGGGGTTCGAACCCCCTATGGGACGCCA
>NZ_JADEYS010000035.1 GCF_015209595.1 Pontibacterium sinense | reverse complement strand
TGGATCTGTTGGTGCTGGATCCGTTGGTGTTGGATCCGTTGGTGTTGGATCCGTTGGTGTTGGATCCGTTGGTGTTGGATCCGTTGGTGTTGGATCCGTTGGTGTTGGATCCGTTGGTGTTGGATCCGTTGGTGTTGGATCCGTTGGTGTTGGATCCGTTGGTGTTGGATCCGTTGGTGTTGGATCCGTTGGTGTTGGATTCGTTGGTGCAGGATCTGTAGGTGTTGGGTCCGTTGGCGTCGGAGCTGGTGGCGTCGGAGCTGGTGGCGTCGGAGCTGGTGGCGTCGGAGCAGGTGGCGTCGGAGCAGGTGGCGTCACGACCGGTGTAGCGTTCTCACCCACAATCGTCACCACAATCTCTGTCACGACCGGCGTGCCCGGTTTACCGTTGATAAATGCAGGTAACCCGTCATCAACCGTGTTTGCTCCCAAACCCAAACCATGATCTGAACTGACAACGGTAAGGCTGGACGTGGTCGTCTGCCCCTGAGTCAGTGCAGTGAAATCGCCATTGGTTTCAAACTGCCAGTTGCCATCAGCAGTTATACGGAAAATACCTCCGTTACTGCCGGTCACTGCCGTATTCAGGCCTTGGCCGATATGATCTCGGATACCGCTAATACTGAGTTCTGACTGACCACGCAAGGCATTTACATCCGGACCGGCCGCCAGCACTACTACATCATTACCCGGCAGCACACTGTTCGGATCTGAATCGTTTGTAAATACGTTACCCGTAATCGGACTTGCAGCATTCTCTGTGGTATGACCTGTGTCATCCAAAGCGGTGAGCGGCGTGTTATCTACAAAAATGGTAAAGGTCTGTATACCGGTCTTGCCCGTCTCAGCTTCACGTGCAACAACCACCACATTGTAGTGATCCACACCTGACTCAGCATTAATACGAGCACCCTCAACAACACGGATTACCCCGTTTTCATCGATTGTGAAGCGACCATCGGCACTGTCTGTCAGCTCAAATGTCAGCGCCTGGCGAGGCGTGGTGGGAACCACGGTAATACCTACCAATGAATTATCCGCTGCATTCTCGTTAACTGCACCATAACCACTTGGGTTGGAGCCACGGTTGTTCTGCGTACTATCAGTGTCCGTCAGCTCAAATGCCACAGTATCGTCCATACCAACAACAGTGATGATAATCTCGCTCACCACCGGTTGGCCGGGCTTACTATCGATGAAGTCCGGCATGGTATCGGCGATAATACGGTCTTCGCCCCACTCCAGACCCTGATCACTGACTAAAACAGAAATACGCGTTTCGCGGGTAACCCCCACCGCCAAGTCGTCAAAGTCACCGTTGTGCGTAAAGGTCCAGTTGCCGTTATGATCAACACGAAACAGGCCTCCATTGCTACCTGAAATCGACTGATCAATGCCATCACCACCAATGCGGCTGGCATCGGATAAGGTCAGCTCAGGGCTACTGCTGATACTCTCCACAGAGGAACCTGCTGCCCAGACAACCACATCATCTCCCAGCAACGTGCTGTTAGCATCGCTATCATTGCTGAACACATTTCCGGACAGGGGTGTAGTCGCATTGGCATTCGTCTGACCGTGATCATCTGCGGCATTCAGCGTTGCGTTATCAAGGAAAATAATAAAGGTATCGGTTGAGATAAGACCGGTATTAGCTTCCGTTGCCGTGACACGCACCTGATAGTGGTTGGCACCATCTTCGGCATTCAGCAACGCACCGTTTTTAACGCTAATCTCGCCGCTACTAGTATCAATATCAAAACGACCACCCGCATCATCCGTCATATCAAACGTTAGCGGTTGCCGTGAATCAGTTGCGCCCACGGTAATCCCCACCAGCGCACCATTCGCGGCGCCTTCGGTGATAGCACCATAACCATGCGGATTGCTACCCCGGTCATTATGGGCAGAATCTTTATCAACCAGCTGAAAATCCTGAGTATTCAGGGTGCCGGTAACGGTAACAATGATCTCTGTAGCAACTGGTGTACCGGGAAGGTCACCATTAAGATAAGCAGGCAATCTATCTTTAGCCGAATCGGGTAACCCTACCCCCCAGGCAAAACCGATATCGGCCACTAATACGGTAATCCGTGTCTCTTTTGTCTCACCCGGCGATAAATCTGCAAACTCTCCGTTGTGCTCGAACGTCCAACTGCCGTCAGCTTTTACAAGGAAGCGTCCGCCTTCACTGCCACTCAGAGCCGAGTCGATGCCGTTATTAAATTGAGGCACTATATCCCATATATACAGGTCACTTTGCCCTCTCAGGCTATCAAATTCTGGCCCCGCTCCGAGCACAATAACATCCGATCCGGGCAATACACTGTTCGGATCCTGATCGTTGCTAAACACATTCCCGTTAAACGGGCTGGTCGCATTTGCCAGCACATTCGCTTGATCATTACTCGCCTGAAGATTGGCATTCTCCAAACTAATGTTAAACGTATGCAGACTGCTCCGTCCGCTACCTTCCTCGGTTGCTGTCACCTGAATTTGATATTCTGATGTACCATCTTCCGCGTTAATTTTTGACGCGTCATCTACCGTCACCACTCCCGTTTGGGGATCTATCATAAAACGCCCATCTGCGGTATCGGTCAGCGCATATGTCAGCGTTCTCGACGGTTGATTCGGCTGCACACGGAGCTCAACCTCGGTACCGTGAACATCTCCTTCTGTCACCGTACCCGTGCTAGGGCTTGAATCGATATCGATAAGGGAGAACTCAACATCGGTATTTAACAATACGACTGTCAACATCGTCTCTACCGGTGGGGTTTCCCCCCCCGACATGCGTACCCGAATACTGTATTCACCCGGCGCAGGCAGAGGCTCACGTATCACATTTAATGTATTGCCATCGATGCTAAATCGGTTGTTGGCGGTATCACCCGCCCCATCTACTAACTCAAAGCTGAACAGGCCATCACCACCTGCGATAGAACTCAGATTACCCACCGCATTATCTGACTGAGCCAGGTCCAACCGATTGTTATTCAGGCTGATATCATCCGGGGCAACAACCGTCACACTCAGAATGCTTTCAACGGGCTCAGGTTGTCCCGGGAATATATTTTCTTTAGTCAATACTCGGGCTGTGGTTACTCTTGATTCACCCGGTTGCAGATCGTTAAAGTCATCACCAAGACGGAAAGTCCACTCTCCCTGACGGTTTATCGAAAACGCTCCACCATCAGAGCCCGCCGTTGGTTCATGTAGCTTCAATGTCTCTACTCCGAAGCCAATATACAAGTCATCGGAGAGATTAGTACTACCAGGATCGCTATCATTGTCGCGTATATTGCCTTTCAGGACAGTGGCCTGATTACTGACCGTGTGCGTATCGTCGTTAATCGTAGGAGCCAGATTCCGCACTTCAATATCAAATGTGCGGTAAGCACTATTGTCTGGATTGTTCTTATCGGTGGCTTTGACCACGACGAATTGGGTAGTGCCTGCTTCAGCATTGAGAGTTGCCCCAGCTTTAACACGAATCACACCATCCGCATCAATACTGAATAGCTCGTGTTCATGCTCTGCACTTAGTCCATCAAACGGAATAGAGATGCTCTGATAAAGCGTGTAGGTCAGCTCACCGTTAAAGATACTATTGACAGTAATTCCTACCCCAGTCTCACTACTGTAATCGCCTTCTACCACCGACCCTTGTATGGATTTAGCCTTATCATCAAAGGCGGCATCACGATCACCTGTGATATAAGGCACCGCCGGATCAATTGCCGTCACATTAAAGACTTTACCCATAGAGCCAGTGCCATCTGACACTTCTATATAGAGGCGATATACAGTACCGACCGTTAAGGTAGCCGCGCCTTTTACCTGCAATTGATCGCCATCAATCTCAAAGAGCGCATTGTCTGGGTTTTCAGCACTCTCCGCCAAACTGAAGGTTAATTCGTCCTGTTCACTATCAACATCAATACCGGTCAGAGTGCCAACAAGCGGTGAGCCAGCCGCTATATCAACATAGTCTTTGTCCAACTTCAGATCGGTAGGCGCATCAGCCTCACCGGTTACTGTCACATTCAGAGTACTGGTGGCCGTATCACCTACTGCATTGCTGACGGTGATATCCACAGAGGTCACCCGACTTTCACCAACATTCAGATCTTCGAACTCATTCGACGAAGTAAACTGCCAGAGACCATCCCCGGAAACGACAAAATGGCCTCCGTTATTACCATCCACACCCTGACCAACATTATCATTCTGATCATTGACAGCCAGAACCGTTAACGGGCCTCCGAGCTGGTTTTTTGACGGATCGTTATCCAATACATTGAGATCAAACGCGCTATAACCTGCGATGACCTCTGCCGTGTCATCCGCAACACTCAGGGTGGGCACAACACCAATCACAAACGAGGATGTGGCAACATCACCACCCACCTCCGCCTGTACAATAACGGTGTGAGTAGAGATACCCGCAGCATCAAACACCGCATTTTCAGCAACGGCGATCACCCCACTCTGATCAATGACAAAACGATTATCCGCATCCTCCAGCAAGCTATAATTGATCGTTGGGTTCTCATCCAGCAGATAATCGACTTGTACCTGAATTCCTACAGCACTACCGGCCGCAGCACCTTCTTTGACCAGTCCGTTATAACTGCCGTCAGTGGCATCATGTGCAGCATCACTGTCACCGGTGATCGTCAGAACCGCCGTATCTGTCACTCGCAACGTAAAACTCTGGATATACGCCAGACCATTCGTATCGCTTACCTGGATATGGACGGTTTTATTACCCGTCCCAATCGCTTTATCGACCAGCTCCAGCTCAGTACCATTGATGCGGAAGAAACGGTTATCCGCTGCATCAGACTCTTTTTCTACCAGCGTAAAGCTATGGCTATCGCCGGTATCCGGGTCTGTTGCGCTAAGATCGCCCAGCACCAGGTTATCGCTATCAAGCGCCACGGTAGTGCCGGTCAGCATGATTGCTGTCGGCACATCATTTTCACCGTTAACGGTGACCGTCAGGCGACTCTCCGCCGTACTCCCCCGGCTATCACTTATCTCGACCGTCACGGAAGTTTCCAGACTATCGCCAACCTGCATGGCATTAAATGCCGCATCAGGGGAGAAGCTCCATGTACCATCAGCTTGTACGGTGAATAGACCGCCGTGACTGCCAGCAATCGCAGTATCCAGATTATCCACGCTTCCGTTCACAGCCCGGACCCTCAGCTGTTCCCGCGTTTCACCCGGATTATCATCATTGCTTAACACCTGTCCGGTTACCGGTGAGGTGTTATCTTCAACAGTCACGTCAACATCATCCACAGCGACTGGGGGTGCATCTTTCACCGCGATTCTGAAGGCTTGGTCCGCACTGTTGTTATAAACATCGGTTGCCCTGACCATCACATCATAGAAAGCATCACTCAGCAGAATTGTCGCGCCCTGCTTCACACTGATCACACCGCTGGCACCATCAATAACAAAACGGCCGCTGGCATCATCCGTCAATGAGTAGCTGATTTGACTACTATCCGTTGCCGATGCGGTAATACCCACCGTGCCTTCAGTTGCGCCATCATGGACAACACCTTGTATAGTTTCACTCTCATTACCGGCCGAATCACTGTCCGCAGGGGTGGCAAAGGTCGGGGCACCGTCATCCGCAATCACAATGGTGAATTCCTCGATGACACGGGCACGACCGCTATCGCGAGCTTCCAGCGTGAGGGTGTAAGAACCCGGAGCCAGGCTGACTCCCTCTTTCACAAGCAGCTGATTGTCAACCACCTCAAAGCTGCTGCTGTTATCCCGGCTGACTTTGATGGTGGGAGTATCGCCTTCATCAACATCGTCGACGGTCAGGTCGCCTACAACACGGTTTACCGACGACAGTGTATATTCAGGGCTGCTGAGCTGCAGATTCGTTGGGGCATCATTACGGCCCAACACAGTGATCGTCAGAGTGCTGGTACTGAGTTGCCCCATCGAATCAAGCACTGTGACGTCGATAGTAGTATTAAGACTTTCGTTCTGTCGTATCTTGTTCAACTCAGCGGTTGGATCAAAGGTCCAGCTTCCATCACCATTGATGGTGAACACACCGCCCTGACTGCCTGCAACAGGCTGACCCAGATTCTCTGCACTACCTGCTACCTGTGCGACGGTCATCGCACTGTTATCACCACCTACATCGCGGTCGTTACGCAGCACATCACCACTGAGGGTATAACCCTGATTACCACGCGCCGTATCATCTCGTGCCGAGATTTCTACCGAGATCAGGTAGTCCTGTGAAGCGGTATTGCCCCCCATATCAGTCGCGACCACAGTGATGGTATAGCTTGAATCACTTGCGCTGATCAAACCTGCATCTTTAACGGAAACAACGCCGGTATCCGCATCGATCTGGAAGCGATCACCGCCACCACTTAAGCTGAACTTCACTGCGCCCTGATCATCACGATCCATCTGTACGGTAATGCCAACCTCTTCGCCAGCGGCCATACCCGGAATAACGCGCCCGCTAAAGCTACCGCTATTACCCATACGATCACTGTCACCATTAAACTCAGGTGCAACGGTATCGACCTCAATGGAGATATTGTAGTCACGGGTTGCCGTGTTTCCGGCCGGATCGGTCGCGACCACCGTGATGGTATAACTGCTGTCGCTGGCACTAATTAGAGATACGTCTCTTACCGTCACGACACCGGTGGTTTCATCAATCTGGAAGCAGTCACCACCGGTACTCAGACTAAAAGTCACGTTCTCCTGATCCGCCCGATCCATTTTGACGGTGATGCCCACTTTATCGCCATTGGCCATGCCCATGACAAAGCGGCCATTAACACCACTTCCGTCCCCTATGGAGTCACTATCACCACTAAACTTAGGTGCGACTGTATCGACCACGGACAGCGTTACGACTTGCTCAATGGTATAGAGTCCTGCCTCATCTCCACTGGTTAAGGCCGCACGAACCCGAACGGTAATATCGCCCAACGGCAGGCCGGCAGCATCGTTCTGGATCCTCAGGTATCCTCTACTTTCTAAGGTAAACAGATCATTGCTATCACTTCCGTCCCCATCCACTAAGGTATACCCGTAACGCTGACCTGACAGCGCATTCGGTACACTCAGACGCGCTACCATTGAATTGCGACGCAGGGACTGATCAACATCGGTATTTTCCAGTGCCAATTCAGGGGCTTCCGCGGTTATGCCGGATACCGTGACTTCCAGCGTGGTTTCACCCCCTTCACCAGAGCTATCCTCAACCCGCAACGTCACACGGGTGGTCTGTGTCTCGTCATCCAGCAGCGTGTCGAAATCACCATTGGCATTAAAGCGCCAGCTCCCATCGGTAGTGATGGTAAAGAGGCCACCATGACTACCGGCAACAGCCTGACCCACTTTCGTGGAATCACCACTAATGCTGACCACATTCAGATCCGCACCAGCAGCACTGCCTGGATCGATATCGTTGGTCAACACATTACCCGTTACGTTACTGGCACGCTCAGTGGCCGTGCCTGTGTCATCCACCAACTGAGGAGCAACATTTGTTACAGCAATTCTGACGGAAAAGGTCGCTGCATTGCTGTGGGCGTCCGTTGCAACGACAGTAAGGGAGTGTACTTCAGAGGCTTCAAAGTTAACCAGAGCACCACTGGCAACGGCAATCACGCCGGTCGATGGATCGATTTCAAACAGGTTGCTGCTAACTCCCTGCAGGGAGTAGGTAATGTCTGCAATATCACTCGCATCGATATCAATGCCAACTTCGGTGCCTGCTGTAGCCCCTTCAGCGACAGAACCATGAATCATGTCTGCGCCGCTGCCGAAATTGTCAGTATTAACCGTATCCTGAATAGACGTTGGTGCCACATCATCGGATAGTGTCAAAGTCACCACCTGCGTACGGGTGTAGATCTCAGTACCGCTGGCCTCTACCTGTAAACGCAGTGACAGACTGCCCTGTGCAATCAAGCCCGCATCGTTCACGATCAGTTGGTTATCCACCACATTGAACAGATCATTGTGGGTATCACCTGTACCCGCTACCAGAGAATAGGTATAGGTTGCGCCATCAGCCTCTGTATACGGTGTCAGCAGCGCAACCTGTGTGTTCTGACCATCGGACTGGTTGAGTGCACTGTTGCTTGAGCGAATATAGATAGGTTCTTCAACGTTAAAGGTGAACGTATAAGCTGCAGACTCTTTACTGCCATCGCTCACTTTGAAACTGAAGTTAGAATACGCTGGACCAAACCCATTTTCTGCAGCAGTGTATTTTAGTTTACCCGCGATGATATCTGCTTGGGTGACGCTGATCAGCGAGGTTACCGTAGAACCGTTAAATGTCAGTTCGCCCGGTGATGGCAGGGATTTAAGGACAACCGCATCCAGTGTATCGCCATCAATATCTGTGAAACTAAAGTCGTTAACCTCGAAGACGTACTCACCGGCACCGTTAAACGAAACCGTGTTATCCGCCGAGTCTGGTGCCGTCGAAGGCCCTTTATTCTCAACCGTATCAAACTCATACGCAGTCTGTGCCTGTAGTACATCTGTACCTCCTCCGGTATAGAACAGGTTAAAGCTCATCACACAGACGCCTGTTGGTTCTGACACTAAATAGCTAGAATCAATGGCAAGCTGCTGGTTCTGCCCAGCTGTCCCTGTAAACGTAGTTGTTTCAACGCTTACAACATTGCCTGTGTCTTTATCAGATAACTGCGTTTCAAGCCGATAACTACCCGATGTCGAAATATTGAGATCTAATGCGCTGGTAAAGTTTGCAGTCGATTCATTGATCACTACAGCTGATAATTTAGCCTCTGAGAATGCGCCATGCTCTTTCGCTCCCCCGTTGATCAATATCTGTCCCCAATCGACTTGAGCCTGCCATGGATTGAGCCCTTCTTTAGCACTATTGATCGTTATCTGGATATCGTTTGCGCCATTCCTAACTAAACCCGAGTTAACCTCAAAGGTTGTCGTACTCCAGACGCCATTTGCCCCAGTCAAACGCCCAAGCTCAGTACCATTTAAATAAACTTTATCAAGTTCACCTTGTTCCTCATCAATATCATTGGCGTGGATGGCAAGATGTATTGAACTCACGTCCGTTGGCAATTCACCCACATCAATCTGAAAATCGATCGGATCATTACCTTCCGTATGCACCCTATCTAAATCAGGGGATGTGGTAGTCACATACGTTGCACCGGTCAGTAGCCCATCATAAGTAAGCTCCAATATAGAGGCTTCAATATCTCCCGTGCGGGACTCCAGTTGCCAGTCACCACCCAATGTTTCTGCGCCGGTCAGATCATCAGAAGCCGCGACATCCGCTCCGGTGAGAGCCGCAATACTGGCCAGCAAGCTTTGGCCATCGGTGCTGGCGCTCAGGTTGCAGCCATATAACAGCAGGTCGCCATCTGCATTGAGGGCATTGCCAATCTTCGCAAGCGCATCAGCATGTTGATTCACCGTTTCGGCGGTCAGCTTATCCGCGCCCAACTGAAACAGGTTATCGCTACCGTGGCTCAGAATATGAATAGATTCGAGATCGTTGAAGTTCTGAAGAGATTCAGCCAGACGTGCCAGTCCATTTTCACCCGCAGGGATGACCAGCACGCTGTAATTGTCGGGGATCTGCTGCAGCAAGGTGTCATAACTTTCCACCCCCTGATCAACCACAACCAGGTTGGTACGGTCACGCTCTGCCGGTGGAACCAGCGCAGCCAGATTGTCCAGCAAGGCGTCATCCTGCGTGTCAGTCGCATTGATGATCACTTCAGGTGCCGCCGCCTGTGCAGCGGTATCTACAGCCGCCGCATCAAACATAATGCGCTGTTCAAGCGCTCGGAACAAAGGCTTGCGGGCGAGGACCCCGGATACTGCAGTTTCGTCCTGTTTCTTCATCATCTTCAGTTCCCTTTATAAGCATCGATATCCGTAAACAGCAGACGTGGCTGGTCCACAGAGCAATGAAGCCCTAACAACACTTATTCAATCTTGAAATCTTAATTCGAAGTTTTGCAGGAAGAGCGAGAAGAATACTCAGACGTGTAAAACAAGCAGTCCCTGCACGTTACATTCCTAACAAGTCATTGCTGTCGGCTATTAAATGACAGAGACTCGCCATCAGTACGGCTCATCAGTCAATTTTTCGGTTTGCGTAGAAAACGTCTCAACTCGCCTGAGCACGCGATATTGAAAATCACCGAAAGTCAGAATTACGTCAAATATAACGTAACCCATGTGTCAAAATTTAACCTATCATAATGAATTAGAGGTTACTTTTATACTTCAGTTTTTGAGTAATGGATCTATTTATAATTGACTGATCGATCACTTACTTCTGGTATTTAAAAATAACGAGCTATAACGATGACCAACCTTTTTATGAACACCATTCATATTTCCAAATAACCCTTTAATTTAAATCCAATAGAACTATAAATAAATGTAGATAGCTGACCATATACCGTTGCATATACAGCAATATTGAATGAAGGTTTATAAACGGTTCTGTTTTCTCACCGCTCCCGGCGTTTGTCCGGTCACCGAACGAAATGCCTTACGGAAGGCAACCTCTGAGCTATATCCGCAAGCCTCGGCAATTTTCGCAATCGAATCATCCGTGCTACTAAGAAGGTCACTGGCTTCACGCATTCGCCATTCAGCAAGATAACGCATCGGTGTTTTTCCCGCGAGATCTCGAAAGCGTTCTGAGAACACAGAGCGGCTCATCCCTATCTCTCGCGCCAAGCGCTCAACACTCCAATCCTGTGCCGGTTGTTGATGGATAAGTGATAACGCCTGTCCGATCTGCGGATCAAACAACGCAGCCAGAACACCTTGCGCAAAGCCTTGCTCAATCTGGCTACGCAGAACATGCACAAACAGGGCCGCTGATAGCTGATCCACTACCGCTTTGCTTCCAGCATGCCCTTGCTGAAGCTCGCTAATCATCAGTTGCATCAAACTATAGGTCTGGCCAAGGCGATGGGTATCGGTCAGATCCAGCACAATCACCTTCGGCAAACTATCCAACAAAGGCCATAAGCTTTGGCTGGCGAACTCGAAACTGCCACAAGCCAACGTCGTCATCGGCAACGCCGGATCCGGCTCAGGTATCTGGTTATACACTACCTGCGCTGGTAGCGACTCTTGGTTACACAGCTGATGTGCATGATCGTGGGGAAAAATCACCAGATCACCTGCGGTTAACAGACGCGGGGCTTCCTCCGGCATATGCAGCCAACTCTTACCTCGTTCTACCAGATGAAATGGCACCTTACGGCTACCGGAGGTATCCACCGCCCAGGTACCACAAAAATCTGCATGGACATACACCTCCGCTTTTAGACGTAAGCGCTGCAAAATCAGACTTAGAGCATCATTACCGGGCAAGTTCATAAAGACCCCACATTCAGACGAATAGCTATATATTATGGATTTTTAGGCATAGTTCGTCTCAACCCTAACGTTTAAAGTTGATCTCGTAAACATCAACACGGCTTAGGAGCTCAACATGAAACTGCTTAAACCCTTCTTACTCATGGTCTCTCTTGTAACCGCTCTGTTTGTCGCACCTTTTGCGGCGGCAGGCACACCGGAAACGCGCGAAGACGGCGTCACCGTTATTCATTTGGATCAGTACAACGGTTATTTTTCCGCAGAGGAGACCATTGCGGGTCTTAAAGCGGGAGAGTATGAATTTGTGATCACCAATAAATCAGGCAAGCTGGTTGGTTTCCAAATTCAGAACTTTAAAAGCCATGAAACATTGGACATGTTTCCACTGGAACCCGGCCAGCAGCGCACCAGTCGCGTTACGATTACCGAAGACGGTGTACGTTACCGCTGCCCGATTAATCCAACACCGTGGTATGACTTGGATAATGTAAAAGCCGCGTCCTAAAAACGATTTGGTTTCGTTAAATGAATTGAAAAGTGTGGTTGCTGAAACAACCACACTTTTCACATATATAGAACAATAGATAGAGGATATACCGAGTGTTCTGATAGGCTGTCAGATAATCTGCACTAAAGGAAAGAGCGTGATCAACGTAAATGTTTGTTCCAGATGTATCGCTAAACGCGCTGATGGCCTGAGCCGTGCAAGTGAAGCGATGTGGATATCCGCACTCGAGTATGTAATCGCAGAAAGGCTTGGGACTATTGATGAGCAAGACGGCATCATTACCGTTTATACCGGTGATAACCCAGAACAGATATTAATGTGTAATGAGGTCGGTTTTGATATTGAAGACACACTCTTGGAAACCGTTATTCTGAAACGCTTTAAAACTCACAAAGCAGTAAGTCTCAATTAATTACCCTATTTTCAAGTCAGGTATTTAAAAGATACGTTCGTCGATAGAAGCTCAACCTATTCAAGCATTGAACTCCCGCTACCCCGGTTTAACCCAAAATAGACAATACCTTAAGGTATCACTCAGGGTCAGATTTAGACTTACCCTCTTTAGTATCTTTCTTCAGACGGTATGCCAGAGCAGGCCGCGACAACCCCAGTAAACGAGCGGCGTGCGCTACATTGCCGTTGGCCTTGCACATCGCTTTATTGATCAGTGTACTCTCTACCATATCCAGACCAATACCTGATTCCACCAGATCGTTCGCCCAGTCTTCACTCTGAATACTGCTGGCAATACGTTGTTGCTGTTGTTTGTTCAGACTTCGCCCGCCACCGCTGCTCGGTGGTTCGGGGCTGACAAAGAGATCAAACACGTTAATCGCATTGTTATTATCCGCCAGGATCACACCCCGCTCGATCATATTCTCCAGCTCACGGACATTGCCCGGCCACTGATGGTATTTGAGCATCAGCATCGCTTTGTCGGAGATACCTTTGATCTTTTTGCCGTACTGGGCGGAATATTTCTTCAGGAAATGATCCGCCAGCAGTGGAATATCTTCCACTCGTTCACGCAGCGGCGGGATCGTGATCGG
This sequence comes from Pontibacterium sinense, assembly GCF_015209595.1. GTDB lineage: Bacteria > Pseudomonadota > Gammaproteobacteria > Pseudomonadales > Balneatricaceae > Pontibacterium > Pontibacterium sinense. Next base: position 9,371 of record NZ_JADEYS010000035.1, on the reverse strand, counting down.
ATAGACATTCAGGCGATAGTAGAGATCCGCGCGAAAGCGCCCCTCTTCAACCGCTTTTTCGAGATTCTCGTTGGTGGCTGCCACCAGACGGATATCCACCTTATGCACTTCGCTACCGCCCACCCGTACCACTTCAGCTTCCTGCAACACACGAAGTAACGAGGCTTGCGCCTGCAATGACAATTCACCCACTTCATCAAGGAAAAGCGTACCACCACAGGCACGTTCAAAGTGTCCGGCACGGGAATGGTTAGCACCGGTATAGGCACCCGCTTCCACACCAAACAGTTCTGACTCGATCAGGCTGGCGGGAATGGCTGCGCAGTTGATCGCCACAAAGGGGGTATCCGCCCGGTCACTGCAATGATGTAAACCGCGGGCAAACATCTCTTTGCCCACCCCGGTTTCACCAAGCAACAACACGGTAATCTGGCTGTTGGCGGCTTTTTCCACCATCGTCCAGGCGTATTGAAAACGTTCTGAAACACCCACGGAGCCGCAGGCTTGAGCTGATTCACCCTGACCTTCGATCTTTTTCTGCAGGCCAACGATCCGGTCCTGCAGGTCCAGCATCTGGTCTTTGATATTCAGTGGCTCAAAGTACTGAGCATCCAGCTGATAATCATCCCACTCTTCGGCAGGTTTACCGATAATGACGCAACGATTGCCACCATGACTGGCTTTGCATTCCACCTCACGGTAGATAATCTCGCGTCCCATAAAATGGCTGGTGTAACCGCTGGCGAAACCGATCAGGTGCCAGCAGATGGGTTCATCGGTTTCACCGAAGTCTTCTACAAATGAATCGGATTCAACACTGCCCAAGATTTCAAACTCACCGTAAAACTCGCCGCTATCCAGATCCATATCCAGCGCCAACACATTCACCGATGCCATACCGGTAACCATCGTCAGCTGTGGGCCGATCACAAACGCATCTTTATCAGATGTCGACGGGTGTATTTTACGGGCCAGGTCGGCCATCTTGTAGCCGCCCAGATAACCGATACGGGTCAAGACTCCGCGGGCTCCATTCAGCCCTAATGTTTCAATCATCACCCGCCGCATATCGCTGAATACGGTGGCATCCAGCAGTAACATCTGGCTTTCGTCCAGCCAGATGTGGCCGGTCTCTTCATCAAAATGGATACGTTTAAGCAGATCACTGTAGTCAGGTAACGGCGTCTGACTACTCACCTGTGGCTTCAACATAAAACTACTGCCTCACTGCGTGCTTTTTTATTGTTGTTCTTCAGCATTCGGCTTTACACCGATGGAGAATCATCTGTTCATATGGTTGAACTTTACACCAAATAGTAGACCGCTTGTTCAAGAAAGAACAATCGGCCCAAAGACTCTATTTGTGGTTACTTATCAGCCAGTATAGTACCGACCCTACCGCCTATCCCATGCAATTTCAATTGAACTTGCATGGGTAATTAAATGATAAATGTTTTGCTCACCTACAAAGTGATGATTTCATCACTAATGCCCTTTCAAAACTTAGGCCATATCAATAACCAATTGAAAACAAACAACTATTTCGAGTTGGCATTCTGTTTGCCCTTGTAATTACAGGATTATGCGAGACCCGAGTGGCATCGCTAACAACCTGAATACCTCAGTAAACACAATAAAAACCAGGTAGGTAGATCTATGAGTAGTCGTATTTTGCCAGAGTTTGATCTGCTGGTGCCCACAAGCACATCGGAAGCAATCAACCTGTTGGCGCACTACCAGAATCGCGCAGAGCTGATTTCCGGAGGCACCGATTTAGTGGTGGCAATGAAGGTGCGTCACCAGTCAGAAGTGTTGATTTCCATGTCTGAAGTGGGTGGACTCGATTACATCGATTTTAACCGTGACAGCGGTCTGCACATTGGTGCACGCGCCACTGTGGCACAGATTCTTGAAACCCCGGAAATTCAGACCTTATACCCGGCGCTGTGGCAGGCAGCCTGGGTTTTCGCCACCCCTCAGATCCGTACCGCCGCAACCGTCGTGGGTAATGTTTTACGCGGCAGCCCGGCAGGCGATTGCAGCTGTGCCCTGATGGCACTGGGTGCACGCGTTATTCTGCAAAGTCAGAACGGTAAACGTGAAGTGCCAATCGAAGACTTCTGGACCGGTTACAACCAGAACGCCCGTCAGTCTGATGAGTTAGTTGTCGAGATCATCGTTGATGCTCCACAACAGCAAACCGGTTCAGCTTTCCGTCGTATGACCCGCGTAAACGAAGACCTGGCCAAGCTGAATGGCGCCGTACGCCTCGATATGGACGGTAATGTCTGTCGTGCTGCACGCATGGCCATGGGTTGTGTCGGTCCGACCACCCTGCGTTTGCCAAAAGCCGAACAGTTACTGATCGGCGAAGAGATCACCCCGGAACTGCTGGCCCACGTAGCCGATATAGTACCGACTGAGATCTCCCCCATTGACGACAAACGCTCCACCGCCGAGTACCGCCTGATGGTCTCCGGTGTAGTGATGAAACGTCTGATCGAACAAGCCGCTACGGCCGCCCAGTAAGGGATAGAGGGAGAAATCATGAAAGAACGTGCAATCCAACTCACCATCAACGGCACTGCGATGAATCTCACCGTGCCGGTGCATCAAACCCTGCTGGACACCCTGCGTGAGCAGCTCGGCTTTACCGATACTAAATACGGCTGTGGTACCGGCGAATGCGGTGCATGCACCGTGATCGTGGATGACAAAGACAGTCTCTGCTCCTGCATGGCGCTGGCCGCCACCATGAACGGCCGCTCCATCACCACCTCTGCCGGTCTGGCATTTGATGGCCTCAATGCGGTGCAGCAAGCCTTTATCGATCAGACCGCCGTTCAGTGTGGTTACTGCACACCGGGCATGGTGGTGAAAAGCACCAGTTTGCTGCGTAAAAACCCGAATCCAACCGAAGAAGAGATCCGCAAGGAGCTTGAAGGCAACATCTGCCGCTGCACCGGTTACGACAGCATTGTTAAAGCCGTACAGCAAGCCGCAAAGAGCTTCCCTGAAACGGATGCCAAGTGGGACAACGCAGTTGAAGTAAAAGCGGGGGTGAACGCATGAGCCAGTTTGCAGTGATCGGAAAAAATGTACCTAAAGTTGATGCCTACGAGAAAGTCACCGGCCAGCCGATTTATGCCGCTGACCTAAAGATGCAGGGCATGCTGTACGGCAAGATCGTCCGTTGTATGGATTATGCCCACGCCCGCGTAACGCGACTGGACTTCAGCGAAGCGCTGAAACTGCCGGGCGTAGTGAAAGTACTCGGTCCCGAGGATGTGACACAGAACACGTACAACACCGGCGCGTGCGACGAGATGGTGTCGGACAAAGTGGGCGACCTGCTGGGCGATCTGAAGGATCAGACCATCTTCACCCGTCATGTCCGTCACCAGGGCGATGCAATATGCGGCGTAATCGCTACCTCAGAAGAGATAGCCGAACGTGCCGCTGCCAAGGTGATTGTGGAGTACGAACCGCTGAACGTGTTTATGACACCAAGTGAAGCAGAAGCGGACGGCGTCTTGCAGCTGCACCCGGATAAGCCGAACAACCAGGCATTCCAGCTTCCGGAAGCGATGTTCCCGGGTAACAGCTACGGCTGGGGTGACGCAGACGATGCAATGAAAGAGGCGGATCTGATTGTTGAGGACAGTTTTTACGTCAACAAACAGAAACAGTGCCAGATGGAGCCGCATGCCTATATTGCACAAGTGGATGGCCGTGGTCGTCTGAACTGCTGGAGCAGCGGTCAGATGCCGAAGATTACTCATCTGAAGATTGCGCGTCTGTTTGACCTGCCGATGTCCAAGGTGAAGATCCATTCCACCACCATCGGCGGCGGCTTTGGTGCCCGCTTGGGGATCATCTCCGAGCCGGAAACCTGTGCCATGGCGCTGGCAGTACCAGGGCGTCCGGTGAAGGTTCAAACGCTGCGTGAGGAGGACTGGATCATCTCCGAAAGCCGTCACGCCGGTGATTACTGGATGCGCCTGGGTTTCAAGAAAGACGGTACTCCTGTTGCCTGTCAGGCTCGTTTTAAAGCCAATACCGGTGCCTACTTTACCCACGCATCCGGCGTCCCGTTCACCACGGGTGCATGGCTGAGTGGTATGTATAAATTTGGCGCACTGGGTTATCAGGGTGAGTCTTACTTCTCTAACCAGGCCCCGGCCGGTGCGTATCGTGGTTACGGCAATCCACAGACCAATTTCGTACTGGAACAGCTGATCGACCGTGCGCTGAATAAACTCGAAATCGATCCGGTTCAGTGGCGTCTCGACTGGCACAAAGGGGTGGGCGACGACGGCTGGTGCTTCGGCGTGAAATATCCATCCTGTCAGCTGAGCGAATGTCTGCGTCAGGGTGCTGACGCGATCGAATGGAACAAGAAGTCTGATGAACTGAAAAACCAGACCGGCGTGAAACGTCGCGGTATCGGTGTGTCAGTGATGAACCACACCTCCGGTGCTACGCCGATGCTGCTGGAGCACACCGTCTGCACGGTGATGATGAACGAAGACGGCAGCGCTGTAGTCTCTGTGGCGTGTTCCGATCTGGGTCAGGGCTCTCACACCGTGTTGCAGCAGATCGCCGCTGAAGCATTGGGACTGGAGATGGACGAAGTCCACCTGAAAACCGGTGATTCCGATGCCAACGGTTTCGATATCGGCTCCCATGCCAGCCGCACCACGTATGTGGGTGGTAACGCCATCATGGAAGCCTGTGATGATGTGAAGAAGCAGTTGCTGGAACGGGCGACGCGTCACCTCGACACCACTGTGGATAATCTGGAGTTTGCAGGCAAAACCATTTTTGCCAAGAACAACCCGGAGAACAGCATCACCGTTGCGAAGATCTGTCACTTGGGTGTGTATAACTACATGGACCCGGAAACCGGCGAACCGGAAGGCGCTCCCGGCCAGATTTTTGGTTTCTCCAGCCATTTCTCCAAGCACAACTCACCACCGTTTGGCGCCTGTTTTGTAGAAGTTGAGATCGACACTGAAACCGGTGAGATCGATCTGTTGGAACTGGTCCATACCCACGACATCGGTCGTACCTTACACCCAGCAATGGCCGAAGGTCAGATGGTGGGTGGGGCACAGCAAGGTATCGGTATGGCCCTGACCGAAGAGATCTATTACGACGAGCAGGGTCTGGCACTGAACAGCAGCTTCACTGACTACAAAATGTACGGTTCGTCCGACATGCCGAAGATGAAGGTGATTCTGGTGGAAGATCCCGATCCACACGGGCCTTACGGTGCCAAAAGTGTCGGCGAAGCCGGCCTGACCAGCCCGGTTGGCGCGATTGCGAACGCCGTTTACAACGCGTTGGGTATTCAGTTCAAGGAAGCACCAATCACCCCAGAGAAAGTGCTGAAAGCGATCAAAGAAAACGGACTCAGCTTTAGCTGATCCACTCTCTGAGCACGCCGGATTGGTGTCCATCACAGAAACCAATCCGGCACCTGATGTCCACAGGAGATCGCAATGAATACAAACGTTGAAGCGCTGCAACACTTCCACAACCCACTGGGCGAACAACCCTACCCGGTACTGGAAGCGTTGATCACGTCGGTGAAAGGCTCTGCGCCAACACAACCCGGTGATTCGATGCTGTTGCTCAGCAACGGGCGCTGGCTCGGCAGTGTGGGCGGTGGCAATCTGGAATGGAAACTGATGCAGGCCGGACAGCTGAGCTGGTGGCGCTGGCAGGAAACGGGACAGTTGCCTTCAGCCAGCACCATGACGATAGATCATGGCTTAGGTTGCCATACCGATCAGTGCTGCGGTGGTCGTGTGGAAGCCCGTTTGGTGATGGTGCCTCCGACACTGAAGGCCCTGATGAACGAACAGGCACAACGCATCTATCAGATCGACACCGAAGACCGTTTACAGCTTGTCGGAGGATTCACCGCAGGTAAACAGTCGCTGGGCGACACCTCTGGCTGGCAGCCGCAGGTCATCAACGGAGGCAAAAGTGAACGTCTGACCGCGGGTGCCGATCGCACCTTGCTGCGTAACGCCAAAGACGCGCCTCAATTGTGGATCTTTGGTGCCGGTCATATCGCACGCGCACTGGCCCCGCTTGCGAGCGCCTTGGATTTTCGCGTCAGTGTATTTGACGGTCGTCCTCAATGGGCTGACCCGGCGGCGTTTCCAGATGAGGTTAACGTACGCCCTTCCGCATTCGCTGACACCTTGGATCAGGCCGATCACAACACCACGGTGTTGATCATGACCCACAGCCACAAGCTCGATTACGAACTGCTGCAACAGATGAGCGGTTGGAATCTGGCCTATCTGGGTGTTATCGGCAGTAAAACCAAAGCCACCCGTTTTCGCCATCGTCTCGACAATGAAGGGATCGATGACAGCCACGTACATATGCCGATTGGCTTACCGGACATGGGCAAAGCGCCGATGGCGGTTGCCGTTAGCTGCATGGCGGAGCTGCTGCAACTCCGTGAACGTCAGCAGTTATCCACAGCACCTGATATGCATCATGAGGCATCGGCATGAGTACCGCCATTATTCTGGCCGGTGGCCGCTCCAGCCGTAGTGGTCGCATCCATAAAGGACTGCGCACACTGAATTGTGCGGGGCAGCCTATCAGCTGGCTGGAGTATCAGATCCAACAGCTACGCCGTGCCGGCTTCAACCGGATTGTATTGGCCACCGGGTTTCGTCCACGTCCGCTGTTAAATAAGGCAGCAGGGGTTCAGCAGACGCATAACCCCAATCCGGCACGCGGGCCGTTCAGCACCCTGCAGCAGGCACTAAAAGGGTTTATCAGCCAACAGACGTTGCTGGTACCACTGGACAATCCCGTCCCGGCACCCGCTGTGCTGTTCCGGATTCGCCGCGCACTGCAAAACAAACGTATTGCCAAACCTTGTTACCAAGGCCGTGGCGGGCATCCACTGTTACTCAGTAAAACGGTGGTAAAGCACTTATTAAAAGTTGATCCGGCAGCGGCAGATGCACGTCTGGATCATCAGCTCAGACGATTCGCGCACACAGATATTGCGCGAGTTGGCGTGACCACACCGCTGGTACGTACTAATCTCAACAACCAACGCCAGTGGACGCGATACAAAAGCGTCAAACAGGGGACTTAATCTGTAGTCATTTTTTAACACTCTAAAAGTCACCCAACAGGTTCAACACAGCTTTTAGAATTACCCAAGAGATATTGACGATGGCATCTATAAAAACAAACAAGCTCATCGCCTTATCGGTTAAACCAGGTTTGCTGATTTCAGCACTGAGCCTGTCGTTAGCCGGTTGCGAAGCACCGCTAAACCTTGAGAAGGTGGAGCAGGAGTTATCCAAATCCATCCGCCGCACCGACCAGTTTCAAAGCATGGCCAGCAACGATCAGGTGATGGTTGTAGTGGGGAATAACGGACTGGTACTGACCAGCCCGATCAATGAGCAGCAATGGCAACGCCAGACGCTGAACAACAAACCTGCGTTGGTGGATGTGACACAGTGTCCGGACCAAAGCTTCGTCGCCCTGAGTCTGGATAAAACACTCTGGCGCAGCAGCGATAACGGCAGCAGCTGGCACTCCAGTCCCATCGATACACAAGAAGACGTGCTCGCACTGACCTGTGCACCCGACAACAGCATCTGGGTCGTCGGCAGCTTTTCTACCATTCTTAACTCCAGTGATCAGGGCACAAGCTGGAATACCTTCAGCCTGAATGAAGACGCCCTGCTCACCGGTATTCAGTTTGTGGATAACAATACGGTGATCGCCACCGGTGAATTTGGAGTTGTGGCCAAAAGTGAGAACGGCGGTCAGGACTGGAATCCTCCGGAATATATCCCCAACGATTTCTATACACAGGGTGCAGTATTCACATCGACCACCACTGGCTGGGTCGGCGGTCTGAGTGGTCAGATTCTACACACCACTGATGGCGGTATGAGCTGGCAACAACAAACCACTCCAACCGAATCGCCTATTTATGGTTTTCAACAGGCTGACTCTCAGCTGTTCGCCTTCGGTGATCACAATACCGTATTGACGCTTAACGGTGATCAGTGGCAACGCGTGGAAACCCACGGCAAACCGGTCTACCTGCGCGCGGCAACGCAACTCAGCAACAACGAACTGCTGATTGCGGGCGGTTCCGGTTCTCTTTTCACGCTGGATATCTCTTCCGGCGCTACCCAACTGTCACAGAAGTAAGGGGTTGGTCTGATGGATAAAAAGTCTGCAGACGCTCACAAGGCGACGCACTTTCTACATAATCTGGATGAGTCGGTATTCCGTCGTCCTAAAACGATTCTGGGCATCATTCTGGCGATTACGTTGTTCTTCGCCTATCAGATCCCCAGCGTCAAGATGTACTCCGACTTTGCGGACCTGTTGCCGCAGAGCCATCCGTATATCGAGCTGCACAACGAGATAAAGTCCTCCTTTGGCGGCGCCAACGTGATCATCGTTGGGGTCGAGGTGGAAGAGGGCGACATCTTCAGCAATGAAGCCTTAGCCAAAATCCACCGCATGACGCTGGCGGTCGACAGTCTGCCGGGGATCAACCATAACCTTGTATCGAGTGTGACCCACCGTAACTCGCGTAAGGTGTGGATGACGCCGGAAGGTAACGTCAACTCCAAGTCCTATTACGATCCGCAGGGCGGGGAGATGGACGCCGACGCACTGGAGAAGTTGCGCGGTGATGTGACCGCCGATCCACGGGTCTACGGGCCGCTGGTGTCGCCGGATATGAAGATGGCGCTGATCAAGGCGCAGCTCAACGAAGGTCAGCTGGACTATGAGAAGACCTTTGATGAGATCCAGAAGATGCGCGCCGATGAAGCCGTTACCGGGATCAAGATTCATGTGACCGGTCAGCCGATGCTGGTGGGCTGGGCATATCAGTATCTGGATCAGATCATTGAGATCTTCCTGTTTACCGCACTGATCATGATCGCGCTGCTGATCTTCTACTTCCGTAAAGCCTACGGGGTCCTGATTCCGCTGGGTGCGGTCATTGTCTCCTCGATCTGGGGCATCGGCATCATCTCCCTGTTCGGGTATAACCTCGACCCGCTGGGTCTGGTCATTCCATTCCTGATCTCAGCCCGCGCCATGTCGCACGGTATCCAGATCGTGGAGCGGTATTATCTGGAGCTGAACGACCACGCTGACCATCATCTGGCCGCGCGTACCACCTTCGAGAGTTTGTTCCGTCCGGGTAGTTTAGGTGTCGTTTCCGATGCGATCGGTCTGTTGCTGATTGCGATCGGTTCGATTCCACTCAACACCAAGCTGGCGCACTACGCCTCCCTGTGGGCACTGACCATCATCATTACCGTGTTGCTGGCGGTACCGCTGCTGTT
>NZ_JADEYS010000034.1 GCF_015209595.1 Pontibacterium sinense | reverse complement strand
ATCTACATATCAATCTACATTCGCCTGAATCTCTACATCCTCAACGTAGGTTGGGACGAGCGCAGCGATTCCCAACACCTCTGGCGGTTGCCGGATACCCTCCCTGTTGGGTATCGCGTTGCTCCACCCAACCTACGTGTCTATCGACAGGCCGAGTTCTGGGGTTCGCTCTACGGGCTCGGCATAGGTTGCGACAAGCGTAACGATCCCTAGCACACTGTACGGGCCAGATGGGGCCAACTGGCTGTAACGAAAGGCTAAAATTGGCTCACTGGCATACCTGCCCGATCCAATAGACTGGAACCAACAATAAGATATAACGGGATGACAGAACTATGTCCGATATTAAGGTGGATCAGCCAGATATTATGATCTCTGTGCGTGATGTTTTCGGAATCGATACCGATCTGAAAGTACCGGCATTCAGCCAACGCGATGATCATGTACCTGAAGTTGATACTGCGTACCAATTTAACCCGGAAGTCACTCTGGCGATTCTGGCAGGCTTTAGCCGCGACCGCCGCGTGATGGTTCAGGGCCTGCACGGTACAGGCAAATCCACCCATATCGAACAGGTTGCTGCACGCCTGAACTGGCCGTGTGTCCGTATCAATCTGGACGGCCATATCAGCCGTCTTGATCTGGTGGGCAAAGACACGATTGTGCTGAAAGATGGCAAACAGGTCACCGAGTTTCAGGAAGGCATCGTGCCTTGGGCATTGCGTCGACCAACCGCACTGATCTTTGATGAGTTCGATGCAGGTCGTCCCGACGTAATGTTCGTAATCCAGCGTATTCTGGAACGTGATGGTAAGTTCACCCTGCTCGATCAGAATGAGGTGATCCACCCGCACAGCCAGTTTCGTCTGTTTGCGACGTCCAACACCATTGGCCTGGGTAACAGCACCGGTCTGTACCACGGCACGCAAATGGTCAACCAGGCGCAGATGGATCGCTGGAACATCGTCACTACGCTGAACTATCTGCCAACCGATGACGAAGTCAAAATCGTACAGGCACGTGTGCCGAGCATGGCGAATGACTCCGGTTCCGAGCTGGCCCGTTCCATGATCGCCGTGGCAGATATGACACGTAATAGCTTTGCCGCAGGCGATATCTCTACACTGATGTCACCACGTACCGTTATCTCCTGGGCGGAGAACATCGAAATTTTCCGTGACCCAGCGATTGCCTTCCGACTCTCATTCCTCAACAAGTGTGATGAAGTCGAGCGCCCGATGATCGCCGAGTTCTTCCAGCGTTGCTTTGATCAGGAACTGACAGAATCCTGGGCCCATCAGGCAGCTGGAGTCATGGCCGATGGCGAACACTGATAACCAGCCTCGTCAGGAACGTCTGCAACAGCAGGTTGAAGAACTCTGCGGTGCATCCGTACGCGCGCTTTCCGGTGAACGCCAATTTGCTTACCGGGGCCGCCGTCCTGAAGTCAATGGTCGGCCATCCGGTATCCGTGCCCCCCACCTGAAGCCCGACCTTGAGAGTGATGATTTCATGTCGTTCCGCGGGGCCGCAGACGGTATCGCGCTGCGCCTGAAACACAGCGATCGAGAGCTGCATCAGAAGATGATGCCAGCCACGGCCGTCGGTCAGTTACTCTTTGAATTGCTGGAGCAGCTGCGGGTCGAAACACTGGTCGATCCCCGTCATCCCGGCGCTAAAAAGAACCTCGATCACCGCTACAAAGCGTGGTGCGCAGCCTTCTGCGCCTCCAACATGACCGAAAACCACGTGGGCCTGCTGGTGTATACCGTTGCTCAAGTGGTGTGGTCGCGCCTGTCTGGTCAGCCCGTTAACGAAGCAACCGAAGGACTGATAGAGCCTCATCGTATGATGCTGGCACCGCATATTGGTGGTGCGCTGGTGGGCATGAAACGTAACGTGACCGATCAGGCAACGTTTGCTACACATACACTGGAGCTGGTACAAGTCATCGATGAACTGGTCAGCAACCTGGACGACGAAGATGACGACGACGATCGCACCTCCAAAGCAGATGAAGCAGTTAATGATTTTGGCCTGATTCTCTACCCGGAATCCGATCTGAACGGTGAGCTGCCGGGGCCATCGTCTCAATCCAGTCGCGCGCGCTATCGCGAGATGATGGACCAGCTCGAAAGCTATCAGGTCTACTCTCGGGAAAATGACCGGGTGATAGAAGCCGACAAACTCGTTGTTTCGTTTCTGCGGAAAAAACTGCGGGCACAACTGGACAAAAAAATACGCGGACAAGGTGTCAACGTACCGCGTCTGGCACGGGATCTGGCGATGATCCTGTCGGCACCAGAGCTCGATGGCTGGAACTTCGGTGAAGAGGAAGGTTATCTGGACGCCCGTCGTCTCAGTAAACTGGTCACTTCCCCCGATTTTCGACAGCTGTTCCGCAAAGAGCGCTATCAGCCCCATAACAACTGCTGCGTCACCTTCCTGATGGATAACTCCGGTTCGATGAAGGAGCATATCGGTCAGGTAGCGATGCTGATTGAGATTATGTGCCGTGCACTGGAACAAGCCGGTGCCAGTACTGAAATTCTGGGTTTCACAACCCGCAGCTGGCAAGGCGGAAAGCTGTATAAACGTTGGGTATCCCAAGGCAAACAACCGAACCCGGGGCGCCTGACCGAGCTGGAACATATCGTTTACAAAGATGCCGATACGTCGATGCGTCAGGCACGTCAAAGCATCAGCGCGATGCTGAAGCCGGATATATTCAAAGAAGGGATCGACGGTGAAGCACTGCTTTGGGCTGCTGAACGTCTGACGAAGCGCCCGGAAGAACGCCGTATCCTCATCGTTCTGTCTGACGGCTGCCCGATGGAAACGGCCACCAGCCAATCCAACGACGCAGACTATCTGGACAATCATCTCAAGCAGGTCAGCGGCATGCTGGAAGCCCGTGGTGATCTGGAACTCTATGCGCTGGGATTTGGTCTGGATCTAAGCCCTTACTACCGAAACAATCTGGCCCTCGACCTGCCAGAAACTCTGGAGAACAGTGTCTTCAGAGATATCCTGAACATGCTTGCACGGCGACGTTAGTCGTCAAACCGGTTGTCCTGTTTCCGGCCTACGGGACAACCGGTGCGGCATGTACTTGGCGCCCATCACTGACTAAGCCTCTTGACCATCCAGTACGCCGTTGCGGCACACATCCAGCAACGTCGCGGCTAACTCTTCGTCATTAATTGCTCTGGAGATTGCCATCCCCCCGACCATCAACACCGCCTTTTGCAACGCCTGCCGATGCGCCTCATCAGCATCCGCATCCCCTCCCTGGGCAATCAGATTCACAAATCCTTTAAACACCCGTGTATAAGCTTCACGGACCTTATCATCCCGCTGCCCAATATCTGTGATCAACAGCGCTAACGGACAATTAATCTGTGCCCCACTGCGGTGTTCTTCGCTCAGGTAACCCTTCACCACTCGTTGTAGGCTCGCATCTGAGCCAAGTGCTTCAATGGCTTTCAGATGCGCCGCTTTAGCCGCCGTTGCGATGGATTCTGCGTATAACTCAGCCTTAGACGAAAAGTGCGCATAGAAAGCCCCCCGTGTCATTCCCGCATCCGCCATCACTTCATTGATGCCAACATGGTCAAAGCCATGCTGCGTAAATAATTTAGCCGCACTGTTCAGGATACGTTCGCGACTCTGCTGCTTTTGCTCCGGTCCCCAGGGCATGGCTTACACTCACATTAAAAAGGTATCTGATCTATCCTACTTAACCATCAAAATATGTTCTTTAACATATTGTCATTCCCACTAGCATTGTAGGTAACAAAGCGATGAAAACCACATAGATATCTCCTACACAAACCACACATAAGGAACAGCTACCATGTCTGCTCAAGTTCAGATTCTCGGCCCTGCTTTTAGCACCTTCGTGCGTTCGGTAATGTTGTGCTGCGAAGAGAAAGGGATTAGCTACGAAGCTAAATTTGAGATCAATGGTGAACCACTGGCACTGAACGGAGAAGCCCACCAGCAGTACCATCCGTTTGGAAAAATTCCGGCCCTGCTTCACAACGATCGCACGATATTCGAAACAGCCACCATCTGCCGCTATATCGATGCCACCTTTGATGGCCCGGCTCTGCAACCGGAAGACAGCTACGGGCGCGCACAGATCGATCAATGGAGTCGTGCTATTTCACAGTATGTCGATCAGACAATCGTGCGACAGTACCTGTTGGAATTCGCGTTCCCTAAGGGCCCGGATGGTCAGATTCGATTGGATAAGGTTGCAGAAGCCGAGCCTGAAGTGATTAAGATGCTCACGCTACTCGAAAAGTTGATTGGAGATCACCCGTTTATTTGCGGCGATCAGTACAGCTATGCAGATGCGATCCTCACCCCGATGCTCGACTACCTTTCAGGCACACCCAATGCAGCAACATTACTACCGGAAGATTCATTACTGAGCCGCTATATCCATCGCATGCAAGCACGCCCGTCAGGCCAAAAAGTCCTAAATAAGCAGTAAACGTTGTCAGGGATCAGTGATACCATCAATGACGCTATATCAGGTGTCACTGAGCCCTCTTTAACCGGCACAAAACTGGACCTAAAAACCCACTCAAAAAACCACCAAACTGGCACCATCACAATATATTTACCCTTTAATATCAACACCTTAATCTGGCACCATCAATTAGACACAACTGGCCCTAACTGGCCCTAAGGTATACCCCTAGTATTGCCGCCGAAAGCTGCCCTCCAGCCTCTCTGCCACACACAGAGATTACCCGCCAGGAAAGCAGCAATCAGGGCCTTGCCCATCCCTGAAACAGGTCAACTGTCTCAGCTCAAATAATAATAACCAGGCATTACTGAACTGACGTTCTCAGCTCCAAAATGCCATCAGGTCGTAGTGAGTGCTGCGGCCCGAACAATACTTCTTCTATACTTCAGGGGACTCCCCCTCATCACTGAAGGCAGAGGAAGCCAGCAATACCTATTTTTTGAGCCCTGTGCTTCTGAGATGAAGCGCAACTGATTGAGAATACGCAAATCATGTCTGATTACCCAACCCTGGAAAAAATGGGCGTTAAATCTGTCGACAGCATCGATAAGTACACTGTTCGCCATCAGGGTGATACCGATGTGCTGAAGATCTACTACAAGCGACCTAAAGGCTCCCTTCTGTCTCGCAGCAAGAAGTTCTCCTTCATTCGTGGTCGTCGCGGTATTCCACTGGAAGTTCGTAACGCTAAAGCGTTCGAGCAGATGGATAAGATCAGTCCGCAGTTGGTAGCCGCACTGGAAGAACTGAAAAAACTGGATGCACGTCGTAAAGAAGTTGATCCGGTGGATCCGAAGGCGAAGTTCCTGTCCGATCTGGATCACCTTGAAAAAGTGATGACTGCGAAGATGGATGATATCCGTCGCCAGATTAACGAGATGGAATAAGCAGGCAATCTGAGTCCTGAGCCACAACGTAAAAAGCCACCCAATGAGGTGGCTTTTTAGTCTCTGACTTCAGCTCTTTTACAGAGCGAGTCCATCAATAATGGAGCTTATTCCAACCGTCCTACTCGATCGTTTTGATATTAATGGCATGTGTTCCTTTATCACCCGGCTGCGTCTCAAACTCAACAGACTGTCCCGCTTTCAAGCTCTTATAACCGTCTGCCACAATACGCGAATAGTGCGCAAACAGATCTTCCTTATATTCAGGTGAAACGATAAAACCAAAACCTTTAGCGTTGTTGAACCATTTAACTGTGCCAGTATGCATTTCCATTACTCCCTACGCGCATATTCAGCTCCTCTGCCGGTTTGCACGACGCAAATTTGAGTAGTAAGCCTCATACGTTCCTTTTTGCTACTGCGAAGCGGTACTACAAACTAATCCTGCCATTGGATAATCAGCTCTACGCATCCAAGTTTCTGCACATGCAAGATAAACCAATAACATCAGCGTAGACCACATAGCGATTAGAGCAACTAATGCTCTATTTACCGTCAGCCTTACGCCCTAAGACTACTTAAAAATGTAGTTACTACTACCCCATATGTGAATAGGAAAAATTCCTAATTCCGGGTGAGCAGCGTAAACCATTGATCACAAGCATATAAGAACGTCCACTCGGACCGGGAATGTACTCTACGGACTGACACGTTATCCAGCCTGAACGAATCTGCGTTACGCCTTAGACATAAACAAGTTTCTTAACTGCCCCACAATCCACATATGGATAGGCGTATGATTGGAACGGCTATGCCAGGCAGCAATCACCTCAAACTTTGGCGGCTTCGTATCGAGATTCAAGGGCACAACTTTCTCATTCGGCAACAACCGAGACGGGTAAAAAGCGATCATATCCGTGGCTGCAATAAGATCTGGCGCGGCAGAAAAACTGGGAACAGACATCACGATGTTTCGCCTCAAACCCTGCAATGCAAACCACTCATCATGTGAACCACGCAGGTTGGCACGAGACGGGGATATCACCAATTGAGGCAGTGCAGCCACCTCCGCCAGCGTAAGCGCTCTATCAATCAATTCGGAGGAACGCCCTGCTACGCAAACGTGCTGCTCTTCGAATAACAACGCGTTTGGCAAGCTGTCCGGAATAAATGATGGAAATGTTAGCGCCAGATCCAGTTCTCCGGATACCAGCAGCTGATTCAGATTATCAGACTC
Source organism: Pontibacterium sinense (assembly GCF_015209595.1). GTDB lineage: Bacteria > Pseudomonadota > Gammaproteobacteria > Pseudomonadales > Balneatricaceae > Pontibacterium > Pontibacterium sinense. Next base: position 23,164 of record NZ_JADEYS010000034.1, on the reverse strand, counting down.
AAAATCACGCACGATCACTTTCAAATCAGGTGCAGACCTGCGCACAACTCCCAGTAACTCCGGCAAAATTGCCTGAATGGCATAGTCCGTCGCACTGATACGAAATACCCCGTTGTATGTTGCCGGATCGAATACCGCAGGCGTTAGCAAACCTTCCACATCATTCAGAATACGACTGACCTTTTCACCCAATTCTTCAGCCAATGGCGTTGGAATCATGCCGTTGCTATGTCGAACAAACAGCCTGTCATCGAAAACATCCCGTAACTTTCTTAACTGCTCACTGATCGCCTGTTGGGTTAACCCCATCTTAGTGGCAACCCGTGACAGGTTTCGCTCTTGCAGTAATGCTTCCAAAACTCGCAGTTGTTTGAGATCTAAACGACCAATACCATTCATATTTGTAACCTAAACAATGAATACTTGTTTCTAATTGTATCCCTGCCTCCCTACCATTTCTATCGTCTTAGTGCAGTTCAGACGGTCCGCATACCGTGGACGTCAGGTCGTTTTAATCTCTAAACACCCGGAGCGAGATATGAATCAAGCAGTAACCAACATAACGCCTCAATCCTCCTATCAGCTGTTTATCGGTGGCGAATGGGTTGAAAGCAATTCTGGTCGAAGCATGGATAGCCTTAACCCGGCAACAGGAGAGATCCTGACGACGATTCCACTGGCGGACGCGAGCGATATCGATGCCGCGGTGCAGGCAGCAGCGAAAGCCTTTCCATCGTGGAAACAAACCACACCCGTGCAACGCCAGGATGCCTTGCTGAAAATTGCTGAGTTACTGGAAAGCCGTAAAGATGAATTTGCCCGCTTGGAAGCACTGGAAACCGGCAAGCCAATTCGTGAAACCAGCCTTATTGATGTTCCACTCGCCATCGATCACTTCCGTTATTTTGCCGGGGTTATTCGCTCCCATAGCGACGAAGCGGTCATGCTGGATGAAAACACCATGAGTCTGGTATTCAGTGAACCACTGGGCGTTGTAGGCCAGGTGATTCCGTGGAACTACCCTCTATTGATGGCTGCGTGGAAAATCGCTCCTGCCATCGCAACCGGTAACACCGTCGTCATCAAGCCATCCGAAATGACCGCGATCACCCTGCTGGAACTGACCAAGATCTTTAAAGAAGTACTCCCGGATGGCGTGGTTAACGTTGTCACCGGTATTGGTCCTGAAGCGGGTCAGTCACTGCTCGATCATCCGAAGATAGAAAAGCTGGCGTTCACAGGTTCAACGGGCATCGGTTACAACGTGGCTAAAGCCGCCGCAGATAAGCTGATTCCAGCCACGCTGGAGCTGGGTGGTAAATCCGCCAACATCGTTTTCCCTGATGCAAACTGGGATAAAGCCCTGGAAGGCGCCGCTCTGTCGATTCTGCTGAATCAGGGACAGGTGTGTGAATCGGGCGCGCGCCTGTTTGTACACGAAGAGATTGTGGATCAGTTCATCACTGAACTGAAAGCCAAATTTGAAGGCGTGAATGTGGGTGATCCTATGGATCCAACCACCCAGATGGGCAGCCAGATCAGCGAAGCACAGATGAACCGTATTCTCGGTTACATCGACATCGCTGAGGACGAAGGCGCATCGATTCTCACCGGCGGCAAACGTTTGGTTAAACCCGGCCTGGAAAACGGTTTCTTTATCGAACCGACCATCATTACTCACGCCAACAATGCCATGAAAGTTGCGCAGGAGGAGATCTTTGGTCCGGTGGTCGTGATCATTCCTTTCTCCTCCGAAGATGAAGTGATCGAAATGGCCAATCAGTCTGACTACGGTCTGGCGGGTGGCGTCTGGACACAGGACATCAACCGCGCACTGCGTGTCGCGCGTGCCGTAGAGACCGGTCGCATGTGGGTCAACACCTACCACGAATTACCAGCGCATGCACCGTTCGGTGGTTATAAGAAATCCGGCATCGGTCGGGAAACTCATAAATCGATGCTGGAAGCCTACACCCAGAAGAAAAATATCTTCATCAGCCTTAATGAGAAAACGCTGGGTCTGTTTTAACGGAAACAAACTTTCAGCCAACGTAATAGATATTCAGGTAACAATTGTGAAAAACACCGCACTATTCAGTGAAACCCAATTGGGTCCGTACACCCTCAAGAACCGTATTGTGTTGCCTCCGCTGACCCGCTCACGAAGCTCACAACCGGGTAACATCGCCAATGAACTCATGGCGAACTACTATGCTCAACGTGCAGGCGCTGGCTTCATGGTCACCGAAGGTACTCAGATCGAACCGCGTGGTCAGGGATATGCCTGGACACCGGGCATCTACTCGTCCGAGCAGGTCGAGGGTTGGAAAAAAGTAACCACCGCCGTGCATCAGCAAGGTGGCGTTATCTTCGCTCAGCTTTGGCATGTTGGTCGGGTCTCACATCACTCACTGCAGCCAAACGGTGAAGCACCTGTCGCACCGTCTGCCTTGCGCGCCGATGCGGTGAAAGTCTTTATCGAGACAGGACCGGGAGAAGGCGCACTGGCCGACCCAAGTGAACCCCGTGCACTTAGCACCGACGAAGTGAAAGAGCTGGTACAGATGTACAAAAAAGCCGCTCAGAATGCACTCGCTGCGGGGTTTGATGGGGTTGAATTGCACTGCGCTAATGGCTATCTGGTCAACCAGTTTATCTCTGAACACACCAATCAACGGGATGATCAATATGGCGGCTCCCTGGAAAACCGCCTGCGTTTCCTGAAGGAGATCGTCGAGGCTGTCTCTGAAGTCGTCGGCAGCAACCGTCTGGGTGTACGTTTCGCCCCACTTTTTGAAAGCACCGATGAAGATCGTGTCTATCTGGGATTAGTGGAAAGTGATCCGCACACCACCTATATCGAAGCGATTAAGCTACTGAACGCCGCCGGTATTGCTTACCTGTCACTGGCAGAGGCCGACTGGGACAACGCGCCTGATCTGCCGGATGATTTCTACCAAGCGGTTCGCGATCACTTCGACGGCAGAATTATGTACGCAGGTAAGTACTCTGCCGAAAAAGCCGTGCGTGTTCTGGAACAAGGGAACGGTGATATTTTCGGCTTCGGCCGCCCGTTCATCGCCAACCCTGACCTACCTGAGCGCATCCGTAACGACTGGCCTTTGAATGCAGTCGACCCTGCCACCATGTATGGCGGCACGGATAAAGGATATACGGATTATCCCGCGTATCAGGCATAGCGGATAAACAATCGCCATGGACGACCATTCCTTCATCACCAGACGCTTAAGCCATTAAAAGATCGACGAGTAAGAGCAGCCATGAACACACAGTTAAAATCCTATGACCCCAGTACCGGCAAGCTGCTGGGCGAAGTCCCGTTGACACGTCTCTCTGACATCGACGTAATCGTATCCAATGCTAAACAAGCGGCACCGAAGTGGAAGGCACTGGGGGCATCCGCCCGCATGAACCTGGTGAAGGACGCGTTCTCTCGGATTGAGCCTCATACCCATCAACTGGCCTGCCTGCTAAGCACAGAGATGGGCAAAGATGCCCGCCGCTCAATGTCTGAAGTCGGCGGCTCAAGCTATGCCGCCAGCTATATCGCAGAGCAGGCATTCAGCGCATTACAAAATTCCAAAATAGACCGTACCACCGAACTGCACTACCAGCCTTTGGGTGTTGCGGCGGTTATTTCGCCCTGGAACTACCCAATGGCGATGGCCTGCAATCTGATTGTTCCTGCATTGGTCGCAGGCAACACGGTGATCTTTAAACCTTCAGAAGAAACACCACTGATCGCACAGGCGTTTATTGAACTGGTCAATGAAGTACTGCCAGCCCACGTATTGCAGATCGTGCACGGTCACGGGGATATAGGCCAGGCGCTGGTTGAGTCTGATATTGACCTGATCGCCTTCACCGGTTCCATGGCAACAGGTAAAGACATCATGGCCCGCGCTGCGGGTGGCCTGAAGCGCTTAGTCATGGAGTTAGGCGGCAACGATCCAATGATCGTGATGAACAACGCAAACATTGAAGCTGCAGCCCGCTTCGCCGTGGCTGGCAGCTTGGAAAATACCGGTCAGATGTGTACGTCCACCGAACGTATCTATGTAGATGCATCCATTGCAGACAGCTTTGAAGCGCGTGTCGTTCAAATTGCGTCCGAGTTTAAAGCCGGTGCATGGAACGAAAGCGGTGTTCACATCGGTCCGATCATCAATAAGCAGCAACATAACAATGTGATGCGTCACATTCAGGATGCGGTACATAACGGTGCAACCCTGTTACTGGGCGATCTCAGCCAAAAGCCACCCTATATTCGACCAACCGTCATTGCGGATATGACCCCGGAAATGTTGATCGAACAGGAAGAAACCTTCGGCCCGGTGATAGCTATCAGCCGCTTCGAATCGATTGATGAAGCGATTCAACGTGCCAATAACTCTGTTTATGGACTCGGAGCCGTGGTCTTTGGCGCACAAGGCTCTAAAGAAGTTGCCGAGCAGCTTGAAGCAGGCATGGTTGCGATCAATCAAGGGGTGGGCGGTAATGGCGACAGCCCTTGGGTAGGCGCCAAACACAGCGGTTATGGCTTCCATGGCTCAGCCGCAGGCCATCGACAATTCGCTCAGGTTCGACTCCTGAGCCACCGATAAGCGTCAAAACGACAGGTACGAACATGAGCAACGATAATTTTTATATAGTCGCCAGAGAACCCGGCGCTGAGCACCCGGCACTACCGACCTGGGCCAATACCCAACCTAACCCTGCTCTGTTAGACGAAACACATGATCGGGAGATATCACGTAGGGATATTCCGGAAGTACCAGGCGCATTTCAGATCCTGAATGTTCTGTCGCAGGAAGAGTGCCAGCGCCTCATCAGCATTACCGAGTCGCTCGGCTATATGGAAGACGCCGCAGTCTCCCTGCCCCGTAATGTGCGACACAATGACAACGTGACCTGGGTCGTGGATGAGCTCACCGATGGTACGTTCTGGCAACGCACGTGCGACTTTATGGGTGATCCCAACAACATCTTCGACGGCAAAAAACCACTGGGAATCAACGCACGTTTCCGCTTTTATCGATACGGTGTCGGTGACTACTTCAAGCCGCACATCGACGGCGACTGGCCCGGTAGTCGGGTAATCGATAACACATTGGTGCCGGATGCCTATCCTGATCGCTGGAGCAAGATGACGTTTTTGGTGCTGCTCAGTGAAGATTTCGAGGGTGGAAGTACGCAGTTTTGGGTAAACAAAGATGACCCAAGCAAACCGGGATACACCGAAAAAGATTCTCTGAAGGTAGACATCAGAACACCTGCCGGCAGCGTCCTCTGTTTCCCACACGGCAGACATCCGATGCACTGCCTTCACAGTTCAGAAGAGATCCTGAAGGGCACCAAGTACATCATCAGAACTGACGTGTTGTTTGAGGCGTAACTTACCCAGTCATGCTCCTTACAGTATCGCAGCCCTCCTCCCTTAAGTACGGACGCCCCCAGCGTTTCGCAGGGAGGCAGGGCTGCACCTATTCACCCTCAAACGCTGCAACTTTTTACAATCCACCCTCATCAATCTCGCGCATATTTGCCCCTAAACCCAAGGAATTCACCTCCTAAAAGGCACATTAGTAATGATCACCCCGCTATACCTCTCAAAAAATCGACACGCGACCTGGTTAGAACTGTTTTTTGACCTTGTCTTTGTCGCCGTAATTGGCGTTGTTACCCACGACCTTGCCCACACCCACAATGGCCATATCGGAATTGAACAACTGGCCCGCTTTCCACTGGTATTTATCCCCGTATGGTGGATCTGGATGACCCACACCCTGTTTGCCAACCGCTTTGATCGCGATAGCCGAGAGCAGCGCCTGATCACATTAGGCATCATGGGCTTATTGGTGCTGATGTCGACCTTTGTTGAGACGAGCCTAGAAGAACACTTCAGTCAGTTCGTCGCACTTTATGCTTTTATTCGCCTGCTGATGGCCGGGTTGTACGGTTATATCCATAGTCGTCACAGTGATGAGGTTGTGTTTGCAAAGGATATGGCACTTTCCATCACAGCCGGAGCAGCCATTAGCCTGAGCGCGCTGGCCTTCGAGGGCTGGGTTAAATTCATCTTGTTCTACGCAGGTATCGCCGTAGACATGGTGTGGCAAATCGTACTTCGCCATAAAGCAGAAACCCGGCCGATCGATAGACGTCATCTGGTAGAACGTGTGGGCCTGCTGGCAATTATTATCCTGGGTGAATCCGTCATTGCGATGGTCGCTGCACTGTCCGATGTGAGCTGGCAGATGACATCAATTACCGGTGCGATTGTCGGCTTTGCGATGATCGGTGCGATCTGGTGGATCTACTTCGATAGCTTTGAAGCACTGGAGCGCAGTAAACGCTTAACCACCGCAAACGTACTGATCTACAGCCATCTGTTCCTTTGCATGGGTCTACTGATACTGGCCAATATGATCCGCCACTCGATTCTGGGAGATCTGGACACACCAACATTTAGCCTACTGGCCATTATCGGTCTGGTGTTCTTTTATCTGGGCAAACAAGTACCTTACTGGTATGCATTCCCACCGTGGCGCAAAGCGATTATTGGCAACACCCTAGTGTGTGTATCGATCACCGTCGCCAGCTCCTTTCTGCCCAGCAACGTGTTATCACTCACAGGGATGATGTCCGGCATGCTGATTTACGTGTACCTGACACACAAGCGCATCTTGAGTGTTTCAGTTGATCAGTACCTTGATAGCGAGGCGCATTAACTCGCACCAGGCAACTGACATTCTCTCTTGAAAATGGACAGCCCCTTTCAGGCATCTTTTTTAAGCCATGAAGATGCCTGCTTTTTACCGAAATAGAGCTAGTATTTGGACGGCGGAACGCCATAAGCCTGACGGAAGGCTCGATTGAAATGACTTTGATCGTAGAAACCGACATCACTCGCCACTTGCGCAATGCTGTTGTCGGTATGACGCATCAGTCTGCAGGCATGCTCAAGGCGCAGACGCGTCAGCCACGCATGAGGGGTTACGCCGGTGGTACGTTCGAAACGCCTCAAAAACTGATAACGGCTTAACCCACACAGCTTTGCCAACTGATCGAGTACGATCTTGTCACCCAGATTCGCATGACAATATTCTCGCACCCAATCCCAATGCTTGGCCGCTAATGTGCCTTTGTTCTCATGAGGTGAAAGCACACAAAGATCAGAGAGCAACGGCTCCAGTAACTTAAACCACGTCTCTTCTACCGCGAGCGTTGAGATCGAATCCCCGCTCTGAATAGCCGAAAAAACCTGCAACAAACGATTTGCGATATAGGGATTTTCCATCATCGCCCCACCAAAAAACGGATCACGATGAGTATCATAGATTTCGGAAAAATAACCCGAAATAAGGTCAGGGGAAATACGAAAGGTTTTTAGGCGGTAAGCGTTTTGTTCGTGGCCAATACCATCGTGGATCTCGCCGGGTGGCATAATCGAAATACGCCCGAGCCCGAGTAGCACGGAGCTGCCTTGGAAACACTGTTTTTGGACGCCCTCAACCACCAGACCGATGTGATAATCGATATGGTAGTGGGGTTCAAATCTGTATTCCGAGTAAAGGCCTTCACTCAAAACCAGATCAGGCGTATCAGAATTACGATGATACTCTACATGATCCTTCATGAAGTCCTCATAAGCTTGATCAATCGGGAAAACATGAATCTACAATCGCTAATTATATCAAAAACTGCAGCCACCGGGGCTTCAGGTGACTGCAGCGAAAAGCGTTATGACAACAATTGTTTAGTGGCCGAGACGAACCGATCAACCTCTTCTGGCTGGGTGGAGAACATTGTCACCAACCGAACCACACCCGGTCCCCAACGATCATGATAAAAACGGAATCCCTGAGAGATCAGGTTATCAATCACCTCCTGCGGCAACTGACAGAAGATGATATTTGATTCGGTCTGACCCGCAAGCTCGATCCCTTCAATCGCAGATAAACCCTCGGATAAACGCGCCGCCATATCATTCGCGTGACGTGCATTCTTCAACCACAGATCATCGCGCAGGTACGCATCAATTTGAGCGGATAAGAAACGCATTTTGGAACACAGATGGCCACCACGTTTACGGCGGAACCCCATCTCAGGGGCAAGACTTTTATCAAACAGAACGATCGCTTCCGCCGCCAGCACACCATTCTTGGTGGCACCAAACGACAGAGCTTCCACACCCGCTTTCCATGTCATCTCAGCGGGAGAACAATCCAGTGCCACCAGCGCATTGGCAAAACGCGCACCGTCCATATGCAAACGGACGCCAGCATCACGACAGATCGCACCAATCGCTTCAATTTCCGCAACAGAATAGATACTGCCGGTTTCTGTTGCCTGCGTAATACTGACAACGGATGGCTGCACCGAATGCACATCACCCACTTTGTTGCGAATCTTAGCCTGTAACTGCACGGGATCAATCTTGGCGTTATCACCCTCAATCGACACCAGCTTCGCGCCATTGGTAAAGAACTCAGGCGCACCACACTCATCATTATTGATATGGCTTTCCGGGTGACACAATATCGATCCCCACGGTGGAGACAGTACGCTCAGACACAGCGCATTGGCCGCAGAGCCTGTCGGCACCAGAAACACACTCACATCTGTCTCAAAGATTTCGCAGAGCATACGCTCTACATTCTGGGTGTATTCGTCGTTGCCGTAGGGTGATTCCTGCCCGACATTGCATCGCGCAAGTGCTTCAAGCACCTGCGGCGAAGTGCCTGCAATATTGTCGCTGGTAAAACCGATGGTCGGCTGGGCTGTTACAGATAAGTTGTTGGTATTCAAAGCTATTCCTCCTCCACTAGGGATCACCTAGCATCAGAAGTACTATGAACGATTAGCAGGACCCTGCATTGTAAAATATTGCAGTTTTGTATGGAGCTCGTCGGATAGGAAGCCTTACCGAACGAATCTACGAGCCGCCTGATGACGCTCCCGGGCGTTTAAAGCGCTTGCGAATCACCGCAGCTTTGCTTCGGCTAACACAGCCCTTGGCATGATCGTTGATCAACCCCATCGCCTGCATAAACGCAAACACGGTAGTTGGACCGACAAACTTCCACCCCATCTTTTTTAGCGCTTTCGATAAGGCAACCGACTCTTCGGATGTAGACGCGGTTTGAGGTTCAGGCAAGTCCTCAGGTTTTGGCTCATAACGCCAAAAATACGCGGCCAGTGATCCATGCTCTTCGACCAGTTCCTGTGCCCGTTTTGCGTTGTTAATCACCGCTTCGATCTTACCGCGATGACGCACGATCCCGGCGTCCAGGAGTAGCCGCTCCACGTCAGCGTTGGTGAAATCAGCGACCTGATTAAAATCAAACCCATTAAACGCAGCACGGAAGTTTTCGCGTTTAGCGAGGATCGTTCGCCAGCTGAGGCCAGACTGGAAGCTCTCCAGACATAACTTCTCAAATAAGCGCTGATCATCATCAACGGGGAACCCCCACTCGTTGTCGTGATAATCCAGAAACTCAGGGGCTCCACCACACCAACGACAACGTGGCTCACCATCCGGCCCTACAAATTCGGTCGTCATCATTTTCCGCCTGATCAATAAGGTTTCAGAATATCCCCTGAGGGAATCTTAAATCGACACAGGGTATTGGTATTAACCCTGCGTTTAGCATCGAGATGCACGCCAGAAATCTGAACATCATGGTCAGTTTATACAACCTGAGTTGACCCTGATCACACACAATGGCCGAAAATACCTCGTAAAGCGGTCCTTAAGGTACTATGCCATGACATTAATGAACCATCGTTCATGAGCAACCAGATCCTACCAGCGGGACAGTTATGAAAAACGAAAGTCGAGCCTTAGCGTGGGCACCATTGATAACGCCATTTGCGTTCGCGCTCTACGCATACATCGCCGATATCTCGGGTTTCAATATGGATGACGGAATCCTAACCTATCTTGGACTGTTCATTGGCATGTCGATCGCCAGTCTTCCTGTTGCATACATCTATGAGTTTTTTATTGGCTATCGCTTTTTTCGCCTTCTTGTTAAAAAGAACCGCGTTAACTTTTATAGCCTGACCCTCGGCGCGATCTTTGTTGCCGACATCCCTTTGCTGGTCACCTGGCCGGTCACCTTCGTCAACGATGCGATCAGCTTTGTTGTACCACTCCAGCTGTTTTCGTTTGTAGGCTTTATGATTGGACTGAATTTCTGGATTTTGCTGAACTATGAAGATCTGAGAGATAACCTGAGGGCGCGCTTCAAAGCTGCTTAACCGATTGAACTCAAGGAAAATACTCCTTGAGTTCAATCAACACCTGCACGTGGACAATATCACTGCCCCTTCAGTCATCAATACAGCCAGCCGGTTCTAAAAGAGACACCCACCACAACGAACAAAATTGAAAACAGCGTGACCGGTATAATATGCCACGCCATATCAACAAGGTTGTTTTTTGAGAGCACCGGAATAACTCTAAACCGGGCATCAATTGCAAAACCAAATGTAAGCGCAAGCAGCGTCAGTTTTGCAGCGATACCATGCGAGACGGGATTGGTCATATCAAACCACTGACTCACATCAGGAACCAATCGGTGCGCAAGCATCAATCCGGTTACAACTTGCACAATCAGGGCCGGCATACCGATTTTTTCAAATACCGATTCAAAGCTCAGCAATTGCTCCGGAGAACGCTCCCGTAGCACTTTTGGCAGAATCACTACCGACAGAACAATATGCCCGCCCGTCCAAATAGTCGCGCTGAGAATGTGCAGGAGTAACAACGTTCCATACATACTGACTTACCTATGCTGATGATCACAAAGCATAAGGCACCTTTTGATCACCAGGGTTTTCCCAGATGCTCGTAAGGTGCCTTATGGATTAGCCTGATACCTGATCTTGAAAACAAAACCTCAGCCCCTCTTCAAAGAGGCCAAAGAAACACAAGCACCTGTTTTCAAAAAAGGTGATAAAGCTCGTAAAACTTATTTGGATTCTGCACGGCCGGTGAACTTACGCTCTTCCACATTCACCTTAATACGATCACCTGTAGAGATATGTTCTGGCACCTGCACAATCAGACCGGTTGAAAGCTTAGCGGGCTTCGTGCGCGCTGTTGCAGAGCCACCTTTAATCGATGGATCAGTCTCGACAATCTCCAGCTCAACCACACCCGGCAGATCCAGCGCCACAGGCGCATCGTTGACCAGAACGACATGCAACCCTGGGGTATCGTCCGTGATGAACAGAAGCTCATCCGCCAGATCATCTTTGTTCAGGCTGTAGGACGAATAATCTTCGCTATCCATGAACACAAACTCATCGCCATCAGAGTACGAAAACACCACCGCACGTCGTACCAGATCAGCAAGACTCAACATATCTGAATCTTTGAAGGTTTCATCGATCTTGCCGTTAGTCGCAACGTTATACATGCGCATACGATAGAGGCTACCACCGGAACGCCCTTGTGGTACTGAACGTTCGATATCACGAACAATGTAAGCTTCACCATTAATCTCAACGGCGGTGTTCTTCTTTATTTCACTGGCTTTAGGCATGTTGGTGTGCTCTGGGAGAGAAGTTAAAGGGCAGTATAATCAGGTAGTTAGTTCAATAACAATACACGAGTTATACGCTAGGGAACCATGAAGCACTCTCACTAGAGGTAGGCGGCGCCTACCCCTAAATGCTTCTCTGGCCCCTGCTATGAGTGGCCGTTATCTTTACGGCGAAATCGGCAGCTGCATATGGAAGGTTGATCCAAGCTCAGGATCAGATGTAACCGCCATGTGTCCCTGATGCTGCTCAGTGATGATGTAGTAGGAGAACGACAAGTGCTGACCTGCATCGAAACCTTCTGCTTCCGGGTTGTCGCTGAAGTACGGCTCAAATAATCCCATCTGCTCATCGTTGCTCAAACCGATGCCGTTGTGCTGAATCTTGATCCAGAAGCTATCATAGCCCTCAGACAAGATGATCTTGATAGTTGGTACAAAATCACTGTCCGCTGAACGGCGCTGCAACGACGCACATGCATGGCGGAACAAGCTTAAGAAAACCTGCTGCAATTCGGTGATATAGCATGGCACCTGTGGCAGATTCTTTTCGACGCTCCATTCCAGTTTTACCTGATGGAACGACAAACCATTTTCGACAGAGATTACCTCTTTACCCAGCTCGACCGTATGCTCCATCACATCGACAATGTCGGCCGTCTGTTTTTCTTTCTCACGACTGCGAGAGAACGTCAGCAAGTTATTGATAATCTTAGAAACCTGATCACCTTTGTTGGACATATCGATGAATATCTCATCCAACAGCTGTGTCTGCGTGGCGTTTCCGGCACCCTGCTGATGGCTATCCGCCAGAATGTTCTTAAAGCGCTTCAGATCCATCAGGATCGCTTGCAGCGGCATATTGATATCATGCGCCATCGTGGAAGCGACCTCACCCATGAATGACATCTTGTCATTATGGATCAGCATATTCTCAGCTGTTTTTTCCTTACTGACATCATCAACCAGAATCACCACACCCGCTTCATCGCCTTTGAGTGGGTAGATCGTAATGTCGAAATGCGACAGGCTGCGCATGCTCTGCTTCAGGTGGATCGTTTTATTCTGCTCAATCGCCTGCTGGATATGCTCAGGAACAACCGTCATGGTTGGATACGCTTCCCATAACGTTTTCCCTAAAGCCTCTTCAGAAGACACACCGGAAAGTTCCTCTACGCGTCGGTTCCACTGAGTCACGCGACCGTCTTTGTTCAAGCCAACCAACATCAACGGCATTGAGGTCAGAATGTCTTTGATATAGGACTCTGAAGAGCGCAACTGATCGGATGTTACGATGTGCTCGGCAACCTCTGATTCCAGCGCACTGTTGCTTTCCTGCAGCAGTTTATTGGACTCATCCAACGTAGCTGTTCGTTCCTGAACGCGAAGCTCCAGTTCTTTACGAATAGCCGTTAGCTCCCGATTTGCGCGGGATGCTTTGCGGCGTGCGATAAACAGATACACTGCCGTAATCGATAAAATGATGATCAGCGTACCGCTGCTCCAGTTTGCCAGATGCTGCCAGTTGGTTTTGCCATTTTCATCTTTAAACAGTGTAATGCCAGCCATAGCCCATGAGCTGTGCATGCATAAAGCAAATAGGAAGAATATGTTTTTCATAGTATCCGTGAAATTAATTAACCTTGGTTTGGTAGTAAGCAGACCACTATAAGATAAAGACGCCAGAAACATGCTTGTTTCCCGGTCATTAGTCAGTGCCTGTGACCCAGTGTAATTACCTGCATGTTACACCATTTTGGCTGCTGAAAGCTGCTGCTGTACTCGAATCAACCGTACTTGCGACACAATAATGTGCCAACAGCCGTGCTGCTGTACCACTTTAAGAGCAGTACATTATCTATCTGATATTCAATGATAAATATTCGGCCCGATCCGAGACATCTACGTTCAATCAAACATGATTTGCAAAATGCCCCAACACAACTGAACGTTGTTCGACAAACGGTACCCCAATGCAGTAAATCGGGGAGTAAGAGATAAAGTAGACGGAGGAAACTACAGCATGAGCTTTGATCACATTCTTCGTATTCATCGTCGAGCATAAACCAACCGATAAGACGAGCCGGCTTTTGCCCTAACGGGCGTGTCGCTCCATAGCGGTTACCATTTCGATATGAGGTATTCCATCTTCATCGTAAGGCTCAGATACAGGCATAAAACCGAAGTCCGAATAAAACGCCTCTAAATATTTCTGAGCAGAAATTCTAACCTCTTGTTTTGGAAACTCAGCCTTCAGCAATTCCATCGCCTTTTCCATCAGCAACCTTCCACTGCCTTGCCCCCGAGCCTCCTTTGCGGTTAAAACGCGACCAATAGACGGCTCTATATATTTATGCCCAGGAAAAACGACACGTAAATACGCAAGGATTTGGACAGAATTACCTCCGTTGTTTGTTTGAGCAAACAAGTGCCACGAGACTTGATCTAAGCTGTCTATGTCCTGGTATACACAGTTCTGTTCAACGACAAACACCTCCTGCCTCACCCGCAAAATTTCATAAATTTCAGCCGCGGAGAGCTCTTCAAATCGTTTCCATTCGTACATACTGCATTCTCCTTGAGCATCTAAAGGCTATGCTGTTTTACTTCAGCGCAAATTCCACCGCTTTCTGAGCATGTATCGCCGTTGTGTCCAATAAACGCACCGCCGTATCGGCCTGCTGCACCAGCATCCCGATCTCGGTACAGCCCAGAATCACAGCTTCTGCGCCCTCATCGGAGAGTTGTTGAACGATACGGAGGTATTCGGCCTTTGAGTCGGATTCGATCTTACCGAGACAAAGCTCGTCATAGATAACCCGATGCACGATCGCACGATCTGGCTGGCTGGGAATCAGAACGTTTAAACCGTACTTCTCGCTCAGACGGCCTTTGTAGAAATCCTGCTCCATGGTAAAGCCCGTGCCCAACAAACCCACGGTTTTGATTCCCTGATCCAGCAGTACTTCGGCGGTGGCATCAGCGATATGCAGGACGGGTATTTCCAAGGCTTCTTCGATTGACGGCGCGACTTTGTGCATGGTGTTAGTACAGATTAGTAGGAAATCTGCACCAGCTGACTGAACACTCAGCGCACCGTCAATCAGGATATCAGCGGTTCCGTCCCAGTCCCCTTGGTGTTGCAGCTTTTCTATCGGCGCAAAGTCCACACTATACATAGCAATCTTCGCAGAATGCAGGCCTCCCAATTGCGCCTTTACCCCCTCATTGATCGCCCGGTAATAACCCACCGTACTTTCCCAACTCATACCACCTAACAAACCGACTGTTTTCATTCTGCCTCCGAAATAGTCCTTTATGCCCTGTCACAGGATTGGGGCGTTTGATGGGATTGTTGAACCCTGAAGGCACAAAGTCAAAACGCCTTCAGGGGAAACGTGGGCAGGCGTTAAGACTTGATCCGATAACCGGTACGGAAGATCCACCAGATGCCGGTCAGGCAGAGCGTTAAGAAGAACAAAGTCATACCAAAGCTGACGGCAATATGCACATCTGCCACACCATAAAATGCCCAGCGGAAACCGCTGATCAGATACACCACCGGATTAAACAGAGTGATCGACTGCCACGGTTCCGGCAACATATTGATCGAATAGAATGCGCCGCCCAAAAACGTCAGGGGTGTAATCACCATAAGCGGGATCACCTGCAGCTTCTGGAAGTCATCCGCCCAGATGCCGATGATAAAACCGAACAGACTAAAGGTGACCGCCGTTAACGCCAGAAAGCAGATCATCCAAACCGGATGCTCGATCTGGTAATCCACAAAGATCCGCGCAGTCGCCAGAATCAGTAACCCCAGCAACATAGATTTACTCGCTGCCGCACCAACATATCCCGCGACAATCTCAAACGGTGACACGGGCGCTGACAATACTTCATAAATGGTGCCGGAGAACTTCGGGAAGAAGATACCAAAAGAGGCGTTAGAGATACTTTCACTCAGCAGCGACAGCATCACCAGCCCCGGAATGATAAACGCGCCGTAACTCACGCCGTCGATCTCACCCATGCGAGAGCCAATCGCCGTACCAAACACCACAAAGTAGAGCGTCGTGGAAAGAACCGGCGATGCGATGCTTTGCATCAGCGTGCGCCAGGTACGGGCCATTTCAAACTTATAGATCGCCAGAATTGCGTATAGATTCATCTCAGTGCTCCTTCACCAGATTCACGAAAATATCTTCCAGCGAACTTTCGGTGGAGTGGAGATCTTTCACGTTAATGCCTTGTGTACTGAGATTACTCAACAAATTGGCCACACCGACGTTATCGTCATGACTGTCGTAGCTGTAGATCAACGTGTGTCCGCCCTCGCCTAACGCGAGTGACGCGCCATTCAGACCAGATGGAATCTCCTCCAACGGATGATCCAACGTCAGATGCAGCTGCTTCTGACCAAGCTTATCCATCAGCACGCTTTTATCTTCAACCAAGATAATCTCGCCCTTGTTGATCACACCGATGCGATCGGCCATCTCTTCCGCTTCTTCGATGTAATGGGTGGTAAGGATAATCGTCACTCCCCGCTCGCGCAGTTCACGCACCATCTCCCACATGTCCCGGCGCAGCTCCACATCGACACCGGCTGTCGGCTCATCGAGAAACAAAATATCAGGCTCATGGGACAGCGCCTTAGCGATCATCACACGGCGCTTCATACCGCCCGACAGCTCACGGATTTTCGCGTCTTTTTTCTCCCATAAAGAGAGCTGACGCAGTACTTGCTCCAGATAGGCAGGGTTCGGTGCTTTACCAAACAAACCACGGCTAAAACTCACGGTGGCCCAGACACTTTCGAAGGCATCGGTACACAGTTCCTGCGGCACCAATCCAATCTTGCCTCGCGCTTTGCGGTAGTCCTTGACGATATCGTAGCCATCAGCCTTAACCGTCCCTACGGTTGGATTCACAATGCCGCAGATGATACTGATCAACGTGGTTTTACCCGCACCATTGGGGCCAAGCAGTGCAAAGATCTCACCTTTATGAATATCGAGATGAACATTTCGTAACGCAGAAAAACCAGAGTCATAGGTTTTGTCCAACGCTTGTACTGAGATAACACTTTCCACGCAAACTCCTTGTTGCCGCCTATGCAGAGATACAGGGCATACGGTTCAAACAATGCTGGGCAAGATCGTACGTGCACTCGCCGCCAATAGAGCAATTTAGCACTGTTAAGCGATGCTGAGGCAGACAATCGACGTCAAATCCTGCAACACACTGTCTTGCGCTTAGCACCCTCCAGGTATTGACCTCAGCAGCGCTCAAACGCAGCGCTAATCGGGATCTCAATTGATTCGGATTGCACCCATTTGCCTTAAACAGGCACAACAACCCAAAATGGAACCAGATGTCTGGTAGTGCTGGTACTACTCTTATATGCTCCATGCGCCTAGTTTAAAGGCATAATAAAAAGAAGCTCAGGTTCTGGGAGCACCACATGCTGCAACACCTCTTTCATCTATCCCCCGATGCCGATTGCAGTCTGCAACAGCAGATTCGCGAGCAGATCAGTCGGGCGATTATCGAAGGTCATATCCCACCCGAGCTTTCACTGCCCTCGACTCGCAAGCTGGCCGAGATGCTGGGTGTATCACGTAATACCGTGATACTGGCGTATGAACATCTGCTGGACGATGGCTATCTGGTATCGCGGGCGCGCGCAGGATTCTTTGTAAATCCCGAAATGCTGAAAAGCAGCGCACAGTTGGACGAAGACGCTACCGAAGCCGTTAACGGAAATGCGCCTGACTGGAACCGCTACCTAAAACACCGCCCAACCGATCACAAGCTCAATAAGCTGCATCGCTGGCGTGATTACCCCTACCCGTTTATCTACGGCCAGCTTGATCCGAAGATGTTCCCCACACACCATTGGCGGGAATGCTGTAAGGAATCCGTCACGGTTGGTGCGATCAGTGAATGGGCCGGTGACCGTTACGACGACGATGATGCATTGTTGATCGAACAGATCCATAGCCGCTTGTTACCGCGCCGTGCGGTATGGGCCGATCCCGAGGAGATTCTGATCACCGTCGGCGCACAACATGGACTCTACATGTTGATGCAGTTATTGATGAGCAAAGGCTCCACCTTCGGATTGGAAAACCCCGGCTATCCTGATCTCGTTCGTATGGCCTGTTATAGCGGCGCAAAGACCCGACCGCTGGAGGTGGACGAACAGGGCCTGAAAACCGGAGATCAGCTCACCGGCTGCGACCTGATTTTTACCACCCCCAGTCACCAATTTCCCACCACGGTCACCATGCCGATGGAGCGCCGCCGTGAGCTGCTGGAGCAAGCATCGCGCGATGATTTCCTCATTATCGAGGATGACTATGAGTGCGAAACCACCTTCACCGATAACCCAACGCCTGCGCTGAAAAGTCTGGATAAGAATGGCCGGGTTATATACCTCGGCAGTCTGTCGAAAACGCTGTCACCGGGCTTGCGACTGGGCTTTATTGTCGGTCCAAAAGAGCTGATCCGCGAGCTACGCGAATTCCGCCGAATGATGCTGCGCCACCCGCCGATGAACAACCAACGCGCGGTGGGTCTGTTCCTCTCCCGTGGTTACCACGATTCGCTGATTCGTAACATCGTACAAGCTTACGAAGAGCGCTGGAAAGAAGTGGGCGATGCCTTGCAAGATTGCTTGCCTGAATCCGCAAAACCACCGGTGTTTGGCGGTTCCTGCTACTGGGTGAAAGGCCCTGAAGGGCTGGATGCGCGTGAGTTAAAACGCCGTGCATTAGACAAGGGCGTAGTCATTGAGTCGGGTGATATTTATTTCCAGCAAGATGACCCTCCGCTCAACTTTTTCCGCTTGGGGTATTCATCAATCGCCACCGAGCGCATCAGGCCGGGCATCGATCGCCTTGCGAAGATTATCCGCGAATTAACGTAATGAGTGTGCCTAAAGCTGACTAAAGGACTAAAAAAGGGGACTGAATTAAATTCGACTAAAAAAGGGGACTGAATTAAATTCAGTCCCCTTTTCCTATGTTGGGTATCGCGCTGCTCCACCCAACCTACAGACCACCTCAATCCCCGTAGGTTGGGACGAGCGCAGCGATTCCCAACACATATCCTGCAACACAGTTACGCCCTGTATACCAAACACCCATTCACTTCACCAAACCAAAATATCTTCCGCCTTAGGTATCAGAACTCATCAGAAATCGATCACTATTTTTAATGGGGACTGAATTAAATTCAGTACCCATTTCCTATGTTGGGTATCGCGCTGCTCAACCTACAGACCACCTCAATCCCCGTAGGTTGGGACGAGCGCAGCGATTCCCAACACATATTCCTGCAACACATTTGCGCCCGGAATATCCAATAATTTTCCCATGGCACACCACCAACAACATTCCCATCACTGGTACCATTCGCGGTCCTAATCCTGCATTCAGCACGACAACCCAACACAAACACTCCCCCAAAAGCCTTACACGACGGGCCTTTCAGACTGGAACCACATTTCTGGTTCGGGTTGGGTCTATTGGCTCCATCTTTCCAAAACTTATATTGATCTCAAGCGTTACAGCACCCCACACCTTTGGCAGAGGCATGGGATTGCTCTGACAATACTGCGATCCATGATCCAGTAAACGTATCGGGCCCACATGACAAAAATAAAAATCAGAGGTCACTATGACAATTAGAACTACGCTCAAATCTACCTTGTCTGTCTGCGCACTGTCCGCAGCAATGGCGATGCCGTTTACCCAGTCTGCTCAGGCTGAAGAGTTGATGCTGGCGCATGCTTATCCAACGGATCATATCTTCCACCTGACATCGGAAACCTTTACCAATCAGCTGAAAGCTCAAGGCTCCACCATCGAGGTCGACTACCATCCGGGTGGTGATCTGGGCGACTGGGCATCGATCTTCGAGCAGAGCATGGAAGGGGTTGTACCGATGACCATGAGCTTTGGCGCATCTGAGTACGATCCACGTCTGGATCTGTCCTGGCTGAGCTATGTGGTTGATGACTGGAAGGAAGCCCGCGAGGTTTACGGCCCTAACGGCAAGATGACCGATGTATACAACGAGATCCTGAATGATCTGGATCTGGTGGTCCTGGGTGTTATTCCAACGGGTTTCGGCTCCATCGCGACACGTAAAGGGATCGACGAAGTACCAACCAGCTTCCCGAATGATGCACAAGGTATCAAGATTCGCGTACCGCCTATTCCAATCGGTATCGAGCGTTTCAAAAGCTTTGGTTTCACCCCGGTTCCAATGCCATTCTCTGAGCTGTACACCGCCCTGCAGCTCGGCACCATTGACGCTCGCGGTACCGCACCTTCCGTTGAGATCTGGCAGATGCGTGACGTCATCGAAGCCTACATCCTGACCAAGGATTACTTCGAGCACGCCTTCTGGGTGGTGAACAAAAGCTGGTTAGAAGAACTTCCTGCGGATGAGCGCCAAAAGCTGCTGAGTGCAGCCGATGCCACCATGGCCAAAGTGTGGGATGAAGCACAGGCAATTGACGAAGGCTTCCTGAACAAAGTCCGTGATTCAGGCGTTAAAGTGGTCGAACTGAGCCCAGAAGACATGAGCAAAGCCAAGAAAATCCTGTACGCAGAAGAATGGCCGTTCATGGAGAAAACTGTCGGACCAGAGATCATGACCATGATGCGGGATATCGCTGGCATCAAATAATCCGAACGGGTTTTAACCCTTCCGGTAGCGCCCTTCGGATGCTCGCCAGCCTGCAGACCCAACTATGCAGGCCATTGATCAGATGAGGGGCGCGCCCTCCCGGATTCTCTTTTCAGGACCAGCGCCATGCAACAAGAAAAACTCTCTGCACCCTATAAATCTGTGGGTGAAGCTAAGATCTACGATTACGATCCAGACCTGAGCGCGCACCCTATTCCTCCTCATCTTCATGCCATTCCTAATCAGGCCAATCACAAGGTTGATAGCGTCCTGATGCGGTTTGAGCGACTGCTGAACTGGACCTTCCGCAGCATGATGCTGCTTGCGGGTCTCGGCCTTGCCGTATTGATGTTCTCGCAAGTGATCATGCGATACGTATTGGAATCGCCTTTCACCGGCATCGAAGAAGCCTCCATTCTACTGGCGGTATGGATCTATTTTCTCGGCATGGGCTATGCCACCCGTGAACGTGAACATATCCACGGCGGCATCGTTAGCCTGATCGTAAAAGATCCGTACAAAGTGGGTGTTATCCGCTTTATTGGCTCAATTACCTGCATGATCGCCGCCATTATCTTCGGATACTTCGCCTGCAAATATGCGCTTAAAGAGTTGGATCGAGGCCGCCTGAGTGTCAATTTACGCTGGCCACGTGGTTTGTGGAGCGCCAGCATGATCGTTGGCTTTGCGATGATGGTCGGCTATTTCCTGCTCGAAACCATCAATGAATTCCGTTACCTGCGCCGCACCCGTCGTGCCCGCCAATCACAGCAACAAGCGGAGGTGTGAGCGATGACTTTATTTCTGATCTCGATGCTCATCGTCATCGTCCTGATCCTGATCGAAATCCCGGTGGCTTTTGCTTTTGGCATCGGTGCGGTGCTATTTGCCTTTACTACCGGCAACAACATCTCGTTTCTGATCCCCCACGGGTTTAAAACCGCCAGCGGATTTGCCCTGCTTGCCCTGCCGTTGTTTATATTCGCCGGCCTCCTAATGGCAGAAGGCGGAATATCAGAACGCCTGCTGAACTTTGTGAACTCAATTGTTGGTCGGATCAAAGGCGGCTTAGGTGCCGTGACGGTGCTGACCTGTGCGCTGTTTGGTGCGATCTCCGGCAGCTCATCCGCAGCGATTGCAGCGGTCGGCCAGATCATGATTCCACGTATGGTGCGCGAAGGTTATCCCGCGGGTCATGCCACAGCACTGGTGGCCTGTTCATCCGTACTGGCACTATTGATTCCACCCAGCATTCCGATGATTGTCTTTTCAATCACCGGAGGTGTGTCGGTAGGGGCCGCGTTCCTGTCCACGATCATTCCGGGCATTTTACTGACATTGCTCTACTGCGGTCTGAACATCTGGTTCCTGCGAAACAATCCGGATATTCAGGTCGACCCGCCATTGCCGTTTAAACAGGCCGCAAAAGGCGTCGTAAAAACCGGCTACAGCGCGGCTTTCGCCCTGTTGATGCCACTGATTATTCTTGGGGCTATCTACAGCGGGATCGCAACGCCTACCGAAGCAGCCGCGATCGCGGTGATCTATGCCATTCCGGTTGGGTTGTTCATCTACAAGGGGATGTCACTGAGCAGCTTGGGCGCTGTGACTATCCGTGCAGTCACCATGACCGGCTCCATCATGGCGGTGCTGTTTTTCCTGTTCATCATGAGTCGCGCGATGATACTGGAACAAGTACCGCGCGATCTGGCACAAGCACTACTGCAGATATCAGAGAACAAATACGTCATCCTGTTGCTGATTAACGTACTCTTGCTGCTGATCGGCATGATCGTTGACGATATCTCTGGCAGCGTATTAGCCGCGATTATCTTCCTGCCGATCATCAATGAGCTGGGGATCGACCCGATCCACTTTGCCGCCGTGGTAGGTGTCAATCTGGGGTTGGGGAATGTCTCGCCGCCGTGTGCGCCGATGCTCTATATGGCAGGCGGAGTCAGCAAGCTATCGTTGGATCGGTACATTACACCAACCCTCAAATTCCTCTGTTTCGGTCACCTACCGATGGTGTTCCTGGTGACCTTTGTGCCAGAGCTATCACTGTTCCTGCCGAAACTGCTAATGGGATATTAAACATCCGATTTTACCGTTGATTGTCACTACCTTGCGTGATGTCTTTTGCCCCTGCTTGCAGGGGCTTTTTACGCTTGGTAGATACCAACTGCTGGATATTCCGTGTTTAACCCAAGCAACACATCTACTTCTGTCCAGGCATCTGCATCAGTTCAGAGACTTCTAACGAACCACCAATATCCAAAAACGGGCAGCGTTTCGCCACCACCAGCGCATCTTCCATCGACGCCATTTCAACCAATGTGAAACCCGACATTCCAGTCATGCCACCGGACGTCACCGTTCCATCCGGGTTCACGGTTTGCGTAGCCTTCAGGGGATTAGCCGGGCTCACCGCCGCATCGCCCAGTGATGCTATCCACTCCATGTACTTTGCAAAATGCTGCTTGCCTTCCTCTGGACTGGACGGCTGATTTCCACCCAGATAGGTAATCATATACTGAGGCATTTTGTTCTCCTTGAGGTTTCTATTGCAGTTCGTCAAATATCAGAATAACCGAGACGCAGCGGATATGTTGGGTATCGCCTTTGGCTCCACCCAACCTACAAAATCCATACGCTCCACCAGCCAACGTAGGTTGGGACGAGCGCAGCGATTCCCAACAGAGGCATTTCATTCGCCTTGAGATTTACACTTCGATTTATCAATGACCAGAAACACCGAGCATAGCCTGCTGAAATGTTCTGATCACACGCAATGTTGGGTATCGCGCTGCTCCACCCAACCTTGTATCTCTCCATCTGCTCTGTTTGATTAGATAGAGCTCCCCGGTCAGGTGAGGCTGTACCCAACC
>NZ_JADEYS010000033.1 GCF_015209595.1 Pontibacterium sinense | reverse complement strand
AATTACCGGAGCCCGGTCGAATATGAAGCAATGACGGCGTAAGCGAAAGTGGTGTCCACTTTTTCGGGGGAAGATCAACTTTTAACTGTTGGCTAGGTTTCGCTCCGCTACACATTTTAGCCAACAATTAAAAGCCCCTTATTGGGGCGTTAGAAGGTACCCATACTTGAGAAGATCGCAATGGAAATAGATAGAGGTTTGGCAACGCTTATAGCGGCAATCGTTGCTGCTATTTTTGCATTGATTACTACAGTCATGTCGGGTAGGTCATCGCGAAAGAATCTATCTTTAGAACACAGTCTTAGTAGTTCGAAGGATATTGAAGGTGAAAAACGAAACCGAATTAATGAGCAGCTTTCCGAGTTCTATAATCCATTAGTTACTCTGCTGTCAGTAAACAGAGATATATTCCAGCGAATAGGGCCAACTTCGGAGACAAGGAGAAGTGGTCGTTTTAATGATGAAGAAACAGCGGAAGTATGGAGGAATTTGTGTAAAACAGTTGTGGTTCCTAATAATATAAGGGTCTGTGAAATAATTGAGAAAAATATTCATCTAATAAAGGATCATTCTCAAGAAAAGCAATACTTCGACTTCCTTACTCATGCATATGCGTATCAGGTCTTTCAGGAAACGACTTATGAGGCTTATGCTTTGTTTACTTTTCCGGATGGGTTTCTTGAGTCAGTAGTTATACAACGCGATGAACTTGTCGAAAGTTTTAACAAAACATATGGAATAAACAAAAAGAGGTGGTATCAATGGCCCTTTTTCACTCGCTGATGCGTTACAAAGATAACGGCCTAATTCAATGGTTTGATATGTTTGAAGATGATAGAGCTGAGATTCATCTGAGTAACGGAGATTCATACGTGGTGTTTATGAATTCGCAGTATATTGTAGGTGAATCGGTGGTTGATGAGGCGAATGATGAAGACAATCCGGCTGATTATATAATATACAATACTTGGGATCAGGTGGCGTCGTCCGCAAAAAGGCATGCTGAGAATTGTGATATTTCTATGGTTAGTTTTGGTCGATTTTCAAGAATACTTGAAGAGCTTAATGACTAGCTTAACTGACATTACTGGATGGCTTGACCAAATGATTGGAAATGATCTTAGAAGTCACTCTTGTGACGTCTTTGTAGTCGGATCATTCGTGACACAGCCAAAAGCATGTAACGATTTTGATGTTCTTGTTATCGTTTCTGAAGAGTACTGTAGATACATAACTAAATGTTTCAGAAAAATTAAAAAGGACTTTATGGGAAGATTCAATATTCCGCTTCACTATCTAATCATTACAGAGGCGGAGTTTAATATCGAAAATAAAGTAGTGGCAAACATGTTAGATAAACCACATGAAAAAATATTCTAACAAGCAGCTGTTGTCGCCACTTCGTGGCTGGGACTACCTTTTCACTGCTTCGCAGCTTCAAGTTAGCCCCAAAGCTGAGCGTTAGCTGTACTTAAGGATACACATGGAATCACTACTAAATACAATTAATGGTCTAGGTGGGTTCGAAGTTAACTTACTAGCTTCGACAATATTCCTTGTCGCAACTTTACTAGTAAGATATTTGTTCAAACAAGCGGCAGAGCACAGTAAGCTTTTTCTGAAGCTATATGAAGAAATGTATTTTTATAAATACATTGCCCACAAAAACATATATGAGTCAAAGGACGTTCCTGAGCAAGTTAAGTTCTTTTTCCAAACTTGTTTAATGAGTCTTAAATGGATCATCCTCTCCTTGATGATTCTTATTTTCATACATGGTGTTAAAGCCCTAACATCAGGCGAATGGTTTTTACTAGCTGGTTACTGGTTTTCATTTAACTATATGCTTGAGGCCTTCATGTGGGCCAGAGATAGTCGAAATGACAAAACGGCAAAAATCATCCATGAAGAGCGAGTTTCTAAAAATAATGCAGCACAAAACAGCTAACAAGGCGTTCAACTTTCAGCCCTGCTTCGCAGGTCTTGGACTGTCGCTGCTGCGCAGCGCCAGCCCGTTAACGCGGCGTTAGCTACCAAGTCAATCTAGTTCTGAGCAAGAGGGAATAATGTCAGACGAACTAACTTATCATCTGAACAAAGTGCCCGGCAAAACCTACATGAGCCGCAGAATAGTTGTGCACGATGATAAAAAGCTTCGCCACGCATCAAAGGTGCTTGATCTTGATGAAGGGTTTATCTATGCCAAAGAAAAAGACGAGATAGTAATTAGAAAAACTGAAGGTGGAAGAAAAGAGATTATAGCCAAGTTTTTTGAAGACTCCAGAGGAGTTTCAGTCGTAACACTTCAGAGCTTTAATCCAAGTAAAGGCATCCCTCAGAAAACATACTTTTCCTTTGTAGGTTCTGAGATTGGCCAAGTTATAGAGTTCTTCCATAACGTCTTCAACTATCAATTTGAAGATGGTGGTAACGTCAATATAACGGACGCTGAGTTACGAAAAATAATTTTGTCTCAGACGCAAGCAAAGAGCTTAGTAAAAGATAACCAAGACTTATTTGTCGAAGCTCTTCTTACGGAAGTTACAAGCAAAGATGTAGTTGCTCTTGGCTATCGCAAGAAGCAACTTGATGTGTTTAGCCGTTTACTTGAAGACCCTGAATATTTTGATCATGTAATGGAGCATAAGAACTGCCGGGGGAAAGAAGATCTTTGGCAAAAATACTTTGACAAAAATAAGTGGGTTTTTGGCTACGGTCTGAATTATGTGTTTGTTACGGGGTTTGAAGATAGGAAGCTTGAGCAAATTGTACAAGGCAGCGATCTTATAAATAAGGGGAAGCGCGCTGATGCACTAATGATGACTAAGGGGGTTATTAGTTCCCTGTGTTTCATCGAAATAAAAACACATGAGACAGCGTTACTTGAATCCTCAAGCTATAGACCGGGTTGCTGGTCCCCTTCAAGAGAGTTAGTGGGAGCTGTGGCTCAGGTTCATGGTACAGTGGCTTCGGCATCTAGAAATCTTTATGACCAAATAAGGCCTGTAAGCGCTGATGGCAATCCTACTGGAGAAGAGGTTTTTAACTACAAGCCAAAAGCTTTCGTAGTTATCGGGAACCTCCAAGAATTCGTTACTGAACATGGTGTAAACAAAGAAAAGCTACGATCTTTTGAGTTATATCGTAGTAGCGTTAATGATGTTGAAATAATTACATTTGATGAGCTATATGAGCGCTCAAGGTTTATTGTTCATGCCGAGAATAGCTAACAAAGCGCTGCTACGGAAAATTTACTCGCTAGCGCTCCTAAATTTTCGCAGAGCGCGGCGTTATGTGGGCAGGATCAGCTTGATAACCATTGTTAGAGGTTGATTAAATAATGAGCAATCCTAAAAAGCATCATTACGTTCCCCAATTCTATTTAAGAAATTTTGGCTATGTAGATGATAAAAATAAGGTTCCAACAATATCCAGATCCAACCCATACCTAATCAAAAAAAAGAGCGCTATCAGCAGGATAGGGTATGAGGATTATCTGTATAGAGTCACTGAAGAGGCAGTGCATCAGTGTATTGAAAGTCATCTTAATCACTCAGTAGAAACGCCTATCTCACAATCTAGAACATGGGAAAAGATAAATGAAGGCAAACCCGAGTTATTGAATGAAGGTGATAAGTTTTTGATTTACATATTTATGAGGCATTTGGAGTCCAGAAACTTAGAAATACTTGACTTCATACAATATGATCAAGCTAGGGTGAAAGACCCTAGGTATCAAGAAGAATACTCTGCAGAAGAGGTTTTAATGTATGATGAAATCAGAAATACTCCTGAAGGGATAAAGAAATACTTTTTAGGGATGGCGGGAAGTATAGATCAATATCTTGAAGAATATGGAAGAGCATCAATTTCAATACTTGGATCAAATATACCTATCCGAACTTCCACTAACCCTGTTATTAACGTTCCGATGCATACATTTAAGGGGGAGAGATACAATCATAGAGAAACAACCAAATGGCTGCCTCTGGGTAAAAACTTTGGAGCGATGCTATCTTTGAATGATAACTATTTTGGATTTGGTGGTTTTGAAATGATAGAAAATAGTGCGATGAGGACATTGAATAGGCTGTATCTTGTTCAGTTGCTGAACTCGCGAACAACTAGACATATGATTGCTGATGATGATTATATAAACGATGATTTGACGTGGGCTGGAGTGAAAGTAGAAAAAAACAATGGAAATAAGTTCCGTTGTCCTAGATATATAATTTTAGGCTTGGAATTTATTCTTACAATCACATAACAAGTGCGTGAATTAGACCTCCGCTTCGCTACGGAAAGAGACACAGGCGTTAGAGCACACTAGTACTTTGAGAATATGAGAAAATTTAGGCGCCTTAGTGAAACAGAAAGTAGCAGTCTAAATGCGCTCTTTCCTTGTATTAATGAGCTTTATGCAAAGGAAGATTTATGCGGCTATAAACACTTATCTATCAGCGTTTTCGATCATTGGCTAAGCCAGAAAGAAGCGATAGAAGAAATTGATAATGTAAGCTCTGAAAAAGAAGATTCAAACGATAGGAAGTTATATGATTTTTGTTGTGCGCTAGCGAGTAAAAATGAGTGCTACCTTATCAAGCTTCTTGGTAGAAAGAAGGATGTAGTAACGTTTAGGGAGTTTAGTTCTCAAGAAAGCCGTCAAAAGTGTTTAGAACCAATGGCCTACAACTACGGAAGCCATGGCAGGTTTGTTCTGGTATTTCCCAAAATGGAACTCATTTATTTCGAGGATTGGGATTTTACTCACCATATTTACTATAAAGATCCAGATAAGCTCGAAGGGCTTAGAGAGCAGGTAGACAAGTATGAAATCTATATCCTTGAGCCGCTCTAACAAGTGACTATGGTGTTCCGTCAATATAAAAAGGCCACTCATCATGAGCGGCCTTTCTGTTTAGAGCTTCAATATCACAGCTAACTAGCTGTGATCAGAAACCATCAATCCTCAGCGTACGCTTCAACCGGAATACAAGAACAGAATAAATTCCGGTCCCCATATACATTGTCGATACGGTTTACCGTTGGCCAGATCTTGCTTTCCTTCAGTGCTGGGATTGGGAACGGCCCCTGTGCACGGTCGTATTTGCGATCCCACTCTGGGTCGATCAGATCTTCCAGCGTGTGAGGTGCGTGTTTCAGCGGGTTGCTGTCGGCATCCATTTCACCGGATTCAACCTGACGGATCTCTTCGCGGATCTGAACCATGGCGTCGATAAAGCGATCCAGCTCGGCCTTGGATTCAGACTCGGTTGGTTCGATCATCAGTGTACCTGCCACTGGGAATGACATGGTTGGTGCGTGGAAGCCGAAGTCCATCAAACGTTTCGCCACGTCTTCCTCGGTGATACCAGAGGTTTCTTTCAGTGGGCGGATGTCGATGATGCATTCGTGCGCTACGCGGTTGTTACGACCGGTGTACAGCACAGGGTAGTGTTCGCCCAGTTTGGTCGACAGGTAGTTGGCGTTTAGCAGTGCATTTTCGGTGGCCAGACGCAGACCGTTCTCGCCCATCAGTGCGATGTAGACGTAGGTGATCGGCAGAATGGATGCGCTCCCCCAAGGGGCAGCAGAGACTGCACCGTTGGTGGCTTTAGGGCCGTCGATCTGCTGTACCGGGTGGTTCGCAACAAACGGTGCCAAATGTGCTGCTACACCGATAGGGCCCATGCCCGGACCGCCACCACCGTGTGGGATGCAGAAGGTTTTGTGCAGGTTCATGTGGGACACGTCCGCACCGATCGCCGCTGGCTGGGAGACTGCTACCTGAGCGTTCAGGTTTGCGCCGTCCATATATACCTGACCGCCGTTGTCGTGCACGATCTGGCAGATCTCTTTGATCCCTTCTTCGTATACGCCGTGGGTGGACGGGTAGGTGATCATCAGGCAGCTGAGGTCGTCTTTGTGCTCCTCGGCTTTGGCGCGCATATCGTCGATATCTACGTTGCCTTTGTCATCACATTTAACCAGTACAACTTTCATATCCGCCAGTGCCGCAGACGCCGGGTTGGTGCCGTGAGCAGAGGTTGGGATCAGACAGATGTTACGGTGAGCGTCACCGTTAGCCTGATGGAAGTTGCGGATCGCCAGCAAACCGGCGTACTCACCCTGAGCACCGGAGTTTGGCTGCATGCAGATCGCGTCGAAGCCGGTGATCGCGCAGAGCATCTCTTCCAGCTCGTCGATCATCTGCTTGTAACCCTGAGCCTGATCCATTGGTGCGAACGGGTGCAGGTTGGCGAATTCAGGCCAGGTCACCGGAATCATCTCTGCGGTGGCATTCAGCTTCATGGTGCAGGAACCCAGCGCAATCATGCTGTGGGTCAGGGAGATATCTTTGTTCTCCAGTTTCTTCAGGTAACGCAGCATCTCTGTTTCGCTGTGGTAGCTGTTGAAAACCGGGTGGGTCAGGATCGCGGATTCACGCTGCATCGCTGCCGGAATAGAGCTGCTGCCGTTTGCAGACAGTTCTGCATCGATCGCATCCAGATCCAGTCCGTGGTTTTCACCCAGAATAGCAGTCCACAGGGCTTCAACGGCTTCACGGTCGGAACGCTCATCAAAGGTGATACCCAGCTGATCGTTACCGTTCTTGCGTAGGTTGATACCCGCTGCCAGTGCCGCATCGTATACCGCATCACGCTTGTCGCCCAGATTCAGGGTCAGGGTGTCGAACCATGTATCATTCGCCAGCTCAGTGCCTTTGCTCTGTAGACCTGTTGCCAGAATGTCAGCCAGACGGTGGATACGACCAGCGATGGTTTTCAGACCTTCAGGGCCGTGGTAGATGGCGTAGAACGCGGCCATGTTGGCCAGCAGCACCTGTGCAGTACAGATGTTGGACGTCGCTTTCTCACGACGAATATGCTGCTCGCGGGTCTGCATTGCCATACGCAGGGCTTGCTTGCCACGTGCATCAATGGAAACACCGATGATACGACCTGGTACGGAACGCTTGTACGCATCGCGGGTGGCAAAGAAGGCTGCGTGTGGACCACCAAAGCCCATCGGTACGCCAAAACGCTGTGCAGAACCGAAGACCACATCGGCACCCAGCTCACCCGGTGATTTCAGCAGAACCAGACTCATAATGTCGGCGGCTGCACAGAACAGGGCTTTCTTGGCATGAACCTTGTCGATCAGTTCGGCGTAATCGTTGATCTCGCCGGTGGTGCCCGGATATTGCGCCAGTACACCGAAGAATTCGTGCTGATCGACCAGTTCGTTCAGATCGCCCACAATCACTTCGTAACCCAGTGGCTCGGCACGGGTTTCGATGACGCTGATGCTCTGAGGATGTACGTTGGAGTCGATCAGAAACGCGTTGGCTTTTTTCGCTTTCGCCATACGTTTACACAACGTCATCGCTTCTGATGCCGCGGTGGCTTCATCCAGCAGGGAGGCGTTGGCCAGATCCAGACCGGTCAGATCCAGTACCATCTGCTGGTAGTTCAGCAGGGCTTCCAGACGACCTTGAGACACTTCTGGCTGATAGGGCGTGTACGCGGTGTACCAGCCCGGATTTTCCAACACGTTACGCAGAATCACATTAGGGGTGATGGTGTCGGTGTAACCCATACCAATCATGGAACGGTTGATCTGGTTCTTGCCCGCAACGGCTTTCAGGTAAGCGAGTACTTCCTCTTCGGTGCGGCTACTCGGCAGGTTGATCGGTGCCGGTACACGGATGGATTCCGGTACGGTCTGCTCGATCAGAGCGTCGAGTGAGTCAACGTCCAGTGCCTGAAGCATGGCGTTTTGTTCAGCGGTGGATGGGCCAATATGGCGTGCGACGAATGCGTCCTTTTGTTCCAGGTCGGATAGCGTCGGCTGCCCATTGGGTTGGTTGGCTGCCTGCATTTTTAGTCCCCGAATAAAACGGTTGTGAGGTGGCATCCGGACGGTGCAGTGACCAGATGCAACCTTGTGGTTAATACGTATTCAGAAATGGGTAAAAATTGGTCGCTATGATACCTGTTTACGAGTCAAATGTGATCAGTGTTAACCAAAAGTTTACTTTCGGAAACTTTGGGTAAAATGAGGGATTTCACTCACTTAGCCACGTCAATCATCTGACACATGTGCGGCAACATGTCGCGCGACAGTCTGCCGCGCGACCCCGTGTCACATCCTGAAAATGGAACCTATCGATTAGACTTCAAAACATAAGTTTAGAAAGTTCTAATGAAAGAGGTTCACTGTGAAAAAACAAGCACTCACTGCGGCGATAACTCTGGCCGTATCTGCGATGGCGCAAGCTACCGAGTCTGATGGCAATCTGACGATTGAGATTAATCGCGGTTTGCCACAACTGGAGACGACGGTGCGTGAGTCGACGACCGGGGTGCAGGCATCGCCTGTATCGGACGGTGGTGAGCTGCTGAAAAGTCTGACCGGTGTATCGGGTATTCGCATGGGTGGTCGTGCGATTGATCCGGTGATCCGTGGACAGAAAGAAACCCAGCTGAACATTCTTCTGGATGGGGGTTATATCCACGGCGGTTGCCC
This sequence comes from Pontibacterium sinense, assembly GCF_015209595.1. Taxonomy (GTDB): domain Bacteria; phylum Pseudomonadota; class Gammaproteobacteria; order Pseudomonadales; family Balneatricaceae; genus Pontibacterium; species Pontibacterium sinense. The sequence goes on along the minus strand of NZ_JADEYS010000033.1, from coordinate 22,081 downwards.
GAACCGTATGGACCCGCCAACGGCGTATACCTCTGTTGATAGCTACGACCGTGTCACAGTTATCAAGGGTAACCGCACCGTGGTATACGGCGGCGGTGGTTCCGGCGGTACGGTGTTGTTTGAACGCGACTGGCCGATGATTGATGACAAAGGTTACAGCGTTGATCTGTCCGGCAGTTACGAAGGTAATGGCGATAAGTGGGAGATGGGGGCTGATGCTGCTGTAGGTGGTGATGACGGTTATGTGCGTTTTATCGCCCACAAGTCTCAGGCTGAAGATTACGATGACGGTCGGGGCAACAGCGTTGATGCAGAGTACGAAAGTGAGTCCAATGCGATTCTGGCCGGCATCCGTTTGGGTGACTACACCACCTTACAGGCGAGCTTTGAAAAGTCTGCCGAGGAGGATGTGGAGTTTCCGGGTGCATTGATGAACAGCCCGTTTGCGGACTCTGAGAGTACACGCCTGAAACTGGAGCATCAGTTCCAATCCGGTGCTGTTCAGCAGATGAAGATCGATCTGTACCAGTCTGATGTCATCCATCTGATGGAAAACGCGATGATGACGTCACCTTCCTCATCCGATACAGAAGGTTTGCGTGTGGTGTTTGACGCAGATGCGGCGGATATCGACTGGACCTTTGGTGTGGATATGCAGAATAACGACCGTAATGCGCAGGCCAATATGGTCTCTAACGGTTCTGCGGTCTTCAGTCAGTGGCCGGGCGTCTCTATCGATCAGACCGGTTTGTTTGTTGAGGGCGAAAAAGCACTGAGTGAAGATGATGTGCTGAAAGCCGGTCTGCGTTACGACCGTGTAGAAGCCAGCGCCAGCCGTGCTAATGAAGCTTTCGGCATGATGGGTGTGAATAGACCGACCAATCTTTACAACGCCAAGTACGGATCTACTGATACGGACAGCACCGAAGATAATATCGGTGGTTTGATTAGCTGGACACACCGTATCGATCAGCAGTACAGCATCGAAACTACCTTGTCCCGTAGCGTACGTACCGCCGATGCGACTGAGCGTTATATCGCTAAAGCGAACATGATGGGTATGGGTTCCAAGTGGGTGGGTAATCCACAGCTTGATCCTGAAAAACATCATCAGATTGAAGTGGCTCTGGCGAGCGATATGGATGATCTGAACTGGATGCTGACCGGTTGGTATAACCAGGTGGATGATTACATCCTGCGTCAGCGCGTGGGCGGAGATGATATCTACCGTAACATCGATGCTGAGCTGTACGGTGTTGAGTTTGAGGTCCGCTACCGTGTGAACAGTAATCTGATTCTGGGTAGCTCGCTGGCATGGTTGCAGGGCAACAACGAAGACGATGGCACCGATCTGTCTCGTATCTCGCCGCTAGAACTGACCAATACACTGGATTACGTGCAGGAAAACTGGAAAGCGGGTGTTGAGTGGAAACTGGTCGATGCACAGAATGATGTGTGCTTGAGCTCCAGTTCCTGTGGTGGACAGGATGTGCGTCAAACACCGGGATACGGGCTGATCAATCTGCACGGTGAATACTCACTACCCATGGGCATGACTGTGGCTATGGGTGTGGATAACCTGTTCGACAAGTTCTATACCCTGCACGAAAGCCGTGACTACCTGCTGGATACCGATCCTGTGCAGGTTGCTGAGCCGGGCCGGAATGTCTGGATGCGTATCAGCGGTAGCTTCTAAGATTTAACGCTTCAACCGTTTACACGATTTCCCTTCCAACGGAGTCACCAACCCCCTGTTCTGTCTGCAGGTGGCTCCGTTCTTTCCTTTTCTGGTTTAGCTCGCAGGTTACCGATTTCAGGTTTCTGTGCAATAGATCTGCCGATCTTGATATCAGTAATCCGTAGAAATCAGACCGTTGAGCGGAGTGCAGGGTAAGGGGGGATTCGGAGCGGGTGGAATTTAAGCATAACGAGTGAGGCGGGGAGTACTGCTAGAGTGGAGTATCTGCCTCAAATCACCGCGTTACGGTGCTCTGAGGCAGTTCTTAATGCCAAGGCTACATTAAGGTGTTTCGGCGAGTCCGCCAAACCCTTCGATCAGCATTGGGAACAGGCGAGTAAATTCGATCCCCATCTGAGCCATGTCTGTATCAAACTGTGCCAGCTGGTCTTCAGGGGATTCCTGATCCATCTTCTCTTTCATCTGGTCGGTCAGCTTAATGCGTTTGATGGCCAGATCTTCCTGAATCATAAACCGTAGCTGTTCTTCCCATTCCACGGAAAGCTTAACCACACGTTTACCTGCTTCCAGGTGAGCAACAAACTCGTCGTCCAGCAGTTCCTGACCTTTGATGCGGATAACACCGCCTTCCACCAGATTGTCGCGCAGCTCTGCTTCATCAAGGATCTCAAGACCCTGAGGGCGTGCTTCCTGACCTTCCAGCCAGTGACTCATGATAGCGGATGGTGAGTGTTTGACGTCGGGCAGGGCAACCGGCAGCGTGCCTAATGTGCCACGCAGGTAGCTCAGCAGTTCTTCGGCACGTTTGTGGCTGGAGGCATCAACAATCACCCAACCCTGTTGTGGTGCGATCAACGCACACGTCTGTTGGAAGCGGCTAAATGCACGTGGCAGCAGATCCATCACCACTTCGTCTTTCAGCTGATCACGTTCCTTGCGATAGACTTTACGTGCCTGTTCTTTTTCTATCACGGACACTTTTTCTTCAACCTGCTGTTTTACAACGGCGGGTGGCAGGATCTTTTCTTCCTTCTGAGCGGCGATCATGTGGAAGCCGTGAACGCTATGCAGCAGTGTATCCTGCAAGCCGTTGCTTGGAGATACCCATCCGTAACGGCTTAGGTCCTGACTGCCACAGGGGGTGAAAGCCTGATCTTGAAGTTTCTCTTCAAGCTGGGCTTCGTCGTAATTGAATTCACCTGTGATGCGATAAACGATGATGTTCTTAAACCACATGAAAACGGCTCCTCTGAATCGAGGCGGTATTCTAGCCGTAATAGTGTGAGAAATCCTGTTTACTCGGGTGGATACGATAAGAAGATGGAGAAGGAGGGTTATAGGGGCTTACTGGGAAAGCGAGGCCTGTGCTGTTTCAAGCGACTTGTCGACATAATAGCCATAAAACTCGGGGGTATTGATACCAACCATCTTCTCTGCGATCTCCTCTCCGTTCCTGTTCAGGAAGAGTAGCGTAGGCGTTGCCCAGGCGTTATAGCGTTTTGCAAAGCCCGTTGCATTCACTTCTTGCCCGTTAAAGTCACGCAGGCTTTTACCTGCGTAAATCTTTATTTCGCGAATTAACGTGGTTTTGTCGTACAGACCGCTGGCTAGCATAGGTTGTAGTATGTCTTCGCGAATCTGTTCGCAGTAGTGGCAACCGGGTTGGGAGACCAGTAGCAGCAATACACGTTGATCTTCAGCATCGCTATACAAACGCTGAAGATCAAAAGCGGGCTCAACATCGTTGGCTACGGCTGTGGATGGCCCTGCGGAGATCAGTACACAGAACAGAACAGCGAGAATAGAACGTTGAATCACGTCGTATTTACCTTACAGCGTTTCAAAGAACTCTAGTGTACGCTCAATTACTTCGTCTGCGTAGAGATCGAGGAAGTAGTGATCTGAGCCTTCGATGCCGACTGTGGTGACATTATCGTTGGTTACCTGCGTCATCTTTTCACTTAAATCAGGCACGACTTTATCTTCAGTGCCATAGAACACTAACGTCGGAAGGGAAGATGACTTAAGAAGGGTCGGCGTATCCTGCCTCTCGTCTGGCGTGTAGTAACTCAGGAAGGCGTCTGGTGTAACTTTACTGTCTGCGCAATACACAAAACCCGTTTTTTCCAGCCACTGTTCGCCACCCTTTTGGGATAACGTATCCGCTTGTTTCAGGAGCGGTTGAAGCGCTTGTTCGTAACGCTTTTCGTAGCCTGCGGCGGCTTCGCTCTGGTTCCACGTCTGTGGGGCGATCAGCACCTGACCTTTGATGGCATCATCTTTGTTCTGGTCTGCAAACATCGCCGTCTGGTTACCACCACGCGAGTGGGCCATCAGCATGATTTTGTCACTGCCTTTGCTTTTAAGCCATTGCACCCATTGTCCGATTTCAGGGATAGCGTCGGAGTGTTTGTGAACATGGGGCGTGGTGCAGTCATACATGCCGTGGCGATCAGATTGTCCCAGACTCAGGTTGATCGCCAGACTGTTATATCCTTCGTCCATCAGCAGCTCTTGCAGCGTGGTAATGATGTCCATGCCGTTATGAGCTAACGTGCCATGAGTGATCAATACAGCGCCATCTTCCAGCGAGCTATCATCAGCGATTTGCAGGTTCGCATTCAGAGTTAAGCCGTTGTGTTGTAGCTGCACTTCTTCTGCCAGGACATACGGGGAAGACAGAAGGGTGGCGAGTAAAACGCTGGAGAGGGTGCGACGGCTCATACTGTGCATACCTGTGTTCTTGTAGTTATATTTATATAATAAAAAGAACTATGCAGCAGAGTAGCGGTAATATCAAGTGATGCGATGGGTGTAGGTAAGGATAGGATAGGGATAGCTGGGAGATCCGGGCTACAGGCGTAACCCGGAGGGGATTCTTAGCTGGCTTAGAGGCCTTCGTACGCCATCAATGCGTGCACGGGTACGCCCGCATCTTGAATGCGCGCTGAGCCCTGCAAATCAGGCAGATCAATCAATGCTGCGGCTTCGATCACTTCGCCACCCAGCTGTTTGATCAGGCTGCAAGCGGCCAGGACGGTGCCGCCGGTTGCGATCAGATCATCGAATACCAGAACTTTATCGCCGTCTGTTACTGCATCAATCTGCATTTCAACAGAGGCTGTGCCGTATTCAAGTTTGTACTCTTCATATACGGTCTCGCCGGGCAGTTTGCCTTTCTTGCGCACCAGCACCAGCGGAATATTCAGCTGATAAGCTACAATCGACGCGATCAGAAAACCACGCGCATCAATCGATGCAATGTGGGTGATCTCGCTGTCGATATATCGCTGAATAAAAGAATCCGCAATCATGCGCAGTGCTTTTGGATCTTTGAACAGAGGGGTGATGTCGCGAAACTGGATGCCGGGTTCTGGCCAGTCTGGAATCGTGCGCATGACTGACTTTATATAACATTCATCGTAAGACATCGTTTACTCCTGGAATGGATACAGCTTGATATGGCTCAATGTTTTGAAAATAGATCACAGGTTTAATGAAGTTGTTGGGTTACACACTGAGATGGCTACTTCATTGTGCAACTGGCTGGCGTCCTTTGTTATTGGCAAAGGACGCTTTTTTTTGCCTGTGAGGTTTAGGATGCAGCGTCAGGTTCTTCGCTGCAATTGCCTGACTCAGCCGGAGAAGGGCATTCGCCAGAAAGGGAGTACAGCTCATCCAGATCGAGCAACTCTACTTCTTTGCCGTCGACACGAATCAGTTCACTCTTCTGGAAGCGGGTAAAGATACGGCTGACCGTTTCTACCGCGAGACCGAGATAGTTGCCAATCTCGTTACGAGACATGGACAGACGGAACGCGCTTGCGGAGTAACCACGCGCTTTAAAGCGCAGGGATAGTTTCACAAGGAAGGTGGCAACGCGCTGTTCAGCGTTTTTCTTCGACAGCAGTAACATCATCTGCTGTTCGTCGCGAATCTCTTTGCTCATTGTGCGTAGAATTTGACGACGCAGTTCTGGCATCTGCCCGGATAGATCATCCAGACGTTCAAACGGTATTTCACATACTGTTGTTGTTTCCAGAATCTTCGCGGAAACAGGGTAACGATTTTCGTCGAAACCACCTAAACCCACCAACTCACCCGGGAAGAAGAAGCCTGTAATCTGCTCTTCGCCTTCATTGGTTATGGTGTAGGCTTTAATGGTCCCGGCACGAAGTGCATAGACGGATGTGAAGGGCTCACCCTGATGGAACAGGTGCTCTCCCTTTTTCAGGGGGCGGCTTTTCTCGATAATGTTATCGAGACGTTCCATTTCGGTCATGTCCAGAGACACCGGCAGGCATAGAGAACTCAGACTGCAGGTCTGGCAATGAACCTGTTGGAGGCTGCGCAGTTTCCCTTCTGTCACCTTTATTTCACCCATAATCAGGCCCTGCTAAATTAGTTACTATTGAGAGGCTACTCGGCGTCATTATCCATCATTTGGGCAGAGCGGTGAAGCTCTGCCCTTGATTATCCCTTTAGATAATCCGGGAAAAGCCGTTGGTTTTTTGCTGTTTGGGGATATAAGCATCAAATGCCATACAGATCCGACGAATCAGCAAGCGCCCTGCAGGTGTCACGGTGATCACACCGTTATTGACCTGAATAAGGCCATCTTGTGCGAAGGATGCGAGTTCTGTCTGCTCTGCCGCAAAGTAATCGGCAAAGTTAATCGCAAAGCGTTTTTCTATCATTGTTGTATCGAGAGAGAAGTGGCAGATCAGCTGTTTGATCACTTCGCTACGCACGATGTCGTCATCGTTCATGACAACGCCGCGCTTCACCGCAAAGTTGTTGGCTTCTACGGCTTTGCTGTATCCAGCGATATCATGCTCGTTCTGGTAGTACACACGGCCAATCTGACTGATCGAAGAGACACCCATTGCGACCAGGTCACAGTCAGCATGGGTTGTATATCCCTGGAAGTTACGGTGCAGCTGACCGTTCTGCTGTGCCAGTGCAAGCTCATCGTCCGGCTTGGCAAAGTGATCCATACCAATGTAAGCGTAGCCTGCGTCGAGCAATCGGTTAATAGTATTTTCCAGAATAGCCAGTTTGGTTTCTGGGCTTGGCAGTGTCGCCGCATCAATATGCTTCTGAGAACGGAAGCGATCCGGCATATGGGCATAGTTAAAGATGGACAAACGGTCTGGATCCATGTCGATGACGGTATCCAGTGTTTCTTTGAAGCTGTCTTCGGTCTGATGAGGCAGGCCGTAGATCAGGTCCATATTAATAGACTTAAAGCCGTGACTACGGGCTGTATCGAGCACCGACTGTGTTTGTTCCGTCGGCTGTACGCGGTTGACGGCCTTCTGCACTTCTTCGTGTACATCCTGTACACCTAAGCTGATGCGATTGAAGCCGATGTCACGCAGGACTTTAATCGTATCTGGGTTCGCTTCACGAGGGTCGATCTCGATGGAGTAATCGCCCTTGTCATCGTCGCGCAGGTTGAAATGTTTGCGGGTGTGGCTCATTAGCTCGGACATCTGGTCGTCGCTGATGAATGTTGGTGTACCACCGCCCCAGTGCAGCTGATTTACGATGCGATCGTTGCTGTACCACTCAGATACCTGAGCCATCTCTTTATACACAGTGTCCAGATATGGCTGAGCTTTCTTACGATTGCGAGTAATCACTTTGTTACAAGCGCAGTAGTAACACACGTGTGCACAGAAAGGGATATGGAAATACAACGACAACGGTGCATTGCTGTCGGTGGTTTTCATGCCGGTCGCCACCAGATCCTGAGCGGACTGGTCCGGGTCAAACTGCAGTGCAGTTGGATAAGAGGTATAGCGTGGACCGGACAGATCGTATCGCTTAATCAGATCCAGATCCCATTTGATCAGGTTGTTGCTAGCCAAAATTACTACCTCTTAAATATGTCAAAACCCGGCAATTCTAGGGGGGGTGATCCACTGCTACCTTGATCTAGATCAATGGGCGAGCAGGCCTTGCCAGGGGAGCGTATAGACGCCAAATACCATAATGATGATGCCAAACAGGCTGCGGGTCAGGCGTTGCTGAAATATAAGCTTAACGCGTTGGGCCAATAAACCCGTGAGCAGCATGGTTGGCAAGGTGCCTAAACCGAACATCAGCATCAATTGAGCGCTCAGCGTCCAGTCCGCAGCAGCCGATGACCAGATCAAAGTACTGTAAACTAATCCACAGGGGAGCCAGCCCCATACCAGGCCGAGGGCCACTGCTTGGGACAGGCTTTTAACCGGTAGCAGCTTGCTTGCCAATGGCTGGACCTGTTTCCAGAGTGTGCCGCCAGCCTTCTCTATATAGGTTAGACCTTGCCACCACTGTGCAACATAAAGCCCCATGGCTATCAGCATCAAACCGGCGAAAGTTCGTAGGACTATGACGATCTGTGGATCACGCATGAGCCAGCTTAAACTGCCAATCAGTGCGCCCGCTGCGGTATAGCTAGCGATACGTCCAATATTATAGCCGCCAAGCAACAGGGAGCCGCGCCAGCCCTGAGGGGCACTCATCGAGACAGTTGCTGCAATGCCCCCGCACATGCCCAGGCAGTGAGTACCACCCAGCAAACCCAAAATAAATGCGGTGGAGAGCGCGAGAGGCTCGTTCATTCAGGTTTGTGCTCGTCGCTGTTTTTGTCTTTCGCCTTATCCTTCAGATCATCCGGGATAAGGTGGTCGTCATCTTCAAACAGAATGCTGTGAGCAGGGGATTCGAGATCTTCAAACTGACCGCTATTCACGCTGTAAAAGAAAGCCCAGATTGCAAAGCTCACAAGAATGATAGCGATAGGGATGAGCAGAAAAATAATGTCCATAGCGGGCCTGTTTACTCGACTTTATGAGGCTATTTTACACGATTGGTCTTGCTGAGTTTAGACAGGCGCAAAGCGTTGCCAACGACGACCAGTGAACTTAATGACATGCCTAACGCTGCCATATACGGAGCGACAAAGCCCAGTGCCGCCAGTGGTAGCGCTAAGAAGTTATACCCCGCGGCCCATCCAAGATTCTGACGTATGACGGAACGTGTTTTCCGGGATAGTTTGATGGCGTCAACTAAGCGCAACAGGTCCGCTGATATCAGCACGCCGTCGGCATTGGTTTTTGCCAGATCGGTAGCAGAGCCCATGGCAATAGAGGTCTGGGCGCCAGCGAGTACTGGGATATCGTTAATACCATCGCCGACCATGATGACCTGCGCACCGTTTTGCTGCAGTTGTTGGATATGAGCGAGCTTCTGTTCAGGTGATACACCTGAAACGACATGATCAATGTTCAGTATCGCTGCAACCTCGCCCACAGCACTGGAGCTATCTCCGGTCAGCATTTCACATCGAATACCAAGTGACTGTAGATGCTTAATTGTGTCTGCGGCTTCGGGACGGATCTGATCATTAAGGCGGAACCATGCCTGTGGACCTGCTTCACTGCATAGCAGAAGCCACTGGCCGCTCTGTGCCGGAAGTTCCGGTAGAAAGGAGCCGTTGTCGCAGACCCCATGGGAATACTCAGGCTTACCGATGCGGTACTTGATACCGTCGATCAGTCCTTCAAGCCCCTGACCTAAGGTTGCTTGAAGGTTCTCCACCTTGTAGTCGCTTACGACTGTATGGAATGCCTGGGCAATCGGGTGCTCAGAATGCTTCTCCAGTGCGGCCGCGATCTGAAGGTGCTCATCAGTCTTATGTTCTGCGAGTGAGCGTGTTTCCTGAAGGGTCAGGTTCCCTTCTGTCAGTGTCCCGGTTTTATCAAAAACAATATGAGTAGCACGCGCGAGGCTCTCTAGTACATGACCTCGGGTGATGAGTATGCCGTTTTGTCGCAGGGTACCGGTCGCGGCTGTCAGTGCAGTTGGCGTTGCCAGCGATAGTGCGCATGGGCAGGTCACAACAAGAACGGAAAGCGTGATCCAGAAGGCGTCTTCCGGAGAGATTAGCCACCAGCTAAATCCTACTGTTGCCGCGGTCAAAAGCACGGCGGAGACAAAATAACTGGCAAAGCGGTCAGCTAGTTGAGCGACCTTGGGCTTATCTTCCTGAGCCCGTTCCAGTAGGCGGACAATGGATGAAAGCTGTGTTTCTGCACCGACCTGTGTCACTTCTAGTGTGATCGGGTTTTCAACGTTAATCGTGCCGCCGATGACGTTTTCACCGAGCTCTTTTCGAATAGGGAGGTATTCACCGGTCAGCGCAGATTCATCGATCGAACTGCTGCCTGCGACGATTTTTCCGTCAGCAGGTACGGTATGTCCGGGTTTAATGAGAACCTGATCGCCAATGCTTAGCTCCTTTGCCGGAACCATGGTCTCCTCGCCATCAACGATTTTGATAGCGCTCGCGGGCAATAGGTTGAGCATGGCATTGCCTGCACGGCCCGTACGGTGACGTGCCTGCATTTCCAGGTAACGGCCAATAAGCAGGAAGAAAGTGAACATAGTGACAGAGTCAAAGTACACCTCTCCACTATCGGTGACCGTAGCCCAGATACTTGCCAGGTAGGCGCCACCGATAGCAATAGAGACCGGTACATCCATACTTAAATGGCGTGTACGGAGATCCCTTAAGGCCGCGACGAAGAAAGGGCGTGCGGCATACAAAATGACGGGGGTCGCAATCACCATGCTGGCCCAGCGCATGAAGGTGACGTGCTTACCTTCGATACCTTGAATAGCACCACCATAAAGTGCGACAGCGATCATCATGACTTGCATCATGCCGATACCTGCAACCCCTAAGCGGCGTGTGGCGCGTTTTCTTTCCTGTTCCAGAAGCTGCTCTTCCTTATCCGGGTGGTAAGGGTGAGCCTGGTAGCCAATCCGATATATCTCAGCGAGCAATAAGCTGAGTACCTGTGACTTTGAATCCCAGCTAATACGAGCACGGTGGTTAGTGAGGTTGACGCTCACTTTTTCCACGCCCGATTGTTTTTTCAGGTGATGTTCGAGCAGCCATATACAAGCTGCACAGGTAATTCCCTCGATGACCAAAGTGGCTTCTTTGATGCCATCTTCCTTCGTCACGACGAAGTCGCGTTGCACCGATTCTTGATCATAAAGCGCCAGTTCGCTCAGTTGAGCATCTGATACAGATTTTAGTGACAAATCCGGTGTGTAAGAGGCGGTTTCACGATGTTTGTAAAAGTTGTCCAGTCCGCTTTCTACAATGGTTTGGGCAACGGCCTGACAGCCGGGGCAACACATTGATCGTGGCTTTTCATCAATTACAGTGACAAAGCTGCTTCCCGCAGGGATATCTTGCCCGCAATGAAAGCAGCCTTCGGTCGTTGCCTGAGAAGGCGCGAGGGAGCTGTTCATCAATTATTCTGACGCTGTCAGTGTTGCTTTAACCGGAGCATCCGGATTCTTAGCTTGTTCTGCGCCAACAGCAATTTCTGCGCGTAAGCGCCATGTTTCATCAGCAGGTGTGAGTGTCATGTAGCGTTTGCCCAAAATTTTACCTTGTAGGCTACCAATGTAGTTTGGGGTGCCAGGCTGATGGCGGAGAGTCAGGGTTTGATCATAGTTTTTGTGCGTAGGGTGAATGATCCCAAGTGACAGAAATTCTGGCAGTGGAGATAGCTCGCCTTTGAGTTGCACGACAACATCACCGGTCAGCAGGTCAAATATAAGGTCGCCTTCCAGGCCCAGTTCGCGTGTGTATTGCTGACGTGTATCATCAACGTGATAACCGCGGGCCTGCTTGTAGTAGTCATCTTTAACAATGCCATCGTGGGTGACGATAGAGATATATAAGAACGCAAATCCGTAAATAAATACGGCGATCAGTGGTGCCAGAATAAACCACAGCCAAGGCTGTTTATACCAAGGGGCGATTGCTGGATTTTCTTTACTCATCGATATCTCTTGTAAATCTGAATGACTGAAGTCGGGATGGCCGAAGTGTATACAGGAATGTACCTGAAAGGGAGCCCTGTGCTTTATATACTTACTGCTAATGCCGGGTTATTTGGTCGGTATCAATATACTCAAAAAAATAGCCGCATCGCAGTGTGCGACGCGGCTATTCTACCACTATTTAGTGGTTATTGGCGCGAGCTTATAGGTGCGACTTAACGTCGCGGGGCCGGGCCAATGAAGCGGTTTTCTTCTTCGATTACGATAGTATCGTCATCGATCGCTTCCACTTTGAACTTAATGTCATAGTTCGGCTTGCTAAGGTACTTCGGTTCGATCTGCAGGCGAACAGGATGGTCAAGTAGTTCACCTGACTGAATGTTTACAAGACTTGCACCGATCATCTCTAGTCCGTCCAGGCCCATGATGGTGATTCGGTATTGGTGATCAACCTGTTCCTTGTTGGCAATTTTGAGGGTGTATACGTTTTCAATCTTGCCTTGGGAGTTTTCAATGTATAGCTGGCCGCGGTCACGCAAGATGTCTACTTCCAGAGGGATGCGGCTCATCAGTGTATAGCCGAACGCCAGACACATGAGCATCAGTGCGGCAAAGTAGCCAATCAGGCGGGGGCGGAACAGTTTTGTGACATTGCCATCGAGCGCATGCTCTGTGGTGTAGCGTACCAAGCCACGTTCGTATCCCATTCGGTCCATCATTGAGTCACAGACATCAACACAGGCACCGCATGCTACGCATTCATATTGAAGACCGTCACGAATATCGATTCCGACAGGACAGACATGTACGCAGGCATTACAGTCGATGCAGTCGCCAAGACCTTGCTCTTTATAGTTGGCGTTCTTTTTGCGCTTGCCACGACTTTCACCGCGTTTCTCATCATAGGAGATGATAAGCGTGTCCTGATCGAACATGACGCTTTGGAAGCGTGCATAAGGGCACATGTAGATACATACCTGCTCGCGCAGCCAGCCTGCATTGCCATAGGTTGCTACTGCAAGGAAGCCCAGCCACCAAGTTTCCCACGGTCCCAAGTCCCAGCTGAGCACGGCAGGAACCAGTTCACGGATAGGGGTGAAATAGCCCACAAATGCAATCGCTGATGTAATGGCAATCGTTAACCAGAGAATATGCTTGGCAGTCTTTTTGATTAGTTTGTTTTTGCTCCATGGTGATTTATCGAGCTTAATGCGTGCGTTTCGATCACCTTCGGTAACCCGTTCTGCCCAGATAAAAAACCATGTCCATACAAATTGTGGGCAAGCGTAACCGCACCATAGTCGACCTGCAAACGCGGTCACAAAGAACAGCGTGAAGGCTAATATAATGAGTAGCCAGGATAGCAACATAAAATCCTGGGGCCAGAATGTCATGCCAAAAACATGAAACTGACGACTTGGCAGGTCAAACAGAACGGCCTGACGACCATCCCATTGAATCCAAGAGAAAGCATAGAACGCAACCAGCATCATCGCGCTGGTGATGGTGCGGAAATTCTTGAACAGACCCTTGTAGAATTTTACGTGGATATGTTCGCGTTTGGCGTAAAGATCAAAGTCCTCTTTGTTCTTATTGCCATTACCAGATTTCTTAGGTGTGACATCTTGAACTGGTATCTGATTCATTGGGGTGCTCACCGCTATAAAAAATAACCTCACATGCCTTTGAGCCTGATCTTGACTGGTTCATTAGCATTTTCGAATATTATAAACCGTCCAATAAAAAAGGCGATATGATTTAGATCATATCGCCTTTTTTTGTCAGTCCAAGCGTTTATTTGTTGGACAAGCTGTAAACGTAACCAGTGATCAGGTGGATCTTGTCTTCGTTCAGCAGAGTGTTGTGCGCAGGCATTACACCGTTACGACCGTTACGAATGGAGTGGGCAACTTTCTCGAAAGAACCGCCGTACAGCCAAACATTATCAGTCAGGTTAGGTGCACCCAGTGCCAGCATGCCGGTAGCATCAGCACCGTGACAAGCTGTACACAGCGCCTGGAACTGAGCTTTACCGTTTGCAGCGGAGTCAGCATCAACTTCCTGGCCACTCAGGCTCAGCACGTAGCTGGAAACGTCACGTACGCCTTCTTCACCCAGTACAGCGCCCCAAGGAGGCATGCCGCCGTTACGACCGTTAGCGATAGTGGCTTTAATAGTCGCAGCGTCGCCACCATACAGCCAATCGTTATCGGTCAGGTCAGGGAAGCCGTATGCGCCAGAACCGGTAGATCCGTGACACAGAGAGCAGTTGTTGGCAAACATGCGCTGACCCATTTTCAGGCCAGCTTCGTTACCTGGCTGCTGCAGTTCTTCAACAGACATTGCCGCGTATTTAGCAAATACAGGCTTGTACTGTTCTTCTGCGTGCGCCATTTCCTCTTCCCACTGACCGGTAGAGGACCAGCCCAGCAGACCTTGGAAGCTACCCAGACCTGGGTACAGAGCCAAGTAAGCCAGACCGAAGATCACAGTCGCCATGAACATCTGGAACCACCAGCGTGGCAGAGGGTTATCGTACTCTGCAATGCCGTCAAATTCGTGACCCAGTGTCTGATCAGTTGCTTCCTTGTGCGTCTCGCTCTTGCGAGTCGCCAGCAGCAACCAAGTACAGCCAAGAATGACTGCCAGGGTAATAACAGTTACCCACGCGCTCCAAAAAGCACTCATTTTTCGATTCTCCCGTTATCGGCCTTCGCATTGTTGTCTTCGTCGTCATCTTCGAAGGGCAGGTTTGCTGCATCATCAAACCCTGCCTTGTTCTTTGGGTGTAGTACCCATGCGAACAAGGCCAGGAAAGTGATGAGCATTACCACCACAATGTAAGGACCATAAACATCGTAACTCACAGGTTGCCTACCGCACTTTGTCGTAGTTGTTGTGCAGTTTACCCAGAGACTGAAGGTATGCTACCAGCGCATCAATTTCATATTTACCCTGTACAGCTTCCTGTGCACCGGCGATTGCTTCGTCGGAGAAAGGAACGCCCAGCATGCGCTGAACTTCAAGCTTCTTGGCTGTATCTGAGCCAGTCAGCTTGTTTTCAAACAGCCATGGGTAAGAAGGCATTTTGGACTCAGGTACAACGTCACGAGGGTTGTACAAGTGAGCACGATGCCAGTCATCAGAGTAACGAGAGCCTACACGAGCCAGGTCAGGACCAGTACGCTTAGAACCCCACAGGAATGGGTGTTCCCAAACGTGCTCATTGGCAGTGGAGAAGTGACCGTAACGCTCAGTTTCCGCACGGAATGGACGGATCATCTGAGAGTGACATACGTTACAACCTTCACGGATGTAGATGTCGCGGCCTTCGAACTCCAGCGCAGAGTAGGTGCGCAAGCCGTCGATTGGCTTAGTTGTAGAGGACTGGAAGAAAAGAGGTACGATTTCAGCCAGACCACCACCACTGATCACAAGGATGATCAGTAGGATCATAAGGCCGATATTCTTTTCAATCGTTTCGTGTTTGATCATGTCTATCTGCTCCTATGACCTTAAGCTGCCTGTGCTGCAGCGTCAGCTGCAGGTGCAGTGCTGTTTTTACGAACAGTCTGCCAGGTGTTGAACGCCATCAGAACCATGCCTGCCAGGAAGAACATGCCGCCCAACCAGCGTACGAAGTAGCCAGGGTGAGATGCTTCCAGAGCTTCTACGAAGCTGTAGGTCAGAGTGCCGTCTTCGTTTACTGCACGCCACATCAGGCCCTGCAGAATACCGTTAACCCACATCGCGCAGATGTACAGTACAGTACCGATAGTTGCCAGCCAGAAGTGCGTGTTGATCAGGCCAACAGAGTACATCTGAGCTTTACCGAACAGGCGTGGCAGCATGTGGTAAACAGCACCGATAGAGATCATCGCAACCCAACCCAATGCACCCGCGTGTACGTGACCAACAGTCCAGTCAGTGTAGTGGGACAGAGCGTTTACAGTCTTGATGGACATCATAGGGCCTTCAAACGTAGACATACCGTAGAAGGACAGAGATACAACCAGGAAGCGAAGAACTGGGTCAGTACGCAGTTTGTGCCATGCGCCGGACAGAGTCATCATACCGTTGATCATACCACCCCAAGATGGAGCCAGCAGGATCAGGGACATAACCATCGCTACAGACTGAGTCCAGTCTGGCAGTGCGGTGTAATGCAGGTGGTGACCACCAGCCCACATGTAAGTCGCGATCAGAGCCCAGAAGTGAACGATAGACAGACGGTAAGAGAAGATCGGACGCTCAGCCTGCTTCGGTACGAAGTAGTACATCATGCCCAGGAAGCCTGCAGTCAGGAAGAAGCCTACCGCGTTGTGTCCGTACCACCACTGAACCATCGCATCGACAGTACCCGGGTATACAGAGTAAGACTTCCACAGGGAAACAGGCATTGCTGCACTGTTTACGATGTGCAGGACAGCAACGGTGATGATGAATGCCATGTAGAACCAGTTACCCACGTAGATGTGGGAGGTTTTACGCATTTTAACCGTGCCGAGGAAGACAATAGCGTAGGAAACCCACACGATCGCAATCAGCAGATCGATTGGCCATTCCAGTTCTGCGTACTCTTTAGAAGAGGTCAGACCCAGTGGCAGGGTAACTGCAGCAGCGACGATTACAGCCTGCCAGCCCCAGAACGTGAACGCGGCCAAGCCACCACCAAATAGGCGGGTCTGGCAGGTACGCTGTACCACGTAGTAAGAAGTTGCGAACAACGCGCAACCACCAAATGCAAAGATTACAGCATTGGTGTGTAATGGACGTAGACGGCCGTATGTCAGCCATGGGATGTCAAAGTTTAGTGCTGGCCAAACCAACTGGGCAGCGATCAGGACACCGACGGTCATACCGACGATACCCCAAACCACTGTCATGATGGCGAACTGGCGCACCACTTTATAATTGTAGGTGGGGTGTTCAGTTGCTGTGCTCATGCTCAGGCTCTCATCAACAAGCTAATTAAAGAAATTAGAGTTCAGGCGCAATTATGTGGAAATAGGCACTGATTTTCAATGTAAATGGAACAAAAATCGGGACGAATTGTCGCACCTGCGAAATAGGCGCTGTAGCACTCTGGTAGTAGTTTTTAATATTTTGTAAGGGCTGTAACTTGTTGTAATTTAAGGGGTATATGATTATTCCTTTATGGAATAACCATATAAATAGGGCGAATATAATGGTCTTTTTAGTACTTTAGGCGTGCTTTTTAAATGTGTGTCACAGGCCTTTTCGGTTCTTTACTTGATGTAGATCAAGCCGAAGAAATAGGTATGATTCATCTTCGTCTGCTACCAAGGTACTAAGCTCATGTTTGATAAAGGTAATTCTTGTCAGGGTGTTGTGTTGTTTGCGCACGGCGCGGGTGCGGGAATGGATCATCCGTTTATGCTGCAGATGGATGAGTTGTTGGCCGCGAAGGGGTTGCAGGTTATCCGGTTTGAGTTTCCTTATATGACAAAGAGGCGTGAAGACGGAAAAAAGCGTCCTCCAGATCGTATGCCTGTATTGCTTGCCCATTACAAAAAACAAATCGAAAGCGTGATTGAGAACACGAAATTACCCGTTTATATTGCGGGAAAATCGATGGGCGGGCGGGTCGCATCGATGTTGTTAGACGATACAGATGCTAAGGCATGCTTTGCGTTTGGCTATCCATTTCATCCGCCTCGCAAGCCCGAGAGTTTGCGTACTGAGCACCTCGTGGATATCGAGAAGCCTGTATATATTTTTCAGGGCACTCGGGATGCGATGGGAAATCAAGAAGAGGTGTTACACTACGCGCTTTCAGAATCAGTTCATCTGCATTGGCTGGAAGACGGAGATCATGATCTTAAGCCCCGCAAGGCGTCAGGTTATAGTCAGACAATGCATTTGGAGCAGATTGCGCAAAAAGTTGAGGAGATAATTAGTTGAGCGAGTTTTGTCGTCTGGTGTTGCAGTGTCGCCCAGGATTTGAAAAGGAAGCGGCAGCAGAGATAACTGATCGGGCGGCGGAGGTTGGTGTCTACGGATATTGTCAGCTAAAGCCACACGATGGCTATGTGCTATTTACGTGTCAGCAAGACGGTGATGCACGTGTGGTTGTGGATAAAGTTGATTTTCGCTCACTTATTTTTGTCAGGCAGTGGACAGCTTGCGGTGATCTGCAGGTGCTGGATGCGAACGATCGTATCGGGCAATTAGGCTCAGTGCTTGATGGTTATCCAGAGTGTGTTGAGCTTTGGGTGGAGCAGCCCGACACGACAGAAGGGCGAGAGCTTGGTACTTTTTGCCGGAAGTTCGGTTCGGCATTGGCGCAACACATGCGCAAGAAAGGAAAGCTGTCAAAGCGTAAGGAAGCGCGCAATACCCGCCTTCAGCTGTTTGTCTTATCAGGCAGCGAGATTTATGTAGGAATTGCGCCTGTGAATAACTCGGCCCCATGGTTGATGGGTATACCAAGATTGAAGTTTCCTAAGCAAGCGCCGAGTCGTTCGACACTGAAGCTTGAAGAGGCTTGGCATTGGTTTATACCGTCAACAAAATGGGATGAGAGAATTCCGTTAGGTGGTTCTGCAGTGGATCTGGGAGCCGCACCTGGTGGTTGGACGTGGCAGCTTGTTAATCGCAGTATGTTCGTAACGGCTGTTGATAATGGGCCAATGAACGATGACCTGATGGAAAGTGGGCAGGTGATTCACGCAGAGGAAGATGCGTATCAATTTGTGCCTGATAAAACGGTGGATCTGATGGTGTGTGATGTGGTGGAAAAGCCGATTCGCACTGCCGCGCTGGCATCTGACTGGCTTCTTAACGGCTATTGTCGCGAAGCTATATTTAACCTGAA
This sequence comes from Pontibacterium sinense, assembly GCF_015209595.1. Lineage (GTDB taxonomy): Bacteria > Pseudomonadota > Gammaproteobacteria > Pseudomonadales > Balneatricaceae > Pontibacterium > Pontibacterium sinense. The sequence continues at coordinate 3,689 of NZ_JADEYS010000033.1, read as the reverse complement.
ACTGCCGATGAAACAGCGCTATCAGGAAACGGTTGGATGCTTAAACCTTATTTCCGATCGAATGACGGAAGCGGGCGTAGCGTATGAATTGCGCACAAAGCAGCTCTACCATGACCGGGAAGAAGTTACCTGCTCTTTGCGTTTACTATAAAGAGGCGGGATAGTTGGTGTGCAGGGGCGCCATTTATGCAAAGCGCCCCTTTTGGCGCCGTTAGTGCTCAAGTATCGTGATTTTCTCATCGCGATCGAGCATAGGGTGGATCGCCTCCATCATCTCTTTACGTTCCGCTGATCCGTACCAGCGTTGCCAGTCCTGAATCGTTCGATAGTTAACGATGACATAGCGATGGTTGATATCGTTCGCATTATGTAATGCTTCGCCTGAAATAAAGCCGTGAGCATTCATGGCTTGTTGCAGTGTGTTGCGTGCTGCTTTTTCATAATATTCGGCCAGATCATCGGCGATGTGGCGTTCGATAATTACTCGGATCATAGTAGCCTCCTCATTGAGCGATACTGCATCCTGTTATTCTTGATATAAAACGTACTAATAATGTGACAGAAACGTAGAAAAAGCGACTTTCCCGGTAAACAACCTTTGCCTCATCTGGGTAATTTGAGACAATAGGGGCTCTGCAGTTAAGAGTGGCATGATGACAGATTTTAAAGTGGACCATGAAATGGATGCTCAGGGGCTATATTGTCCTGAGCCCGTGATGTTGTTGCACAACAAAGTGCGCGACATGGTAGATGGTCAGATAGTGCATGTGATTGCTACGGATCCCTCCACGCAGCGCGATATACCTAAATTCTGCTCCTTTCTCGGCCATGATTTGGTAGAGCAGCAGGTAAATGGCGATATATTTGAGTATTACATTCGTAAAGGGTCTGACTGACAGGAATGGTTAGTAATATCGCCCAGCTATGTAAAGATACCAATCAACTAATTGAAACACTGGAACGGATGCTCAGCGCTGAAGAGGAGCGGCGCGGCAATCGAATTGAGGCCAATAAGGTGAATGACGTCGTAACTCCAAAAGCTAAGTCGAAGAATCGTGCAGCAAATCTGGCGGCACTTCAGCAGCTTTCCGAAGCTTATCCAAATGCGTTTGATCGTAAGAACGTACGTCCATTAAAAATCGGTATTCAGGATGATCTGATTGCGGATGAGAAGGTGGCGAAAAACAAGATTAAACGTGCGCTGGCAAGCTATGTTCGTTCACTGAACTATTTGCGTTCGTTGCAGGACGGTGCTGATCGTATTGATATCAATGGTGAAGCCTCTGGCAGTGTAACTGCTGAGGAAGCTCAGCATGCAAAAGGTAAGTTGAAAGAGATTAATCAGGCTCGCCGTGAACAAAAGCGGGAGCAGGAGAAGAAGGAGCGTATGAATAACAAACTTGAAGCGCTCCTTTCGATGAACAAGTGATCTATTCGGGCGCCTTTTCTTGGCGCCCTTTTTCGTTTTGACCACCGGGCATTAGGTTGCATTGGCGCAGTATGCGCTGCCATGCTGAAGTGTGGTTGTCTCTGGCGCGTATATATTGTTGCCACATCCCATGTTCATTTGTCATGGATAGAACCTGCGTAAAATATCGATTCATTTCGGGGGTTGGTTCGAGCATGCCGAAAATGTTGGCTTGTATCGATAACCATTCTTCGCCGTTACGGTGAACGCGTGAGAGGTACGGTTGAAACTTCTCACTGTAAAATTTTCTAAAAACATTGCTCAAAATCGTGCGTTTCTGGGATTGGTGTCCGGGGTGGCAAAAAGGTTTTTGATCTAGTCGTGTGTTGATGGCGTGGGCGGTGCGCTCCATTGTTTCTGTTAGGAGTGCTATGGATTTCAGAAATCGTGAGCCGTAGCGGTTGGTGTTGAGTGTTTTGTAACTGGTTTCTATATCGTCAAGAAACTCTAGTGGGTCTTTATCGTGGTGTTCAGGATCTAGTTTGGAGAGGCGTTGAAACTGCAGAAAGACCGCGTATGTTGCTGTAAAGCCTACTTCGCCTTCAGTGGGTATTGGTGTTTCGCTACGAGAGAAATTGGCCGCCACTTCTTTTGATCCAAAGATTCCATTCCAGATTTCACTTTTCAGGTTTTGGGACTTTATATTGTAGATAGTCTCAATCCTTTCTTTCAGCTCTTCGTCTTGAGCTGGATCTTGTCTGATTAGGTTCAGGCATTGTCGAATATTTCTTATAAAGCGTATCTCGTAAAGCATTTGCTGAGATGGTTGCATCACGCGTCCGAGATTTGAGTTGCGCTGGGCAATCAGCTGCAGTAGTCCATCGCAATATTTCAGATCTAGCACTTCAATCAATCCCTGGTTTACTTCCTCTGTTTCTTTCATGCGATGACGTTTGCGAGGCAGGAGCGGGATGCTTTCTCCGGCTGTGAGTTGTGTATCGATGTCTACATCAATTGTGTTGCTAACGCGCTCCATATAGTCCTCAAGCAAGAACTCAGGAGAACTTCTGTCGCATCCAGATAGGAGGAGTGCGCTAAGTGTCAGGGCTATTAGCGTTCGCATTGGCGGGAATTTTATTGATTTTTCGAAATTATAGTATTTGTGTGCACGTGAGTATCGGTTCGCAGGTTGGTATTGGAGGGTGCTGCTATATTAAAACGAGGTGAGTTGTGTAACTCATTGAAAAACAAGATATTTATAAAATAATTAAAACATGGTTGTTGTTTTTTGTTGACCGCTTTCTGGGTTGAGGATAAGATGTGCATAAATCAAACAGACATGAAGTCATTAAGTCGTTGAAAATAAACGATTTAATATGTCCGATTAAAACATACTGTTTATTCTAGAGGGCTTTCCAATGACTACTTCCCAGAATCTGATCGTAAACGGCGGTTTTGAAAACGATGAAGTGACGCTGGACCGTAACTGGCAGGTATTTGGTGAGCTGGATGGTTGGAAAGCACTGAATAACAATATTGAGCTGCAGGAAAATGGTTTGTATACCAATCAGTCTGCATCCGAAGGTGATCAGTGGTTGGAGCTGGACTACAACGGCAATGCGGTTGAGGGTGTATATCAGAATATTCAAACCAATGCGGGCCAGGAATACACGCTTGGCTTGGATGTCGCGCTGCGAAACGGAACCCCTGAATCTACAAATACAATCGATGTATTTTGGAATGGGGATTTGGTGTCTCGTGTTGAGCCGGGTTCCACTGATTGGCAAAACGTCACGTTCACAGTAGAGGGCACCGGTGGTATGGATAAGCTAACGCTTGTGCATGAAGCTGCTGACGCCGATAGCTTTGGTGGCTTGATCGACAATGTTACGTTGTTCGAGTCTGATGCCGGAGATGTAGACGACGGTTCCAAAGACAAAGGTTCTAAGGACGACGGCTCCAAAGACAAAGGTTCTAAGGACGACGGTTCCAAAGACAAAGGTTCTAAGGACGACGGTTCCAAAGACAAAGGTTCTAAGGACGACGGTTCCAAAGATAAAGGTTCTAAGGACGACGGTTCCAAAGATAAAGGTTCTAAGGACGACGGTTCCAAAGACAAAGGTTCTAAGGACGACGGCTCCAAGGACAAAGGTTCTAAGGACGATGGCTCTAAGGACGACGGTTCCAAAGACAAGGGTTCTAAGGACGACGGTTCCAAAGACAAAGGTTCTAAGGACGACGGCTCCAAAGACAAAGGTTCTAAGGACGACGGTTCCAAAGA
>NZ_JADEYS010000032.1 GCF_015209595.1 Pontibacterium sinense | reverse complement strand
TAGGTTGGGTACAGCCTCACCTGACCGGGGAGCTCTATCTAATCAAACAGAGCAGATGGAGAGATACAAGGTTGGGTTAGTCGCACTTTGGCAGGATGTTGGAATTTATATCTGATCTGTCTGTGCGACGTAACCCAACAGAGGCAGTCACCGAAGCGGAGGTAATGATGCATGGTAGGTATCTGAAGGTGCCTTGTATTAGTGGAGGATGGCAGGACTCACTTTGAGCCAGAGAGTCGCTCGGCATCATGGTGTTCAGGCGGTGGGGAGTCTCGAAGGCTGAGTGGGGCTCTGTAAAGTCATTTGTTCTTTTTTGTTTTTGATTTAAAGGTGATATGGCCTTTTTTATTTGAAAATAAGATTAATTGGGTTTGTGTATTCTTATTAAATAGAGAAATTAATTATTAGGTCGTCGCTAGAATGGTAAAAAAATTCTTATAGAAAGGTGAGGCCATGAATCTTACTACCGAGCTGACACTCGAGCAGTATCGCGACATTATCCGAAACAACTATCTGGCAGATGAAGCCAAGGCGATGCATGCGCTGATGGATGACGCCCGATTGTCTTCTGATGACCGAGCTGCGATCTCATCCCGTGCGGCGGATTTGGTACGCAAGGTTCGTAACGAAAGCTCACCGTCTATGATGGAAAAATTCCTTGCTGAATACGGTCTGACGACCAAAGAAGGCGTGGCACTGATGTGCCTGGCCGAAGCACTGCTGCGTGTGCCGGACTCCATCACGATTGATGCCCTGATTGAAGATAAAGTGGCGCACGGCAACTGGCGCAGTCATCTGGGTCAGGCGAACTCATCTCTGGTGAACTCGTCAACCTGGGCGTTGATGTTGACCGGTAAAATGATTGCGCCGGAAGAAGATCAGAAAAAAGGTGTGACGAAAACACTGCGCTCAATGGTTAAGCGACTGGGTGAACCTGTGGTACGTACCGCAGTGGGTCAGGCGATGAAAGAGCTGGGCCGTCAGTTTGTACTGGGTCGTACGATTGAAGAGGCGACCAAGCGCGCCAGCAAGTACGAAGCTCAGGGCTATTCCTACTCATACGATATGCTGGGTGAAGCGGCGCGTACCGATGCGGATGCGCTGCGCTATCACGCTGCATACGCTAAAGCGATTAACGAACTGTCTGCGGCCTGCACGCACTCTGATATCCGGATGAATCCGGGCATCTCCGTTAAATTGTCTGCACTGCATGCGCGCTATGAATTTGGTCAGCGTGACCGTGTGATGAAAGAGCTGGTGGAACGCACGCGTTCACTGGCATTGCAGGCAAAACAAGCCAACATGGGCTTCAACATCGACGCGGAAGAAGCCGATCGTCTGGATCTGTCTCTGGATGTGATCGAAGCCGTTTTGTCTGATCCGGCACTCGAAGGCTGGGAAGGGTTTGGCATCGTTGTGCAGGCATTTGGCCCGCGTGCGTCCCATGTGCTGAACTGGCTGTATGTATTGGCGACCAATCTGGATCGCAAGATCATGGTGCGTCTGGTTAAAGGCGCCTACTGGGATGCCGAGATCAAACGTGCACAGGTTTTGGGGCTGAACGGTTTCCCGGTCTATACCCGTAAAGTGAACAGTGATGTGTCTTACATGTGCTGTGCTGAAAAACTGCTGGGCATGACTGATCGTATCTATCCTCAGTTTGCGACACACAACGCACACTCCGTCGCGTCTATTTTGCATATGGCCCGTGATATGGGCTCTGAGCAGTACGAATTTCAGCGTCTGCACGGCATGGGCGAATCCCTGCACGATACTGTGTTGAAAAACAGCAACACCCGTTGCCGTATCTATGCACCGGTGGGTGCGCATCAGGATCTGCTGGCGTACCTGGTACGTCGTTTGTTGGAAAACGGCGCTAACAGCTCCTTTGTAAACCAGATTGTAGACACCAGCATCCAGCCGGAAGAGATCGCACGTGACCCGTTTGATGCGGTGAGAGCACAAGGTGATCAGGTATCCAGCACCATGATTGCACGTCCTGCGGACCTGTACGGCGAAGGCCGTGTGAATGCACGTGGCTGGGATATTACCGATCCGGTCGCGATGGAACTGCTGGAAGCTGAGCGTTTTGGTTTCCTTGAGCATCAGTGGCAGGCGCAGCCGATGGTGGCGGGTAAAGCGATCAGCGAACCCGGTGATCGTAATCAGATCAATGTCACTAATCCGGCAGCACCGGATGATCTGGTGGGGTATGTGATTGAAGCGTCTGCGGACGATATCGAAGAGGCCATCATCGCGGCGCAGAACGGATTTACAACCTGGTCAGCAACACCGGCGGCACAGCGTGCGGAGTGTCTGCGCAAAGTGGCTGATCTGTTTGAAGAACACGCGGCAGAACTGTTCAGCCTGACCACCCGTGAAGCGGGTAAGAGCATGCTGGATGCAGTGGGTGAATTGCGTGAAGCGGTGGATTTTGCCCGGTTCTACGCCACTGAAGCGCTGCGCAATGAACACAGCGGTGAAGCGCGGGGTGTGATCACCTGTATCTCTCCGTGGAACTTCCCACTGGCTATTTTCTCTGGTCAGGTACTGGCGGCATTGGCCGCGGGTAATACGGTATTGGCTAAACCGGCGGATCAGACTGCTTTGATCGCCGCGCGTGCGGTTGAGTTGATGCGCGAAGCGGGTATCCCCGCGGATGCGTTGCAGCTGCTGCCGGGCAGTGGTGTGAATGTGGGTGCACCGCTGACCTCTGATGCACGTATTGCTGGTGTATGTTTCACCGGATCGACGGCGACGGCTCAGCGCATCAACAAAGTAATGGCTGAGAAGGTTGCTCCGGATGCACCGCTGGTGGCAGAAACGGGTGGTCTGAACGCCATGATCGTTGACTCCACGGCGCTGCCCGAGCAGGTGGTACGTGATGTATTAGCGTCTGCGTTCCAGAGTGCCGGTCAGCGTTGTTCTGCACTGCGTATGTTGTACCTGCAGGAAGATATCGCCGATCACGTACTGGAGATGTTGTTCGGTGCGATGGATGAGCTGCGTATTGGTAATCCCTGGGCACTGAGCACCGATATTGGTCCGGTGATCGATACCTTGGCGAAATCCCGTATCGAAGAGCATTGCGAAACTTTCCGTCAGAAAGGCCGTGTTCTGAAATCGCTGTCGATCCCGCAGGATGGTCTGTTTGTCGCGCCAACCGTGATCAAGTTGGAAGGCATTGCAGAGCTGGATCAGGAGATCTTTGGTCCGATTCTGCATGTGGCGACGTTCTCAGCCGATCAGATCGATTCAGTGGTAGATGATATCAATGCACAGGGATATGGTCTGACCTTTGGCCTGCACACCCGTGTTGATACCCGCGTTGCCCGTATCTGTGAGCGCATCAGTGTCGGTAACATCTACGTTAACCGTAACCAGATCGGTGCGGTTGTGGGCTCCCAGCCATTCGGCGGTGAAGGTTTGTCCGGTACCGGGCCGAAAGCAGGTGGTCCGCACTATGTGAAACGGTTTATGACCAATGCGCAGGCTGGAGTTGAGCCATCATTGGGTGCAGGCGTTGATACTGCGGCATTGCAGTCGGCGATTGATCAGCTGAACAACTCTGCACAGTCTAAAGCATGGGCAGAGGATGCAGATCGTCACACCAAACTGGTCGGTTTGCTGGGTGATGTCGGTGCTGAAATCACTGTTTTGGGTGGTGAGGCAGAAGCGATGCCAGGGCCAACCGGTGAGTTGAACCTATTATCTGATATATCTCGCGGTGTTGTGCTTTGTCTTGGACCGGATAAAGACACCGCGTTGCAGCAAGCCGCGGTTGCGCTGGCACAAGGTAACGCCGTGGTACTGGTTGCACCAGGTGTTGAAAATTGGGCGCGCAACGCGGGCGAAGTTGGTTTGCCGGTGGTTGCCGTTGAAGGGCTGGTGGTGCCAAGTGCGCTGACCACAGCGAAAGGTTTCGCGGCGGTCACCAGTAATGCGGATATCAGCACCCTGCGTGTTTACCGTCAGGCATTGGCAGTACGTGACGGTGTGCTGTTGCCACTGATCACCGAAGTAAATGCACCGGAACGTTTTGTGATGGAACGACACTTGTGTGTCGACACCACTGCTGCTGGCGGTAACGCCAGTTTGATTGCTGCGTCGGAGTAATCTGCTCACACGATTAAGTCACTTGTTTGAGCTTCTCCACGCTCTCACTCCGCCGGATCTGGCCTGATCCGGCGTTTTTCTGCCTCCGCTCTGGGGGCTTTTTTTGTCAAAAATTCAGGTTCTCAGTTAAATAAGTCCGGGGTAATGGGTTGTGTGCTGATGCCGATGTTGTCGATATACACGTGAGAGTCTATGGACGGAATAAACTTATCGATATTGCTGCCTCCATGCCAAATGTCAAAAAACAGACTGTTTATGCCGTCTTCACCTGACTGGCTCCAGATCCGGTCAGTCAAATTAAGCACTTCCTCGCCATTTATAGTGGTGACAAGTTCGCCATCAGCAACATTTGGGGTGTTCATCTTTACCCGCTGGGATATCTGAATAACTTCTCCTGGCTGGAAAACAACCGGATCGCCGTTGGTTGTCTTCAGGTCAACATCTTCCCCGGCTTTGCCGTCTTCTTTTCGCTGATCGTAGATGTACTGTACCGCTTTGCCGTCCTCTCTCGTCATTGTCCTGAGGCTGAATCCGCCATCAATGCCGATATCGTTGAGACCGGTAGGGTTGTTATCACCTACCTTCGCGCCGAGGCCGGGACCTTTGATTCCTGCAGTCCACTGCATGCCTTCTGCGTAGGTTATTTCGTAATAGAAATAAAGCTCTTGTTGATCATCGAAGCGGCTATACCACTGAATCCCGTTTTTAACGGAGCCTGCTTCCAGTGTTACCTTTAACTTTTGGTTGTCACCAATGCTGACGACCTCTGCTGCGCCAAAGATATTGGTGGAATCAGCATTGGGTCCCGCATCTTGCTTTAGTTGATCGACACTGTATGCCCCAAGTGTGTGGTTCTCGTAATTGATTTTCAGAATAAAACGATCGTTTAGTCCTGAAAGTAGTGATGTCGTTAAAGTTTGGGCTTCAGTCACAGAATCAGTGTCCTGAGAAATAGAATCTACAACCTGTTTTGCCGCGCTGAGAAACTCCTTATCTGCGACTTTGTCTGAGCTCCTGTTGGTGAAATCGGTGGCGGCCGCCGTTTTATTGATCACGATACTATTGTCGGCCCCGTTACCTTCTTTAGCTGCATTGAGCACGGCGAGTACAAGCATATCCGGAGTTACAGGGCCATCCCCATCCAACTCTGAAGACCAGTACGCCAAGCCCTCACTATCAGGATCGCGGGCTAGCATGTTTTGGTAGACTTTTGTGACCAGCTCGGCAGAGGACAAACCGCCGTATATAGACGTATATTCGTCCTGTTGGGTAAATGCTGCACGGGTGTTTTCCAACACCATCGTGCCTGCTTCGATTTCGTCGGCCCAATATTTCAAGCCAGTGGCATCGGCTGAACGTCCTAATATACCGACATATAATTCTTGTACGGAGTTTTCAATTTCTGTGCGTGTCAATGTAGCGTGCTCCTCTGGCGGCAACGAAGTGTGTGTCGTTGATGTGAAATCCGGTTTCTAACAGCCATCCGGTAAAACGGACGATAGTACCGCGCTAGTAATGTATCGCTGACCTTGCTTTTCGTCCAGTTTGAAACCGGTGTTTTTTGGCTGCTTATGCTGTGCCAGTTCCAGCACTGGGATAGGGTGGAAAGAAATAAAGCTGAGAGGTCTGACTTCCATGACGTCAATCTGTATCTATTTGATTCAACTGAATAAGAAGATCCCTCAATTGACACTATGGGTGTGCCCACGTATGGTTCGCCACAGATCAGGTCACTTTGTGTTTCTTAGCAAAGTGTTAAATGGGAAGTCGGTGCTATTCAGCAGATCTGAATACATCCCGACACTGCCCCCGCAACGGTAGATCGGTTAAGTCGTTTCACACGCCACTGTGTCGTATGTACATGGGAAGGCGAAACGATGGAGCATTTGCTCACCGATGAGTCCGGATACCAGCCGATCAACAATGTTCAAAGGTGTTGCGGAGGGCTTCACCGAGCGTCAGTGCAGTAATGTACCTTTGCTTATCCTCCCCAACTCCGCCTGTATTATGGATTTCAGACGGAGCAAAACTCGTGTTTAAAAAGCTTTCCCTATCTCTGGTTGCGACCAGTGTATTGTTGTCGACGTCGGCTCAGGCGCATTTTCAGATGGTGTATACGCCGGATTTGTTGTTGGATCGTGGCGGTGAAATCACCCTTAAAACCCCTTTTACCCATCCGGCCGCGAGCGGACATGTCATGTCTGTTGAAAAGCCCGAACAGTTTTTCCATGTGCGCAAAGACAAAAAAACGGATCTGTTGCCCAGCTTGAAACCGATCAACTGGACCAGCGCAGAGAATACCGGTCCGGCGTATGAAGCGGATGTGCGTCTGCGGGGGTTGGGCGATAACCTGTTTGTCTACAAAACCGCGCCTTATATGGAAGAAGCGGAAGATATCTATATCCAGCAGATCACCAAAACCATCGTCAATGTGGGCAGCCTGCCAACGGGCTGGAATGATGATCTGGGACTGGAAGCGGAGATTGTACCGCTGACTAAGCCCTATGCGATTTACGCAGGTGGTTCGTTTACGGGTGTGGTGAAAAGTGAGGGCCAACCGGTTCCGTTTGCTGAGATCGAAGTTGAGTATGTCAACTACCAGCCGGATATGAATGCCAACGCGTTTGGTCAGGCTTCTTCAATCACGCCTCCGGCCGATGCGTTTATCACCATGACGATGTTCGCCGATGCGAACGGTACTTTTACCTTTGCATTGCCAAAAGCGGGCCAGTGGGGTTTCTGTGCGTTGGGTGTGGGGCCAAAAAAAGAGCATAACGGCAAAACGTTATCGCAGGATGCGGTGATCTGGGTTCAGGCCCATCCTGTTAAATAGAGGCAACACCCATGCACATTGTTGATGGAGCACTGGCTGGACCTGTATTGGCTGTTGGCGCTGCGCTGGCTGCCGCGGGTGTCGCTTATGGTCTGAAAAAAATGGATTACGACCATCTGCCTCAGGTGGGTGTGCTGTCTGCGGCCTTTTTTGTCGCCTCCTATATTCACCTGCCGATAGGTTTTTCCAGCGTTCATCTGATTCTGAATGGCCTGATTGGTCTGGCGTTAGGCTGGGCTGCGTTTCCCGCCTTACTGGTGGCGCTGATTCTGCAGGCGGTGTTCTTCGGTTTTGGTGGTTTTCTCGTGTTAGGCGTGAACACCTTCAACATCGCACTGCCTGCGGTGCTGATGTATTACGTCTGTCGTCATGGGATTACCGCGTCATCGCCCAGGATCGCCGGTATCTGGGGAGCGATTGGTGGCGCGGGGGCGGTCACATTAACCACCTTGATGGTGGCGGGTTCCCTGGCGTTGTCGGGTGAAGCCTTCTGGTTAGCCGCAAAAGCCACACTGATCGCCCACATTCCGGTGATGGTGGTGGAAGGTTTTGTGACTGCGGCCGCGGTGTTGCTGATTCGACAGGTCAAACCGGAGTTCCTGAATATCCCGGAGGAGTGGCAGGATGCTTAAGTCCTTATGGCGTATCGCGTTTGTCAGTCTGCTGAGTGTGAATGTGGCGTTGGCCCACAATGTTGTCGGTGGCGTGTACGCGATTGGAACGACCATTGAAGGTGAAGCGGGTTTCTCTAACGGGGATATGGCGCAAGCGGGGACACCGGTGCTGATCACTGATGCTGCTGGTCAGGCGATTGCTGAAGTGCTTACCGATGAGGAAGGGTTCTTTGTTTTCGAAGCGACTCAGCGCATCGATCATCACTTTAAACTGGATATGAGTTCCGGGCATGTGCTGGAGATGATTTTGCCAGCGGAAGAGTTGCCTGCGTCTTTGCCCGGCGGCACATCGATCGCTTCAGCGCCGTCCAATCTGACAACGACAGCATCGGTCAGCGGTGTGGATACGGTGGTCCTTCAGCAGATGATTGAACAGGCGGTCGCGAAGCAGGTTAAACCGCTCCGTAAAGAGCTGGCAGCCTATAAAGAAAAGGCCGGATTGCAGGACCTGTTGGGAGGGATCGGTTACATCTTCGGTTTGGTCGGATTAGGCATTTGGTTGCGTCAACGTAAACAAGATAAGCAGCAGGACAAGGCCCGTGCCTCAGTTTCTTGAACACAGCGGCACCAGCTGGAAAGGTCAGCGACTGAAGCATGAGCAGTCGCTGATAGATAGCCTCGATCCACGGTTGCGGGTAGTTGCGGCGTTTCTGTTTGCGCTGGTGGTTGTGTCATCGGAACAGTTTTTAGTGCTGCTGATTGGTCTGGCGACATCGTTGTTGCTGGCACGATTGGCGAAGCTGAACTTCAAGCGGACCCTGCGTCGGGTGATCGCGATGGACATGTTTATGATCTTTCTGATCATCATGCTGCCATTCACCACGCCGGGTGAAGTGTTGTTCAGTGTGGCGGGGCTACCTGCCAGCAAAGAGGGTTTGTTGCACGCGTCTAAAATTGCCCTGAAAGCCAATGCGGTCGTGCTCTGCTTGTTATCTGTGGTGGGCACGATGAGTGCGACTACGTTGGGTTATTCCATGGCGCGTTTGCGGGTGCCGGATAAACTGGTCCATCTCTTGTTGTTTACGGTGCGTTATCTGGATGTGATCGGCCAGGAGTACAAACGCATGCGTCGGGCGATGCAGGCGCGGGCGTTTGTATTGCGCACGGACCGCCATACGTGGCGTTCTATCGGTTATTTGATCGGCATGTTGCTGGTGCATTCGCTGGAGCGCTCCGAGCGTATTGCGGATGCAATGAAATGCCGCGGTTATAACGGCCGTTTTTACCTGATGGATGAGATGGTTCTTGCCCGACAGGACTACACTTTTATGGTGATGGGTGCATTGTTTCTGGCGGCCCTGACAGGACTGAATTTTTTATGACGGCCTTAATTGAAACCCGTGATCTGTTTTACCGCTATCCACGCCGCGGCGTGGTATTGGACAAGGTCGATTTTAGTTTGTATCCCGGTGAACGGGTCGCGCTAACCGGCGCTAACGGTGCAGGAAAAACGACATTTCTGCACCTGCTGGTGGGCCTTAAAAAAGCCAAAGGCGGCGAAATTCATGCATTTGGTCAGCTGCGCAAAGAAGAGAAAGACTTTGTTGAAGTGCGCGCAAAAGCGGGTTTTTTGTTTCAGGACCCGGACGACCAGCTCTTCTGCCCAACGGTGTTGGAAGATGTGGCCTTTGGTCCGCTGAATCTGGGTAGGTCCCGAACCGAGGCGATCAGCATTGCCCGGGATACTTTGGCTTCGCTGGGTATGGAGGGGTTTGAAGATCGCATCACCCATCAACTGTCGGGTGGCGAAAAGCGCATGATCACCCTGGCGGCGGTGTTGGCCATGGACCCGGACGTGCTTTTGTTAGATGAGCCGAGCAATGCACTGGATCGGGATGCGCGTCAGCGGTTGCTGGATACACTGCAAGCCTTGCCACACGCGATGATTATTATCTCACACGATGATGATTTTCTGGCGCAGCTATCGACTCGGCGTGTGTGCTTGGTCGATGCGCAGTTGATCGAAGAAACGGAGGCAACGGTAGCCGTCTGACGCGGTTACCCGGAGATTCTATGGGAATGTTTGCGCCACTCAGTAACAGCACATTTCGTTGGCTCTTCCTCAGTCAGCTGGTTTCCCTGTTGGGGACCGGCCTGACCACGGTAGCGCTGGCGTTGCTGGCCTATGATCTGAGTCCGGGGCAGGCCGGTGCTGTGTTGGGCAGTGCCTTGGCAATCAAGATGGTGGCGTATCTGGGTGTTGCTCCGGTGATTGGCGGTTATGTCAGCCGTTTGCCACGTAAATTCTGGTTGGCCGGTCTGAACGTTGGTCGTGCGTTCTTAGTCGCGTTATTGCCGTTTGTGGGTGAGATCTGGCAGCTATTTGTATTGATCTTCCTGCTGAATACATTGGCGGCGGGGTATACCCCGGTCTATCAGGCGCTGTTGCCTGATATCCTGCCGGAAGAGGAAACTTACACCCAGGCATTGTCGCTTTCTCGTCTGGCGATGGAGATGGAAGCCTTGTTCAGTCCGATGCTGGCAGCTCTGCTGTTGTGGGTTGCCTCGTATGATCTGTTGTTTGGGCTTAACGCGGTGGCGTTTGTACTGGCGACCGGATGTGTGATGGTGACGGTGATCCCAAAGGCTGCGATCAGCGAGCGTAGCGGGGGTGTTTGGCACCACGTGAGCTTTGGAATAAAGAGTTATCTGAAAACCCCGCGTTTACGGGGTGTTTTGCTGCTCAATCTGGCGCTGTCTGCTGCGGGTGCGATGATCATCGTGAATACGGTGGTGTATGTGCGCAGTGAACTGGGATTGGGCGAAGAACAGGTGCCGTTGTTGATGGCCGCTGCCGGTGCCGGGTCGATGGCGGCCGCCGTTGTATTGTCTAAATTGTTGGAATACTGGCACGACCGTTCGGTGATGCTGAGTGGTGGTGTGCTGTTTGCGCTGGCGTTATTCAGTGGTCTGCTCGAACCTGGGTATCTGGGATTGTTCCCGATCTGGTGTGTCATTGGTTTGGCAACCTCTTTGGTGCTGATTCCCACCGGGCGAGTGGTGCGAGATTCCTGCAATGCGGGAGATCGCAACGATTACTTCTCGGCTAACTTCGCCCTGACCCACGGCATGTGGCTGATGGGTTATCTGTTGGCGGGTTGGCTGGGAAGTCTGGTCAGTATGAGCATGACATTCTTGATGCTGGGTATGGTGGCGCTGCTTGCAACGTTGCTGGCGTATCGCGTCTGGCGGCCTGAGGATCAGAATGAGCTCTGGCATGAACACGATGCGATGGAACACTTGCATCCCCATGTGCATGACGAACACCATCAGCACGATCATCAGGGATGGGAAGGCCCGGAGCCACACGTGCATCCGCATTACCACAAGAAACTTCGCCATCGTCACCCGTTTGTGATCGATGAACACCACGTCCACTGGCCTAAGCAGTGATGGTGTTAATGCGTGATGGAATCACCTATTGATGGAGCCAACTACAGGAGTCCAATGCCGAATGTCTGAACGTCATTTTCCCTTCAGTGCGGTCGCAGGGCAGGCACAGTTTAAGCTGGCGCTGATTCTGGCGGCGATCAATCCATCCATTGGCGGGGTCGTGATCAGTGGACCACGTGGTTGTGCGAAATCGACGCTGGCGCGTGGGCTGGCAGACCTGTTGCCGTCTGATACGGATAGTTCCCGTCATGCGTTTGTGACGTTGCCGTTGGGTGCCAGTGAAGAGATGTTGCTGGGCACACTGGATCTGCAAAAGGTGCTGGACGATCAGACCGTAGCATTTCGTCCCGGCCTGTTGAGCAAAGCCCATGGTGGTGTGCTCTACGTGGATGAGGTGAACCTGCTGGCGGATCATCTGGTGGATCAGCTGTTGGATGTCGCCGCGAGTGGCATCAACCGCATAGAACGGGACGGTATCAGTCACAGCCACCCCGCACAGTTTCTGCTGATTGGTACGATGAATCCGGATGAGGGCGAGTTGCGGCCCCAACTGCATGATCGTTTTGGTCTCTGTGTTGAATTGAGTAATCAGTATTCTGCGTTAGAACGAGTGGAGATCGTTCGGTCCCGTGAAGCATTTGATCGTGACCCTCAAGCGTTCTGTGTTGAATTTGCTGAGCAGCAAGGGCAATTATTGGATGCGATCCATCAGGCACGTCTGAATTTACCGGTAATCCAGTGTGATGACGCTTTGCGTCTGACCATTGCTGAGCGGTGTAACCACGCTCAGGTAGACGGTTTGCGTGCGGACATTGTGTGGTATCGCGCCGCGTTAGCTCACGCGGCTTGGTGTCGTCGTACGGATGTGACGTTGGAAGACCTTGATGCGGTTGAGCATCTGGTATTGGCGCACCGTCGGAAAACATCGGCACCGAACCCGCCACAACAGCCTGATCAATCACCACCACCGTCGTCTGGGGGCTTTAAGCGTCCGGATGATCGTCACCGCCAGTCTGATCAGGATAGACAAGAGAGCCGTGCAGATTCAGATCAAAGTGACTGGGGTAGCATGGCCCCTCAGCAGCAACGCACGGCGTCAGATCTGCCTGTATTAACGCTAAATTTTGATGGTCAGATTCATCCCGTGACAACGGCGGCCACGGCACTGGCCGGTCAAAAGAAAGGTATCGATGCGGGTGACCGTCATCGTGGTAAGGCAACAAATCAAAAGCCAAACTGGTTTAGTACCTTGGTGGCCAATAGCGGTATCTGGCCACCGGAAAAGCTGCGATTTCAGCGCCAGAAACAAGGGCTGTCTGTATTGCATCTGGTCCTGCTGGATACCTCTGCATCGACCTTGGGGCAAGGCCCTGAATCGGTGGGTAAAGCGGCATTGCTGCAAATATCCGAACAGGCGTATCTACAGCGTGAACAACTGTCGGTGTTCGGCTTTGGTAACAACGCCGTCGAGAACCTGTTACCCCGTGTGCGGGCTCCCAAAGAACTGCGCAACTGGTTGGATAACCTGCCGGTGGGTGGCGGCACGCCTATGCGTGATGCGTTGGAACAGGCGATGCAGTACCTGAAAACCTTGCAGCGACAGACGCCTGCATTGCAGCTTCGCACCTATATTTTGACTGACGGGCGCAGCAGTGCACAGCTCAATGATCTGACGTTGCCGGGTGAAACGGTGTGGATCGATATTGAACAGGTGGCGGTGAAACGTGGTCGTGGCCCGCAACTGGCGGCGCAACTGGGCGCTACGTATCTGCCACTTCCGGCGTACTCCTAATTTAAGGATCTCATTACATGAAAACTCATCAGGAGCGCATGGCGCGCAAAAAAGAAGTGATCGATGCGCGTATCGCCAAAGCGACCGAAGAACGTGGTGTGCTGATCCTGCTAAAGGGCAACGGAAAAGGCAAAAGCAGCTCTGCCTTTGGCACGATGGCGCGGGCTGTGGGGCATGGTCAGCGTGCGGCCGTGGTGCAGTTCAGTAAAGGACGGCTGGAAACCGGTGAGTTCAAGCTGTTTAAAGACCATCCGCAGATCGATTGGTATGTGATGGGGCACGGCTTTACCTGGGAAACGCAGGACAAAGAGCGTGATATCGAAGCGGCAGAGCAGGCGTGGGCCAAGGCTGAGCAGCTGTTACAGGACGAGCAGTATGACATCCTGATCTTCGATGAAATGAGCTACATGTTTAAGTACAAGTATCTGGAATTAGCGCCGGTGTTAACTGCATTGCAGGCACGACCAGAGAAACAGAACGTGATGATTACCGGCCGAGTGATGCCGGAAGGTCTGGAAGAGATCGCAGATACGATCAGCAGCATCCGCGATGAGCGCCATGCTTTCCGTCTCGGCGTTAAAGCACAGGAAGGGATTGAGTACTGATGACTGCGATCTCTAGTGTTAAAACTGCATCTTGTCCTGCACTGTTTTTAGCTGCGCCCAGTTCGGGGGCGGGTAAAACCACCATTACGGCGGCGCTGGCACGTTATTTTCGTCTGCAAGGCAAAGTGGTACGGGTATTCAAAACCGGCCCGGATTATCTGGATCCACAAATTCTGGCACAAGCATCCGGTCAGGATGTGGAGCAGCTGGATATGTGGATGGCCGGTGAAGCTTATTGCCAGCAGAAGTTATATGAAGCTGCGCTGGAAGCCGACCTGATTCTGGTCGAAGGTGTAATGGGGATGTTTGATGGCGAGCCATCCAGTGCTGATCTGGCGGCGCGTTACAACATTCCACTGGCGATTGTGATGGATGTAAAAGGGATGGCGCAAACGGCGGGAGCTATCGCCGTTGGCTTAGCCAATTACCGTGACGATGTCACCGTAGCGGGGCTGATCGCTAATAGCTGCGGGACTGAACGTCATGCAGAACTGATCCGAGAAGCATTGCCCGAATCGCTGCCGCTGCTGGCAACCTTACCCCGTGATCCTGACGTTGCATTACCTGAGCGTCATCTGGGTTTGGTGCAGGCCGCTGAAGTGCGTGATGAGCTGGAAACACGTTTTAACGCCGGCGCTGAATGGATCGCCGGAAATCGGATCACCGAGTTGCCTGCAAGCGTTGAATTTAAAAGCGCAGATATCGACACTGTAGAACCGTTGTTGGCAGGTAAACGGATCGGGATCGCTAAAGATGCCGCGTTCAGCTTTATTTACGACGCCAACCTGCGTCTGTTGAATGCCTTGGGTGCTGATTACTGCTTCTTCTCACCACTGAACGACTCTGAACTGCCGGATGTGGACGCGCTTTGGCTGCCGGGCGGATACCCGGAGCTGCATGCGGCCCAGCTGGGTACCAATCAGTCAATACAACAGGCGATCCGTGAGTTTCATCAATCGGGCAAACCGGTGTTGGCGGAGTGTGGTGGTTTCCTCTACAGCCTGGAAACCCTCACTGATCTGGACGAGCAGCAGTATCCGATGACGGGTTTGATGACCGGTCATGGGGCGATGCGCGGTAAACGCGGGTGTCAGGGGATGCAGACGGCTGCGTTGCCGGAAGGGGACGTGCGTGCTCATGCCCATCACCGTTCACGCGCGTTTGATACCGAAGCCCCGATTGCTCATGGGCGTCGTCAGCGCCACCCGGCTCCGGGTGAGCCGATCTTCCGTGAGGGCAGTTTGACGGCCAGTTATCTGCATCTGTTTTTCCCATCGAACCCGGCTGCAATTGCCGCAATCTTCAGTGGCCACTTTGAACATACAGAAGGCACTGTAGGTTAAACCATGTGGCCTGAAAGCTCCGAATCACCCCAACCCCTGCGCTCCGGTTTAACCACCGGGGCGTGCGCGACCG
Source organism: Pontibacterium sinense (assembly GCF_015209595.1). Classification (GTDB taxonomy): domain Bacteria; phylum Pseudomonadota; class Gammaproteobacteria; order Pseudomonadales; family Balneatricaceae; genus Pontibacterium; species Pontibacterium sinense. The sequence continues at coordinate 24,896 of NZ_JADEYS010000032.1, read as the reverse complement.
CCTGTTGTGTCGCCGCAGCTCAGGCGTTACTGGCTTCTCGCCAACCGTCGAGTGTGGAGGTTGCTCTGCCCACAAAGAAAGACGGTGGCAGAGTTGTAGAGATGGTGATCGAGCGCTATCAGGCACTGGAAAACGGTGTGCGCACCGAGACAGTTAAAGATGCCGGTGATGATCCGGATGTGACTCATGGCGCCACGGTCTTTGTTGAACTGAGACTGACTGAAACACCGGGGATTCTATTTAAAGCCGCTGCCGGTGTTGGCACGGTAACTCGCGAAGGGCTGATGCTGGATGTGGGTGAACCGGCAATTAACCCTATGCCACGCAAGATGATGAGCGAACATCTGACCAACGCTGCCTACACCTATCAGTATACAGGTGGCTTTGAAGTGTCAGTGGGTGTGGAAAAGGGTGATCAGATCGCGCTGAAAACCATGAATCCAAGGCTGGGTATTATCGGCGGGTTATCCATTTTGGGCACCACGGGCATTGTGCGGCCCTATTCCTGTGCGGCCTATATTGCGTCGATTCATCAGGGAATTGATGTGGCGCGTAGTAATGGTATTCACCATATTGCGGCGACAACGGGCAGCACAAGTGAAGCGGCGATCAAAACTGAATATGACCTGCCAGAGATGGCATTGATCGAAATGGGTGACTTTGTCGGGGCTGTGCTCAAACACCTGAAAAAGTCACCTGTCCACAAGCTCAGTATCTGTGGTGGTTTTGGCAAGCTGACCAAGCTCGCCAACGGACATCTGGACCTGAACAGTCGGGCATCCAGTATTGATCTTGAGCATTTGGCGGGTTTGGCGAAACAGGCCGGTGCTGATCAAGGGCTACAGGATGAAATAATTCATGCTAATACCAGTGTTCAGGCGCTGAAGCGTTGTCAGGCCGACGGTGTTGATCTGGCCGCAGAGGTATGTCGAGCGGCATGGCAAAAAGCCCGTGCAGTGATGCCTGCTTCGGTGGCATTGGAAATATGGGCGGTGGATCGTCAGGGTAATTTTGTCGGGTGTTACGGAGTCGATAGACCATGAAAACGTTGTTGTTGCTGGGGGGCACCGCTGATGCCCGCCGTATAACGAAAGCACTGGCTGAGATGAGTGTCGACACAGGTACACCTCTCAGGATTATTTACAGCATTGCAGGATTGGTTCGTACGCCAGATGTGCCTTGTGAGGTGATTAGCGGTGGTTTTACCCAATTTGGTGGTTTGGAAGCCTACGTACAAACACAAAGTATCGACGCCATTTTGGATGTAACACATCCGTTTGCGGAAATGATGAGCAGCCGTGCTGTGGCGGTGGCGAAACTCTGTGGTATTCCGTGTTGGCGTTTTCATCGTCCGATGTGGCAACAACAAACCGGAGACCGCTGGCAAGTATTTGATAGCTGGACATCGCTGATCCCCGCGTTGGCAGCTAAGCATGCGGTGTTATTGACCGCCGGTCAGCTGACACAAAGTTCAATGGATCAACTGGTCGCCCAGTCCCTGTGTGTACGTGGTGGTCAGCGTCTTGTTCTGCGCACCGCCGTGCCACCTAAGGTTGAGTTGCCCGATACGGTGCAGTGGATCAAAGCGATTGGTCCCTTTAAGCAAGCGGATGAACATGCGTTGCTGGAGCAATACGGTATCGATGCGTTGGTCACCAAGAATAGCGGCGGAGCAGCCACGGAAGCCAAGTTACATGCGGCCAGAGAGCTGGGGATCGATGTGTATATGTTACAGCGTCCACAGCTTCCTCCAGCTGATCAGCAGTTTAGCGAAACCGCTGAAGGTGTTGCGGTCATCAAAGGCTGGTTACACGCATAAACATGCCCGTAGCAGCGCTCTACGAGGACGACATTCGCCAGTTTTGCTGGTTCCCACGGTCCTCCGTGGGAACCCATACCGCGGGTTGAGTACAGCGCGCGGTGTGACGTTTGCCGTGTATATAGAGTGATCTGCATTCCCACGCGGGAGCGTGGGAACGAGGTGTGTGGAGTATGCCCTGACATTCTGGTTCCCACGGTCCCCCGTGGGAATCCATACAGCGGGTTAAGCACAGATAGCGGTGTAAGTTTGCGGTGGGCGCAGAGTGATCTGCGTTCCCTCGCGGGAGTATGGGAGCGAGTTTGGATTGAGTCATACAGTCGCCCTCAGAGAGGGCTGCTACAACCGGTTTTGAATTTAGGAAAACAACGTGCCATTTGAATATGAAATAAACCCTGTCGCGATCGAGCAGGAAAGCTTTCGTCAGATACGAGAGCTAACCGATCTGTCCGACCTGAGCCGTGAAGAACAACAGGTTGTGATGCGGATAGTGCATAGCATCGGAATGCCTGAGGTTGCCTCACAGGTACGCTTTAGTCAGCACGCGTGTGCACAGGGTTTACAGGCACTGAGTGAGAATAAGCCGATTCTGTGTGATGCAGAGATGGTGAAGCAGGGGATTACTAAACGCATGATCTCCCAGCCACCGCTCTGTTTTCTGAATGATCCTCAAGCACCTGAGCTGGCGAAAGCCCGTGGTGAAACCCGCTCGATGGCCGCAGTGGAACTATGGCAAGACCATCTGGCTGATGCCGTGGTGGTGATCGGCAATGCGCCCACAGCATTGTTCCGCCTGCTGGAGAATATCGAAGACGGTGGCCCTACACCGGCTCTGATTATCGGTATGCCCGTCGGTTTTGTAGGGGCCGCAGAATCCAAGCAAGCCCTGTGGGATTTGCACGAGCAGCTCGGCATTGATTGCATCACGTTGTTGGGACGTCAGGGAGGCAGTGCGGTGTCGTCTGCGACTTGTAATGCACTCCTGCGTTGTAACCGGGGAGAGTGGTACTGATGCAGTTGCATATTATCGGTCTGGGAGTCAGTGAGACGGCTCAGTTGGAACCCCGTGCACAGCGTGCATTACAGACTGCCAGTGTCGTGATCGGATCCGAACGTCAGCTAAGAGTGGTCGCCGATCTGATGGGGGATCAGCAGACATTAAACCTGCCACCCTTGGTAGAGCTGGAAACGCAACTGGCGCAGTGGGTCGAGGAAGGCGCTTCGTCAATTGTTGTGCTGGCATCCGGTGATCCGCTGTATTACGGCATCGGACGCTGGTTTAGTCGCCGCTTTCCGACAGAACAGCTGGGTTTCTATCCCGCTGTGTCCAGCATTCAGGCGGCGTGCCATCGTTTGGGATTGTCATTGCAGGATGTTGAGGTGCTTAGCCTGCATGGACGGCCGCTGGCAAAAATCCGCACCCAGCTGAAGCAAAATTGCACACTGGTAATTCTGACCGATAAACACAGCACACCGCAGGTTCTGGCGCAGGAGTGTATTGCGGCTGGGTTTTCCAAATCAGAACTGACCGTATGTGAAGCGCTGGGCTACAGCCACGAAAAAGTCACCGCTTATGTAGCTGATCGATTGGCGGATGCTGATGTGGTGTTTGATCCACTGCATGTCACGGTGATTCAGGTGCAGGGCGAGGGCGGTATTCTACCCGAATTCCCGGGAATTCCTGATGAGCGTTTTGTGACGGATAAGCCTGATGGCAAAGGGATGCTGACCAAGCGCGAAGTGCGTTTGGCGATCCTATCAATGATGCAGGTTTCTAAGGGTGATCAGGTGTGGGATATCGGTGCCGGTTGTGGTGGCGTGGCGGTTGAACTGAGCTACTGGAACCCGGATAGCCAGATCCACGCAATTGAGCATCACCCCAACCGCCTGAATTGCTTACGGCAGAACCGTGATCGTTTCGGTGTGGTGAGTAACTTAAACCTGATTGAAGGGCGTGCGCTAAATGCTCTGAGTGACCTACCCGCTCCCGATAAGGTGTTTATTGGCGGTAGCGGCGGTGAGTTGGAACCTTTACTTGATCAGGTATGGGCGCGTTTGCCGGAAGGCGGTGTGCTGGTGGCGAGTGCCGTCACTGAAACCACCAAACAGTCTTTGCTGACATTTTATGAAGCCCGGATGCAACGCAGTGATGCCTATTCTCAGACAACACAGATCATGGTGAGTCGGGGGGATCAGTTAGCAGGCCAGTTGCTCTATCGTCCTTCGTTACCGGTCACGTTATTCCGGTTCCGTAAAACGGCGATCAATGAGGAACGTGTTTATGAATAAGGGCTGTTTCTACGGTGTAGGTGTAGGGCCGGGTGATCCGGAACTGATCACCCTGAAAGCGTTACGTCTTATTCGCAACGCGGCTGTGGTTTCTTATCTGGCAAATGATAGTGGTCAGAGTCAGGCACGTGTGATCGCTTGTGAAGCCTTTGCGAATATTCAGGTTGAGCAGATTGAGATTGCTATTAATATGCCGATGTCCACCGACCGTCGGTTAGCGAACAGAGCTTACGACGAAGGTGCAGAGCAGATCCGCCAGCAGTTGGAGTCAGGTCATGATGTGATTTTCCTTTGCGAAGGTGATCCTCTGTTTTTTGGCTCTTTCGCCTACCTGCTTGAGCGTTTGCAGTCCGAGTTTGAGTGCCAGGTGGTACCGGGTATCTCCTCCGTTCATGCGGCATCCGCCGCGCTCAAGGCACCGTTGACCATGTTGAAAGAGTCCTTTGTGGTGGTAAGCGGTCGTCACAGTGATGAGCAGATCCGCGCGGCGCTACAGCAACACGACTCTGTGGTGATTATGAAGGCAGGACAGGCACGTCCGCGGATTCTGACATTGTTGGAAGAAACCAGTCGTCAAAACGATGCTCGCTATCTGGAATATATCGGGCGTGAGAATCAGCGGGTTGAAGCCTCCATCTCATCACTGGCGAATGAAGCGGGGCCTTACTTTTCGTTATTTGTTATCACCCGACAGGAGCGCAACAGCCGATGAGCAAGATTATTGCGCTCACCGATGCGGGTCACCGACTTGCATTGAGGTTGAACACAGAGATCAAGGACAGCGAGGTCTGGTTTAAACCGAAGCCATTTACCGAATCTGTACAGCAGGCTTTTCGCGACGGCGAAGCGCTGATCTTTATCTGTGCCACTGGCATCGTGATGCGCATGCTCGCGCCGGTGATAGAGGATAAACGTCAGGACCCGCCTGTGTTGGTGCTTGATGAACTGGGGCAATACGTGATCCCGTTGCTTTCCGGTCATGAAGGCGGTGCCAATGACTGGGCGGCTCAAGTGGCTGACATGTTATCAGCACAGGCGGTGATCACCACTGCAAAGCCTTATCTGCAGCCGGTATATAGTGTGGGCATGGGCTGTGAGCGCCACTGTCCGGTCGAAGAGTTAGAACGATTGCTGGAGCAGTGCCTGAGTGATGCAGGTTTAACGCTGGATCATATTCAGAGCCTCAACAGCATCGATATTAAAGCGGATGAAGTGGGGCTGATTGAACTAGCGCGGAAGCTGGGTAAGCCCTACCAGACTTGGGATGCCCAGCAGCTTGGTTCGATGGATGGATTACTTAGCACTCGCTCAGAATACGTATTTAACACCGTGGGTGTGTACGGCGTGGCCGAGTCTGCCGCGCTGTATGCCGCTCAGCAGGCGACGGGCCAGGCACCGGAACTGGTGCTGAATAAACAGAAAACCCGTAAGGCAACCTGTGCTATCGCGCGTAGTTATCCAGCGTGACCCCAGTGTTTCTCGTTCCCTCGGTGCTCCGTGGGAACCCATACGATGGTGTTCGGTTGGCAGGGTAGTAATTGATGAACGCTGTATGCATTCCCACGCGGGAGCGTGGGAACGAGGGGCGGGGGCGAACCCGCGCGAACTTCTGGTTCCCACGGTCCTCCGTGGGAACCCATACGATGGTGTTCGTTTGGCTGAGTAGTAATTGATGAACGTTGTATGCATTCCCACGTGGGAGCGTGGGAACGAGATGTAGTCCGCCGCTGGCAGTGCAGTGTCTGGTTACCATGGTCCTCCGTGGGAATCCATACGATGCTGCCCAGTTTTTTGGGTGGTAGTGAAGGGCATGGGAACCAGATGTGTTTGTAGGGCAGGATTTATCCTGCCACAGAAGGCTTAAAGCAATTCCGAATGAATGAATTATCAGAGAACCCAATGAGTCGATTATTTGTAGTAGGCACCGGTCCCGGCGATATTCAGCTGGTGGCACCCAAAGCACGGGCGGCGATTCAGGCCAGTACGGATCTGGTGGCCTACGGCCTTTACCTCAATCTGCTGGGTGAGGTGTGTGATGGGAAAAACCATCATGATCTGCCGTTGGGTGAAGAGATCAATCGTGCGCGGCTGGCACTCGATCTGGCCGCGAGTGGTAAAACCACGGCACTGATCTCCAGCGGTGATATCGGCATCTATGCCATGGCGACATTGGTGTTTGAGCTGCTCGATCAGCAATTGCAGGGCAAAGAAAATCACCCTGAATGGCTGGATGTTCAGATCGAAGTGATTCCGGGTATTTCAGCCATGCAGGCGGGTGCCAGTCGGGTTGGCGCACTGCTTGGTCATGATTTTTGCACGATCTCTCTATCTGACCTGCTGACACCGTGGGAAACCATCGAAAAGCGCATTCACAGCGCCGGTACCGGTGACTTTGTGGTGTCGTTCTACAACCCAGTATCGAAAAAACGTGATTGGCAGCTCAATCATGCCCGCGACATCCTGCTGCAATACCGACCGGCCTCAACCCCTGTTTTGTTAGGGCGTCAGCTGACCCGAGAAGATGAGAGCGTTCGCATCATTACACTGGACCAGCTGGATGCCAAAGATGTGGATATGTTCACGCTGGTGAGCGTGGGCAACAGCGAATCCCGTCATATCGTGAACGGCAGTCGGGAGTGGGTGTACACCCCGCGTGGTTACAAGAAAAAGCTCGGCGTTGAGGGCAGCGTATGACCGTTTACTTTATCGGTGCCGGTCCCGGCGATCCTGAACTGATGACCTTGAAAGGTCTGCGCATTCTCAAGCAGTGTCCGGTGGTGCTCTATGCCGGATCACTGATTCCGCGAGAAGTATTGGCGGAAGTGGAGGGCCGTGCAGAGAAAATCATCGATACCGCTTCCATCGATCTGGATGAGATCAGCGCGCATATCACACAGGCCCATGCGGAAGGCAAAGATGTAGCCCGTTTGCAGTGCGGTGATCCAGCATTGTATGGCGCGATTGGTGAACAGATCCGCCGTCTTGAGCAGTCCGGGATCGACTATGAAGTGATTCCGGGGGTGAGTGCGGTGGCCGCATCCGCTGCGTATCTGGGCAAAGAACTGACCCTTTCCGGCGTATCTCAAACCATCATCATGACCCGCTACGAAGGTAAAACTCCATTTCCTGAACGTGAACGTTTGCCAGAACTGGCGCGCAGTGGCGCGACACTGGCGATCCATCTGGGTATTACCCGCATTCATAAGATCGTCGAAGAGCTGATCCCGCACTATGGCGAAGATTGCCCGGTGGCTGTGTGTTATCGCACCTCATGGCCGGATCAGGACAAAGTGACCGGTACTTTGCGCGATATCGTCGCTAAAGTCCGCGAAAAGGGCTTTACCCGTACGGCTTTGATCTTGGTCGGTCATGTGCTGGACAGTGACGACTTTGCTGATTCTTACCTCTATCAGAAGGATCAGGCCCATATCTATCGGCCAAGGGTGAAACCTGACCAACCCCGTACCGTAAAACGTGACATCACATCCGATCAGTGATCAATAAAAAGAGATTAAACATGCAGCTGAATAAGATCCCAACCACGGTTGTTACCGGTTTTCTGGGTAGTGGTAAAACCACACTGTTGTCCAACGTGTTGAAGCAGGCGGCCGGTAAGCGTATCGCGGTCATCGTGAATGAATTTGGTGAGCTGGATATTGATGCTGACCTGTTGCGCAGTTGTCCTCTTTCCTGTGATGAAGAGCCGAGTGACGAGGAGCAGGGCGCTGTTGCTAACAACGAAAGTGGCATCTACGAACTGGCCAACGGCTGCATCTGCTGCACCGTTGAGGAAGAGTTCCTGCCGGTGATGCAGCAGCTGGTTGAGCGTCGTGAAGATATCGATCATATCCTGATTGAAACCAGCGGTCTGGCATTGCCAAAACCATTGGTACAGGCGTTCAACTGGCCGGGTATCAAAGAGTACTGCACGGTGGATGCGGTGATTACCGTGATCGACGGCCCGGCGGTAGCCGCAGGACGCTTTGCCAACGATGTGGATCAGGTACAAGCACAGCGCCTGGCGGATGAGAGTCTGGATCATGATCCATCCTTGCAGGAACTGCTGGATGATCAGCTGAGCGCAGCCGACCTGGTCGTGGTCAGCAAAAACGATCTGCTGGACAGCGATGAGCGTGAGCTGGTTGAAAAAGCCGTCACCGCCAAAGTCCCGAATGCGGTGAAAACAACCTATATCAGCAACGGCGAAGCGCAGTTGGATATGCTGATGGGGTTGGATGCCGCCGCGGAAGAGCGCATCGATCACGTACATAATCATCATGATCACCACCACGCGCACGGTGAGCATCATGATCACGCCCACGATCACTTTGACTCTTTTGTGATTACGTTAGGTGAAGTCGACAGTGACAAACTGCAAGCCGCACTGAAATCCCTGCTGAGTGATTTCAACATCTACCGTGCTAAAGGCTTTGCTGCATTGCCGGGTAAACCGATGCGTCAGGTATTGCAGGCTGTGGGTAAACGTCTGGATGTGTACTTTGATCGCCCGTGGACGATGGATGAAACCCGTGCCACTCAGCTGGTGTTTATCGGTAAAGGGATTGAAGAGGGAGTGATCAAAGCAGCTTTGGAAACAGCCTTGGTAGACGCGCCTTAACATGCATTTGCTCGCAGCCCAGCCCGGCGGATTTGTTGATGATGAAGGCATCATCGATCTGGATCAGACTCCGGCAGAGATCATTATTTTGTCCGCTGCTGACAGCTCGCTTGCCGCGTTGTCGGCAGGCGTGGGCCTGTATGTTCAGAATCAGGCATCGAGCGGTAGTGCAGAGATTCGTTTGGCGAACTGGATGCAGCTGCTGAAACCAGCAGCTTATGATCTCTATGAACACAAAGTGCTGGAACATGCTCGTGTGGTGGTGCTTTCTCTGCTGGGAGGCCAGAACTACTGGCCGTATGGTTTTGAGCGTTTGCAGGCGTGGGCGAAAGGCACGACTGAGGGTCTGCCGCGCGAGCTGATTATAGTACCGGGTGATGATGCCCTTGATCCTGAGCTGTTTGGGGCATCGACCGTATCGTCGGACGATTGCCACCGTGTGTGGCGTTATTTGCGTGAAGGTGGTGTGGACAACAGTCAGCAGCTGGTGAGCTTTCTGGCGGATCAATATCTGGATGCTGAGGTGCGCTGGGATGAACCGCGCAGCCTGCCGCGTTGTATGTTGTATATGCCTGCGGAGGCGGATGGTGAAAGCCCGTCGGTCCGATTTAACGGCGGTCAGGCGAGCTTCTCTGAATGGCAGCAACGCTGGCAGCGTAACGAAGGTGCTGATCAGCCTGTGGCTGTGTTGTTGTTTTATCGCAGTCATCTGCAATCGGCGAACACCGCGATGTTTGATGGTCTGATCACTGCACTCGAACAGCAGAATCTGAATCCGTTGCCGGTGGCGATCGCCTCGTTGAAAGATGCCGAATCGATCACCTTGGTGAATGCGCTGGTGGAGCAAAGCAATGCGTCATTGATCATCAACACCACCGGCTTTGCTAGCAATACCGTGGCGAGTCCTGATCTGTCGTCTCAACCTACAGACTTTACCTCGCCGTTTGCGCGTGAGTTGCCGGTTTTACAGCTGGTGTTGTCGAGCAGTACCGAGGAAGACTGGCAGCAATACAGTCAGGGTTTGCGCAGTCGGGATATTGCCATGCAGGTGGTGTTACCGGAGATGGATGGCCGGATCGTCACCCGCGCGGTGAGTTTTAAAGCCGAAAGTCACTTTGATGAGCGATGTGAAGTCTCTGTGGTGCGGTATGCATTACATAACGAACGTGCTGCGTTTGTCGCCGAACTTGCCGCCCGGCACTGCTCTCTGGCGCGAAAAGCAAATCGGGATAAACGTATCGCGCTGATACTGGCGAACTATCCCACCAAAGATGGCCGTATCGGTAATGGAGTGGGATTGGATACGCCCGCATCGACGGTCAATATTCTGCGTGCTTTGGCAGAGGCGGGTTATCCGCTGGGTGAACCCGCTGATTTGCCTGAAACTGGTACGGCGCTGATCGAAGCCTTGTTGGAAGCGGTCACCAACAACCCCAATACGCTGCACCAGTTACCGTGCTGGCAGAGTATGGGGCTGGATGAATACCTGCAGTACTTCCGTCAACTGCCCGAAGCGTCGCAACAAGCGGTGTATGACCAGTGGGGTGGGCCGGAAGAGGATATTAAGTGTCGCAACGGGCGACTGATGCTTTCCGGTATTCGTATCGGTGAAACCTTCGTCGGTATTCAGCCCGCGCGTGGATTTAACATCGATTTGGTGGCGAACTACCACGATCCTGATCTGATCCCGCCGCATAACTATCTGGCATTCTATTTCTGGTTGCGTCACTGCTATCAGGTGGATGCGGTGATCCATGTGGGTAAACACGGCAATCTAGAGTGGTTGCCCGGCAAAGGTACGGCGCTGTCAGACAGTTGCTGGCCTGACATTGCGCTTGGCCCAATGCCGCATTTCTATCCGTTTATCGTTAATGATCCGGGTGAAGGCGCGCAGGCAAAACGCCGCACGCAGGCGGTGATTATCGACCACCTGATGCCCCCGATGACCCGCGCGGAGAGCTACGGCGAACTGGCCGAACTTGAAGGGCTGGTGGATGAGTATTATCAGGCGTTGGGAATGGATACGCGACGTGAGCAGTGGTTGCGGGATGAAATATTAAAGCAGGTGCGCAAGACCCATCTTCTGGATGAGTTGGCGGCTGAGACCGACGACGATGAGGGTGTACTCGCAGAACTGGATGCGTATCTGTGTGATATCAAAGAAGCGCAGATCCGTCATGGTCTGCATATATTGGGCGAGTTGCCTGAAAACGGAAAGCTGGCCGATACCTTAGTTGCGCTCCTGCGTCTACCGCGCGGTGATGATGCCCAGAGTCAGGGTATCCTGCACAACCTGGTTGCTGACTTCGATCTACGTATGAATACTGGTGAGTTGTTCGATCCGCTGGCGGCGAGTCACGAAGATTGGCTAGGTGTTAAACCTAACCCGTTAATGCAGGTGTCTGATGATCTGTGGCGTAGCGAAGCCGACACCCGTGAGCGTCTGGAGTTGTTGGCGCTGGTGTGGGTTGAGCGTTATGTGTTGAATGATGCCGATCTGTCGGAGCTCAGTGCGTATCCACAAACATCTGAGCAGCTTATCTATGCGCGTCAGCGGATTTATAAGGCGCTGGAGCAGAGCGTCGAGCTGGAGATTCAATCGCTGATTCGCGGTCTGGATGGCGTCTTTATACCGCCGGGGCCTAGCGGTGCACCAACACGCGGCCGCTTGGATACCTTACCCACGGGGCGTAATTTCTTCTCGGTAGATAATCGTTCTATTCCAAGCCCTGCGGCCTGGGCGATAGGGGAACGGTCTGCACAGGCATTAATCGAACGTCATCTGCAGGAGCATGGTGACTATCCGCGTCAGCTGGGTTTGTCCGTCTGGGGAACCGCTACTATGCGCACCGGCGGTGACGATATTGCACAGGCGTTTGCGTTGATGGGGGTGCGGCCGTTGTGGGCTCCGGGATCTAACCGCGTTGTGGACTTTGAAGTGGTCAGCGCAATGCAGTTAGGTCGTCCGCGAGTGGATGTGACGCTGCGTGTTTCTGGTTTCTTCCGTGATGCCTTTCCCAATGTGATGAAACTGTACGATGCCGCCGTGCAGGCGATCGCAACGATGGATGATCCGGGTACCGGCAATACCATCCGAGAAAACATAGAGCAGCGTCAGCAAGAACTGTTGTCTACGGGAATGTCCGTCGAGGCTGCCCAACGTGAAGCCAGTTATCGCGTATTTGGAAGTAAACCGGGCGCTTATGGAGCCGGATTACAAGGCCTGATTGATGAGCGTTGCTGGGAGCAGCGCAGTGATTTGGCCGACGCTTATCTTAACTGGGGCGGTTACGCCTACGGCAAGGGGGACGGCGTGGAGGCGAAACAGGCGTTTCAGCATCAGCTCTCGCAGCTGGATGCCGTGGTGCAGAATCAGGATAACCGCGAGCACGATATTCTGGATTCCGATGACTATTACCAGTTTCAGGGGGGCATGACCAACGCCGTCACTGTGTACAAAGGTGAGGCCCCCGAGGTTTATCACAACGATCACTCCAACCCTCAGGTACCTAAAGTACGAACCTTAAAAGAGGAGCTGAATCGGGTGATCCGCTCACGGGTGCTGAACCCTAAGTGGATCAACGCCATGCGTGAACACGGTTATAAAGGTGCATTCGAGATGACCGCGAGTGTGGATTACATGTTTGCCTACGATGCCACCACCAATCTGATCGCAGATTACCAATATGAAAAAGTGACCGATGCGTTGCTGTTTGATCCGCAAAACCGTGCGTTTCTGGAACAGCATAACCCTCATGCATTGGAAGAGATGGCAGAACGTTTGCTGGAAGCCACTCAACGGGGATTGTGGCAGGAACCGGGTGATTACGCCGGTGCATTGAAAGATTTGCTGCTGGAGATCGATCAGCAGCAGGAAGGAATGAAATGAGCAAGTTTAAACATCCCCATACATTGATGGTGCAGGGCACCACATCTGATGCGGGTAAAAGCATCATGGTTACCGCATTGGGGCGGATTCTGGCGCGCAGACAGGTCTCGGTTGCGCCGTTTAAACCACAGAACATGGCGCTCAATAGCGCGGTAACAGCAGAAGGCGGAGAGATTGGTCGTGCACAGGCGGTGCAGGCAGAAGCCTGTTTGCTGAAGCCCACAGTGGATATGAACCCTGTCCTGCTCAAACCCAACAGCGATATCGGCGCGCAGGTGATCGTGCACGGTAAAGCGATTGGCAATATGAAAGCCGTCGAGTATCACCACTACAAGCCCGAGTTGTTAAAAGAGGTAGTACACAGCCATCAGCGTCTGACCGAGCAGTATCAGGCAGTCATTGTGGAAGGGGCGGGTAGTCCGGCAGAGATCAATCTGCGCGAGCATGATATTGCCAACATGGGTTTTGCCGAAGCGGTGGATTGTCCCGTGGTGATCGTCGCGGATATAGATCGGGGTGGTGTGTTTGCCCATCTGTACGGTACTTATGAGCTGCTGAGTGACTCTGAAAAAGCGCGGGTGAAGGGTTTTATCATCAACCGTTTTCGCGGTGATGTGTCCTTGTTGGAGTCGGGGTTGGATTGGTTGGAGGCGCGCACGGGTGTGCCAACACTGGCGGTTGTGCCTTATGTGATGAATCTGCATATCGAAGCGGAAGATGCGATCAATCAGCAGCAAAAACATGACGGCGCTTATCAGCAGTTGAAAGTGGTGGTGCCGGTCTATCCGCGTGCCAGTAACCATACCGACTTTGACGTGTTACGTATGCATCCGCAGGTGGACTGCGAATTTATGCGCGATCTGAAAGACTTTAACGGTGCCGATCTGATTATCCTGCCGGGCAGTAAAAACGTGCGTGGTGACCTGGAGTGGTTGAAATCCAGCGGTTGGGCGCAAGCAATTCAGCGTCATCTGCGGTTGGGTGGCAAAGTGATCGGTGTGTGTGGCGGTTACCAGATGTTGGGGCAATGGATTCATGATCCGGATGCCATTGAATCCGCTGCCGGGTCCACCGCAGGACTGGGCTTGCTGGAGATGGAAACCACGCTGACCGGCGATAAGATGCTGCGCAATATCTGTGGCAAGGCGCTGAAAACGGGTTTGTCTGTCAAAGGCTATGAGATCCATGCTGGCGTCAGTTGTGGCACAGCATTGGAACAGCCCTTGTTTCAGATTTGGCCAGTAGACGGTGACTCAGAATCTGTCCCGGAAGGTGCCAAGAATGCGGACGATACAGTGATGGGGAGTTATATACACGGTTTGTTTGATGAGTCTGAGTTACTGGATTATCTGTTGCAATGGGCGGGATTAGGGCAGGTCGAACAGTTTGATTATGCCAACTTTCGGGAGCAGCAGATTGAGCGGTTAGCCGATGAGGTTGAGGCGGTGTTGCCGTTTGAGCGGATCTGCAAGCTGTTATCGCTTGAGCCATCCCCGCTGGGGAGCAAGCCGTGAGTCTGGTTGCATCAATACTGATGGCCTTGTTGCTAGATCGCCTGTTAGGCGAACCCAAGCGTTTTCACCCGCTGGTGGGATTTGGTCGTTTAGCGTCGGCTATTGAACGGGTGTGGAACACAACGGATGCTGGTCGGGCTGCAGGGCGTGGTACCGGTGTTTTTGCGTGGTCATTAGCCGTGATCCCTCTGGTGTTGCTAGCCTACAGCGTGAATCTTTGGACGGAACAGTACGCGGTGATTTCCGTGATATTGGGCGGAGTTGTGTTGTATCTGGCCATCGGTTGGCAGAGCCTGATTGAGCATGGTATCGCGGTGTCCAACCCGCTGGCCGCCGGTGATCTGGATTCCGCTCGCCATGCCGTAGGTATGATCGTCAGTCGTGATACGTCTCAATCAGATGAAACCGCTATCGCCAGTGCCGCGACTGAGTCGGTGCTGGAAAATGGTGCAGATGCGATCTTCTCTGCAATCTTCTGGTTTTGTTTGTTGGGCATTCCCGGTGTGGTGCTCTATCGCCTGAGCAACACGCTGGATGCCATGTGGGGATATAAAAATTCCCGCTTTTTAAGCTTTGGCTGGGCGGCGGCACGTATCGATGATCTGCTGAACTACCTGCCTGCACGCCTGACCGCATTGAGTTATGCGTTGGCAGGCAAAACACGCATTGCAGTGTCGTGTTGGCAAGCACAGGCGGTGACCTGGAAAAGCCCCAACGCGGGTCCGGTGATGGCGGCGGGGGCGGGGGCGATAAACGTATCCCTCGGCGGTGCGGCAATCTATCACGGCGAGTTACAGCAACGACCTCCTCTGGGCCCTAACCGAGACAGTGGCGAAACGCCTTCAGCACAAGGTATTGAACGCGCCTGTATGTTGGTGAATCGGGCGTTGGGTCTCTGGGTGCTAGTCATCGTGATATTGGCGGGAGTGTTGGCGTGGCTCTAAGTGAAAATCTGCTGCACGGCGGTGATCTGATCAGTGCCAGCGCGCGTTATAACATCCCGGTGGAAAGCTGGCTGGATCTCTCTACCGGGTTGAATCCGGTGTCCTATCCGGTTGAGGGCGTTGACCCGTTAGCGTTTCAGCGGCTGCCCTATATTCAACCGGAGTTTTTAGCCGCCGCGGCACGCTATTACAGCAGCGATCAGCTACTGCCCGTGAACGGTTCTCAGCCCGTTATTCAGGTGCTACCAAAATGCGTTGAAAAGCTGCCAGTGTTACTGCCGGCGGTGGGCTACGACGAACACCGTCATAGTTGGCAGAAGAACGGCAATCCATTGGTGTTTTATCCGGCGTTTGATGCCGAAGCTGCCCGCGTGATGATTGAAACGGCGCTGCTGGAAGGCGAAGCCTTTCACTTGCTGGTGATTAACCCAAACAACCCCTCAGGTTTGAGGTTTTCGCCACACACATTGGCTGAATGGTCCCGCCAGATGGCGCCCGGTAGTTATCTAATTGTGGATGAAGCCTTTATTGATACGGACCCGGAAGCGAGTGTGTTGGCGGGATACCATGTCGCCAACATGGTGGTGTTGCGCTCTTTTGGTAAGTTTTTTGGGTTGGCCGGTTTGCGATTGGGTTTCGTCTTTGCGGAGGCCACTTTGCGCGAAGCGCTGCAACAGCGACTGGGTTTATGGCAGGTGAATGGCGTAGCGCAGTCTCTGGCAACCAAGGCGTTATCCGACGATGGCTGGCAAATGCGTGCGCGTCAGGATATTCATCTGAACGCTGAGGCAAGCCAACGGTTGTTGGCGCCGCTAATGTCGATGTTTAAACCCTTACGTGAGATCCGGTCAGCGCTATTTTCAAGCTGGTTACTGAGTCGATCTGAAGCCACTGGATTACAACGCTACTTGGCAACACACGGCATTTTGGTGCGGGTCATTGTGGTGGATAAACACCATAGCCTGTTACGGATCGGGATTTTGGATCGAAACGATCTAAACGCTATGGAGCGGCTTGAACAGATCGTCCTTAACTACGCGCAACATTTAACAGTGCAGTGGGAAGATTCAACAGAGCGGGAAGTTGCAGATGTCTGTGAATAAAAAGATGAATACGGGTATCAGTAATAAAGCGGCTATCGGTAATAAAGCGTACAGCGAAGCAGATCGGGACGCGGTTTATCGGGTGATCGCACAGCGGCGGGATATGCGCCATTTCTCGCAGGAACCGCTGGATCCGGAGATATTACAGCGATTGTTTAAGGTCGCCCATCAAGCGCCCAGTGTGGGGTTGATGCAGCCCTGGCGTTTTCTGCGAATTACCGACCGTACACTGCGCGAAGATATCTGCGAGTTAGTAGAGGCTGAGCGGCAGGAGACTGCTGATGCTTTGGGGCAGCGGCGTGACGAGTTCCTGGAACTAAAAGTGGAAGGTATCCGAGACTGCGCTGAAGTGGTGGTCGCCGCATTACCGGATGGCCGTGAAAAGCATGTTTTTGGTCGTCGTACGTTGCCTGAGATGGACTTGGCGTCTCTGTCCTGTGCCATTCAAAACATGTGGCTGGCCGCACGTGCTGAAGGCATCGGGCTGGGGTGGGTGTCGTTATTTGATCCCGAAATGCTGGCTGAATTGTTAAAAATGCCTGTGGATAGTAAGCCAGTGGCGATCCTCTGTATTGGTCACGTCGACAGATTTTATGAACAACCCATGCTGGTGGAAGAACGCTGGACGGAAGCGGCACCGTTGGATGAATTTATATTTGAGAATTACTGGCCTGAAGGGTGATTAGATGAGGTTAGAGGTTATCCCTCGGCATTGTAGGGCAGCTTTCAAGCTGCCGGTAGCCTGATCACCTTCGATGACGACGAGGCTACCCTACAAACCCAGTGTCGGCTTGTATGGTTATCCGCAGAAACATAGGCGGAGCATTGTAGGGCAGCTTTTAAGCTGCCGGTAGCCTAGAAGGCTACCCTACAAAACCATGCACTGATTCAAGGTAGCGATAAGTTAGATTTTCAGTGGCGTATAGCGCTGCCTGCATTCCCACGCTGGAGCATGGGAACGAGATAAAGCTGATTGAACCTCGGTATTTTCTGGTTCCCACGGTCCTCCGTGGTAACCCATACAGCGGGTTCAGAATAGCGATAAGTTAAAAGGTTTAGTGATATATAGAACTGTCTGCATTCCCACGCGGGAGCATGGGAACGAGATAAAGCCGATTCACCCTCGACATTGTAGGGCAGCTTTTAAGCTGCCAGTAGTCTGATCACCTTCGATGACGACGAAGACTACCCAACGATGTACAGGCTGGATGAGGCATGATTTTTCTGGAGAGAGATAGAAGTGACAAAGCAAGGCATTATGGTATGTGGTCACGGTAGCCGTGACAAAGACGCAGAGCGTGAATTTGGGCGTGTAGCGGAAGGTTTAAAGAAGCGTTTTCCGAATATCCCGGTGGAGTACGGTTTTCTGGAGTTTTCCGCGCCGAACATTCATATGGGATTGAATTCACTGGTCGCACAAGGTGTTGAACAGATCTACGCGGTACCAGGTATGTTGTTCGCGGCCACTCATGCCAAGAATGATATTCCGTCAGTACTGACCACCTTTCAGGAAAAAACTGACGGTGTTGAAGTGGCTTACGGTAGCGAGCTGGGTTTGCATGATGCAATGATCGAAGCGTTTCAGGCGCGTATCTACGAATCGTTGGGTCTTGATCCGGAGAATCCCCCTGAAAGTTTGTATGACACGCTGTTGGTGGTGGTTGGGCGCGGAACGTCCGATACGCATGCCAATGCCGAAGCCGCAAAACTGACACGCATCGTGAATGAAAATATGGGCTTTGGTTGGGCGGATACAGTCTACTCCGGCGTAACTTATCCATCCGTAGGCGTAGGTCTGGAAAAGCTCCTGAAGCTGGGTTACAAGCGAGTTGTGATCGCGCCGTACTTCCTGTTTACCGGCCGATTGATCAAACGTATCTACGGTTATGTGGATCAGGTCGCAGCGGAAAACCCGAATGTGGAGTTTATCAAAGCGCCTTACCTGAATGATCACGAAAAAGTGATCGATGCATTCGAGATCCGCGTGCGCGAAATTATGGATGGCCAGCAAACAGAAGAGACGCTGATGACCTCTTTTCAGCGACGTTTAGCGGCAGGAGAGGTGGATATTCACCATCACCATGCGGAGTATTCCGAAGAGGGTGGTGAGCAGGGTGACGATGGGCATCATCATGAGCACAGCCACAGCCACAGCCACAGCCACAGCCACGCGCATGATCACTCCCATAGCCATGATCACAGCCATGGGCACTCTCACGGTGTTTATCGTCATATTGCGCACCCACTGGGCCCGCGCACGATGATTGGCGATAACATCTGCTGCTGCTTCATGAGCCAGTTTCCGCAGTCGGTACTCGATGAGGAAGCTGATCGGATTAAGCCGGATTGTGCGGAAAACGCTATAGCGCACAAATAAGCCCAAGATCGTGCCAACCGCAATTTACGATAGCAGATTTCGCCTTCGGAGAGGGCTGCTGCAAAAACTACAGAAGCATGGGAACTCAAATATGTTTTTGTAGGGTAGTCTTCCAGACTACCGGCAGCTTGAAAGCTGCCCTACATTGTTGGGGTGGGGAATCGGTATCATCTGATTCCCGCCGAGACCACGGAAGCTAGAGCATGCCTTTGTAGGGTAGTTCTCGTCGTCATCGAAGGTGATTAGACTACCGGCAGCTTAAAAGCTGCCCTACATTGCGAGGGGACAAATCGATGTTATCTGGCTCACCTCGTTCCCACGCTCTGCGTGGGAATGCATACATAAGCTAGCGTCACCGCATAGCCCAATATGCGTGCCAACCTGAATGCAACGTATGGGTTCCCACGGGGGACCATGGGAACCAGAACATCTCGTTGCCACGCTCCGGCATAGGACCAAATAGGGGGCAGTAACACTGCGTAGTCAGATGTAGGGTAGGCTTTCAGCCTACCGGCAGCTTAAAAGCTGCTCTACATTGCGAGGGGTTGAATCGGTTTTATCGGGTTCCCACGGATACCATGAGAACCAGAACATAGCTTTGTAGGGTAGCCTTTTAGGCTACCGGCAGCTTAAAAGCTGCCCTACATTGCGAGGGGACAAATCGATGTTATCTGGCTCACCTCGTTCCCACGCTCTGCGTGGGAATGCATACATAAGCTAGCGTCACCGCATAGCCCAATATGCGTGCCAACCTGAATGCAACGTATGGGTTCCCACGGGGGACCATGGGAACCAGAACATCTCGTTGCCACGCTCCGGCATAGGACCAAATAGGGGGGGCAGTAACACTGCGTAGTCAGATGTAGGGTAGGCTTCAGCCTACCGGCAGCTTGAAAGCTGCCCTACGTTGCGAGAAGCAAATCGATGTCATCTGATTCCCACAGAAACCATGGGAACCAGAAACATCGGACTGCCTAATACCCGTTACTCAGTTCTCCAACGCTTCCGGCTTACCGTGCAACCAACCCTGTGTACCATCGATCTGTAGCTGGTTCAGCTCATTCAACTGAGTCTCGCGCTCGATATGCTCTGCATAGGCTTTGATACTCAAACTGTGCGCAATGCTGATCAAGCTACTTACGAAGAAGCGGTCTTCCGCTTGCTGGTCAATCTTACGGATCAGGGAGCCGTCGATCTTGATGTAATCCGGCTGCAGGTTATAGAGGTAAGCAAAGCCAGCCGGGTGGATACCAAAGTTATCAACACCAAACTCCATCGCATTCTCTTTCAGCAGTTCTCGGAAGACACGTACGTCGTCGAGGTTGTTCAAAATCGCGCTTTCGCTGATTTCGACATGTAGGTGTTGTTTGTAGTCGTGGTCACTGACGAGCGCTTTAAACCAGGCGATAAAGTCCTGATCACGTACTGCTTCGGCACTCAGGTTGATAGCCAGCTTGCCGCACTTAGGATTCTGGCTGGCATGTTCCAGCGCGCGTTGAATCACGGCACGATCCAGCATCACCATCAATCCCAGTTCCTTTATTACACTAAGGAATTCACCGGCGGTACAAGGTGTGCCGTGCTGGTCCAGAATTCGGGCCAGAAGCTCCTGCTGTTCAGGAACAGTGTTGCTATGACTTGTACCCGTTCCCATCAATGGCAACGTCTGTAGGAATATCTGGGCCTGACTCACGGAATCAGCCACGTGCTGGTGCCAGGTATTGCTGTCTTGCAGTGCTTTAGCGTCAGAGCCATAGATAGCGTAACTCTGGTCGTCCTCTTCTGCATCACTCAGAGCCAGGCGGGCTTCAGTAAGTAGCTGATTTGAGCCGGTCATATCATTGGAATGACTTACACCGATATGCACAGGCCAGTGTTTCTCAATCACGGCAGAGCCGCTTAACGCTTCAAAATTCGCCTGGATATCCGCACACAGCTGTGACACTGTGCGTTTCAGGCTGTCATCATCAAGACGATGAACCAACAGGATAAAGTCGGCACCGGTTAAACGACCCAGAATACTTTGCTCAGATGCCTGAGACAGTTTCTCTAACTTGCTGCCCACGACCTTAATAAAGTTACTGGCTTTCTCCATACCCAAGTCTTTGTTTAGGTTTGCCAGATCGGTAATACGCAGGTAGAGCAGGGTGCCGTTACCAAAGTCCTGACGGTAGTCCAGTCGCTCAGCCAGTTGTGCTTCAGCAGCACGCTGATTCGGCAGGCCGGTCAAGCTGTCTTGGTAAGCGGTGCGGCGTAGTTCCTCGATATGTCGGCTCTGCTCGTCGAACATCAACCGTACCTGCTTCACCATCTGGTTCATGGCGTTAACCACACGTTTTAACTCGCGGGTGCCGGGAATGCGGGACTGTTCGATAAAACGCTTTTCACTCAGGGCTTCTGCCTGTTCTTCAACACCTTTCAGTGGGCGTAAGATGTAGAACAGCAATCCGCTGATCGCGATGGCACTGACGGCGGCCAGAATACCAAACCAGATAAGTGTGTTCTGAATACCTTGCCAGAGTTTGCTATAGGCATAACCCGCACGGCTTTGGACGTGTACGCTACCAATTTTGTTCCACTGATGGCTGACATCACGCGTCATCTGTGGCGGGGTGATCTCGATCAGATCAACAAACCAGGATGGTACGTTCTCATCAATAAGTGGCGGTGTGGTTTTGGAGAACAGAATCTTGCCGCTACTATCACTGATATCAATGCGCTGGTAAAAGCCACTGTCAAAGATCGCATTTACCGTGGTTTCAATCCCGGCGACATCGTTTGCCGCGATTGAAGGTGCCAGGTATAAACCCAAGTGCGTTGCAGCATCCTGACCGTGTGATTCCAGCTGATTCAGCAGCATGGTTTTGGAGCTGTTGGACATCAGGTAGGCGGACCCAAGCAACAGCAGTATTAAAACGGCAAAGGTCGCGGCACCAAGTTGTTTAACAAGACTCATTAATCTGCTCTCCCAGCTACTTAACAGAGTTCACTGTTTGGTTTTCAAGCCGCGAACGTAGCTTGACCCAGTGTTCCAATCGGTCGGATGTGCCCACAATCTCTGCCCGGCGTCCTTTTTTGGTTAACCAGAGGTTGTCACCGTTAAAGCTATATACGTGAATCAAGTCGGGACGTTGATTGGCAGGTTTGATTTGTGGAATCAGGTTGTCGAGAATCACCGGCATTGAATCCGGTGTTTTGTAATAGGTGAGGACCATATGTGCCTGGTTATATTCAATCGCTTTAACGTAGGCGATGCTCATCTTGCTATCAGGAACACCCACTTCGCGCAGGGTGTAGTACTTGGCGATGGAGAAGTCTTCGCAGTCACCGCCGTTGGTAATCAAAAACTCAACCGGTGTGGCCCAGTAATCCTCTTTCTTCCAATGATTAATATCGTTGACGAAGCGGACCTTATTAAAGAAGTCATTTACCTTGCGAATCTTTTCGGCTTCAGAATCGTTCTGCAGATTGTCTAGCAAACGCTGCCAATTACGCAGGCGACGTTTGGCCCGATGCCCGTACTCTCGGCCAAGTTTTTCGATATAGGCTTTGCTGAGGCGAACACTTTTGTGTCCGTCCCCTATAGTGGCAACAGAAAGGCTAAAGGCGAGAACGGCCAAAAGCAGATAGAGGCACAAACTCCCTGTATATGTCAGCTGGCGCCGATGATCCTTCGCGGTGTTGACTGCAGCCACTGTAGATTCCAAATGCTTCTGTCGAAGAACAGCTTTGAAACGCTTGGCACTATTCTAATCAAGCGTAATTACATTGCCGTACTACGGGTGTGTTTGGATGTTCCGAATAATGAATATATAGAAATAATTCATATCGGTACAATAGGTTACACAAATATCGGCCAATCAATTCAAATATTTAGCCCGGGCCTCGTGGACTTTCTTTGTGATACATCGAGATCCAACCCAATGCCAGAATCACCATAAACGTCGCCGCATTGGCAGGAATCTGCAGGTTAAAGTCCACGGTAGAGTGAATACCAAAGGCGATGATGCCCATCATCGAAGCAAACGAAAGTCCTCGCATTAAGGGGTCTCGTCGTTTCCATTGAGCGCGCACGGCTACAAGAAAAGTGAGGGCAACGGCCAAGAGCAGAGGTACAAAACCAATCAGACCAAGCTCGATGGCGAACTGAAGGTAGTCATTGTGGGTATGGTTAAAAGACTTTCGGCCTAGATCGTCTTGGCGCTTTTCGGGAAAAACGGTATAGAAGGAACCAGCGCCGGTACCGGCAAACATATTGTCCTCGAATATCGGAAAAGCGTACTGGTTCACTTCGTCACGTTTGATGGTGCTCATGCTGGTATTTTCGAGCCTATCGACCACGTTCTGGACACCAAAAAAGGCTCCAACCACCACTAAGTCAATAATGATCAGGCTTGTTAAAAGTATTGTTGTTGCTTTGGATGCGCGCTTGCTCAGGATAAGCGCGATCACACCGGTAATCGTCATGCTGGCAAAAAACGCTGTGTTGCCCATACGAGAATGAGTCATCACCAGTGCGGCAACCATTATGACGAGCCCTATACGAACACGGGCTTTGGAACCCAGCAGTGCCTCTAAAACACGTCGACCCACATCGCGCCAGCTATTGGCACTGTCTTTGAGGGTGGCGATCATAAAGCCAATTCCCACGGCCAAGCAGAGCTCTAAATAGCCTGCCAGATGGTTACGGTTCACAAAGGTACCCGTTGCTAAACCGCGATAGTGCTCTTTAGGAAAGAACAGGTTGTATTCGATACCAGACAACGTCATCAGACTTCCATACACCGCCTGTAGAATACCGGAAATAATCAGTGCATAGAGCACAACCATAATGCGTCGTCGTGAGCGTACCAGTAACAAGGTGCAGGCAAAGATGCTCAGCAAACCAAGGCCCTGCAATAGCTGATGTTGAGAACGTCCTGCATCCAAAGTTATTGTAGAATGGTCTGGCGTAAAGGGTTGGCCATGTAACGTAATATAAACCCATGCTTGCGTTAGGGTTAATAGACCGATGATTGGAAGTGCTTTTGTGAACGCAGTATTAACTTTGAGCCCATTTTTAAACTGTAACAATGTCCAGGCCGACATAATACCCAGAGATCCGATAACCAGAATAGAAAGTGCCCATGGGTGAACGCTGGCCTTTGGTAGTGGAATCCATACAAGTAGGCCGATAAATATATAGAATAAGGTGCGATCAGCAGGTTTTGTATGGTCCATAAGAAATCATAGTCTTTATTGAAACGATAGAAGTTTATATCAAGCGCATATTAACCTGATAACAATACAAATAAACCGAAAATATGAGTTGAGGCATCGTCAAGAGGTCATCGTGTCATTGTAGGGCAGCCATCAGGCTGCTTAAAAATGCTCATATTGACCTCAATCAGATACAAAGGCATATGAACCACAAATAAATAAGGCGCCCGAAGACGCCTTACGATACTACAATATTCAATAATTAAGCGCTTGGACTAGCACCGCCACCGCTCACGGTTGGCGTGACAGGGGTGTTACCAAGTGTGGGTGCGGGAGGAGCTGCTGGGGGTGGAGTAGGACCCGCTGCAGTAGGATCAGCATTTATGTTGCCTTGAGTGTTAGCAATCTCTGCTTGTTGAGCATCAATAGCGGCTTGAATAGCCGCGATTTGAGCATCAGAGACTTGAGCATCAATAGCGTCTGGAACATTAATAGGGGATTGAGCATCAATAGAGGCTTGAGCATCAGCATCAGCAACGGCTTCAGCAGCAGCAGCGTTTTGAGCATCAGCAGCATCAGCAGAAGCTTGAGCAGCGACCGCTAATAGAATACTGCTAGTGTCCTGACCGGAAACAGCGGCTACGGATGCTGCGATATCAGTCGCATTAGCGTTTTCACCTGCCGCAGTGGTTACGGATGCCGCGATATCGGCCGCATTCGCATTGTCACCAGCAGCGGTGGTTACAGACGCTGCGATATCGGCCGCATTCGCATTGTCGCCAGCAGCGGTGGTTACAGACGCTGCGATATCGGCCGCATTCGCATTGTCGCCAGCAGCGGTGGTTACAGACGCTGCGATATCGGCCGCATTCGCATTGTCGCCAGCTGCAGTAGTAACGGATGCAGCGATGTCGGCCGCATTGGCGTTATCACCCGCCGCAGTAGTTACGGATGCAGCGATGTCGGCCGCATTGGCGTTATCACCCGCCGCAGTGGTTACAGATGCCGCGATATCTGCGGCGTTGGCGTTATCACCCGCCGCAGTGGTTACGGATGCAGCGATGTCGGCCGCATTAGCGTTCTCACCGGCCGCAGTGGTTACAGATGCCGCGATATCTGCGGCGTTGGCGTTTTCACCAGCTGC
>NZ_JADEYS010000031.1 GCF_015209595.1 Pontibacterium sinense | reverse complement strand
TGACCGGGGAGCTCTATCTAATCAAACAGAGCAGATGGAGAGATACAAGGTTGGGTCGAGCAACGCGATACCCAACATCAACTCCAGGGATCGCGTTTACAGGTCTAAACCTTATTCAAATTCCATTGCTTCAAAGATACGGCCTGCATTTTTCGCTGACAGCTCTTTGAACGTATCCAGATGCGCATAGGGGCTCTGGTCAATCTTGTACGCATCTTCCAGGGTTCCACCGTCTTCGAGCAACACCGCTACCTTGGCACGTACGTATTCCAGATAACCGCGGGTCCACTTATCGACTGTCTCGAAATCGGTCGCTTCACCGTGACCCGGTACGATGATTTTATCGTTCGCAAACGGGGCGAAGCTCTCATGCCATGTTTCCAACCACGCCGCTGTATCGGTATCCGGGAACACCGGCAGCATACGCTGCTGGAACGCCATATCACCTGCGAGAACAACGTTACGCTCAGGAATATACACTGAAATATCGCCAACCGAGTGAGCCGGTCCAAAGTGGATCAGTTTTACGGTAATCCCTCCCAGATCCAGTTCCATCTCCTCATCAAATGTCTCGTCAATTTCAACCAGCTCAGTGCCCTTCGCCTGTTCTTTCAGGATACCTTGCAGCGTTTCCAAGCCACTCAGGCCTTTTTCCTCGACCTCTTCCAGCGCTTCAGCATGGGCGATAATGGTCGCGCCCTGCTCTTTCCAATAACCGTTACCTAAGATCGCATGGGACTGGCCGTTTTCATCCACCACGTAAATAACCGGTTTATCGGTGATCTGCTTAATCTCTTCATGCAACGCTTTCGCCAACAGGTACGCCGCACCACCGTTAACGACCAACACGCCCTTTTCACCGATTACAAAGGAGAGGTTATTGTTGTGGCCACCGTTTTCGTAGCTGTAATACTGAGTCGCACCAATGGAGCTCCACACATCCTCTGCGATTTTCACTGGTTTAGAATACAGCTGAGACTCAGGGTACTTATCCGCCGGTGACGCTGCCATTGCAGGCATAGACAATACCGCCGTGGCTGCTGCAGCCAACAATACACCGCGCGCACCGCGTTTGAGATTAAACATAGAGATCCGTCCTTTAGCTTTTCTTATATCGGCTTTATATGCATTTATTATATAAGCTAAAAACAATATCATATAAATAGACCATTGGGTGACTATGGTCGCACCTCACCTCTCTTGTCATCACCTGCCATTCGCTGCACACTGCTTGCCGCAAAACGGCATCCGCCGCAGACCTGATTTATCCGAGCAAGGGACATTACGCATGGCGAATGAGAAGCCTCTATTTACCTGGGACAATGACTATTTTGAGCAGCGACATTCACTGAATAACAAGATTCAGTTGGGCTTAATTGGTTTGGCTGTTGGCCTGATGCTGATGGACCTGACAAAGATCTACACGCTACTGCCACTTGCCGCCATTCTATTCTGGGTCAGCTTTCAGCAACGTAATGTCGACACTCTCCGTGAAGAGTTCGAGGATGCGACAATCACCCTGTCACCGCGCTCTATGCTGTTAAACAAACCCATGGAAGAGAGCGAAGAGCGTATTCAGTTCCGAGATATCGAGTCGCTGGAAAAGAAAGAGAAAGGCAAACACACCACGATTATTCTCACGCTCAAGGACGAACGGGAACTGGAGCTGGCTGGCTTTATTAATGCCAACGAGTGTTATCAGTTACTGCAGGAAGGGCTTAACCCAAGCGACGATGCGAGCTGAACGTTCAGCCGGGCCACAAAAAAGGGAAGGTTTTTACACCTTCCCTTTTTTGTGGTTTAGATAGCGTGATGAACGCCGTCACTCTGACAGGAGGTGTTTCGGATCAAAGCCCATAATCAACGAACCCCAGTGCTTACCGTTAACGTACAGCGGAATAGACAGGTCGTTCAGCACTTCACCGGTATCACGAATAAAGGTCTGTAACAGAAACGGCGACGTATGGCTTGCCCGACGTTGCTCTGCACGGCTCCCGGCATAGATACGTCGGTTTCGGCTCTTCAGGTTATCCACATCAAAATTACCCGTGATCGGATCGGAAACCTTGGTGTGATGTGCTGGCGCATAACCGTTCAGATCCACCGCAATCGCGTAGATAAACTCTGAACGCTCCGTAATAAAGCGATCAAACACGGGCTGCAAGCGTGACTGATACGCATCCACATAGGAGGTATCAAACTTTTCAGGTAGCTGACCGTCATTGGTGCGACGATAATTCGTATCAAACAAATTGCTTCCCTGACGCATCATCTCTTCCAGAATATCCTGAGTCTCTTGCGCCCAGCCTCGTCCTGCCTGAATCATGCCTTCAAAGCCGCCGTAGCCGATGATAAAGCGCGACAGCAACTCCTGCGTTTCCTCAGTCGCGGTTTCCAGATCACCGGAGTGACTCTTCGACACCTCCATCTCATCCTTGATCTCTTCTGAAATCTTGGTGATCTCAGAAACATGCTCATGGGTATTGCGGTTGGTGTATGCCAGCTCATCAATGGCTGCACTGATACTGCTGAGCTGACTGTTCAACTCTTCAAAATCAGACACCATGTTAGAAAACTGTGTGTTGGTATTGCCGATGAACACCTCGGTATCGGAGATATACTCTTTGATCGTGTCGGCCCCCGTGCGGGTATTGCTGACCAACGATGTCATCTCACTGACATTCTTATCGATCTCAGAGGTTGCACTGCTAACCTTTAAAGACAACGAACGGACTTCATCCGCCACCACAGCAAACCCACGCCCCGCTTCACCTGCGCGCGCGGCTTCAATGGAGGCGTTCAGGGCCAGGAGGTTAGTCTGGTCGGAGAAGTCCTTCACCATCCCCAGCACCCGCATAATATTCTCAGAGTTCTCCGACAGCTGATGCACCGTACTCTGAAACTCGCTGATCTGTTTGCCCACCGCTTGCACCTGATCCTGCACGCGGGTCATCTCACTACTAGAGCCACGTACTTCTTCCAGGTTATTGCTGTTGCGCTCCGAGATCTCCAACGTGTGCGCAGCGATCTCATCAATTGCCGTAGTGGCTTCCTGACTGGCCTGAAACACCATCTGAGCGCGGGTTTCCTGCTCCTGTGCGGATGTATGCGCTTCGTTCACCACCTTCTGCAGCTGGGTCGCACTTAACGCCACCTGTACGCTGCGCTGACGCGTGGAAGAGATCATCTTCTTCAGGCTATGCGAGAAGTCGTTATAGCTTTCCGCCATGCTGGAGATTTCATCGTGGGAGTACTGCGGTAATGTGGCAGATATATCACCATCACGCTCTTTTACAGCACGCAATACGTTGGTGATACTGCCAATTGGACGCAGAAATAGATGCCGCATAAAGAAGATGGTAAATGTCCCGATAAGGAACGTGTAGATCAGCAGGATCAGCGACGCGATAGACAGCGTTGATGCACTCTGTTCCAGTACCGCGCTCGCCGCCTGACTCGTATCGAGTTGAGCATGAATTGAACTCAGATCTTGGTAGACCCAATAACCGATGGCTGCAACGATGAGGTTCGGCCCCAATAGAAAAACAACGTTGCCAACTATTTTTTTGGTGAGGGAATTAAAAAACGTCTTTTCAATACTGCTGTAAAGACTCATGTGACATGCCCGTTATTGTTATCGTTTATTTAATGTTTTTTATCTGCACTTTTAAAATTCTAAGGCGGCGTATTTTGCGTATTCAAACACACTAACGCCGTCGTTCCCTCGAAACTGTGATTAGAAAATCTAACACAGCACCTGATGCTTGCAACTGTACTTTCAGAAGTACAGTAGAGGATATCGGCACTGTAACCCTAGTCTTAAGGTATTGTATTGTGCGACAAAAGTAGCAACTAACGCCCAGAAGCGCTTGCTGTGGTTGAAATGCTTGAGATGAGCCAGCTCATGGACGATCACATAGTCCACCTGATCGGCCGGTGCCATGACCAGCCGCCAGTTCAAAGAGATGTGCCCCCGGTTGTCACAACTGCCCCAGCGGCGGCGAAAACTCTTGACCGTCAACCCCGATGCAACCAATCCGGTAATCTGCTGCCAGTGTTGAAGTCGCTCTGACAGATAGCTCTGGGCTTGTCCCTGATACCAGCTTTTGACCAGATCGGTCACACGTTCAACTTCAGGACGGCTGCCACGGCGGGATAAGGTCACGTGTAATTGATCACCAACACGGTCAACTTGATTACGTGCCCCATACTGCCAAGTAAGCCGTAAGGTTTGTCCGAGAAACGGGATTTCGGACTGCTGTGCAATACGAATTTCAAACGCTTGCCCTTGCTCAGCGAGACGCTGTTGCTTCTGTAAGATCCAGTGACGTTTCTCCGCCACCCAGCCTTCGATCCAATGATCATCCACCCAATGCGGGACCAGCACACGGACCTGACCCGGCTCCACTTTAATGGCGGCGGTGCGACGTTTTTTACTGCGCACAATTTCGTAGGCTAAGCGTTCAGTTGTCATCAATTTTATCTGCTGGCAGTTTGTTGCGAGGGCTATCATAGTAGACTTGAACCAGAAGCACATCGCTAAACCACAACCTACAGAGGCCTGTTGCTCTATGTCCCTGATTCCGATGGACGATTTACTCGCCGAAATCCGCGCCTGTGAACACTGCGCAGAGCAACTGCCGTTGGGTAGCAATCCGGTGGTACGCGCTTCATCCAGCGCACGGCTGATGATCATCGGGCAAGCCCCTGGTACCCGGGTGCACAAAACCGGCATTCCGTGGAACGATCCCAGCGGTGATCGCCTGCGCCAGTGGCTTAATCTGGATTCTGAGCAGTTTTATGATGAATCCCAAATTGCCATCATGCCAATGGGGTTTTGCTATCCAGGCAAAGGAAAGTCAGGGGATCTGCCGCCTCGTAAGGAGTGCGCGCCGCTCTGGCATCCAAGCTTGCTGAGCCAGATGCCAAACGTTCAACTCACTCTGCTGATTGGCCAGTATTCACAAAAGTACTACCTTGAGGACCACTACAAAACACTCACTGAGCGGGTACAACAATGGGCGGCGTGCCGGGAAGGCTTCATTCCGCTGCCACACCCATCACCTCGCAATCAGTTGTGGCTAAAGCGTAACCCCTGGTTTGAAGATGAAGTCGTGCCGATGTTACAGCAGCGGGTTGCTGCACTGTTATCAGATTAAGATCCAAAAGTTACCATTCTAAATTTTGCTGTGGCACCGACGCACCCATGCCAGCAGTTCTTTCCCTGCATCCAGTTGATCTGTTTCTGCGTATCGCATTTGCTCGTAACGACCCGCAATCTGGCTGAGTACTTCCGCCAAATCGGGCCGTACATCAGCTACGCGGTCGCAGTATCGTTTTACTGTCTCTCCCGGACTGCGACCCAACCCTGCTTTACGTTCCAAGCGCTGCGACAGCTTTTCCAGCGCCAGATCGTGCGGATCTTTCGGGTTGTTCCAGCTGTGCCAGAACACCCGTAAAGCAACGAGTGTCATCACCAGCACAAACGGGATCAGCAACGCCAAGGCAAGCCGCAAGGGTGTGATTTCACCTAACAGCCGGGTGAGAAAATCGTTCTGATAGCGATGATAATTCACCACCCATTGCTGCCAGCCATAGGACAACGCATCCCACTTTAACCACAGGTCAGCGAGCACGCTGTTTCTACCAACCAGTAAACTTCCCAGCGGGGTGTCTTCAAGGAAACTCTCCTGCTCTGAAAACAGCTCCTCCGCCGGTCTTACGATCCGTTCGGGTGCCACCGCAGCGGTCGGATCAAAACGCACCCAACCTTTTCTCGGCAACCACGCCTCAACCCAGGCATGAGCATCATACTGGCGCACCAGTAAATACTTCTCGTAAGGATTCCACTCTCCCCCCTGATAACCCGCAACGACACGCGCCGGGATACCCACAGAACGCAACATAAACACCATTGAACCGGCGAAGTGTCCACAGAACCCTTTCTGGCTGGAAAACAGAAACTGATCGATCTGGTTTCCTTGCAGTTTTCCGGGGTTCAACGTGTAGGTGAAGTTGAGATGGTAAAACGCCATTAACATTCGGATGTAGGACTCTGGCGAACCTGCGCGGGTGTACCATTCACGCGCCGTTTCGCGACTACGCGGATTAGTCAGTGGCAAACTCAACTCACGCCTGTAGTTCAGCGCGTTGCTCTTTACCGCCAAGCGATACTGCGCAGCAGAGTGAAGATCAAACTGCTCTCGGGTGTTGATGGGGTTATCCCGCAGGAAGGTCATATCTGAATTTAGCGCCAAACCGTCCGGCAAAGACACCGGCATATCTAATGCGGGAACATAGTTCCGTCCGGTTGGCTCCAGCATCAGTGAATAGCGGTATGTCGGCTCCTTCATCTGTACTGATTCAGTCACTTGTTGAAGCTCGTCTTGCCGCTTATCCCTATACCAGCGGACACCGTCAAAATCCGGGTACGTCATCGCCCGCCAGTAAAGCGCATTTTGCGGGGGCGGTTCATCCTTAAACTCCACTCTGAATGCAACATCCGAAGAACGGGTCAAATTGGTGATATCACCGGGCGACATGACCTCCGAAAGACCGGTCTTGGCCCCACCCACATCCATCTTTAGCGACCATATCGGCCCCATTCGTGGAATCAAAATAAACAGCACCAGCATCAGGGGCAGAGACTGCATCATCATCACTGCACTGCTGCGGAATGGCCGCCCCATATCCACGTTATGCGTTTGATAGATCGCCAACAAAGCCGCCGTGGTCAGCTGGACAGCCACCAGTACATAAGCTGCCATCCAGATACTTTGATCAAACAACAACGCACTGCCCGCCACAATATAGGCAACGTAGACCACCAACAGCGCATCACGCTGGCGGTAGATCTCCAGCGACTTCAGGCCAAACCCTGCTATTAGCAGCGCCACCATCCCGTTGACACCACCCACACCGCCGTAGCTGAGAAACACCCCGCCACACGCCAGAAATGAAAATAGCGCGAGCACACTCCAATGCGGAAACGACCAGCGTCCCGTGTGGACCATCAGCCGCCAGCCTATCGTCCCCGCTATCGCCGCCGGCACCCATAACGGCAAGTGAGTCAAATGGGGCAACAACACCGCTATGATCGCGATGAACTGCCACATCAACGCCGGGCGACTCAGACGAAATTGATCGCTCATCCTACCCCTCCCGGAAAGAGTGCCAACGCAGTCAGCAACTGCTGACGATGGTTTTCTCCCCGATCCGGTTCAAAATCCCTGCCGGGTAGTCGCAGACCGTAATGCTCCCCCTGCTTCTCAAGCTGGAGCACTAAATAGCATAAGCAGGACAGACGGGTTTCTGTGGACATACCGGTCAGGGCATCCCAATCAAGCCAGACTCGCTCATCCACCTCGGCATGAAACGTTTTGGCGTGTAATCCCTGTCCGCGGGCGTAGGTTTTCCATGCCACGTGACGTAAAGGCATACCGGGGTGATATTGCTCTAACCCGGCAAAATCCTCTCCGCCGTCAAGCGACTGCATCCGCCCGTCTCCCTCTGAACGGATATAAGATTGTGGCTGCAGGCTCTTTTTCGGACTGGGATATACAATCGCATTGCTATCGACCTCAAGCCAACTCCAGACTCTTAGCAGCCCCAACGGATACACACTTTCGATCAGCAACGGACGTGGATGCAGCCGCCCTCGCTCCGGTGCAGGGTGATAGAGGCGCACGGTGCAACCGGAGTGATCAATCATCTCGATAGTTTGCGACTGACATCCTTTCCAGGCGAGCTGCACATTTTCCCGTTCACGTTTACCGTCGCCGCTTAAGCGCAGCTCAAATTCAGCCTGCTCACCGGCAAAACAGGGATACCCTCTAATGGCAGTGATGTTAATGCCGGAGAGATTGCTGTACGTATGGATTATTGAGACGACAAAGATACTGAGCAGTAAAAACGCCACCGCATGGAGCAGATTGTTTTCGTAGTTCACACCGATAAGCAACAACAGGAGCGATACGAAAATGAACCCCCAGCCGGAACGACTCGGGAAGATAAAAATACGTTTATGGTTCAGCTCAATAGAACGACCTTTTGGACGCCGACGGGCGGCCCAGCGATCAAATGGACTCCGCAGGCTTTTTCTAAGCTTGGCGAACATAACAAACCGCCGTCCCTCAGCCGACAACATCGACCTCACTGAGCAATCGCTGAACCAACGCCAACCCACCATGCTCGGCATAGTCTTCAGCCGCCCGCAAACGGTGGCCAAATACGGGCTTCAACAACGTTTGCAGATCCTCCGGTACAACATATTGGCGACCATGCATATACGCCCATGTTTTAGCACTGCGCAGCAACGCCAACGCACCGCGTGGCGAAATGCCATATGCAAAGCCTTTCGCTTCACGGCTGTAACGCACCAAGCGTTGCAAGTAATCCAGCAGACTGTTTGACGCCTGTACTTTGTCGCACGCAAGGTAGATTTCGCGTAGCGTTTGCTGATCGATACACACGGGCAGATCACCAATGCGATCTCGAACATCCCCACCTTTTAGCAGCTCCCGCTCAGCTTCGTGAGCCGGATATCCCAATTCAATTCGCATCAGAAAGCGATCGAGCTGCGATTCAGGCAAAGGAAAGGTACCGTACTGGCTCAGAGGATTTTGCGTTGCTATCACAAAAAACGGGTCCGGTAACGGATAGGTCTGGCCGTCCAGAGAAACCTGATGTTCCTCCATCGCCTCCAGTAATGCACTCTGGGTCTTAGGTGTCGTCCGGTTAATTTCGTCCGCTAGCAGCAGCTGTGTAAATACGGGCCCACGATGAAAACGAAACTCACTGTTACCCGCATCAAACACGGTCACACCTAACAGATCGGCGGGCAGCATATCGCTGGTGAACTGGACGCGTTGATAGTTCAGGCCCATCACCTGCGCCAGAGCATGTGCCAGTGTGGTTTTACCCATACCCGGCAGGTCTTCAATGAGTAAGTGCCCATGCGCAAAAAGACAGGTCAATGCCTGCCGAATCTGCCGTTCCTTGCCGTATAACACACCACCAATCACCTCAATGGCATGGTCTATCTTTTCCTGCATATCGCTTCCCTGGTTCCTGTCACAAAAAGAACTTCAGACAATTATCAAATGACTCCCGAAAACAGACAGCGGCCTCTATCCGGGAGTTCAATATGGATCAGAACCTCAACGGAATAGATTCACTGTGGTAGTCAGCAAAGCTGTTTGTGCAAGCCTCATCATGGGGAATTACCTGTACCAGATTGGCACGATGCACACCGGCCCGATGACAAATGTCATAGGCTTCGGTCACACTTCTACAGGTAATCACACCACCTTCATTATCTTTAATCAGGTCCTTTGCAACCTCTTTGTCCTTGCCGTATTCAACTTGAATCACCATTGGACCACAACCGGACTCAATGAAATTTACGTTACGCAGACGATGCTGTTCCGCCAGAGTGATGAATTCAGACATATTCATAGCACAGGCTCCTCTCGTTAATTAGCAGGCTGTACGTTCCGTGCGCCAGACTTGGATCAGGTCAGATCCAGCTCGCTGTAAGCTACTTAAGCTTAGTTGAGGGTGCAGAAAAGGGTATGAGGAAATTTACACGCGAAAAATCAGATACTTGATAAAAAAAAGCCCCGACATAAGCCGGGGCGAACCTAGAGTGCTATGTGTCACATTGATAAGACAGGCAAGATTTCCTCCAGCCCCTGTGACGCCCTATCAAGGAAGGCTGGAAATCTAGCCAGACAGGCGGAACACTGCGCTAAGGCATCAACGCTCCGCCATCATGGCTGACTCAACTTAATACAAGTACCGTGCCAGTTATATAAACGGGGGAAGACGCCCCGTATAGCAAGGGCTCAGCCCATCTTGATCAAATACTAAACACTTAAAAACCTAATCAAATCATGAGGTTTCGCTTCGCTGTCATAATCCGATTCATGATTTGCTTAAATCGCAGGCACAAAAAAACCTGTATGAATCACTCCATACAGGTTTTTAATGTATGGCCGGTTATTTAACCGACCGCATCGATCTTAGTGGTGGTGACCACCCGCGCCGTGCGCGTGACCGTGCTCTACTTCTTCTTCAGATGCTTCGCGCACTTCAACAACTTCAACGCTGAAGTTCAGGATCTGACCCGCCATTGGGTGGTTGCCGTCCAGCGTAACGCCATCTTCTTCAACTTTGATGACAGTCACTGGCTGCTCACCCCATGGCGCCTGAGCCATAAACTGCATGCCTACTTCAACTGTATCTACACCCTCGAAGTTTTCCTTAGGCACTTTCTGAATCATTTCTTCGTGTACTTCGCCGTAACCTTCAGAAGGCTCTACACGTACATCCAACTTATCGCCAACCTGCTTGCCCAGCAGCGCATTTTCCAGACCTGGAATGATATTCTGAGCGCCGCACAGAAACGCCAGAGGCTCCTGTCCTTCAGATGAATCCAGAACCTCACCACTGTCGTTTTTCAGGGTGTAGTTGATCTGGACAACTGTTTTATCAGCGATCTGCATTGAGAAATTCTCCATTAGAGAAAGGAAATGCACAAAGTTGCTCAAACCTCAGCCAGTCAGCTGTGTGCAGGCGGAAACACCTTTGAACCTTCCAAAAAATTAGTTAGGAAGTGCCATCATAACCAAAGCATTATGGGGTCTGCCAGCGTAAACCCGACGAAAAACAGGTCAAAGCGAAAATACTGCCTCAAACGCGCACAAACTCGGCGTTCTCAGCACACCAACACCAGATATTCTCTGGATTTAGATGCACACCGCCCACCCAACGATCAATTTGCCGTTGAGCCAGCCAGTTTGCATCTCCTGCCAATACCTCAGCCCCGAGATCAGTGATCAACAGCTGCTGCTGTAAAAATGCCTCATCCGCCCCAAACATCCCCGGCAATTTGAACGCACTGCCATCCGCCAGAGCAATCAAAGGCCGATCGCTTTCAACCATCCTTTTAATGACCAACCAGAAGCTGGAGTCACCCATAAACTGAGGATTCTCCAGCTGCTGAGAATCCCTGAACACGCTACCCGGCGCAGATTCTCCACCTGAAAGAATCGACAGTATCTGTCGCTCTGTACGGTTAATACCGTTTAAATCCGGATATTCCTCAACCAAACGCTGAAGGCCACTTTTCAAATAGGGCAAGCAACTCAAGTCTTGTTTTAACATCGCGGCCAACATACGTGGATTTGATGCCGTCAACGCGTACCAAGCCTCTTCTGACACCTGCAACTGCTCGGTACTGACGACCTGACGCTGATTCAGGCATTCGGGTAGATCATGTTCCTCGGTTGCCAATCCCAACAGGAACGGCACCAATACCAGCTCGGGCGGCTGACAATGACGGCCCGCCTCACTGTTATACCAACTGAGAAGCTGAATCAGGTGCAACTGATCGTAAAGCTCCGGTGAGTTCCAGATCACCACCCCACCTTCACGAGCGCTCGACAGGAACACCGCATCACGCGATTGAAAGTGGGTCAGTGCTTCAAACTCACTTGCCCAACCACAATGGTGGATAAAGTTTGCCCGTACCTGCGACATCTCATCCAGCGTTAAACCTGCGGGGATCGGGCCGTCATGAAGAACATCAGCCCAGGACAAAAAACGCCCGCTGATACCCGCGTGCTGAAGTACTTGATTGGCGTTATCGCCATTGGTGATATGAAGCATGATCGAAACATCCTTAGAAAGTCGCAGGCCTGTATTGTAGCGATATTTGTTCACTGTAATGGAGTTAAAGAACTATTTTCAGCTCAATGCTCACCATTCTCTCAAATCCCATACATAACCTCTGCCTCGTCAACCGATCACTTCTTTAAAACCACACCAACAGAACCAAAATTCCGCAACGCACAATACATTTTGGGAATATCTCACTCATTTGAATACGTTATAATTTCAATGTAGCCGGCTTCGTCTGGCTATTTCTCAATGATTTCATCGTTGTTTTTATGCCGTGGCGCACCATTTGGGTGCCCACGGCTTTTTTCTGTGACTTTCCGACAAAATTCCCTAAGTAGGGCTAGATAAACTGGCACTCACGGGGCATCATTTCGAGACTTATCTAAAATAAGTGAGAATGTTGGCTTAGAAGTGGAGTTACGCCAATGAACTACATTTGGTTCGGTACATTACTAACATGCACCCTTGTATTAACAGGATGTAACGACAGCACCCCTAACGACAAAGCGGACGGCAAAGCACTGTTTGCACACTATTGTGAAAGCTGCCACGGCCAAACCGGGAACGGCAAATTTCTGCAAGGAATTCCTGCGAATGCCCATACAGCTCTCACCCGG
Organism: Pontibacterium sinense; assembly: GCF_015209595.1. Lineage (GTDB taxonomy): Bacteria > Pseudomonadota > Gammaproteobacteria > Pseudomonadales > Balneatricaceae > Pontibacterium > Pontibacterium sinense. The sequence continues at coordinate 29,233 of NZ_JADEYS010000031.1, read as the reverse complement.
CAGGAGGTGATCAATTTGGTGCTTTATGGCCGCGACGATAAGCCAGCGATGCCGAACTTCCGCAAACAGCTCAGTCCCCGTCAGGCGCAGAAAGTAGCGGATTACCTGCTATTTACTCTGAAAGCTCAATAACTCTCTTGCTGACACCCATTTAAATTTCAAACTCAGAACCGTTTTTTGCCCAAAAAAAAGCGCCCCAAGGGGGCGCTAAAAAGATCTCTTCTGCTCGATCGGGAAATGTCTGATTAAGCGATTATGCCCACTCAACCAATTCGATGTTGTCGAAGACCAACTCAGATCCGTCTGCGAAAGTCACAACACCGCTAGAATCAGCAGACAGCGCCAACGCCTGATCTGCCATATTTACATCAACTGCCTGACCATCCACAGTCAATGTCCAGTCGTTACCGTGCGCGCACAGCTCAACTGTATCTGTCCAGCAATCACTTTTACCGCCATTGAAGTAGTCATTGCCATCGCCTGCCGCGAACGCGTAGGTATCATTACCACGACCGCCGTAAGCCATATCTGCATCCTTACCGCCGACCAGGAAATCATCACCCGCGCCACCTTTCAGCGTATCGCAGCCCTCGCCGCCATTCAGGACATCATCACCACGACCGCCTTTCAGAATGTCGTTACCGGCTTCGCCTTTCAATACGTCATCACCACGACCACCGCGCATGGTGTCATGACCTTCTCCACCCAGCAGCACATCATTGTCAGCACCGCCATACATAGAGTCGTTGCCATCACCACCTTTCAGTGTGTCGTTACCACTGCCACCTTTCAGCGTGTCGTCACCGTCACCGCCTTTGAGCGTGTCATCACCGCGACCGCCGCGCAGAACATCATCGCCGTTACCACCGTCAAAGACGTCATTACCTTTACCGCCGCGCATGGTGTCATTCCCTTCGTTACCTTGCGCAACATCATCACCACGACCACCTACGATGAAATCATCACCGCTGCCGCCTTCCATATAGTCATTATCGGCGCGGCCCTTAAGGACATCGCTACCTTCGCCACCGCGCATCACATCATCACCGCGGCCACCAAACAGCACATCACTACCTTCACCGCCATCCAGCGTATCGGCACCACGACCACCGTGAGCGACATCATCACCCGTACCGGAATACACCACATCATCGCCGGAACCGGCTTTAACAACATCATTACCATTACCAGAAACGACCGCGTCATTTCCTGCGCCGCCTTTAACGAAGTCGTCGCCTTCGCCGGTGGCTTTATAGAAATCGTCACCCGCACCCAGATAAACAGAGTTGTTGCCCTGACCGCTCTTAACAACGTCATCACCGCCGAATGCTTTGATGATCTGACGACCAGACTCATCAACGATCACATCATCACACTGAGTACCAGTAACTACTTCTGTATTATCTTCGCATACTGCAGAAATGTTGTTTGAATCAGTCATCGTAAGCTCCTGTTTTCCCGGCGTTTCGTAAGGGAACTAATGTTTGAATGAGTCCAGTATACCCAATTCAAACAAACCATCAACACATATTTTTAAAATACGTTTTAATAAAAATATAACCCATTGTTTTTATTATAATTTAAATTTATATGCTGTTTTAATTGTTATAGAATCCCGTAAATTTAAACAATTTTCTCCCCGCCTTCGCATCAGGGCATGAGAATTCTGCCACTCACAACCTGAATCGAATCTTAAATCCCCCTCCAAACCAACAAAGTCCACAAGACTACGACCAGGACTACGATCGAAGCAGATACGCCACTCAAAGACATGAAAAGCAGACAAGGACCTCATCCGACTAGAAGAAGCCTGAAGACGGGTTCGGGGACACGAAATCACGGATAGGGAAATACAGAGCAGAACCCGCAAATAGCAGGCATAAAAAAACGCTCCTGTTTAGGAGCGTTTCATAATACGTATGATAGAAAGCCAAGCGTTTCCGTCAGCGGCGCACCCATTGTGAATAATATGCGCGCGTTGCAGAACCGCCTGTTTCTTTAACATCCTTGTCAGCAGTCGCGGCCACATTGGCATCAACCCCACTCCCCTTTATCGCATGCATAGATGCACAATCCCTAAGAACTGCATCGCAATGGGTACCCAGGCCAGTACCGGCTTCATGAACATAACCACTTACGTTTGAATGGATCATGATAACCCCTTGTTTTTATAAGGACGGACAAAATGTTTTTGTTTGAATCCCTCTATATTGCCTGAAAAACAACACGCACAGCAAGCCAATTCCACAATCCTTGTTCTAATAAACACCTAACTTACTGATAATATTAGTTTTTAAATATTAACATTGTTTTAATTACATCTCAGTCAATAATTATTAGCCGCTTGATCTTTCCGCGATCAGAGCAGAAACTAAATGATACGGAAGCAACCACATCAGGACTGTTAACTATGGATCTAGAGCTAAGCCTTAACGAAACTCGCGTCATTGGCTGCCTGTTAGAGAAGGAAAGCACAACACCTGACCAGTACCCACTTTCCCTAAACGCACTGACGCTTGCCTGCAACCAGAAAAGTAATCGTGATCCTGTCATGCACCTCGATGAAAGCGAGGTCCAGCAAATACTGGATGACCTTGCCGCTAAACGACTGACCCGGGAAGAGAGCGGCTTTGGTAGCCGCGTCGTGAAATACAAACATCGATTCTGCAATACTGAATTTAGCGAACTTCAGTTCACCGAAGGACAACGTGCCATTGTGTGCGTGTTGCTTTTGCGCGGTCCACAAACACCAGGCGAACTGCGCACCCGCACACAACGCATACATGAGTTCAATAACGTGCAGGAGGTGGAATCTGCCCTTCAGGCACTTGGCGAACGCACCGATGGTGCTCTGGTCGTACGCTTACCACGGGAACCCGGTAAACGAGAGTCTCGCTTCACACACCTTTTCAGCGGTGAGGTTGATACCTCCTCCATTGCTCAGACAACCACCTCTGCGGAGAGCGGAAATTCAGACCTGAACGCCCGGATCAACACGTTGGAGGCGACGGTTCAACAACAGCAAGAGGAAATAGAAGCACTACGAGAGGCACTCACACAGCTTCAATCGTAGAAAGGGAATAACAGGACGCACACATAGTCAGGCGACAAGCAAGCCCGCCCAAACGAGAGGGCGAACCAGCCTGTCTATGCTTGCGTTTTATTGCAGCATTCGGAAAAGTTCATCCTTGAGCCGAAGTCGGCGCATTTTCATATCTCGAAAACAATCATTCGACACTGACAAATACGCCATTTCCAGACCACGCACACTATGGTCTAGTTTGTGATACTCGGTTGCTTTGGAAGCAAAGACAGGATCTTCTAATTTGAGCAGGTGAATCCGTTCGCGATACTCAGGAAAGTCGGTATACAGGCTGTGATCCAGATCTGACATAAACACAACTCCGCCACAGGTAGAACATAGTTTGCGGCATCTACGATAAGTTTAGTAACTCAAGAAGAAGATACCAAATCTGGCATAGTGGCGATTCGTACAAGCCTATAACCATTCTGTCTTACCAAAACAGCCCATCTATCCCTCGTACAATCCATGCACAAAAAAGCACACTATAAAGCGGGCGATAAGAAGTCGTCTGAAACGCTCAGCGCTAAATATTGACGGCTAAATCTGCTTAACTATTCCACCGTTCGCACGATCGATATTGATGAAGTACAGCTGGGAGCGAGGCTAACGCACCTATTTAGCTGCTTACTGTACAACCGCCTCTGGATGCCCTGAACCAACATCATCACGCTCCTGACAAATAAGAGAAATTACTAGAATATTCATCTAAATACCTCTTAGAGCAACACCTCACCATCCAATTCGCCGCTCTCACACAGCGACTGAATCACCTCCACAATCAATCCCTCCAACGCCCGGCAAGCGGTTGAAACCGGACGATCCTGCAGGCGTACCAGCGAATGAATTCTATCGATTGATGGCGAAATAATCCGTAGCGCGTTTAGCTCCCCCCGCCGCAACTCCGCATTCATCACATCACGTGGAATAATCGCATTAGCGATACCGCTGTTCATCATGCAACGCAGAATCAAACCGGTATCCTGCTCATACTGAATATTCAGCGGCCATCGTGCCTCCAGCGCTGTCTGCTCGATATGCATGCGAATGTTATGCGGCCGCGAGGGCGCCACCAACGGATAGTTCGACAGTTCCTCAAACAGAATAGCGCCATCTTCACGTTCACTTTCCAATCCCTGCCCCACGAGATACAACGACTCCCGATACACCGGTATCACGTGGGCTTCAGCCAGATCTGCTGCGTTCGGAATCAATCCAAGATCCGCCTTACCGTCCGCAATGCGCTGTACCGCGACGAGACTCATAGCATCCAGAATTTTCAACTGAACATCAGGAAAGCGTTTGGCGCATTCACTCAGCAAAGGCGGTATCAGCGTGTAGGCTTTGGACGCGTCAATCACCACTCTCACCTCGCCTCGCGGTGAAAATTCATCCGAAATCACATCCGTTCTGGCTGTTTCAACCTGTCGCAATATCAGACGCGCATGGTGAACTAACTTCTCGCCCGCCAGCGTGAGCTGAACTCCCTTGGCGCTGCGCACAAACAAACCCACCCCAAGCTCTTTTTCTAACCCCGCGATCTGATGGCTTAGCGCGGGCTGCGCGATAAATAATTCACGCGCTGCCGCCGACACACTGCCGACCTCAGCAATTTTCAGGAAATATTTCAGCTGGTTAAACTTCACTCAACCCCTCCCACATAAAAGCCATATAGAAAACATATGGACAACCATATCAATTATGTATTTTTTTTATTGCCCAATCACTTTTACAGTGAATCGAGTCTTCAATCCAGCCACACGGGGTATCACCATGTCAGCTAGCACTACTCGGAACGACCGCGACCAACTGCTGAGCGACTTGTGCCCCGAGCTCTGCAAAAAAATTCCTGAGCACGCCATCATCACCAATCCAGAAGAACTGAGCGCCTACGAATGTGACGCCTTCACCACCATGCGCCAGCAACCACTGCTCACTGTGCTGCCGGAAACCATTGAGCAGGTTCAGCACGTCATGCGCTGCTGTTTCACACTGGAGATCCCTGTCGTAGCACGTGGCGCTGGCACCGGCCTGACCGCAGGTTCAATGCCCGTCGAAAATGGTGTGTTGCTCGCCATGACAAAGTTCGACCAGATTCATGAAATCGACGCGGCCAACCGCACCGCCCTGGTTGATCCCGGTGTGCGCAATCTGGCTATCTCCGAAGCGACCGCACCCTATAACCTCTACTTTGCCCCAGACCCGTCTTCCCAGCTCGCCTGCTCAGTGGGGGGAAACGTCGCAGAAAATGCAGGCGGGGTGCATTGCCTGAAATACGGACTGACTGTCCACAACGTGCTTGAACTGGAGATCATTACCGCAGACGGCACTATGATCACTCTCGGCAGTGCCGCACTTGATAGTGCCGGTTACGATTTGACGGCCCTGATGTGTGGCTCAGAAGGATTGCTCGGCATCGTGGTAAAAGTGCGGGTAAAACTGTTACCTAAGCCAGACTGCGCCAGCGTTCTACTCGCCGCATTCGCCACGATTGAAGATGCGGGCACGGCCATTGCCGCTATCATCGGCGCTGGCCTGATACCTGCCGGACTTGAGATGATCGACCAGACAGGTATTTGTGCTATTGAAGAACTGATGCATGCGGGCTATCCGACGGATGCGGCAGCAGTCATCATCTGTGAACTGGATGGCGGCAAGGAAGAAGTAGCCGACGAACTGAGCAGCGTTATCGATATCCTGAAACGCTTTAATGCCTCTGCCATTGAGATCGCACAGACCCCGGAAGACAGCAAGCGCATATGGGCAGCCCGCAAAGCGGCCTTTCCGGCACTCGCCCGACTGGCACCTGACAACTACATCATGGACGGCACGATTCCACGCCGTGCGCTGGCTCAAGTATGGAAACAGATCAATGTACTAGCCGACCAATACAACCTGCAGGTTGTGAACGTTTTCCATGCTGGCGATGGAAACATGCATCCCTCCATTTTGTTCGACTCATCCGATGATGATCAGCACAAACGCGCATTTGAACTGGGCACCCGCATCCTTGAACTCTGTATTGAAGTAGGCGGTACGATCTCAGGCGAACATGGCATCGGCCTCGAAAAGATCAACCAGATGTGCCTGCAGTTTTCAGAGAAGGAACTCACCCAGTTTCACGCACTGAAGCAGGCTTTTGACGCAAAAACACTACTCAATCCGGGCAAGCAGATCCCCACCCTGGCGCGCTGTGCGGAATTTAACGCCATGCACGTTCATCACGGCGACATGCCCTTCCCTCATCTGGAGCGATTTTAAGACATGACTGCCCAGGCAACCGCAAACACACCGTTATCCACACAGCCCAAATACCCCGCCGCAATACAACAGGAGCTCATCGACTCTGTTAAGCAGGCATTTGAACAGCGCCAGCCACTTAAGATTATTGGCGGCGGCAGCAAAGCCCATTACGGCCGCGCGGTATCAGGCAAGATGCTGGCCCTCAACGAGTACCAAGGGATCATCAATTACGAACCCTCTGAACTGGTAATCACCGTTCGCGCAGGCACGCCACTATATGTCGTAGAAGCCGCATTGGCCGAACAGGGACAAATGCTGGGATTTGAGCCACCCACCTTTTCCCGCAACGCAACGATTGGCGGCACCATCGCCTGTGGCCTATCCGGCCCACGCCGCCCCTATGCAGGTGCAGCACGCGACTTTGTACTGGGCGTTACGATGATCAACGGGCGTGGTGAAATCTTGAAGTTTGGCGGCCAGGTCATGAAAAATGTTGCTGGATACGATACTTCACGACTGATGTGTGGCGCACAAGGCACGCTAGGGGTGCTGCTAGACATCAGTTTAAAGGTCATCCCGATACCCGCCTACGAAGAAACACGCATCATCACCGCTAACCAACAGCAGATGCAGACATTACTGACCAAGCTGGGTTGCCAGCCAATCCCTCTGTCAGCCACCCTGCTGCATCGCGACCAACTCTACCTGCGCTTCTCCGGTGCAAATGCCGGGGTGAGAGCGGCCGCCAACCTTATCGGCGGCGATTCACCGAATTCAGCCACGGCGTTCTGGCAGCAACTAAAAGAACAGCAACATCCTTTCTTTGATCGTGCCCGACATGAAGGCGAAACAGTGTGGCGCTTATCGCTTCCTCCCACTGCCGCAGATATTCCTGATGCCCTCGTAAGCGAGCAGATTATCGAATGGGGTGGCGCACAACGCTGGGCCTACAGTCGTGATAACAGCCTGAATCTGCGGACTTGGTGCCAGGAGAACGGCGGTCATGCCACCTGCTTCAACCATAAAGAAACGTCGAAACAGGTGTTCACACCTCTGACCACCGACCTGCTCCATCTCAGTCAGCGTATAAAAAACAGCTTCGATCCCGCGCATATTCTGAATCCTGAACGCTTATACCCTGGGCTTTGAATGCCTCAGCTAATGCCCCTCTGATTAAAGGAATCCACACCCGTGCAGACGAACATCGCAGAACACATTAAATACAGCCCACTAGGCCGGGAAGCGGACGCCATCCTGCGCAAATGTGTGCATTGCGGTTTTTGTCTGGCAACCTGCCCGACCTACAGCGTGCGCAAAAACGAGTTGGAAAGTCCGCGCGGTCGGATATACCTGATTAAAGAGGCTCTGGAAGGCAAGCCTGTCACTGCCAGCACTCAGCAACATCTGGACAGCTGTTTAAATTGCCGATCATGTGAAACAACCTGCCCAGCCAGCGTGCCCTATCACCGCCTGTTAGAGATTGGCACCCAGATCGTGGAACAAGAGATCCCGCGATCACTGCAGCAAAAGGCTTTACGCCGTGCCATATTGACCGTTCTGCCCTACAGGAGCCGATTCACCCCGGTACTGCGCACCGCACAGCTCTTGCGCCCCGTTCTGCCAAAACGGCTCAAAGACAAAATCCCAGCTAAACAGCCTACACACGTACAACACCTGAACGCACAGACACGCAAGATGCTCATATTAGACGGCTGCGTTCAGCCTGCGCTGGCACCCGACATCAATGCTGCCACAGCACGGGTACTGGCTAAACTAGGCATCTCTCTGCAAACCGCTAAGAAAGCGGGTTGCTGTGGCGCGATAAGCTATCACCTGAATCAACGGAGCGACGGCCTCAACTTCATGCGCCAGAACATTGATGCGTGGTGGCCCTACATCGAAGACGGCTGCGAAGCGATTGTCATGACCGCCAGCGGGTGCGGCACCACCGTTAAAGAATACGGTGATCTGCTGAAGAATGACCCGCTCTATGCAAAAAAAGCGGCGCGCGTATCATCATTAACGCGGGACCTGTCGGAAATACTCTCGCAGGAACCCGTTGAACAACTGAACATCCAACCGCCCACCAGCATCGCATTTCAGTGTCCCTGCTCCCTCCAGCACGGCCAGGGTTTATCCGGCCATGTAGAACAACTGTTACGCCGCCTGGGGTTTGCACTGAAACCTGTCGCCGATGGACACATCTGCTGCGGCTCTGCTGGCACCTATTCCATCTTTCAGCCTGAGCTGGCACACGAACTGCGCGATAAAAAGCTCAAAGCCCTGAAGGCTTCCAATGCAGAGACATACACCAGCGCCAATATTGGTTGCATAGCCCATCTATCCGAACATTCAGACAAACCGGTCCAGCACTGGATCCAACTTGTCGATGCAGCACTGAGCAACAACTAACAACCCTGTTCAATGCAATACACTCCAGCGCCTTATAAAAAAAGGCATAACAATAAAAAGAAGGACGCCTTATGACACTCAAAAAACTCATGACCGCAACCGCCACGCTTTCACTTGGCCTGGCCCTATCAGCAAGCGCAATGGCCGAAACCATTATGCGCGTATCCAGTTGGCTACCCCCCACTCACCCGCAAAATGCCGTTGTGCTAAACACCTGGGGTGACTGGATTGAAGAAGCCACGGAAGGACGGGTAAAGATGCAGGTTGAATATGGCATGGGGCACCCAAAAACCATGTTTGATCTGGTAGAAGATGGCGCTGTTGATGCCAGCTGGAGCGTACACGGTTATGTGCCCGGCCGCTTTAAGCTGACTGAATCAGCCGAACTGCCAAATCTGAACGCAAATGCGGAAGCCGCATCCGTTGCCCTGTGGCGCGTACACCAGAAATACTACAAACAAGCCAATGAGCATGAAGGACTTCTTGTCGCTGCTCTCTTCACACACGGACCGGGCCAGATCCATCTGGCTGAACCCATCCAGTCGCTGGCTGAAATGAAGGGGCGTAAAATTCGTCTGGGCGGTGGTATCCAATCCACACTGGGTAAGCGCATGGGTGTAACACCTGTGGGAGCACCGGCACCGAAAGTGTATGAAATGATGCAGCAGCGCGTAGTTGATGGTGTTTTCATTCCAACAGGCGAACAAAAAACCCTGCGCCTCAACGAAGTGACCAAACAACTGGTATTACTGCCGGGCGGCATGTATGTCATGAGCTTTTCCGTCTTTATGAACCCTGATTTTATGAGCGGACTGAGCCAGAAAGATCAGGACGCCATCATGGCTGTGTCAGGTGAAAAACTGTCGGCACTGGCAGGACGCGCATGGGATGAGGGAGACGCGAAAGGACTGGAAACCGCACGCAAGGCTGGCGTATCTATTCTTGAGGTTAAATCCGGCGATCCAATCCATCAGGAGTTCCAGACAATGATTCAGGGGATCGACGAAGATTACCTTGAACGGGTTTCAGATCGAAACGTTGATGCTGCCGCCGCCCTTAACGAACTGCGCGAGATAGCACGCAATTACCACCAACAATAGGCGTTCAGCCTAAACCTGTCGGGCTGCTATGGATTTGTTCCTAATGTCGATAAGCTTCAAGACCCGCAGCCCAAAGCCAACACCCAGGCATAAAAAAGCCCACCAAGAGGTGGGCTAAAAAACAACAACAAGCTAGAAGCTTAGTGTCCAAACAAGGTTTGCTGTGTAGGAATACGCTCGAACGTCACTTTCGTTTTAATCCAAGCTTTAACGGCTTGCAGCATCTCTGCCATCGCTTCACTGCGTGCATCATGAGCTTTCTGTACGTAGTAGTCCGCATCTACCTGACCGTACTGATTAAGACGAATGGATGGATCGTATTCCTGTGGCATTCTGGTCCCCAAAATTAAGAGAGAAAATTTCAATTTTTTGTCACACATCGCTGATGAAAACTAAAAGCTCGATGATGTAACCTTCAAGCAAGACACTGTCGTTGCAGTACTTCAGTGCTACCGCGCTTGGTATGATGTGTATATTAGTAACACTTTAGTTTGGCGTAAAACGACTCTTTCTCAGCTTATTGATTAGTTTTTTTCACCTTTTCATGACATTCTATTTTCTCCCTCATCTATACCTACAGGAATACAGATCAGCGTTTTATGCTTTAGCGCAATGCAGAGGGAACTCGCCAAGCATTTAATGTTCGGATACAGTGCGCGACTGATAGTGTCTAGCGCACAACCGTACAATCAGGAGAACACGCATGATGCACGCACCATCCGGCAAGGGGATAACCACAGTCTACTGGCTGCTGGTTCTGATTTTTGGAATGGCGATGGAAGGTATCGCACTCTATTTCCAATACGGATTGGGTTACGGACCTTGTGTATTGTGCATCCACGTCCGTATTTATGTGATGGCCTTTATGCTAGTCGCCCTGATCGCGCTACTCAGCCGTCATAGCCGATTGATGAATATTCTGACCAGCGTGACGGGGCTGGGTCTGGCAATTGGCCTCGCCGAACGCTCTTGGAAAACACTGGGTGTTGAACGTGGTTTTATCGAAGGCGCATGCGATATGGACAGCGGCCTGCCCAACTGGTTTGCGCTGGATAAATGGTTCCCGACCGTATTCGAACCTTGGGAACCCTGCGGTTATACCCCTGAACTGTTGTTTGGCATCACGATGGCAGAGGGCTTAATTGCGCTGAGTGTGGTAGCGATTCTGACAAGCCTTTTTATGTGTTACACCGCACTACGTCGTTAATATTCATCATTAACGATATCTATCAACCGGGCACAATCAACGCGTCCGGTTGATAGCCGCTACCTAAGATCTCACCCTTCATTCCTCTGGCCAGCCCTCCTCCGGCATATCTTCAATCAAATAGCGCGGTCCATTGCCACGTTTCGCAACAAAGTCGTCCGCGTTAAACAGCCCACAACTGCGCATCGACAGACAACCACAACCGATACAGGTCGACAGGCTCTCACGTAGCTTTTGCATCCGCAAAATACGCTCATCGAGCAAACGCCCCCAATTCGTCGATAAGCGCTCCCAATCCCTTTTCGTCGGTGTGCGATTATCCGGTAGCCGCGCCAATGCCTCAGCAATCTCTTCCAGGGTTAAGCCCAGGTTTTGGGCCGCTTTAATGACCGAAATCCGACGTAACATCGCGGGATGGTAACGCCGCTGATTGCCTTCAGTGCGCACAGAGTGCACCAAGCCACGAGACTCATAGAAACGCAGTGCCGAGGTTGCAATATCACAACGCTCTGCCGCCTCACCAATTGTCATATACCGCACAGCCCTGGCCATATTTAACCTCTTCTTCTAACCACACATTAATCTTAAGACAATCGCTTGACTTAAAGTTAACTTTAAGTTGTACGATGCACAACCTCAATGAAGAGAGGTTGATTTATGACATCACTTGTATGCTGTGGCTGCGGTTTTAATCCGCCACAACAGATACCCGCACACTGCTTGCTATGCGGCACGCCCAAAGACCGATTTGTTAGCGAAGCGTACGTCAACGAACGTTGCACCCTGAAAGAAACGCGCGTAAACCACCGAGTGACCCGACTGAAAGCAGAGGCACTCGGCGTATCGGTTTATCGTGTTGAAACACCACACAGATCAGTGCTGATTGATTGCCTGCCGACCTTCAACCCGGATATCCCCGCGGTTGATGCCATCCTGTTTACCCACCGGGATTTTATGGGTGCCAGTGATCGCTACCATCAGCACTGGGGCAGTGAAGTCTATCTGCATGAGGCTGAGCACCAACACCCACTGGCATGCCATCATCAGGTGACCCAGCCATTTTCAAATGACTTTGAATATCATGGGATCAACGCCTTTGTTCTGGGTGGGCATACTCCGGGGTTTACGGCTTATATCTATCAGGATGTTCTGTTTGTGTGTGATCTGGTGGTTGGAAGCGCAGAGGATATGCGCTTTAACCCCTTCGGAAACAGAGAAAAAATCCGCCTAGCCGCTCAACGTTTAAGGCACCTGCTCAGACGGCGAACAGTGCGTACCGTTTGTGGATTTAACTACGTGACCGATTTCGACCAGTGGATGTCGTATTTTAAAAAGCTCCCTTGAACCCTGCAGCAAACACCCAGAAACCATAGTTTCCGGGCCGCGCAGGCATAAAGCGAAGAACGGAACGCATTGTTGCAATTCTTTACATTTTCTTAACTTGTTTATGCACAAAACCCGATTACAATATGCACCACTATTTTTAGCACGACCGGTCTAGTTAAAAATCATTAATGTGGTTGTTCCTGCAAAACAGCCGCACAGGTATCGCCTATGACACGCGGAAGACGCCCGGAGCACAGCCGGGAGAACATTCTTGAAAAAGGTGCCGAGTTGTTCGCCCGAAACGGTTACAACGCCACTGGCCTGAAAGAGATCTTGGAAACGTGCGAAGTATCCAAAGGCTCTTTCTATAACTTCTTTGAGAACAAAGAACAGTTTGCTGTCGAGATCATCAACCACCATAAGTCGATTGAGTTTGCCCGTTGGGAAGAGCAGATGGCTGCCCTGACAGGCACCTATCTGAGCAAGATACAGTGGATGATCAACGACGAAATTCGCAAGTATGAAGAAGATCTGGATTGCACCGGCTGCCTGCTGGCCAACCTGACAGGAGAAGTCAGCCAGGCATCGCCGCTATTCAGTGCCGCCATCCGCGCCTCCAGCCAGGAGGTCTTGTCTTCAATAGAGGAAGACATGCAGATCTGTCAGGACGAAGGCACTGTACGTAAGGACCTTTCAGCCCGCGAGCTCGCCGAAATGATCTGGAACGGCTGGCAAGGTGCCTTGTTGCAATTGAAAGTAGAACGCTCCGCCGAGCCGTTGCGCCGCCACGTAACTACTCTGTTCAAACTGATTGAAGCCCCCGATCCCAAAGGATAAGGAAGGATATGAAAACCAACCGTATTATTGCCGGCCTGCTGCTGACCACCAGCCTTGTCGCACCGTCCGCCTTTGCCGCAGACAAACCACCTCAAGGACTGCCTGCTGAGGTGATCACCGTCCAGACACAGGCATTGGATCATTCTATCCATGCGGTGGGCAACTTGCGCGCAAATGAAACCATTCAGCTCAGCCCGGATCAGAGTGGCCGTATTGAAAAGGTTTTGTTTGAAGAAGGCCTGCAAGTGGACCGAGGTGCCTCTCTGTTTGTACTGGATAGCGCCATCTACCGTGCAGAACTCAAGCAGGCCCAGGCTCGCGTGAAGCTGAGCCAGATTGCGTACAAACGTGCGGAAAGCCTGCTGAAAAAGCGTGTCGGTTCCGAACAGGATCGCGACAGCACCCTCGCCCAACTGCGGGTTGATCAGGCACAGCAGGCGCTGGCACAGACCCGTCTGGATAAGATGACGATCAAAGCACCTTTCGCAGGCTCCATCGGCCTGCGTCTGGTTAGCCCGGGTGATTACGTGAATGTGGGGCAGGAGCTGGTTGAACTGACCGACTTGAAAACCATGAAAGCGGACTTCCGTGTCCCTGAAATTTATCTTGCCGCTTTAAAGCCGGGCAGCGCAATCAACGTAGAAGTCGATGCCTTCCCGGGCCGGATTTTCTCCGGTGAGGTCTATGCCATTGCTCCGAGTGCCGATACCCGCTCACACAATATCGAAGTACGTGCCCGTATCCCGAACGATGAAGGCCTGCTGCGCCCCGGCCTGTTTGCCAAGGTTAATCTGGTCATGAAACAGGAAGATGCAGCGATTGTGATCCCTGAGCAAGCGATCATCCCGCAAAACGGCGGTTTCTTCGTCATGCGTGTCGCACAAGGCAACATGGTTGAGCTGGTGCCGGTTGAGATGGGACAGCGCCGCCCTGGCACAGTACAGATCACCAAGGGCCTGATTAAAGGTGACGTGGTGATTACCGCCGGTCAGATCAAACTGTTCCCGGGCATGCCGGTTACACCGATCTTTGTTGACGGCAGTCAGCAGGCTAAGCAGGGAGAATAAGCAACATGGTCCTGTCTGAAATAAGCATCAAGCGCCCGGTACTGGCGACGGTGATGAGCTTGCTGGTCTTGTTGATCGGCCTCATCGCCTTTGACCGGCTGACCGTACGCGAATATCCGAAGATTGATCTGCCGGTAGTGACGGTGGAAACCACCTACCCCGGTGCAAGTGCGTCGATCATCGAGAACCAGATTACCCAGATCATCGAGGACTCTCTGTCCGGGATCGAAGGTATCGACTTTATGAACTCCATCAGTCGAACCGAAAAATCCCAGATCTCCGTCACATTTAAAATTACCCGTGATCCGGACGATGCCGCCGCCGATGTGCGCGACCGTGTCAGTCGTGTTACCGGCCAGCTGCCGGACGATATTGACCCTCCGGTCGTGACGAAAACGGAAGCGGACGCACAGCCGATTATCTGGCTGGCCTTCTCATCCGATCGTCATGGTGCGATGGAGATGACTGAGGTTGCGGACAATCGCGTGAAGGATCAGCTGCAAACCGTAGGCGGCGTGGCCAATGTCCTGATCTTTGGCGAACGTAAATACTCCATGCGTATCTGGCTGGATCCGGCACGAATGGCTGCCTACCGCGTGATGCCACAAGATGTGGAAGCCGCGCTTAAAGGTCAGAACATCGAAGTACCCGCAGGCCGGATCGAAAGCCGCGAACGTGAGTTCACGCTGCTGACCAAAACCGACCTCAATGATGAAGATGAATTTAAGAACATCATCATCCGTAACGATGATGGTTATCCGGTTCGCATCAAGGATGTCGCCCGGGTAGAAGTTGCACCGGAAAATGACCGTCAGATCTCCCGCTACAAAGGCGAAAGTGCTGTCGCACTGGGTGTGGTAAAACAATCCACGGCGAACCCGCTGGACGTGTCCCGAGACATTCGTGCCAAGCTGGAGAACATCCGAGGTAACTTGCCTGAAGGTATGGCAGTAGAGGTCGCGTACGACTCATCTATCTTCATCGATGAATCGATCAAATCCGTCTACCAAACACTCGCACAGGCCGGTGTACTGGTTATTCTGGTGCTGTTCTTCTTCCTGCGAAACGTACGCGCAACGCTGATTCCGGTGGTGACGATTCCACTGTCGCTGATCGGTGGTTTTGCGATGATGTACCTGATGAATTTCAGCATCAATACACTGACACTGCTGGCGCTCGTCCTTGCGATTGGCCTGGTGGTCGATGATGCCATCGTCATGCTGGAGAACATCTACCGCCACGTTGAAGAGGGTTTAAGCCCCGTTCAGGCAGCCTTTAAAGGTGCGAAAGAGATCGGGTTTGCCGTACTCGCAACCACCGCCGTACTGGTTGCCGTATTTGTACCTGTGGTGTTTTCTGAAGGACGGACCGGCAAGCTGTTTACCGAGTTTGCGCTCACATTGGCAGGGGCCGTTGTCGTCTCAACCTTTGTTGCGCTGAGTTTGTCGCCAATGATGGCCTCACGCATGCTGAAGCATGAGAAACGCCACAGCGCCCTGTTCAACCTGATCGAAGGCATGCTGGTTGGCCTGACTAACGGTTACCGTCGTCTGCTGGATAAGCTTCTGCGCTCCCGCTTGCTGGCTGTATTGATCATGGCCGCCAGCTTTGGCGGTGCGGCGTTCTATTACACCCAGCTTCCGCAAGAACTGGCTCCGTACGAAGACCGCGGTGACATTCTGGTGTTTGCGATGGCGCCTGATGGTGCATCGGTTAACTATATCGATCGCTATTCCCGCCAGATAGAGGGCGTGGTCAGTCAGGTTCCTGAATCAGATCGTTACTTCTCGATCGTGGGTTTCCCGGCTGAAACTAACGCCATGACCTTTGTGGGTCTGGATCGCTGGGAAGACCGTGAGCGCAAGCAGCAGGAGATCTCTCAGCAGCTGACGCCTCAGCTCTATGGCGGCATTACCGGCATCATGAGTTTTGCACTGGATCTGCCGTCACTGGGCCAGAGCTTTATCTCCCGTCCTATCGAGTTCGTTGTGAAGTACAACGGCAGCTATGACGACCTGAAAGGCATTGCCGACCAGATGATGGGCAAGATCATGGCCAACAAAGGCCTGATGCAGCCTGACAGCGATCTCAAGCTGAATAAACCCGAACTGCAGATGGATGTTAAGCGCGACAAGTTGTCAGAGATCGGTATCGATGTCGCGACCGTGGGCCGCACCCTGGAAAGCTACATGGCTGGCCGTGATGTGACCCGCTTTAAGCGCAATGGTGAGCAATATGAGGTGATTGTTAAGGTCGCCGACAGCGCACGCCGTGATCCGAGTGACCTGACCGAGCTTTACGTCCGTACACCGGAAGGTGACATGGTACAGCTTTCCAATCTGGTTGAAGTTACAGAGTCCGTTGCACCACGCGAACTGAACCACTTCGACAAAGTGAAAGCGGTTAAATTCCAGACCTTGCTGGCTCCGGGATACTCTCAGGGTGAAGCACTGGATTATCTGGAACAGAGCCTGAAAGAGATCGCCCCGGACGCAACATTTGACTTCACCGGCCCATCCCGTGAATTCAAAAACTCCAGCAGCACACTGATGATCACGTTTGCACTGGCCATCGTCTTTGTGTTCCTGGTACTGGCTGCACAGTTCGAAAGCTTCAAGAATCCGTTGATCATTATGCTGTCGGTACCACCGGCCATTTTCGGCGCCCTGCTTGCCTTGAAGTACAGCGGAGGCTCCTTTAGCGTATACAGCCAGATAGGCCTGATTACGCTGGTTGGTCTGGTTACCAAACATGGTATTCTGATCGTAGAATTTGCTAACCAGTTACAGGATCAGGGTCGAGACCTGCGGGAGGCGATTGTTGAAGCCGCCACACTGCGACTGCGTCCGATTCTGATGACTACCGCAGCCACCGTGTTGGGTGCAGTACCACTGGCGATGGCCTTCGGCGCAGGTGCTGAATCCCGTCAGCAGATTGGTTGGGTAATTGTGGGCGGCATGACCTTTGGTACCGTGCTCACCTTGTTTGTTATTCCAACGGTCTATAGTTATCTGGGCAAAAGAACGTTCAAAGAAGTTCAGCCCGAAGAAGTTTAACGTTGCATAAGGAAGCACACGTGAAAACAGCACAGTTACTTTCCGCATCTGCCCTGCTGGCTCTGGCACTCCAGAGCACGCAGGTCAATGCTGCGGCGCTTGCTGATATTTATCAGCAAGCACTCGCCAACGATCCTCAGCTTAAATCCGCCGAAGCGACTTATCTGGCCGGGACTGAAGCCGTACCTCAGGCACGTGCAGGGCTACTGCCCAATGTCAGCTTGTCCGCCAATACAACCTGGACAGAAAGCGACACCGCGGCGTTCAACAACAACGGCTATACCGTTGCGCTGAACCAACCGCTATTCGATGCCAACGCATGGTTCAGCTTCAAACGTGGACAGGCCCAGTCTGAACAGGCGCGCCTGCAGTTTGATCTGGCACAGCAGAATCTGATTCTACGTTCTGTAGAAGCCTACCTGAACGTACTCCGTGCTCAGAACACGCTGGAAACGACTCAAGCTCAGGAACGTGCGATTAAACGTCGCCTGGATCAGGTAAACGCTCAGTTCGAAGTCGGTTTGATCGCGATTACTGACGTACAGGAAGCTCAGGCATCGTTCGACAATGCCCGCGTTGCCCGTATTGAAGCTGAAGGTGATCTGGAAAACAGTTATGAAGCGCTGGAACGACTGACCGGTCAGGAAGTGGGCAAAGCCGACCTGCTCCGCGAAGATTACCCGGTGCAGACACCGACCCCGGATACCCCGGATCGCTGGTTGGATAAAGCATGGAAAGGCAACCTGAACCTGCGTGTTGCTGACGCTGCGGTTGAAGCCTCCCGCCGCACGGCTCAGGCAGCACGTTCAGGCCACTTGCCGACACTGAGTCTGGCTGCCAGCTATGACTACGATAACGGCACAGCAACGGCTGACAACATCAACGATACCAACTCGATCGGTCTGACGTTTAGCCTGCCGCTCTATAGCGGTGGTGCCACCAGCTCTCAGAGCCGCCAGACAACTCAACAGATGATCGCTGTTCAACAAGATCGCGAAGATACATTGCGTGCAGTGACTCAATCGACCCGTAGCTTGTTGCGTGATCTGCGTACCGACGTGCTGTCAGTACAGGCGCGTAAGCAGAGCATCAAATCCAGCGAAACGGCACTGAAGGCAACCGAAGAAGGCTTCAATGTCGGTACACGTAACGTCGTTGATGTTCTGAACGCCGAGCAGCAGCTCTACAGCGCACAACGCGATTACGCCAATGCGCGCTTTGACTACGTCTTCAACCTGTTCAGCTTCAAGCAACAGGTCGGCAGCCTGAGTCCCGATGACCTGAACGCTCTGGATCAGTGGCTGACGAAACCCTGATCCTGATCCAACGACACATCTGACACGAGCTGAATGAGCCAGATCCTCATTCAGCTCGTATGAGAAAAGGCAGTAACTACCCGTTACTGCCTTTTTTACATGTAATCTGGAATAAATTCAGCGGATTAACGTGGTTTTGGTCATCAAAATCAGGCCACTCTAAGCTAAGCTGAAGTCTATTAATTTCGCTATGACAGGATGGCATATCATGCGACTGACATTTGTATCTCTTTTGTTTGTCACCACTATTGCGCTGACTGGCTGCAAGGAACCTGAAGCCACGGCCCCTCCCGTAACACCCAGCGTAAAGTTTGAAGAGGTTGGCGCAACGTCCGGTAGCCGAATTCGCCAGATCTCCGGTGTGCTGGAATCCAGCAACCGTTCTGAACTGAGCTTTCAGGTATCCGGTCAGGTTAAAGAAGTATTGGTCAACCTCGGTGATCGGGTGACACAAGGCCAGATACTCGCATCACTGTCGACAAAAGATTATCAGCTGACACTGTCCTCCCGTCAGGCCAAACTGCGCAATGCACGCGCGAACCTGAGCGAAAAGCAGGAAGACTACAACCGTAAAAACAGTCTGCTTAAAAAGGGCTTCACCAGCGCCACAGTTGTTGATCAGGCCCGTACAGCACTGGCAGCAGCGCGCACAGACGTGGATGTTGCCCGCTCTGATCTGCGAAATGCCGAGCTGGATATGAGCCGCACCACGCTGAAGTCACCTTTTGATGGCAAAATTTCCAGTCGCGAAGTCGAGCCATTCACCGAAATCAAAGCCGGTCAGACCCTATTTGAACTGCAGGGCGAGAACAGTCTAAAGGCTCGCGTACTGGTCCCTGAGACCCTTATTCGTGAAGTGAGCTACGGCCAGGCCGTTGACGTTGAGTTTCCAACACTCCCGGATACCTTACAGAAAGGCGTGGTCAGTGAAGTGGGCTTTCAGGTCTCCACCGGCAACGCTTATCCGGTTCGCATTGATCTGCTGGAAAACAATGACCAACTGCTACCGGGAATGACCGCTAAAGTCAGCTTTTTGTTTGGCGATACCCAAAGCGAACAGCCCGTCTACCTGATCCCCCTTTCCGCGATCGATATTCGCAATGCCAGCAGCGAAAAGAAAGGCGCTGCTAAGCACGCTCCTATCCCGATCTTTGTCTTTAACCCGGAAACATCCACCGCAGAACGCCGCATGGTGAAAACCCGCGATATCCGCCACAACAAACTGGAAGTGGTGGAAGGCCTGAAAGCGGGTGAAAAAGTCATTATCGCCGGGGTCGCCTTCCTGCAAGACGGCCAGAAAGTTCAGCTCTGGCAGCCTTAAGCGGATAAGGAGAATAAACCTATGGGACGCTTAACCGCATTCGCTATTGATAACGCGCGCCTGACGATCCTGCTGCTGGCATTTATCGTCATCACGGGTATCACCTCATTTCTCAACTTCCCCAGTCAGGAAGACCCGGAGATCACCATACGTACGGCCGCGGTCACCACTCGCATGCCCGGTCTCAGTCCAGAACGCATCGAAAACCTGATTACCAAACCGCTCGAACGCTCGCTGAAACAGATTCCGGAAGTGAAGGAGATCCGCAGTACCTCCACCACCGGTCAGTCGGTGATCAACGTGGAGCTGGATGACCAGTATTTTGAACTGGATCCGATCTGGCAGGATCTGCGCAACAAGATGAATGACATCAAGCGCGAACTGCCCAGCGATGCGCAAGGTCCGTACGTGAACGATGACTTTGGCCGTACCGCGTCAGCTACCGTCGCGATTGTTGGCGATCACTTCACCATGGCGGATATGCGGGTCATCGCTGAAGATCTGCAGGATGAGTACAGCGCGCTGGACGCCGTGTCGCGGGTTGATATTCTCGGCCTGCAAGAAGAGCGTGTCTGGCTGGAGATGGACCCGGTTCGCCTCAGCCACTACAAAATTTCACCGTCACAGATCACGCAGGCGCTGAGCAAACAGAACATCATTCTGCCCGGTGGCGATATCGACGCCGATGGTGTGACCATTACGATTGAGCCATCCGGTAACTTCGAATCCATCGACGATATTAAGCTACTCACCATTGCCACCAGCGATACCGAGTTCGTTTACCTGCAGGATTTGGTGAACATTCGTCGCGGATATGTCGAACCACTCAGCCAGCCTGCTTATTACAACAATCGCGAAGCCGTGGTGTTATCGGTTGCGATGGTTGCCAACGCCAATATCTTCGAATTTGATACGGCCGTACAACAGCTCACCACAAAGATGCAGCAGCAGGTTCCGCTAGGTGTTGAACTGTCCTTTGCGACCTACCAGCCGGTGATGGTGCAAAAGGCGATCGACGGTGCCACCAGCAACCTTTATCAGACGATTGGTATCGTACTGGCCGTGGTCATGATATTCCTTGGCCTGCGCACCGGCTTGATCGTCGGCTCACTGGTCCCGCTCGCGATTCTGCTGTCGCTGCTGGCGATGGGTGCGCTGAATATCCCGCTGCAACGGATGTCGATTGCCGCCATCATCATCTCGCTGGGCTTGTTGGTTGATAACGGTATCGTGATCGCCGAAGACATTAAGCGCCGGCTCGGACTGGGCGAAAACCGCCGTGATGCTGCTATCAGCGCCTCACAGTCACTGGGAGTACCTCTGCTCACCTCATCTCTGACCACCATTCTGGCCTTTATGCCTCTGATGCTGGCCGAGGATGTGATGGGTGAGTATCTGCGCTCACTCAGCCAGGTCATTATTACCACCCTGCTCTCGTCATGGTTCCTGGCGATCTTTGCCATCCCATGCCTCTGCTACTGGTTTCTGCCTGAACAGGATGCCACCGCACAACAGGAAGACACTAAAGCAGAACACGGCTTTGTGACCGGTTACCGCAAGCTGGTTGAAACCGTACTGCGCTTCCGCCTCAGCTTTATCGGCCTGATGGTCGGTATTCTGGTTGTTGCACTCTATGGCTTTAAGTTTATCGACCAGCAACTCATGGCCGGATCAGATCGTAATCAGTTCCTGATCTACATAAACCTACCCGCTGGCAGTACCACCGACGAAACACTCGCAGTGACACGCCGACTCGCTACGTGGCTCGACAACGATACGGAAAACCCCGAAGTCAGCAGCAACATCGCCTACATCGCCAGCGGTGGACCGCGCTTTTTCCTCGCGCTTGAACCGGTTGATCCCGATCCAAGCAAGGCCTTTTTGGTCGTGAACATAGAGGAAGGCCAACCAGTCGATCCGGTTGTCGAGCGCACCAACCGCTATATCAAACAGCAACTGCCAGAAGCCGACGGCACTGCCAAGAAGATGTGGCTCTCCACTACCGAGAAAGGTCTGGTGGAATATCGGATCAAAGGCGACAACATCGGCACTCTTTCTCAACTGGGCAGTCAAATTGAGTCTGGTTTCAGGGCAATTGATGGCAGTCAGAACATCAAGAATGACTGGGAAACACCCACCATTAAAGTTCGCGTAGAGATCGACCAGGCCCGCGCCCGCCGTGCAGGCGTTACCTCGGAAGAGATCGCACGCGCACTGAACGCCTACTACAAAGGCGTGAAGGTGAGTGACTATCGGGAAGGCGATCAGAGCATCCCAATCCTGCTGCGTGGTGACCAGCAACGTAATGACCTGGACCGCCTACGCACACTTGAGCTTTACTCCACCAGCCAAAGCACGCCGGTACCTTTGATTCAGGTGGCTGATTTTCTCGGCGAGGTTCAACCCAGCCGCATCAAACACCTGAATCAGAAACGGACGATGGTGATCTCAGGCAAGCATGAATCGCTGAGCGCCAAAGAGCTTCACGCGAAGATGCAAAGCACGCTCGACGGACTCAATCTGCCGGCCGGGTATGAGATTGAACTGGCAGGGGAAATTAAGGGTTCCGAGGAAGCGAACTCCGCCCTCTTCGCTTACATGCCGCACTGCCTCGCATTGATCGTGGTGTTACTTGTATGGCAGTTTAACTCCTTCCGCCGCCCGGCCATCATCATGCTGACAATCCCGCTGGTGCTGATCGGCGCCAGCGCTGGCCTGCTCGCCAGCGGTACGGTGTTCGACTTTAACGGCATGCTGGGTGTGTTCAGTCTGGCAGGGATCATCATCAATAACGGCATCGTGTTGATCGATAGGATAGAGCTAGGCTACGGCCAGGGTGAGCAAGGATTTGATGCCATCGTCAACGCCTGCGCCGAACGCCTGCGTCCGATCCTGATCACCACCCTCACGACGATTCTGGGCCTGATCCCGCTGGCTGTCTTTGGCGGCGAACTCTGGCGCTCGCTGGGTGTTGTGATGATCTCAGGCCTCGCGGTTGGCTCGATTCTCACCCTCGCGTTTGTACCGGCGCTGTATGCCGTGATGTTTCGGGTTAAAGCGGTGAAAGCTGAAGCCTGACCTTATGTCCAGAAACACTCAAAATGGCCGGTAACCCCGGCCATTTTTTATTGTGTATCGTATCAACGCGTTGGGAATCGCGTTGCTCGTCCCAACCTACACGCCGATTTCGAAACACCTTACGTTGGGAATCGCGTTGCTCGTCCCAACCTACACACCGATTTCGAAACACCTTATGTTGGGGATTGCGCTGCTCAACCCAACCTACACACCGATCTCGACACACTTTATGTGGGGTATCGCGTTGCTCGTCCCAACCTACACACACCGATTCCGGCACACCTTATGTTGGGTATCGCGTTGCTCAACCCAACCTACCACCGATTTCGATAAATCCCCGTAGGTTGGGACGAGCGTAGCGATTCCCAACAAACCCATCTAATAGCAACACACAGCACTTTGCTCCACTCAGCTGCTTCACGATTACGCCCGCCAAAAATCAATCACGATACACTTTAAATAATCATCCATAGACTAATGAATCATATACTTGAGTACCTACACCGTAAGAACATGGTCATTAAACTATAAGAATAAAAAGCATGTGAAACGCTCTATCCGTAGAGCAACTCACCACGGGATATATGCAGTCAACTGATATCGCGATCTGGGCCTACAGCACCGAGAAACTGGAAATTCAATGGGGTAACCGAGCTGCGCGTCGCTTCTGGAACCTTGATGAGAAAACCTGTTTCAGTCACCTTACTCCCCAACGATTAAGCAAACTCCAGCAGGCGCTGGACCTCGACCAACCTTTTAGCTTATCTACCGAAAACCACGAAATTCGGTGTTTTCAAGCCGAAAGACTATCTGATTCAACGTATCTCATCACAGAAAAACTCCGTGATACGACTGAATGCAAAGCGCATGAAACACCGACGGTATTTGACCAAAACAACCTGATCTCGTCCTATGATCAATCCGGTTATCTTATCGAGCGTTCTGACCTTGCTCAGCTCACTTTTAATACGAGCGAATCACGCATCACTGATCGCTTTGTTGATGTCGAAGAGGCTCACTCCGCATTAGAGCAGGTAGACCTGACCGACTATAGCGAAGGTGTTTATCGCGTCCATACTGTTCAGGGGGAGCGCTGGCACCTCATTCAAATAACTAAGTTCTACGTTTCCGCAACACGCTGGCTGTATCAGATGCGTGAGACGGATATCGATCCCCTTGCACGCACAAACGAGCGCTATAGAGACACCCTACTCGAACAACAGGTCCTTTTTGAGCACGCAGGCACAGGGGTCTGCTTTACCAAAGACTTTCCCAATAGCCCCCGCCAAATCGTCCGTTGTAACAGCACCTTCGCGGAAATTTATGGCTATCAGGCGACTGAACTGATCGGACAGAGCAGCGCTATGTTGTATCCCGATACCCAAGAATATTACGCCATCGGAAACTCGGCTTATCCTCAATTGAAGGAAGGAACATTGTTCCAGCGCCGCTTGAGGATGAAGCGTAAGAACGGCTCTCTGTTCTGGTCTCAGATCCGTGGAAAAATGATATCCCCTGAAAACCCAGACCTTGGCTATATCTGGATAGTCGAAGATATCAATGACTACGTACACGCCAACCACACCCTGAAAACCTTACTGCACGAACATCAGCTGATTCTGGATCATGCGATGGTTGGCATCGTGTTCCTCAAAAACCGTAAAGTCACTCACTGCAATCGCCGCTTTGAAGAGATTTTTGGCTACAACGAAGGCGAGCTGAAAGGCAGCTGCTCCAGACAATGGTACCTGTCCGAGGCAGATTGGCTAAAAGCCGGCGCTGACTGCTACGAACCACTCTCGGAAGGCAACGTGTTCAGAGGCGAAATGCTACTGTCCCGCAAAGATGGTTCTCCACTTTGGTGTGACGTACGCAGTAAAGCCATCAATCCATCCGATCTGGATCAGGGCTCAATCTGGATCACCATGGATATCACCGAACGCAAGGAAGCCGATGCTGCGTTAGCCAAAGCCCATGAGGAACTGGAACAACGGGTAGAAGAACGCACAGAAGCACTGGCCGCTGTGGTGGAAAACCTGCACCTTGAGATAAGCGAACGAAGAATCGCCGAGGAACGGGTTAAACACATGGCGTTGCACGACTCTCTGACCGGATTACCCAACCGCGCATTGTTGGAGGAACGTCTGGAGCAAGCCGTTAAAAACGCCTCACTGAACGACAGCCAGCTGGCTGTTCTGTTTATCGATCTCGATCGATTTAAACACATTAATGACTCACTGGGTCACCATGAGGGTGATCAGCTCCTGATTCAGGTCGCCAATAAGTTGCATGAGGTGATTAAACACTCAGATACGGTCGCACGCTTAGGCGGCGATGAGTTCGTGATCATATTAGACAACATCCAGAACGTAAGCGATGTGAATCACATCATCGACCGAATACATACCGAATTTCAGCAGGAAATTCAGCTTGCCCTGCAGGACGTGTACATCACCCCCAGCATTGGCATTGCGCTTTACCCCAACGACGGTAAGAGTGCGATTGAGCTGATGAAGAATGCCGATGCCGCCATGTACCATGCAAAAGACAACGGGCGGAACTGCTCCCAGTTTTTCACCCGCGGTATCGACGACACTCTGCAGGAACGTATTGGACTCGAAAACGCCCTACATCACGCGCTCAAACAACAGCAGTTCCAACTGTACTATCAGCCTCAGGTTGATGTCAGCAGCAACAAAATGATTGGGGCAGAAGCCCTGATTCGCTGGATACATCCTGAAAAAGGGATCATTCCACCAGACGCATTCATTCCGCTTGCAGAGGAAACAGGGTTGATCGTCGACATCGGCCGCTGGGTGCTAGAAAGCGCCTGCCAACAACTGAGAGCCTGGACCGATCAGGGCATGGATGGCTTTGTAGTATCGGTTAACCTTTCAGCACTTCAGGTTCAACAACCTGATTTCGTGAGCGACGTTTGTCAGATCATAAAGCGCTGCGGCATCCAGCCAGAACGACTGGACCTGGAGTTGACTGAAAGCATGATCATGCGCAATGCCGAGGAAACGATCAAAACCCTGAAGCAACTGTCTGAGCAGGGACTGCAGATCAGCATCGATGACTTTGGCACCGGCTATTCCAGCCTGAGTTATCTGAAACGTTTTCCACTGGATAAGCTGAAGATTGATCGCTCGTTTGTGAATGACATCACCAATGATCCTGATGATGCCATGATCTGTCGAACCATTATCTCAATGGCCCACAATCTCAATTTGAAAGTGATCGCAGAAGGCGTCGAAACCAATGAACAACAGGCCCTGATGCGCAGTTACGGCTGCGAGCTTTATCAGGGCTATCTTTTCTCACGTCCGGTACCTGCGAGTGAGATACCGGCACTTAGAGAGCGAAGCTTTGAAGTAGATACCAACCCCCCTGCAAGCACCATTCTGGATTACATCAGTGTCCCATGATCAAGCTCGGCAGCGTATCTAACGATTAGTGAAGAATGGTTTTCTCGTCAGGATCAGCAGGGATAATCACATTTCCGTGGCTATCTACCGCCAACACCCCTTCTTTCGCACCGAGTTCCAGCAACTCACTGAGCAACATACGGGTCAGGTGACTGCTGATAATCAGACCTGCTGGCGGATCACCCTCAAACAGATCTTCATCGATCAGGTCATCCGGACGCAAACCCAGCAGCAATGGATTTTCCATCACTAACGGAGCAATATCCTGTGGGGCAAACACCGAGTAATCCGAAGAGATCTGCAGGGCCTTCTGGTAAGCATCACTGGAACACTGCTTCAATGCTCGGAGATAGGCTTCTTCTGCGCTGCCAAACAACTTACTCAGCTCGCTGATTCCCGGCTTGGTAAGATTTTGGCGGGCAATTTCGGATTGGCTGAAATCCACCAGTATTGGGTACTGGGTATCCTGATTCAGCTCTTCCTCATCAACGAGAAGATTCTCGCTTTCATCCACTTCAATCCAGTCGTGATCTACCGCAACCGACAACAAACCCTCTAACGCCGCTGCCAGTATATTGCCGCAAATAATCACGCCTACGGACGGGTTCTCACGTTCCTGCTTATTCAAAATCAGGTTACCAGCACGCGCCGCCAGTAGGGTTGGGTCCTGATCGATAATTCTGGCCAGCAGATCGGTGTCCAGAAATAACTTTTCATGACAGAGTTGCTCAGCAGTCAAATAAGGTTGGGTAAAACCGTTTTCCCGCATCCGCTCCAGATACTCCACACGTACATCATCCAGAATCTGTGTCAGCAAACCGCTCATTGTAGCTCCTCAGGTTTCGAAACCTGCAGATACACCCACTTACCGATCGAAGGCGCTTATCCACAGATGCTGCCAGATTAACAGAGGTCGTAATCTGGCCCTAATCTTTCTTTGAGTATGGCCGATTAATTCAGTGTGGCACATTACAAAATTTTTCACGGAGGGAGTTTCAATGCACGATCTGATCTGCAATTCATCAGCCGATACCATTGAAGTACAAGAAGGCGAAGGGACGATTTATATCCTGTCGGATAATTGAAGGAAGAGCGGCCAGCACTTGCGCGGGTGATGGCCGTTTATCATTCAGGCGAGTGAAAGCTCACCTTTGTTTAATGTAGGGTGATACCTACTGGTACAGATTCGCCTTTGATCTCATCAAAAACTTCACGCAAACGTCCTAACGGAATAAAACCGTAGTCTTCCGGTGCCACCGGCAACTCGAACCAATCCAGCGCCCAGATTCGGGTCATCAGTTCGTATTCACCAATCAATGCATCCAAAAAGATCATCACCGCTTCTACGCGTGGATCCATATCCAGCACTTTTGGCGCGTCCTGCATATAGATCTCCAGATGCAGACGACCGCGTACTTCACGCAGGCTGAACCAAAAATCACGCAGTTCGCACAGCTCATCACCCACGTGCACATGTGTTGGCACCGGATCATAGCGATGGTTAAACGCCTTAAAGTGAATGCCCTGCACATCCGGTGCAGCACCGATCAGGCTCAGGACGTTAGCGATGGATTCAGGAAATCCGTCGCAGCCGAAAATCATCTCCACCGGGCCTTCGGACTCATCGTCACGCTCGAAGTGGAAAGTCAGGTTACGGTCGATTTTCTGGAGCTGGTCGCGGTAATCTTTGAGCAATGTATCGGCTTCAAAGCGATCTTCCGCGCGACTGCCCAGCAGCTGGTCAATAGTTTGTTCCAGCTGCTTCCAGAATGAGACTATGTCTTTACGTGTTTCTTTCATCAATCAATACAGAAGAGTTATCAGGTACGAGGAACTACAACGCCGGTCTGTCCCTGATATTTGCCGTCGCGGTCACGGTAAGAGGTTTCGCACACTTCATCAGCGCCAAGGAACAACATCTGCGCTACACCTTCATTGGCGTAGATTTTAGCGGGCAGTGGCGTAGTGTTGGAAAATTCCAGTGTCACGTGGCCTTCCCACTCGGGTTCCAGAGGGGTGACGTTCACGATGATGCCACAGCGGGCATACGTGCTTTTACCCAGGCAGATCGTCAGCACGTCACGTGGGATTTTGAAATACTCAACCGTACGTGCCAGCGCAAACGAGTTTGGCGGGATAATGCAGACGTCAGACTTCACATCAACAAAGCTGTTTTCGTCGAAGTCTTTTGGATCAACCACGGAGGAGTTGATGTTAGTAAAGATCTTGAACTCATCTGCACAACGCACATCGTAGCCGTAGCTGGATGTACCATAAGAGACGATACGACCGCCGTCCGTGTGACGAACCTGCTGAGGCTCGAAAGGCGAGATCATTTCGTGCTCCTGCGACATCTTACGAATCCAGGAATCTGATTTTATACCCATGTAGAGTTTCCGCTTACAAAGTCTGCATACAAAAAAGAGGCGGTATTCTACCTTTTTCCACAGAAAAAAGCCGCACTTTCATGACGAAAACACGGCGTTTAAGTGAACATTTTTTGATCAATGCAAAAATAAATCGACTTCGACCATGTTGGGTATCGCGTTGCTCCACCCAACCTACGGATCAATTCTCATCTATAGATGATATTCGGGAACCACATATTGTAGGTTGGGACGAGCGCAGCGATTCCCAACAACACAGCCTGCGCTCATATCTCGATGTTGGGTATCGCGTTGCCACCCAACCTTGTATCTCTCCATCTGCTCTGTTTGATTAGATAGAGCTCCCCGGTCAGGTGAGGCTGTACCCAACCTA
>NZ_JADEYS010000030.1 GCF_015209595.1 Pontibacterium sinense | reverse complement strand
AATTAGTACCCTTGTGGTATGAGAGAGAACCCCAGTTGCGATGCAGCTGGGGTTTTTTCGTTATGGCCGGAGATCAATCACGGCGACCCTCAGCACATTCGATATCCCTGCCAGATCAATCGGCTTCAGACTGGCACCGAACGCTCCCACCTATCACGACATTGTAGGGTTGTCTTCAGGCAACCCGGCAGGCTGCAGCTGCCTTCTGCCAATCACCTTAGTTCCGAACTTGAACAAGCCATCCGTGCTTCACCAAAGCGCTGGTCGCCTAAAGACGACCCTACAGTCTTGATGGTGAGCCTATTGAACGGTTACAACAGGCCCCACAAGGTGTCGAATACGATCTTCTGTGCGGCTGCAACCTCTGCAGAATCGATTACCACTGCGGTAGGGTAGTTCTCTGAGGCCAGTGAGATGATGGCACATTTTGGTGGGTAAACAGCGATATATGCGGCGTCAACGGGACCTTCGGTACGAATCCACTTACGTTCAGATAACTCGGCGTCTTCACCCCCGTCACCGATCGCAATAACACGTACCCCAATCCCTTTCTGTATACGTTGGTTTGTGAAGTTGGGAAAGGGTCTGTAGAGGTGGGGGCGGATAGGTTTGGAAGAGAACACGCAGTACTCTCTTTGTTGCTGGCTGGAGACCGTATTCAATATATCCTTGAGTACCAGCTCAATGCCCGCATCCCCTTCATAAAACTGTACGTTCGCCGCGCTGAAATCAGGTCGAAGGTGATTCAGGTCAGGAATAACTCTGCTTTTGAGTTGCTCAATCGCACTGTCTAACGATTGTCTTTTTTCCTCTGCCATTTGTAATAGGACGTCGGGATCTCGTGGTGCAAAATAACGCCGTTTACCTTTTGGGAGATAGGTGACAACGCCTTTGAGTTGCATCTCCTTTAGACATTCGTAGGCTGTACCACGGTTAATACCGGCCTGCTCAGCGATATTACGAATTGAGCTGGGACCCAATGTGAGTAGGGTACGATAAAGAATAACTTCTCGGTGAGAGAGGCCTAACTGTTCAAAAATTTTATCATTCATTTTGTCAATTTTTGTATGACAACCTGTATTGCAATCAGTGTGGATTAATTTAAAGTGCAATCAATCTTAGATACAAGTACTTATTTCTAATTGGGTCTGCGGACCAAGGAACATTTCTTACTCATGTCAGTTGATGTCGTTATTCTAGCTGCCGGCCAGGGCAGCCGTATGAAGTCTGCTTTACCCAAAGTTTTACATTCAGTGGGTGGTAAAGCGATGGTGCAGCATGTGATCGATAATGCCAGCAGTCTGGAAGACGCTGCGATCCATGCTGTCATTGGCCACGGTGCCGAAAAGGTACGCGAAACGCTTGCTACTCAACCGGTTCAGTTTGCGCTTCAGGAGCAGCAACTGGGTACTGGCCATGCAGTCGCACAGGCGATGCCTAATGTATCAGCTGATAGCACGGTGCTGGTTCTGTACGGTGATGTGCCACTGACAAGCGCTGCTACGATGCAGGAGTTGGTCGGAATTGCAGAATCTGGAGATTTTGGCCTGTTAACTGTGGACCTTCAGGACCCTACCGGTTACGGCCGTATTGTTCGTGATGACTCGGATAATGTTATCGCCATTGTTGAACATAAAGATGCTAGTGATGCTCAGCGTGAAATTCGCGAAGTGAACACGGGGATTCTTGCGGTATCGGCGAGTAAATTGAATGACTGGCTGCCTCAATTGTCATCTGAGAATGTTCAGGGTGAGTATTATCTGACGGATATTATCGCTATGGCTGCCAATCAGGGCTTGGCGATTAAGGCGATCCAGCCAAATACAGAACAGGAAGTGCAGGGTGTAAACAACCGTGTACAGCTGGCTGAACTGGAACGCTGGCACCAATTGCGTAATGCTGAGAGATTGATGCTCAATGGTGCAACATTGGCCGATCCTGCTCGCGTTGATGTAAGAGGCACGGTCACACAAGGCAACGATATCTGGATTGATGTGAACGTTGTACTGGACGGCGACGTATATATCGGTAATAACGTTCGTATCGAGTCTAATTGTGTTATTCGTAACAGCCGCATCGGTGATGGTACGGTGATCAAAGCGAACTCCCATCTTGAGGATGCTGTTGTTGCTGAGAACTGTGACGTAGGTCCTTACGCCCGCTTGCGTCCGGGTACTGAATTGGCGAACAAAGCCAAGGTTGGTAACTTCGTAGAGACCAAAAAAACGCTGATCGGCGAAGGCTCTAAAGTGAACCATCTGACCTATGTTGGCGATGCTAAGCTCGGTAAAAACGTAAACGTAGGTGCGGGTACGATTACCTGTAACTATGATGGCGTGAACAAATCACTGACCGAAATCGGTGATGGTGCTTTTATTGGTTCTAACAGCTCTCTGGTCGCGCCAGTTAGTGTCGGTGCGGGTGCGACAGTAGGCGCTGGTTCAACCATTACTAAAGCGGTAGACGACGACCAGCTGGCAGTAGCTCGTGGCAAACAAATCAACCTGAGCAACTGGCAGCGTCCGGTTAAAAAGAGCTAAGGAGAGGCATCTATGTGTGGCATTGTTGGCGCTGTAGCAGCGCGTCCAATTTCTGAAATATTACTCGAAGGTCTGCGCCGTCTGGAATATCGCGGCTATGATTCTGCTGGTATGGCGGTCTGGAACGGTGAAGCGATCGACCGTCGGCGTCGTACCGGTAAAGTTCAGTCCTTGGCAGATGCTTTGGCTGAACAGCCTTTGCCGGGTAGCTTGGGTATCGCCCATACGCGTTGGGCGACGCACGGAAAGCCGCTTGAGAAAAACGCCCATCCACACATGTCGACAGA
Source organism: Pontibacterium sinense (assembly GCF_015209595.1). Classification (GTDB taxonomy): domain Bacteria; phylum Pseudomonadota; class Gammaproteobacteria; order Pseudomonadales; family Balneatricaceae; genus Pontibacterium; species Pontibacterium sinense. The sequence goes on along the minus strand of NZ_JADEYS010000030.1, from coordinate 47,586 downwards.
GCGTGTGGCTGTTGTACACAACGGTATCATCGAGAACTTCGAAGTCCTTAAGCGTGAGTTGATCGAAAAAGGGTTCGCGTTTAGTTCTGATACGGATACTGAGGTCATCGCCCACCTGATTAATGATCGGCTGAACAATGGCGAAGAATTACTGGATGCAGTTCGTAACAGTGTTGCGCGTCTGGAAGGTGCATTTGCGCTGGGTGTGGTAGAAAAGAACCATCCTGATCGTCTGATTGCCGCGCGCCAGGGTAGCCCGCTGGTGATCGGTGTTGGTATTGGTGAGAACTTTATTGCATCTGATCAGTTAGCATTGTTGTCGGTTACTGACCGCTTTATCTTTTTGGACGAAGGCGATTTTGCGTGCCTGACAACAGACGATATCGCTATCTGGGATGCGAATGCACAGCCGGTAGAGAGAGACGTTCAACAATACGAACACAGTGTGTCTGCCGCGGATAAAGGCGAATTCAAGCATTATATGCTGAAGGAGATCTACGAGCAGCCAACCGTTGTAAAAGCGACAATGGAAGGACGTCTGGCAAATGGCCGTTTGTTAGAGCAGGCCTTTGGTGCAGGTGCATCCGAGATTTTCGATCAGGTTAAACAAGTACAAATTATCGCGTGTGGTACCAGTTACCATGCCGGTTTGGTGGCGAAGTACTGGATCGAAGAACTGGTTGGTATTCCGTGCTTGGTCGAAGTGGCGAGTGAATTCCGTTACAGAACTGTAGTCTTGCCGGAAGGTACTTTATTCCTGAGTATCTCCCAGTCCGGTGAAACGGCTGATACATTGGCCGCGCTGCGTGAGGTTAAAGACAAAGTACTGGCCAGCCTGACGGTATGTAATGTACCGGGCAGTTCACTGGTGCGTGAGTCTGATATCTGTCTGATGACCAATGCCGGTCCTGAGATTGGAGTTGCTTCAACCAAAGCGTTTACTACCCAGTTGGTTGCTCTGATGCTGACCACTCTGGCGTTAGGTCGTCGTCATGGTCTGACTGAAGAAAAAGAGATCGAGATTGTATCGGCTCTGCAAACCTTACCGGAACTGCTGGAAGAATCTCTGGCGATGGCAGCGGATATTGAAACGATGTCTGCGGCGTTTGCTGAAAAACAGCACAGCTTGTTCCTGGGACGTGGTCCGTTGTATCCCGTCGCGATGGAGGGGGCTCTGAAGTTGAAAGAGATCTCTTACATCCATGCGGAGTCTTATCCTGCTGGTGAGCTGAAACACGGCCCTCTGGCACTGGTTGATAAGGATATGCCGGTTGTGACGGTGGCACCCAAGAATGGCATGCTGGATAAACTCAAAGCGAATCTGCAGGAAGTACAGGCGCGTGGCGGCGAACTGTTTGTGTTTGCCGGTGACAGCAATGAACTGAAACAGGAAGAGGGCGTTCAGGTACTTCAGGTGCCCGAGGTTCCTGCTATTCTCGAAGCCATTGTCTACACCATCCCGTTACAGCTGCTTTCCTACTATGTGGCCGTATTGAAAGGTACGGACGTGGATCAGCCGCGTAACCTGGCTAAATCGGTCACTGTCGAATAACCCGCGTAGTCCTTTGGACTTTATGTTTATTCAGAAATAGCGGCTTAGGCCGCTATTTTTTTCAGGGATAAATCATTAAGTCATGTCAGTATTGTTCCGCTGATGGATACTAAGCGTCCTCAAAAAGCGGATGCGCCGTTAATGATCAATCAGTTACACTGCCAAAAATAACTCTAATAATCACTGGGATATGCCGCGAACTGGATCACGGATGTCTGTTGTGGAGGTGTTATGAACGACACAGTTACTAATTTCGCTATCAACTTTATCGCTTTTTCCGGTGCTATGTTGCTGCTGCTGGTTGTCGGAGGCATTGTTGCTGCTCTGGTGATTTATCAGGTTGATAAACATCAGACGAAGCAAGCGATTCGTCGTAATTATCCTCTGGTCGGACGATTCCGTTATCTGTTTGAGCATGTCGGCGAGTTCTTTCGCCAATATTTCTTTGCGATGGATCGTGAGGAGATGCCATTTAACCGAGCACAGCGTTCCTGGGTTTATCGTGCGGCGAAAAACGTCGATAACATGGTAGCGTTTGGTTCCTCGCGTGATCTGCGTGTTCCAGGTACCTATCTTTTTCTCAGTTGCCCGTTTCCGACCTTGAAGGAAGATGCCAGCGCGACGAAACCGCTGCGGATTGGCCAGTTTTGCCGTCAGCCCTACGATGCACCATCGTTCTTTAATGTGTCAGGTATGAGCTATGGCGCGTTGTCCCGGCCAGCAGTATTGGCACTGGCGAATGGTGCGAGACAGGCTGGATGCTGGATGAATACCGGTGAGGGTGGTTTATCGCCATTTCATATCGAAGGCGGCTGTGACGTTGTTTATCAGATCGGTACCGCGAAGTATGGCGTACGCAATGATGAGGGTGGGCTGGACGACGAGAAGCTGAAAGAGAAAGCAGCGCTGCCTCAGGTGAAGATGTTCGAAATCAAACTGAGTCAGGGTGCGAAGCCGGGTAAAGGCGGTATTCTTCCAGCGGAGAAGGTGAGCAAAGAAATTGCGGATATTCGTGGTATCCCATTAGGTGAAGCTTCCATCAGTCCGAACCGACACCCCGACATTGCATGTATCGATGATCTGCTGGATATGGTTGAACGTGTACGCGATGTGAGTGGAAAACCTTGCGGATTTAAACTGGTGCTGGGTGACGCGAGCTGGTTGGATGAGTTTTGCCTGAAAATAAAAAGCCGTGGTATAGAAGCCGCACCAGATTTTATTACGCTTGATAGCTCTGATGGGGGGACGGGCGCAGCACCGATGCCGTTAATGGACAGTGTTGGCCTGCCGCTGCGAGAGAGCTTACCTATTCTGGTGAATAAATTAGTAGAGCACGATCTGCGTGATCGTATCCGGGTGGTTGCATCGGGTAAGCTGATTAATCCAACGGATGTGGCTGGCGCGATCTGCATGGGGGCTGATTTTGTGGTGTCGGCGCGCGGTTATATGTTTGCGTTGGGCTGTATTCAGGCACTGCAATGCAATAAGAACACCTGTCCGACCGGAATTACTACACACGATCCTGATCTTCAGCGTGGTCTTGTTCCAGAAGATAAGGCAGAGCGTGTACGCAACTATCATGATCATCTGGTACATGAGGTTGAGATGATTGCACACTCGTGTGGTGTTTCCGAACCCCGTCAGCTGCGGCGCAAGCACGCCGCGATCGTGGTCGAAGGTAGCCGTTCAGTTCCGCTGGATATTCTTTACCCTGAGTACTGAGGCTCCACTGCTATAAGCGAAGCATCAAAAAGCCAGCGAGGTTAATCTCAGCTGGCTTTTTTGTTTGATTATTCGTTGAACCAGAGTTCGTCGATATCATCGTGCAGTTTTTTTTCTTCGAAGTGTTTTTCTATCGCGCGGCGGGCTCTTAAGGAGCGGCGGGAAGCAACTTTCTTTTTACTTAGCTGCTCTTCTTCTTGGTATCCGACCAGCAAGTCGAACACTTCTGTCTGAATAGTGTTGAGGTCCTGCTCTTTTCTAACCAGCATAATTCAAGCTCCTAGATCATCACAGTCAGGAGATCGATCTGCCATCCACCCGGACAGTCAAAGATCTCTCTGAGATAGTCTGTTGAAGGGTGTGCAAAGCTGGTTTTCCGCAATAAATACGCTGGTTACGTATGGGGAAATCAGCCTCTGCATTCATCCCTTGGTTTTTCTTTTATCGCAGATGTGAGCAAATATCAAACAATCTGAGAGTCAGAACGGATGCTAACGGCTCTGCATTGCAGAAAAATTAAAGCTGAGAAGGGAGAGGTAGACCTTAGTCTAAAAGCTAAAGATCAGTGGCCTGAACAGACCACTGATGCTGATCAGTGGAGGGTTATTCGTGATCCAGAGTGGATTGTCCCTGACGACGAATCGGAGGACGTTTGTCATTCTGGCGCAATGACCGCAGGCTACGCTTAATCGTTTTAAGGTGATCGAGCAAACCCGGTCCGAGCTTCATCGCCACACCCACTGCGAGGACGTCGATAACAACCAGATGAATCACGCGGGATGACATCAGGGTACTTAGATCTTTGTCTTCTTCCACATCAATGGGAATGGCAATGGTTGCCAGTTCGGCCAGAGGGGTACCACCCGGACATAAAGATATCACTGTAGCACCAGTCTCTTGTACCAGCTTCACGGTATGCAGCAGGTCTTTGGTGCGCCCCGTCTGGGAGATCGCGACAACAACGTCCCCTTCTTTGAGCGTCACAGCAGAGATGGTCTGCATATGTGGATCAGAATAAGACGTTGCGGTGATCTGCAGACGGTGAAACTTGTGCTGCGCATCCGTACATACCGGTGCTGATGCACCAAAGCCGTAAAATTCGACGCGGGTGGCCTTAGCCAGCACTTGAATGGCATCTTCAAGAATCTGCGGATCGAGCTGTTCGCGGATATTCATCAAGTTGCCGATCATAGAGTCGAAGATCTTGGTCTTGAACTCGGTGACTGTATCTTTGCGGTTCAGAGAAAATTGTTCAAAGTTAGGATTTGAAGCAACGCCCTGTGCCAGCGTCAGTTTGAAGTCCTGAAAACCGTCATAGTTTAACGCACGACAAAAGCGCACCACGGTCGGTTCGCTGACATTGGCTTCCGAGGCCAGATCAACAATACGCATGTGGATGACGTCATTGGGATGCGCCAGTACAAAGTCTGCAACCTTCTGTTCAGACTTTCGCAGCTTTGGCCGGGCATCGGCAATGGACTTCAACAGGTTAAAGGAGTTCAAGGTTATTCCCCACGGGCTAACAATCGCCAAAAGTATATCAAGCTTATCTACGATAGGGAGCCTTTTAGATCACGCTTTCATAGCCCCAACTGCTAAATATGTATCACAGCTCAAGTTTTTTCGGTGGTACCAGATGAAGATCAGGTGTAGTTCGCTGTTTCATGTCAATTGCGAGTCGGCGCCCTGAGTGCTATTTTCAATCCCACTGCAAAAAAAATAATTCAAGGGAGTAGGCTTGTGAAACGTCGTCAATTTTTGCAAGGCGCAGGTGCGGCCACATTGGCAGCCGGCGCAATGGCATCCGGCGCTGCCCATGCAGCACCAGAGTACAAATGGAAAATGGTCACTACGTGGCCGAAGAACTTCCCGGGACTGGGTACTGGCGCAAACTATCTGGCTAAGCTGATTGGTGAAATGACCAACGGCCGTGTTCAGGTAAAAGTGTACGGTGCAAAAGAACTGGTGGGTGCACTGGAAATCTTTGATGCTGTTTCACGTGGTACGGCAGAAATGGGCCACGGCGCTGCGTACTACTGGAAAGGTAAGAGCATCGCGGCGCAGTTCTTTGCTGCGGTACCTTTTGGCCTGACGGCTCAGGAGATGAACAGCTGGTTGTACCACGGTGGCGGTATGGAGCTGTGGGAAGAGCTGTACGCGAAGTTTGGTCTGGTGCCAGGTGCTGCAGGTAGCACGGGTGTGCAGATGGGTGGTTGGTTTAACAAAGAGATCAACAGCCTGGATGACGTTAAAGGCCTGAAGATGCGTATGCCTGGTCTGGGTGGCGAAGTCCTGAAACGTGCGGGCGGTACTCCGGTATTGCTGCCGGGTGGTGAGATCTTCCCTGCGCTGCAGTCAGGTGCGATTGATGCGTCCGAGTGGGTAGGTCCATACAATGACTTAGCGTTCGGTCTGTATAAAGCTGCTAAGTATTACTACTACCCAGGATGGCATGAGCCAGGTACTACGCTGGAAAGCTTCATCAACAAGGACGCGTTCGAAGCGTTGCCGAAAGACCTGCAGGTTGCGGTACGTAATGCTATCCGCGTGGCTAACCAGGATATGCTGGCTGACTTCACTGCGAAGAACAACCGTGCGCTGGAACAGCTGGTGACAGAGCATGGCGTACAGCTGCGCAAGTTCCCGGATGATGTACTGAAGAAACTGAAAACCTTGTCTGACGAAGTGGTTGCAGAAGAAGCTGCGAAAGATCCAATGGCACAAAAAGTGTATGACTCTTTCGTGAAGTTCCGCGATCAGGCGACTGCATGGCATGCGGTGTCCGAGCAGGCTTATATGAACGCTCGCTCCTTGAAATAAGATAAACGGTACACAAAAAAGCAGGCCCTAAGCCTGCTTTTTTTATGCCTGTTTTAGCTGCAGTCACGAGTCGCGTGCTGCAGCTTTAAATAGTTTACCCGTACACCAGATCCGGCAACCAGGTTGCCAGACTTGGCCAGTAGGCCAGTAGCGCCAAGGCAATCAACTGAATGGCGATGAACGGTATAACACCCCGGTAGATCTGCATGGTGGAGATACTATCCGGTGCTACCCCGCGCAGATAGAACAGGGCGAAACCAAACGGTGGCGTCAGGAATGAGGTCTGCAGGTTCAACGCAAACATCACACCCAGCCATACAGGATCCAGTCCCATATTCAGCAGAATCGGCGCGACAATCGGTATCACCACGAAGGTGATCTCAATGAAGTCGAGGAAGAAGCCGAGCAAGAAAATCACCAGCATGACCAGCAACATCGCACCGACTACGCCGCCTGGCAGTTCGGTGAGGAAGTCCCGCACCATGTCATCACCGCCATAACCGCGGAAGACCAGTGAGAAGATCGATGCGCCAATCAGGATGACAAAGACCATCGAGCTGACCTGAGTGGTGGAGCGCATCACCTCACGCAGTACATTCAAACTGAAGCTTTTACGTGCCATCGACAGCACAATCGCTCCGACAGCGCCGACAGATGCTGCTTCGGTAGGGGTTGCCAGTCCACCAAGGATGGAACCCAATACAAGGCCAACTAGCAGGACGGGCGGCACCAATGCTTTCAGTACCCGGCTACCAAGATTGTTAACGGCGTCACGCTCTTCGGCAGGAATCGCCGGTACTAGCTCAGGTTTCGTGATTGCTTTAAATACAATATAAAGAATATACGCACCCACCAACATCAGGCCGGGAATCAGTGCGCCAAGGAACAAGTCGCCGACCGTGACGGTATCCGGTGAAAAAATGCCCCGATCAAGCTGGGATTGCTGATACGCGGAAGAGATTACGTCACCCAGCAGTACCAGTACGATGGATGGCGGGATGATCTGACCCAGCGTACCGGAAGCACAGATAGTACCTGCCGCAATGGAGGGGTCATAACCACGGCGCAGCATGGTCGGCAGTGATAGCAGGCCCATCGTCACAACGGTCGCCCCCACGATACCGGTACTGGCTGCCAGTAGCATACCAACCAGAGTGACTGAGATGCCCAGTCCACCGCGCATGGGGCCAAACAGCAAGGCCATGGTATCCAGCAGCTCTTCGGCGATCCGGGATTTCTCCAGCATGACACCCATAAACACAAACAGTGGTACTGCGATCAGCACCTCGTTGTTCATGATGCCAAACAGGCGGTTCGGGATTGCTTCAAGGAAAACTGAATCAAAATGTCCGGTGTAAGCCCCGATGGCTGCAAACAGCAGACCGGTGCCCGCCAGTGCGAAGGCCACGGAATAGCCCAGCAACAGTACAAAAATAGCGCCAACAAACAGCAGCAGAGGTAGAAATTCCATCATAGTGCGTGACCCTCTTCTTCCTCTAGCAAGTGCCCCTGACCGGTCAGCACTAATATGCTGCGCAGGATTTCACCGATACCTTGCAGCATCATCATTGCAGGCATTAATAACAGACTGGTTTTAAGGATGTATCGAAAAGGGATACCCCCGGCTTCCTGAGAGCCTTCGGTCAGCTCCCATGACGTGGCTACATACTCCCAGGAGATATAGAAAATAAAACCGGTCACCGGTAGTAACAGGCACACTGTGCCGAAGAGGTTGATGATGGCTTTACCTTTTTCACCCATCGGGCGATAAAAAATATCCACGCGTACGTGGCCATCATGTTTTAGCGTATAGGCGGCCCCTAGCAGAAAGACGAAGCTGTGCATGTAGATCACAGATTCCTGCAAGGCGACATTGCCCGTGTTGAACAGGTAACGCATCACCACGATGGTAAACGTGGCCAGCACCATAGTCAGAGTCAGCCAGGAGATAGCCCGGCCAGACCACTCACTGATCCCATCGATCAGTCGCACGAGTGTGCTAAGAGGTGTATTTGAAGAGGTCATACGGTCGCATACCCTATGAAGCTTTTTATTATTAACGCCAAAGTATAACAATATTGCTCATGCTAATAGCATCCGTAGTATCGCGTACGTTGATCTTATTCGGATATTTGATTTAAAAACCGTACAATAGGCGCATATATATGTCCGTACCGGTGGAGAACAGAGACTATGTCCGATCAGTCTATTAACCCGCAGCTGTTTGAGCTGCAAGACTGGCAGCTGGTTGCCTTTAGTGCAGCCCTGAGTGAACGCATGTTTCCGAACTTTGCGCTTTTTTCGCGTCTGGTGGAGTTTGGCAACGCACAGCAGTTGCGCCAGATCCTGAATGGTGTCTGGGATAAGCTGGCAAACACCGGTGCCAAGATGAACTTCGAAGTTCAGCTTGATAAGGTTGAGGCCAATATTCCTGATCTGGAAGAGTTCTCGATGTATGGTGCGTTTCCGGCGAATGACGCGGTAGTTGCGTTGTACTCAACCCTCAACGTTGTGCTCGTCGCAGACGCTGAAGAAGCAGCCAATATTGCGAACTTATCCCGTGAATGCGTGGCGACATTTATCGAAGTGAGTGAAGCGGATGATCAGCTTTCCGACGAGGAGGTTGTTCGCCTGATCAACACGCATGAAATGATGGAGCAGGAAGAGGCGTTTCAGGAGGAAGTGCTGGCCCGAATTACTGCGGCGAAAAAGGCCAACAAAGAATTAATCACTGAACTGCGTGCGCTGGCGCACAACGAAGGTGTCAGCAATATCGGGATCACTGACAGCGAATGATTTTACGTATTGGTCTGTTGCTTCTCATATTGCCACTCGTGGTCATGATGGGTTCCTATTTCATTGAGTTGTCGGCGGTGAATGCCTGTCTGAGTGCTGGTGGCTCCTACGACTATTTTAACGGTGTGTGTGACCAGTCCCTGACCCATGCTTACAGCCCGTTTATGGAGCGCAACCCGCTGTTGGTAAACGGTGGTATGTTGCTGTCTGTGTTGGGGCTATTCCTCTGTTTGGCAGGACTCTATACCCGCGCACGTTGAGTCACGGCAACCCTCAGCGAGGGGCCATGAATGTGTGCACCAAGGATTGATCTGAGAGATTCACGAAATGAAAAAGAAACTGGGAATTGCCGCGCTGGCGGTAGTCATCGCAGGTGCATTGCTGCTTTTATGGATGGCAAACAGCGGTTGGCTGGAAGACTTCAATGCTGAGCAGAATCAGGTGTTTCAAGAAAGAATAGATGCCGGTACGGCGTTGGGTAAAGCGGCCAATCAGCAGCAGTGTCTGGATCAGGCGCTACAGGATTTTGATGGCTGCCTGGGTTATCAGTGCACAGTTTCTGCTGGCAAGTTTCTTAAAGCGTGTCTGGTACAGGCATCGCCGAGCGATGGATTTTGCGAAGGTGTTCCGGAGTTTCGTGACAAGCCGACCGAAGACGATAAGGACTGGGCAAAAGGTTACTGCCGTGAAAACAACATTCGTGGAGATAATTGCCGCTTGTTGATGCGTCAGCAACAGCTGTTCTGCAGCCAATAGTCACGAAACCTGACCTTACTCATCATACGGTTGCCCGTATTAGGATACACTCAGACCTTTACGGGCAGCTGACATATTTTGAGGAATATGGCACCCTTGCTCTGTTGTGGTGCGCGTTGCGTGACACACCATTTCGATAGCTGATTCTTCAGCGCATCACGTGTTTGGTGATTCTGAGCGCTTACGAAGTAGATTCTGCATGGAAAATCATAAAGTTCTCTTTATCGGGCCAGTAGGTTCGGGCAAAACAACTGCAATTCGTTCGATCAGTGACATCGATTGCCTGGACACAGAGGCTCAGGTATCTGATGTGACCGGACGTCGTAAGCAGACTACCACCGTTGCGATGGACTATGGTCGTCTTACGCTGAGCGAAGCATCACGTGTTCACCTTTACGGAACGCCGGGACAGGCACGTTTCCGCTTTATGTGGGAGCTGCTTTCGGAAGAGATTGCCAAAGATTGTGCCGGTGTTGTGATGATGATCGACAATACCCGCAACTACCCCATGCGTGACCTCAAATACTACGCCCGTGAATTTGCGAATGTAATTTCTGACAAGCGCTTAGTGGTTGCGGTGACACGTTCTGATCTGCGCGCACGTCCGTCACAGGATGAGTATTACGACCTGCTCAAAGAACTAGGCAAAGAAGCATCGGTGTGTTTCATCGATGGGCGGCGGAAGTCTGATCTATTGGGGCTGGTTGAACTGATTCTGGAAGGTCAGAGTGACTACAATGAATGGTCGACCCTCAAACGCATGGCTGAAGCCGAGCAGAAGGGGCTGCAGTTTTCCAGTGATGATACGGGCCTTGAGATCGATGACTATCATGGCGAACAGGTCGTTATCAAAGAGAGCGTCGTAAATGGGTTGCTCAAGATCGAAGGTGTTGAAGGCCTCGCGGCGACCGATATTAACGGTGATCTGATTACATCGTCGCTGGAAGGCAGCCAGTTGGAAAACTTTATCGCACTGGCCTCCGGTATCGTGCAGGATCAGGGTGAAAACTCTGCCTTGGGACAGGTGAACAATGTGGTCTTTCGTGATCGCAGTGAAAACAACCTGTCGGTGTTTGTCTGGGAAGGGATGGCCTTAGGTGTGGTATCGAGCCGAAAAACATCAACCCGCATGATTCGACAGCAGGTGAACGATCTGCTGCAGTGGGGGTAGACGTGCTAAGTATCTTACACGACCTGGAAGCATACAGCGGTGCGCAACATAGCGGTGTTAGTTGCCAGGGTAACCTGATCGCATCGACCTGTCCGGCGGACTTGCAGCAGGATCTGGTACGCAGCCAACAGGTGGTCAGTCAGCTGTTCAATGGCATTAACGAATGTGGCCACAGTTATGCCGAACTCCATCTGGAACTGGATCGCCATCTATTGCTGGCCTATCGCCTGTCAGAGGACTGCACTCTGCTGATGTTGACCCGTAAAGGAGTCAATATGGCATTGATGGCTACCTCTGTACGATCGGTTAAAAAGCGTATTTTGGGTGCCCTGAGCAAAGCGGCCGAGCTTCCGTCATCGGATCTTCAACCGGTTTTCCCGGTGGGTGAAACCGGCTTTATTCAGGCGGGTTCGGCGCAACATCAGGAAGACGCTGCGGCACTGAGCGAGCTGATGAATAAGCTCTGTGACAAGATGGTGGATACATTGGGATCGACCGGTGCGATCAGTTTCTACCGCATCCTCAACGAGTGGAAGCGCCAATACGGTATGAACAAATATAAGCTGCCCGCATTACTCAAGTTGCTGGCGGTCGAACTGGAAGCCGGTGCGTCACGGGACACTTTTCTGAAAGAAGCGGTCGTTCTGACCCGCGAGCTGGTACATCGAAGCTAAGAACGCTGCGAATGGGCCAGAGTCGTTTCTGACTCGTTCGCAGGTCCTCTAATTCGTTTTCCCTCCTGAATATCCTCCCGGTGTGTATGCCTATGCCGGGCTTTTCTATATCTGTCTTTTTTGCATATTTCCCGTGTTTCAGCTGTATTGCGGTGTCCAGTGGACAGCTGATCGTTCTTCGTTCGTCACACTAACGTCACACATCAGTGTTTCTATTGCGGTCTTGAATTCACGACCGGCGCAGAGGAAAGCGCCAGTTACGGACCGCTAACGGGATCACTCAGTCTTATGTCAGAACTTAAGCTTATCTTTGCAGGACCAGTGGGTGCGGGTAAAACCACGGCGATTAATGTCCTCAGTGATAAACCGAGTCTGAATACTGATGCTGCCGTGTCCGATGTTACTGCAGCGCGTAAAGCGACCACGACCGTGGCGATGGACTATGGCTCTCTGGCATTAAGCGATTCACAGAAAGTTCACCTCTACGGTACCCCCGGTCAGATGCGGTTTCGTTTTATGTGGGATCTGCTGGCCAATGATCTGGCGGCAGATTGTGCGGGACTGGTGTTGTTGATCGACAACACCCGAGCCTCGCCTTACAGGGACCTGAAATACTACGTGCAGGAGTTTTCCAACCTGATTGCGCGTAAGAAACTGATTGTTGGCGTGACCCGCTCGGATCTGCGTTCTGAACCTAAACTGGCCGAATACGAAGGCTGGATTGAGGAGTTAGGGTTGCAGGCAGAGGTCCGTTTTATCGATGCCCGCAGCAAGGTTGATCTGGTCAAGCTACTGCAGGACTTCGTCGGTGAAGAGGCACAGGCTGATTGGCAGCAGCTGTTGGATGATGCTGAGCAAGCGCCGGAGCGCAGTGTCGCCGATTCCCCCGCACCTGAGTCTCCCGTCAGTGATTACCTTGGAGAGAACATTGTCATGAAAGATTCCATTGTGGATGACGTATTAAACATCAAGGGTGTTCAGGGCGCTGCCTTGGCAACCGATATGGGCGATATTGTGACCTCATCGCTGGATGACACGGAGCTGGATGATTTTATTGGTTTTATGGCAGGGATTGTGCCGGTGTTCGAGCAGGTCTCTGATCTTGGACGCGTACGCAGCGTTGTGCTGAAGAGTGAGCGCAATGACAACGTTTCAGTGTACGTAGAGGAAGAGCAGGTGCTGGGGGTTGTATCCTCCAACCGTGCCTCCGTGCGGATTTTGCGTCAGCAACTTGATGATCTGTTGCAGTGGGGTTAAGGGCATGCAATCCATTCTGAAAGATCTGGAAATGCTGGGCGGTGTGCAACACGGGTGTGTTATCCATCAGGAGGCGGTTAAAGCCTCAACCTTTCCTTCGATTCTCAATGACAACCTGACTGGTATGGCCAAGGTCATGACCCAGATCTTTATGGGGGTTGAAGGCATGCAGCGGGATCATCGTGAACTGCATATTGAGCTGGAAGAGAACCTGATGATTGGGTACTGGCTGGAAAATGGCGCGGTACTGGCATTACTGGCGGATAAAAATATCAACTTGGCACTGATTAAAACCGCTGTACGTTCTGCAACCGCCAAATTATTAGATGCGTTGAGTGACAGTGTCCCCCTATCTGTTCCGTCACCGATGCCTGTTGAGTTGGCATCTGCCGAAGAACAGCCGGAAGTGCAAGCGGATAGCGCGCCGATCGCCGTTGCCGAGGCGTTACCGGCAGACGTGCTGAACGTGCACATGGAGAAACTCAAGTTGCTGCTGGCTGAGCAGATAGGTCCGGCGGCACGGGTTGTATTTGGCCGCGCTCAAAACAGCTGGCAAGCCGCCGGTGAACCGTTAACCGATCTGTGTGGGCGGCTGGCTGAATTTATCGACAACGAAGACAAACGGGCGGAGTTCATCCGTCGTGCCACTACATCACTGCCCAAAGGATAGAACGGAGAAACGCGGTGAAAACGATCAAGTCCAAAGTTGAGCGAGCCCTGATTCTGGTAGCTTTGCTACCCGTACTGATTCTCGCGGGTTACGTTTACTACTCCACCACCGATGCCCTGAAAAGCGCGAGTGTTAGCAGCCTGGAACGTCAGGTACAGCTGTTGTCAGGGTCCGCATTTGGGGTGCTGAAACATGTACCGGGTGACCTGAGTTATCTGCGTGATTCTGCATCGATGTTCCAGTACGGTCGTGCCTTGGTTATCAAGGATCAGAAAATTCTGGATGTAAACGGTCGTAGCTTGTCTCGTGATTTCCTGAGTTTGGCAAAAAACCGCCGTATCTATAATCAGCTGCGTTTTGTCGGTGCAGATGGCAATGAGCTGATTCGTATTGAACACAACGAAGACGAAGGTTTCAGTCGTGTCTTACAGCCGGAGCAGCTGCGTGACAAAAGCAACAGTCTGTATTTCCGCGAAGCCGCGAAGCTGGAGTTTGGGCAAGTCTACATCTCGCCGATTGATCTGAACCGTGAAGACGGGGAACTGGAAGACCCGGTACGGCCGACGATCCGCTTTGCAACGCCGGTGTTTGCCGTGGGTAATCGTTTGGTGGGTGTGTTGATTCTGAACGTGGATGCATCCGCTTTCCTGAATCAGATCAAAGCGGCTTCTACTGACAACGGTATTCAGTTTACGCTGGTGGATGATCACGGTTATTACCTGGCTAACAGCGATACAGGCCTGGAGTGGGGCAGTGCACGCGACTTGAATCACGGCAAGTCGATGTCAACGGAGCGGCCTATGCTGTCCCGTGAAGTACTGGCGGCTGACGGGATTGTACAGATAGACCTGTCAGATGATCTGGTCGCTACTTCACCTTTGTTTGCAGACGAAAGTAATCAGCACCAAATGGGTCGGCTGGTTGCCATTGCGCCGAAGTCGGTTGTCTTGAAGCTGCTGGACAGCTTTGTCATTGCACTGGCAGTGTTCGTTGTACTCGCGGTGGTGATGGCCTTCGTGATCGCAAAAATGCTTTCCAGTTCATTGACCAACCCGCTGATCTACCTGACTCAGGCGGCGGATCGTCTCAGTAAAGGTGAGGTTGATACCGCCATTACTATTCACTCGAATGACGAAGTGCAGCGTCTGGCGGAAGCGTTTGAACGCCTGCGTGAATCGGTGAAAATTTTGATGAAGCTAGGCTAAATTTCCGGGTGAGCGCTGTGTATACAAAGGCCGCATAAGCGGCCTTTTATGTGGTGACGAGCTAACAACCGTGATCCGCAGCTGAACATGGATTTATAGTGTAAGTACCAACTTACCCCGAACATGGCCTTCGGCACTGAGCCGAAACGCTTCGGCAGCCTGATCCAATGGATAGCTTTTCGCCAGACAAATACGCAAGTCACCCTGATCATACAGGTTGGCGATTTCCGCTAACTGCTGTGCGTTGGCTTCGGCACGGATGGGCAGTACGCTTAAGTTGAGTGCTTCGCCCGCAGCGATGACAGCATCTTTAGTGACGGACGGTAAGGTCACCATCGTGCCGCCGGGCTTCAAACAGGCAAGCGCTTCGATACCCGTTTCACCGCCCACGGCATCAATGATCAGATCGATGTTGTTGACGGCGTCCGTCAGGTTTGTGCTCTGATAATCGAACAATTTGCCGGCACCTAAGCTGCGCAGAAAGCTGTGATTTCGCCCCGAGGCGGTACCATACACGTCGGCCCCGGCCCATTTGGCGAGTTGGACGGCCAGATGACCGACACCACCGGCGGCCCCTAAGATCAGTACGCGCTGTCCGGCCTGGAGGCCTCCTTTGTCAAAGAGTGCCTGCCAGGCAGTCAGGCTCGCCGTTGCCAGACCGCCTGCTGTGACACTATCGAGACTCGGAGGACGTTTGCAGATTTCTGCTGCGGGAGCCGCGATGTACTCGGCATAACATTCGGCGCGATCAGGAAAACGGATCATGCCGAATACCGGATCGCCAGCTTTGAGGTGCGTAACATCCTCGGCAACCTGTTCGACCACACCCGCGAATTCCCAGCCTGGAATAAACGGCAAGTTGCCGATAAAGGGGGCAGCACCGCCACCGCTGCAGGTTTTCCAGTCGATCGGGTTAACCCCACAGGCCTGATTTCTGATCAGGGCTTCACCTGCGTGCAGTGAGGGGATAGGAACGTCCTCCAGCCTCAGGTTGTTTGTGTCGCCAAACTCACGGATCTGTATCGCTTTCATGGGGCTCTCCACTGAAGGATGCTGACTTGACGTGCAAACAGGTTGTCTTTGGACCTAGGGATTGCAGCCGTTTTGTTTAATTTTTGTTAGGCTTAATGCCTTTAGAAATTTAGCAGAAAGTAAGGCGAGTATGATGTATCTGGCTATGATTGAAGAATTTCTGTTCTGGGGCGGGCTGGTTGTTTTTCTGGTTTCGCTGGGGCTTTATGCAGGACGGACCAAAGATTTTAAGTCGGTTGTCATGTTCTGGCAGCCAACGGCTAACTTTAATGAAGTGGAGTTTAAGGTGAACCGCGCCGGGCTGAGCATGATGATCGTAGCAGTAGCGATGCGTCTAATTGCATTTTTTATGGGTTAAAAATACATGAAAGGTAATCCCGTTCGAGGTGCCGGATATCTGATTCAGGGACTAAAGATGCTGCCGGATCCGGCGATCCGTCCCTTTGTCCTGGTGCCATTAATGGTCAATATCCTGCTGTTTGTGGGTGCGATCTGGCTTCTGATGTCGCAGTTTGATATCTGGGTTGATTACTGGCTGGGGTTTTTGCCAGAGTGGGCATCGTTCCTGAGCTGGTTGTTGTGGCCGCTGTTTGCACTGCTGGTATTGCTGGTGGTTTATTACAGCTTCACGCTGGTGGCGAATCTAATTGCAGCGCCTTTTAACGGTTTCCTCTCTGAGAAAGTGGAAAAAAGCCTGAGAGGGGAAGTTGTCACGGATGAAGGCTGGCAGGCTGTATTGGCACTGATTCCACGCGCTGTAGGCCGTGAACTCTCTAAACTGGCGTATTACCTGCCGCGTTTTCTCGCGTTGCTGGTGCTGTCTTTTATACCGGTGCTGAACATTATCGCGCCTGTATTGTGGTTTCTCTTTGGGGCCTGGATGATGGCGATTCAGTATTGCGATTATCCGATGGATAACAACAAAGTCAGCTTTAAGCAGATGAAATTGCTGCTGAAGGCTAAGCGTATGACATCGGTAGGTTTTGGTGGCTTGGTACAGCTAGGGATGATGATTCCGATCGTTAACCTGATCCTGATGCCCGCGGCCGTCATTGGCGCGACCTGCTACTGGGTAGAAGAGCACGTAGAGGGACATTATGGAAATGAAACGTCCCCCGAGCAGCCGAAGCTTGATAACTAAACCCTGATACGGCTGGTCATAAAAAAGGCGTCGTTCCATAACTGGAAGACGCCTTTTTAGTATCCGGTCCGAGGGTTTAACCCACATCCTCCAAATCGTCATCATTGTCGCTGACAGAGACCAGCATCAGATATTCCAGCGGGAAGTGGCAGGTAAACGTACTGCCTTCACCTTTCTTACTGCGAATGGTCAGGTTACCGCCGTGCCGTGATAACACATGTTTGACGATGGCCAGCCCAAGACCCGTGCCACCACTTTCGGAAGAGCGGCTTTCATCCACGCGATAGAAACGTTCCGTCAGTCGGGCGATATGCATGGCGTCGATACCGATACCATTATCGGTGACGGAGAAATGCCCGCCATCCTTATCAACCCACCATCTGATCTCAATATGACCGTCCTGTGGCGTATAACGTGCCGCGTTGTAGACCAGATTGGAAAATGCGCTGTGGAGTTCAATTTCCTGACCTAGCAGGTCATGCTGCTGATCAAGTTCCAGATCAAAGGTATGGCCTTTGTCACGAGACAACTCGGTAGCCGCTTCATAAATATTTTGGATCAGGCTCTGAACCTTTACCGGATGTTCATCCGAAACCTGTCGGCTGGCTTCTAGCCGAGACAACAGCAGCAGGTCGGACACCAGGTTCTGCATCCGACGGGCCTGTTGTTGCATCTGGTTCATGCCGCGTTGCAGCGGTCGTGGCAGGTCGTGATCCAGAAAGGTCTCCAGATACCCCAGAATGACCGTCAATGGCGTACGCAGCTCATGGGAGGCGTTGGCGACGAAGTCCTGACGGGTTTGTTCAAGGCGCAACATCTGCGTGATGTCGCGGGCAACGAGCAGGCGATCTCCCGCGCCGAACCGGGTGATCTGGTACTGCAATTCCCGATCGTGGTTGATTGGCGATGGCAATTGCAGCGGGTCCTCATAACTATCGCGCTTGTAGTAGCGGATAAAACGAGGATCACGCAGCAGGTTCATGACCGGTTTACCACGATCTGCGGCGGCCTTGAAGCCGAGTAACCGTTCCGCGGAACGGTTCCACCACTCCAGATTATCCTGCGCATTGATGATCACAATCCCATCATTCAGTGCAGCGGAGGATTGTTGAAAGCGATTGATGACACTGCGCAGGAACACTTCGCGTGCGGCGGAGCGTTTTTGCTGACGGGATAATTCATCAAACAGATCTCCCCAGTGCCCAGAGTACTCGGGAGGTTCTTCGCTGGATTTATCGCGATGTAACCATTCGGTCAGGCGACCAAATTGTTTGACCTGCAACAGCGCCCAGATGAAGAGCCCGGCGGCAAGAAACTCAGCGGGATAACCGAATACGAACCCCACAAGCAACCCCAAACCTGAGAACAGGAATAGATTACTGAGCATTGAGTGGTGGTTACGCTGCATGCTGAACCTCAGGCCACGTTGATCGAGAAGCGGTAGCCGGTACCACGAACAGTCTGTACCAGGTAATCATGACGCTCACCCAGTGCTTTACGCAGGCGACGGATGTGTACATCGACGGTACGCTCTTCAACGTAGACATTGCCACCCCAGACCATGTCCAGCAATTGGCTGCGTGAATAAGCGCGGTCTTGGTGTGTCATAAAGAACTGCAGTAGACGGAACTCGGTTGGGCCCAGGTCAATGGGATTCCCCTCTGCGCTGACACGGTGCGAGACTGGGTCCAGCGTCAAGCCATCCACAGAAACCGGCTCTTCTACACCTTTAGGTGTCGTGCGGCGCAATACGGCTTTCAGGCGTGCAACCAGCTCACGGGGGGAGAAGGGTTTCGTAATAAAATCATCCGCTCCGGATTCCAGGCCTTTGATTTTATTCTCTTCCTCACCTTTTGCCGTCAGCATGATGATCGGCATATCGGCGGTCATCTCATCTTTACGTAAGCGGCGGGCAAAGTCGACACCACTGGTACCGGGCATCATCCAGTCCAGAAGGACCATATCCGGTTTGTTATCTACGATCAGTGCGTGTGCCTGATTAGCGTTTTCCGCTTCAAGACATTCGTAACCGGCCATTTCCAGTGCGACTGCGATCATTTCGCGAATTGGCGCTTCGTCGTCAACGATCAGCACCTTTTTCGTAGAAGACATGACGTCTGCCTCATTCAGGGTTATTTAAAGACCGCATCATTACAAGACAATATTGTTACACTAATATGACGTTGGCAGTATTTCCATCGCGTAGAGGCATATAAAGTAAAAATCTAGCCTGATCAGTGGTTTTACGCACTCAGATAGTGCGCAAAAATGCCCGCAAAGATAATCAGACCGACGTAGTGATTATTGAGAAAGGCCCGGAAGCAGGGATCGCGTTCGCGGTGGCGAACCTGATATTGCTGTCGGATAAAGAGGGCAGCAGCCCCTGTCAGTCCTGCGAAAAACCAGACAGATAGCTGCAGATGGAGACCCAGCCCGATGAGCAGAGCCAGCGTGATCAATTGCAGGATGGCGACGATCAGTTTATCCGCATCCCCAAAGAGAATAGCGGTCGATTTCACACCGATCTTCAGGTCATCATCACGATCAACCATCGCATAGAGC
This sequence comes from Pontibacterium sinense, assembly GCF_015209595.1. Taxonomy (GTDB): domain Bacteria; phylum Pseudomonadota; class Gammaproteobacteria; order Pseudomonadales; family Balneatricaceae; genus Pontibacterium; species Pontibacterium sinense. The sequence goes on along the minus strand of NZ_JADEYS010000030.1, from coordinate 28,228 downwards.
GTATCGTACGCCACAGTCCAGAGCAGTGTGGCGGCATAGATCAACCATGCATACCAAGGCACAGTACCTGTGACGGCACTGAAGGCCATCGGTACAGCCCAGGCAAAAGCGGCACCCAGGACGACCTGAGGGAGATGGGTGTAACGCTTCATAAACGGGTAAACCGCGGTCAGCGCGACAGCACCGAAGGAGAGCAACACCGTCTGCCAATTGGTAAATAGCACCAATACAAAGGCTAGCAACATCATGCCGCTGAACAGCAGAACCGCTTCTTTCGGCGTCACCCGGCCACTTGGAATGGGGCGTTGAGCGGTGCGTTTAACATGACCGTCGACTTTACGGTCGGCAAAGTCATTGATCGCACAGCCCGCCGAACGGGTCAGAAAAGCACCCAGTGTGAAGATAAACAGTAGCTTCAGGTCAGGGATGCCTTCAGCGGCAATCCACAGTGCCCACAGCGCTGGCCACAAGACCAGATAGGTACCGATGGGTTTGTCCATCCGCATCAATTGAACGTAGGCGGAGAGCTTCTCTTTTAAGCTGAGGGATTGTTGGGCCTGTGACTGCATAAGGGCTGCTTCTTGTGGTTGGTGAGCCTATTTTACCTGTTGCAGGGCGGGCAGAAAAACCTCGCAGACCAGCAACGGTTTATCGGATAGATAAAACAGTGAGCGACGGGCCCAGACATCGGTCTTTGTATCCTGCAAACGTAAGCGACTGATCTGCAGTGGACCGCGGCGCATTGTGGGATCGGTAAACAGCATCGATCCCAGCGAACGATTGCCCAGTAACTTTAATGGCCGCTGACGTCCGGTCAGGGTGGTGGCAGGCACAATGGTACGGGCATAGACCCACGGTTGCCCCTGGCCGATCAATTGAACTTCGCGGACCAGTGCATATTCGCGGCTGTTCATCCGTAAGGCCTTCGCTTCCGATCGTGTCGGTCGCTGCCAACCCTGACTGACCACCTCAACCCGGAAATCGCCCTTGCTCAGCTCAACTAGGCGTTTTGTCAGCGATCCAGAGTCGGTGAGCCAGCGACGCCATGCCTGTGGCGCCTGGGTCATACTAGGGCGACGCAGAGAACTCCAGCGGGTATCAAAGTTAGGTTGAGTCAGAGCTCGGGCAATAGGCACAGCAACATTTCCTTCAAAATCTGCGCGTATGTTATCACCGGCAGGGCGTAAAAGTCTGCTGTACGTCAACTCTCTGACAATCTGGTCTTTGCCTGTTGCAGGCCATCAGGTAGCATCGCCGCTATGAATACCAGACACTCACTCAAATATTGCCCTGAAAATGCCGAAGCACTTACCCGTCAGTGGGTTGAGTCGATGGTGGTGGGTCTTAATCTCTGTCCGTTTGCTGCGCCTGTGGTGAAACAAGCAACGATCCATTATGCCGTTGAAGAAGGCGACAAAGATGAGGCGGTGATTCAGGCCTTTCTCGCTGAACTGGACCGTATTCAGGCGAGTGAAGAGGATGAGCTGGCAACCACGTTACTAGTGACGCCGAATGCGTTACCTGAGTTTGAGCAGTATCTGGATATGTTGGATATTTTACAGGGCTTGCTTGATCGTTCAGGGTTGGGCGGGGTTTTTCAACTGGCGAGTTTCCATCCCAACTATCAGTTTGCCGGCGTATCGGCGAGCGACATCACTAACTGGACCAACCGCTCCCCGTTTCCCTGTTTTCATCTGATCCGCGAGGGCATGATGACACGGGTATTAATGAATTATGGTGACCCGGATGAGATTCCGGAGCGTAATATGACGTTAATGCAGGAGCTGGGACGGGACGGGTTAATCGAACGCTATCCGCCGTATGCGGACTACATTCGCGACTAACCCTGAATTAAATCAGGTGTGACCGCGTGGTTAGCTCGCCACGCAGTTACGGCCGTTATTCTTCGCTTTGTACAGAGCCTCATCCGCAATCTGAATCAGATCCCGCGGGCTACTGTTTTCAGCCGGATTCAGGCTGGCAATCCCCAAACTGATCGTGACGCATTCTGCGGCGGATGATTTGGCATGAGCAATCGCCAGATCTTCCACGGTTTTGCGGATTTTCTCAGCTAACACTTCTGCACCGTGCTGATCAGTTTCTGGCAGCAGTACGACAAACTCTTCACCGCCAAAACGACAGACCATATCCTGCGCACGTTTCACACTTTCGGTAATGGCGGTCGCGACATGCTGCAGACAGCCGTCACCGGTAAGATGACCGTAATGATCGTTATAGTCTTTAAAGTGGTCCACATCGAGCATGATCAGGCTCAGGGGCTGTTTCGAACGTTGGCCGCGCAGCCACTCGACTTCCAGGCTGCGTTCAAATTCACGGCGGTTATAGATCTGGGTCAGGCCATCAATACGGGCGGCCCGTTCCAGCAAATCATGACTACGTTTCAGCAACAGTAAGGTACGGATACGGGCTTTGAGAATACCATTGGCCCGGTCTTTGACCAGATAGTCGGCCGCGCCGGTTTCGTACACTTTGATCTCATCTGCATCAGATAGCATGTCGCCGACTAAGGCAACGGGTGTATGGTTCTCTGACGCCTGGTGCACAATCTCCGTCGTATCCGCCAGCATCTGCTGCCAGTGATTGATGCTGTTCAGCAGAATCAAATCCGGTGTTTCTCCCGGTTTATTGAGCATACCGCGCAGCTCTTGTATCGATGCAGGTAACAGGATGTTGTAGTCTTCGCGTACCGATGCAATCACGTTCCAGATCGACTGTACGCCGTCGTGCCCGTAAAAGGCGATGGTTTGCTGGTCACGCCCATGACACTGATCAAAGCTGCCCACAGGCCCCGGCGGCTGTTCTCCGCCAAAGAATGCACTGATATGTTCCTGACTGGGCAGTCCGAGCAAGGTGCGTTCATCATTATCGGTGGTCAGTACCGGAATACGCAGGTTGTAGCTACCGCGTTCCCACTGCTGCTGCCAGTTTTGCAGACACAGTTCATGGCTTTCTTCGATCGACAGTTCGCCCGGCAGACCTGCTTCCACAATGCAGTCGTAGATCACGGCAGTGGAGCTGATATCTTTGCCTTCAATCCAGAGTGCGCGGTAGAGGTTAGTCAGTAGGTCGAGCGCCTTAACTTCGTCGATTTCGCGGGCGGCGATAACACACAGAATGGCAAAGCGGCTGTCGCTTCGTAGGGGCGGCAGTGCGACTTGCACCTGCGGTGCACGGCTGCGTACGGTAAATACTTCGCTGGCCAATTCAGCCTGACTCTCGGGAGTCGCGTTAAATACGCTGATATCCGGGGCATGTTCGATTAAACGCCAATCAACCTGTTCGAGCAGGTCCATAGCGTGCAGTTGTTCCTGCATGGCATAACAGAAAGGGCAGTTCAGATCGGCGTAGATCACGTATTGCAGCATGATACTTCCTAGAGTGTTGACACAGCACTAGGGCAAAGTTACCACAAGTGATGGGTGGCAAGTCCAGTAATAAAACGGGCGTTTACCCGAATGGCTAGTCGGGTAAACGCGGGTGGGGCGGGTGCAGGTATGAAGCGGTTTATCCTTCGCCCTGCTGAGCGGCTTCTTTCATCTCTTTCAATGAGGCATGGCGGACATCCTGGCCGCTGACCAGATACACCAGATGCTCTGCCATATTGCAGGCATGATCACCGATACGTTCCAGACTGCGCAGTACCCAGATCACGTTCAGGCTGCTGGAGATCGCACGCGGATCTTCCATCATGTAAGTGATCAGGGAACGCATCGCCGTACGGTATTCCTGATCCACCGCTTTGTCCTGTTTTGCGACGCGGTATGCCAGTTCAGTATCGCTGCGGGCAAAGGCGGTCAGTACGTCTTTCACCATTTCACGGACCAGATTGCCAATGTGGCGTACTTCCTGATAACCGCGCTGTCCGTTGCCGTCGTCGGCCAGATCAATCGCGTGGCGACAGATACGACTGGCTTCATCACCAATGCGTTCCAGATCGGATACGGCTTTGGAGATCGCGGTGATCAGACGCAAGTCGCTGGCCGCAGGCTGGCGGCGGGCAATGATGGTGGTGCACTGTTCGTCGATCAGCAGTTCCATATCATTGGTTTGCTGGTCGGTCCGGCGCGATTTTTCTGCCAGATCAGCATCACCTGTCAGCAGTGCTTCTACAGCGTCGTTAACCTGACGCTCTACAATACCGCCCATGGTCAGAAGCTGGGTACGAATCTGTTCCAGCTCGTCGTTAAACTGCTGTGATATGTGGGTGGAGTAGTTGTCTTCAAAATTCACGTGTGTGTTCTCCATGCATGCAGTTACACAGTTATAGACCAGAGGGGATACGTGCGCATCCCCGCTTCAGCAATCAGCTGGGTCTTAACCGTAACGACCTGTAATGTAGTCTTCGGTCTGTTTCTTGGTTGGGTTGGTGAACAGGGTATCGGTTACACCAAACTCAATCAGGTCACCCATGTACATAAACGCGGTGTAGTCGGAGACACGTGCCGCCTGCTGCATGTTGTGGGTTACGATCACGATGGTGAAATCATTCTTCAGCTCGTGAATCAGCTCTTCAATTTTCAGCGTGGAGATTGGATCCAGTGCTGATGCCGGCTCATCCAGCAACAGAACTTCAGGTTTGACCGCAATGGTGCGTGCGATAACCAGACGCTGTTGCTGACCACCGGACATGCCGAGTGCACTTTCGTGCAGACGGTCTTTGACTTCATCCCACAGAGCAGCAGAACGCAGCGCCCACTCGACAGTGTCGTCGATCACACGCTTTTTCTTGATGCCCTGAATACGCAGACCGTAAGCCACGTTTTCATAAATCGATTTCGGGAACGGGTTGGGTTTCTGAAACACCATACCGACACGGCGACGCAGTTCAGCCACGTCAACACTGCGGTCATAGATGTTGCTGTCATCCAGCATGATCTGGCCGGTGATGTTGCAGCTATCAACCAGATCATTCATACGGTTGAAGCAACGCAATAGCGTTGATTTACCGCAACCGGATGGCCCGATGAAAGCCGTTACACGGTTCTTCGGGATTTTCATGTCGATGCCGTGCAGGGCTTCTTTATCACCGTAGGAAAGACGCAGATCCTTCACTTCCAGAGTGCAGGTTTCGTCTTCCAGATTCAGTACACGGTTGTCACGCTGCATGGCAGAAATATCAATGGCGTGGGTTTTTGCTTCACTAGTCATGGCTTAAACCTTTCGAATAAATTCCGCTATCCAGCGTTACATTTCAAGTGCTTTGTATTTTTCACGTAAGTGGTTACGAATCGCAATGGCTGAGAGGTTCAGCAGGGCGATAACGATAACCAGCAGCAGTGCAGTGGCATACACCAGCGGGCGAGCTGCTTCTACGTTCGGGCTTTGGAAACCCACATCATAGATGTGGAAGCCCAGATGCATAAATTTCTGATCCAGGTGCAGATACGGGTAGTTGGTATCCAGCGGCAGGCTCGGTGCCAGCTTAACCACACCAACCAGCATCAGCGGTGCGACTTCACCTGCGGCTCGGGCAATCGCCAGGATGACACCGGTCATCATCGCCGGGCTGGCCATTGGCAGTACCACTTTCCACAGTGTTTCCGCTTTGGTCGCACCCAGTGCCAGAGAGCCTTCACGTACCGCACGAGGGATACGGGAGAGGCCTTCTTCGGTTGCCACAATAACAACCGGTACGGTCAGCAGTGCCAGTGTCAGAGAGGCCCACATCAGACCCGGTGTACCAAAGGTCGGTGCCGGTTTTGCTTCCGGGAAGAATGCATCATCAATATGACCACCCAGGAAGTAAACGAAGAAACCCAGACCAAATACACCGTATACGATGGATGGTACACCAGCCAGGTTGTTCACCGCGATGCGAATCAGACGGGTCACAAAACCCTGTTTCGCATATTCACGCAGATAAACAGCAGCGATGACACCAAACGGGGTTACCATCACGGCCATCAGGATAACCATCATCACGGTACCAAAGATCGCCGGGAAGATACCGCCTTCGGTATTCGCTTCACGTGGATCGGCGGACATAAATTCCCAGATCTTGGCGAAGTAATGCAGGACCTTATCGGTGATGCTCATGTTGTTAGGCAGGAAGGCCCGCACAACTTTAGCGACATCGATTTCAAGTACCTGACCACCGGCCGCTTCTGCGGTGAATGTATCGCGGTTGATTTGTGTGTACAGATCCAGCAGGACTTGCTGCAGGCTCTGGTATTCTGCATCCAGCTCTTTACGGCGCTGATCGATCTCGGCATAGCGGGACTGATCAGTCACCTCTTTCAGCTGCAGTGAACGTTCCTTCAGACGCAGGCGCTCAAGCTCGTAGTTGATCGCCCCGATGTCGTCTTTTTCGATCTCTTCGATCTGATGGTGCAGATCCAGTGCGCGGTCGATACTTGCCTGGAATTTGTTCCAGACATTCATGTATTCCGCGTTTTTCTCGTAGCCATCGTGGCTGGCAACAACCTGACCGTTCTCTTTCAGGCTGCGCAGGTAACCGTAGAAGTTACCCCACTCACGACGTTCCGCCGCAAACATCATCTCAGGTGTGGTGCGGTTCAGCATGAAGTCGTCCAGTACCCAGATAAAGTCAGAACCGCCAACATCACGGTTACCAATCTTCATCAGGTCTCGCTGCATAAACTCGAGGCCTTCTGGCACGTTCACGCCGCTTTCGCGCAGCTGAGCCGCAGGTACATTTTCAATCTCAACCAGCTCACCTGCCATACGCAGGGTGTTGCCGTTTTCGGTGTAGTCTGCCTGATGGATGTTGGCAGGCCAGAAGTGACCCAAACCACGTACCGCAATCAGGGATAGCAGGCCAACCACCATGATCAGACAGATCGCAACGGCACCGGCGTTCAACCAAACCCACGGCTCGCCGGATTTAGTCCATTCTTTTAATGAAACTCGCATCGGTTATATTCCTCAATCAAGCCGGCTTACAGAGAGCCATACTTCTTGCGAAGGTGCTGACGAATGGTCTCGGCCAACGTATTCACCATGAAGGTGAACAGGAAGAGCACAAAGGCCGCCAGGAACAGAATACGGAAATGGGTACTGCCCACTTCAGATTCCGGCATCTCCACTGCGATGTTTGCTGCCAGTGTACGCATACCTTCAAAGATGTTGATGTCCATGATGGGGGTGTTACCGGTTGCCATCAGTACGATCATGGTTTCGCCTACCGCACGACCCATACCGATCATCACCGCAGAGAAAATACCCGGGCTGGCAGTTGGCATCACAACGCGTACCAGCGTCTGCCACGGGGTCGCACCCAGTGCCAGAGAACCGTAACTCAGATGTTTAGGTACGGCGAAGATCGCGTCCTCGGTGATAGAGAAGATGGTTGGGATAACCGCAAAGCCCATGGCGATACCCACAACCAGAGCGTTACGCTGGTCGTAGTTGATGCCCAGCTCTGTTGTGATCCATTCGCGCATATCACCGGCGAACAGCACCTGCTCAACACCGTCGGCGATCCAGAGGCCAAAGAAGGTTGCCAGAATGATCACCGGGATCAGCATGGCTGTATCCCAGCCTTCAGGGATCAGGTAGCGGATATGCTTAGGCATACTCGCCCAGGCAAATGCGAAGATCAGTATGGCGGCCGGTATCATCAACAGACAGACAAAGATGCCGGTCAGGTTGGTTTCCATAAACGGTGCGAGCCAGAGACCCGCCAGGAAACCCAGAATAACGGTGGGCAGTGCTTCCATCAGTTCGATGAACGGTTTCACCTTACGACGCAGAGCCGGAACCATGAAATATGCGGTGTAGATCGCACCACAGATCGCCAATGGTGTTGCCAGCAGCATGGCGTAGAACGCCGCTTTCAGTGTACCAAAGGCCAGTGGCATCAGGCTGTACTTGGGCTCAAAGTCGTTAGTGGATGCCGAGGACTGCCAAGTGTAATCAGGTTCCTGATATCCTTCGTACCAAACCTCACCCCACAACGCATCCCAGGATACTTCCGGATGTTCGTTGTCGATCAGCCAGAAGGACAGTTTATTGTCCTGTTCAACCAGCAAGGCATTGGAGCGTGGGGACAGTGCAATAGTCGAGGCTGTACCTGTTACTACTTGCTCTGTCAGCACGTTGCGGTTGGCGGTTGAGTTATACAGGCGCAGGCTACCGTTGGTATCAATGGTGGCAAAGCCTTTACGACGGTGTTCCATCGACATGCCATTGATTGCGGTGGTGCCGCCTTCAAATGAGCGAATCTTTTTCAGACGCCAGATGTTTTTATCGTCACGAATCAGGAACCACTGGCTGATGCCGCCATTATCGTCGGCCACCATCAGGGAGTTACCACCCAGCAGTAAGCTAAAGCCAGTGATGTTCCCCGTAGAAGCATCCAGAATCTGAGTGGTTTCTGAACCATCTGCGGCAAGATCCATGACGGCCAGTTTGTTGTCGTTGCCTGCGATCAGCAACCAGCGGCGATCCGGCATCAGCAATAGCTTGCTGACCGGTACGCGCAATTTAGGCAGCGCTTCGGTATCGACCGTGGTTTCGACTTCACCGGTGATGAAGTTTTCATCAAAACTCAGGTTTGCCAGTGCCAGACCTTGTTCAGTGCTGGCAATGATACGCCATGCTTCTTCGTCACCGTTCAGTGCCAGCTCGGTCACGGCACTGTCGGCTACGGAGAGAGGCTCTTCGCCGAACGGGAATTCGAGGAATGGAGTGATAACACGTTTGCCATCCGGGTAAGTGGATTTGTAGCTGTGTTTCATCGCAAGGACTTTACCGTCGCTCAGACCGACCGCAAAAATACGGCTGGCGTCTGAAGCCAGAGCAAAGCTGGTGATCTCCGTACCTGCAGGTACTGGGATATTCTGCTGCTGCAGAATGTCTCCGGTACGGGTATCGAAGAAAATGATCTCACCCTGATCCGTTACACGCAGACCAATCTCGGCCTGTTCTTCCATGGTCAGATAGAGGGTTTTTCCGCGACCTGGAGCTTCATACGGTGCTGCAGCCTGACCGTTCGCCTGCCATTGTTTAATTTCGGCAGAGTGGAACAGAGGCGCAACTTCATACAGCAGGTAGAAGAAGATCAGTAGGATTGCGACGATGACACTGATACCGCCAAAGGCGATACCAACAGAAGCCGACTTGTCTTTAAGCGCGCGAAATTTGCGCAGACGTTTGGCCGCTGGCGTGTCGAAATCGAGTTCGGTGGCTAGGGATGTGTTATCAATGCTCATGGCACAAAGGTCCTGAGAGGTCCTGAAATTAGCGTCGGGCGTACAATAAGACAAGTTTGTTACGCTTGTGTTACACGAAGCACACTAACGCAAACGGGGGGCTCCTTTCGGAACCCCCCTTTAATTGTGAGACCCTAAGATCTCGTCAGATGAACTGTGGGATTACAGGCCCAGAGCAGACATCTGTTTTTCTACCAGCTTAGCTGGCAGTGGGATGTAGCCGTCTTTTACAACAACTTCCTGGCCCACTTTAGACATCACCATCTTCAGGAACTCACGTTCCAGTGGAGACATAGGCTGACCTGGCTTTTTGTTCACGTATACGTACAGGGAACGTGCCAGCGGGTAAGAACCGTTCAGAGAGTTCTCAGGCGTTGCAGCAACAAACTTCTGACCAGGCTTTTTAGCCAGCGGCAGTGCACGTACGGAAGACGTTTTGTAACCGATACCGGAGTAACCGATGCCGTTCAGGGACGTGGAAACGGACTGTACAACGGAAGCAGAACCTGGCTGCTCGTTTACGTTGTTCTTGAAGTCGCCTTTACACAGTGCTTTCTTCTTGAAGTAACCGTAAGTACCGGATACAGAGTTACGACCGAAGATCTGGATGCTCTTACCCGTCAGAGTACCTTCTACGCCAGCATCGCCCCATTTGGTGATGTCAGCGGCGTTGCCACACTTACGTGTGGAGGAGAAGATTGCGTCAACCTGAGGAATCGTCAGGCCTTTCACTGGGTTATCTTTATGTACGTATACCGCCAGAGCGTCGATAGCAACGGCTACTGGAGTCGGCTTGTAACCGAATTTCTTCTCAAACGCAGCAATTTCTTTGTCCTTCATCTTACGAGACATAGGACCCAGGTTAGACGTACCTTCAGTCAGTGCTGGAGGCGCAGTAGAAGAACCTGCCGCCTGAATCTGGATGTTAACGTTCGGGTAGGCACGTTTGAACTCTTCAGCCCACAGAGTCATCAGGTTCGCCAGAGTATCAGAACCTACAGAAGACAGGTTTCCAGATACACCAGACGCTTTCTGGTAAGTAGGCAGGTTTTTGTCCAGCAGATCTGCAGCGTTTGCAGTCATGCAGGTTGCAGAGATAGCAACAGCTGCAAACAGCTTCTTCATCGGTTTCATCAGAATCTCCAGAGAGAATAATTTGGTTTGTATTTTGCGATGGAGGCTACTATAAAATCGATTTGTGACATTCATATGACATGTGCGTTCACGAATGTCTTTCGTGTGAAAAAGTTCTGATCCAAAGCAGAGATACCGAGGGTCTATAATGTGTAGACTTTAGTTGTAATCGGGTGTTACCTTGGGGCACGGCAGGTGCCCGCATTCAGCAAAGTGCCCTGTCTTGCTGTCTATATAAGGAGTCATGCGATAAGCAGGCCCGAGTAGCAGTTATCGGTACGCTGGTCTAATGTCCGGTACACTACAGACTATTACGATGTTACAAAGTACTCCAAGTGGAAGTCGCGCCATGATAAACAACAATGAAGATCAGATTCTGTCACCGGAAGGTCAGCTTACCCTGACATTACCCGCCGATCCTCAGGCCACCAACATGTTTGGTGATGTCTATGGTGGCTGGGTATCGTCCCAAATTGTGCTGGCGGCGGAGATTAAAGCGGCTGAAGTGACCAGTGGTCGGGTGGCGACGGTGTCTGTTGGCGGTATGGAGTTCATGTCTCCGGTGTTGGTGGGTACGGTATTGTCCTTTTACACCCGGGTTTTAGAATCCGGGCGCAGTTCATTACGCATTCGGGTCGAAGTCTGGGGACGTTGCCCGGATGGCAGTGATGTGCGTAAGGTGACAGAAGCTGAATGCGTTCAGGTGGCCATTGACGGTCATGGCCATATCCGGGCGATCGATTTCGGCTAACCATCCGGTCGTGCCTACGCAATAGAGGCGCGGCCTTGTTCGACTACGCTTGATTCATGATAGAGGTACACATGTTCATATGTTGCCTCACCTGCCAAGCGTTATCCGCTTAGGATAACGCTCTCTCATAAGACGCTTCTACCCAAAGAACCAGTACCCACATACGATAGCCGCAATAATGCCGGCTAAATCTGCTGTCAGACCACACGCCACCGCGTGTCGGGTATGACGAATACCGACCGAGCCAAAATAGACCGCCAGAACATAAAAGGTGGTTTCGGTTGATCCCTGAATAATGGATGCCACATGGGCGGCAAAGGAGTCGACCCCCTGCGAATGCATCGTTTCCAGCATCATCGCTCGTGCGCCCGAGCCTGACAGCGGTTTCATAATCGCGGTAGGCAGTGCCTCGGCAAAGCGCGTATCCATACCGAACAACGCAACGCCTTCACGTAATAACCACACGAACCCGTCCAGCGCACCGCTGGCCCGCAGCACTCCGATAGCCACCAACATGGCCAGCAGGTAGGGGATGATCATGATTGCGACATTAAAACCCTGCTTCGCACCTTCGATAAAGGTTTCGTAGATATTGACCCCTTTTCGATGGGCACTGACCAAAAAGAAAATAATGATGCTGAAGATCAGTAGATTGCCGATCAGCGATGACTGACGTTGTAACTCATCCACCGCCAATGTGCTGAAGTACGCGACAGAGGCCAGTAATACGGCGGCGAAACCGCCCAGATATAACAACGTAATACGATCCCAGAGCCGGATCTTTTGTACCCATGAAACCGCTAAGAGTCCGGCGAGCGTCGAGCAGGCGGTAGCGATCAGTATAGGAATGAAGACATCGGTTGGATTGGCTGCCCCTTGTTGAGCCCGATACAGAAACACCGTAATCGGAAACAGTGTGACCGACGAGGTATTGAGTACCAGAAATAGTATTTGAGCGTTGCTGGCGGTGTCTTTCTGCGGGTTCAGGCTTTGCAGGTCCTGCATCGCCTTCAAACCCAGCGGGGTCGCTGCGTTATCCAACCCCAGCATATTGGCTGACAAATTCATGGTCATTGAACCAATGGCTGGATGGCGGGGGGGCAGGTCCGGCATCAGCCGGGTAAACAAGGGGGTCAGCACACGGGCAAGCTTATCGATCAAACCGGCGGCTTCGGCCAGCTTCATGATGCCCAGCCAGAAGGCGAGGGTGCCGATCAGACCAATCGCCAGCTCGACCGACAATTTGGACATATCAAAGGTCGATTGCACCAGACGTTGAAAAACTTCGGCATCGTCCAGCCAGAGCCATTGGTAGAGGCCACCGGCAAACGCAGCCAGAAAAAAGAACAGCCATATCCGATGCAGCATAAGTGAGAAGGTCCTTATCTTGTTCAGAAGTATGATAGTGTAAACAACGGTTGATCGTAATCATCGTTCCTCACAAGATGGATTGCAGTTTCATATTTCTGCACCTAGACTTTTGAGCTAACTGTGCAGGTCAGGAAGACCGGCCGTCGCTTTAATAGGAGACTTCGTTTTGAGTAGCACGAAGAAAACTGCGTTTGATGACACGCTGGATGCAGTGCCATTGCTGGAGTATCAGCAGTCCCAGAAGTTGGTTCAGTGTTTTACCCAGAACGATAACGGGGAGCAACGGATGCGCCTTGTTGAGATGGAAAACTTCCGTCTCTGGGAATACATGATGACGACTAAGCATGGTCTTGAGATTCTGGAACCGGAGCCATGTCTGTGGATTCATCAGGGTGATTTCGACCGTAAGCAGGATATTTTTAGTCATGCGCCGAGTGTGCAAGCCGTTAATCGTGTTGTGCTGAGTATTTACGATGAAGCTTATGGTTTTAGTCACTTCATCAACCGTTTTGTCAGTGCCGCCGATACTGAGCAGCTGATTGAAATCCTGAAAAGCCATATGCAGGGGCGCTTAAACAAGGGTGATGAATGTGAAGTCATCGTGGTTGAGGGTTACTGTGTGCAGCGCTGGCAGCACGAAAGCCTGCCACCTTTGATGGTTGGTTTGTCCTGCTAATTATCTAATTCATAAATAAAAAAAGGCTGCGTTTGCAGCCTTTTTTATTGCCCTGAGAAGCATGTAGCTTAGAGCGGTTGGAGATTGGCGAAGCCAACAACCAGCCACTTCGGTCCTTCAAAGTCGAAATTGACCTGTACCCGTGCTTTAGGGCCTGAGCCTTCAAAGTTCAGTACGGTCCCTTCGCCAAACTTCTGATGGTTCACCCGTTGCCCCAACGACAGGTTAGTCGCTGGGATCTCAGCGCTGGAGAGCGAGCTGTTACCGCCAAACAGGCTGGATTTTTCGGGACGCGCTGAGATTGGACGCGAAACCGAGGCATTCAGGCGTACCTCTTCCAGCAGGTGATCGGGGATCTCTCGGATAAAACGGGAAGGGCGGTTAAAGGTTTCCTGCCCGTGCAAACGGCGCGACTCTGCGTAAGTAATGTGCAACTTCTTCATGGCGCGGGTAATACCCACGTAACAAAGACGGCGCTCTTCCTCGAGACGGCCCGGTTCTTCGGCAGACATCTTGTGTGGGAACAGTCCTTCTTCCATCCCTGCCAAAAATACCAGAGGGAACTCCAGACCTTTCGCAGAGTGCAGAGTCATCAGTTGTACGCTGTCCTGATGTTCATCCGCCTGTGCATCACCGGCATCCAGTGCAGCTTGATCCAAAAAGGCAGCCAGCGGTGAGGTGAAGGCCTCTTCAAAACTTTCATCCCACTGATGGAGGAACTGTTTCGCCGCGTTGGTCAGCTCCCCAAGGTTTTCGATACGGGACTGGGCTTTTTCACCTTTCTCTTTCAGGTGATGTTCAATCAGTCCCGAGCGCTCGACCACGTGTTCGGTCTGCTCGTGCAGCTCAACACCCTCGGTCTCTTTGGTTAACTCATTGATCAGATTGAGAAAGGCGACCAGTGCGTTGCTGGCACGGGCGGGTAACTTTTGCAGTCCGACCACTTCGGTTGCAGCACGCCACATGGAGATTTGTTCGATACGGGCGTGCTCACGCACCACTTCTACCGTACGGGTGCCGATACCGCGTGTCGGTACATTGATCACCCGTTCCATCGCCGTATCATCGTCGCGGTTGGCGATCAGGCGCATATAAGCCAGTGCGTTTTTGATCTCCAGGCGATCATAGAAACGTTGTCCACCGTAGATACGATAAGGCACTGCGGCGCGAATCAACGCTTCCTCAAGTACCCGGGACTGGGCATTGGAGCGGTAGAGAATGGCAGATTCGCGACGTAAATTCCCTTCGCTTGACCACTGACTGATCTGATCAACGATAAAGCGCGCTTCGTCCTGTTCATTGAACGCGGCATACAGCGAGATTGGGTCGCCGTCGCTGGAATCGGTCCGCAGCTCTTTACCTAGTCGTCCCTGGTTGTTGCGGATGACTTCGTTGGCTGCGCTCAGGATGGTATTGGTGGAACGGTAGTTCTGTTCCAGCTTAATGGTTTCAGTGCCGGGGAAGTCGTTATTCAGGTTCTGAATGTTTTCGATCTTCGCGCCACGCCAGCCGTAGATGGACTGGTCGTCATCGCCAACAGCCATCATCTTAGGATCGCTGCCGGTGAGCAGGCGCAGCCAGCCGTACTGGATGCTGTTGGTATCCTGGAACTCGTCGACCAGAATGTAGCGGAAACGCTCCTGATAGTGTGCCAGTAGGTTAGGACGTCGGTCACGCAGCAGTTCCAGTGCACGCAGTAACAACTCGCCAAAATCGATCATGCCGCCGCGTTCACAGGCTTGCTCGTACGCCTGATACATCTTTAGCATCATCTGGTTGAACTGATCACCTGAAGGTTCGATATGCTGGGAGCGCAGGCCTTCGTCTTTCTGTTCGTTGATGTACCACTGGAACTGACGTGCCGGCCAGCGGGTTTCATCGAAGCCCATCTCTTTGGACAACCGTTTGACCAGACGTAACTGGTCATCGCTGTCCATTATCTGGAAATTTTCCGGTAACCCTGCGTCCTGCCAATGTGAGCGCAGCAGGCGGTGTGCGAGGCCATGGAAGGTGCCGACCCACATGCCCTGAGGGTTAATTCCCAGCAGTTCTTCGATACGACCCCGCATCTCACGCGCCGCTTTATTGGTAAAGGTTACGGCCATGATGGAGTAGGGTGACATCCCTTCGGTCTGGATCAGCCAGGCGATACGGTGCACCAGTACACGGGTTTTGCCCGAGCCAGCGCCTGCCAATACGAGCAGGTTTTGTACCGGTGCGGTGACGGCCTGACGCTGAGCATCGTTAAGGGAGTCGATAATGTGGGTAACGTCCATAGAACTGTCGCTATCTGAAGTTGGGCTGGGAAAAGAGAGATTAGAAGGTACAGGGGGTAGAGTATACCCCCTGATACTGTATATGTTTACAGCGTTGTGCGTTTATTGCGGTAATGCAGCCGGTGTCTCGATACGAGCCAGCAGAATCTGCTTCAATTCATCCGGGTCTTTTATTTTGGTCTCGACATCTCCGGAGCGCGTCCCCTGCTCGACCCCCAGTGCTGGAATCAGGCGGGAGAGCCAGAATCGCATAGCGGCGGTGCGGGTCAGGATCGGCCAGGCTTCATGCTCAAAGTCTACAAACGGTCGTTCGCTGTTGTAGGCCTTCAGTAGCGCTTGTTCACGCGCGGGATCGATCTTCCCGTTAGGTAAACTGCACCAGTCGTTGGCGACAATGGCCAGGTCAAACAGCCAGAACGCAGTGGCCGCGTTGTAGATATCGAGAATCGCGCTGAGTTTATCGCCATCGAACAGCACGTTGTCATGGAACAGATCACCATGGATGATGCCGCTGGGCAGTTTGTCGCCTTGTTCGCGTAGCTCATCAAACAGTTTGACCTCATTCAGCAGCAGCGCAGCATCCTCTGCAGATAGCAGAGACTGAATACGGCGACTTTCACTGCGCCACCAGAAAACACCACGGTGCGCCTGACGGCTCAGATAAAAATCTTGGCTCGCCGTATGGAAGCGAGCGAGTGCTCGCCCGACTTCAGCGCAGTGTTCAGGTTTCAGCTGATCGCGTGCGATGTGACGGCCTGCGAAGCGCGGTTGCAGAATCGCCGGACGGTCATTGAGTCGCTTTTGCGCAATACCGTTTCGATCGGTAATGCCGTAAGGGAGCGGAATACCGCGTTCAGCCTGCCATTGGGCCAGCTCAACAAAAAACGGCAGTTCTTCGCCACTCAGCTCTTCAAACAGGGTCAGCACATATTGCTGCTCCTGTTTGTCCTGCTTCAGAGTGACAAAGTAGTTGGTGTTCTCGATGCCACCCTGAATGCCTTCCAGTGCGACCTGTGATCCCAGGTCAAAGTCGAGCAGCAGGCGATCAAGATCGTCTGGAGTTACTTGAGTATATACAGCCACGTGATTACCAGCGGAACAGAATCCATTTAGGGATGAGAAGTTGAGACTGATCGGCGCGAATAAACTCGTCGCCGTCGGCCGGTACCAGATAATACGGCTTACCGCTTTCGGGTACGACCTTGATTTCGCGCAGTTCACCGTTGATACGGTATTCGTAAAAGGTTGATCCTTCACCGTGACGGATAGTGACCTCAGGTTCGTTTTCATCGAACTGAGGCAGAGACTCCGCCTGTGCCAGAGGCGCGATCAGTAACAGCGCGGTCAGCAGCAATCGTTTCATAATATATCCTTTGTTTTGGTTGGCTGCATCGATATCGACTATGATTGTCGCCCTGAACCAGTCCGAACTGCAACCAACATGGATACCGCCATGAGCGAACAGCACTCCCCCCTCATTTTAGTTGACGGCTCTTCCTATTTATACCGTGCATTCTTTGCGTCACAACAAGCCGACCTCAGAACGTCGGATGGCGTGCCAACCGGGGCCGTGCGAGTGGTAACCTCCATGCTGCGTAGTTTGCTCAAGCAATATCCGCAGAGCCCGGTAGTGGTGATCTTTGACGCCAAAGGCAAAACCTTCCGTGATGATATCTATCCGGAGTACAAAGCGCAGCGTCCGCCGATGCCGGATGATCTGCGTCTGCAGATTGAGCCGATCCACAATATTGTCCGCGCCATGGGCCTGCCACTGATCGCCGTGGAAGGGGTGGAAGCCGACGATGTCATCGGAACCCTGGCGGTTGAAGCCAGCGCCAAAGGGATCGACACCGTGATCTCCACTGGCGATAAAGATATGGCGCAGCTGGTGGATAAGCACGTCACCCTGATCAACACCATGACCGATACCGTGATGGATGAGGCGGGTGTGGAAGAGAAGTTTGGTATCCCTCCGCACCTGATTATCGACTATCTGGCGCTGATGGGCGATAAGGTCGATAACATCCCTGGCGTGCCGGGTGTCGGTGAAAAAACCGCGCTGGCGTTGTTGCAGGGGATTGGCAGTATCAAAGATCTGTATGCGAATCTGGATAAAATTCCGGCGCTGGGTTTCCGTGGTTCCAAAACGATGCCGAAAAAGCTGGAAACGCATCGTGAAGAAGCGGAGCTGTCCTATCTGCTGGCAACGATCAAAACAGATGTGGAGCTGGATTCTCAGGTCGAAGACTTTGTGTTGCCTGCGCCTGATACCGCTGCGCTGAAAGAACTCTTTTCTACCTTTGAGTTTCGTAGCTGGGTACGTGATCTGAGCAGTGATGCCGCTGAATCTACCGATCAGCCGATGGACGATGCTGAACCTAAGGCGCCGGAAAACGTTGAATACGAAACCGTACTCGATGAAGTCGCGCTGGATCGTTGGATCAAAGTGCTGACAGAGGCGGAGCTTTTTGCGTTTGATACGGAAACGACCAGCCTCAACTACATGGAAGCGGAGCTGGTGGGGGTTTCGTTTGCAGTTGAGCCCGGTAAAGCCGCGTACGTGCCGGTAGCACACGATTATATGGGCGCGCCTGAGCAGATCAGTCGTGAATGCTTGTTAGAGAAGCTTAAACCGCTGCTGGAAAGCGAGAGCCATCTTAAAGTGGGTCAGCACATCAAATACGATATGAATGTGTTGGCGCGTTACGATGTCACTCTGCGGGGTGTCGCCTATGACACTATGCTGGAATCGTATATCTACAATTCCACCGCTACGCGCCATGATATGGACAGTCTGGCGGATAAATATCTGGGTGTTAAGACGGTCCACTTTGAAGATATTGCCGGTAAGGGCAAAAAGCAGCTGACTTTCAACCAGATTGAACTGGAGCAGGCCGCCCCTTATGCGGCGGAAGATGCCGATATTACTCTGCGTCTGCATCAGGCACTGGTCGCGAAGCTGGAGAGTACCCCGGACGTAAAGCCGGTATTCGAAGAGATTGAGCGTCCGCTGATTCCGGTGTTGTCACATATTGAACGGAACGGTGCACTGGTCGATGCTAATCTGCTGGGATTACAGAGTGTGGAGATCAGCCAGCGACTGCAGGAACTGGAAAAGGAAGCTCACGAGGAAGCCGGCGAGCCGTTTAACCTGAGCTCGCCCAAACAACTTCAGGTGATTCTGTTCGAGCAGAAAAAGCTGCCGGTTCTGAAGAAAACACCAAAAGGTGCACCGTCCACAGCGGAAGAGGTGTTGCAGGAGTTGGCGCTGGATTATCCGTTACCGAAGCTGATTCTGGAACACCGTAGTCTGAGTAAGTTGAAATCAACCTACACCGACAAATTACCGCAGATGATCAATCCGGCCACCGGGCGTATTCATACCTCGTATCATCAGGCCGTCACGGCGACCGGGCGTTTGTCGTCCTCTGATCCGAACTTGCAGAACATCCCCGTGCGCAATGCGGAAGGTCGTCGTATCCGTCAGGCATTTGTTGCCCCGCAGGGCTATAAAATTGTGGCAGCGGATTACTCTCAGATTGAGCTGCGCATCATGGCGCATCTGTCACAGGATCAGGGTCTGCTTAACGCGTTTAGCCATGGCGATGACGTGCACCGTGCGACGGCTGCAGAGGTGTTCAAAACAGAGGTTGCTGATGTCAGCTCCGAGCAGCGTCGTCGCGCGAAAGCGATTAACTTTGGCCTGATTTACGGTATGTCAGCCTTTGGCCTGGGTAAACAGTTGGGTGTCGGGCGGAATGAAGCGCAGCAGTATATTGAGCACTATTTCGAAACCTACCCGGGTGTCCAGCACTACATGGATGATATTCGCACTAAAGCGGCAGAGCAGGGCTATGTAGAAACCCTGTATGGTCGTCGCCTTTACCTGCCAGAGATTAAGGCAAAGAATGCCATGCGCCGTCAGGCTGCAGAGCGCACAGCGATCAATGCACCGATGCAGGGTACTGCGGCAGATATCATTAAGAAGGCGATGTTAAGTGTCGACGCTTGGTTGTCTGGTGGCGAGATGGACGCTCGTATCATCATGCAGGTGCACGATGAGTTGGTGTTTGAAGTGCGTGAAGACCAGGTGGAGGCGTTTGTGTCGGCGGTCAAAGATAAGATGGCTGCTGCGGCCAATTTGGACGTGCCGTTGGTGGTGGACGCCGGTGTGGGTGATAACTGGGAACAGGCACATTAGGATACCTCTGAATAAAATTTAAACAGAGGTTGAACCTTTCTGATCCAATGCAGTCACATACTGTGAGTCACATTCAAGACTGTGCCATGGTAGTGGCTCTCTAAAACAAGCATGCGTTGAGGCCCTAGATACCCCCTTGTTCCCCTTCCAGGTATCCAGGGCTTCTTTTTGTCCGCTGTTTGGCGCCGTTATTCTTCCGGCTGGTCGTCGAACTCGTCTTCCATACCCTCGAGCAACCAACTGTCGATGCGCATGCTGAGCTGGTCGATACCCTGACGTTTCAATGCAGAAAATATCTGTAGGGATACATTGTCGCCCAGTTCGTCTGTCAGCTCTTTCTTCAGCTTGAGTAGCGTGTTTTGCGCAGGGCCTTTCTTCAGCTTGTCGGCTTTGGTGAGCAAAACATGCAGTGGCATACCCGTGCTTTTGCACCATTGGGTCATCATT
Organism: Pontibacterium sinense; assembly: GCF_015209595.1. Lineage (GTDB taxonomy): Bacteria > Pseudomonadota > Gammaproteobacteria > Pseudomonadales > Balneatricaceae > Pontibacterium > Pontibacterium sinense. Next base: position 8,178 of record NZ_JADEYS010000030.1, on the reverse strand, counting down.
TGGTCGAACTCTTTCATCGGATGACGGATATCCATGACCAGCACGACACCCCGCAGGCATTCACGTTTTTGCAGGTAATTGTCGAGATGCTTCTGCCAGTGCAACTTCATTTCCAGCGGCACTTTGGCAAAGCCATATCCCGGCAAATCGACGATCCGTGTGTGCTCAATGTTGAGATCAAAAAAGTTGATCAACTGCGTACGGCCCGGGGTTTTCGAGGTTCTGGCCAGCTTTTTGTTGTTGGTCAGAGTGTTGATAGCGCTGGATTTCCCTGCGTTGGAGCGACCTGCAAAGGCTACCTCCGCACCGATGTCTTCCGGACACTGGCTGAGTTTGGCAGCGCTTTTGTTAAAACGTGCTGAGTTGTAGCTTATCGGTGAGCGTTTTATTGACATGTGTAGGGTTCGCGCCTTGTCGGAACAGAGATTGCCGTTCCAGTTTGTATGGATATTAGGTTATAATTGCGCCAAATTTTACCTGTGATAAGCGAAAGGCTCTAGTGTCACAGGCAAGTGAGGTTCTCACGATCATCGGATTTCAGCCCTGAACGCTGCCGGTGAACGTCAAAAAACTTATTAAAATCAAGAGTCTGGGTTCTCGTCGATGAATAAACTACTGATCAGCATGCTGTTGACCCTGGGTATCACTGGTGTAGCTCACGCGGCAGGTGATGCTGCTGCAGGGCAGGCAAAAGCGGCCGTATGTGGCGCGTGCCATGGTGCCGATGGTAACAGTGCAATCGCTAACTTTCCTAAACTGGCCGGCCAGAATGAAAAATATCTGGTTAAGCAGATGAAAGACATCAAAAACGGATCACGTCCGGTTGTTGAGATGACGGGGCTGCTGGACAACCTGGATGACCAGGATCTGGCGGATCTTGCGGCATTCTTTGCGAAGCAGGCGACTCAGATCGGTCACGCTGCTAAAGATCAGGTTGAAGCGGGTCAGAAAATCTACCGTGCAGGTATCGCGGCGAAAGGTGTTGCTGCGTGTACAGCTTGCCACAGCCCAACCGGTACGGGTAACGCTTCCGCTGCATTCCCTGCAGTGAGCGGTCAGCACTCAGCATACGTTGAGAAACAGCTGAAGATGTTCCGCAACGCTGAACGCTCTAACGATCCAAACAAGATGATGCAGGATATTGCTGCTAAGCTGAGTGATGCAGAGATCAAAGCCGTTTCTGCTTACATTCAGGGTCTGAACTAAGCAATATTCAGGCTAGATTAAATAAAGGCAGCTTAGGCTGCCTTTTTTATTAGCTGAAATCGAACTTTTTGATCCCTTTCGGAGTCTCACTCAGCTGCTTGAGTGTGAGTTGGAGAAATGAACATGCTAAAAAAACTTGGAATGATGCTAATTGCGTTGATGTTGCCAATGGCTGCGTCGGCGGAGACTGAGGCCGGATTTAAAGAAGGTGTGCATTACGCTGTCTTACCGTTTCCGGTAAAAACCGCAGATGCTAACCGAGTTGAGGTAGTAGAAGCATTCGGATACCCGTGTCCGCACTGTAATAGTTTTGAACCTTTGGTACAGAACTGGGAGTCGAAAAAGGCTGAAGACGTTAATTTTGTTCGTCTGCCTGTTGTGTTTGGCCGTAGCTGGGAGCCGTTTGCGCGTGCTTATTACAGCTCTGAGCTGCTGAAGACCGTTGAGAAAACCCACGTACCTACATTTAATGCGGTTCACGTAGAACGTCGTCGTTTTGGCAACAAGGATCAGCTGGTTGAGTTTTATGGCAAGCTGGGTGTTGATGAAGCGAAGTTTAGCAAGATGTTCGATTCTTTTGCCGTGACAATGAAGTTACGTCAAGGCGATTCTAAACTGCGTGGTTATGGTATCACCGGCGTACCGTCTATGGTCGTTAACGGCAAGTATCGCATTACGGCTCAGATGGCAGGAAGCCATCAGAAAATGCTGGAAGTGGTTGATTATCTGGTCGCGAAAGAACGTAAAGCGGCTCAGTGATCCCCGTTTCTGTTTGAAAAAACCGCCTTATATAGGCGGTTTTTTTATGCCTTCAACAGTTGAAGTTGTTTCAGATATCTAGAGTTGGCGGGCGGCTTCCTCTAACATAGAGGCAAGAGTTAAAAATTGTGCAGTTGTTTCGACTGAGGGTAGATCGTGTCAGCACAGAATGAAGACTGGAAGCAGAAGTATAGGGAGCTAGCGCTGGAAATTGAGGACACTCAGTCTCAATTTCAAAAACAGGAAGGACTTCTGAATCAGATTATCGGTAGCATGGTTTTAGGTCTGGAGGGCGAGGACGCCAAACTGGACCTTGAATTAAACGAACTCAGAGCAGGGCTAACCCAAGGCGGGAATGGTTCGACGCTGGGGCGTGTCTCCAAGAGTCTGGACAAGCAGATCCGTCGGCGTGATGAGTCCCGTGAAAAACAGTCCAAGTCAATTCTGAAAGCGGTGCAGCGCTGGATCCGCCAGTTGCGCTACTCCACCGAAGAACAGCATATTCATAATTTGCTTGATGCATGCGAGCAGCGCAGCAAAAAACTCACCGAAGCCGCGTATGAACTGCCTGCGTTGTTAACCGATCTGGTTGAACTGCAGGCGGGGATGTCAGCAGAGCAGCCGGAGCCATCTGCAGAGAATACGACCCCTACCAGAACAATATCCGAAACAGAGGATTCCTCTGAAGAACAAAGGCGTTTGTTGCAGGCGGTTGCAACAGAACTAACGATGCTGCTGACAGGGTTGCCGTTGTCCGATCAGGAAGCGGATGAAAGCAGGGACCTGTTGCGTCGAATTGATGAAGGGATTGCCTTGGCGGATCTACCGTCGATGTTACGCCAGATCATCAGCTTGGTGGGTAAAAGCAATGGTAAGGGTGATGAAGAGTTTGAAACCTACCTGCTGGACCTGAGTTCACAGTTGAGTGAAGTTGAGAGTTTCATCAAAGAAAGTCATCACGAGCAGCAAAGTATCGGTGAGAATCAGCGTAAGCTGGATATACAGGTACGCTCTAATGTTCAGCAGCTGCACGAAACAGTTAAAAGTAGCCATGATCTAAAAGAACTGAAGATGGCGGTTGCAGGAAAACTCCAGCATGTTGTGCAGGCGATGGATGACTTCAAGCGTGATGAAGACGAGCGAGAAACCCGTCTTCAGGAGCGCTATGAAAATTTGCTCGAAAAGGTTGAGCAGATGGAACAAGAAACACGTGAAGTTCGGGCCCATATGGAAGCGGAAAAAGCCCGAGCAACCACCGATGCTCTGACGGGTTTACCAAACCGTGCTGCATACGACGAGCGTATTGCCGAAGAGGTAGCTCGTTGGCAACGTTATCAGACGCACTTCTCTGTAGCGGTAGGGGACTTGGATTTCTTTAAGCGGATCAATGACACCTACGGGCATTTAGCGGGCGATAAAGTGCTGCGTCTGATTGCGAAAGTGGTTAAGTTGAAGCTGCGAGGATCCGATTTTGTAGCGCGTTACGGTGGCGAAGAGTTCGTTATATTGATGCCATCAACAGGAGCAACAGAGGCCCATCAGGCCGTGGATAAAATCCGTCAGGCGGTAGCAAAAAGCCCTTTTAACTTCCATGGTAAGCCCGTCACTGTCACGATGTCGTTTGGTGTAAGCGAATCAAAGGAAGGCGATAACGAAGAGTCTTTATTTAGCCGTGCAGATGAAATGCTCTATAAAGCCAAGGCGAATGGACGCAATCAGGCGGTGATTGGCTGACCTGATTTTAGGCAATGAATTTCTATTGGGATGGTGTAGCATTGTCGCGCCGAATTAGCTGATTACAGGATCACCTGTTTGTGAAACGTCTGCTCAGAAGTGTAAAAATCCTGCGGGTTGTTGCCCGCTACCGTCTGGATACGTTCTTCGACGGGATGAATCTTCCATTTTATCTGCGTGTACTGCTAAAACTGTTACCGTGGCGCTATACGGTCGCGGCAGACCTGCCTCGTGGCGAACGCCTGCGTCTAGCATTGGAGGCATTGGGGCCGGTATTCATCAAGTTTGGCCAGATGCTCTCTACCCGGCGTGATTTGTTACCCGATGATGTGGCGGAAGAGCTTAAAAAGCTACAAGACCAAGTGCCTCCTTTTGGTGGTGCTGAAGCACAGCATATTATTGAACAGTCACTAGGGCAGCCGGTCAGTGAACTGTTTGCTCAATTTGAACAGCAGCCTCTGGCATCCGCATCCGTTGCTCAGGTTCATAAAGCGACATTGGGTGATGGTCGTGATGTTGTGGTCAAAGTGATCCGTCCGGGTATTGAGCGGACTATCCAGAAAGATGTCGCCTTGCTTTATAGTCTGGCTCAGATCGCACAGGCGATCTGGGCGGATGGTCGCCGCTTACGCCCGGTTGAAGTTGTTGCAGAGTACGAGCAAACGATCTTTGATGAGCTGGATTTGCGTAAAGAGGCGGCAAATGGCTCGCAGTTACATCGTAACTTCGACGGTTCTGATGTGCTCTATATTCCAGAGATTTATTGGGACTATACGCGTTCCAACGTACTGGTGATGGAACGTATCCATGGTATCCCTGTCGCGGATATAGCGCAGCTTGAAGCCCAGAATACGGATATGAAAAAACTGGCGGAACGTGGAGTAGAGATATTCTTTACTCAGGTGTTTCGTGACAGCTTCTTTCATGCGGATATGCACCCGGGCAATATCTTTGTGTCTCGTGATAATCCTCAGTCACCTCAATATATCGCCGTTGATTTTGGTATTGTGGGTTCGCTTACCCCGGAAGATCAGAGCTATCTGGCACGAAACTTCCTGGCGTTCTTCCAGCGCGACTATCGTCAGGTCGCACAATTACACGTGGATTCAGGTTGGGTGCCTTCAGATACCAACGTAGATGCCTTTGAAACTGCCATTCGTAGTGTGTGTGAACCCATTTTTGAAAAGCCGCTGAAAGAGATCTCCTTTGGTCAGGTGTTATTGGGACTTTTCCAAACTGCGCGACGCTTTAATATGGAAGTGCAGCCCCAGCTTGTCTTGTTGCAAAAGACGCTGCTGAATATTGAGGGACTGGGTCGCCAGCTTTATCCAGAACTGGACTTGTGGAAGACCGCTAAACCTTTCCTTGAAGGCTGGATGAAGGAACGGATGGGGCCTAAGGCAGTCTACCGTAGCATCAAGCAGCAGGCGCCGGACTGGTTGGAAAAAATGCCTCACATGCCGCAACTTGTGTTTGATGCACTGAATCAGGTGCGCCGATTGGATGATAATCGTGCGCGTGATCTGCGGGCATATGCCGCCGCGCGTGATGAACTTGAACGCAGACATCGGCCTACGCGTTATTTGGGTGGGGCGTTGATATTATTGGCGCTCATCTCGGGTAATGACCAGGCGATGGATTGGTTAGCATCAGTTTCTACCGCCTCCTGGATCGCTGCGGGTGTTGGTTTGTATCTGGTAGTACGACGCTAAAAATCTGGCACTACGCCTCGGTTATACGCCTGTTGTATATATGGTGGAAGGCAGTTTGTTCAGGTATGCTTGCCGCTTTGAATTAGAATTTGCTAAAGAAGTAAACACATGTCTGCACCTTGGCTTGAACAGGTAAAATGGAACAGTGATGGTTTGGTCCCAGCGATTGCGCAGGACCATGAAACAGGTCGTATCTTGATGGTCGCATGGATGAATGAAGAGGCTCTGTCTCTGACCGTCAAAGAACAGCGAGCCATCTATTGGTCACGTTCGCGTAACAAACTCTGGCGCAAGGGTGAAGAGTCAGGGCATGTGCAGCAGTTACATGAAATTCGGTTGGATTGTGATGCCGATGTCATATTGATGCATGTTAAACAGCTGGGCGGTATATCCTGCCATACTGGGCGAGAGAGCTGCTTTTACAGCGTACTGAAAGATGAAGAATGGGTGCCGGTAGAACCGGTGCTGAAAGACCCAGCAAGTATTTACAACAAATAGGCTGTATTCGATGAGTGACGTATTGACCCAATTGGGAGAAATTCTGGAAGAGCGGAAAAATGCAGCTTCTGAGAAATCCTACGTAGCGAGCCTGCACGCCAAAGGTCTGAACAAGATCTTGGAAAAAGTGGGTGAAGAGTCGGTCGAAGCTATCATTGCTGCCAAAGATGCAGAGAAAAGTGGTGATAACAGTGATGTTATTTATGAGACTGCTGATCTCTGGTTCCATAGTTTAGTCATGCTGTCCCATTTGGGAGAGAAGCCGCAGACGATTCTCGACGAATTAGCACGTCGATTTGATATGTCAGGCCTTGAAGAAAAAGCGGCGCGTACCAATAAATAAGGCATGGCAGGATGCATTATCTGTCAGATCATCGTAGGTAATGTACCTGCAAAGATTGTGTATCAGGATAAGTACTTTGTGATGTTTCGGAATGGACCACACCAAGTGGCGTTTCACGATATTGCGAAGGCGTGTACGAAATGTAGATGACCCGCAGGTGGGCGGTATCAGACTTATCGCCCAGTGATGATCCTGTCGCACCATTATTCAATAGGGGCGGGATCAACATCAGAAGGTCTACCCTATTCATTTTCATCTGTTGAGTGGCGGAAGTCTGCCCTCAATATAAGAATAAAAGCGGAGAGTTTTAGTATGGGCATTGGTGGTATCAGTATTTGGCAGCTGTTGATTGTTGCACTGATCATTGTTCTTCTGTTTGGTACTAAGAAACTGCGTGGCATGGGTGGAGACCTGGGCAGCGCGATTAAAGGTTTCAAGAAAGCTGTAACCGAAGATGAAGAGAAAAAAGAAGAAACGACTAAGAAGCTGAATAAAGAAGACGCTGACTTCAATGAAGCTGATTCAGCTACTGCGAAGAAAGAAGAAACTAAGTCTGACAAGTAAGCCGGCGGCATAGTAGATGTTTGATATCGGCTTTGCTGAACTGCTTATTGTTGCTGTTGTAGCGCTAGTGGTCCTTGGGCCAGAGAAGCTGCCAACTGCGGCCCGTACTGCGGGCTTATGGGTTGGCCGCATCCGGCGTACGCTCAGCGGTATTCAGAGTGAAATCTCTGAAGAACTGCGTATTGATGAAATGAAGCGCACAGTAGCCATCCAAAAAGAAGAGCTGGATAAAGAGCTGGCAGAAATGCGTACACCTTTTACTGAGGGCAGCAGTGATGACTCGCCTTTTGGTAACAGCGTCTCTTCGCCAGAAGAACTCAAGGCTAAGCAACCTGTCTCAGGTGAGAGTGCATCTCAGCCTGAAAACAGTATCGCTCCACCGGTGTCGACGGGAAGCGAACAAACGGCTCCAGATGCCGCAAATAAGACTGAGAAGTAATGAGCGAGCATAGTAATAACCTGCCGGGTCAGGATCAGGAACAACCTCTTATTTCCCATCTGTTAGAGATGCGTCAGCGCCTAATGAGGGTCTTGCTGATTGTATTGCTGATCTTTCTGTCGTTATTCTATTTTGCCAACGACCTTTACACCTATCTGTCTGATCCGCTGACATCTTTGCTGCCGGAAGGCACTAGTATGATTGCAACGGATGTTGCATCTCCCTTCTTTGCTCCTTTCAAACTGACCCTGGTTGCATCTATCTTTCTGGCGATGCCCGTCATTTTGCATCAGGTTTGGGGGTTTATAGCACCGGGCTTGTATCAAAATGAAAAACGATTAGCAGTGCCGCTACTGGTTTCCAGTATTTTCCTGTTCTATGCAGGTATGGCTTTTGCGTATTACGTTGTATTTCCATTGATGTTTGGTTTCTTTACCAGTGTTGTACCCGTTAATGTCGAGATTGCGACTGACATCAGTAGTTATCTGAACTTTGTACTCAAACTGTTCTTTGCGTTTGGTATCGTTTTTGAAATACCTATAGCAACGTTGCTGCTCATTTGGACCGGCGCGGCCACTGCTGATGGTCTGGCACAAAAGCGAGCTTATGTGCTGGTAGGGTGCTTTGTTCTTGGGATGTTGCTAACTCCTCCAGATGTGATCTCCCAGAGCCTGTTGGCTGTACCTATGTGGTTGCTGTTTGAGGTGGGGATCATCATGGGGCGTATCTTCGTCAAAAAGAATAAAGACGAAGACGATGACGAGCTTGATGATGAGTTTGAAGATGCCATGAGTGAAGAAGAAACGAATAATCGTGATTAAGGTACTTTCTTAATTCATATAAAAGGGGCGCCGTCAGGCGCCTTTTTTGTGTCTGGTGCTTTGGTTTGATTGTTATTTAATCGGAATTGGTTGTTTGTTGAG
>NZ_JADEYS010000003.1 GCF_015209595.1 Pontibacterium sinense | reverse complement strand
AACAGCAGCGGTACCGCCAGCAACACGGTAATGATGATGGTCAGTGCCCACAGGGAGGCGTAGTGCGCCAGCTTGGTATTGAGTGGGATCGAACCGATCGCAATCAGCAACAGACCGATCGCATCAGAGACCACACCTAAACTGCCCGGACGGAACAAACTCTCGAAGGTAGTGCGTGCTGCCAGATGATGATCCGCGTGGTCGTTCAGCTCCAGATAGTAACGCTCCACGATCTGAATCCCGTGCGACATGGCCCGCGCCGAGATCAGGAACGGAATCACCAGACCCAGCGGGTCGAGGTTGTAACCGAACAGGGAGATGATGCCGATGCCCCAGATCGAGGAGACGATCACCGCACCCAGCGGAATCAGGACACCGTAGGCTTTACGGAAGTAGAAGATCAGCAGTGCGATCATGATCAGCGCGGTAAACAGGAAGATCTCAATGATCTGATCCAGATACTGATAGGCCCAGCCCACCAGCATCGGCTGACCGGTCACATGAATCTTGATCCCGGCAACGGCTTCATCCGCACGCATCTTCTGGATCTCATCAAAGGTCTTCTCGTAATCCAGCTGACCTTCGTTGAGCTGCGCCTTGATCAGCGCCATCTTCATATCCGGCGACACCAGTGGGCCGTAGACACGAGGATCGGCGGTCACATCACCGCGTAACTTCTCCAGCGCGGCCGCATCCATCTCCCCGCCCTGCGGGTCGTAGTAGGACTTGGAGTTGACGTTGCCTTCCGGCGTCATCCACACCTTACGCGAGTTACGGTGGGTCACACTCGACACCAGGTTATGGTTGATGCCCGGCAGGCTGTCGACCGCCAGCGTCATGCGGTGGATCTTGGCCAGTGCTTCATTGCTGAAGATATCACCCTCTTCCACCTCGACCCCAACGATGATGACGTTGGCGCCGCCAAAGGAGGACTTAATCTCGTTATGCAGTTCAATATACGGATGGCTCTGCGGCAACAGATCCGCAAAGTCGGAGTACATCTTGACGCTGGGGATCTGGTAGGCGAAGAACAATGTGATCGCCAGAATGATGCCCAGAATCGATTTAGGATGACGGAATACCGACTCATCCAGATTATGTAGAAAGTGCGTCGCCTTGTGAGCGTCTGCAGACTTTTTATCCATGATGCTTCAGACCTGTAATTATTATTGAACGTCGACGGTAAACAGCGAGCCCCAGCCGCCAGCGACCAGCAATTGCTTGTCACTCAAAGCTTCGGCATCGCGCAGGTATACCGGGATTTTTGGCGCATCAATGCGTTTCCAGCCCTGACCGTTAAGCTCAAGTACGTTGCCGTGATCACCCATCACAAACAGACGTTCGCCCAGTGCATGGAAGCTATAAAGAGGAGATTCAGTTGGTGTTGTTTGCTGTTGCCAGCTCAGGCCACCATCCGTGGTATGAAGGATCTGTCCACTCAGGCCCGCAGCCCAACCTTCGTTGGCGCTAGCAAAGTGAATACCCTGTGGGTAAAAATCGTTTGGCATATATTCTGGTGCTGACCAGGTGTCGCCACCGTCCGTACTCTTTACCACCAAACCAAACTCACCAGCAATCACCAGCGTGTTTTCATCAATAAATTTAACGTCGGTCAGCTGAGAATCCTCTTCCAGAGTGATCTCACTCCAGCTGGCACCTTTATCTTTACTGTTGATGATGGTTGAGAAGCTAGCCGTTACCCAGATACTGTTATCCGGACCACAGGCGAGTGACAGTACGTTTTCTTGCGTACCAATCGGTGATGGCGTCCAGTTTTCACCTTTGGCATCAGAAAACCAAACCTGTCCGTCCATGCCTAACGCGGCAAAGCTCTGATCCGGGCAGGATTCAACATCAACAAGGCTTGGCTGGGATTCGATCAGCTGGCGGGTCCAGCTGATATTGTTACGAGGGCTGGTAAGAACAATACCATCGCTGCCGACCGTCAATACGGTGGAATCGTTTGCAGCAACAGCCTGAAACTGATCGGTACGACGTACGGACTTCTCCAGCTCTTTATCAACACCCTGAAGATCAAGAGGCGCTTCACAGCCGGTCAGAGCCAGCGGCAAAAGCGCTACAGCCAGAAATCCTTTAACAGGTTTTGCGCAGGAAGCGTGTGGAGAAACAACTGAACGGTCCACGGCTTCGACGCGTTTTTTTCTAATTATTGACGTCATCGCTTACTTCACCAAAAGTCTTGATTGCGGTGTAAACACACCTACTCAAACAGGTAAGAGCAACGGCCGTGCCAGTTCTCAATCTTATTGACTGATTGCTTTAAAAAAGCGCTGAACCATGCGTAATTACAGGCTTCAGAAGAAAAAGATTATTTTGGAGAAGGAATCAAAATCGGAAAGGAAAAATCTATATCCGTGGGGTTTATGAGGAAAATTGATGAAATCGTAAAGCAATCGGCATAAGCCTTAAGCAAATCATCAATCGGTAAAGCTATTGAGCAAATCATGAAAAACCGGACAAACACTCAAGTCCAGGGCGCGGTAGGCACAAATTTCTGCAACAGAAAATCGACAAACACGCGGATTTTGGCCGGTAGATACTTGCGGTGGGTGTAGAGCACGTGGATCTGCTGCTTATCGATATCATAGTGTCTCAACAACGGAATCAGACGACCCGCCTCAATATCACCCGCCACCATAAAACTCGACAACCGCGCGATTCCGCCACCCATCCGCGCGTATTCATGCAACGCTTCTACATTGTCCGTCACAAACCCACGGTCAATATCGATCACTTCACTCACACCCTGACGGTTAAAGTGCCAATGATTGAAAGAGTCACTCGTAGATAAACGCAGACATTGATGCTGCTTTAGTTCATCAGGTGTTTGCGGCTGACCGTACTTTTCCAGATACGTGGGACTGGCACACACAATCCGCTGGCTCTCCCCCAACTTCCGCGCTACCAGACTGGTGTCTTCCAACGATCCTAAACGAATCGCCACATCAACCCGCTCACCGATCAGGTCAACGGATAAACCACTCAACTGTAATTCGATATCAATTTCCGGATACGTCATCTGAAATTCGGACAACTGTGGGATCAGCTGATGGCGGGCGAAACCCGCTGAGCTGTTGATGCGCAATGTTCCTTTGGGAACCTGACCGAATCCACTGAGGGCATCTTCAGCTGATTCGACATCATGAATGATCTCAAGACAGCGTTGAAAATAAACCTGCCCGCCTTCCGTCAGGCTAAGTGTCCGTGTTGTGCGATTCAACAAACGCACACCCAACCGGGACTCCATACGTGAAATCAGTTTACTCACTGCCGAGGGGGACAGCTCCAACTGACGACCCGCAGCAGAAAAACTGCCAGACCGGACCGCCGCCACAAACACCTGCATTTCACTCAGCTTATCCAACGCACCTCTCCACCTATGAACCTATGAACCTAGTTCACAGGTTATATGACAGCTTTGACACTTATCGAAAAATAGCACACAGGCTACTCTTGTGACTAATGATCCTGAGGAGACTGACGATGACGAACCCTATAGACGTTAAGCTGTTCTTTAATTTCCGCAGCCCCTACTGCTACCTTGCCAGCAAAACACTCTGGCCTATCGTTGATGAGTTCAACACCAACCTGATCTGGCGTCCGGTGGGCAGCTGGGATCTACGCTCCTCCCCGGATCGCGCTAAAAACAAAATGCCGCTGGCGCGTCAGGACATTGCCCGGTTTACTAAACGCCTGGGTATTCCTCTCACCCCTCCACCGCCGACGACAGACCCGACTCTGGCCGGTATTGGTTCTCTATTGGCAGAAGAGAAAGGCCTACTACGCCCCTATCTCATTGAAGTTATGCGTAAAGAGTGGGCAGAAGGACAAGACATTGGTGATCCTAAGGTCTTGCTGACCGTTGGTGAGCTGATCGGACTCAATCGCGATGAACTCTCCGCAGCATTAGACAGCACCACCTATGCCGTCCAGTTAGAACGCAACGCCGAAGAAGCAGCAACACTGGGGGTGATTGGCGTGCCCACCTTTGTGATTGGCGAACAGATTTTCTGGGGACAGGACCGAAACGATTTCGTACTGGATGAGCTACGAGAACTGCGCGCATCTCGTTGTTAACAGACATCTGGATCCCTTCGAATCTCCTCCCATTTGATTGAGGAACTATGTATGACTGTAATACGCCTGTACGACAAACCGGAATGTCCGTTTTGCTGGAAAATACGTTTGGCGCTTTTTGAACAGGGGCTGACCGTTGAGCATATCGACTCACTGGCACCGGAAACCCGTGAAACATGGCAGTCTCTGACACCACGCAAAACGGTCCCTGTGCTCGTCAACGGCGATATTGTCATCTACGAGTCCAACGTTATTCTGGAATACCTGAACGATCTCAGCGAAACCTTACTGCCAGAGGATCCGACTCAACGTGTCACTGCGCGTCTGATCAACAGTTACAGTGACGGGGTAATCGGCGCCGGCTTACGCGAAGTGATCTTCGAAAAGCGCGGCAACGCTGAAGCCGACAGGGATCACAAACGTATTGAGCAAGGGATTGCACAGTTCGAAACAGCCCTGGACTATTTATCTGGCCAACTGGGCGGCAAGACGTTTTTTGCAGACAGCTACTCGTTACCCGAGTGCGCGCTGACGGCCCGCTTTGGGCTGGCAGAGGCCTATGGCGTTGAAATTCCTGATCGCTTCAGTAATTTGCGGTCATGGTTTGAACGTATGAAAAGCCGTCCAAGTTATCGGGCAACCGCCCCTCAACATCTGTTGTCCTGAGTCTGCTGTCCTGAGAACTCACCCAGTTTTCCGCATAAAAAAGGGGCTGTATGTTCAATACAGCCCCTTTTAAGGATTCAGAAAACTCGGATCAGACTATTTGCCCAGCTTCTTCGCAGAATTTCCCGCGATACCAAAGTGTTGTTTTGGCATCTCATTGATCATCACGCGGATACTCTGTTCCGGTGCGTCAAGCGAACGAATGACCGCATCGGTCACTTCCCGGATCAGCGCTTCTTTCTGCTCATCCGTACGTCCTTCCATCATATTGACCTGAACGATAGGCATAGCTTATCTCCTTTTAAAGGCATCAATTCCGACCGGATATGCCGCCACGAGAGCCTGCGCAGCGACATACCCTAATCAGAAACTGATCAGACGAACTTACCGCTGATGGTTCCCAGGTCCTGATAACGGACGCAGAAAGAATCACCTTTATTGACCTGCACAGCCGCCGTAATCGCACCGATCATCACGAAAGAACCTGCTGGCAGTTCTTCACCGCGCTCGCCCAGCATATTCGCCAGCATCGCCACAGACGCTGCAGGATGACCCAATACCGCCGCACCGGCACCCACTTCAACCACTTCACCGTTAATTTCCATCACCACACCCAGATTCTTCAGGTCCAGATCAGAAACATCAGCCATGCGGCCACCGGTAATAAAGCGGGAAGAGGAGGAGTTATCCGCAATCACACTTTTCAGGTCAAACTTGAAGTCTTTGTAACGGGAATCGATCACTTCGATCGCAGGCATTACAAAGTCAGTCGCGCGCAGCACATCACCGATATGGATACCCGGACCTTTCAGCGGTACTTTAGTGACAAATGCCAGCTCCGCTTCGATCTTTGGATGGATCAGTTCGTCGTGCTTAACTTCACCACCTTCAGGCACGGAGAAGTAATCTGCCAGGAAGCCATAGCAAGGATGCTCAACACCCATCTGGGACATTTTTGCCCAGGAGGTCAGGCCCATCTTCATGCCGACGATTTTGTTGCCACGCTCTTCCTTACGACGACGGATCTCCCACTGAATGTCGAATGCATCGTCGTAAGTCATATCCGGAAAGTCATCGGTAATTTTGGTGACTTCGTACGCTTCCAGCTCGGCATTCTCCAGATGGATCGCCAGCTCTTCAATTTGTGATTTAGTCAGATTACCCATCAGATCAGCCCTTTTTCTTTTGCCATGGTCAACGCCAGGTCTTCAATCATGTCTTCCTGTCCACCTACCGTGCCACGTCGACCCAGCTCAACCAGCAGGTCGCGTGCAGTGATGCCATATTTAGCTTCGGCACGCTGAGCGAACAGCAGGAAGGAGGAGTAAACACCGGCATAACCCAGTGTCAGTGCATCACGGTCTACACGGATCGGCTGGTCCATCATTGGCACCACGCGGTCTTCCGCTACATCCATAATCTTGTACAGATCGATACCGTGGTTTGCTTGCATGCGGTCCAGTACCGCCACAAACACTTCCAGTGGTGTATTACCTGCACCGGCACCCAGGCCCGCAACAGAACCGTCAATACGGATTGCTCCGGCTTCTACTGCTGCCAGTGAATTGGCTATCGCCATGCCCATGTTGTGGTGGCCGTGGAAACCGATTTCGGTGGTTGGATTCAGCTCGGCACGTAACAGGCCGATCTTCTCTGTTACTTCATCCGGCAGCATGTAGCCCGCAGAATCGGTGCAGTAGATGCAGTTCGCGCCGTAGGATTCCATCAGGCGTGCCTGTTCCAGAATTTTTTCCGGCGTGGCCATATGCGCCATCATCAGGAAGCCAACCGTGTCCATTTCCAGTTTTGCTGCCTGACCGATGTGCTGTTCAGACACATCGGCTTCAGTACAGTGCGTTGCCACGCGGATCGTGCTAACACCCAGATCTTTTGCCATGTGCAGATGATCCACGGTTCCGATACCCGGCAACAACAGCGCGGATACTTTGGCGTTTTTCATCTTAGGGATCACAGCCCCCAGATACTCTTCATCGGAGTGTGCCGGAAAACCGTAGTTCACAGACGTACCACCCAGACCGTCACCGTGGGTGACTTCGATCAGCGGCATACCCGCTTCATCCAGACCGGTCGCAATATCCACCATCTGATCCACAGAGATCTGATGACGTTTTGCGTGCATTCCGTCACGCAGACTCATGTCGTGGAGTACTACTTTCTTATCTTTCAAATTCATCACTTAATCCCCCACTTAACCGCGTGCCGGCAATTCGATCGCGCCGTTGCTAACTTCTTCAGAGAACATCTCTGCCGTACGCAGACCTGCTGCTGTCATGATGTCCAGGTTGCCGGCGTATTTCGGCAGATAGTCACCCAGACCTTCTACTTCCATGAAGACAGAAACACGGTTGCCATCGAAGACAGGACCGTTCACCAGACGGTAACCCGGTACATATTTCTGTACCTCTTTCACCATCGCGTGAACGGATTCGGTAATTGCGGCTTCGTTCGGTGCTTCTTTGGTCAGGCAGTGCACGGTGTCACGCATGATCAGTGGTGGCTCAGCCGGGTTGATGATAATGATCGCTTTACCCTTGTCAGCACCGCCAACTTTCTCAACCGCGCCCGCCGTTGTACGGGTAAATTCATCAATGTTTTTACGGGTACCGGGCCCGGCAGAACGGGACGATACCGTAGCGATAATCTCGCCGTACTCAACAGGCTGTACCTGAGAGACTGCAGCAACCATAGGGATCGTCGCCTGACCACCACAAGTCACCATGTTGACGTTCATCTCAAGATTTTTCGCGTGTTCAGCCAGATTGACAGGTGGCACACAGAACGGACCAATCGCCGCTGGGGTCAGATCAATCATGATCACACCCAGTTCATTCAGTTTGCGGCTGTTCTCAGCATGTACATAAGCAGATGTCGCATCAAACGCTACGCGGATATCATCTTCAACAACATGTGGCAGCAGACCATCAACGCCTTCAGCGGTGGTCTTGATACCCATTTCCTGAGCACGTTTCAGACCGTCGGATTCCGGGTCGATACCCACCATCCATACAGGCTCAATCCATTCAGAGCGGAACATTTTAATCAGCAGGTCGGTGCCGATATTGCCGGGGCCGATAATGGCCGCTTTTAGTTTCTTACTCATGTTTCTTTATCACCCTAATTCAATAATGCTGATACGCAGGGGAACGACCCGATCTGTATATTCAGGTCCTTTATCTCGTGTGATCGTTTACACAAAGCGTACGGAAGCAGAACCGATGCCGCCGATGCTTACGCTCATGTGATCACCTGCCTGTACCGGCTCCAGCGGCACCAGAGAACCGGACAGAATCACTTCGCCCGCTTTCAGTGGAATACCAAATTCGCCCAGCGTATTCGCCAGCCATGCCACACAGTTCACCGGGCTACCCAATGCTGCCGCACCGGCACCGGTCGAGATAACAGAACCGTTTTTCTCAACCACCATGCCACATGTCGCCAGATCCACTTTGCGAGGATCAACTGCTTTATCACCCAGAATAAACAGGCCGCACGAAGCGTTATCTGCCACAGTGTCCTGAATTTTGATCTGCCAGTTTTCGATGCGGGAATCGACCACTTCGAAACATGGGATCACACAATCAGTCGCCGCCAATACGTCAGCATTGGTGACACCCGGACCCATCAGGTCTTTCTTCAGGATGAAGGCAATTTCACCTTCCGCTTTAGGCTGAATCAGCTTCTCGCTGATTGGCATCTCCTGACCCTGGCTGTACGCCATCTGATCTGTCAGGTAACCGAAATCAGGCTGATGTACGTTGAGCATGTTCTGCACAACTTTAGAGGTCACGCCGATCTTCTTACCGATGATTTTCTCGCCTGCTTCTACACGACGCTCGATCATGCGCAGGGAGATGTTGTAAGCGTCTTCGATGGTGATGTCGTCGTAACGCTCGGTAAATGGACGCAACATCTTCAACTGCTGCATCGCATCGAACAGCTCGTCGCCACACTGGATAATTTGATCTTTATTCATATCTGTTCTCTCTCTCAACCGCCCTTCCATAACAGGCGATCTGGGGTCAGATTTAATCGCAAGCTCTGATTCTTGAGGTACAGCCTTTGTAGGGCTGGCTTTCAGCCTGCCGGCACCCTAAAGGGTGCCCTACAACGGCTACACGAGCTGAGTGGTTTAACCACACACTCTGAGGCCTGGATTTTGGTTCAGGACTTGAAGCACACCCTTTGTAGGGCAGGTCTCGTCGTCATCGAAGGTGATTAGCCTGCCGGCGCCCTAAAGGACGCCCTACACTTGGATGAAGTCATTCTTAAACTCGAAGCATTTACAATTTGATGCAGACGTTTTTAAGCTCGGTGTAAAATTCGAGGCCATGTACACCACCTTCGCGGCCAATACCGGACTGCTTCGCACCACCAAATGCCGTACGCAAGTCACGCAGGAACCAGCTATTCACCCACACCAGACCTACATCCATCGATTCCGCAACACGGGTCGCGCGTGAGGTATTTTCAGTCCATACCGTTGCCGCCAGACCGTAGTCGGTGTCATTGGCCAGCTCGATCACTTCTTCTTCAGTGTCAAACGGACGGATATGGCAGCAAGGGCCAAAGATCTCTTCGTTCACGGTACGGGAATCGTCCGCCAGACCGGTCCAGATCGTTGGTTCTACCCACGCGCCGGCGTTCAGCTCTTCGCCCATATCGGGAATGCCACCACCGATCACTACGTTGGCGCCTTCTTCAACCGCCGTGCGGTAGTAGGACAAGACCTTCTCTTTATGCTCCTGGCTAACCAATGGACCAAAATCCACATCTGCGTCTTCAGGACGGCCCAGCTTCAGCTTCTCAACACCCTCTTTCAGGCGCTGAACAAATTCTTCGAAAATTGGACGTTCAACATAGACACGCTCGGTACCGAGACACACCTGACCGCAGTTCACAAATGCTGAACGCATGGTGCCTTCGATCGCCTTATCCATATCGCAATCAGCAAAGACAATGCCCGGGTTCTTACCGCCACACTCCATAGAGATGTTGCGCAAACCAACGGAAGCGGCACGCATGATGATCTCGCCGGTACGGGTTTCACCCGTGAAAGTGATCGCGTCCACATCAGGATGCGCGGTCAGGAAGGCACCGGCAGAATCTCCACCAAAGCCGTGCACCACGTTGTATACACCTGCGGGTACGCCGCATTCGTTCATCACTTCACCCAGCAGAGTGGCAGTCGCCGGGGTTTCTTCAGATGGCTTAACAACAACCGCATTACCACACGCCAGTGCCGGACCGACTTTGAACGTCATCAACAGCAGTGGCAGGTTCCATGGGCTGATCACAGCGACCACACCTTTTGGTTTGCGGTGACCGTAGTTCAGCGCGCCCTGACCGTCAGGTGTATCCAGTTTGAAAGCTTCAGTTGGGTGGTTCGCCAGCGTTTCAGAAAACGCTTTAAAGTTGGCAGCACCACGGGGAATATCAATATGAGAGGCGATCTTGCGTGGCTTGCCGGTGTCCTTGCACTCAGCATCCAGAAACTCTTCGAAACGCTCGTTGATGCGATCCGCCACGCGGTTCAGCATTTCAATACGCGCCGCTTGTGTCATTTTGCCCCAAGGCCCTTTCATCGCTGCCTTGGCTGCAGCAACAGCGGCAGCAACCTCAGGTTCACCGGCTTCGTGAACCATGCCGATCACACTGTTATCAACCGGGTTACGGTTTTCGAAGGTCTTGCCGCTGGCAGTACCTACAAACTCCCCGTTGATAAAGTTCTTAAAATCTTTCATTTCAAACTCTCATTCAGATGGCTATCTGTGTAAAAACCTGTGTCAAATCCATGCTGGCCCGGCAACGGCAAAACCCCGCGCAGGCAAATCGCCAACGCGGGTAACAGCTATGTGAATCAGGTCAGTGCAGTCAGGAAACGCTCGTTCAATACGCGATCATGGTAGAAGATCGCTTTACCCAACTGATCGGTGGTCCAGGTCACGGGTTCGTGGTCAGGGTAGTGGTAGTCACCGCCACAGAACACTTCGGTACGGTTACCGGATGGATCAAAGAAATAGATGGTTTTACCGTGGGTCAGACCGTGACGGGTCGGACCGATATCCAGAGACACGTCTTCCATAGAGATCAGGTCAGCTGCACGCAGCACGTCTTCCCAGGTATCCAGGAAGAAAGAGGCGTGGTGGAACTTGCCCTTTTCCGGATGTTTGATGAAGGCAACATCGTGCGCTTTCATAGAAGCGGTCAGGAACTGTGCAACACGATCACCGTTCTCATCCAGCACCTGCTCAGCCAGATCAAAGCCCAGCACATCGCAGAACAATTTCAGCGTGCCGTCGATGTCATCGCCGTACAGCAGGCAGTGGTCGAAACGAGTCGCTTTCATACCGGTCAGGCCACGTGGCCACGCATCAGGGTTAACGTTAGACACACCCCATTTACCGGTCTGTTCTTTCTCAGCGTATATCTCGAACATATGACCCGTTGGAGAATCGAAGCGAACACGACGACCACAGCCGGTCAATTCACCCGCAGGAATCTCTTCCACGTTGCAACCAAACTCCACCAGATCTTTCTGCAGCTGATCCAGTACATCGTTGTTCAGTACTTTGTAGCCAACGAAATCCATACCCGGCTCGTCCGCTTCACGCAGTACCACAGAGAATTTATCGACTTCGGTCCAGCCTTTCAGATAGACACGGCCTTCAGCATCCGTTTCTACCTCAATCAGTCCCAGCAGATCACGGTAGTGACCCAACGCTTCTTTCATATCCAACACACGAAGCTGAATATGACCCGGACGCATTACACCTTTTCTCATCTCTTTATCCTCGGTTCTTATTATTTGACCGTTACTGTGCCGGTTCGAAGTGATCGGACTCGATCACCATGTCACCGCGTGGCAGGATGCGGCAGGCCAGAGCAAAACCCTCGCCCTCTTCCGCTTCCGATACATGGGCACGGCTCATCCGTTTTTTCTCGAACTCACCGTCGAGAATGCGGATTTTGCACATGCCGCAGCCACCTCCGCGACATCCCACCTCGATGGCTTGGGTGTTTTGCAACTCCATCCCCACCAGCAGGCTTTTATCATCGCGGCACAGGTACTCCTGATTCCGGTTCACCACCTGAATGCGGTGGACCTTAATATCGGTTTCAACCGTTTGAGTACTCATCGGTACAGGCTCTTCATCAGATACGTTTAAGACTTATATACGCTTAAACAAGGCAGAACGTGTTTGCTCTTCAGCACCGTCAGCGGCGGTTACGAAACGTTCCATATGAATGTCACGTTCGAACAGACGCCCCTGCATCAGGGCGGTAATCGCCGCATCAATCATCGGCGGCGGACCGCACAGATAAGCTTTGTGACCACTGAACTTATTGTCGAAGTAATCCTGCGCAGCTTCGTGTACGAAACCCGTAAAACCTTCCCAGTTATCCGCATCTTCTGGTGCATTCAGTGCCGGAATGTAGAAGAAGTTTTCATGCTCTTCTGCCAGCGCTTCGAAGATCTCTCGGTTGTACAGTTCAGCGACATTACGTGCGCCCTGGAACAGATACATCTTGCGCTGATCGCCTTCTTCCAACAGTTCCTTAATCATGGACTGAGGGCTGGACAAACCTGAACCACCTGCAATGAAGATGGCATCCTGTTCGTCAGATTTGCGCGTAAAGAACTGACCGTAGGGTCCGGAGACATCCAGCGTATCGCCCACCTGCAGTTCGTTATGCAGATAGGTCGTTCCCGCACCTTCCGGTACCAGACGCACATGCAGTTCCAGCGTGTTGCTATCGGACGGTTTGTTGGCAATGGAGAACGCACGCGTGCCTTCTACACCCGGGATATGCAGGTTGATGTACTGGCCGGCCTGAAACTCCATCTCACCATCAAGTTCAAAGAACAAGCCTTTGATGGTGGGTGACAGATCACGGATCTCAGTAACGGTACCCACATAGTCATTGACCGGGTGACCGGCAAAGTCAGGGTCTACATCGATATCCGCTTCGATCGTCAAATCAGATTCAGGTTTGGCACAGCAAGCCAGCACAACACCCTCATCACGCTCAGATTCCATCAGCGCGAACGGGGATGCTTCACCCACATCGGCATCACCGTCAGTGACGGTGACTTTGCAGGTACCGCAAGTGCCGTGACCGCAGGCAAAAGGTAACCAGACACCCTGGCGCAATGCTGCGTCCAGTATCGTCTGATCTTCTTCGACCTCGATAACATCGCCGGTCGGTTCTACAGTTACTTCGTAAGTCATTGGTGATTACCTCCCGATCTCAGACGCCCGCGCCCTGATAACCTTTCAGGTCCGGGGTGCTGAAACGCAGAACGGATTTGTGACCAACGCCCTGATCTTTCAGTGCAACATCCGCCTGTGGCGTAAATGCATCACCGTCCAGCATCCAGCTGGCCTTATCCCAATCGATCTGGGCATATTCCGGGTGCAGACTGAATGCTTCAGTCATCACTTCGGAACGCAGGGTTTCAAAGGTCATTTCTGGTGGCACCGGATAGGCAAACGGTGCACAAAACATCATGTGGTGATCCCAACCTACGTACACCACCTGATTGCCGTGAAAGTTCTCAAATTTGTCGAGTACTTCGCCTTTGTAGTCAGGCGTAATTGCTTTAACAGCCATTGTTCTTCCTCACATCGGGCTGTGCGCGGGACACACTCACCGCGCCAGCCTGTTATTATTCTTGTTCCGGCTTAAGCCACGCCTTTCCACTGTTTCCAGCGCAAGTCGTCCGGCGAGCCCTTCATATCCATGTTGTCTGCACCCAGATTCATGTGATAGAAATCGCTCAAAACATCACCCACATCCGGGCCACCGCAGTTACCCTGGAAGATCTGATGCACTGGCAACCAGGACTGAACGAATTTCTCCGGCTCGTCATCGAAGATGTCTTTACAACCGTCGGAGCAGAAGTGGTAACGCTCGCCGTTGTACACGCTGTCGCGGTAAGCGGTCTGAGTCGGATCATCCATCTCGGTGAACAGCATCGGGATCTGACACGTAGTACACAGCTGAGGCAGCGCTTTGGTGTAGAAACGCTCACCTTTCGCTTCCATCTCTTTCGCCAGTTCCCAGCGCGGACGGTAGTACTTGTCGAAGGTTTCCGGGTATTTCTCAGACAGCCAATCCAGCTCTTCGTCTGTTGGAATCCACGTATGGAAACCAGCGGCATGACCGTGGGTGTAGAATGTCCACCACGCCTGATGAGAGATATGCTCTTTCTCTTTTTCGATCACATCGGCGTACTTCGGCATTTTGATGCCGTAACGCGCCAGATCTTTAAACAGCGCACCGCCGGCTTCTTCGAAGTAGACTTCCCATGCTTCTTTCCAGGACATCACTTTGTTTGGCAGCATGTAGTCCATCATCATGGAAACGATGGTCAGCAGACGGGAACCACGCCAGAACCACTTATCGATCCATTTCTGAACGATTGGCACATTGTCTTCGTGTTGTTCCAGCAGGAACTTGATCACTTCCAGGCCCAGTGTCATGTGACGGGCTTCGTCAGACTGCGCTGAGAAACCGAAGGTCACAGTTGCCATATCACCGTTGTGTGCCGCGCCGGACATAAACGGTACAAACAACAGGTTGGTCAGTACGTATTCGAAAGAGAAACCAATCGCGATCATGAACTCGAACGGGCCTGCTGCACGCGCATCGTTGAAGAACGATTTAGGCACTGACAGGTACCACACGCGGTCATGCATGTGGCTGTATTCCTGGAAGCCGTCGAAGAACTTGTTGAAGTGACTCATTGCATGGATCTGAGTCTGCACGTGGCGCAGTTCATCAATGGCCTGCATCTGACACGCGACACGCGCACCGACACCACCAAACTGACGACCCGTATGAGCAAAGCCCTGATACGCCTGATACTCCAGCGGTGACACGCCGGTCAGGAAAATCTTCAGCGCGTTAACGTAACGCGGATCAGATACATTCATATGTGCATTGTTCTGCGCAAAAGCGTCAAAAATTGCGTACAGTTTTTTCTCTTTTTCAGCCTGATACTTCCAGTACGTATCCATCGTCAGGCGAAACGGGTCTTCCCACTTGGACCAGTCAGTGATTTTGATGCCTTCAAAATCTTCATAAGGAAACGCTTCTTTACGATCGCTGTAGGAATATTCCCAGTCCAGATCGCGAGTCAGCAGACGGTATTTGTCTTTAATATTGAGTTTCTTAGCTGCCATGATTCGTTACCTTATTCTTATTCGTTCCAGTGCAGAGACAGTTCGTCATCGTCTTCTTCGACGTTGCCGCCCAGTGTGATCAAATTGATGTGCAGCTCTTGCACATCCCAGTCACGACCCATTTTTTCTTCGACGGTTTCACGACGAATGGACAAACGACCTTCGTTTTCAATACGAATCATCGCGGGCATGTGAATCACGGTCACATCCGGGTTATCTTCTTCGATTGCTTCAACGATGTAGCGGGATTCGTCGTTATCCTGCAGTGCGATATAAACCTTAGACATTGCGTAATTCCTTACTTAAACAGGCCAGCTTTAGTCAGACGTTTGTCCAGAGCAGCAACGGCTTTATCCATCGCTTCTGCATCCAGCATCTCTTCTGCCAGTGGTGTCAGGGCAGCCACGGCTTTCGCTTTCCAGTTGGTAACCCAGCCTTCCAGCAGCGCTTTGTTTTCCGCAGATTCAGCCACCGCAACTTTCATCACAGCATCCACCCAGCGGGTATTGTCTTTGTTCCACAGCTGCATGAACTCGGTCAGCATGCTGATGTCCTGACCACCGTTATCCGCCAGCCACGTGTCGTATTGGTTGAACACCAGGTCATAAACCAGACCGTCCAGCACCAGATCTTGAGCAACCAACAATTCGAACCAGTCTTTGGTGACCGTGGTCTCTTCACACAGTGCACGCATGCCCTGCCAGATCTCATCGTTCATCCAGTAAGCTTTCGCTTCGCCCAGCGCATCACCGCTATTACCATCAAGAATCAAACCGATACGGGACAGGTACTGAGCAATACCCAATCGATCCATTCCGTCATACAACAGCGCCTGAGTAATCGCAGTACCGTAACCCTGCGAAGAACCGTACATATTGTTCAGGTTGGCGGTGTGCTCGAAGTGACGCAGAGGGATCAGGTAACGAATCACGTTCTTCTGCAGGTCATCACCCAGCAAACGTTTCAGATCACGCTTTTCGAAGAACGAATAGTTGCTCTCAGCCACTTCCTGCATCTTCGCGCGCTGCTGTACATACGCGCCGTAGTAAAACTGACGCGGATCTTTAAACGCGTACCAGTCTTCCATCACCAGAGCCGTACGACGTGGATCATTCAGCTCCATCTCCGGCTGCCACAGTGGGCGATAGTGAAAATACTTCTCAGACTGAACGTCGTAGGTCGCTTCCTGATAACGCGTTGCAGGCTTGTCACCAAAGCGGCGCTCAATATGCGCGAAGGTGTTACGTACCGGCTCAAGCGTCGCGGTTTTGATTTCAATACTCATCGGACATTTCCCAGCTAAGTCAGATTGTTGTTATTCGGATGCGAAATGGTCGTGGTTGTGCGACATCAGGGTGTCTTCGCCGTAACGCCACTTTTCCATCTCGGCATCTACAGCTGCCATCTGTTCATCGGTCATATGAATCACGTCATTCACGTCGCAAAAGTGCTCATAAGCGCCCTGCGGCATGATCAACTCTACGAACAGACTTGGATCACCAATTGCGAAGTCGAACTCCACGAATCGAGCACCCTGAGGACTACGAACCCGTACATATTTCGTTAACCGTTCAAATGTCGGTTTGCTCGGATCACTCGACCGGGTATCCAGATTTATCACCTCAGCCATTTCGCCCCCTGTTTATGTTTTTTTCTGATTCAGGTCGCTAGGTACAGAGCAATGGCTATGCCAAAACTTGAAAATCTTAAAAAACAAAAACACAAAAAAACTCCTAACTTATTGTTTTAAAAGGATTTAAAAATCATAAAAATCATTATAAAAATCATAAAGTCAGATTGATTTTGAAAAAAATCACTTGACGAAAGGGTGGCGAAAGATGATGAAATGATTAAAAGGATCAACAAAATTTAATGATTTGATCAGGAGATCAAACTCACTCTGAGTTCTGCATCAAATCGGAAAAAGTGCCTATAGTTACCCCATATAAGAGGCATTGAGCTGCGTCTCCAAACGCAAGAAGGGAATACACAGTAGAAGTACATATAAGCGGAATTAACAACAAATAACCGCTTTATAACAACAATAATAGAAAAGGCTGCACAACCATGAGCAACCCGGCTCAACCACAATTACCGGAATCCAAGGACCTGATTTCGCAGATTCAGTTTGCCAGTGAGGATGGCAAAATCTGGTTTAACGAACAGCGCATGCTACTGATCCACTCCGCTGTGATGGGATCATTGCGTAAAGAGCTGATCGAAACCTTGGGCGTTGAACGGACACGCGGTTTTTTAATGCGCTTTGGTTACTACTCAGGCCTCAAGGATGCCGAATCCGCACATAAGATCCGTCCGGATTTCACCAAAGCCGAAGCCTTTTTAGCCGGCCCACAACTGCACAATATCAAAGGCATGGTGAGGGTTGTCCCCAAACAACTGGATTTCGATATCGAAACAGGGAAATTCCACGGCGAATTTGATTGGTATGACTCCTACGAATCGGAGTTACATCTCAATGAATATGGACTATCGGAAGACCCGATTTGCTGGACCTTGATCGGTTACGCCAGTGGTTTCTCCACTTATTACATGGGTCGCAAGATCATCTTTAAAGAGACCCAATGCACCGGATGCGGTTCAGATCACTGCCATATCGTCGGCAAACCTGCTGAAGAGTGGGATGACCGCGAAGAGCTGGAACGCGCCCTGCTCCCCGACCCGATTATTGAAGAGCTCTTTGCCCTGCAGCATCAGGTATCCACGCTGCAGGAGAGTTTCCGCACACCGGAAGCCGAAGAAGACCTGCTGTTTAACTCGGTAGGTCGCTCTGGTGGGTTTAAAAACGTCTGCCAGCTGATTACCAAAGCGTCGAAGAGCAAAGTCACCGTCCTGCTGCTGGGCGAGACCGGTGTCGGTAAAGAGGTGGTCGCCAAAGGACTTCATGCCAGCAGTGATCGCCGAGAAGGACCTTTTGTCGCGGTTAACTGTGCCTGTATCCCTCCGGACCTGATCGAAGCCGAACTGTTTGGTGTGGAAAAAGGTGCCTATACCGGCGCGACACAGTCGCGCGAAGGGAAGTTTGAACGGGCCAGCAAGGGCACTATTTTCCTCGATGAGGTGATCGAACTGTCCCCCCGCGCCCAAGCCACCTTATTGCGTGTATTACAGGAAGGAGAGCTGGAACGGGTCGGCGACAGCAAGGTCCGCCGGATCGATATCCGCGTCGTCGCCGCCACCAATGAAGATCTGGAAGCCGCCGTCAAAGACGGACGCTTCCGGGCGGATCTGTTCTATCGCCTGAATGTCTATCCCGTGCATATTCCGCCGCTGCGCGACCGCACCGAGGATATTCCTCTGTTGATCGAGCACTTTCTGGAGAAGTACCACACGCTCTACAACAAACGCACCCAAGGCGTCACCGACAAAGCACTGCAAAGCTTGTTGATGTACAAATGGCCGGGCAACATTCGTGAGCTGGAAAACATGGTCGAGCGCGGCGTGATTCTCACCGACAACAACCACTCTATTGATATGGAAAGCTTCTTCCCATCTCTGGCAGAACCCAGCCACCCACTGAACGTGATCAATGGCCGTGGGTTGCTTGACCCTCAGGAATCCGCCCAGCAACCTGACATTGCCGATGAAAACTGGATGGATAGCTTACTTGGCGAGCAGTTCAGCATCGAAAATCTGGAGCACGATCTGATTAAACGGGCGATGAATCAGACCGGAGGCAACGTCTCTAAAGCGGCACGTATGCTCGGGCTGACCCGTCCTTCACTGGCGTATCGGTTAAAGAAACTGAACAACGATACCGCGTAAGTGAGTGCCTTCATGCTTCCGTCATCAACCCGTTTGGTGGCGGAAGCCCCCTGCTATACAATGCGCGTTCTTTATTCCCTTCCGTCTGCAATCCGGCCTGCCAAAACCTTATGAACCTGATACTGCTTTATACCAGCGACTTTACCGATGACAAGACAGTGGTAATCAATGACCGTCGTTTTCATCATATCCGCAGTATCCACCAGCCCGAGCCAGGTGAAACGCTCAAAGTCGGATTATTAGACGGCAACCGGGGCACCGGCGAAGTACTCAGTCTCTGTGACAAAGAGATCACCCTCAAAGTCGCGCTCAACCAACCGGCACCTGAAGCCCTGCCGTTGAAACTGATCCTCGCACTGCCTCGTCCTAAGATGATGAAACGCACCTTACAAACCATTGCAGCCATGGGCGTGAAAGAGATCTACTTGATCAACTCCTATCGTGTGGATAAAAGCTACTGGTCCTCTCCACTGTTGCAACCGGACAAGATTCGGGAGCAGCTAGTACTCGGTTTAGAGCAGGCAGGTGATACGGTGATGCCAGAAGTCCATCTGCGCAAACGCTTCAAACCATTCGTTGAAGATGAACTACCCGCCATCTCACAAAACACTCGCGCACTGGTTGCACATCCCTACCATGCAAACCCTTGTCCGGCGGCATCAGCAGAACCCTCCACACTGGCGATCGGGCCGGAAGGCGGATTTATCGCCTACGAGGTGGAGAAGTTAAAAGAATGCGGCTTTAACGCCATACACATTGGTGAACGCATTCTACGTGTCGAAAACGCGGTACCTGTGCTGCTGGCCCGCTTATTTCCGCTGTAATAGTGTTCCGCTGCATTCCCGCTTTTTAGCCACTCAATCAATTGGAAGGGTTACTTAACAGCAATTCCGGTTTATTGACCCAGATCACTTCAGCGTTAGCAATAGTGATAACAATTTGCATTATCGCTTGACATAATGAGCCGAGAGAACAAGAATAATTCGCATTACTAGCTGCAAAAGCTTAACTGAACGCCAGGTACGATACGACAATGAAAAAGATGCTCACCGCTATGGCACTGTCTGCCATGATTGCGACACCTGCTTTGCAGGCTGCTGAAGAAGTTAACATCTATTCCTTCCGTCAGGCGTTCCTGATTAAGCCTCTGCTGGATGCGTTTACCGAAGAAACCGGCATCAAAGCTAACGTCGTCTTCTCCAAAAAAGGACTGCTTGAACGTATCGAGCACGAAGGTCGTAACTCCCCTGCTGACATCCTGCTAACCTCCGATATCGGACCGCTGTTCGACGCTACGGAAAAAGGCTTGTTGCAGCCGATAAAAAGCGAACTGCTAGAGAAGAACATCCCGGCTAAATACCGTGACCAGCAAGGCAACTGGTACGGACTGACCTCACGTTCCCGTATCATCTATGCCTCTAAAGATCGCGTCGATGCCAGCGAAATCAAATCCTATGAAGATCTGGCCGACCCTAAGTGGAAAGGTCGCATCTGTACCCGCAGTGGCAAACACACCTATAACCTGTCGCTGATCGGTTCCATGGTTGCCGAACACGGTGAAGCCGAGACTCAGCAATGGCTGAATAGCCTGAAAGACAACCTGGCGCGCCGTCCACAGGGCAATGACCGCGCACAGGTAAAAGCGGTCAAAGAAGGCGTTTGTGATCTGGCACTGGGTAACTCTTACTACTTCGGTAAGATGATCACCAACGAGAAGAAACCGGAACAGATCGAGTGGGCACAGTCCGTTAATCTGATCTTCCCGAATCAGGATGATCGTGGCGCACACATGAATATCTCCGGCGCAGCGGTCACCAAATATGCCCCTCACAAAGATGCGGCAGTGAAACTGATCGAGTTCCTGAGCTCTGATAAGGCACAGCAACTGTACGCCGAAGTGAACTTTGAATTCCCAGTCCGCAACGGTACGCAGCGTTCAGAACTGATCACTAAATATATGGGTGAGTTCAAAGAAGACGGTGTAAGCCTGCAGAAGATCGCAGAGCTACGCTCCACCGCTGCCAAAATGGTCGATAAGGTTGGTTTCGATAACTGATCCTTCATCAAGACGATCTCGGGTATCCATCGATACCCGAGTCTCTCGACTTTGCACCTTACTAACGGTAGTCTGCGCGGCTACCGTTTTGTCGTTTATGCATTGAACAAAGGATTAAGGGTTTGAACGCGAGGCTCAACGCCGAAATCAACACCAGTATCAGCAACCCGGCGGGCCTGTGGCGCTGGTTTGGTTCTACGTGGCTGGTCGCCCTGCTTGTCGCCCTTCCTGTTCTGTCCGTCTTCTATCTCGCATTATTTCCCAAAGAAAACATCTGGGCCCATCTGGCCGATACGGTTCTGCCGGTATACATCATCACCACGCTGGAACTGATGATCGGAGTTGGCGTATTAGCCGTAGGCATGGGCGTCATCAGCGCATGGCTGGTCACCATGTGCCGCTTTCCCGGCAAGAAATATTTTGAATGGGCACTGATGCTGCCCTTTGCAGTACCCGCGTATGTGATCGCTTACGTATACACCGACCTGCTGGAATACGCCGGCCCGGTACAATCCGCCCTGCGCGAGATTTTTGGCTGGCAAACCGCGCGCGATTACTGGTTTCCGGAGATCCGTAGCTTAGGCGGAGCGATCCTGATGCTCGCCTTTGTCCTGTACCCTTACGTCTATCTGCTGGTGCGAGCGTCTTTCCTTGAGCAATCCAACAGCCTGCGCGACGCCAGCCGTTTGCTGGGATGTAGCCCGCTACAAAGCTTCTTCCGTATTTCCCTGCCCATTGCACGCCCGGCGATTGCCGTGGGTTTGGCGCTGGTATCGATGGAAACCATCAACGATTTTGGTACCGTCGACTTCTTCGCCGTAAAGAGCATGAGTGCCGGTATCTACGATACCTGGCTGAATATGGGCAACCTTGGCGGTTCAGCGCAGATCGCCAGCCTGATGATGTTCTTCGTTGTAACCTTGATTTTACTGGAACGACTGGCCCGCGCTCGCCAGAAGCAGTTCAATTCAAGTGATCGCTTTAAGGCATTAGATACCTATAAACTCAGCGGCTGGAAGGCAGTTCTGGCATGGTCCATTTGCGCGTTACCTATCCTGCTGGGCTTCCTGATTCCGGTGCTGATTCTCGGCAGTTACGCTATTCAGCATCTGGATCAGCTGGATCAGGAAAACTTCCTCACATTCGCAGGCAACAGCTTTTTCCTATCCGCTACTGCCGCACTGATCACCATCGCAATCGCCCTGCTACTGGCCTACAGCAAACGCCTTTATCACTATAAAAGCCTGACGGCCGCTGCAAATTTCGCCAGCCTCGGTTACGCCATGCCGGGCGCCGTACTGGCCATTGGAGTTATCATTCCGCTGGCAACATTCGATAACAGTGTCGATGGCTTTATGCGTGAGCACTTTGGTATTTCCACCGGTTTGCTACTGAGCGGTACGACATTCGCCATCATCTTTGCCTACTCGGTACGTTTCCTTGCAGTATCAACCGGTGCAGTAGAATCCAGCCTTAGCAAGATCACCCCAACAATGGATATGGCTTCACGCTCGCTGGGATTATCTCCCATGCAGACATTGCTGAAAGTGCACTTACCACTGATAAAAGGCGGGATATTCTCGGCCGGACTGGTGGTATTTGTCGATTGTATGAAAGAACTGCCAGCTACTTTGATTCTGCGTCCGTTTAATTACGACACGCTGGCAACCTTTGTCTATCAGTATGCATCCGATGAGATGCTGGAGGAGTGCTCGCTGGCTGCGCTGCTAATTGTTGCGGTGGGGGTTATCCCGGTGATCCTGCTGACCCGTACCATCACTTCAACACGAGCAGAAAGCTAAACAGCTGACGATTGTAGGGCTGCTCATTCACGCTCTGTTTCAGAAATCTTCATGAATTGTAGGGTAGGCTTTAGCCTACCGGCAGGCTGGAAGCCTGCCCTACAGAAGAGCTGCTCATTCACGCTCTGTTTTAGGAATCCTCATGAATTGTAGGGTAGGCTTTAGCCTACCGGCAGGCTCGAAGCCTGCCCTACAGAAGGGCTGCTCATTCACGCTCTGATTCAGAAATCTTCATGAATTGTAGGGTAGGCTTTAGCCTACCGGCAGGCTGGAAGCCTGCCCTACAGAAGGGTTGTTCATTCAAGTGCGGTTTCGAGAGCCGGGAAGACGACCCTGCAGAAGAAAGCTCAATATCGAGCTAGAAAACGATGGGTTTGTGAACGGACACTTCTACGCCAACACTATCGCCAGCTTCAATTCGCAACGGCTCACGCGCCATAGCTTCGACTTTACGACCATTATTGAGCTGCAATTGGTAACGAGTTGCGTCTCCCAGAAACTCTAACGACTTCACCGATGCAGTCTTACCACCAACCACCGGTTTCAGATCAGTCGGGCGGATAAACAACTCAATGTTCTCTCCCGCCGCAACACAACAAGGTTCTGCAAACTCCAGTGTACCCAGCTCCGTTTCAACACAAAACTCATTCAGGCACACACCACTAAACAACTCACCTTTACCTACGAAACCCGCCACCATCGCATTAACAGGATGGTGATACAGTTCCTGTGGAGAGCCCCACTGCTGTAGTTCTCCGTCTGCCAGAATGCCAACCTTATCCCCAATCGCAAACGCCTCCTGCTGATCATGGGTCACCACAATCGCAGCAATGCCCTGCTCTTTGAGGATATCTTTGACTTCGAGTGACAGCTGCTGGCGCAGATCAGTATCAAGATTAGAGAAAGGCTCATCCATCAGCAGCAGCTTAGGCTGAGGAGCTAATGCGCGGGCCAGAGCAACACGCTGCTGCTGACCACCAGAAAGCTCGTGGGGATAACGTTTGGAGAGGTCTGGCAATCGCACCAGATCCAGCATATCAGCGATACGATTTTGCTGTCCGTTACCGGCGGATTTACCCAGGCCGAAGCGGATATTTTCTCCCACGGTCAGATGTGGGAACAGCGCATAGTCCTGAAACACCATACCCATGCCACGTTTTTCAGGCACCAGAGTAAATTTATCCGAAGAGATCGTAGTGCCTGCCAGACTGATATCACCGCTGAAAACCGGACTAAACCCAGCCACTGCACGCAGTACCGTGGTCTTACCGCAACCACTGGGCCCCAGCAAACAGGCAATTTCGCCATGATCCACAGAGAAATCCAGTGAGCTGACAATCACCTGATTCTGATATCCACAACTAAGTGAACGAACGTCCAGCAGAGAACTCATGCGTGATATACAGCCTCATCCGAATAGCGACACAAAAACAAAGGTGATCGATTATAAATGAAAACTATTCTCGATCACATAGGCAGTATATGTCTCAAATCACCCTTCGGTTGAAAGTCCGGCTCTAAAGCGTATCCAGTCAAACGCTTCCCCAGGGTCCGTTTTCCGCTCTGGAGCGATATCAGAATGTCCGGTAATGCGTTCTGAGGTGATCTGTGGATAAGCATCGAGTATGGATCGCGTAAGCGCATCAAGTGTCAGGTATTGCTGGTCGGTATAAGGAATATCATCCGCCCCTTCAAGCTCAATACCAATTGCGTAATCATTGCATTCGGACCGTCCCATAAACTCGGAACGTCCAGCGTGCCATGCGCGTTTATCGAGATTCACAAACTGTGTCACTTGTCCTTCGCGGGAAATAAACAGATGCGCCGACACGGTGAGGTCTTTAATCTCTTCGAAGTAGGGATGCTCGTCAGCAGACAACTGATTTTGGAAGAAACGCTCCACATATCCACCACCAAACTGCCGAGGCGGCAGGCTGATGTTATGCAGCACAAGCAGTGAAACAACATCACCGGCTGGTCGTTCATTAAAATTGGGGGACGGACATTGCACAGCCTCTTTTACCGTGCCTGATACAACTGAAAACTTCTGTTTCATCCCTATCCGCCCTCCTGTGTTTTCGCTAGAATTGATGCCCATCTTATCACTAATTACCCTGACTACTGGCACGCTATGCTGACTCGCGACGAACTTCAGAAAGACATTCAGATCACCGTCACCAACGCCCTGAGCGAAGATATCGGCGCGGGTGATATCACCGCACAGCTGATCCCTGCAGACAATACAGCCACCGCACGCATCATCAGCCGTCAAACCGCGGTCGTCTGCGGTACAGACTGGGTGAACGAAGTTTTTCGTCAGGTAGACCCTGAATTGCAGCTGGACTGGCAAGTCAAAGACGGTGATCTGGTCGAACGTGATCAGACGCTTTTCACCGTTTCCGGCTCAGCACGCAATATGCTGACGGCTGAGCGTACCGCGCTGAACTTCTTACAGACCTTATCTGGCACCGCGACTGTCAGTTATCACTATTCACAAAAGGTTTCCGGCACCAACGTTAAGCTGCTGGACACGCGCAAAACTATTCCGGGCCTGCGTACTGCGCAGAAATATGCAGTGACCTGTGGCGGTTGCTTCAACCACCGTATCGGCCTGTACGATGCGTTTCTGATTAAAGAAAACCACATCATGGGGTGCGGTGGTATCGAAGCCGCGATCCAGACAGCGCAAACCAATGAGCCAGGTAAACCTGTAGAGATCGAAGTAGAAACCTTCGAAGAGCTGCAAGCAGCCCTGATCGCTGGCGCTGATATTATTATGCTGGATAACTTCACACCGGAAGAGATGCGCAATGCCGTTGAAGTGGTCGATGGCCAGGCCAAACTGGAAGCATCTGGCAATATCACCGATGAAACCCTGCGCCCGATTGCAGAAACCGGTGTGGACTACATCTCTATCGGCGCACTGACTAAGCACTGTCAGGCCGTTGACCTGTCGATGCGTTTTATCTGAGCACCTGACTATTAGTTTTTCTCGTTCCCACGCTCCTGCGTGGGAATGCAGACACCTGCCTGAAAAATATCCACTGGTGTACGTCAACCTTGGTATGGGTTCCCATGGAGGACCGGAGGAGCCAGCGCCTCTGGTGTTTCCTATTCGACTACCAAAGCTTATCGACCGGCAGTAACCCCACCCCTCCCATATAATCTCTTGCGCTCGAATAACGCCACTGCTCAGCTTCATCAACATAACCCCGTTTTACCGGGTTCATATGGATATAGTCGATTTTCTGACGCATCATCACTTCACTGCTTATCCACTCAGGATGCACACCTTCCTGCCAAAACTGCACTCCCCTATCAACCTTATGTGCTTTTTTGTAGAACGTCAGTTGATCCAAAATTGTAGATGCCCCGGTCCTATTTAAATACATCAGTATTTGTTTGGCCGTAAATGATTTGAAGCGCGCTACATGTCGCTCAATATCCGGGCTTTGCACAACAAGATGCATGTGATTTTCCAGCACAACCCAAGCGTGGACCTTCAGCCCTTCTTTTTCTAGGAAGCGGAGGCTATCCAGCAATATTTGAACTGTTTCAGGACGCGTAAATACGGGAATCCAATGAAGAACCGTCAGTGTCATGAAGTGAGGATGATCGGGGTATATAAAACGATATCGGCTCCTGCCCATAGTGCTAATCCTTTCCATGGATATAGACCCACAACATAGCATGAATTAACAAGGTGCGCGTTGCTGGTTCCCACAGTCCTCCAGGGAGAATCCATACAGTGGCTTCGGGTTGGCTAAGATGACGATTCAGGTTTCGATATGCATTCCCAAGCGGGAGCATGGGAACGAGGAATGAGTTTCAGACAATAAAAAAGGGCGGATATCCCTGGTTCCCACGGTCCTCCGTGGGAATCCATACGGTGGCTTCGGGTTAACTGCGATGATGATTCAGGTTTCGGCATGCATTCCCACGCGGGAGCATTCGAACGATAGAAACGAGAGGGACTCGGAAAGATTGCCAGACCGATGATCTGTTTCTGGTTCCCACGGTCCACCGGGGGAATCCATACAGTGGCTTCGGGTTGGCTGCGGTGATGGGTATGCATTCCCACGCGGGAGCGCGGGAACGAGGGGAACGTGTCAGGCCGCTGATCTGTTTCTGGTTCCCACGGTCCTCCGTGGGAATCCATACAGTGGCTTCGGGTTGTCTGCGATGATGATTCAGGTTTCGGTATGCGTTCCCACGCGGGAGCGCGGGAACGAGAGAAATGAGAGGGACGCGGAACGATTGTCAGACCGCTGATCTGTTTCTGGTTCCCACGGTCCTCCGTGGGAATCCATACAGCGGCTTCGGGTTGGCTGCGGTGATGATTCAGGTTTCGGTATGCATTCCCACGCGGGAGCGTGGGAACGAGAGAAACGAGAGGGACGCGGAAAGATTGCCAGACCGATGATCTGTCTCTGGTTCCCACGCTCCACCGGGGGAATCCATACAGTGCCTTTGGGTTAACTGCGATGATGATTCAGGTTTCGGTATGCATTCCCACGCGGGAGCGTGGGAACGAGGAATGAGTTTCAGGCAATAAAAAAGGGCGAATATTACCGCCCTTTTTTATTGCGCCACTTACCCAGATTATTGCTTCGGTTTGCAGCTCGACTTACCAATCAGCATCCACTCTTCAAACTGCTGAATCTTCAGAATATCGTAGACCTCAACCTTCAGATCAGTAATGCCAAACCTTGCGGCAATCTGACAGGCTTTTTTAGCCTCAGCATCATGATTTTCGTCTTTATTCACCACGCCAATCGCCATCACACTGTCGTCTTCCCACCATACCGGACGCGCAGGGAACTCTGGTTGCTCTAACAAGGCACTTTCCAGCTGGCTACGAACCTCTGGGTCAAGCAAGGTTTTAACGTTATTGATATAAACAGTCACGCCAACGGATGCGGCGATCAGAAGAATAATAATTTTGCGTTTCATAGTGTCCGCTTAGATCCGTTTAAAATCAGTTAGGCGAACATAATAGCGGATTGGGGAGAGGATGCTAGTTATGCGAAGGGTTAAGAAAGGTTTGGCTTATTTAGTTTTATTTGAAGGGGAAGGCGTTCCCACGCGGGAGCATGGGAACGAGGATAATTAGTTAGCTTTACATGTGTTGTTTGCAATACAGCCAGATTTGGTAGTGCCGTTATTTGTCCAACTTATTTGACCGTTGGTAACGCTAGGAGTCAGTACGTAAGTGTCTCCCGCAACAATACCATTTGCTGCCACAGGGATAATAGTGATTACTCCGGTGTTAGACACCGCAACTGAAGTAACCACGGTATTACTTGCGGCCGCATTAGCCGCCGCAAATACACTAGCATCGTCACCTGTAGTAATAGTAGACGTACCACCAGTAGTCGTTGCGGCAACGCAAGAAGTCAAAACAGCACCGGCTTCCTGAGCACATATCTCAACCGCAGTTTTGACACCGTTGGACATGTTAATAACTTCTGTGTAACGAGCACGTTTGGTGTAGTCCTGATAAGCAGGCAACGCAATTGCCGCCAAAATACCAATGATCGCTACTACGATCATTAATTCAATCAGGGTAAAACCTTGTTGTTTTTTCATTTCATTTTCTCCAGCGAAAGAGTCAATTTGTTCAAAGCCGTAGAACGATAATAGCGTAAAAAAGATGACATGCCAGTGAAGATGCGCAGAAAAGTGCAGTTTCTCAAACAAGCGCTTAAATGGTATGTTAGCTCTTGATCCACGTCATAATTTACAGGTGCAGGACAACCCCGTGGCACAAGCATTTCAACCTCTAAGTGGTCTAGCCAAGCGGCTGGTGAATGAAGGCATCTTTTCTGCTGAGGTGGCGATGGAAGCCGCACAGGAAGCCCGTAATACCAAGCAAACCTTTATTGCCCACATTATAGAGAAGCGTTTGGTCAGTGCGTCACGTGCAGCATCCGTGGCGGCCGATGAGTTTGGCATGCCACTGCTGGATCTGGATGCTTTAGATTTGGATACCCTACCGCAGGGAGTGATTGACGATAAGTTGATCACCAAACACCACGCCCTGCCTCTGCAAAAGCGCGAAAACCGGCTTTTTATTGCAATCTCAGACCCGACTAATATCCAGGCACTGGACGAATTTAAGTTTCAGAGTGGCTGCGCCACCGAAGCGGTGATTGTCGAAGAAGATAAGCTCAACCGGGCGGTTGATAGTTTTCTGGATAAACAGAATTCTGCACTGGATGATCTCGACGATACCGATCTCGATAACCTGGAGATTGACGACGCAAGTGCTTCTCCAGCCGAAGAGGAGCTGGATAACGATGCCACCAATGACGCGCCGATTGTACGTTTTGTAAACAAGATTCTCCTAGACGCTATTAAATCAGGCGCATCCGATATTCATTTTGAACCCTACGAAAAATCCTACCGGATACGCTGCCGTATCGATGGAATTTTGCAGGAAGTTGCCCGACCACCGGTTAACCTCGCCTCCCGTCTGGCTGCACGACTGAAAGTAATGTCACAAATGGATATCTCTGAGCGCCGAGTCCCGCTGGACGGACGCATCAAGATGAAAATATCCAAAAGCCGCGCTATCGATTTTCGTGTGAATACTCTGCCCACCCTCTGGGGAGAAAAGATCGTACTGCGTATCCTTGACCCCAGCAGCGCCAAAATGGGCATTGAGGCTCTTGGCTTTAACCCCGAACAGCATGATGTTTATACCACTACCTTACATAAACCGCAGGGTATGATTCTGGTGACTGGCCCGACAGGTAGCGGTAAGACGGTCAGCTTGTATACCGGCCTTAATATCCTCAATACTGACGAGCGTAATATCTCAACGGCCGAAGATCCGGTGGAGATCAATCTGGAAGGGATTAACCAGGTTCATGTAAACCCTAAAGTCGGCCTGACCTTTGCTGAAGCGCTACGTGCCTTCCTGCGTCAGGATCCGGACGTGGTGATGGTGGGTGAGATTCGTGATCTAGAAACCGCCGAAATTGCGGTTAAAGCAGCACAAACCGGGCATATGGTGTTATCCACCCTACATACTAACAGCGCTGCGGAAACCCTGACTCGACTGCGTAATATGGGTGTACCTGCCTTTAATATAGCCACCTCGGTCAGCCTGATCATTGCGCAACGTCTAGCACGACGACTATGTAACAGCTGTAAACGTGCAGTGAATATTCCCGAGGCAGCCCTTATAGAAGAAGGCTTCGATAAAGAGCAGTTAAAAGACCTGCACCTGTACGAAGCCAGCCCCGATGGCTGCGCAAAATGCAGCCGTGGTTACAAAGGCCGTGTGGGTATCTACGAGATGATGGAGATGACTCAGGAGCTCGCCACTATCATTATGGAAAATGGCAGCTCATTGGACATTCTGGATATTGCCCGGAAACAGGGCTTTAAACCTCTGCGTCACTCAGGTTTAAGCAAGGTAGGGCAAGGTATCACAAGCTTAGAAGAGATGAACCGGGTTATTAAAATCTGATCGGTCTCAACACTATGAACAACGGCTCTGCAATTAATCCAATTTTACGCTATAACATCTGTCCGCTAACGTATCTAATCAGGTCGAGGGTTTATGGCCAGCAACGAACCACAAGCTGTTAGCTTCCTCTGGGAAGGCAAAGATAAAAACGGCAATCGCAGTCAGGGGAAAATAGAAGCGATAAACCCATCTGCGGCAAAAGCCTTGCTTCGCAATCAGGGCATTAATCCGCAAAAGATCCGTAAAGAGAGCAATATCGGTTTTTTCAGCAAAGCCAACGCAGCCATTAAACCGCTGGATATTGCCTTTTTTACCCGCCAGATGGCCACTATGATGAAAGCAGGCGTACCGCTGCTACAGGGACTGGAAATCGTCTCCAACGGCACGGAAAAAAACAAACTCAAGGATATGATTAAAAGTATCCGTAATGATGTAAACGGCGGTGTCGATTTTTCTGTGGCCTTGTCCAAATTTCCCCAGTACTTTGATGATCTGTTCTGTAATCTGGTGTCTGCGGGTGAACAATCGGGTGCGCTGGAACAGATGCTTGACCGGTTGGCGACCTATAAAGAGAAAGTCGAAAGCCTGAAAGCTAAGATCAAAAAAGCACTGACTTACCCCACTGCGGTCATTGTTGTAGGCATCATCGTATCGGCCATTTTGCTGGTTAAAGTGGTGCCGATGTTTGAATCTCTATTTAAAGACTTTGGCGCCGACCTGCCTGCATTTACCAAGTTTGTTGTATCACTATCAGAGATGGCGCAGGAATGGTGGCACGTCACATTTCTGGCAGTAGGCGTTGGTGCTTATCTATTTAAAAAAGCCAAAATCCAATCCCAAAATTTTGCAGATGCGGTTGACCGGGCCATGCTCAAAATCCCTGTGATCGGTAAAATTCTGCACAATGCAGCCATCGCTCGTTTTGCCCGCACACTCGCAACAACTTTTGCTGCTGGTGTGCCTCTGGTCAATGCGCTGGAATCCGCCGCGGGCGCAGCAGGTAATGTAGTGTATCGCAACGCGATTATGCAGATACGGAACGGTGTATCTACCGGTCAATCGCTACAAAACGCCATTAATATGACCGGTGTATTTCCCAATATGGCGGTACAAATGATCTCCATTGGTGAGGAAGCGGGATCTTTAGATCTGATGTTATCCAAGGTGGCTGATTACTACGAAGAAGCTGTAGATAATGCCGTGGATAACCTGTCCAGCTTGCTGGAGCCAATGATTATGGTGATTTTGGGTGTTCTGGTCGGCGGCCTAGTTATCGCGATGTACTTACCTATCTTCCAGATGGGTCAAGCAATTTAAGTATTTTTATTAAGCACTTTTACGCACTCTTTAAGGGTTAACACCTTGATACTACTTGAAACACTGAATTCTCATCCCGTCGTCGCCATGGCTGTGGCATTTCTTTTTGCCTTGATGATTGGCAGCTTCTTAAACGTGGTGATCTACCGCGTGCCTAAGATGATGGAGCTGGAGTGGCAGGCGCAGGTTGATGAGATGCAAGGTAAAGAGCCCTCTCAGGAGCGTTTTAACCTGTCGGTTCCCGCTTCCAGCTGTCCGAAATGTGGACATAAAATTCGCTGGTTTGAGAACATTCCAGTGATCAGCTACCTGATGCAAAAAGGGCAATGTAACGGGTGTCATACCCCGATCTCGGCACGCTACCCTAGCGTTGAATTGTTCACCGCTTTGATTAGCATGTACGTCGTATCAGTCTATGGGCTCAATGAGATCAGTCTGGCGGTGATGTTGTTTAGCTGGATACTGATCTGCCTGACGCTGATCGATTACGATACCCAGTTACTACCCGATAGCATAACACTACCCCTGCTTTGGCTGGGTTTACTGGTCAATAGCTTTGGTATGTTTACCAGCCTGCATATGGCTGTGGCCGGGGCGATGCTGGGTTATCTTTCACTGTGGTCGATCTATTGGCTCTTTAAGTTGCTGACAGGCAAAGAGGGTATGGGATACGGTGATTTTAAACTGCTCGCCGCACTCGGTGCCTGGGCAGGTGCGGATCAATTGCCTGTCATCATTCTTTTCTCTTCACTGGTTGGGGCAATTTTTGGGATAATGCTCATTGTCCTGAAGCGCCACGAGCGCCAGAACCCGATCCCTTTTGGTCCTTATCTGGCGGTCGCGGGCTGGATCAGCTTGATCTGGGGGCAAGAGATCACTCACAAATATCTACAACTGATCGGTGTGTAAACCATGTTTGTAGTTGGACTGACTGGCGGCATTGGCTGCGGTAAAAGCGCTGTTTCTGAGCGCCTTGCAGAAAAGAACATCCCCATTATCGATGCCGATGTTGTCGCCCGCGAGGTTGTGGCTCCGGGAGAACCGGCACTGGATGCGATCGGTAAACGTTTTGGCGAAGCTGTCCTACTGGAAGACGGCTGTCTCAACCGCCCCAAACTACGTGAAATCGTTTTTGCCGATGAAAAGCAGCGTGTTTGGTTGGAGCAACTACTACACCCGATCATCCGTGATCGCATTCTGGCAAAACTGGAAAATCTGGAAAGCTTATACGCTGTACTGGCATCCCCTCTATTGCTGGAAACCGATCAACACTTGCTGGTAAATCATGTGGTTGTGGTGGATGCGCCTGAAGAACGCCAGATTGAGCGCACCGCCGCACGTGATAACACTTCAGAAGATCAGGTACGTGCGATTATCGCCGCACAGATGCCACGTGAAGAACGCCTGGAACGCGCCGACACCGTTTTCGATAATAGCGGTGATCAAAGCAAGCTGGATGCGAATGTCGCCAGCCTGCATCAGGCGCTGGTCGCGCTCGCTAATTCAGAAATAGAGTAAAGATATGAGTAAGAAGTTAATCGACTGTCCGCACTGTGGTGAGAAAGCAGAATGGAGCGAAAACAATGCATTTCGCCCCTTCTGCAGCGAACGCTGCCGATTGATCGACCTTGGCTCATGGGCCAATGAAGAGTACCAAATTGCTGCCAGCAGCAGTCAGGATGAGAACGACTACAGCACCGGAGATGAACCCGGTGCACGTGAAGCTACCCCCACCATGCACTGATCGCTGCAACGCCCTGCGCACCGGCATCCCATGCCTGTGGCAGGGTGCTCTCTTCCATTCCTCCCAACGCATAAACCGGCAGAGTCACCTCTGCGACTAAACGCTGAAACGTATTCCATCCCATCGGAGGTGTATCAGGATGCGAACGGGTCGCAGCCACCGGGGATAACGTGACGTAATCCAGCCCCAGCGCCTCTGCTTTGGCCAGCTCTTCTGCGCTATGACAGGAGGCACTGAGCCAACGACCACTGAACTGGTCTCGTGATTCCAACGCCAACAAACGTGCACTGCTCAGATGCAACGCATCCGCTTTGAGCTCGTTTGCCAGTTCTATCGAACTGTTCAGCGTCAGAAATACGCCGCGATCCCGGCAGGCGCTCTGAAACTGAGCAGCAAGCTGTAAGAAATCAGAATCAGTGAGCTGCTTTGCACGCAACATCACTCCTTCAGCACCACGCTTGATACCCTGTTCCAGATTATCCAAATATTCGACAGGATTTGCTGCCGCACCGGTAATCATCAATCGTGACGGCAGCAAGGCTGCCGCGACAATCGGCGTATTTGCTGCAGGAAATGCGTAATCGGCCAAGGCTGAACGCTCAACCCACTCAACCGGCTGACCTTCACGACCGTAAGGTGTACCTTCGAAGGCATCCACTTCATACACATCCAGCAACACCGATTTATCCGGGTAATGATGCGGAACTTGAATTAATGGACGCGCAGCGCTGATCTGAATGCCTAACTCTTCATCCAGTTCACGCGCCAGTGCATCCACGACCGGTTCGTTCGGCTCGACTTTTCCCCCAGGAAACTCCCAGAGGCCGCCCTGATGTTTATCCACAGGACGGCGCGCCAACAGTACCTGCCCTTGCGCATTCAGAATGACAGCAGCAGCAACGTGAATCAGCTTGGTCATATCAGGAACGGTAATCGGCGTTGATGCTGACATATTCCTGGGACAAATCTGTTGTCCAGACAGTCTCCGTAACATCACCACGGTTCAGTACGACACGGATACCAATCTCTTCCTGATCCATCACCGCCTGACCCGCGTCTTCGGTATAGCTCGCCGCACGGCCACCGTTCTCAACGATACACACATCGCCCAGATAGATCTGCAAAGCATCCAGATCCAGGTTTTCTACACCCGCGCGCCCAACGACCGCCAGAATACGTCCCCAGTTAGGGTCAGACGCATACAGTGCGGTTT
This sequence comes from Pontibacterium sinense, assembly GCF_015209595.1. Lineage (GTDB taxonomy): Bacteria > Pseudomonadota > Gammaproteobacteria > Pseudomonadales > Balneatricaceae > Pontibacterium > Pontibacterium sinense. Next base: position 240,235 of record NZ_JADEYS010000003.1, on the reverse strand, counting down.
TTACCAGCGGGGAGTGAGCGATGTCATAGGCTACCGCCAATGCTTCCTGCTGACTCGCAGCGCTGTCCACCTGAACTGTCACGAACTTGGTTGCGCCTTCTCCGTCACGCACAATCGCATGAGCCAGATCGCGCATGACACGGTTCAATACCTCAGTAAACTGAGCCAGAAGCGCCGCGTCTTCAGCGTCAACCTTTACACCTGATGCACCGGTTGCAACCAGTATGCAGGAATCGTTGGTTGACGTGTCACTGTCCACGGTGATGCGGTTAAAGGACTGATCCGTCGATGCAGTCAGCAAAGACTGTAACAATGTCTGATCAACCTCAGCATCGGTGGCAACGTAGCCCAGCATGGTCGCCATGTTCGGCATGATCATACCAGAGCCTTTTGAGATGCCGGTTACGGTGATCGTCTGTCCGTTGTAGGTAAACTGTTCACTGGCACCTTTCGGCCGAGTGTCCGTAGTCAGAATACCGGAAGCCGCAGCTTCCCAACCCGTCTCGATCAGTGCTTCTTTCGCCGCAGGCAGCGCAGCAACAATCTTCTCAACGGGCAGTTTTTCTCCGATCACACCGGTAGAAAATGGCAGGACCTCTGCATCGGTCACCCCCATCAGATCGGCCACGGTTTTGCAGGTCAGCGCACCATCATCCCAACCTTCCTGGCCTGTACCTGCATTCGCATTACCGGTGTTAACGATCAGATATCGGGCAGTTTTCAATTCCATGTGGCGCTTACAGATCTGCACAGGTGCCGCACAAAATGCGTTTTTGGTAAATACACCCGCTACAGATGCTTCCTCAGGCACTTCCATCAACACCAGATCCTGGCGGCCAGGTGTTTTAATGCCTGCAGATGTCGTTCCCAGTTTAAAACCTGCAACCGGGTAAAATTCAGGAAGGGTATCCGGTCCTACTGCCATTTCGATATCTCCGTAAATAAAGACAAAGAAAGCAGCCGAAGCTGCTTTGCTGTTAAGAGAGCCTATAAGCCAATCCGGGCTCTCTAACTTCAGGGGGGTAGTCTTCACACCCCTGCTTGTATTGCGTTTAAGTTATACCAGCTTGCCGTGGCACTGCTTGTACTTTTTACCGGAACCACATGGGCATGGCTCATTGCGACCCACCTTTGGCGTGTCACGGGTAAACGGCTGTTCTGAACCTTCTGCGACTTGTGCCTCTTCGCGCTGCTCAGCATCTCCCTGTCCACCCATCGCCGATGTTTCATCATGCTGGTAGTTCATCTGCTGACGCTCAGCCTGCTCGCGACGCTGCTGTTCCATCGCTTCTACTTCTTCAGGCTGACGAACCTGAACGTGGCTCAGGATACGGATAACGTCCTGCTTGATATTATCCAGCAGCTCCTGGAACAGCTGGAACGCTTCACGCTTGTATTCCTGCTTAGGGTTTTTCTGTGCATAACCACGCAGGTGAATACCCTGACGCAGGTGATCCATTGTCTGCAGATGTTCTTTCCACAAGGTATCCAGCACCTGCAGCATCACCTGTTTCTCGAACATACGCATGGTTTCCGCGCCGACCTGAGTCTCCTTCGACTGGTAAGCCTCCAACACAGATTCGGAGATCTTCTGACGCAGAGTCTCTTCATGCAGGTTGTCATCTTCGTCCAACCACTTTTCAAGCGGCAGCTTCACGGCAAAATCGCTTTCCAGTGCCTTCTCAAGCCCAGGAACATCCCACTGCTCTTCCAGACTTTGCGGTGGAATAAAGCCATCGATGGTGTTTTCGAGCACTTCATCACGCACAGCCGACACGGTTTCAGAGATATCATCAACCGCCATCAACTCATTACGCTGGCCGTAAATCACGGTACGCTGATCGTTGGCAACATCATCATATTCCAACAGCGCTTTACGAATATCGAAGTTACGACCTTCCACCTTACGCTGCGCTTTTTCGATGGCGTTGCTGACCATCTTGTGCTCAATCGCTTCGCCGCGCTCCATACCCAGCGCCTGCATCAACTGACGCACACGATCAGATGCGAAGATACGCATCAGGTCATCTTCCAGCGACAGGAAGAAGCGGGAAGAACCCGCGTCACCCTGACGACCTGCACGACCACGCAGCTGGTTATCGATACGGCGGGATTCGTGACGCTCTGTACCCACAATATGCAAACCGCCGGCTTCCAGCACCGCATCGTGACGTTTCTGCCACTCAGCTTTAGTCTCTTCGATCTGCGCTTCGGTTGGATCGTTCAGTGCTTCCAGATCAGATTCCAGCTTGCCACCCAACACAATATCCGTACCACGACCGGCCATGTTAGTCGCAATCGTTACCGCACCCGGACGACCCGCATCGGAAATAATTTCCGCTTCACGTCCGTGGTTTTTAGCGTTCAGTACGTTGTGCTGGATATCTTGTTTCTTCAACCACGCTGAGATCAGTTCAGAAGACTCAACCGATGCGGTACCCACCAGCACAGGACGTTTCTGTTCCTGTGTGCGGCGAATCTCTTCAATAATCGCTTCGTATTTTTCTTCCATGGTCAGGAAGACCTGATCGTTCATATCCTTACGTGAAACCGCACGGTTCGTTGGAATCACGATTACATCCAAACCGTAGATCTGGCGTAACTCGAACGCTTCCGTATCAGCTGTACCGGTCATACCTGACAGCTTGTTATACAAACGGAAATAGTTCTGGAAAGTGGTTGATGCCAGCGTCTGACTTTCCTGCTGAACCGCTACGCCCTCTTTCGCCTCTACAGCCTGATGCAGACCTTCTGACCAGCGGCGTCCCGGCATGATACGACCGGTGTGCTCATCAACAATGACAACCTGGTTGTCCTGCACGATGTAATCTTTATCGCGCTGGAACAGGTTGTGTGCACGCAACCCGGCCAAAACATGGTGTAGCAGGCTCAGATTCTGCGGTGCATACAAGCTTTCGCCTTCGCCCAGCAGCTCCATCTCGGTCAACAGTTCTTCAACGAAGCTATGACCGGCTTCGGTCAGCTCAACGGTGCGGTTTTTCTCATCAACCACAAAGTGCTCGTCGATAACCTGAGTATCATCCTTAGGATCGATCTCACCATCAAACTGTTCAAGTTTTGGGATCAGGGTGTTGATCTGCATGTACATGGCGGAGCTGTCTTCTGCAGGTCCGGAGATGATCAGCGGGGTACGGGCTTCATCGATCAGGATGGAGTCAACTTCATCGACTACCGCAAAGTTAAAGGCACGCTGTGCTTTTTCTTCCGCACTGAAGGCCATGTTGTCGCGCAGGTAATCGAAGCCAAATTCGTTGTTGGTACCGTAAGTGATATCCGACGCATAGGCCGCACGTTTAGTCTCTGAATCCTGACCGGAGAGGATAACCCCAACCGTCATACCCAGAGATTCATACAGCGGACGCATCCACTCGGCATCTCGGCTTGCCAGATAGTCGTTCACCGTAACAACGTGAACGCCTTCGCCCGCCAGTGCATTCAGATACACAGGTAAGGTCGCAACCAGTGTTTTACCTTCACCGGTGCGCATCTCAGCCACTTTACCTTCGTTCAGAGTCATACCACCGATCATCTGCACGTCAAAGTGGCGCATGCCCATGACACGGCGGGACGCTTCACGTACTACAGCAAATGCTTCAGGTAACAGCTGATCAAGATTAGATCCCTCTGCTAACCGCTGACGAAATTCGTCGGTTTTAGCTTTCAGCGCCTCATCTGAGAGCTGTTCCAGATCGGCTTCCAGCGCATTGATCTGTTTGACCGTACGGCCCATGCGCTTGAGTTCTCGATCGTTCTTACTTCCAAATACTTTCTTGAACAGTGAGGTCAGCATGTTTTGAGTTTTCAACCTGTCTAATCAAAGGTTTCCGGCCATTATATCCGGCAAATTAACGGAACATTCTAACTCTATTGGGGCGTGGTTTCGAATCTAAAGGGACAATTATTTCGATCCATGCACGACTTTAGTCAATACCCATGCAATGGTTCGAGGTGGGATCAGGCGTTTTGTTGATAGATCTAACAAAAAAGGCACAAAAAAGCCGAACACTGAGGTTCGGCTTTTATAAAGGAGAGTCTGTGCAACTAACGTGTTTTAGTTAGTTCGCAACAACCGGCTTCTGATAGGAGATCGGAGAAGCGGCTTCTTCGTCTTCGAAGGTCACCATTTCATACGCATCTTCATTGGCCAACAGTTCTCGCAGCAACATGTTGTTCAGATAATGACCGGATTTATAACCAAAGAACTCACCAATCAGACTTTTGCCCAACAGGTAAAGGTCACCTACCGCATCCAATACTTTATGTTTTACAAACTCGTCGTCATAACGCAGACCGTCTTCATTCAGAATTCGGTAGTCATCAACAACAATGGCGTTATCAAAACTACCACCCAGAACAAGGTTCTGAGAGCGTAGGTATTCGATATCACTCATAAAGCCAAAGGTGCGCGCGCGGCTAACTTCTTTTACAAAAGACGTGCTGGAAAAATCCAGAACAGCTTCCATATTGCGACCTTCGAATGCAGGGTGTTCGAAGTCAATTTTGAAGCCTACCTTAAAACCATCAAACGGACGAAAAGTAGCAGATTTACCATCGCTGCTCACCGTGATCTCTTTCTTGATACGGATGAACTGCTTAGGTGCATCCTGCTCAGCGATACCCGCTGACTGGATCAAGAATACAAACGGAGCAGAGCTGCCGTCCATAATCGGTACTTCTTCGGCACTCAGCTCTACAAAGGCATTATCAATACCCAGTCCAGCCATGGCTGATAGCAAATGCTCTACCGTCGCGACACGCACACCATCTTTACCCAAATTAGTGGACAGTGTAGTGTCAGCAACATTATGCGCAGCAGCCTGAATATCGACCACAGGATCCAGATCAACACGACGGAAAACGATACCGTTATTCGCTGGCGCAGGTTTCAGTGTCAGATATACCTTCTGACCTGAATGCAGACCAATACCCGTTGCTTTGATGCTGTTCTTCAGAGTTCTCTGTTTGATCATATTTTGTGCCGTAACATACCCTGCGCGCGTTTTAGATAACGGGCGATTATACCAAAGTTATAATTGTAACAGCAACCGCAATCAGTCGAGGCTCAGTCGTTTTGCTTACGCAAGAACGTTGGGATATCCAAATAGGAATCCGCACTTTGACCGCGCTGTTTGCTTTCCTCTTCCTTCGGTGCTGCTGCCTGTTTTGCCGTACCGCCGTTCAGAGCTTCCTGACGCTGGCGACGTAAAACGGTCGGCAGATCAATCTCATCAAGATCAAGAGAGCCGTCCGCTTTTTTAGGCCCTTTCTTAACTTCAGGTGCCTTTTCTTTCGGCTTATCCAATCCCGTTGCTACGACAGTGACCTTTAATTCATCAGTTAGTTCCGGATCGATGACTGTACCCACGACAATAGTTGCATTCTCGTCGGCATATTCACCCACCAGATCACCCACTTCGGTGAATTCACCCAAGCTCAGGTCAACACCACCGGTTACATTCACCAGAATGCCGCTGGCACCTTTCAGGTCGACGTTATCCAGTAACGGACTTTTGATAGCAGCTTCAGCGGCTTCCAGAGCGCGACTTTCACCCCGTCCAACGCCGGTACCCATCATCGCCATGCCCATCTCGGCCATCACTGTGCGTACATCGGCAAAGTCGACGTTGATCATACCGCCGCGGGTAATCAGATCAGAGATGCCTTGTACTGCACCTTTCAGGACATCGTTTGCCGCATTGAAGGCATTCATCAGAGAACAATTGCGTCCCATGACCTGCATCAGTTTGGCGTTTGGAATAATGATCAGGGAGTCCACGCAATCACGCAGCTCTCGTAAACCTTCATTCGCCAGCAGTAAGCGTTTACGGCCTTCAAATGGGAACGGAGTGGTTACAACCGCGACAGTCAGGATGCCCAACTCTTTGGCAACCTCAGCCACAATCGGCGCAGCCCCGGTTCCGGTTCCGCCACCCATACCCGCAGTGATAAACACCATATCGGTACCGGTCAGTGCTTCGGCAATACGATCACGATCTTCCAATGCCGCCTGACGACCAATTTCCGGATTAGCACCTGCGCCTAATCCTTTTGTCAGTTCTCCACCAATTTGCAGGACGGAATTACCCGACATGCTGCTCAGTGCCTGTGCATCAGTGTTAGCGCAAATAAACTCTACGCCTTCAAGGGAGCCTTGTACCATGTGCTGGACTGCGTTTCCGCCTCCACCACCGACACCCACCACTTTGATCACAGCACTCTGCGGAATGCTATCGACCAGTTCAAACATAACTCTCTCCTTCCTGTTTGATACAACCACCCTGCCTGGCTGCATCCATTCTGTCTTGCATTGTCGGTGACACTGCATCAGTCACCGCACGAATTCCATTGATATGTGCTTCAGAAGTTACCCTGAAACCAGGATTTCATCCGAGTCAGAATATCTGTCTTATTTTTTTCGATGATCGCAATGGGCTCATCTGTTGATGCGGCGGCAAAATCCGTGTCGTGGTTGTCCTTCGCGTACAACAACAAACCGATACCTGTGGCATAAATCGGACTGCGCAGAATATCTTCCATCCCACGCACGCCTTTCGGATTAGCCAGACGCACAGGCATATGGAAGATCTCTTCCGCCAGTTCTACGGCCCCTTCCATCTTAGATGTGCCACCTGTCAGAACGATGCCCGCAGCGACCAAATCTTCAAATCCACTGCGACGCAGTTCAGCCTGAATCAGCGTGAACAGTTCGTCGTAACGCGGCTCCACAACCTCAGCCAGCGCCTGTCGCGACAGATCCCGAGCCGGACGATCGCCCACGCTCGGTACTTTAATCAGCTCTTCCGGGCCGGCCAGCTGCGCCAAGGCGCAGGCATATTTGATCTTGATCTCGTCAGCACTCTGAGTCGGAGTACGTAACGCCATCGCAATGTCGTTGGTAACCTGGTCTCCAGCAATAGGGATCACTGATGTATGGCGAATAGAGCCGGCGGTAAACACGGCAATATCCGTGGTTCCCCCACCAATATCAACCATGCAGACACCCAGCTCTTTCTCGTCTTCGGTCAGAACAGAGTAACTGGAAGCCAACTGCTCCAGTACGATGTTATCTACTTCCAGACCACATCGACGAATACACTTCTCGATGTTGTGCACCGCGTTGATTGCACCAGTCACCAGATGAACTTTGGCTTCAAGACGCACGCCAGACATACCCAGCGGTTCTTTGATCCCTTCCTGTGAATCAATCACATATTCCTGAGGCAGAATGTGAATGATCTTTTGATCGGCAGGGATCGCAACAGCCTGGGCTGCATCGATAACACGCTCCAGATCATAATCAGCCACTTCCCGCTCTCGCACAGCCACGATACCGTGAGAACCCAGGCTATTGATGTGACTGCCTGCAATTCCGACCGTGACCGAATGAATCTTACAACCCGCCATCAATTCAGCTTCTTCTACCGCACGCTGAATCGAGGTCACAGTGGATTCAATATTGACAACAACACCACGTTTCAGACCACGCGAGGGATGGCTACCAACACCAATGATCTCTACTTCACCATCCAGACCTACGTCCGCGACCAGACACACCACTTTTGATGTGCCAATATCCAGTGCGACAATCATGTTACTTTCCGTTGTCGATCCCATCTCTTTCAACCTGCATTCTCATCATTCGCTTCTGGTTTCCACTTCACGGAAACCCCGTTTGCGTAACGAATATCTACTAATTCAATGTGTTCAGCGCGTGCCGACAAAACGCGTGTATACAGGTCAAGAAAACGCTCCAGCCGCTCATTCACAGCACTGCGCCCCACAACAACCCGAATACCGTTGTCCAACACCAATGACCAGGCCCCACGTTTTTCCAGATCCAGTGCAACCACTTTCAGACCAATCCGTCTGAACATCTGGTTCAAATCGTGAAACTGTGCCATCACCTGCTCAGTATCTTCAGCAGCCCCGCTTAAACGCGGCAACTGCACATATTCTTTTTTCAACTCCGGCCAGAAGATCTCGCCTTCATGATTCAGGAGACCGTCTTCGCCCCAACGTGCGACCGGCACCTCCTCTTCAACTCTGATTTCCAGAGTCTGGGGCCAATCACGGATCACACCCGCGTTACGTACCCATGGATGGCTCACAACCTGCTCTCGAACAGTGGCGATATCAATACCTAATAACCCCGCTTCCAGCGTTGACGCGACATTGTCTGCCAGCGCAGGTTTATCCAGATGACGCACCGGGCCGGTTACCTTTACTGCTGCAACCGGTTTATCAAGCCACCCCCACACAGGGAGGTAAAGACTCCACAACCCACCAATAAACAGCATCAATGCAGTCAACGTCCACAGTGGCTTTAACCACCAATCCCGGTCTTTATCGACAGCCACGGCTTCAAAAGACTCAGCCTCTTCGGATATCGCTTCGCGAGTCGCCCCCCGCTGCGCAGCGTCCTCATCTTCTACAATCTCTTCGTTCTGACGTGAACGAAACCAATTCATCAACGCACCGTCTGCCTTAAAATCTCAACCACAAGTTGCTCAAAGCTCACACCTTGCTGCGCTGCGGCCATCGGCACCAGACTATGATCCGTCATGCCCGGCGCGGTATTCACTTCCAATAACTGAAAAGCACCTTCGCCATCCTGCATCACGTCAATACGCGCCCATCCTTCACAACCTGCCGTATCAAACGCATCGATCACCAGCTGTTTAAGTGCCTGTTCCTGTGTTTCGTTCAAACCGTGCTCAAACAGATAGCGGGTATCGTCAGATTCATATTTCGCATCGAAGTCGTAAAAATCGTGCGAAGTTTCCAGCTTAATCACAGGCAATGCCTGACCGTTCAAAACGCCGACGGTGAACTCATCACCACTCATCCAACGTTCAGCTAATACCAGACTGTCGAGTTCTGCGGCATTCTGATACGCCTTTTTTAACTCATCGAGATTGGTGACTTTTGCAATCCCAATACTGGAGCCTTCATGAGCGGGTTTGACAAAAATAGGCCAGCCCAACTGTTCACCGACAGCGGTAAGGTCGGTACTCTCTGTCAGAACTGCATAGGCGGGTGTCGGTAACCCGGCCCCAGCCCACAACTGCTTACAACGAACTTTATCCATACCCAACGCAGACGCCGCCACACCGCTGCCGGTATAGGGTTTGCCCAGCATTTCCAGCACCCCCTGAAGGGTGCCATCTTCACCGCCGGGGCCGTGTAAAATCAGAAATGCCCGATCAAACTCCGCATCCATCAGCTGAGTCAGCGGATTCAGGTCACCCTGCTCTCCGCCTAAATCGATACCAAACACATCAACGCCGGCACGTTGCAGACCGCCAAGTACTTCGGCACCACTTCTCAGGGAGATCACGCGCTCCGATGACAATCCACCGTAGATCACCGCGACACGCCCAAACTGGCGCGCCTCTTCTGTAGTCACCCTGAAAGTAGTCATCCGTTATTCTCCTCTTTCAGCAGAGAAACGCTCTTTAATTTGTGCGACAGAGACGTAATATCCCCGGCACCTTGTGTCAGTAACAGATCACCCGGTTCAAGCACATCACGTAATACCGTGTGCACATCATCTGCACTTTGAACAAACAATGGATCGATACGGCCACGCTGACGAATACTGCGGCACATAGACCGGCTATCGGCCCCCGGAATTGGTTCTTCCCCCGCTGCATACACTTCAAGCAACAGTAGCAAGTCCGAATCAGACAGGACCTTAACAAAGTCTTCGTACAGATCACGGGTACGGGTATAGCGATGGGGTTGGTAAATCATCACTAACCGGCGATCAGGCCAGCCTTCACGTACGGCTTTGATGACCGCTTCAACTTCTGTTGGATGGTGACCGTAGTCATCCACCAGTGTAATCTCACCGCCGTCCACCGGCAGCTCACCCAACACCTGAAAACGACGACCGACGCCCTGGAATTTTTTCAGCGCTTCACAGATCGCTTCGCCGTCGAGACCTTCTTCGGTTGCCACCGCAATCGATGCCAGTGCATTTAATACGTTGTGACGGCCCGGCATGGTCAGCGTCACTTCAAGATCATCATGGTTCCCCGGGCGACTCACGCGGAAATGACTGTACATGCCTTCCTGACGCAAATCGGTCGCGCGATAGTCGGCTTCTTCTGAAAATCCGTAGGTCACAATCGCACGGCTGACATCAGGCATCACTTCCCGTACGACAGGATCATCAACACACATCACCGCCAAACCGTAAAACGGGAGGTTATGCAGGAAGTCGATAAAGGTTTTCTTCAGCTTTCCAAAGTCACCGCCATAAGTTTCCATATGGTCGGCGTCGATGTTCGTAACAATCGCGACCATCGGCTGCAGGTGCAGGAAGGACGCATCACTTTCATCGGCTTCGGCAACCAAGTAACGGCTACCACCCAGTTTCGCATTCGTGCCCGCACTGTTCAGGCGCCCACCGATCACGAACGTTGGATCCAGACCACCTTCTGCCAATACCGACGCAACCAGGCTGGTTGTTGTCGTTTTGCCATGCGTACCGGCAACGGCGATACCGTGACGATAGCGCATCAGCTCCGCCAACATCTCTGCACGGCGCACGACAGGAACACGCTTCTCACGTGCGGCTTTCACTTCCGGGTTCTCTTCATTCACCGCAGTGGAAACCACAACAACATCAGCCGCGTCTACATTCTCTTCACGATGACCGATATAGATACGGGCACCGGCTTCAGCCAATCGGTTGGTTGTCGCCGAGTTTTTGATATCGGACCCGGAAATTTCGTAGCCCTGATTCAACAGGACTTCGGCGATGCCACACATACCTACGCCGCCGATACCCACAAAATGGATACCACGGATTCGGCGCATCTCTGGCACCTCGAACAGGCTTGGGTTGCGGATATCGCTCATCGTTTCATTGCCTCCAGGCATACTTCAGCAACTCGCTGCCCCGCTTCAGGTCGTCCCAACGCGCGAGCTTTAGTTGCCATATCAAGCAGCGTTTCACGCTGATTGAATTGTTCTGTTAACAGTTCTTTCAAATAGTCCGCCGTCAGCGTTGGCTGCGGGACCAGTTTCGCGGCATCAAGCTGCGCCAGATAACGGGCGTTCTCAGTCTGGTGGTCATCCACCGCAAATGGAAACGGAACCAAAATCGCGGCAACACCCGCAATCGCCAGCTCACTGACGGTTAAAGCGCCTGACCTACACAACACCAAATCGGCCCAGCCATAGGCTTCATCCATCTGCTCTATAAACGGCACAACACGCGCATCAATACCGAGCTGTTGATAACGCTCCTGCGTTTCCTCAAAGGTGCGTTTTCCCGTCTGATGCCAGACTTCCGGGCGCTGATCTTCAGGCAGATCGGCCAGCACGTGCGGCAACACATCGTTAATTGCTTTGGCCCCAAGACTGCCGCCTACCACCAGCAGGCGAATTCTACCCGAACGTTGCGGATAGCGCTCTCGCGGATCATTCATTCCCAAAATGGGCCCACGGACCGGATTCCCCACGGTTTCAGTCTCTGTCGCACCTGGAAATGCGTCCTCAAAGGCTTCTAACACCCGCCAAGCCATACGCGAGAGAATCTTATTGGTCATGCCCGCAATGGCATTCTGTTCGTGGATAACCAGTGGTTTACCCAGCAACTTAGCGGCCACCCCGCCTGGACCTGAGGCAAATCCCCCCATCCCCAGAACCACATCGGGTTTTACGTTTCGCAATACCGATAAAGCCTGCCAAATTGCCAGCAACACTTTAAACGGCGCAAGTAACAAACTGAGACGCCCTTTACCCCGCAATCCAGCCACATCGATACAGTGCAACTTGATCCCTGCGTCTGGAATCACACGTGCTTCAATCCCTTTCTGGGTACCCAGCCATTCCACATGCACACCTTGCTTTTGCAATTCATGTGCCGTTGCCAACGCAGGAAAAACATGTCCGCCGGTACCACCCGCCATAATTAACGCAACCGGTTGTTTAGCCATATGCTGGCTCCTGCTCTTTTATATCTTTCTTACTGGATTTATCAGCCGACGGAGAATCTCCTGTCAGCTGTTTTTTCTTAAGCTCAAGATCAATGCGTAATATCACCGCTAACATGGCGCAGCTCACCAACAAACTACTGCCCCCGTAACTCACTAGTGGCAGGGTTAGTCCTTTTGTTGGCAGGGCACCTACGTTTACCCCCACATTAATCAATGCTTGTCCCGCAAAGATCACGGTAAAACCGTAGGTGATATAGGCCATGAAAAACTCGTTTAGTTTCTCGGCCTTACGTCCAATCTGAAACAATCGGTACACCATCACGGTGTAGATCACGATTAGTAACACCACACCGATGAATCCAAGCTCTTCCGCCAATACCGAAAAAACGAAATCCGTATGTGCCTCAGGCAGATAAAACAGTTTCTGTACGCTGTTACCCAAGCCAGTGCCAAACCAATCTCCGCGGCCAAATGCAATTTGTGCCTGCGTTAGCTGATACCCGGCACCATAAGGATCATCCCAAGGGTTGAGATAGGTTTGTAATCGGGCCATTCGGTAGGGTTGCGCACCAATCAACGCAACCAACAACGCCAGGGCTCCCGACACGATCAAGATAAACTGAGAGAAACGCATGCCTCCCAGAAAGATCATCACCATGACCGTGCCCATCAATACAACAGCCGCACCAAAGTCAGGTTCCAAATACAGCAATCCGACAAAAATACCCAATGGCAATGCCGGCTTAGCAATCCCACTCCAACTGGTGCGTACTTCGTTGAGACGGCGCACCAGATAGCCGCCCATATAAATCACCATGCAAAATTTGGCGACCTCGGAAGCCTGCAAATTGATCGGACCTACCGGAATCCAACGGCTACTGCCATTCACTTCACGGCCGATACCCGGCACCAGAACAGCCACCAGCAATACAATCGCGCCCAGCATCCACCAATGGCCTGTTCGCTGCCAGAAATCAATAGGGATACGCCAGACAACACAGGCTCCAATGATGGCTAAAACCATAAAGATGCCCTGACGGATCACGTAAAAATAAGGGGTTCCGTTACGCTCCAATGCCACATCCATCGATGCAGAACTGATCATCACAAACCCCATCAGCATCAGCGCACTGGCACAGAGCACCACCCAGGGATCAAACGGCAGGACCCCGGTGTTGACTTTGTTCTCTGATGGCCAGAATGCGGTCAGCATTAAAGCGCCTCCACCGCAGCGATAAAAGCATCACCACGAACATTGAAGTTCTTAAACATGTCGAAGCTGGCGCACGCTGGCGACAACAGCACAATATCTCCCGCCTGTGCTAGCCCTGCTGCTGTGCGAACCGCATCTTCCATATCAGCCGCATCCTGAGCCTCAATACTGCCAACCGCTGCACGGATCCGCGGCGCATCAGTGCCAATTAATACAACCGCACGCCCATATCGTTGTAACGGTGCTTTAAGGTCATTAAATTCAGCCCCTTTTCCTTCACCACCGGCGATTAACACAATACGTGAATCACCCAGAGTCGGGCCCAGACCGTCCAATGCCGCCACGGTGGCACCCACGTTAGTACCCTTAGAATCATTGAAGAAACTGATTGCACCTTTATCTGCAACCCACTGGCAGCGATGTTTCAGGCCCGTAAATTGTTTCAATGCAGCAAGCATCGCTTCCATCGGGATATCTGCTGCCTGCCCTAGCGCGAGAGCTGCTAGAGCATTAGCCACATTGTGTTGACCACGGACTTTGAGTTCAGAGACGCGTAACAGTTTTTCACGCCCCAGCGCCAGCCATTCACCTTCACCATCAGTCATCACACCAAACAGATTCAGATCTGGCTTACCCAGATGAAAAGCGGTGGTTAGGACGGCTTTTGGCAACAACGGACTGGTCAACGCATCATCACGATTGATCACTGCCTGACGACAGCCTCGGAAAATACGGTGCTTCGCCTGATAGTAGGCGGTCATATCCGGGTAACGATCCTGATGATCCGGACTGATGTTCAATACGGTCGCGACTTTAGCACGCAGATCATGGCAGGTTTCCAACTGAAAACTCGACAGCTCCAGTACATACAGTGCCTGCTCTCCCTGAGCGAGCATATCCAGGACCGGCAACCCCAAATTGCCACCGACCCCGACATCGATGCCCGCAGCCGCAGCCATATCGCCCACCAACGTGGTGACACTGCTTTTTGCATTCGAGCCGGTAATCGCGATAACCGGCGCTGTAATCTCACGACAAAACAGATCAATATCACCACAGACATGCACGCCCTGTGCGATAGCTGCCTGAATAGCAGGGTGGCTGATCGCCACACCGGGACTCACGATCAGTTCGGAGGCCTGCACAAGATACTCTGCGTCCAGCTCTCCACAGTGCACATCGACACAGGGAAACTCTACCTTAAACTGGTCTAATCCAGCCGGATTTTCACGAGTATCCACAACGACGAAAGGCACGCCTTTGCGTGCCAGATGGCGGGCGCAGGAAACACCTGTTGCGCCCAGCCCTACTATGATTCGCCTGTTGTCACTGGCGATTAAGCTCATGCAGCGTCTCCTAACGAATTTTCAGACTGGCCAGACCTACCAAAACTAAAACCACCGTGATGATCCAGAAGCGAACAATAACACGTGGTTCAGGCCAGCCCTTGAGCTCAAAATGATGATGAATCGGCGCCATTCGGAATATTCGCCGCCCGGTCAGTTTGTACGAAGCGACTTGCAGGATGACAGACACGGTTTCCATGACAAACACACCGCCCATAATCACCAGCACCAATTCCTGTCGCACGATGACCGCAATCACACCTAAGGTAGCGCCCAACGACAGCGCACCCACATCGCCCATAAATACCTGGGCTGGGTAGGTGTTAAACCAGAGAAAACCAAGGCCCGCTCCAACAATCGCACCACAAATAACAATCAGCTCACCGGCACCCGAGATATACGGGATCAACAAATAATCAGCAAAACGTACGTTACCGGTCAGGTATGCAAACACCCCCAACGCAGCAGCGACCATGACGGTTGGCATAATCGCCAGACCATCCAGCCCATCCGTCAGGTTCACCGCATTGGAACTCCCCACAATCACAAAGTAGGTAAAGACGATAAAGAAGATACCCATATCCACCATCACGCCCTTAAAGAACGGCACGATAAGCTCAGTTTCAGCAGGCGTTTGAGCCGTCAGATATAGAAAAATTGCGGCACCGGCACCTCCCACAGATTGCCACAGGTACTTCCAGCGAGCAGGCAAGCCGCGAGAGTTCTTCTCAATCACCTTGCGATAATCATCGACCCATCCCACCGCACCAAAGATCAGCATCACGGCCACTGTAATCAAAACAAAGCGGTTGGTAATATCTCCCCACAAGAAGGTGCTGATCGCAATGGCAAGAATAATCAGTGCACCACCCATTGTTGGCGTACCGGCCTTACTCAGGTGAGACTGAGGACCATCATCACGTACCGCTTGTCCGATCTGTTTTACACGTAACTTTTTTATCAGCACAGGCCCCAGTAACAACGAGATTACCAGCGCCGTCAGTACTCCAAGAATGCCTCTCAACGTGAGGTACTGAAATACCGCGAAGCCACTGTAAAAATTGGACAAATAATCCGCGAGCAGTAAAAGCATTTAGTGGTTTCCTTCAACCAATCCTGCGACAACTTTTTCCATTCCCGCACTGCGAGACCCTTTAACCAAGATGGTCATTCCGGGTTCCTGCAAGGTACGGACTGCATCTACCAATTGTTCCCTGGTATCAAAATGCCCTCCCTGCATACCGGCAGAGGCATTAAATGCATCCACCGCATGTAACGACAGCGCACCGACCGCCATTAGACGGCCGGTCCCCTTCTGCGCTGCGTAACTCCCAACATCTGCATGCTGCTCGGCTTCATCTTTTCCAAGTTCAGCCATATCGCCCAGCAAGAGCAGATGTTTTCCGGGCAGTGAGGTCAGCAGATCAATTGCCGCCTTCACTGAACCGGGATTTGCGTTATAACTGTCATCAATGACAGTCGAACCATGTGTGCCCGCCATTGGACACATACGGCCTTTAACTGGTGTAAATTTTTTCAAACCTTCTACCGCCAACTCGAGCGGTAAACCGGCGGCTATTATGGCAGCAGTCGCCGCTGTAGCATTTGCGACATTATGCTTACCCATCACGCCCAATGAGAGGGTTACGCTTTGACCTGAATAATTCAGCTGAAAACGATAACAACCGTTCTCCGCAATACTCAGGTGGGTCGCAATAACATCTGCAGCGCTGTTTTCGACACCAAAGGTCAGCCGGTTACGCCCCTCTGTTTTATCAAGCCACGCCTCACAGTGAGGATCATCACGGTTGATAATGGCCCAGCCATCGTCTGACAATCCGTCGAATATCTCACCTTTGGCACGCACCACCCCTTGCAAGGAACCAAAACCTTCGAGGTGAGCCCCCATCGCATTGGTCAGAATCGCCACATCCGGTAGTGACAGTCGAACGGTGTAGTCGATCTCTTTCTCTGCGCTAGCACCTAATTCAATCACGCCGTATTGATGCTGACGTTCAAGGGACAAAAGAGTCAGCGGTGCGCCGATATCATTGTTCAGATTACCCTTAGTCGCCAGCACTTCACCCTGCTGGCTCAGGATGGTGGCCAGCATCTCTTTTACTGTGGTTTTTCCTGCACTACCGGTCACGGTGAATACGGTATTGTCAAAACGCTGACGATTGAGTTTCGCGATCTGACCCAGCGCTGCATGCGTATCACCCACCAACCACTGTGGTATATCATCGCCCTGACGATCACTCACAACGGCTGCAACTGCACCTTTACTCAGTGCCTGCTCTACAAAACGATGACCGTCGAAGTTGGGCCCTTTTAGTGCGAGAAACAGATTCCCCGGCACGATTGTACGGGTATCTGTACTCACGCCATTAAACGACATATCGCCCGTCGGTAGTTCACCACCCAACGCAGCCTGTAGATCGCTCAATCGCCATTCACCAATCATGCCCGCCACTCCTGTAAAGCTGCCTTCGCCACCTGCACGTCATCAAATGGCTGGCGCTGCCCCATTATTTCCTGGTAGTCCTCGTGACCTTTTCCCGCCACCAGCACTACATCATCTTTTCCTGCCACCAACACTGCATCACGAATGGCCTGTTCCCGATCGATCACAGCGGTCACGGGTTTCCCTGCGTCACAGCCTGGCAAGATCATATCGATAATCTGCTGGGGATCTTCGGTCCGCGGATTGTCGCTGGTCACGTATACAACATCAGCCAACCGCGCAGCGATACGTCCCATTTCCGGTCGCTTACCGGTGTCGCGGTCACCCCCACAGCCAAATACACAGATCAAACGACCGGGCGTGTGCTGACGCGACGCATTCAAAGCCTTTTCCAAAGCATCCGGCGTGTGAGCATAGTCAACAACCACCAATGGCTGCGTATCGTCACCCAGACACTGCATGCGCCCCGGCACTGGTGTTAATGCCGTCAATTGTTGTTGGATTTTTTCTGCATCAAACCCCATGACGCCAAGCACTGCCGTCGTTAACAGTAAGTTGGATACGTTAAACTGGCCCACAACCTGTGTATTTAGCGCAATATCACCCCACGGTGTATTAAGCTGCGCTCCAATACCGCTTTTCTGAAGGCATACATTAACAGCGCGTAATTCACCTGCCTCTTCGCCAAACCCCAACACAGAAGCGTCTGCAGCGAACCCTTCCAATAACACCCGACCAAATGCATCGTCCGCGTTAATAACCACATGCGTCGGTGCCAGGTCATGAAACAAACGCGCTTTGGCAGCGCCGTATTCATCCATGGAACCGTGATAATCCAGATGATCACGACTCAAATTAGTAAACGCAGCCACATTAAACGACAGGCCTGCCACACGATACTGGTCCAACGCGTGACTCGATACTTCCATCACCACCGCATCAGCGCCTTGCTGCACAAACTCAGCTAACAAACGCTGCAATCCAACGGCGTCTGGTGTGGTATGAGTTGCACTTTGCAACGCATCTGGAAAGCCATTGCCGACAGTACCGATAATGGCAGTACGCAACCCTAAGTGGTTGAGCGACTGCGCTAAAAAATGACTGCAGGATGTTTTGCCATTGGTGCCAGTGATCCCAACCATCTTTATTGCTGACGACGGTTCACCATAAAAACGTCCCGCAATGCCACTTAATCGCTGTGCTAAGTGTTCTACAGCGATAACAGGTACAGAGCTTGATTCAACCCACTGCTCTGAGCTATCGATCAGTACCGCAGCCGCGCCTTTTTCGACGGCATCTTCAACAAAGTCGATACCTTTATACTGTCCACCAGCGCGTGCGCAGAACAGATCCCCTGCTGCGATTTGCCGACTGTCCTGACTGATACCCGTCACGACACATGCACCGGCTTCCGAATCAACAAGCTCCGGTAACAACTCCACCAATGATCTGCTTCGAATAGTCATTAGCGTTTTACAACCTGCTGCTCAGGACGTAGCAGATTATCCGGTGGGATATTCAGCATACGCAGCGTTCCACCCACCGTGCGGGAAAAAATCGGTGCCGCAACCTCTCCACCGTAGTGCTCCTGTCCTCTCGGATTATCAACCATCACAACGGTAACCACCTCGGGATTACTGGCCGGCGCAATACCCGCAAAAATAGAGATATACTGGTCGTCGATATAACCGTTATTTCCAACTTTGTGCACCGTACCGGTCTTACCTGCAACCCTGTAACCCGGAATGGCCGCCTGGCGACCCGTACCTTTAATACTGATAACCGTTTCCATCATGCCCCTGATCGAGCGCGCGATCGGTGCCGGCATAACACGTACCGGTGGCAACGGTTTTTCGGTACGCAACAAGCTAACGGGCGTCATGACACCGTCATTCGCTAACGGCAGATAAGATTGCGCCAACTGCAGTGGTGTGACAGACAAGCCATAGCCATAAGACAGTGTCGCACGCTGCAAGACTTGGCTATCCGCTAAGTAAGGCAGGCGCCCGGAACGTTCCCCCGGAAAACCGATGCCTGTGGCATGACCGATACCGATGTTCTGCAATAAATTATGTAAGCTACCCGGCTCCAGGCTCAGTGCTAACTTCACCGATCCCACATTGCTCGATTTTGTAATAATGCCGGTAATATCCAGCTCACCATAATTGCGATGATCCCGAATCGTTTTTCCTTTCAGGCGCATATGACCGGGTGTTGTATCAATCACACTGCGCATACCATACTTCCCGCTCATCAGCGCAGCAGCAACGGTCATGGGTTTCATGGTTGAACCGGGTTCAAACAGATCGGTTACCGCCCGATTACGAATGGTGGACGAAACACGATCTGCCGGATTATTCGGGTTATAGGATGGATAATTCGCCATCGCTAATACTTCACCGGTTTTTGCATCCAACATCACCAGCGATGCCGCATCGGCACGATGGGCGGTTACCGCAGCTTTAAGCTCACGATACGCTAGGTACTGCAGTCGCATATCGATGCTCAGCTGAAGTGACTGCCCTTGCTCTGCAGCACTTTCAGAACGGATATGTTTGACGGTACGTCCCAGCAAGTCCTTCAATACCAGTTGCTTACCGGGCTCAGAATGCAGCGCTTTTTCATAGGACAGTTCCAGGCCTTCCTGCCCTTTACCATCACGATTGGTAAAGCCAAGCAGATGACTCGCCACTTCGCCCGACGGGTAAAACCGCTTGTAGTCACGCTCAACATGTATCCCAGGCACTTTTAGCTCTCGAATGCGCTCTGCAACCTGAGGTTCAACCTGACGCTTCAGATACATGAAACGCTTCGAACGTTTAGCTGAAACCTTCTTCACCAAGCGGTCTCGACTCGTACCTAAATGGCGGGCAACTTTGCCTAGCGACACATGCTTGAGGTCAGCCATCTTAGGATCAACCCATACGGTTGCAACCGGCGCACTGACCGCCATCGGCTCCCCGTTGCGATCGGTGATCATGCCACGATGCGCCGGCACCTGAATGACGCGCAAACTCCGGGCATTACCCTGATTTTGCAGAAACTCCTGATCCTCGACATACAACGTGATCAGCTTAAAGCCAATGCCACAGGTAATAGCAGCGAGAATCCCCAGCACAAGTGCCAGCCTCCACCCCTTACCAATCTGACTGCATGTCTGCTCTTCACTCATCGCGCACGAACTCTATCAGCGTTGGATCTGGCACTTTCATATTCAGCTTTTTAATTACCAGAGACTCAACCCGGTTATTTGCAGCCCAGGCACCCTGTTCCAGTAATAGCTGACCCCATTCAACCTGCAATTCGTCGTACTCACGCACGGTTACCTGGTGTTGATGAAACAGCTTTCGGTAATCGTGCGATGCAAAAATCACCATTAATGCTGATCCAACAACCATCAGCACTACGACCGCTAACATCAATGCCGGCTTTATCAGTTCTTCTGCACGATACAACCGTTCAGGTTGTACGTCTGGCTCACGCACTTTGCGGAACCGCTGCAACGCCAACATTTAGGCGATCTTATAAGCTGCACGCATGACGGCACTGCGCGCACGAGGGTTATCAGACACCTCCTGCTTACCCGCCTTCACCGCTTTCCCTAACCCTTTCAGACGCTGGTTCAGCATATCCTGAGTCACAGGAATCCCCGGTGGCAGGTGCTCGTCACCTTTGACGTACTTACGGATAAAGCGTTTTACGATCCGGTCTTCTAACGAGTGGAAACTGATCACCACCAAGCGCCCGCCTTCGGCCAATACTTCAAGCGCCTGATCAAGACAGCGTTCAAGATCTTCCAACTCGCGATTTATATGAATTCTGATCCCCTGAAAGGCACGCGTCGCAGGATGCTTGCCTTTCTCCCAGGCAGGATTGGCCTCAGCAATAATTTTTGCCAATCGCCCTGTTGTCTCGATAGGAGACTCTGCTCTTTCAGCAACAATCGCTTTCGCCATACGACGAGAGAAACGCTCTTCGCCGTACAGATAGATGACATCCGCAATCTCTTTTTCTTCAGCGTGAGCCAACCATTCTGCTGCACTTTCCCCTACCGCCGTATTCATACGCATATCTAACGGGCCATCGTTGGAGAAGCTAAAACCACGATCAGGATCATCCAACTGAGGCGAGGAAACGCCTAAGTCCAGAAGCACGCCATCGACCTTGCCCATCATCCCCTCGTCAGTTACAAACTGTTCCATCTCGGCAAAACTACCGTGCGCGATGGAAAAACGAGGTTCGTCACCAAACCGTTCTTTTGAATGCGCGATCGCCTGAGGGTCTTTATCGATACCCATTACCCGACCACCCTCAGAGAGACGATCCAATACCAGCGCAGTGTGACCGCCGCGGCCAAAAGTACCGTCCACGTAAAAACCGTCGGGATCCTGCACAAGCAGATCGACAGCTTCGTTGAGCAGTACCGTAATATGTTTAAATTCCTGCGCCATGATTCAGCATGATTCCGATTTAAAGTGACAGACTCTGCATCTCTTCCGGCATTTCAGCGCCTTCCGCTACCTGCAGATATTCATCGCGAGTCTCCGCCCAGCGGGACTCACTCCATATTTCAAATTTCCGCCCTTGGCCAAGAAGCACAATCTTCTTGTCGAGCCCCGCGTATTCACGCAACGGCGCAGGCAGCAACAGACGACCATTAGCATCCATATCCAAGTCTGTTGCGTGACCGATCAATAAGCGTTGAAGGCGACGGGCTACCGGATTTAAACTCGGCAGAGCTTCGATTTTCTTCTGAATCTCTTCCCATTCCTGAAGCGGATAAAGCAGTAAGCAGCGATCATCAGGATCAATAGTGGCAACCAGACATCCATCGCAACACCCCGTGATTTGTTCACGGTAGCGCGCTGGGATCGCCATGCGTCCCTTTGCGTCCAGATTGATTGGATTCACGCCACGAAACATCTATTGCCTACTCAGCCACCAAATTTTCCCACTTTTATCCACTTTACCCCACTACACAACACTATAGAAATTAACCCCAGTAAATGCAAGGCGGCCATCGACCGGAAACCCGCGTAAAATCAGGCAATTATTAGATTGTTTAATAGTGGGAGAACAAGTGAAAACGGTGTGAATTTGAAGCCCTTGAAAACTAAGGAGTTAAAAGCACTTCACTGTGCGAACGCACTAAAAAGAGAGATAAAACCTGAATAAAACTAAAGGAGAAGCCCGCCGATAAGCCGGGTTTTGTCGTGGACAGTCATTCATCTAGGGTGTACGTCGCCATACACCTCAAGCGACCTACCCGGATCCGGTATGGGCCATACCTTAAGGATCCCTATTTGGTCTTGCTCCGAGTGGGGTTTACCATCGCCGTGGAATGTTGCCACCCACGCGGTGAGCTCTTACCTCACCTTTTCAACCTTACCGTTATCCGAAGATACTTAGGCGGTATACTTTCTGCTGCACTTTCCGTCGACTTTCGCCGCCCAGACGTTATCTGGCACTTTACCCTATGGAGCCCGGACTTTCCTCCCCCCTGCCAAAGCAAGGCGGCGACTGTCTAGCGGACTTCTCCGGCGCTAAGGATACGCATAACGCCGGTGATTTGCTACTGCAATATGACTATCCACAAAACTCATTCAACAAAGCGTTGCCCGATCAGCTATCCGCCTTCTCTAAAGCCAGCTTGTAAAGCAGGTTTTTCTTAACGCCGGTTATTTTGGACGCCAGCGCAGAAGCCTGCTTGACCGGCAATTCGGCGAGCAACACATCCAGCACATGCTCGACATTGTTATCCACAACCCCCGCCTCGGGTTTCGGTTTACCATGCACCAGCAAAACAAACTCACCTTTTTGCTGATTGTGATCGGCAGCCATCCAGTCAATCAACTCTGCCAATGGGGCTGAATGAATGGTCTCAAATGTCTTAGTCAACTCACGCGCGACCACCACCTGTCGATCAGCACCCATCGCGTCACTCATATCTTTAAGTGATTCCAGCACACGATGCGGCGACTCATAAAAAATCAAAGTACGGCTTTCAGAAGACTGCTCCTGATAGTATTGCTGGCGCGCATTACGCTTCGCTGGCGGAAACCCCTCAAACGCAAAGCGATCTGACGGCAAACCTGCGGCACTCAACGCAGCTACAAATGCAGCACATCCTGGTACAGGCACCACTTTAAAACCGGCTTCACGCACCGCACGCACAACGACGAAACCCGGGTCGGAAATCAACGGCGTACCCGCATCCGAAATCAAGGCAACACTGTTACCTGCACGCAACAAATCCAGAATACTATCAATTCGTTGCCTTTCATTGTGGTCATGTACTGAAATCAAGCGCGTATTAATGTTAAAGTGCGCCATTAAACGGGCACTGTGCCGCGTATCTTCAGCTGCAATAACCTCAGCGTTTTTCAGCACCTCTACGGCACGTTGCGACATATCCTGCAAATTGCCTATGGGTGTGGCAACGACATACAGTGCAGATTCAGACATCAGCTATTCCATCCTAAAAACCGGGGTGAGAAGTATATGACGATTCAATGGCGCCTGTCTTTGGCCGCAGGCATTATCGGCGTGGCTTTAGCAGGCTGTAGCACCAGCCCAGCTCCAGATACCCGCCCAACCACTCAGACTTACAGTTCTGCGGAACAGGCTCGCCTTGCCGTCGAGGATTTACTGCAGCAAGCAGCCAAGTCCCAACCGATTCAGGCAGCCCGCTTGAGAGTTCAAGCCGCTAATATACTGCTACGCATGGACAGAAAGGACGCCGCTCTCGATATCCTGAAAGATGTTGAGTTAGAGCTCCTGCCGCCATCTTTACGCTATGAAGTCGCTCAAAGCCGGGCTCGCGCCGCGCTGGATGCCCAACAGCCTCAGCAAGCATTACGTTATCTGGAATTCCCGTCGGACCAGACCTATCGCCCATCAACTGAACAAGTCACGCGTATTGGCGAACTTCGTGCGGAGGCGTTTCGCCTGCAGAACGATCCGATCAGCGAAGCATTCGCACTGATTGATATCAGCTCTCACGAACCCGATCCTCAGCTACAGCAGCAATACCATGATCAGATATGGTCCGCCCTGCGCTCGCTTTCCCCAACCCAATTGATCGGACTTAGCCAACAGACGGGCAACACATACTATGAACAGGGCTGGTTTGAACTGGCCCTGATCCATAAGCAAGCAACACAACTGGACCAGCTCAGCTACGCAATGAGCGAGTGGAATACCCTATGGGAATCTCACCCGGCACGTGCATTGCCACCACAGGCCGGCGAAGCCGTCAGCTCTGAACCGATCATTGCCCAGCGAATCGCCGTGCTTCTACCTATGCAAGGCAAGCTCACTAAAGCTTCAGCGGCCATTCGTGAAGGCATCATGGCTGCCTACTTCAACGAACAGGCAAACGGCAAACCTGTACCCCAGCTTCAGTTTATAGACTCCACCCAGGTTAGCTCCCCGGATCAGCTAAGATTACTGATCCACGAACAGTCGATTGATATGGTGATCGGCCCGCTTGAAAAACCATATGTGAGTGCGCTGAACAACAGTGAACCGATGTCGATCCCGGTACTCGCACTCAACTACGACAATACTGCTGACTATAGCCAGATTTACCAATTCGGCCTGGCCGCAGAGGACGAAGCCCGCCAAGCTGCACGCAAGGCCTGGCAAGATGGCCACCGCATTATGCTTACATTGGTCCCTCTAACAAACTGGGGGACGCGAGTTCGCACTGCATTTGAAGAAGAATTCTCCGCTTTAGGTGGGCGCGTTGCGGACAGCACCCGATTCGATAAGCAGGAAGATTTTTCTCAGGATGTCAGCACGCTACTGGCAACAGATAAAAGCGAAGCGCGTGCCAAGCAGATCTTCAAGATGAGCAACCAGCGAATCAAGTTTGAGGAACGCCGACGCAAAGACGTAGACGCTATTTTCTTGAGCGCACTTCCTGGCGATGCCCGTCAAATCAAACCCATTCTTGCATTTCACTACGCTGGAAAGCTGCCCATCTACGCGACGTCCCACGTATTTGCAGGCAACCCTGACGACAAACGAGACCGTGATCTAAACGATATTCAGTTTGTCGACATGCCATGGTCACTGGCACCGGCATCCGATACCAAGCGCTTTCTGGCTCAGAAACGCCAAGATACTGACACTCGATTTGGACGACTGTACGCACTTGGCATTGATGCTTTCAAAATTCACCCTTATCTGAATCAGTTAGCCGCCACCGACGGCGCAGCTGTTCAAGGTGAAACC
Source organism: Pontibacterium sinense (assembly GCF_015209595.1). Lineage (GTDB taxonomy): Bacteria > Pseudomonadota > Gammaproteobacteria > Pseudomonadales > Balneatricaceae > Pontibacterium > Pontibacterium sinense. The sequence continues at coordinate 215,005 of NZ_JADEYS010000003.1, read as the reverse complement.
GGTTCACTTACGGTAGATAAGAATAAAAAAGTTGTTCGCAACATGCAGTGGGCCAAATTCCGCAACGGCAGCCCGCAACTACAACAACCAAGGACCGTACAGCAGTAAATCCGATGACAGGAATCTGAATTCATGGATAGAAACAAACTCGGCAAGGATGCCGAACGCTCAGCACGCAAACACCTGGAACGATCAGGCCTCACAACCCTGACCACCAACTACAACTGCCGAGCTGGCGAAATAGACCTGATCATGCAGGAACAACTGACACTGATATTTGTCGAAGTTCGCCTACGCCAACACAAAAGCTTTGGAAGCGCGGCGGAAAGCGTCAACACCAAGAAACAAAAAAAGATCATCCAGGCTGCCCGGCACTTTTTACTGCAAAACCCTCAATATGCAGAACGGGAATGTCGCTTTGATGTGCTCGCCTTTGACTCCACGGAAGCACTATCCACGCCTCTGTGGTATAAAGACGCCTTTAGACTTTGATGTAGCAGTATAAGGAAAAGAAATGGAACTTGAGGACCGTATCGTCAGTCAGTTTCACAACTCGATGGAGGTGAACGCCGTCACCATCGAACAGTACACACCGATGATCGCACACGCCGGTGAATTGCTGCTACATTGCCTGGTAACCGAAGCCAAAGTTTTGACGTGTGGCAACGGCGCATCTGCATCACTGGCCCAGCACTTTTGCAGCCTAATGCTCAACCGCTTCCGCCAGGAACGCCCAGGTTTGCCAGCCATCTGCCTGAATGCAGACGCTCATACACTAAGCGGCATCAGTGAAGACAGCAGCTTTAGCGATGTCTATGCGAAACAAATAAGAGCACTTGGCCAACCGGGAGATCTTTTTCTGGTTCTTTCCCCACATGGCCGCTCCAATAGCATGGTACAGGCGATTCAGGCTGCACATGATCGTGAGATGATCGTCATCGCACTAACCGGCAATGATGGGGGCGATATGACCGCCTTACTCGGCCCCGATGAAGTAGAGATCTGCGTACCTGCAGAAGACCCTATTTTGGTCCACGATGCCCACCTGCTGGTGCTGCATTCGCTGTGTGATCTTGTTGATTTTCAACTTTTTGGAAGTGAACTCTAATGAACACGAAGATTATTATCACCGCGCTGATTTGTGCACTACCTCTTACCGGCTGCTCAAACTTAATCAGCGCAGGCCGGGAAGAACCCATTCAGGAAGACTACGGCTCTCGCACCGTCGGCAGCTATGTTGACGACGAAGTTATTGAAACTAAAGCTAACGTCAATCTATTAGAAGTTCGCGAACAACTGCAGGGCGCCAGCGTGGGCGTTACCAGCTTTAACGGCATCGTATTACTGACCGGACAAGCACCATCAGAAGAGGTCCGCAGCTTCGCCGAGCAAATCGTTGCAAATGTTCGCAAAGTTCGCCGGGTTCACAACGAGATGAATATCTCAGGCTCAAGCTCTACACTCAAAGGAGCCAACGATGTCTGGCTGACACTGAAAACCAAAAGCCAACTTCTGGTTGACGAAGGTGTACCCGGACATCGAATTAAAGTCGTTACCGAAAATGGCACCGTGTACTTGATGGGACTAGTCACCCAGTCCGAAGCTGACGCAGCCGTCAATATTGTGAGCGGGCTAGGCGGCGTAGAGAAGATCGTCAAAATCTTCGAGTATATCGATTAATACAGCATCATCAGCTAAAGCGGAACACCCGCTTTAGCTCTCTTCCAAAACCAAGTTTCTTATTTCACGACCTTCAGCATTGGGCCTTTCTTTTTAGGAGGCTCCGTCACTTCCGGTTCAGGCGGTTGCGGCTCATTCGCATCATACAACTCAGCCCCAGGCTCCATACCAAATCCCATACCTGCAGCATTTTCACGCGCATACACTGCAATAACAGCACCCAATGGAATGTACACATCCATTGGCACACCACCGAACCGAGCATTAAAACTCAAAACATCATCACCAATTATGAAATCACGCACAGCACTCGGGATAATGTTCAATACAATCTGACCATCCTCAACAAACTGAGTGGGTACAACAACATCCTCCCATTCAGCATTCACAACAACATGCGGGGTCAGATCATTATCGAGCATCCACTCATACAACGCCCGCAACAAATAAGGTCTGCTTGGTTTCATACATACTCCAAAAACAAAAAAGGGACGAAGTTTCCTTCATCCCCTTATATTCGTAGCTAACACATCGTTAACCACACAGCATTATCAGCTGATTAATCGCGCATCTCACGCTCGGCTTCGGACAGGCTTGCCTGGAACGATTCACGCTCGAACAGACGCTCCATATACTTAACCAGCGGCTTGCACTGCTCTTCAGGTATATCAATACCCAGCATCGGCAAACGCCATAGAACCGGCGCCAGACAGCAATCAACCAATGAGAACTCTTCACTCATGAAGAAGTCTTTCTCACCGAAGATAGGAGACACCGCAACAAGACTGTCTCGCAGGTCTTTGCGCAATCGCTCACCTTCGTCAAAATCTTCTGGATCAGCAAGGATCTGATCGACCAGCGCACACCAGTCACGCTGAATGCGGTGCATATACAAGCGACTTTCAGCACGTGCTACTGGATAAACAGGCAACAACGGCGGATGAGGGAAACGCTCATCCAGATACTCCATCATTACATTCGGCTCATACAGAACCAGTTCACGATCTACCAATGTTGGCAGACTGTTATAAGGGTTCAAAGAAGCCAGATCTTCCGGCAGATCATTCGCATCACAGTCATGGATCTCTACTGCAACACCCTTTTCAGCAAGCACAATACGCACTCGATGACTGTAGTGATCTTCACCATTGGAATAAAAAGTCATGGAAGAACGCTTTGCCACTACGCCCATCGATTGATCTCCGTATGTTTAGCTTATTCTAGAAACAAATGCGCGGCCCTGACGGGCCGCGCAATAACGTGGGACTATTGTACCACAGAGTTCTTAATGTATATCTCGCCAGTACTCTTTCTTCAGTGCAAATGCGAAGAAGAAGAAGATGAACAGGAAGATAAGTACATAAGTACCGATACGCTGAGAGTCCTGCTTGTACGGCTCACCGATGTACGCCAGGAAGTTAGTCAGGTCATAAATAACCTTGTCAAACTCCTCTGGAGACAGCTCACCTTTTTTAACAGTGGTCATGCAGCTGTTCATGCTCTGACCTGTCAGCGGATCGATTTTGCCGCGCGCTTCATGCAACTCTTCAGGCGTACAGTTGTTCACCTGAACACCCTGCAGATGCTCCAGCACGTTTGGCATACCAACATCTTTGAAGACAACGTTGTTTACGCCGTACGGACGGGACTCATCTTTATAAAAGCTACGCATGTAAGTGTAGATCCAGTCTGGACCACGCAAACGTGCTTCCAGAGACAGATCCGGTGGCGGGTTACCAAACCAGTTACCCGCATCAGCAGGTGACATAGAGATAGTCATCTGCTCACCCACTTTCTGATCACCAAAAATCAGGTGCTCCTGAACCAGATCGTTCGGCATACCTGCATCCATTGCAGTACGCTCGAAACGCTGATATTTAGCAGAGTGACAACCCATGCAGTAGTTCACAAAGGTCTGCATACCACGCTGAATAGAAGCATGATTGGTAGGATCAACTTCAATGTGATCCAGTTGCGCACCACCGCCGGCAGCTGACGCAGTCAGCGGCAGCACTGCCATTACAATAGCAACAAGAAACTTTTTCATTAGCCTGTAACCCTCTCCGGTACCGGTTTAGTGCTTTCCATCTTGGTGTAAATAGGCATCAGGAAGAAGTACGCGAAGTACAGCGCAGTACAGATCTGAGCCATCAACGTACGTACTGGGTTAGAAGCCACAACACCCAAGTAACCCAAAATCACAAAGGACACACAGAACACAACCAGCATTACTTTACTGATCACACCTTTGTAACGAATGGATTTAACCGGGCTACGATCAAGCCACGGCAACACAAACAGGATTGCAATCGCACCACCCATTACCACAACACCCGGGAACTGGGAGCCAGCAATTGGCGGAATAGCACGCAGCATTGCGTAGAATGGCGTGAAGTACCATACAGGTGCGATGTGCTCTGGCGTTTTCAGCGGGTTAGCAGGTTCGAAGTTTGGTGCTTCGATCAGGTAACCGCCACCTTCTGGGAAGAAGAAGATAACCGCACAGAATACAAACAGGAAGACAACAACACCCACGATATCTTTAACAGAGTAGTAAGGGTGGAACGGGATGCCGTCGAGCGGTACACCGTTTTCGTCTTTCTTCTCTTTAATTTCAACACCGTCTGGGTTGTTAGAACCTACTTCGTGCAGCGCGATGATGTGCAGAACAACCAGCGCCAGCAATACGATAGGTAAAGCAATCACGTGCAATGCAAAGAAGCGGTTCAGCGTAATACCGGAGATCAGGTAGTCACCACGAATCCACAGAGCCAGGTCTTCACCAACCCAAGGCACAGCACTGAACAGAGATACGATTACCTGCGCACCCCAGTAAGACATCTGACCCCATGGCAGCAGGTAGCCCATGAATGCTTCAGCCATCAACGCCAGGTAGATGGTCATACCGAAGATCCAAACCAGCTCACGCGGCTTACGGTAGGAACCGTACATCATGCCACGCAGCATGTGCAGATATACAACAACGAAGAATGCAGACGCACCGGTAGAGTGCATATATCGCAGCAACCAACCGTATTCCACGTCACGCATGATGTATTCAATAGATGCGAATGCGCCTTCAGAAGTAGGCGTGTAGCTCATTGTCAGCCAGACACCCGTCAGGATCTGGTTAACCAGCACCAACAGTGCCAAAGAGCCAAAGAAGTACCAAAAGTTAAAGTTCTTTGGTGCATAGTATTTAGACAGATGATCTTCCCACATTGCAGTTGCAGGGAAACGATCATCAATCCAGCCCATCAGACCTGGATTTCCTTTGTTACGGTAACCAGCCATTATGCAGTCTCCTGATCTACACCAACGATGATCACATTATCACTCTCATAGTGATGAGGTGGGATCACCAGGTTACTTGGAGCCGGGGAGCTATTCATTACACGGCCAGACAAATCGAATCGAGAACCGTGACATGGGCAGTAATAACCACCTACCCAATCTGCACCCAGGTCTTCTGGAGCCAATTCTGGACGGTAGGTCGGAGAACAACCCAGGTGAGTACAGATACCCACCAGCACAGCAATATCCTCACGAATCGCGCGCGCCGCTGTTTTTGGAATGTACGCAGGCTGCTGCGCAGCATTCTCAGAATTGGGATCCTGCAGATTGGTCAGCTTGGCCAGACTTTCCAACGCCTCTGGACTACGACGAACAATCCACACTGGCTTACCACGCCATTTAGCGATTGTCTGCTGACCAGGTTCAAGCTTGCTGATGTCCACCTTTACAGGTGCACCCGCAGACTTCGCCTTGGCACTTGGATTCCAAGAAGCTACGAACGGGACAGCCGCTCCTACAGCACCAACCGCACCAACTGCGGATGTAGCACCGAGAAGGAGGCGACGCCGACCCTTATTCACGCCGTCATTGCTCATTTAAGATGTTCTCCCCTACTCGACCTCAAGTATTTTGCAGATGCAAAAACTATTGGCCGCTAAGTATAAAAAGCCACGGAAACATGGATTCTAAAAATGGCCAAGATATTAAAGAAATTACCCCTTTCTTACAAGGTGAATTAGGCTTATGGCCACAATATTAGATTAAAGTATTGACCTGAACACCGCCCCAAAAAACGGGCACAAAAAAACGCCTGGTCCCAAGGGAAGCAGGCGTTTTTTTCTGTTTTCGCGCTGCAATAACAGCGCAGCGAATTAACGCTTGGAGAACTGAGGCTTCTTACGTGCTTTACGCAGACCCACTTTCTTACGTTCTACCATACGAGCATCGCGAGTAACGTAGCCTGCTTCACGCAGTGCTGGGCGCAGAGTCTCATCGTACTCCATCAGTGCACGAGTAATACCGTGACGAATAGCACCCGCCTGACCAGTACCACCACCGCCTTTAACGGTAACGTATACGTCGAATTTGCCCAGGCTATCAGTCAGTTCCAGCGGCTGACGCACGATCATACGTGCAGTTTCGCGACCAAAGAACTGATCCAAAGAACGATCGTTTACAACGATGTTGCCAGTGCCCGGACGCAGGAAAACGCGAGCAGTAGATGTTTTACGACGGCCTGTGCCGTAATACTGAGTAGACATATCAACCTTCCCCTTAGACGTTCAGTTCTACAGGCTGCTGAGCCTGGTGCGGATGTTCGGAGCCAGCGTACACTTTCAATTTGGTGTACATAGCACGACCCAGCGGACCTTTTGGCAGCATGCCTTTAACAGCCAGCTCAATAGTGCGCTCTGGGAAGGTTTCGATCATTTTCTGGAAAGAAGCTTCTTTCAGACCACCTGGGTAGCCAGTGTGACGGTAGTAGATTTTACCGTCGCGCTTGTTACCAGTAACATTTACTTTCTCAGCATTGATTACAACGATGTAGTCACCGGTATCAACGTGAGGAGTATATTCAGCTTTATGCTTGCCGCGCAGACGACGAGCGATTTCAGTAGCCATACGACCCAGAGTTTTACCCTCTGCGTCAATTACAAACCAGTCGCGTTTTACTTCGGCTGGCTTAGCAACGAAAGTTTTCATTGATATTTCGCCTTTACTTAATTTAGGGCTAGTAGCAAAACGCCAGAATATGGGCGTTGCGACCGACCTAACTTATAATTATTGGTTGTTTTCAGTAGCCCTGAAAACAACAATTACCTTTCCCGAAATGAAAGGAGCGCGAATTATAGACAACCCGCGCTCCAATATCGAGAACTTTTTACATCACAGACCAGATTTTAATCCGATTGAGAATCAGCTATTACGCCCGGTGTGCGCGTGCCAAATATTCGTGTGACTGCATCTCCAGCAAACGACTCTGTGTACGCTCAATCTCAAACTCCAGTCGACCTTCCGTATAGATCTCATGAATCGGCTTTTCAGCCGTCAGGATCAACTTCACACCACTATCGTAAAACTCATCGACCATATTGATAAAACGACGTGCAGAGTCATCGTTGGAGCGCCCCAGCTGCGGTACACCGCTCACCAACACCGCGTGGTAAATCTTTGCCAGCTCAATGTAATCATTCTGAGAGCGCGGACCTTCACATAGTTCTGTGAAATCAAACCACACAACATCTTCGCAGCAACGGCGCGACTGGATTCCACGACCGTTTATTTCCACCAATTCACGCTCGACCACCTCTTCCAAGTCTGGAGACAAGCTTTCAAAGCTTGCGTTTAAACTTTCATCCGCTTTGTCATCCAGAGGACAGTGATAGAGTTCAGCCTGCTCCAGAGCGCGCAGACGATAATCAACCCCACCATCCACGTTGAGAATTTCGGTGTATCGATTCAGCATATCGATTGCTGGCAGGAAGCGTGCACGCTGCAGCCCATCTTTATAAAGGCCATCAGGAACAATATTAGAGGTTGCAACCAGAGATACACCGTTTGCAAAGAGCTGTTCCATCAGTCCAGCCAGGATCATGGCATCGGTAATATCGGAAACAAAGAACTCATCGAAGCAGATCACGCGCGCCTCTTCAGAGTACTTCTTACCAATAACAACCAACGGATTTGGCGTACCATCAAGCTCTTTCAGCTCTTTGTGCACACGCTGCATAAACCGGTGAAAGTGGGTACGCATTTTCTGCTCGAATGGCAGACTATCGTAGAAGGTATCCATCAGATACGTTTTACCACGACCAACGCCGCCCCAGAAATAAAGGCCCTTGATCGGCTCAACCGTCTCTTTTTTGAACTTGCCGGATAAACGCTTCATCAGCCCTTGCTTGGGCTGTGGCTTCACTGCAGTCAGATCATCGTACAACCGCTGCAGATTTTTAACCGCCATTTCCTGAGCCGGGTCGTAAGAAAAATCGTCCCGCTCCAGGTCCTTCTTATAACGCTCCAGAGGAGTCATAGCCGCCGTTCCACTTTATCAATTGGTTACCTGTTAAACAGGGGCGCACTTTACCTATCTGATAGCTATTTAGCAAATGCAACAAAAGGCTAGGACAGCCCTAAAAGACGAATCAATGGCGGCAACATAAAGGCGGTAAATGTACCGGTCATACCCATCGCCAAGCCCCCAAATGCCCCCGCGATAGCACCGTACTCAAATGCATATGCCGTACCCATTGCGTGCGCCGCGACACCGAGTGAAAACCCTCGAATGGCGGGATCTTCAACCTTGAGCATTTTGCAGACAAACGGCGACATCAGACATCCTAATGCGCCAGTTATTAACACCAGTCCAGCCGTTAACGACGGATACCCGCCAATCTTATCCGCAACACCTATTGCGATAGGCGTAGTCACCGATTTCGGCGCCAACGACAACAAGGTTTGCATCGATAACTCCAACCAGATACCAACTGCAATTGCAGTTAATGCCGCCACCAACGCACCGACCGTACAGGCAACCAGTAACGGCACAAGCATGGACCGCACACGGGCCAGGTTGTCATACAATGGCACAGCCAGGGCAACAACCGCAGGCCCCAACAGGAAGGAGATAAACTGAGCGCCATCCTTGTAGGTCTCGTAAGACGTATCCGTCAGCTTTAACAATCCGATGATCAACAACAATCCAACAACAACCGGATGTAATAGCGGCGTGCGCCTGGCAATTCGGTTGATCCAGGAAGCCACCATGAACGCAACAACCGTGACAATTATCCACAGCAACGGAGATGCCTGGAATTCCAACCACAGACTCATTCGTTCACCTCCCCCTGCGCATGGGGTTTGTCAGCCGATGAATGCGTCCACTTCAGTAATAACGTCACAATCAGTAACGTCACAAAGGTGCTCACGACCAATGCAGCCAATATCGCCACCCATCCGGCCGCGATCAATTCAAAATGCACCATCAGGCCTACACCTGCTGGCACCAGCATCATCGGTAATATTGACAGCAGGCCTTCTGAGCTTGTACGCAACCCACCGGCAACTTCTCCTCGTAACATCAGCCCTATTAACAGCAAGACCATACCAACCACAGCCCCGGGCACCGGGATATCCAACCCGTAAACGATCAATTCACCCAGTAACTGACAACAAAGAAGAACCAAAAAACCTGCAACCATCCTACCGACCTACATCCGTTTATCTTTATTGTTAATTCAGCGACCAGGAATGACCGCCAGCACGCTCAGCAACTCAACCGCCGCCAACAGCGCAAATAGCAAAAACAACACCCCACCGCCCCGATGAACCCAGTGGATGGGCACACGTCGGAGCATCGCCCTTCCCACCAGCACTCCCATTAACGTTGTCACACTTAGTGCAAGGGTCGACCCAATCCATACACCCAACGCAGACTCAACACCGGCTAATCCCGCGACAGCAATTTGGGTTTTATCACCAAACTCGGCCAGGAAAATCAGTAAAACTACGGAGAACAACAAATGCTTACCTACTCTTTTGGCATTTCCATCCACATCGTCTTCACTATTTTCACGTAGAGATTGAATGCCAAACAATAGAAACAGTAAGCAAACAGCGGCCAGCACCAACCACTCAGGCAACCAACGTGCTGCGACAGCCCCAATCGTCACTCCCAGCAAGTTCAGCAACGAGAATGCAACTATCGCCCCCAGCATTACAGGCAAAGGCCTATATCGAGCCGCCAACGTCATGCAGACTATCTGACTTTTATCACCAAATTCAGCAATAAACACCAACATGAATGATTTGAGTACAGGGGCAAGCAGCTCCATCGGGGACAATCCTAAAACTAATCACGAGAAGCGATGCATTATACGGACAGTCGAACAGACCTGCACAGCCCCGCAGTCAGAGCAAAATACAGGTAAATAGGAAGCAGTTTTTGATCATGACACTGGGATCTCAGAGCGGACATCCCGGAAAGGTGTGCTGGCCAGTTGACTGACCAACACCTTTGAATGATTAGTGCTTATGCTGATGCGCCATCTTGCCCTGCATCGCTTTCACACGAGCGTTCACAGTCAGCACCTGGCCCGTTGTAAATTTAAGTGTCAAAGGAACGGCCTGATCCTTTTTCAGCGGAGACTTTAGCTTAATTAGCATAATATGATAGCCGCCGGGTTTAAGCTGCACATTACCATCTACCGGTACCTGCAGGCCTTTTACTTCAGACATCCGCATCACGCCATCCACCATCGAGGTCTGATGAACTTCAACAACCTCCGCAACTGGACTAGACGCGGATTCCACCTGCAAGATCTCATCCCCGGTATTCTTCAACTCCATATAGGCAGCGGAGTTCTTGGCCACTGGCGGTACCAGACGAACCCAAGCGCCATGCGCCATTACGCCTTTTGCCATTGCATGACCTTCACCTGCCTGCGCAACAATTGAGAAGACCATCCCCATCAATAATGCCGCCACGCTACTCAACAGCTTAAACTTCATATTTCTCTCCCCAGATAGATACGTGTGCATCATAACTGAGCCGTAACAAGCAAAGAAAGCACTCCGATGCGGCAGATTGTCGCGCTACGCAGCCAATACGTACAAACATAGACCCAGAACACAAATCCACATCCACTCATTGCAAATGATAATGATTATCACTAATATCCATATATACCCCCTCACTTATGGAGCTAAATATGGCGTACATCATCGATGCCTGGCTGGACTGCCCACACCCCTATCTGAAAGTCCTGAACAGTATTTCTGGTCGCGAAGTACTCAAATTCGAATCGGGTGAACTTAACAATATGCTGGAAAATGGAGATGTTTGTGTCGACGACCTTCGTACGACCAATCAACAAACACTAGAAGAGGTTGTAAGACAACTCGCACTCTACAGCTGCCGAAAACAGTTGTACCGAGAGCTCTGTTAGCAACATAGCGCAGGACCAAACACTGCAACGAAGAACAATGTTCGCTCCCTTCCATGAAATATCGCACACTTCAGACAGAACTGTTGCGTTTTAGAAGCCGCAACAGTTCCTCCATCCCCATCTGCTGTGCCAATTGCTCGATGGTTAAACCATTCGGAAGCCGGACTGATGGATCTGCTTTAAACTCAAGCAGCAAACGGATCATGTCTTTATTTTCTGTTTGCAATGCAATCAATAACGGAGCATAAAAGCGCCCTTCAAATTCGTACGCACGATTTACGCTTGAACCGGACTGCAATAAAGTGCGCGTCGCGAAAATATGTTGATTAGCAATGCTATACAGCAATGCGGTCATACCCCGCGAATCAGGCCTATCTATTTTCTTTCCATTTGCTAACAGGACGGGAATCAAAGAAGAGGTTTTTGCTGAGATAGCAGCAGCATAAAGTAATACAGCGTCTTCTGGCGCCAGAAGGTCTGCTTTGCGCACAGTCTCTTCCAATTCAAGAGTGTTATTACTTAGCTTACTGAGATTAGCCCAGCGCATATAGTACGCTAACGCTAGCGTTGCCGAATCCCTTTCACAGCCGTACTTCTCTGCTTTCAAGTAAGACCTGATAGCACCACTTACATTGTCAGTGTAATAAAGACGCAATGCCGCTTTATCCTGATAGATGCATTTAAACTCGCGATATTTTTCCGCAAATTCATCATAATGAACTTCCGCTTCACGAATTTTCCCCAGCGCCACCAGCAAACCAAAGAACTCGCTATATTTATACACCCACCGACGAACATAGGTTGTATTTTGGCGAGGAGAAGGGGTTCGTAATACGCTCAGGTACATATCAAGAGCTTCTTGAGCCTGCCCCTGCATCTGATAATTAAGCCCCCAATTAGCGTACAACCAGAGATTATCCGTAGAAAGTCGCTTAGCTTTTTGGTATTCAGCCACAGCAGCGCTAAATCTCTTTTGCTTGGTATAGACATAGCCTAGCAAGACATGAGCATCTGCCAGATCAGGCTTCAGTTCTAATGCTTCGAGCAATAATTTCTCAGCCTTCAGCAATCCTTTCGGCCAATCTGACTTCATATGATAACGCGCCAGCTCAACATACGCGGGAGCATACTTTGGGTTCTTCTGAATTAGCCCATCAAGGATTTTTTTCGCCTCCTTAAGCTTCCATTTATTCGAATTATCTAACAATTCCGCTGCTTTTTTATGCCTAGCATCAAAACTCTCAGACTTGTCTATTTGTTTAAAATTGAGGTAACTATAAAACTCCTGTTCATTGGCCATCCCCTCTCTCAGAGCTATATACGCCTTCCTACCAAGGGCCGGAGGTTTCTTATTTCTCGCTGGCATACTACCAACGTATACAAAGTCATTTGCACCCAAGTCTTCAAGTTTGACCCATTCGACATCACCTAGCTCTTTTATCAGAACAGAAAGCAACTTGCGCTGTGCGGCAAACCCAATTTCTTTTGCTAAAGTGATCGTTTTACGCACAGGAAAGTTTGGTGATGGCTCGTATTTATAGATACGGCTAATTGGAAGGCCGTTCTGCAACAGCACTCGGACAACACCTTCCTCCTCAGGCAAACGGCGATTTAAGTGCAATCTGGTAATGGCACTGAAGTCATACCCTATAGGAACACTGCCTACAATCGACTCTGTTGCATCCTGCGGAGATGGCCAGACAATTTTCAGCCTATAAACTTCGGTATAAAAGGGCTCATTATTAAATAATGAGCCCGCGATGCGACGATTCCCCTTAAAAAACTGAACCAAGACCTCTTTGACTGTGACGCTAAATTCCCGATGCTCAGATCGCGGTATATACACAGTGACTTTATTATTACCCGGAGCGATATCCACCTTGGTCTTCAGTGGGTTAGCGACCTGAGCATCCAAAAGTAAGTAGAAGTATTTGGCCGGATCTTCCTCCTCCTTTTCAGCAAGGAATAGATCAACTTCAAGCTCAGCGCCGAAGTAATCCACATTCAAAACCCGAACAGATCTGACTTCAGTGTCCTGAGCTTTTAGTGTGTTTGACGCAAATAGAAGAAAAGAGATCAAGAGCCCCAAGAGGCTATAAGAAATGACTCGCTGCAATACCATGGTATTTCTCCCGATGAACCACGTCTTTGCTCTGTACTGCGAGCCTAATTAAACATAGCACAACAGCTGATTTCTTTTGGCTGACCGTTCTATATCTTACGCAGCCAGTAGCATCAACTCGGGATAAAAAAGAAAAAGGCGGTTGATAACCGCCTTTTGAGAACAGGATCCGCTCAGCAAAAAAGAAGCCCTCAAACGAGGGCTGAGCCAAGGGATTGGAAAACTGTTTTACAGAACCAAACGACGAATGTCGCTCAGCAGGCTGTTCAGGTAGGTTAAGAATTTACCTGCATCACCACCATTGATTGCGCGATGATCGTAAGACAAACACAACGGCAACATCTTACGTGGTTCAAACTCTTTACCGTTCCAACGCGGTTCGATATCCGCTTTAGAAACACCCAGGATAGCCACTTCAGGCGCATTCACGATTGGGGTAAAGCCTGTACCACCGATTCCGCCCAGGCTGGAGATGGTGAAGCACGCACCCTGCATTTCGTTAGGCTTGAGCTTACGATCCTTCGCCTTACCCGCCAGCTCAATAGCTTCCTTGGACAACTCATAGATGCTCTTCTTATCAGCATCTTTGATCACTGGAACCATCAGTCCATTAGGAGTATCAACGGCCATACCAATGTTCACATACTTCTTGTAAACGATGTGTTCACCGTCTGCATGCAGAGACGCGTTGAACTTCGGATACGTCTTCAAAGCAATCGCAATGGCTTTTAACATAAATGGCAGTGGCGTCAGTTTCACACCAGACTTAGCCGCCTCATCCTTCATGGATTTACGGAACTCTTCCAGCTCGGTGATATCAGCTTTATCAAACTGAGTCACATGTGGAATGTTCAACCAGCAGCGAGACATGTTGTCGCGTGTGACCTTGGCAATCTTGGATAGCTTCTCAACTTCCACTTCACCAAACTTGCTGAAGTCCACTTCAGGGATAGCCGGGATACCAGAACCACCCGTTACTGTCGCAGCCGGCTTTTCTGCCAGTTTTTTCAGCGCAGATTTCACGTAGGCCTGAACGTCTTCTTTCAGGATACGGCCTTTTGGACCTGTACCGCCAACCAGAGACAATTCAACACCAAATTCACGTGCAACCGCACGTACCGCTGGACCTGCGTGTACCGAACGATTCTTCTTCTCCAACGATGCCAGATCAACCGACTTATCAGCTTTTGCTGGCGCAGACGCTTTAGACGGTGCAGCCGCAGGAGCTGACTCAGCTGCCGGAGCAGGAGCCGCCGCTTGAGGAGCCGCTGCAGGAGCACCAGCCACCTCCAGCTTCAGGATCAGGTCACCTTCATTACAGGTACCACCTTCACCAATGATCACTTCTTTAACGACACCGGCTTTTGGTGCAGGCACTTCCATCGATGCCTTATCCGTTTCCAGTGCGATCAGGCCATCACCTTCTTCGATGCTATCACCGGCTTTCACCAGCACTTCTACAACATCAACATCTTCAGAACCGGACAGGTCTGGAACCAGTACATCTTCAACACCGCCAGCAACCGGAGTCGCAACCGGCGCAGGCGCAGCAGATTCAGCGGCCGGAGCCGGAGCTTCAGCAGCAGGGGCTGGCGCTGCGCCACCCACTGAAAGCATCAGGATCAGATCACCTTCGTTGCATGTACCGCCTTCAGTCATAATGACTTCCTGGACGATACCACCCTTAGGAGCAGGCACTTCCATGGAGGCTTTATCGGTTTCCAATGCGATCAGGCTGTCGCCCTCTTCGATGCTGTCACCGGCTTTCACCAGCACTTCAACCACATCCACATCTTCGGAACCGGACAGATCAGGTACACGCACCTCTTCAACAGCAGATGCCGTAGCTGGAGCCGCTGGTGCAGGCGCTGCGGCCGGAGCTGGCGCTGGCGCTTCTTCTACTGCTGCAGGAGCCGGTGCTTCTGCTGCCGCACCGCCAACTTCCAGCTTCAGGATCAGATCACCTTCGTTACAAGTGCTGCCTTCCTGCATAATAATTTCTTTGACTACACCACCTTTAGGTGCAGGCACTTCCATTGATGCCTTGTCAGTTTCCAGCGCTAACAGGCTATCGCCTTCTTCGATGCTATCACCAACATTCACCAGAATTTCAACGACATCTACATCGTCGGAACCGGACAGGTCTGGAACCAGTACGTCTTCAATATTGCTCACTTCGTTATCCTCCAATTAGCCTTTAGAAGTTCAGTCGACTTAAACAGTCCACGGCGCCGGTTTTTCCGGGTTAATGTTGAACTTCTGCATGGCTTTGGCGACGTCAGCAGCCTCAACCTTGCCCTCTTCCTGCAGTGCTTTCAGCGCTGCCAGGACAACGTAGTGACGGTTCACTTCGAAGAATTCACGCAGCTTGCTGCGCGTATCAGAGCGACCAAAACCGTCGGTTCCCAGTACTTTATAGTTACGTGGGATGTATTCACGCAGCTGATCTGCGTACATACGCATATAGTCAGTGGACGCGATAACAGGACCATCACGACCTTCCAGACACTCAGCAACATAAGACGTACGTGGTGCTTCAGTAGGGTGCATCATATTCCAGCGCTCAACTTCCTGTGCTTCGCGGCGCAGTTCGTTGATCGACGTAGTGCTCCAGATATCCGCTTCGATACCGTACTCGTCACGCAGAATCGTTGCTGCTTCGCGTACTTCACGCAAAATGGAACCACAGCCCATCAGCTGAACTTTCTTCTCAGCCGACTTACCTTCTTCCAGCAGGTACATACCTTTGATGATGCCTTCTTCAGCACCGGTTGGCATTGCTGGGTGGGAGTAGTTTTCATTCAGTGTAGTCACATAGTAGAAAACGTTTTCCTGATCCTGATACATACGACGCAGACCATCCTGCACGATAACTGTCAGCTCATAGCCGTAAGTTGGGTCGTAAGATACACAGTTAGGAATCATCTGAGCCATCAGATGGCTGTGACCATCCTGATGCTGCAGACCTTCACCGTTCAGCGTTGTACGGCCGGATGTTGCACCGATCAGGAAACCGCGAGCCTGAGAGTCACCTGCAGCCCAGGTCAGGTCCATCACACGCTGGAAACCAAACATGGAGTAGAAGATGTAGAACGGCACCATCGTGCAGTTGTTGTTGGCATAAGATGTCGCTGCAGCCAACCACGCACAGAATGCACCGGATTCGTTGATACCTTCTTCCAGAATCTGGCCGGTCTTAGATTCTTTGTAGAACATGATCTGATCAGAGTCATGCGGCACATAGCGCTGGCCCGCAGAGGTGTAGATACCCAGCTGACGGAACATACCTTCCATACCGAAGGTACGTGCTTCATCAGGCACGATTGGCACAACACGATCACCCATGTTTTTATCTTTCACCAATGTGCTCAACACACGGTTCAGAGACATCTGGGTCGACATCTCACGCTTACCACTCTCTTTCAGATTGTTAGAGAATGCCTCCAGCGCAGGCGTTTCAAGCTTTTCAAACTCAGTACGACGTACCGGATAGAAACCACCCAGTTTTTCACGACGATCAAGCATGTACTTCATTTCCGGAGAATCCGGAGACGGACGGTAGTACGGTACTTCTTTCAGCTGATCATCAGCCAGCGGAATGTTAAAGCGATCACGGAAGTCTTTCAGATCATCCATCGCCACCTTCTTCATAGAGTGGGTGTCGTTTTTCGCTTCGCCAGACTTACCGGTACCGTAACCCTTAACAGTCTGAGCCAGAATAACGGTAGGCTGACCTTTGTGATTCATTGCCTGCTGGTAAGCGGCATACACTTTGTAAGGATCGTGACCACCACGGTTCAGATTCATGATCTCTTCATCGGACATGTCGCTGACCATTTCCAGCAACTCTGGGTATTTACCGAAGAAGTGCTCACGGGTGTACGCACCGCCGTTAGCTTTATAGTTCTGCAACTCACCGTCACAGACTTCGTCCATGCGTTTCTGCAGCAGACCTTTGTCGTCTTTCTCAAACAGTGGATCCCAGTGACGGCCCCACAGACATTTCACGACATTCCAGCCAGCACCGCGGAATACACCTTCCAGTTCCTGTACGATCTTGCCGTTACCACGAACCGGACCGTCCAGACGCTGCAGGTTACAGTTAACAACGAACACCAGGTTTTCCAGCTGCTCGCGACCTGCCAGCGAGATAGCCCCCAGAGATTCCGGCTCATCACACTCACCATCACCCAAGAACGCCCATACCTTACGGTCAGCACGATTAATCAGGCTACGCGCAGACAAATAACGCATAACGTGTGCCTGATAGATAGCCTGAATCGGGCCCAGACCCATGGATACAGTTGGGAACTGCCAGAAATCAGGCATCAACCAAGGGTGAGGATAAGAAGACAGACCTTTACCATCTACTTCGCGACGGTAGTTATCCATCTGTTCTTCAGTCAAACGACCTTCAAGGTATGCGCGTGAGTAGATACCCGGTGCGATGTGCCCCTGAAAGAACACCATGTCAGCATCCTGACCGCCATCGTTACCACGGAAGAAGTAGTTGAAACCGATATCATAGAGTGTTGCGGAAGAGGAGAAGGAGGAGATGTGACCGCCAAGACCTTCATCATTGTCATTGGCGCGCATAACCATCGCCATCGCATTCCAACGAATAAAGGAACGGATACGACGCTCCATAAACAGATCACCCGGCATACGGGCTTCATCTCTTGGTGCGATCGTGTTGCGGTACGGGGTTGTCAGCGTTGACTGAGAGCCTACTCCCATGTCAGCGGCTTTTTTGCCCAGCTCACTCAGGATGAAACGCGCGCGGTCGTCACCTTCATTCTTGGCAACTGACTCCAGGGCCTCCAGCCACTCTTGCGTTTCTACAGGATCGAGATCTTCGATGAAATCTTGCACTTTGCCTTCTCCACTCGGAATTTACGCAGAAATTCTTAACAGCTCTAATTTGTGCGGCCCAGCCACCATGCTGCACCGCAACAAAGCCATCGTTCTTTTTGTGTCGTTATTATATTTGTAGTAATACTACATAATAGTGACTAAAAAGTCTACAGCAGGTCGGGATCGGACTTTTCTTGTAGTATTTATACAACTATAGCTCAGGTGAGATATTTGCACGTCTCAATGCACGCTCCAAGCGGGTGTTTTCCTTCTGCCCCTCCAACAATGCATCCTCAACATAAGCCAGATGATGATGCGCTGCTTCGCGCGCTTTTTCAGGCTCACCGGAAAGGATCGCATCCATCAGCACTTTGTGCTGGCAATGGATCTTTTCTCGATAATCCGCTTTAGGATAAATATTTTGCAGGTTATCCCAGACGTGCTGGCGCAACAGACTGAATAGCGCCCGCATCATATGCAGCAGTACCATATTGTGTGTGGACTCAGCGATCGCCAGATGGAAGTCCACATCCGCATACACCTCTTTATCGAACTGCTTCGTCTCGTGATAGTGCTCCAAATCTGAATAACACTGCTTAATCGCTTCTTTATCAGCAGGCGTACTTCTCAGTGCAGCGTAGTACGCCGTAACCCCCTCAAGTGCATGACGAAATTCAAGAAGATCGTACTGAGCTTCAGGATGCGTGCGAAATAACTCCAGCAAAGGGTCAGAGAAGGACCCACCCAGATCCTCAGCGACAAACGTGCCTCCCCCCTGGCGACTGATCAACAGCCCCTTCGCAACCAGCTTTTGTACCGCCTCTCGTAAAGAAGGACGAGAAACTTCAAACTGTTTTGCCAATTCCCGCTCTGGCGGCAATCGCTGCCCCGGCTTCAAGCTACCCTCTAAAATCATGGCTTCTAGCTGTTCCATGATTACATCTGAGATTTTAGGTTGCTTAACCCGTTGATATGCCATGCAAAATAACTCCCATAACTGCATTGGTAAGACCAATAGTGTAATCACTTCCACATACAGTTTTCAAAAAATCGACACACACTATTAGTCATCGTTATACACCAATCGCACCACGAATTGGTATTACCAATCCTATTGAATAAACGATATCTGATCAACTTTCAACCAAAACCTCCTGTAATGCACTAATTTCAACAGATAGATCGATAATAGAGAAATTGATTGACAAATGATCACCTAAGAAAATAAAGTACAAAACCATAAGCTGGTAAATTGGTAATACCAATCTAGCAGCAAATAGATAGATTTACAGTATTTCTGTCCAAACGGCTCTAATAAAAACAACTAAACATCTAGAGGATGTGTCATGAAAAAGTTTGCTAAGTCCATGATTTCCGTAGCAATTATGAGTGCAGCTATCGCGAGCGTTTCCGCTCCTGCGCAGGCTGCTGACAAACTGCTGCTGAAAACTCCTATCGCTTTCGGTACTCACCTTCCTGCACTGGGCACACCAATCGCATGGGTAGCAGATCAGCTGAAACTGGTCAGCGATGGCAAAGTAAAAATGAAAGTTTACGAGCCAGGCAAACTGGTCAGCCCTCCTGAAATCCTAGATGCAGTTTCCTCTGGCAAGGTGAACTCCGGTTACTCCACTGCAGGTTACTGGCAGGGCAAGATGCCAGCAGCAGCACTGTTCTCTGCTGTACCTTTTGGCCCGGAAGCAGGCGAATACATGGCATGGCTGTACTACGGTAACGGCATGAGCCTGTATCAAGAGATGTATGACACTGCTGGCTACAACGTAAAAGTCATGCCTTGTGCGATCATCTCTCCAGAAACCTCCGGCTGGTTCTCTAAGCCAATTGAAAAACCTGAAGATCTGAAAGGCCTGAACATGCGCTTCTTCGGTCTGGGTGCTTCCGTCATGGAAAAACTGGGCGTAGGTACTGTTCAGCTGCCAGGTGGTGAAATCTTTGGCGCACTGGAGAAAGGCGCAATCGACGCAACTGAGTTCTCTCAGCCAGCGATCGACCAGCGTCTCGGCCTGCACAAAATTGTTAAGTACAACTACTTCCCTGGCTGGCACCAGCAGGCAACTGTCTTCGAACTGCTGATCAACAAAGATACGTGGGGCAAGATGTCCAAAGGACAGCAGGCGCTGGTAGAAACCACCTGTAAAGCATCCATGACCAATGCGATTGCTGAAGGTGAAGCGATGCAGTTTGAAGTCATGGAAAAAGCAGCAGAAAACGGTGTTGAAATCCGTTACTGGAACCAGACTATGCTGGATACCTTCAAGTCCAAGTGGGATGAAGTTGTCGCTGAGAAAACTGCAGCAGATCCTTTCTTCAACAAAGTATGGACTGATCTGAGCACCTTCCGTAAAGGCTACGACCTGTGGGAAGCAAACGCATTCCTGCCACGCGCTCAGAAGTAAGTTCATATCACTTCTGCAAGGTCACCGCTGAATCTCAGCCGTGACCTTCGCTAGACGGGCCTTCGGGCCCGTCTGCATTCCCAGGGAACGGGCTATAACAACAAAGACTGTGTATAAAGGGTGGGTATTCCTGTGACTGAAATCGAAAAGCTTCCATCAGTGCCGCTGGCCGATGGCATTGATCGCTTTATTCAGCGCATCGGCTTAACCGTTGCCTGGGCTTATGTAGCGCTGGTATTGGTTATTATTCTTCAGGTTGTATTGCGTAAAGGTTTTGCCAGCGGACTGATCGCGTTGGAAGAGCTGCAATGGCATCTCTATGCTGTGGGCGTCATGTTTGGCCTGTCATATGCGCAAACAACTAATTCCCATATTCGTGTTGACCTGTTTTATTCCTCTTTCCGTGCGAAAACTAAGCACGTGATTGAGATCCTCGGCATTTTGATTCTGGTTATGCCGTTTATTGCGATTGTTTTCTTCCATAGTCTCGATTTTGTCGCCGATTCGTGGCGCATTAACGAACACTCCTCCGCACCTTCCGGCTTGGGATGGCGCTGGCTAATCAAGAGCACGATTCCTATCTCTTTTGCTCTGCTTGCCCTAGCGATGGTTTCCCGCCTGATTCGTGACTTTACCCTGCTGATGCGAGGAGATGCTTAATGGACATCAATGAGATTCTTGTTATTGCGATGTTCCTTTCGTTCATCGCTCTGCTGTTTACCGGTATCCCTGTTGCTTGGGTATTAGGCGGTATCGGCGTTATTTTTGCGGGTATCGGCTTTCTCGCAGATATGTATATGGACACGATGACCGGTCTGGATTACACCACACTGGGGCTGGTCGTGAACCGTCTTTGGAAAATCATGGATAACTGGATATTGGTGGCCCTGCCAATGTTCATCTTCATGGGCATCATGCTGGACAAATCCGGCGTGGCTGAACGCCTGATGCAATCCATGCAGGAACTGTTTGGTCGTGTACGTGGTGGTCTGGCGATCACAGTAACGGCTATCGGTATTATCCTGGCGGCATCAACCGGCATTATCGGCGCATCTGTTGTGCTGCTGGCTGTAATGTCTCTGCCATCAATGACCAAGCAAGGTTACGCAATGCCGCTGGCATTGGGTACGATCGCATCTGCCGGTACGCTGGGTATTTTGATCCCACCAAGTATCATGCTGGTGATCATGGCAGACCAACTGGGTCTGTCTGTTGGTGACCTGTTTATGGGTGCTGTATTTCCAGGTCTGATGCTGGGTGGTTTCTACATTCTGTACATTCTGATCACCGGTATTGTTAAGCCTGACGCCGCACCGATCCCACCGGACGCTAAACCGATCACTATGAACGCGTTCATGAACGTTATGAAAGCGGTTCTGCCAACACTGGCACTGATCTTCGTCGTGCTGGGTTCTATCTTCGCAGGTATTGCCACTCCAACCGAGGCTTCCGGTGTCGGTGCGTTTGGTGCCACCATGCTGGCAATGTACAACCGCAAGTTCAACTTCAAGGTACTGAAAGAAGTTGTGGGCGGTACCATGAATACCACCGCCTATATCTTCGCGATCTTTATCGGCGCAACCTGTTTTGCACTGGTATTACGTGAACTGGGCGGTGATGAGCTGATTGAGTCGTTCCTGACCGGTCTGCCATTTGGTCCTTACGGCATCATCTTCTTTATTCTGGGTGTCATCTTCCTGCTGGGCTTCTTCCTTGACTGGATCGAGATCACGCTGATTATTTTGCCTCTACTTGCACCCGTCATATCGGCCCTTGGATTGGATATCGACGGCTACGGCGTTGTGGATAACCCGGAACTGGTGTGGTTCGTCATGCTTGTGGCGATGGCATTACAAACATCGTTCTTAACACCGCCCGTCGGATTCGCGCTGTTCTACCTGAAGGGTGTATGCCCTCCAAACGTACAGCTGCGCGATATCTACAAAGGCGTTATCCCGTTCATCATTCTTCAGCTGATTGGCTTGCTGATTCTGGTTTTCTGGCCACAACTCGTCCTTTGGCTGCCAGCTACGGCTTACGGCTAAACGGCCAAACCTTTGGCCACCCTACTTCCCGCGTAGTGGTGGCCTTTTTTACGACATAAAAATACAACATAAAAATAACTGCTTGTTAAAAAGCAGAAGAGCGTTGGTGAGGTTAATGGGCTATGAAACAGCAGTATCAGGCGTTTCATGATCAACTGAAATCGTTTATTCCAGACACGCGTCTGATCAGCGATCCACTTAGAACTCTGGCATATGGAACTGATGCCAGCTTTTATCGCCTTATTCCGCAGATCGTTGTGCGCGTAGAGTCTGCTGATGAAGTATCCCGTATTGTCACTCTGGCCGCTGATAGCGGTATTCCGGTCACTTTCCGTGCAGCCGGCACGAGTCTATCCGGTCAGGCAATTACCGATTCCGTACTCATCCAGTTAGGAGATGGCTGGAATAACTACGAAATCAGCGATGACGCCAGCACTATCAAGTTGCAACCCGGCGTTATTGGCGGCCACGCAAACAAATATCTGGCGCCGTTTAATAAAAAAATCGGCCCTGATCCGGCATCTATTAATGCCGCTAAAATTGGCGGAATTGCTGCAAACAATGCCAGTGGCATGTGCTGTGGTACGGCACAGAACAGCTATCGAACACTCAAAAGCATGAAACTGGTGCTGGCAGACGGTACACAACTGGATACCGGTTGTGAGCAGTCGCTGGCAGCGTTTCGCACATCACATAAAGGACTTCTGGATGCGCTTGATGCACTCGCGCGCCAGACCCGCCAGAACGACACTTTACGTGAGCGCATCAATCACAAATATCGCCTGAAGAACACCACGGGTTATTCACTCAACGCCTTGGTCGACTACGAAGATCCGATTGAGATTCTTCAGCATCTAATGATCGGTTCCGAAGGTACGCTCGGTTTTATGTCCGAGATTACTTACCAGACCGTCGATGAATTCCCGGATAAAGCGTCAGCACTGATCTTCTTCGACACGGTCCGTACCACCTGTGAAGCCGTTGCAATCCTCAAAAACACACCGGTCTCAGCTGTTGAACTTATTGACCGCGCCGGTTTGCACTCGATTGAGAACAAAGAGGGTATGCCTGCGTTTATCCGTGACCTACCGGAAGATGCTGCTGCTCTACTGGTTGAAACGCGTGCCTCAAAAGCAGAATTACTGGCCGGACAGGTCGAGGAGATCAAAGCATCGATCTCTCACCTGAAGACCTCGAAAGCGGTTGAGTTCACCACCGACCCCGAGGAGTACGCTAAGTACTGGGCGATTCGCAAAGGCTTGTTCCCCGCAGTGGGTGCTGTGCGTATGACCGGAACCACGGTCATCATCGAAGATGTTGCCTTCCCGGTGGAGCAGCTGGCGGATGCGGTACATGACCTACACCAGATTTTTGAAAAATACCATTACGATGAAGCACTGATCTTTGGTCACGCCCTTGAGGGTAACCTGCACTTTGTTTTCACTCAGGCATTTGATAACGAAGAAGAACTTGCGCGTTACGAAGGCCTGATGGATGACGTCGGTAAGATGGTTGTTGGTAAATACGACGGCTCTCTGAAAGCGGAACACGGTACCGGCCGTAACATGGCGCCGTATGTTGAAATGGAATGGGGAGCCGATGCCTACGCTCTCATGTGGGAGCTGAAGGAGCTTCTTGATCCACAGGAGATCCTGAACCCAGGCGTTATCCTCAACCGTAATAAGCAGGTTCATCTGGAAAACCTCAAGCCAATGCCTGCTGCAGATCCAATTGTGGATAAGTGCATTGAATGTGGCTTCTGTGAACCCACGTGCCCGTCGCGTGATCTGACTTTGAGTCCACGTCAGCGAATTGTGATCTGGCGGGAAATTGCCCGACTGGAAGCCAGTAAAGAAGATCCCGAACGCTTGGCTAACTTGCGCAAAGAATATCAGTACCAGGGTACCGATACCTGTGCCGCCTGTGGCTTGTGTTCAACCACTTGCCCGGTTGGCATTAATACCGGCAACCTGACACGTTCAATTCGCAGCCGGGACAATGAGAATCACACCAAACTGGCACAGTGGGTGGCTGATCATTACGGCGGCATCACTACCGCAACTAAAGCCGCCTTTAAAGTCGCCGATGCTACGCATGCCATTTTGGGCACCAAAGCGATGTCTGCAGTGACGGGGTTTGCCCGCAAGGCAACCGGCGGTGCTGTACAGCAATGGACGCCGTCCATGCCAACCGCAGCACCCAAGATCGATACGAAAAAACGGATCTCCAACCCAGATGCACCTAAAGTGGTTTATCTGCCAAGTTGCGCCAGTCGCACCATGGGGCCGGCTCGGGGGGATGAGGATCGTACGTCTCTGGCAGACAAAACCGAAGCCCTGCTGCGCAAAGCCGGTTTCGAGGTGATCTATCCTGACGATATGGATAAGTTGTGCTGCGGTATGCCGTTCCAGTCCAAGGGGATGTTTGACGCTGCGGATTCTAAATCCAACGAAATCGAACAGATTCTGATGCAGGCCACCAACAACGGTGAGATCCCGGTCTACTCCGATACCAGCCCTTGTACCCTGCGACTGCGGGAGAACATCAGTGAACAGATCAAACTCTTCGATACCGTCGATTTTATCGATCAGTTCCTGATGGACCGTCTGCTTTTTGAACCAACCAATGAACCGGTTGCACTGCACATCACCTGTAGCGCAACGCGCATGGGGCAAGCAGAAAAACTGAAGCGCATTATGAATGCCTGCTCTACCGAAGTTGTGATTCCAGACCAGATCACTTGTTGTGGCTTCGCCGGCGATAAAGGTTTTAGTACACCGGAATTGAATACATCAGCGCTGCGCACACTCAAAGACAGTGTCAGCGAATGTAAAACAGGTTATTCCACCAGCCGGACCTGCGAAATTGGCCTCAGCCACCACAGCGGTATCGACTATAAATCCATTGTCTATCTGGTCGATCGGGTGTCTCAGCCCAAGTTGAGCACTACGGCCAGCACCGATGAAAACCAACGTATTCAGGCTGCATCAGCCTGAATACTCAGCAGAGGAATTAACGATGGCACTTCCAGCGATGAACACCATCCTGTACACCACGTCCTTAGGCAAACACACCCGCCCGGTTTTCCGTCACGCGGTAAACCTGGCCAACCAGTTCAACGCTAAAATCGTCATGCTGCATGTGGTTGAGCCTATCGGCGAACTGGGCCATGCACTGATCCAGAACTATCTGGATGAAGACCTGGTTAAGAAAATGCACGATGAAGGTATCAATGCGATTAAAGACCAGATGCGTGAACGTGTTGCCGCATTTTGCGAAGATGAACTGGCAAGCTTACCGACCCCTGTCGAGCTGAACATCGAACACGTTGTCATTGAAGGTAATCACACCGACTCTATCCTGCGTGAAGCAAATATTATCAGCGCAGATATGATCGTAATCGGCTCTGAGAATACCTTTGGTCACCATAGTCATACCTCTCAGCAAGTGGTCAAAAGCGCGAAAGTCCCGGTACTTGTGGTACCTACTGGTAAAAAGTTCGCCTAATTTGATCCCCTGAGGACACACCGTAATGGAAGACACTTCACTAGCACTCGTAGAACGTATCTTTCTCACGGTGTTTCCTCTGGTAGCCATTGTATCGGTTGGCTTTTTTTATGGCCGCGCTCGTAAACCCGATATGGCCGCCGCAAACCAGATCAACATGGATCTGTTTTGCCCGGCTCTGATCTTCTCCGTACTGTCATCTAAGTCATTTGATCTCGCCACCTATCAGAATCTGGCAATTGGTGCGGCTATAGTCGTATTAGGTTCTGGCCTGTTACTTTGGCCGCTGTGCCGCATTATTGGCGTCAAAGCAAAAACGTTTTTGCCACCAATGATGTTCAGTAACAGTGGTAACCTGGGTTTGCCACTGATCGTACTCGCGTTCGGTGAAGAAGCCCTGCCGGTTGCGGTACTGCTTTTCCTCATCGAGAACACCCTGCATTTTTCAGTCGGTGTATACCTGCTTGACCATCGCACCCACCCGGCATCGCTGTTCAAGATCCCAATGATACAAGCATCGATACTCGGCCTGGTTTGGAGTGCATTTGATCTCCCATTACCCGAAGCGGTAAATACCTTCATTAGCATGCTCGGCCAGGTATCAATCCCATTAATGCTCTTTGCGCTGGGTGTGCGCATGATCAGCGTCGATTTCAGCAAATGGCGTATCGGTATCCTCGGTGCACTGCTCTGCCCGATCAGCGGCGTAATCATCGCACTCTGCCTGCAGCCCATCCTGCAACTCACCGAGATACAACTGGGTTATCTTATTCTGTTTGGCGCGCTCCCGCCTGCAGTGCTCAATTACATGGTTGCCGAACGTTACAATCAAGAACCGGAGCAAGTTGCCTCCATCGTATTACTGGGTAATATGGGAAGTCTGATAACGATTCCTTTAACGCTGGCCTTTGTTTTATAGGGCTGCTTTTAGACGGATAACAGACGATGCGTATCGGTATAGATCTGGGTGGCACTAAAATTGAGGCAGTCGCTCTGGATCAACATGGTGATACCCTGTTCCAGAAACGCATAGCAACACCTCAGGGTAATTACCACGCAACACTCAATCAAATCGTTTCGCTGGTGTCTGAAATTGATCAGACATTCGGCACACGCGCTCCGGTCGGGGTTGGTATACCCGGCACCATTTCACCAGCGACCGGGCTGGTCAAAAATGCCAACTCCACCTGTCTGATAGGACAACCTCTGGATAAAGACCTCAGCGCACGTTTGCAACGACCGGTGCGATGCGCCAATGATGCAAACTGCTTTTCCCTATCCGAAGCCTCTGACGGTGCTGCAGCCGGCGCCAGTTCTGTATTCGGTGTGATTTTAGGGACGGGTGTCGGCGGCGGACTGGTGATCAATCAGCAGATCGTTTGCGGACCCAACTCCATCAGCGGAGAATGGGGGCATAACCCGCTACCGTGGCCTAGCAGCAGCGAAGCCGCTATCCCGCCCTGTTACTGCGGTCGACAAGGCTGCATAGAAACCTGGCTGAGTGGTCCGGCCCTAAGCTTGCAATATCAGAAACTGAGTGGTGAAACACTTCGTTCAGAAGAAATCTGGCAACGGGTAAGTACAGGTGATCCTCTGGCACAAGCCCTGAGCCAGCAGTACTACCGCCGCTTAGCGAAAAGCCTGGCGACAGTAATCAACATGATTGATCCGGAGATCATTGTTCTGGGAGGTGGGCTTTCCAAGGTAAGTTCGTTATATGAAGCAGTACCGGCACTGTGGCAACAGTATGTTTTCTCAGATACGGTTGTTACTCGTTTAGTACCTGCCAAATTCGGCGACGCCAGTGGAGTTCGCGGCGCCGCCTGGTTGTGGCCAGACCAGCACTAAACGTTATTGCTTAGGTTGAACCTGCGATTCAACGCCAACCATCATCAGGTGACGGTTTTTGTTGAGTGTTGCCGCACCAATTCCCTTTACCTTAACCAAGTCATCTATCCGAACAAACGGGCCATTCAACGTCCGGTAATCGAGAATCGCTAATGCTTTTTTCATACCGATACCGGATAACGTCGTGGCAATTTCTTTGGCTGACGCCGTATTAAGATCAATTGCGGGCGGAGCCGCAGTCACAGAAAGGGAAAAGCAGAACAACAGGGTCGCGAGCAACGCCCGCAGCGGGTTTAGCAGTGTCATAGGGAAACCTCCATGTAGACACGGGACATGAAAAAGGCCGGTTAATCCATAACCAGCCTTATCTTTTTATCAGAATGCAGCGATCAGAGCAACGGCGCGATCTCGGCTTCTATATCAGCTAATGCCTGTACCGGCTCGCCTGCCTGAGTGATCGGACGACCAATCACCAGATAGGTACTGCCAGCTTCCAGCGCTTGAGACGGCGTCATAATGCGCTTCTGATCACCGACTGCGGCATTTGCCGGACGAATCCCCGGCGTCACCAGTTGGAAATCAGGAGAGATAACATCACGCAGAGGTTTAACCTCTTGCGCAGAGCACACAATACCATGCAGTCCGCTTTCTTCTGTTAGCTTGGCCAGGCGCTTGACCTGATCCAGCGGCTCGATGTCCAAACCAATATCAGCCAGATCCTGACGTTCCATGCTGGTCAACACTGTCACACCGATCAACAACGTATCAGAGCCATTCACCTGCTCTAACTCGTTACGCGCGGCTTCCATCATCCGGCGGCCGCCACTTGCATGCACATTAACCATCCATACGCCCAACTCAGCAGCCGCGCGCACCGCTTTCGCAGTGGTATTAGGAATGTCGTGGAATTTCAGATCAAGGAAGACTTCAAAACCCAGTGCATGCAGAGCCTCGACCACCGCAGGTCCACTTCGGGTAAACAACTCTTTTCCCACTTTTACCCGACAGCGGGCTGGGTCCAGACGTTTCGCCATTGCCAGCGCTTCAGCCTGACTTGGGTAATCGAGCGCAACAATAACGCGCTTGGAATCTTTGATCATTAAAGCTCTCTCAGAATTAACTATTACTCGCCTTCCAGGCCCTGTATGGGTTTCGTTGTACTCCACTTTTTACAGGAGGGGCACTGCCACAACAGGGATTTCCCAGAGAAGCCACAATTATTACAGCGATACACCGGCTTGGATAGTTCTAACTGCCCGGTCAAACCGCGCAACACTCTTAGACTGTCACGTGCGCTTTCCGCCCCATGCTCAATATGCATATCAATCAGGCGATTGAAGCCTTTAACCGATGGACGCTTTTTCAACTCTTCCGTGATAAAGCTTCCCGCAACATAAAGCCCCTGCTCGTCTTTGATCTGCTCGGCCACCGCGAGTGTGACACTGGTAGAGGGCGCGTTCACCATGCATCGTTTCAAATATGCATTGAGTTCCTTTTCCGCCGCCAGATGATCATAGCAACGACGCAAGAGATCCAGCGTTTCCGATACAAATAACGGGTCACGATCGACCGCCAGTTTCAGATGTTTTATTGCAAGCTTCCACTGCGACTGATCCATCGCGATACGTGCGCTAATTAAACAGCTTCTAATACCATTGGGATCATAGATTTCGCTACGACGCAGATACCCCTGAGCCTCCTTGTACTGGTGTCGGGCAATCAATGCCTCAGCCAGCTCGCAACAATAGTGCGCTAATTCCCGACTGAGCAGCTTACGCTCATCCGTCGCTAACTGATCCGCAGCAGTCAGCGCCTTTTCCCATTCCGCTTCTTTTTCATACAGGGAGATTAGCAGTCGCTGCGCTTTCACTAACGTTTCACGCATGGGGCGCTGTCGAATAATCTCCAGCAACAGGTTCTCAGCACGATCCAACAGGCCGATCGCATAATAGTCACGTGCAAGTGCCATTTGTACACGCAAAAACTCACTGCGATCCAAATCCGGACGGGCCAGCAAGTTCTGATGAATCTGAATAGCGCGATCAACATCACCTTTACGGCGAAAGAGTTTCGCTAAGGCTATGTGGGCAGGAATAGTATCAGAATTGACTTCAAGCGCTTTGATGAAGCTTTCGATTGCCTCATCAGTGCGCTCGTTCAGCAAGTAGTCCAGCCCGGTAAAATAATCCCGACTGATATTGCTGTATAACCGTTTACTTTGCTCTTTACTACGCTCTTGTCGCTCACGTCGTCCTAACCACCAACCCACTGCAACCGCTATAAACAGCGGAACAATCAGCAGGTAATTGTCGACTTCAGGCGGCATTCTTTAAGCCAGCTGTTCTCAGCTGGTCCAACTCCTTCTGAGCGTTAGTAACACGACGGCGTTCTGCACGCAGTCGGGTACGCAACAGTAAAACACTCACAACGCTAATCGCCATACCCAGCACACCACCCAAAATAAACGTGGCAACTAACCATAACGACAAACTTGCTTCAGGCAGCTTGAGCAGTACCAGATCGACTGTCACCAGCTGAGTGTTGTTGATCGTGAACATCACGCCCACAAATAAAAACAGCAGACATAGCAATCCAAGGATTGCGCCTTTAATCCAACGCACTTCACTAAACCTCTTTTATGAACAGCATTCGGGAAACGTTATACGCCTTCTTCTAAGCTGGAGTTTACCTGTTCTCTAAGCTCCTTGCCCGGTTTAAAGTGTGGAACATGCTTTGCCTCAAGTTCCACTGACTCGCCCGTCTTTGGGTTCCTTCCAACACGCGGGGCCCGGTAATGTAGACTAAAACTACCGAAACCTCGGATTTCAATCCGATCACCGTGGGACAATGCTTCAGTCATCTGATCAAGCATTGCTTTCACCGCCAATTCTACATCCTTTACCGACAACTGGTCATGTCGATCAACCAAACGTTCTATCAATTCTGATTTGGTCATGGCTAGCCTCTGGATTTTCGCTTCACTTCTCTATGTCGCTATGACGTCCTAGGCAACAGGCCCTATAAATGAAAGAGGAGAGCGATGCTCTCCTCTCAGAATCAGGATTTATCCTTGTTCATCTGCGCCTTGATAAGATCACCAATGGTGGTCGGACCAGACACATCGACAGATTTCTGATTCACGGACTGCATTGCCGCTTTATCTGAATGCATTTCAGCGTGTTTCACTGAAATATTGATCACTCTGTTACGGCGATCAATGCTGGTAATCAGCGCACTCACTTCATCCCCAACGCTATAAGCGCTGGCTATATCGTCAAGACCTTCGCGGCTCGCATCCGATGCTTTTAATATTGCGTCCACACCTTCAGCAAGCTCAACTCGAGCCTGTTTGTTCTCCAGTTCACGGACGATGCCGGTCACTTTACTGCCTTTGCTATTCTGATCCACATATTCAGCAAACGGATCGGATGCCAATTGCTTGAGTCCCAAAGCAATACGTTCCCGCTCAGGATCCACTGAAAGAACCAAAGCATCGACCTCATCGCCTTTGCTAAAGCGCTTAACAGCCACATCGCCAGACTCATCCCATGACAAGTCTGATAGATGCACAAGACCATCAATACCGCCGTCCAACCCAATAAACACACCAAAATCGGTAATCGATTTAATCTTACCGCTGAGGCGATCACCTTTTTTATGCGTCTCAGAAAACTGCAACCATGGGTTAGGCTTACACTGCTTCATACCCAGGGAGATACGACGACGTTCCTGGTCAATATCAAGAATCATGACCTCAACTTCGTCGCCAATCTGTACTACTTTGGACGGATGAACGTTTTTATTGGTCCAGTCCATCTCGGAAACATGAACTAAACCTTCGATACCAGATTCGATTTCGGCGAAACAACCATAATCTGTGAGATTGGTAATTCGCGCAGCAACCCGACTGCCAACGGAGCACGTCTTCTGAAGCTTGGTCCAGGGGTCATCGGCAAGCTGTTTCAGACCAAGAGATACGCGGCTCCGTTCCCGATCGAAACGCAACACCTTAATATCGATCTCTTCACCGATCGTCAGCACTTCACTTGGATGTTTTACGCGTTTCCAGGCGATATCCGTGATATGCAGAAGGCCGTCCACACCACCCAGATCGATGAATGCACCGTAATCGGTCAGGTTTTTCACGATACCTTTGACGACACTGCCTTCTTCAAGCTGCTCAAGTAGTTTTTCACGTTCGATATTGTAAGCGGCTTCCAGAACGGCACGGCGGGAAACGACAATGTTATTCCGCTTGGCATCGAGTTTAACTAACTTAAACTCAAGATCCTGACCGGCCTCAAGATGGGCTGTGTCACGCGTTGGGCGGACATCAACCAATGATCCAGGCAGGAAAGCCTGAATGGTATTTATACTAACTGTGAAACCACCCCGCACCTTGCCGGTGATCGGTCCGGTTACAACCTGATCCTGCTCAAACGCTTTCTCAAGTTCTTTCCAGGCTTCTGCACGTTTGGCTTTTTCGCGGGACAGGACGGTTGATCCAAAACCATCCTCTACCGCTTCCAGTGCTACCTGAACTTCATCACCTTCAGTGATCGTCAGCTCACCCTGGTCGTTCAAAAACTGTGCTTTAGGGATAACTCCTTCAGATTTGAGACTCGCGTTTACAACCACGAAATCACTATCGATAGCGACAACCACGCCGGTCACGATAGAACCGGGAGCCATATCCAGATCCTGTAGGCTCTCCTCGAAAAGTTCTGCAAAACTTTCGTTCATAGCTGTACGATCCTCACTATCTCATCAGGGTTAACGGAGCCCTTTGTGTCGCACCTCTTCCATTACCGCTGCGAGTACTTCATCGATCGTAAGCTTAGTCGAATCAAGCACAATAGCGTCTTGAGCTGGCTTTAGAGGTGCTACAGCACGGTTCATATCACGCGCATCTCGGGCTTTTATATCCTCTAATATAGCTTGAAGACTAGCACCCAGTCCCTTGTTAATCAACTGGTTATAGCGACGGTCAGCGCGTTCCTCTGCACTGGCATCAAGGTAAATTTTCAACGGGGCATCTGGGAAAACAACGGTTCCCATATCTCGTCCGTCGGCAATCAAACCCGGTTCAGTCGCAAACGCCCGCTGACGATTCAACAAGGCTTCACGTACAGCAGGAATTGCGGCAACAACCGACGCATCCCCTCCAACCTTTTCCGTACGGATCGTATCGGTCACTTCCTCACCTTCAAGGACGATACGGATACCATCAGAACCTTCAACCGCATTAAACTGAACATCTAAGTGCTCCGCCAATACCGTTAATGCCTCAGTATCATCCAACTCTACACCGTGATGATCAGCCGCCAGTGCGACTAATCGATACAGCGCACCACTGTCCAGCAAATTCCAGCCTAGCTCTTTCGCCAACAGCTGACACAACGTGCCTTTGCCTGATCCACTAGGGCCATCTACCGTGATGACACTAGCTTGTTCGTGTACAGAGGACATCAGCTGTCTCCCTCATTGACGTTCAAACCAACTTCCTGAGCAAGGTCTACGAATGTAGGGAATGATGTCGCCACATTTGCGCAGTCATTAATTTTAATCTCACCACTGGAACGCAATGCTGCAATGCTGAAGGACATTGCAATACGGTGATCGCCATGCGCAAATACTTCTCCGCCGTGCAACTGACCGCCTCGAATGATCGCACCATCCGGCGTACCTTCGATATCAGCGCCCAGTGCTTTCAGTCCATCAACCATCACCTGAATACGGTCACTTTCTTTGACCCGCAACTCTTCAGCACCGCTTACAACAGTCTCACCTTCAGCACAGCACGCAGCGATAAATAGTGCAGGGAACTCATCAATGGCGAGCGGTACCTGATCTTCAGGAACCTGAATACCTTTCAACGGCGCATAACGGATATGGATGTCAGCAACCGGCTCACCACCCACTTCACGTTCGTTCATCAGCTCCAGGTCTGCGCCCATCAGTTTCAGGATGTTTAACACGCCCACTCGGGTTGGGTTGATGCCCACATGCTCCAGCGTCAGATCAGATCCTGGCGTGATTGCCGCAGCGACCAAGAAGAACGTGGCAGAAGATATATCTGCTGGGACGTCAATCTGGGTGGCGGTCAGAGTGCCACCACTGGTCACGGATACTTTACTACCGTTCTGTGCAACAGCGTACCCAAAGCCTTGCAACATACGCTCCGTATGGTCGCGAGTCGGCGCTGGCTCAGTCACGGAAGTGACACCGTCTGCATACAGTCCAGCCAGCATCAGGCAGGACTTTACCTGCGCACTCGCCATCGGCATTTCGTAGCTGATCGCTTTGAGGTCACTACCACCTTTAATTTTCAGCGGCGGGCGACCACCCTCTCCACTTTCGATCTGAGCGCCCATCAAGCGCAGTGGTTTTGCCACGCGCTCCATCGGTCGCTTACTCAGTGACTCATCGCCACTCAACTCAGTATCAAACTGCTGAGCCGCCAGTAAACCTGACAACAGACGAATGGTTGTACCCGAGTTACCTACATAAATAGGTCCCGGAGGGGCCTGCAATCCGTTCAGACCAACGCCATGGATACGAACCTTGCCTTGATTAGGGCCTTCGATCACAACCCCCATATCACGGAAAGCCTGAAGGGTTGCCAGTGCATCTTCACCTTCTAGGAAACCACTCACCTCTGTAATACCGTCAGCCAGAGACCCCAGCATGATGGAACGATGAGAAATGGATTTGTCGCCCGGTACTCGGATGGTACCGGTAACAGAACCGCCTGGTTGTGCACGGAAAATTACATTTGAAGTATTCATAGTTTGAGATGATGCAGTATCTGAAAGAATTCGGGAAAAATGTTCACGGGCTGCCTGAGCACGGGTGAATGTGCCTAGCATCATGTCGCCGTTGCCCTGTTCGATTGCGCTGCGCAACCGGGCCAGCCCTGCTGTAAATCGGTCCAACTGCCTCAGCAGCGGTTCTTTATTTGCCAAACAGACATCGTGCCACATGGTTGGGTCACTGCCGGCAATACGGGTAAAATCACGGAAACCACCCGCTGCGTAACGAAAAATATCCAGGTTCTCCTCTTCCCGCGCCAGCGTATCAACCAAAGAAAACGCCAGAATATGGGGAAGATGGCTTGTCGCCGCCAACACTTCGTCGTGCCGGGCCACATCCATCATCAATACCTCAGCGCCTGTAAAGCGCCACATCTCTTCAACACGGGCTGTAGCCTCGGCCGAAGAATTCTGCAGGGGCGTCAGTATGACTTTATAACCATTAAAAAGTTGTGAATCTGCTGCGGCCACACCACTCTTTTCTGACCCGGCAATCGGATGTCCGGGTACAAACCCTACAGGCAAGCGCCCAAAAACACGTTCTGCGGCTTCAACCACATTGCCTTTGGTGCTACCGACATCCGTTAAAATCGTTGAAGGCGTCAGGAAAGGCTTGATCTGTTCCAGCACGGCTTCAGTTGCCTTAACCGGAACAGCGAGCACCACCAGATCGGCACTGGAGACCTCTTCCGCTAAGTTTTCGGCCATCGAATCGATCACCCCCAGACGCAGGCCTTCCTGCATCTCACGCTGATCGCGATCAAAACCAACCACATTTGCACAGGCACGTTGCTCGCGTAACGATTTAGCCAGAGAACCACCGATCAACCCTAGCCCAATAACCAGCACTTTATTCAAAAAATGACTCACGCAGATAACACCTTAGCCAGAGCATCCAGACAACGCTGATTCTCTTCCGGCAGCCCGATACTGATTCGCAAATGATTGGGCATTCCGTAATTGGCTACCGGTCTCACAATCACCCCTTGATGCAACAACGCCTGATAATACTCTGCCGCATCTTGCTTCATATCCACCGTCAGGAAGTTACCCGCTGATGGTATCCATTCAAGCTCGAGCGCCGCTAAGCCGCACTCCAGTTGAGCCATTCCCGCGGTATTTAACTGTACAGATCGTTTCAGGTATTCCTGATCAGACAACGCAGCCACCGCAGCACTCAGCGCAATGGAGTTCACATTAAATGGCTGGCGAATACGATTTAGCAGATCGGTGATCGCTTCATTCGCCACCGCAAACCCGACGCGTAACGCGGCCAGACCATACGCTTTGGAGAAAGTACGGGTAACCACGAGATTGGGATACTGAGCCTGCAGCAGCAAGCCATTCGGAAAGTCATCTAACGCGACATATTCGGTATACGCTTCATCCAGCACAACCACGACGTGTGCAGGTACTTTCGCCAGAAAGGTCTGCAGCTCACTGTCGGTCAACCAGGTGCCGGTAGGGTTGTTCGGGTTTGCAATAAAGATCATCCGGGTACGATCAGTAATCGCATCCGCCATCGCATCCAGATCATGCCCCCAGTTTTTTGCGGGTGTGACGACCGCTTTTGCCGCTAGGGCTTGTGTAACCAGCGCATACACCACGAAGCTATATTCGGAATAAATAACTTCATCACCGGGCTGGATAAACGTGCGACCGAGCAGATCCAGAACATCATTGGATCCATTTCCCAATGTAATTCGGGACGACTCTACACCTAGTTCGGTCTCCAGCGCCTGCTTTAACTCAAAGCCATTACTATCCGGATAGCGACTCAAACCAGCGACAGATGCACTGACAGCACGAGTAACGCTTGCACCCGGCCCCCGAGGATTTTCGTTACTTGCAAGCTTTACGATATTGCTGATACCCAGCTCACGCTCGAGCTCTTCTACCGGCTTGCCGGGTAGGTATGGATGCAGCCCTTGAATACCAGGAACAGCTAACTCACGAAAATCACAACTCATAGCGGATACCTTTTAGAGCACGGCACTGGGATAAGAACCCAACAGTTTCAGTTCTTCACTGACAACGGCCAGTTCGTTCAACACTTTCTCTACGTCTGTGTCCGAACTATGCCCTTCAAAATCGATATAGAACATACAACCGCTGTTCATAGAACGGGTTTCAACCCGAGTCAGACTAATCTGATTCCGGTAAAACGGCTCCAGCAACTGATACAGGGCACCCGGCTTGTTTTTACTGGAAACCAGAATAGACGTTTTATCTACACCGCTGCTCTCAACAACCTGATTACCCACGATCAGAAAACGTGTGCGATTGTCCGGTTGATCTTCAATGTTACGCTCTGCAATATCCAGCTCATACAACTCAGCCGCCATATCACCCGCGATGGCGGCTATAGTGCCATCGCTGCCGACCAGCATACGTGCGGCTTCACCGTTTGAGCTAACCGCAACGCGCTCCGCATCCGGCAGGTGGGTGTCAAGCCAGGCGCGACACTGGGCTAGAGATTGATGATGTGCAACGACGCGTTTGACCTCTTTACGATCACCATCCTGCTTCAGCAGAAGGTGCTGATGAACAGGCAGTTCGACCTCTCCACAGATCGTCACATCATAGCGTTTGAAGAGATCTAAAGTGTGATTAACAATGCCTTCTGAAGAGTTTTCAATCGGCACAACACCGTAATGAGCATTGCCAGACTGCACTTCACGAAACACATCGCTGACCGAATTAAGCGGTACGCTTTCAGCAGAGAGGCCAAAATGTTTAAGCGCAGCCTGCTGAGTGAAGGTCCCGGCAGGACCCAGAAAAGCCACCCGCATCGGTTTTTCCAACGCCAGACAAACCGACATTACCTCACGAAACAAGCGAGCAACATCTTTGTCTGGTAGCGGCCCCTCATTACGCTCCATCACGCGGCGCAGTACTTGCGCTTCACGCTCTGGACGATAAAACACAACATCAGAGGCACCCTGATATTTCAGTTTCACCTCTGCCACCTGTTGTGCGCAGGAGGCCCGTTGATTCAGCAGTTCATGGATCTGCTTATCGATGGAGTCGATCTGCTGACGCAGAACGCCAAGTTCCTTTTCCTGATCACTCATATCAAACTCTTCTGTCTTATTTTCAGGCGGTATGTTCTGCGGCAAAACGTTTCATGTATGCGATCAGAGCATCAACTGAGCTTTCCGGTACGGCGTTATAGATGCTGGCACGCATCCCACCAACAGAGCGGTGCCCCTTAAGATTCAGCAAACCAGCATCTTCAGCACCTGCCAAGAAAACTTTGTCCAGACTATCATCTGCCAGAGTGAAAGGAACGTTCATCCAGGAGCGACCATTTTTGGCAACCGGGTTGCTGTAGAAACCGCTATTATCGATGTAATCGTACAGTTTCGCCGCTTTACGCTGATTCAGCGCAGATATGGCATCCAGACCACCCTGTTCTTTCAACCACTTGAATACCAACCCAGCCAGATACCAGCCAAAGGTCGGCGGGGTATTCAACATCGAATCTGCTTCAGCATGTACGGTGTAGTTGCACATCGTCGGCGCACTGTCCGTACATTGACCCAACAGATCTTCGCGGATAATCACAACAACCAAACCGGCAGGGCCAATATTTTTCTGCGCACCGGCATAAATCATCCCAAACTTACTCACATCCAGCGGACGCGATAAAATATTGGAAGAAAAATCGGCAACCAGAGGCACATCACCTGTCTCGGGAATGTAATCGAACTCCAGGCCACCAATCGTTTCATTTGGTGTGTAATGCACATACGCTGCTTCAGGGTCCAGTTTCAGATCCGCTTGCGCAGGTAGCGTCGTAAAGTTGTCTGCTTCAGAGCTGGCAACCACGTTTACATCACAGAACTTCTGGGCTTCTTTGATCGCTTTCTTAGACCAGACACCCGTATTGATGTAATCCGCTTTCGTTTTATCACCCAGCAAATTGAGAGGGATCAGGCCAAACTGCGCTGTCGCGCCGCCTTGCAAGAAAATCACTTTATAATTATCTGGAATCGACAACAGATCACGCAGATCCTGTTCCGCCGTTTCCGCCACAGCGATAAACTCTTTGCTCCGGTGGCTCATTTCCATGATGGAAAGACCGTTACCCTGCCAATCCATCAACTCTTTCTGAGCGACGTCCAGTACAGCTTCCGGCAATGCTGCCGGGCCAGCGCTAAAATTATGCTTACGAGTCATAGTAATTTTGCTTAAACCATCAGTGTACAGATAAAAAGTGCGGCCATAGCCGCACTTTCATTTTATGCGTCGTCAGACGCGTCCGGGGTATCAACAGCCGCTGCAGGTTCAGCAGCAGGCTGTTCAGCATTGCCATCCTCGGCTGCTTCCACCTCGTCTTCGGGTTCATCCGGCTCTTCAATTCGCGCCAGTCCCACAAGGTTTTCATCTTCAGCCACTCGGATCAGGGTAACCCCTTGCGTATTGCGTCCCAGCTCAGAGATCTCTTCGGTACGGGTACGTACCAGCGTACCCTGATCACTGATCAGCATGACATCATCGCCATTGAAGACCTGCACGGCACCCGCCAGATCACCATTACGCTCAGACCACTGTTGAGCGATCACACCCTGGCCACCACGGCCTTTAACCGGGAAGTCGTCAATGTTGGTTTTCTTACCGTAGCCATTCATGGAGGCGGTCAGAATCACACCACCTTCCTGCGGGATAATCAGCGCAATGACACGATTTTCTTCCGCCATACGAATACCGCGAACACCACGGGCAGTTCGACCCATCGGACGCACATCGTTCTCGTCAAAACGCATCGCTTTACCGGCGCTGCTGATCAACATCACATCGTCACTACCATTAGTAATGGCGGCACCGACCAAACGATCCCCTTCATTCAGATCCAGGGCAATCAAACCGGATGTACGCTGACGGGAGAAGGCACTCAGTGTTACTTTCTTAACCGTACCCAGCTCAGTCGCCATAAAGACAAAGCGATCATCGCTGTATTCGTTAACAGGCAGAATTGTCGTAATACGTTCGCCCTCTTCCAAAGGAAGAATATTAACGATTGGACGACCACGCGCAGTACGACTCGCCTGAGGGATCTCATATACCTTCAACCAGTACACTTTACCGCGGCTGGTGAAACACAGAATCGTGTCGTGGGTATTGGCCACCAACAGGTGTTCGATGAAATCTTCGTCTTTAACCGAGGTCGCCGATTTACCTTTACCACCACGGCGCTGAGCCTGGTAGTCCGCAATCGGTTGCGTCTTCGCATAACCACCATGAGAGATGGTCACAACCATATCTTCTTCGGTGATCAGGTCTGCCACGGTCAAATCCTGACGGGATGCCATGATCTCAGTACGACGTTCATCTCCGTACTCTTCCAGAATCGCTTCGAGCTCTTCGCGAATCACTTCCATCAAGCGCTCGTGAGAGCCGAGGATTTTCAGCAGTTCTGCGATTTTCTCTAGCAGTTCCTGATACTCAGCGATCAGTTTTTCGTGCTCGAGGCCAGTCAGGCGGTGCAAGCGCAGGTCCAGAATCGCCTGGGCTTGCGCCGGGGAAAGATTGTAACGACCATCGCGCAGGCCAAACTGGTCTTCCAGCTCTTCAGGACGGCAAGCATCCTCACCAGCACGCTCCAACATAGAAACCACATTCCCCGGTTCCCAAGCCGTTGCGATCAAGCGTTCTTTCGCTTCTGCAGGTGTTGGCGACGTTTTGATCAGTTCGATAATCGGATCAATATTCGCCAGCGCAATGGCCAGACCTTCGAGAAGGTGACCACGCTCACGCGCTTTACGCAGTTCGAATACGGTCCGACGGGTCACAACCTCACGGCGGTGACGGATGAAGTTCTCCAGCAAAGACTTCAGATCCAGTGTACGCGGCTGACCATCAACCAGAGCTACAACGTTGATACCGAACACACTCTCCATCTGGGTCTGTGTGAACAGGTTATTCACAATAACCTCAGGCACTTCACCACGACGGAGTTCGATAACGATGCGCATGCCGTCTTTATCAGACTCATCACGCAGCTCGGTAATACCTTCCAGCTTCTTCTCTTTAACCAGCTCCGCGATCTTTTCGATCAAGCGTGCTTTGTTTAGCTGATAAGGGATTTCAGTAACAATGATCGATGGCTTACCACGTGAATCTTCTTCCACATGATGTTTTGCACGTACGTAGATGCGACCGCGCCCCGTGCGGTACGCCATCAGAATGCCGGCACGACCATTGATAATGCCGCCGGTTGGAAAATCCGGTCCCGGAATGTATTCCATCAACTCGTCAACGGTCAGATCACCGTTTTCGATCAACGCGATACAACCTTTAACCACTTCGGTCAGGTTATGCGGAGGAATATTGGTCGCCATACCTACAGCGATACCCGCAGAGCCATTCACCAGCAAGTTAGGTACGCGGGTAGGCAATACATCCGGAATCTGTTCGGTGCCGTCGTAGTTAGGAACAAAATCGACGGTTTCTTTCTCTAAATCGGCCAACAGCTCATGGGAGATCTTGTCCATTCGGATCTCGGTGTAACGCATCGCCGCAGCGGAATCACCGTCTACCGAACCGAAGTTACCCTGAC
This sequence comes from Pontibacterium sinense, assembly GCF_015209595.1. GTDB lineage: Bacteria > Pseudomonadota > Gammaproteobacteria > Pseudomonadales > Balneatricaceae > Pontibacterium > Pontibacterium sinense. Next base: position 173,919 of record NZ_JADEYS010000003.1, on the reverse strand, counting down.
CATCAACCAAGGTGTAACGCATGGCAAAATTCTGGGCCATACGAACAATAGTGTCATATACCGCACTGTCACCATGAGGGTGGTATTTACCGATTACATCACCAACCACACGTGCAGATTTCTTATACGGTTTGTTCCAGTCATTGTTCAGCTCACTCATCGCGAAAAGTACGCGACGATGCACTGGTTTCAGGCCGTCCCGAACGTCTGGGAGCGCACGGCCCACGATGACACTCATTGCATAATCCAGATAGGACTGCTTGAGCTCATCCTCAATGTTAACTGGCAAAATCTCTTTGGCTAGATCACCCATTCACTATCCTTCGATCAGCTAGTCCGGCGACTGAATGCGCCGGCTCTCTATAACCGGACGAGTATACCACAAAGGAATCACAAATCCTGAAAAATGAAGACATTAGGTAGATATACCTGAACGGACAAAAAACGCTCCTACGGGCTTAGAAAGCGTCTCAGAGCCATTCAACAAATCGAGATCACATCTAACCCTCTTCCATTTTCCGTGCTATGCGCGTCACGAAGCCAATGATAAAATAGCTGCTTACCTATGGAGATTTGCTGTAATCATGAGCACTCAAAGCCACGCCGAACACGTCAACGTTGATCACGATGAAATCGCCAAGTTTGAACAACTGGCCAGTAAATGGTGGGACCGCAACAGCGAGTTCAAACCGCTGCATGACATCAACCCTCTCAGAGTGGGCTTTATCGATCAGATTGCCCGCCTCGTCGATAAGCAAGTACTCGATGTAGGTTGTGGCGGCGGAATTTTGTCTGAATCTATGGCTCAGCGCGGTGCAACCGTTATGGGTATCGATATGGGTGAAGCGCCACTTAAAGTCGCTAAACTCCATGGCCTGGAAAGCGGCGTACAGGTGAACTACAAACAGATTCCTGTCGAAGAGCTGGCCGCACAACAGCCCGAATCGTTTGATGTGGTGACCTGCATGGAGATGCTGGAACACGTGCCTGATCCGTCCTCTATTGTTCGTGCCTGCGCCCAGCTGGTTAAACCTGGCGGCTATGTCTTTTTCTCTACGCTGAACCGCAATCCAAAAGCTTATCTGTTCGCTATCATGGGTGCAGAACAGATTCTGAAGCTGGTTCCTAAAGGCACACACGATTTCCAGAAATTCATCCGCCCATCAGAACTCGGCAACTGGATACGCAAAAGCGGCCTGCAAAGCCTTGAGATGACAGGGCTGGTTTACAACCCACTGACCAAAGCGTATCGCTTGAATCCGAAGGATGTTGACGTCAATTACATGATCGCAACCCGTAAACCTGCAGAGTAAGCCATTATGAGTCAGCCACTTGAGGCCGTACTCTTCGACCTTGACGGAACGGTTTTAGATACCGCGCCGGATTTCCACTGGGTGGTCAATCAGCTACTTGCAGAAGAAGGTCTTGAGCCGGTATCACTGGAATTTCTGCGCGAGCACGTCTCAAATGGCGCTCGCGCTATGGTCTGCGCAGCCTTTGAAATCGATATTACAGACAGCCGTTTTACTACCCTTCATCAGCGCATGCTATCTCTGTACCTGCAGCATCTGGATGTTGATACGATCCCTTTCCAAGGCATTAGCGATCTGCTCGACTGGCTGGAGCAGCACCAGGTACCCTGGGGAATCGTGACGAATAAACCGGAGTTATACACAACCCCGGTCATGGAAGGACTGAACTTACAACACCGCGCTAGCAGCATTATCTGCCCGGATCACGTCACTGAGCGCAAGCCACACCCTGAGCCTCTCTTTCTGGCTTGCACACAAATTGGCTGCCTGCCAGAAAATACGCTGTATGTAGGCGACCATATTCGGGATATCGAAAGTGGACGACGCGCAGGCATGAAGACAATTGCCGCAGGATACGGTTATATCGATGCTGACACCGATATCAGAAGCTGGGCAGCAGACCATTATGTTGACTGTGCCTCCGAGATAAAGCCACTGCTACAATCACTATACGCATTACAATAAGGAACGGGACCCATGTTTGATTATCAAGCCCCTGAACAACTGCTTGCAGGCCGTATCATTCTGGTAACCGGCGCAGGCGATGGCATTGGCCGCGCAGCCGCAAAAAGCTATGCGGCCCATGGTGCAACTGTTGTCCTGCTTGGACGCACACTGGATAAACTGGAAAGCCTCTACGATGAGATCGAAGCTGCGGGTTATCCACAACCCGCCATTGTTCCTCTCAATCTCGAAAGCGCGACGGAACATGAATATATGGAGCTGGCGAATACGCTGGAGCAGGAGTTCGGGCGCCTCGACGGCTTACTGAACAATGCCAGCTCACTCGGCGTACGGACAGCTATCGAGAATTATGATCCGTCAATCTGGAATCAGGTTATGCAGGTCAACGTGAATGCTTCTTTTATGCTGACGCAGGCACTGCTTCCACTACTGCACGAGTCTTCTGACGCATCCATCGTCTTCACCTCATCCGGTGTTGGTCGTAAAGGGCGTGCCTACTGGGGTGCTTACGCTGTTTCCAAGTTTGCAACAGAAGGCTTCATGGAAGTACTCGCAGACGAGCTCGAAAATACCAGCCCGATCCGTGTGAATTGCATCAACCCTGGTGCAACTCGTACACAGATGCGGGTAACGGCCTACCCAGGCGAGCCGCCACAGACAAATCCAGCACCAGCAGATATTATGCCGGTATATCTTTACCTGATGGGTGCCGACAGCAAAGAGATCAATGGACAGTCTCTTAACGCTCAGTAACGATTGCCCTGATCGACACAAATAAAAAAGCAGCCTGATGGCTGCTTTTTTATTCGAATGACTAATGAGGCATTAGTCTTCGGTACGCTTACGGTCTTCAGAGCGACGAGTGCGCTGACGCTTGTAGCGTCGCTTCATCTGATCCTTTTCAGCAATCGACATCGGACGTGACTTTTTAGGCGTCACCTCCATCATTTTACTCAGCTCCTTGACCTCTTTTGGCGTCATTTCACGCCAGGTCCCCGCACGCACATCACTCGGCAAGAAAACCGGTCCATAACGTACTCGCTTCAGACGACTGACCTGTAGCTCCTGTGATTCCCACAGTCGACGCACCTCTCGGTTGCGCCCTTCCATAACAACACAGTGGTACCACTTATTGGCACCTTCGCCATCGAAGTACTGCACATCTGAAAAGCGCGCCATACCATCGTCAAGCAACACACCTTCAGTTAACGTTTTCAGCGTTGCCTCTGAAACATCACCTAAAACACGCACGGCGTATTCACGATCGATATTTGCTGACGGGTGCATCAATGCATTCGCCAACTCACCATCCGTGGTAAACAACAGCAGTCCGGAGGTATTAATATCCAGACGTCCTATGGCGATCCAGCGACCTTCTTTCAGCGGCGGCAAATGACGAAACACCGTTGCCCTGCCTTCCGGATCATGCCGGGTGCAGATCTCACCGACGGGTTTGTTATAAATAAGTACACGTCGTGCCGCGTCTTTTCCAAACACCAGTTTTGCATCGTGACCATCAACTTTCACCACATCCTGTGGGCCAATACGGTCACCTAAGGTCGCTTTTTCGTTGTTAACGATAATACGACCATCTTGTATCCAACGCTCCATCTCACGACGTGAGCCAATTCCAGAGCGCGCCAATACTTTATGTAGCTTTTCATCAGCCATGTTCGACGCTCCAAGCATAAATGGGTAGTAGCACGGGATCTGCGCAGGATGCAAACCCCAAAATAATAAAAAAAGCCCGCAAGGAACCTTGCAGGCTTTTCTATTCTATCAGAATCGGAAGCGATTTATTTGATCAGGCAGTCTTCTTTTGTGTTGCCCTGATCAAAGAACTTCTGGAAAGCGATAGGCGTGCGACCGCGACCAGACCATTCATGGGTACCATCTTCATCCGTAATTCGGTATTTAGGCTGTACTTTTTTCTTAGGCGCTACATCAATAGAGCCCAACAGGTCTTCCAGATCGATACCCGCATCTTTCATAGTCTGACGGATAACATCAATTTTTTCTTCTCGCGCCTGCTTCGCTGCTACAGCTGCTTCCTCTTCCGCGCGCTTGTCCTCAGCAATCTCTTTCAGATCCGCCAGAACTTTTTCAATTTCAGCAACAGACAGATCAGCGCAATGCTTGCGCAAGGAGTTTTTACGAGTCAGCGTTTTAAGGAAATCGGACATTTTTCTAATCACCAGTAATTCAATATAAATACGTGCTTATCTTTATAGTTAAAAGAATAGAAAAAATCCAAAAAAAAATCCAAAAAAATTAAAATATTTTTGTTGTTTTCTCTATAGCGAATTTTTTCAATCCAAATGCTATAGAAAGTCAGAAACCAGCCAACGATCCAGCACCTTCACGTATTATTTCAGGAAACTCTTCAACCAAATTTACAACAGTCGTTGCTTCCATCCCGCAATAACCACCATCGATAACCAGATCAACTTCGTGCTGTAACGTTTGACGAATTTCATATGGATCCATCATCGGCTCAGATTCATCGGGTAATATAAGCGAGGTACTCATAATTGGTTCACCCAACTCACGCATCAATTCAAGCGCAATTGGATTTTCCGGAATCCGCAAACCAATCGTGCGACGTTTTGGATGAAGTAACCGCCGCGGAACTTCTGTAGTCGCCTTTAATATAAAAGTGTAAGCACCTGGCGTGTGTGACTTTAAAATGCGGTAGGCCTGATTCCCCACTTTTGCATAAGTGCCAATTTCACTCAGGTCACGACAAACCAGCGTAAAGTTATGCTTGTCATCCAGACGCCGGATACGCTTAATTTTCTCAAGCGCATTTTTATCCCCCAAATGACAACCCAATGCATAGGCGCTATCAGTAGGATAGACAATGACACCACCACGATGAATGATTTCAACGGCCTGTTTAATCAGGCGTTGCTGAGGGTTATCTGGATGTATTTGAAAGAACTGGCTCACGGCAGTTATCCACGTCGATTATTTACTGCCAGTTTAACGTGATATTGCTCAAGCCTGAAGTAACTTCGATAAAACGTGCCGTGACAAATCTTTTACTGGCGGAAATTTACCAACATCTGTCCAGCCGTGAGAAGGAGAATGAAAGTCACTGCCCGCAGACACCATTATGTCCATCTTCCTTGCTAATCGCTCAAGATCCGCCTGATGATTAGGAGAAATACCCGTATACGAAACTTCAATTGCAGAACCACCTGCTGCTACAAAATCGTTAACGACCGCTCTAATTTTTGTAAACGTCATTTTATATTTAGTCGGATGAGCCAACACAGCCTCCCCGCCAGCGCCATTTATTACAGAGATCGCTTCTGTAAATGAAGGCCAGTCCATTTTCACATCACCGGCTTTTCCCGTCCCTAAATACAGTTTAAACGCCGCCTGCTCACTATTCACTACTCCCATATCAACCAGCGATTTAGCTATATGCGGGCGCCCAACAATTGCACCAGCAGAATTTTCTTTCACCGCAGAAAACAATGGCTCACGTGATACACCCTGCTTTACAAGACGCTCACATATTTTATCAGCTCGTGCCTGTCTTAAGACATCCAGATGCTCGAGATATATGTTCAAATCCCGATCATTCTCATCGACACCCAAACCAATTATATGTAGCACCCGATTGTTCCAGCTGGCCGTCAACTCCAAACCTGGAATTATCTGAATCGTCGGATCTGCCTTCGCTATGAGCTCCTTAACACCTTTCAGAGTGTCATGATCAGTCAAGGACAGCACCTCAACGCGACGATCTATCGCTCTGGCAAGCAATGCCTCGGGGGACAATCGACCATCTGAGGCCGTACTGTGACAATGGAGGTCATATTTTGGGAATAGTATGGACATGAGTATTTATAACTTACCTGAGCAACTTTATACTTGAGACTTAACTCTGACAGACAGCAGATGCGATGAAACTACTACTCGACTTCCTCCCCGTCATCATATTCTTTGGCGTCTACAAATCAACTGATGACATAATCTTAGCAACTGCTGTACTTATTCCAGCGACCTTGCTTCAGATGTTGTACACCTGGATTCGTTCCCATAAGATCGAAAAAATGCAGTTGGTTACCCTGGCGCTGGTTGTCCTACTCGGCGGTGCAACCGTCATTTTTCAGGACAAAACATTTATCCAATGGAAACCTACCGTCGTAAACTGGCTGTTTGGCGCTGCTTTTTTGGGTAGCCAATTCATCGGTAGCAAACCCATTGTACAGCGTTTGATGGAGAGCAACCTTGAGCTGCCTGCAATTGCCTGGCGTCACCTGAACATCGCATGGGTGATATTCTTCATCGTCATGGGTGTACTTAACCTTGTAGTTGCATACAATTTCAGCGAAGAGATTTGGGTTAACTTCAAACTATTTGGCATGCTGGGGCTGACGTTAGTCTTTATTCTGGCACAAGGAATGTATCTTTCCCGCCATATTCAAAATACAGACAACCAAGATTAGAACCGGAGTACTGCCGTGTATTACGCAATTATTGCCGAAGATGTAGCAAACAGCCTGGAAGACCGTCTCAAATCCAGACCGGATCACTTGGCACGACTAGAAGAGTTAAAGCAACAAGGACGACTCTTTGCAGCAGGCCCACTACCCGCAATCGACTCGGAAGATCCTGGTGAAGCAGGCTTTACTGGCAGTCTGGTGATTGCTGAGTTTGAGTCTTTAGAAGCGGCTAAAAGCTGGGCCGATGCGGACCCTTACTTCGCAGCAGGCGTCTACGAAAAGGTTACCGTAAAACCCTATAAAAAAGTGTTACCCTGACTAAAGAAGGGTTCCTTTTAAGATTTAATTCGCAGTAGTATTACATCAGAACTTCCTTAATTAGCTTAACTTAAACAAACTGTTCAGTATAAGTTAAGCGCGGACAAGGTGTACTGCGCATACTGCAATAAATATCATCCGCCATGTACAAGGAAAGAAAAATGAAAAAGATCGCAATCGCTTCCGGCATTCTGCTTGCTGCTACTGCAGCTGCAACCGTTCAGGCACACCCGGAGAACGAAGGCTACGCTACAACCACGGCAGAGACCGTATGGCGTACCGGTTTCGGTGACTGCTGGCGTCACGGCTTCTGGAAAGAAGACAACGCGATTAAGGGCTGCGATGGCTACAAAGAGCCTGTGGCTGCAGCACCTGCTCCTGCTCCTAAACCAACACCAGCACCGGCACCTGCTGTTAAAAACATGCTGGTAAGTGAAACTCATATCGTTTATTTCGATTACGATAGCAGCGAAGTTAAAAGCGTTGCAGAAATCACCGCATATGTTTCCAGCCTGACTAAGCTGAAAAGCATCTCTCTGAGCGGTCACACTGATAAATTCGGTGCAAACGATTACAACATGGCGCTTTCTCGCAAACGCGTAAATGCAGTGGCTGAAGCGCTGACAGCAGGTGGTGTTAACCCTAACCTGATCCTGACTGACTACTCCGGTGAAGCGAACCCTGTTAAAACCTGCGAAACCGATACTAAAGCGTGTCTTGCAGAAAACCGTCGCGTTGAAGTAACCATCAACGGCGTGAAGCAGGTTAAGCAATAATCTGTTTGGAGGGACCAACACGGTCCCTCCTCTAACCAGAAAACGACGACTATGAAACCACTACAGCGATTACTGACCACCTTTATTCTGTTTATTGGCCTGACTTCGAATGCGACCGCTGAGAATTATCAGGAACAAAAGGTTGTTTACCATATGAACTATGGTGACACCCATCGTATTGCAGAAACGATGGTGAATATCAGCAATCATCTCGGTGAAGTGGGGGAAGGTCGCATCGATATTAAGGTTGTGGTGCACGGTAAAGCTATCGAATATTTCGTTGCAGCAGCAGAAGACGAAGCCAAGCAGATAACGCTGGATTCACTTCGCTTAAGAGACGTGCAGTTCATTATCTGCGGCAACTCACTCGACGGCTACAAAGTAACACACAAAGACCTATATGAAGTAGAAGAGGAGGATGTCGTCCAGGCCGGTCTGCCTACGATTATCGATCTTCAGCAAAAAGGCTACATTTACGTTCGCCCATGAAACTTCCTCGCTGGTTAGACTGGTTGCCTTTTGGGCATGTCCCTGAAATCAATCCGAACCAACTTCCCTGCGACCCTCTCGAAGTTTCAGATCATTTTCAATTGATTGATGTCCGTAGCCATACTGAATGGCAACACAGCCATATTCAAGGCAGTATTAATCTCCCGCTGCAGCGCTTTTCACTTTCAGCCCCGGAGCTCGACTCAGTACATAAACCTATCATCTGTATTTGCCTGAGCGCACACCGAAGCACCCCTGCCGTTAGAAAGTTACGTCGGGCAGGCATCGAGGCATATGAGCTAAAAGGCGGTATGTTGAACTGGTGGCGCTTAAAACTCCCCACTGAAAAAAACTAATCTACGCACCCGCTTCCTTTGATAGAACCACATCCTACTTGCAGTCATAGTTATCTTTATGAGCCAGTGAACATGTCCGAGAATTTTTCGGTGGGCAATAAAAGCGCTATATGTGAGAAAGGAAACGCAGTGGAATATTGAGCCCTTCACAAGCTACCTGACAAAACAGAACGCCGCTTTAGAACCCTCTCTTTGGATCTTTCAGAGTCGTTTCAGACGTATTTATACGTTCCTGAACACATACAAAAAAGGCGACCCTAAGGCCGCCTTTTCAGACATTAGACGTCAAGCGATCAATCGACCCAAACGCGGGCATTGCGGAACATACGCATCCACGCGCCATCCTCATCCCAGTGATCCGGAGCCCAGGAATTCTGCAGAGCACGGAATACACGCTCAGGATGCGGCATCATTATAGTGACACGACCATCTTCAGTCGTAACACCGCTGATACCTTCTGGAGAACCATTCGGGTTGGCCGGATAAGTTGCAGCCACCTTGCCATAGTTATCCACATAGCGCAGCGCAACAGAACCACTGCCCTGCAGGTTAGCCAGATGGGTTTCATCAGCAAACTCCGCACGACCTTCGCCATGGGCAACTGCGATCGGCATACGAGAACCCTGCATTCCCTGAAGGAAGATAGAGTTACTTTCCTGCACTTCAACCATCGCCACACGCGCTTCAAATTGCTCAGACACGTTACGCACGAAATGTGGCCACAGGTCAGTTCCCGGGATCAATTCGTGCAAGTTGGATAGCATCTGACAACCATTACAGATACCCAACGCAAAGGTATCTTCACGTGTAAAGAATGATTGGAACTGATCACGGGCACGCGTATTGAACAAGATGGATTTAGCCCACCCTTCACCTGCACCTAATACGTCACCGTAAGAGAAGCCGCCACAAGCAACCAATCCTTTGAACTCATCCAATGTGCGACGACCTTCCAGGACATCACTCATATGAACGTCAACAGCATCGAAACCTGCACGATCAAACGCTGCAGCCATCTCAATCTGACCGTTCACACCCTGCTCTCGCAGAATGGCCATCTGTGGACGAGAACCTGTCTGAATATAAGGCGCAGCCACATCTTCATTAATATCGAAGGTAAGCTCTGCATGCAGACCTGGATTGGCAACATCCAGCAGGGTATCAAATTCCTGCTCAGCACATTCAGAGTTATCACGCATCGCCTGAATACGATAAGAGGTCTCTGCCCACCAGCGCTGCAACTGCACGCGGCTCTCAGCGTAGATCTCTTCATCATCAAAGTGAATACAGATCTGATCATCGTCGTTGAGCGAGCCAATCACTTTCGCAATATCACCCAGACCGGCAGCATTCAGTTCGGTCAACACCTCTTCGGTGTTATCACGCTTAACCTGAATCACCGCACCCAACTCCTCGGAGTAAAGTGCTGCCGCAAACTCGCTGCTGTCGGCGGCCAGCATATCGAGGTTCAGATCAACACCCGCACGACCGGCAAAAGCCATCTCAGCAACAGTTGCAAACAAACCACCATCCGCACGGTCATGGTATGCCAGCAACAGATCCTGTGCATTCAGCTCCTGAACTGCAGCAAAGAACGCAGCCAGCTGTTCTGGATTTTCAACGTCAGCGACATCCTGACCGACCTGATTGTAAACCTGTGCCAGCGCCGACAAACCCAGACGATTCTGACCGTTACCCAGATCCAGCAGGATCAGGTCAGTTTCACCCAGATCAGTACGTAGCTGTGGTGTCAGTGTTTTACGTGCATCGGTCACCGGCGCAAAACCGGTAATAACCAGAGACATCGGCGCCGTCACAGATTTGTCTTCGCCGTTATCATTCCAGACAGTGCGCATAGACATGGAATCTTTACCGACCGGAATCGTAATGCCCAGCTGAGGACACAGTTCCATACCCACCGCCTTAACGGTGTCGTAAAGTTTTTCATCTTCACCCGGATGACCTGCTGCACACATCCAGTTTGCAGACAACTTAATGTCAGCAATCTCAGCAATCTTCGCAGACGCCAGGTTAGTGATCGTCTCACCAATCGCCATACGACCAGATGCAGGAGAGTCAACCAAAGCCAACGGGGTACGCTCACCCATCGCCATCGCTTCACCGGCATAGGTATCGTAGGAAGAGGTCGTCACCGCGCAGTTTGCCACAGGCACCTGCCAAGGTCCGACCATCTGGTCACGCGCAACCGTACCCGTAATAGAACGGTCACCGATGGTAATCAGGAAGGATTTAGACGCAACCGCTGGCAACTTCATCACACGCTCAGCAGCGTCTTTCAGATCAATTGCGGTCGCATCAAATGCCGGTACATCATATTCAATACGATCAACAGCACGGTGCATCTTCGGCGGCTTACCAAACAGTACGCTCATCGGCAGATCAACCGGCTTGTTCTCGAAGTGAGTATCACCCAGGGTCAGATGATGCTCTTCAGTGGCATCACCCACAATCGCATATGGGCAACGCTCGCGCTGACAGATCGCCTCAAAACGCGCCAGATCTTTTGGCTCAACCGCCATAACGTAACGCTCCTGCGCTTCGTTACACCAAATCGCCAATGGAGACATGCCCGGCTCATCGTTATTTACATTGCGCAGATTAAAGTTACCGCCGCGCTCACCGTCTTTTACCAGCTCAGGAAATGCATTGGACAAACCACCCGCACCTACGTCATGGATAAATGCGATCGGGTTTTCATCACCCTGCTGCCAGCACTGGTCGATTACTTCCTGACAACGGCGTTCCATTTCCGGGTTATCACGCTGCACCGATGCGAAATCCAGATCAGCTGAAGAGGTGCCTGAAGACATGGAGGATGCCGCACCGCCGCCCAGACCGATCTGCATCGCAGGACCACCCAGACAGATCAGCTTCGCGCCAACCGGGATTTCACCCTTTTCAACATGATCAGCTCGAATGTTACCCAAACCACCGGCAATCATAATCGGCTTGTGATAACCGCGAACTTCTTCACCAGCAGCACCGTTTACTTTCTGCTCAAACGTACGGAAGTAACCGGTCAACGCTGGACGACCAAATTCGTTGTTAAACGCAGCACCACCGATTGGACCTTCAATCATGATGTCCAGTGCGCTAACGATACGATCTGGTTTACCGTAGTTAGATTCCCAAGGCTGTTCGAAGCCAGGAATGTTCAAATCAGATACCGTGAAGCCTGTCAGACCGGCTTTGGGCTTGGAGCCTTTACCTGTTGCACCTTCGTCACGAATCTCACCACCCGAACCTGTAGCAGCACCGGAATGAGGCGCAATCGCTGTTGGATGGTTATGCGTTTCCACCTTCATCAGAATGTGGATATCTTCTTGGTTGTAACCGTACTGCTTCGATTCCGGGTTAGGGAAGAAACGGCCCGCTTTAGCACCGACGATAACAGATGCATTATCTTTATAAGCGGACAGTACGTTTTCACCACCAAGCTCATTGGTGTTCTTGATCATAGCGAACAGGGATTTCTCCTGTGCTTCCCCATCGATATCCCAAGACGCATTAAAAATCTTGTGGCGGCAATGCTCCGAGTTTGCCTGCGCAAACATCATCAGCTCGACATCAGTTGGGTTTCGACCCAGATCCTTAAAGCTATCAACCAGATAGTCGATCTCATCTTCAGCCAGCGCCAGACCTAAGGCAGTATTCGCCGTCACCAACGCATCACGACCACCGGCAAGAATATCCACAGTGGTCAAAGGAGCAGGGGATTCTTCAATAAAAAGCGTTGCAGCTGCATCAACATCCTGCAGAACGGCTTCCACCATACGGTCGTGAAGTTCGGCGATAGTTGCATCCAATGCGGCTTGATCCAGATCGCCGGATGCCTGAATATAATATGCCACGCCGCGCTCGAGACGTTTCACCTTGCTCAGGCCACAGTTATTCGCTATATCTGTTGCCTTAGAAGACCATGGTGAAATAGTGCCCGGACGGGGAACAACCAGAAACAACTGACCGACAGGTTCTTCAACGTCGGCTTTTGGTCCGTAACGTAGGATACGGTCCAATACCTGTTGTTCGTCTGCTGAGAGATCTTGCTCCAGATCTGCAAAGTGCATGAATTCACTGTACAGTGCAGTGATCGCAGGGACTTTGGACTGAAGAGCAGACAGCAGCTTTTCGTGACGGAAAGCAGAAAGAGCAGGTGCTCCACGCAATGCTAGCATGTTTTTTACAAGCCTCTTAAAAGGTTGTCGGGCAGGCCGTGGTTACAGGAGAAAATCAGGCAGTAATTTTACCTGAAACACCCTATGGGATACCAGAAATAGCGCGCTTATGTTGTTTGATCTTAAACGCAAGAAGGATGTAGTGCATGTAATCGGGATTATGATCCTGCTGATCACCCCTGCCATCCTTAGCTACAACAGTAAAACCGAGCTTCAGGCCATCCGAGAATCCGGCAGCCTGAAATTCGTGACGCGCAATACACCGAGCACCTACTTTCTCGAAAAAGGCGACCCTGCCGGTTTCGAATATGAGTTAGCCCAAGCCTTCGCCAGCTTCATCAAAGTTGAGCTTGAGGTTGTACTCGCTCCCACGTTCAGCGAAATATTCACCATTATTAAGAATCGTGATGCGCATCTGGCCGGTGCCAATCTCACAGTGACACCACAACGTTTGGAACAGTTTGCCTTTGCCCCACCTTATCTACAGACCAGTTCTGCATTGATCTACCGGATTACGCAAGGCCGACCAGCACCTAAAACCCTTGATGACCTTAAAGAACGGACGTTAGTGGTTCCTGCTAACAGCAGCCACATTGAGGCCCTGCTAGCATTAAAAGCGGATAATCCTGATCTAACCTGGACGGAAAGCCCTGATAGCTCCACAATCGATCTACTGGAGCAGGTGCACACACGCAGTATTGATTTCACTGTCATGGATACCGTGACTTACGAATCGCACAGTTCATATTTCCCGGGCGTCAACAAAAGCATCCCTCTGACTGAACCTCAACCCCTCGCCTGGATGTACTCACCACACCCGGACAACTCATTAAAGCTGGCACTTGAGCGTTTCTTCCAGAAACCAGAAACCGAACAGTTGATTGAAAGACTGAAGGTAAAATACCTCCAGCGAGAAAACCGGCTCAATTTCTTCGATACCGTGACCTTTCGAAAACAAATGGAAGAACGCTTCCCCCTGCTGGAACCCTATTTCCACGATGCGGAAGCTGAAACCGGAATCGACTGGCAACTGCTATCAGCTATTGCTTATCAGGAATCACACTGGAACAGCAAGGCGGTATCCCCAACCGGGGTACGCGGAGTCATGATGTTGACCAAGGCTACGGCTAAGGAAGTCGGCGTGACCGATCGTATCGATGCAGAACAAAGCATACGTGGCGGTGCCCGCTACTTTCAGAAAGTCATTAAGAAGATCCCGGAACGGGTAAGGCAGGAAGACAAAATTTGGTTTGCCCTAGCCAGTTACAACGTAGGATTCGGTCATCTCGAAGACGCACGAATTCTGACACAGCGTGCTGGTAAAGACCCCAACCGATGGGACCACGTGCGCGAGTTCTTACCACTGCTCACCAAACCCCGCTACTATAAAACCGTGAAACGTGGTTACGCCCGCGGTTACGAACCGGTCATTTATGTTAAGAACATCCAGCGCTACCTGGAACTGATTCGGTGGGAGGTTCAGCTACGCCAGATGCGAGAAGCACAACACCTGACACCTCAGGAAATGACCGAAAGCGAAAAGAAACTAAACAATCTCAAGACACCGCCCCTGGCGCTCTGATTGAGCTCTTAGCCCTCGTCCGGTGATAGTGACTTTCTGGCGGCTTGCTTAGCAGCTTTCTTCTCTGCACGACGCTGCTTAAAGAACAAACTAATCCGCTCACTGCACTGATCTGCTAACACCCCAGCGGTTACCTCAACCCGATGATTCATCCACGGCTGCTCCAGCAACCGCCCGTTACTTTCAACGACACCAGATTTAGGCTCTGACGCGCCATAAACAACTCGCCTCACACGTGCATGCACCATCGCACCCGCACACATAGTGCAAGGCTCGATCGTGACATAGAGATCCGCCTCCACTAACCGGTAATTACCCACTTTATGCGCAGCATCTCTCAAAGCTAACACTTCAGCATGGGCCGTTGGATCATGACTGCTAATAGGCTGATTCCAGCCCTCACCAATCACCTGATTATCCAGCACAACCACGGCCCCCACGGGCACCTCACCCGCATCGGCAGCGCGCTCTGCCAACGCCAACGCACACTGCATCCAGTGATTATCTTGCTGTGCCTGCATCTCATCAGTCATGGAATAACAACCCGCTCCTATCTGCTTTGCTCTTCACTCGCATACAACCGCTCCGAACCCCATATTCTACGCAATAAAAAACCCGCAATAGCGGGCTTTTTATTATGGCAAATAATCAGTCGTGATTATTCCCACTCAATCGTCGCAGGTGGCTTAGAGCTAACATCGTAAGTCACACGAGAGACATGAGGGATCTCATTGATGATGCGCCCTGATACCGTTTCCAGCAATTCGTATGGCAGATGCGCCCAGCGAGCGGTCATGAAATCGATCGTCTCAACTGCACGCAATGCAACCACGTACTCGTAACGACGACCGTCACCCACCACACCAACAGACTTAACCGGCAGGAATACCGCAAATGCCTGACTGGTCTTGTGGTACCAATCCGCCTTGTGTAGCTCTTCGATAAAAATCGCATCAGCTTCACGCAGGATATCCGCATATTCTTTCTTCACTTCACCCAGAATACGCACACCCAGACCCGGACCCGGGAACGGATGACGGTACACCATATCGTATGGCAGACCCAGTTCCAGACCCAGTTTACGAACTTCATCCTTAAACAACTCGCGGAGAGGCTCAACCAGCTCCATCGCCATGTCATCAGGCAAACCACCCACATTGTGGTGTGATTTGATTACGTGCGCTTTGCCGGTTTTGGATGCAGCAGACTCAATCACGTCTGGGTAGATAGTACCTTGCGCCAGGAAGGGCACATCCTGCAGCTTAGTCGCTTCTTCATCGAATACTTCAATGAAGGTATTACCGATAATTTTACGTTTTTTCTCTGGATCGCTTTCACCACCCAGACGCCCCAGAAACAGCTCTTCAGAGTCGGAACGGATAACACGTACGCCCATGTTCTTCTCGAACATGTCCATTACCTGATCACCTTCGTGCTTACGCAACAAACCGTTATCGACAAACACACAGGTCAGCTGATCACCAATTGCTTTGTGCAACAGCGCAGCAACAACCGAAGAATCCACACCACCGGACAGTCCCAGCAGAACTTTCTGATCTCCAACCTGATTACGTACTTTTTCAATCTGGTCAGTAATGATGTTTGCTGGATTCCACAACGCTTCAGTGCCACAGATCTCTAGAACAAAACGTTCCAGAATACGACCACCCTGTTTGGTATGCGTCACTTCCGGGTGGAACTGCACACCGTAGAAGTTCTTCTCTGGGTGGCACATCGCAGCAATTGGCGCAGAATCAGTAGACGCGATAATACCAAAGCCTTCAGGCAGCTCGGTAACCTTGTCACCGTGGCTCATCCACACATCCAACAGCAGGGAGCCGTTGTTCGCTAAGTGATCTTCGATCCCTTCCAGCAAACGACTTGGGCTATCTTCCAAGCGTACCTTCGCATAACCAAACTCACGCTTTTCAGAGGTTTCAACTTTACCGCCCATCTGTGCGGCCATCGTCTGCATGCCGTAGCAAATACCCAGAACAGGAACACCCAGCTCAAATACCACATCCGGTGCACGTGGTGATTCACCTTCTGTTACAGACTCAGGTCCACCCGCCAGAATAATCCCTTTTGGATTAAAATCACGAATAGCCTGATCATCCAGGTCCCAGGCGTAAATCTCACAATAAACACCAATCTCTCGTACACGACGTGCAATCAGCTGCGTGTACTGGGAACCGAAATCCAGAATCAGAATGCGTTGAGCATGAATATCTTGTGTCATCTACTGTCACTCCAGTGGAGGATCTGAAACGAAAATGGGGCGGTTCACACCACCCCATTCGTCATAATGAATAAAAATTAACCGACGCGGTAGTTTGGCGCTTCTTTAGTGATGCTCACGTCATGGACGTGGCTCTCAGCCATACCAGCGTTAGTGATTCGTACAAACTGTGGCACAGAGCGCATTACGTCAATGCTTGCACTGCCGGTGTAACCCATGGAAGCACGCACACCGCCCATCAGCTGGTGCACAACACCGGCCATCGGACCTTTACAAGGTACACGACCTTCAATGCCTTCCGGTACCAGCTTCTCTACGCCTGCATTTGCGTCCTGGAAATAACGATCGGAAGAACCCGTTGTCTGACCCATTGCACCCAGCGAACCCATACCACGGTAGGATTTGAAGGCACGCCCCTGGAACAGTTCAACTTCGCCCGGCGCTTCATCAGTACCCGCCAGCATGGAGCCCACCATCACGGCAGAAGCACCTGCAACGATCGCTTTTGCCAGATCGCCAGAGAAACGAATACCGCCGTCTGCAATAGCTGGGATACCGTATTTTTCCAGTGCAGCAGAAACATTAGCAACAGCACTGATCTGCGGCACACCTACACCTGCAACGATACGTGTTGTACAGATAGAACCAGGACCGATGCCCACTTTCACACCATCAGCACCCGCTTCAGCCAGCGCAATGGCCGCTTCAGCTGTCGCAATGTTGCCACCAATGACCTGTACCTGAGGGAAAGTTTGCTTAACCCAAGCGACACGATCAATTACACCTTTGGAGTGGCCATGTGCAGTATCAACAATAATGACATCAACACCGGCATTCACCAGCGCTTCAACGCGCTCAGGTGTTTCAGGGCCCGTACCCACAGCCGCGCCAACAATCAGGCGAGCCTGACCATCTTTGGCCGCATTTGGATACGCCTTAGCTTTGTTCATATCCTTCACGGTCATCATGCCGCAAAGTTTAAAGTCTTCGTCAACGACCAGGATCTTTTCAATGCGGTGCTTACGCAGCAGGTTGCGGACTTTATCTTTATCCACACCTTCTTCAACCGTCACCAGACGCTCTTTTGGAGTCATAATTGACGCCACTGTTGCATCCAGATGATTTTCGAAGCGCATATCACGGCTGGTCACCAGACCCACCAGCTCGCCATTATCGATCACAGGGAAACCAGAGAATCCCATCTGAGCGGCCAGCTTATGAAGCTCACCTACCGTCATATCGGAAGAACAGGTCACAGGATCGTTCACGACACCTGCTTCATACTTCTTCACACGACGAACTTCTTCTGCCTGCTGTTCAATGGTCAGGTTCTTATGGATGATACCAATACCACCCTCCTGAGCCATCGCAATCGCCAGACGAGATTCGGTCACTGTATCCATCGCCGCAGATACCAGCGGGATATTCAGTTCGATACCCTTAGTCAAACGGGTTTTAAGGGAAACGTCTTTGGGCAATACTTCTGAGTAGCCCGGAACCAGCAACACATCGTCAAAAGTAAGTGCGTCTTCAGCGATTCGCAACATTCGCAGCCAACCTGTATTTCGTTGAAAAAATTAAGAGCGGAATTATACAGCCATTAGACTTTTTGCTCAATCCATCCAACGCAATATGCAACGATAAATTCATATCCCAATATGACTCAAACTCAAGTACCGAAAGATAAAGCACTTATTCCCCCCTCAAGGCGATTCAGCCAACCCTGAACTTGGTTTAAGATGAGCGCCATGTATAGCGATAATCAAAACACCACGCGGGCGATTTCAGTCACCGAGCTGAACAAACAGGCACGCTCCCTACTTGAACGCTCCTTCCTGATGATCAGCGTGGAAGGCGAACTCTCCAACTTTGTTCGCCCCAGCTCTGGCCACTGGTATTTCACATTAAAAGACAGCAAGGCCCAGGTTCGCTGCGCCATGTTCAAAAACCGTAGCCACTTCTTGAAGTATCAACCCAAGAACGGCGACCGGGTGATTGTCCGCGCTAAAGTCAGCCTTTATGAAGGTCGCGGTGACTATCAGCTGATCTGTGACTATATGGAGGAAAGCGGGTCAGGCAAATTACAGCAGGCTTATGAAGAGTTAAAAGCACGCCTGCATCACGAAGGCCTGTTTGATAGTCAGCGCAAACAACCACTACCCGACCACCCCTCTCATATTGGCATTATCACCTCGCCTACGGGCGCCGCTGTGCACGATGCCCTGACCGTTCTGGAGCGGCGCTTTCCCGGATTACCGGTCACGCTGTACCCGACCGCTGTACAAGGTGAAGACGCCACCGCGCAAATTGTACGGGCGATTGCACTTGCCAACAGGCACAACGCATGTGATGTGTTAATCGTCGGACGGGGCGGTGGATCGCTGGAAGATCTCTGGGCCTTTAACGAAGAACCGGTGGCCCGTGCCGTGTTTAATAGCCAGATTCCAGTGATCAGCGCAGTGGGACACGAAGTGGATGTCGTCATTACCGATTTTGTTGCTGATGTCCGTGCGCCCACTCCCTCAGCCGCCGCCGAGATGGTGAGTCCGGACCAGCGCAACCTGCAACTGCGTCTGAACCAGTCACGCCAGCGCTTATCGCTGCAACTGCAACGCCAGCTGCGAACAAAACAAGAACGCCTTCATGCACTGCGTGCCCGCCTGCGCCATCCGGGTGATCAGCTAAGGCAGCAATCACAGCGACTGGATGATCTGGAACAGCGAATGCAACGCGCGATACAACAACGCCTGCATCAACGCAGAAACAGGCTGGATCAGCTGCAGCAGCGCCTGAACAATCAACAGCCTAACCAACAGATAAGCCGTTATCGCCAGCAGGTGCAGCAGTCCTATCAACACCTGCAACAGCTTCTACAGACTCGACTGCTACAAGCTCGCATGGAATTAAAGGGACAAGCCGGTCGCTTGCATGCGGTCAGCCCTCTGGCCACCCTGGATCGAGGCTATGCCATTGTTCACGACACGCAAGGAAAAGTCATACACGATAGTCAACAGGTCCAGGTCGGGGACCGCATAGAGACCCGTTTACAACAAGGCCGCCTGCAATGCACCGTCGACGATATTATTACGGAGAATAACTGATGCGTTTGATGAAACCACTCGTGACTACATCCCTGGCACTGATCCTCAGCACCGCCCTTTATGCGGGTGATCTACCCAAAGAATCGCGGGTGCCGGGCGGAATCGCCGTGGTGCCATTGTCCGGTATTGTTTCCGCCTCAGCACCAAAAGCCGATTTTCGCGGAAATCGCGTGATGGTCGTCAGTGCCACAGGGACTGCCTACGAAAATCAGACGCGTTGGCTGGCCGTTGTTGGCATCCCACTCAAAGCAAAGTCAGCACAGAAGCTGGTCATTTCAGCCGGTGGGGAGAAGTATCCGTTTACGATCGAGGATAAAGAGTACAAAGCGCAGTATTTAACCATCAAAAACAAGAAACACGTGAATCCTGATCCGGAGCAGGTCAAACGCTGGCGACGGGAAAAAGCAGAGATGGTCGGCGCGTTCAAACACTGGGATCCTATTGCTCAACCTCCGGTCACATTTGCCCTGCCCGCAAAAGGTCCATTCAGCAGCCCTTTTGGCCTGAAGCGCTTTTTTAACAAACAACCCCGCAATCCTCACAGTGGATTGGATATCGCAGCCCCACTCGGCGCACCGATTACGGCACCCGCCTCAGGCACGGTGCTCACCACCGGCAATTACTTTTTTAATGGCAATACGGTCATCATGGACCACGGACAGGGTTTGACCACCATGTACTGCCATATGAGCCGTATCGACGTAAAACCGGGCGATAAACTCAAGACTGGTGACACCCTTGGCCTGATCGGAAAGACCGGCCGCGTTACCGGACCACATCTTCATTGGAGCGTAAGCTTGAATAATGTGCGCGTCGACCCAATATTATTTCTCAACAACTAATCAGGCCGACGCACCGCCGGTCTTAACATCTCTGGAACAGACAACATGTCCGAACTGAAACTGGAAACAACCGAACAGAAAGCGAGCTACGGCATCGGTCGTCAGATGGGCGATCAGCTGGCAAGCAACAGCTTTGAAGGCGTAGACCTGAATGCACTCTCCGCAGGTATCCGCGATTCTTTTAACGGCGAAGCGATGGCGATCGAAGTCAGCGAAATTCAGGCTGCTTTTGACGTTATCAACCAGCGTCTGCAGGAAGAACAGCAGAAGCAGGCAGAACAGTTCGTAAAAGCGGGTGAAGAGTTCCTGGCAGACAATGCTAAACGTGAAGGTGTTGTCACTCTGGAATCCGGCCTGCAGTACGAAATCGTTGAAGCGGGTGAAGCAGATGGCGAAAAACCTGTTGCCAGCTCCAAAGTTCGCACACATTACCACGGCACATTCATCGACGGTAAAGTCTTTGATAGCTCCTACGACCGCGGTCAGCCAGCTGAATTCCCTGTAGGCGGCGTTATCGCTGGCTGGACTGAAGCATTGCAGCTGATGACCAAAGGCTCTAAATGGCGTTTGTATGTCCCTTACAACCTGGCATACGGTGCTCAGGGTTCCCCAGGCGGCATCCCTCCATACTCTGCACTGGTATTTGACGTAGAGCTGCTGGAAATCCTGTAAGCCGCTTCACGTTTGCCAGCCGGTCATCTTACCGGCTGGCACCTCCCCTCTCTTAACACTCTTCATCCGGAGATACCTCCCTGTGAAACTATTCCACCAGATCTATGGCAACGGTGAACCGCTGATCATCATGCATGGCCTGTTTGGTACCTATGAAAACTGGGGTACGCAGATCAAAGCACTGTCAGAACATTTTCAGGTGGTCGCAGTGGATATGCGCAACCATGGTCGCTCTTGCCATGACCCAATCATGGATTACCCATCCATGGCCGCGGATATTGTTGAGTTGATGGATGATCTGGGTATAGAGAGCGCCCATATTCTGGGGCACTCGATGGGGGGGAAAGCCGCTATGCAGCTGGCGCTGAATTATCCTGACCGTATCCGCAAGTTAATCGTCGTGGATATCGCTCCGGTTGAATACAGCCCACATCATCAGGATGTCTTTGCAGGGTTGTATGCGATCCAACTGGATCAGCTAAAGTCACGCAGCGAAGCGGACAAACAACTGGCTCAACACGTGGCCGAACCCGGGGTCCGTGCATTTCTGCTGAAAAACCTCTACCGCAACACTGAAAAGCAGTTTGACTGGCGCATGAATCTGGATGTACTGCATGATCAGTACGACACGATTGGTGCCGCACCGCAAGGCTCTCCATTTCAGGGAAAAACCCTGTTTATCAAAGGCGGGGAATCCAACTACATCCTGCCAGAACACAAAGATCAGGTGCTTAGCCTGTTTCCGAATACAGGCTACAAACTCATGCAGGGGGCAGGCCACTGGCCACATGCCGAGAAGCCGTCTATTTTCGGAAAAATTGTTCTAGGATTTTTAGAGAACTAAGAAGCTCTAATTCTCTTGGGGGAAAACGGGAAAGTGAAAACCGCCCGCTTAGACCTGCTGTTCGATCAGACTGCCTTCTGGAAAGACCTTACTAAACACACCTGTCTCGACTAAACGCCGCTCCATCTCCAACTGGATGCTATCCAACGTCTTCACACCGTTGTGCGCTGTTTGCTCTGATACATTATTTTCATCGGTTACAGCGCTGACTGCAGCATCACGGGATGCGCGGTTGGGTGACATACCTGGTTCAGGTTGACCACCCTCTTTCTCTGCATCCGCTTTATCGGCGTCATCCTGCTTTTGAGCGTCTTCTTCTAACGATAAACTGGCAAGCGCCTCTGTCAGCAAGGCTTGCGCTTTCGCTGCGACCTGACGGTCTTGTGTTGAAGGCTCTACCGGTGCCAAAGCCGCCGCAATCACCGTACGCATTTTCTCTATTGTCGCTTGGGGATCGTTCGCCACCGCCGAGGTATCAACACTCACCTCACCTCCCGTAGCGTACATACGGCCATCCGGCCCCCGAGTATATTCCAGCGACGGTGCACCCGTATGCTGACCACCCACAGACGCATGCGCCTGCTCGTGCTGCCGGACTTCCCGATCACGGGCTTCCAGCTCCTGAACAACTTTGAGCTGTTCGTCAGTTAGCTGTGTAACAGAACCGTTTGCGGATTGCCCCTGATCCTTTTCTGAGCCATCAGCTTTACGCCCAGCAGTCGATTCAGACACAGACTTAGCGGCGCTTTCAAGGTTAGTCGATGAGTTACCGGGTGAGGCAGTTTTATCGGGCTGAATAGCACGGTCACCCGCAGGCGTAACTGCGGGTGAAGATAAAAGTGGTGGGGTTAACGCGCCAGCCGAAGACAATTCCATCTGATAGACTCAGACGTGAATATTGATGTTACCGCCCACAGTTTCAGAGGTCGGTGTAACAACTTTAGTGGTTGCCGCTTCCGCTTCCTGCACAGTGGTATCTTTTACCGCACTGACACTGGCTGGTTCACGTCCGGTTGCTTCCTCGGCATGGTCTGATTTTCCGCTGCCATGCAGATCTCCGGATGCCTTAGCGACATTATCCATGGTTCTGTTTTGTCCGATTACGCCGGATTGCAGTGCATTGGTGACGTTCATAGGACCTCCTCTCAACCTTCCTTCATACTCTGCAGCACGTTCATCAACGGATGAAATCACTACAAATAGTCATACTTCCAGAAAGGAGTGTAGACCAGAATCAGAATCTGGTCACTAATTAGCCAGAAAACAGCCGATCAATATCAATAAATTCGGCAATGTTGTCCGGTGTTGGTTCTGTGACATGAGGGATCTCTGCCAACATGGGAGCACGCAGCATATTAGCGATAGTGTCACGATTTTCCTCGTAACACTCCATATCAGCATCGACGCGATTGGCGATCCACCCCGCCAACGGGATACCGTCACGCGAGATGCTTTCTGCGCTCATCAATGCATGATTGATACAGCCCAGTTTCATTCCCACCACCAGAATGACCGGAACCTGCAATGACTTAGGGATCTGCGCCATAGTTTCACGGTAGCTCAGCGGAACACGCCAGCCCCCCGCACCCTCCACCAGCACCAGATCAGCGGGTTGCATCATCGCGCCACGACAGTACGCCGCAATACGGTCCCCAGACATCATACGACCTTCTCGCATGGCCGCGATATGCGGTGCAATCGCAGGCGCAAACGCAATGGGGTTCACCTGGTCGTAACTCAGCTTTACACTGGCGGTTTCCTGCAGCAGCACCGCATCAGAGTTGCGTAAACCCTCCGGGGTATCTTCACAGCCAGCTGCCACAGGTTTCAGACCAATCGTCCGTTTGCCTGCTTTATTGGCCGCCGCCAGTAAACCGGCGGTTACGATGGTTTTACCTGCATCGGTATCCGTGCCGGTAATAAAAAAGCTTCTCTTCGCCATATTCGTTTCGCTTAATTTGTCTGACGTTTACTGAAAACGCCGTAATACACTTGGTAAGTGGCAGGCAGGTATCCTTCCGCATGCCGCTGCGCTTCATAGGCTTCGCTAAACGCTCTGACCCGTGCCCGCCCCGTCAAACCAGAAGGCTGACCGGCATTCATATTGTGAGCACCGATGCCTTTTAACTCATTGGTCAGATCACGTAAGCGGGCATACCGGCAGACGCGAAATTCAGTTTCGATGGTATCGATATGCAGCATTTCAGGCACGTCCGCTTTCATCTCAGACCAGTCGATAAACTGATTAACATGGATCAGATCATCTACCTGAGCCCACGCCCTACGCAGCTCATGCAGTGTGTCCGGACCCAGTGTACTGAACACAAAACGGCCACCGGGTTTTAACACTCGGCAGATTTCTGAGAAGAGACGATCGGTCTGCTCACACCACTGAATCGCCAGGCTGGTAAAGATCAGGTCAACAGAATTATCCGCCAGCGGCAGCGCTTCTGCATCGCCACATAACCACACGGTATCATCAACCGGACGCTGCTCGCGGGAGAAATTAAGCATCCCCTCCGCCAGATCCAGACTGATCATAAACGCCTGTGGATAACGTTGTTTGAGGCGTGGAGTGAAATACCCTGTGCCACTGCCCAGATCCATCACCACTTCCGGCTGGGTGTCAGGCAAGCGCGTCAGCAGTTCATGCCCTACATCCCGTTGCAGTTCCGCAACGGAATCATAAGAGCTGGCAGCACGACTGAAAGAATCAGCGACGCGCTTTTTATCAAAAGCCGAGGGACTCATGCAGACACGCTCGCCAAGAAACAGATGACCTCATCGCTCCACATCTTGGAATGGGAGATAAATGGCAGGTGACCGGCACCGTCATAAACGGTCGTTTTCACGCCGTCGTTGATGTGCGCGCACGCTTCAGCAGCAGCAACCGGAACCAACAGATCCTTATCGCCAAACTGCATCAGCACAGGTTGTTTCACATCGATCAGAGAAGCACGTGCATCAGTCTCTAACAAAGTCAGCGCAGACGCCAATGCAGCAGGCGCATCGTCTTTGACCCGTTGTTTGAGCAGTTTCAGGGTCTCTCGACCGGCGTCTGCCCCTTGAGTTTGCAACATAATAAAGCGGGTCAGCGTCTTCGTCGGATTATCGTTCAGCGCATCTTTAAAGCCGGTATAAGTATCGGTCGCCATCGCTGGCAGCCAATCGTTTCGAGCAACAAAACATGGGTTAGACGCCACCGTGATCAACGCCGAAATACGTGCCGGTGCTTTAGCCGCAGCCGCAACAGCAAGCTGGCCACCCAAGGACCAACCCAGCCAATGGGCCCGTTCTGGCGCCGCATCCAACAACGCATCAACCGCAGCATCAAACGTAAACTCAGGTTCCAATGCAGGCGATTTTCCCAGCCCAGGCAGATCAATCAATGTCAGCCTGAAATGCGGCTCCAGCAACGGTACAACCGTTTGCCAGACAGAGGAGCTCATTCCCCAGCCATGCAGTAAGACCAGATCAGGCTTTGACGGATTTCCACAGGTTTCCGTGTACAGTTTAATCACGTTTCTGACTCACTTTTTCAAGTACATCCAGCAAGCGTGTCACCTGCGCTTCGGTATGGGTTGCACTGAACGTCACACGCAGCCGGGCACTGCCCTGCGGTACAGTCGGTGGACGAATTGCACCGATAAAAATGCCTTCAGCTTCAATCGCGGCACTCATGCGCATCGCTTCAGCGGAATCCCCAACCATAATCGGCTGTATCGGTGTCGGTGAATCCATCAATTCCAACCCCAGTTGCTCACAACCGTCACGGAACTGATTGATCAGTGCAGCCAGTTTATCCCGACGCCACTCTTCGTCGCGCAGGATCTTCAGGCTCGCCAGTGTCGCCATCGCTACGGCTGGCGGCATACTGGTGGTGTAAATATAGGTCCGTGCGTGCTGTACCAAGGTTTCGATCAGCTCTTCGCTACCGGCAACAAAGGCCCCAGCCGTGCCGAAGGCTTTACCCAAGGTACCGACTAACACCTGAACGTCATCTTGCCCGAGATCAAAATGCTCAACACAGCCCCGACCACCTTTGCCGACACAGCCGAAGCCATGCGCATCATCCACCATCACCCAGGCATTCTGGGCTTTAGCGCTTTTACACAACTCAGGCAGATCGGCAATATCTCCGTCCATACTGAATACGCCGTCGGTGACAACCAACTTACGACGGGCATCACTGCGCTCAAGACGCTGGGTCAGGCTTTGTGCATCGTTATGCAGGTAACGCTGAAAACGAGCCCCGCTCAGCAGTCCCGCATCCAGCAACGAGGCGTGGTTGATACGATCTTCAAATACCGCATCACGCTTATCCAGCAAGGCATTCACTGCGCCGAGGTTAGCCATGTAACCCGTGGAAAACAGCAGCGCACGCGGACGCCCCGTAAATTCGGCCAGCGCTTCTTCCAACTCATGGTGTGCCAGACTATGACCGTTCACCAGATGAGACGCGCCGCCCCCCACACCGTACTGATCAGCGCCCTGTTTCAGCGCCTGAATAACATCCGGGTGGTTGGCCAGACCAAGATAGTCGTTAGAGCAGAACGCCAGATAACGCTTGCCGTCCACCTGTACTTCAGGGGCCTGAGGGCTTTCCAGCATACGTCGCTGACGATAAAGGGATTGGGATTTACGGGCGGTCAGTTCATCCCGTAACTGATCAAATGACATAAGCAGATCCGATCAACAGAGGAAGGTGCGCAGGCTCTCTCATTAAAGGAGAACCTGCGTAAATATGATCAGGAGGTGATCAGGCTTCGTAGAAGTGTGAGCTGTCCTGCTGCTTCTGCAGATCTTTCATAATCACCTGCTGCTGTGTTTCGTCGTTCTCAGAGATACGCTGTTCCGGGTTAATGCCCAGACGCTTAAACAGCTGAAGGTCACGATGTGTTTCAGGGTTTGGCGTGGTCAGCAGACACTCACCGTAAAAGATGGAGTTCGCACCAGCCATAAACGCCATCGCCTGCATTTCATCGCTCATCGCTTCACGGCCTGCAGACAAACGTACGTGAGACGCTGGCATCATGATACGTGCAACAGCGATAGTACGCAGGAAGTCCAGATTGTCCAGATCATCGGCATTTTCCAGCGGCGTACCTGCAACCTTCACCAACATATTGATAGGCACACTTTCCGGCGGTACCGGCATATTAGCCAACTGACGCAACAAACCGATGCGGTCGGTCGCTGTTTCACCCATACCCAGAATACCGCCACTGCAGATTTTCATACCGGATTCACGCACGTTGTGCAGGGTATCCAGACGATCCTGATAGGTACGGGTGGTGATAATCTTGTCGTAAAACTCAGGTGAGGTATCCAGATTGTGGTTGTAATAATCCAGACCCGCATCAGCTAGCTGCTCAGCTTTATCTTCATCCAGCATGCCCAGTGTCATGCAGGTTTCCAGCCCCAGAGCCTTCACCTGCTTCACCATATCAACAACATACGGCATATCTTTATCGGCAGGATGTTTCCAGGCAGCGCCCATACAGAAACGGGTAGAACCGGTCTCTTTCGCTTTACGCGCCTTCTCCAACACCTTTTCCACCTGCATCAGGCGTTCTTTTTCCAGACCGGTGTTGTAGTGGCCACTCTGTGGGCAGTATTTACAATCTTCCGGGCAGGCACCGGTTTTGATCGACAACAGTGTACTCACCTGCACTTCATTGGGATCGAAGTTCTGACGGTGCACAGTTTGCGCCTGAAACATCAGGTCATTAAACGGCAGTGCAAACAGGGCACGAACCTCTTCTTCTGACCACTCATGACGGATAGGTGCTTGCTCTTGCATCGTTTCTGTTTCCCCTCGAAAATCCTTCAATATGCGGATAGAAATAGACCCGCACACTCACTATGGACTAATGATATAGGGACAGAAGGAACTGTCAACCAATGAACAAACACCAAGATAACTACAGGCTATTTTTTAGCCAGTGCGTTTTATGTAAAGGACGCACAAAACGTACTCAGGGAATATGCAGCGACTGCGTAAAGGATCTGCCATGGATCAAGCATCACTGTCCATGCTGTTTCCTGCCACAGGAACACGATCATCTCTGCCAACAGTGCTCTGCAAAGACACCCGCGTTTCAATCTGTTTCCGCGTTATTTGACTATCAGTTTCCGGTCAATCAACTGATCGCCCAGATCAAATACCACGACAAACCGGTCTACATGGCCGCATTGGCGGAGCTGATGGCAAGGCACTTATCCAATGCGCCACAGCCTGATGTGTTAATACCCGTTCCATTACACCGCAGTCGACTGCGAGAGCGGGGTTATAACCAAGCTGAAATTCTGGCAAGAGGTGTAGGCAGGCAATTAGGCATTCCAGTTAGATGCGACCTGTTGTCTAAAACCCGTGCGACCGCTCAGCAGATGTCATTGGATCGCAGTAGCCGACAGAAAAATCTGAAAGCGGCGTTTGAGTGCCGTCCTTATTCAGCTCAGCATATCGTCCTGATCGATGATGTTATGACTACAGGTACAACTGTCCGGGAGATTTGCAAGCACCTGCGTCAGTCCCCCCAACAGGTCATTGATGTCTGGGTATTGGTACGCACGGCAGAAGATCGATAGGCAACATCACTTCATCGTCACTTTGCCGCCGATCATCTTATACGCGGGCACGCCCCGGATAAGCATCTCGCGGGCAAATACCGCATCACAACCGGGACAGGTACAAGGCTCCTGCGTAAAGTCTTCGCTGATCCGCTCTTTGAAGCATTTTACCAGAGCGCCTTTGCCCCCTTTGCGGTAGCGGTACAGTTTGGTTTTGCAGCGGGCACAAAAGATATCAACGGTTTTGGTTGGGCCTTTCGGATTGGGTTTGGCCATAAGCAAGGGAGCCTTAGAAGTTTAGAGCAGCAGATCCTGATCGATCGGGTAAAAGCTCGTTGCCTCGTTGATCAGTGAGTTAGCAGTAAGTCCCGGGACGCCATAAACAATCGCATCAACGTCAAAATCCTGACGTATCTTTCTTAACAGCAGATCAAAATCACCGTCGCCAGAGAGCAGCACCACCGTATCGATCTCACGGGCCGCGTCCATTACATCAATGGTGATACCCACGTCCCAGTCACCTTTCGCTGAGCCATCGCTGCGCTGGATAAACGGTTTGAGCTTTACGTCAAAACCGATATGTTTTAGCGCAGTCTGGAACTTCTCCTGCCTACTGTCCCCCCGGTCGATCGCATAGGCCGTTGCAGAAACGATCTCCCCAGTACAACCAATGCGTTGCCACAGCTTATGGTAGTTAAACTGTCGCCCGTAAGTTTCACGGGTGGTGTAGTAGATATTTTGTACGTCAACGAAGATCGCAATCTTGTTCATGATAAGACGGTGTTGAATCCTATAATTTAGGCAGCTGTTTCCCGCCACCCCTATACAAGCAGATGACACTTCATCACCTGCGAGGTGATCTATGAGTGACGCTCATCCATCCTAATCAAAATATATGGGCTGATCCAACTAAACGCCCCCATTCACACATAAAGGAACAATGTTATTCCGGCCTGACATATCCTCCTATAGCTGAAGTCGATACTATGAACGGACGAATAGAATCGATGGATAGAGCAGTATCTATGAAAGTAGCAGTATATTGTGGATCATCGGAAGGCCCCTCAGAATCGATATATATGCAGGCGGCTTATGATCTTGGTCAGACTCTGGCAAGACAAGGGATCGAGTTGGTTTACGGAGGAGCCTCGGTTGGCCTGATGGGGGCAACTGCTGACGGCGCACTGGACGCCGGAGGCAAAGTCATCGGCGTGATGCCGGATGTTCTTGTCGACAAAGAACT
The DNA here is from genome assembly GCF_015209595.1 of Pontibacterium sinense. GTDB lineage: Bacteria > Pseudomonadota > Gammaproteobacteria > Pseudomonadales > Balneatricaceae > Pontibacterium > Pontibacterium sinense. Next base: position 144,234 of record NZ_JADEYS010000003.1, on the reverse strand, counting down.
GGCACACCCTCATCTGACAGAGCTGAAACAAGTGCGTGATATGCACCACCGTAAGGCGATCATGTCAGAACTTGCCGACGGATTTATTGCCATGCCCGGTGGCACCGGCACACTGGAAGAGCTATTCGAAGTTTGGTGCTGGGCGCAGCTGGGAGTTCATCACAAGCCCTGTGCACTCTATAACGTATCAGGCTTCTACAATAAGCTGCTCGAATTTATCCAACATGCAGAAAATCAGCAGTTCATCCGCGAGGAATACAGCCGTATGCTGGTTGTAGAAAACTCGGTCGATCAAATATTACAGGCATTCAAAACCTACCAGCCACCTGCAGATAAATGGCGTGATCGCAGTGTATTGAAGCCTGTGTTAGAAAACGTTTAGTGATTTAAAGATGGAATAAAGGAATTCGTAGATGTTTAAGAAATTACTGGCCAGCGTAGGGATTGGCGCCGCAAAAGTAGACACCGTGCTGGAAACCGATACGTTAATGCCCGGCCAGCCATTCAGAGCCACCATCGAGATTACGGCGGGTGATGTAGAACAGGATATCTCAGGTATCGAACTGGCCTTGGTCACCCGCGCAGAAGTCGAAACCGATGATGGTGAACACAACGAAAACATAAAACTGCAGAAATGGCTGGTACAGGAAAAAGTGACCCTGCAACCGGGCGAGACGATCTCTGTGCCATTCGAAGCAATGCTGCATCAGGAAACACCCATTACTGCACTGCACTGCAATAGCAACCGCTGCCAGGTTTGGCTGGCAACCGGTCTTGAGATCGACATGGCGCTGGATGCCAGCGACAAAGATCCACTGAACATTGTTCCGACCGACGCTATGCGGGCCTTTGTTGGCGCACTGGAAAATTGCGGCTATTACCTTAACAGTGCTGACGTTGAAAAAGGCTTCCTGCGGGGTGACGGTTTTGCATCCAGTGCCGGTGCTTATCAAGAGCTGGAATTCCGTCCACAAAGTGGCGGCTTGTTTGGTATTAAAGAGGTCGAGGTCTCCTTTGTGCCTGAATCGAACCGCACCCATGTACTGATGGAACTGGATCGCAGCTTCCGTGGCGATGGTTTTATCTCAGTCACGCTGGAACACAGCGAGCTTAGCCAGGACGCAATCGAACAGTATCTGCAACAGGTCCTGAACTAAATACCTAACTCGCTCGTTATACTAGCTATGTCACAACTCTGAACATCATAAGTGAACCAATCACTTACCGGTGTTCAGAGTTTTTTGTTTTGACTGGAACCCTTGATGTGATTGATCTCCCTCTGTTTTACCTGTTTGCCATCCCTGCTGTGTTGATTACCGGAATATCTAAAGGAGGCTTCGGGGGCGGCCTTGGGTTAATTGCGGTACCTATGATGTCATTCGCGATCTCACCCGTTCAAGCTGCCGCGATCATGTTACCCATCCTCTGTCTGATGGATATCTTCGGGGTGGTAAGATTTCGCCAGTATGCGGATTGGACCCACCTTTCCATTCTACTGCCCGCCGCACTGCTGGGTATTATCATCGGAACGTTCAGCTTTCATTACCTGAATGAAGCTCAGATCAAGCTGATGATCGGTCTGGTCGCCATGGCATTTGTGCTCAACCATCTACGCGGCAAAGGGAGTGATGAAGCTAAACCAGCCAGTGTCTGGCGTGGCGGATTCTGGGGCATTATCGGGGGCTTCACCAGCTTTGGCGTTCATGCAGGCGGCGCGCCATTAAACATCTACCTTTTACCCCTGAAACTGAACAAATCTGCCTTTGTGGGCACCACGGTGATCTTTTTTACCGCCGTAAACTACATCAAACTGGTCCCCTATTTCTGGCTCGGACAGTTCACCAGCGACACCCTGCTCACTGCACTTGTGCTGGCACCTTTGGCACCACTGGGCGTCTATCTTGGCAGTTTTCTCCACCATCGCATCGATGATCGTTGGTTCTACCGTATCTGTTACGGATTATTGACGCTGGCAGGCACTAAGCTGCTGTTTGACGGTCTGAGTGGTTTGTTATAATCGTAACCCTATTCGATTCAGAGTTCGTTTTGAGAGGCTCAAACGATGACCATTTCTTCCGATAATCTAGCCGACCGCGCCTGCCAGTTAACCCGAGAGTTCATCGGCCATGCCTGCAAGGTCCGCGATGAAAATCCTGAGTACGCACAGACGCCCGAACAAACCGCGATGATCCTGTCCCTGGAACTGTCACGTATTGGAATGAATGTCGAAGACAATCAAAAGTTGGACATTCTGGCGGGCCTGAAGAAAGGCCTGAACAGCCTGAAACTCACTGATGAAGAACGTCTGGCCATCACTGCTCAAATTAAAGGCCAGCTGTATCCGGGGAATAACGCTTGATCGAGTCCCTTAACGTGCAGCCTGTCGCGGTGGTTCGCAGTGCATTTAAAGAAAAGTTTGGCATCCCTCGTCAGCCAGGTCTGGCAAATAGCATCGTCTCAACCATTGAGCTTCTGCCCGAGTTCAGCTCGGCTGACGCAGTACGAGGTTTAGAGCAATGCAGCCATATCTGGTTGGTGTTTGTCTTCAGTGAGTGTGTGGATAAAGGCTGGAGTCCACTGGTACGCCCCCCACGTTTGGGAGGCAATAAAAAGCTGGGCGTCTTTGCAACGCGCTCACCCTTTCGTCCAAACCCTGTCGGACTTTCACCGGTGAAGTTAGAAGCCGTACGTATAGAGGGAAACAAAGTCAGTTTAGATGTCCGCGGTGCCGATCTGCTTGACGGTACACCGATACTCGATATCAAACCCTATCTACCGTATTCCGATGTGATCAGTGATGCTGAATTTTCCGTCGCGGATCAGATTAAAAAGCTGGACCTGCCCGTTGTCTATTCTGACGCTGCACTAGAAATCTGTCGTCAGTACACAGAGCGCACCGGAGAAAAGCTCGACGAACAGATCAGTGAAATTCTGAGCTGCGACCCACGTCCGGCATACAAAAAGAAAGACCCGGATCGGGTGTATGGTGTAAAACTTCACAATCTGGATATACGCTGGAAAATCACAGACAATCAGATCTATATCGAATCGATCGCTTATTTAGAGTCTTCAGCTAAGCCCTAAAGGCAGGCATGGCTTTGAGGATACCCGGAGGTAAGCACACAAGCAGTCTGTAGTGAGGATATCTGCCACCTTTACAAACGGGGTGAATCACAGTGTTATTTGCAGCTATCCGCAGAAAAGTACGAAGGAACGGCCTTCCATAATAAGAACAGGAATCAGAGTTAATGCGTATCCTTGCTGTAGATCCCAACCGCGCGTTCCACCAACTGCTGAAAAGCCAACTTCAACCGATTGGTTGTGAGTTAACAAGCTGCTCCAACGGATACGAAACACTCAAAGCACTGAATTCGAGTCAATACGACCTGATTACCCTGGCACGTTATATTCAACCGGATGACTATCTGCCCCTGCTGAAACACATCCGCTCTCTTCCCAAATATCAATTTACACCCGTCATGCTCGTCTCTTATGACTACGATTTTAATTTCGTAAAAGAGGCGGTGGGGCATGGCATTACGGATGTCCTTGATCGCCACCAGCCCGATCAACTCATTGATGGCATCATTCGTCTTTTACGCCGAACCAGCTATCAATTTGACGATAACGTACTGCTGGTAGAGGACAGTCCAACCAACGGCCAGCTTGTCACAACCATGCTGCAACAACGAGGCATGTCCGTGGAATGGCACATGACCTATTCCGGCGCGATCGATGCGCTCGAATATAAAGAGTTTGATCTGATCATTACTGATCTTCTGTTGGACGAGAAACACACGGGGCTGGAACTGCTGCACTACATTCGTCACCACACTCGAACCACAATAAGTGATCTGCCTGTCATCGCCTTAACCGGCTTTAATGATCCATCCCGTCGTCTACTGGCATTTCATTTAGGCGCTGATGACTTTGTCAGCAAACCTTTCTCGGAAGAAGAACTGCTGGTACGCATAGACCGCGTACTCTCCCGACATAAACTGGTCACTCAACTACAGAAACGGGAAGCCCAGCTGACAGAAATGGCGTTGTTCGACTCACTCACCAGTGTCTATAACCGGCATGGCCTGAGTGAACTGATGAAAAAAAGAATTAGATACTGCCACCGCCATGAAATTCCTGCGGTCATGCTACTGATCGATCTGGATCACTTTAAGGAACTCAACGATACATTCGGTCACCCGTTTGGTGATACGGTGCTGCGTAAAGTGGGTCAGACACTCAATGACATTGTGCGCGACGATGACATTGCCGGCCGCTGGGGAGGGGATGAATTTCTGGTATTTTTACCGCATTGCCAACTTGCGGGTGCAACCCAAACAGCGCGAAGAATCCGCAACCGTCTGCAACAACATAACGAGCGTATCGGATGCTCAATCGGCATCAGCCAGCTTACCCCGGAAGACACTTTAGAGTCCCTGATAGAACACGCAGATAAGGCCCTCTACAAAGCTAAAGCTCACAACAAAGGTGGTTACGCACACGCGTAAGAGATTCTCTCTTTGGGCTGGACTATCAGATAATTCATGGCAGGTTCAGCCCGTTCGGTATAGCCTTCACCTTATAGCCACCACACAGGTCACTCACTGTGAGACATCCGATCACATCTTTGCTCAGTACTTCGTTGTTAACAGCCCTACTCTCGCCAATCGCGTGGGCAGACACCCATCCTGATTTTTCAGAAACCGAGCGATGGATTGGTGATTTGTCACAACAGCTGTTAGAAAAAGGGGCCGTCAGCGGTACCTACCTGAACAACTACCTGCAATGCTTGCAGGATGAAAAGAATCTGCGTGATGACCCGGGCTCTGATCTCGAAAAGCTCTGGCAAGAGTTAATGGGCGCAAGCCACAGTTGTGCCCCGGTGATTGAAGATATGGTGGATGCGCTCAAAAAGGATGATGCACAATCCGAAATTCTGCGCCAACAACTGCAAGATCTGGAAAAAAGCCTGTAAAACGTGCTCACAGCGCTACCCCCAGATACTAAAAAAGGGCGCCGAATGGCCCCCTTTTTGTCTTTAGTTTTTGCGTGTCACATCAGTCGCGGAGGTTAAGACTCTACAGCCTGTGGACGGAATTTCTTCGCCAGCCAGTAATCAACGCTGAAGTAACGACCACCACCCACAAAGAACAAACTCAGCAGCATGATGAAATAGGTGATAGCAAACTCAATACCGTTATTCAATATCACCACCGACCCACGACCTGTCAGCCAGTTGTAGTTGCCATTTTCGCGCAGGATCTCTTTTGCCGCGTTCAGCCGATCTACGGATTCCATAACACGATCATTTGCCAACCAGCTGCTTGCATCAGCAATTGCCAACCAACCGTTTTCCCAGTGAACAGAGAATGCTGCCACCAGCATGGTGATCATCAACGGGATGGAAATCCAGCGGGTCGCAAAACCAATAATCAATGCCAGACCACCAAAGAGCTCTGTACCTGCGGCCAGCGCAGCCATCACTTCAGGCATCGGCAAACCGAGACCCCATTCCGCATTACCAAACCAGGCAACGGTATCATCGAAATGCGATAGCTTGTTGTAACCCGCCTGCATCAGAACAGGAGCCAGATATAAACGCAGTAACAGGGGTGCCAGTCCGTCCATCTGACGGGTGTAGTCCAGCACATCATGCACTTTGTTATAAGTATTTATCAGTGCGTTAGCCATGTAGTAGCTCCTTCAATCCTTCACTCTTATTCACGAGTTTGATCACATTTCCTGTCATGTGATCGGTCACCCTTTAAAAACACACGTTCTATTGCGCTAAAGTACCGAGGATGACTCCACTCGCCCTGAGTTGTTCCAGGGTCTGCAAGCCTCCAGCCACCACTTGTTCCGGTGATGGATGTTGCAGTTCAACCGCAATTTGCTGCAACGCTTCATGCCCGCTCATCTCTTCAGACTCAGACAACAGATACAGCAAACGGGCGGTGACCGGATTGGTCTCTATAAACTGCACCGCGTCCTCTCGATTGCGATACGCAATCAGGTAGGTTGGCTGGGCACCGGGTTCCTGCGGCACGTATTCTTCACATATGCAGTGCACGGGGTACTGATATGCAAGAGACCATGCCAGAGGAGATTGCACAGGATGGCCTGCCAATAGATCCCCATTCGGATCTACCCCTTCAACAGGCAGATCCACCTCCGAACTATCAAGCGCCAGCTCAACCCATTCGTAATGGAGCAGCTCTTTCATAAAGGGCTGATCCTCATCATCCGGCACGCGTTCGCCATTGACGTATTCAATAAATTCTTGGCCGATCTCCAGAAAGTACGGGGTATGGCAACGATACAGGTCGAAGAAATTACGTACTGTCCGATGCCAGTATTCATCACTGGAAATTGCCTTCATTACCGGGAAGTTTCCTGCCAGAAAACCTTCTACATTGTTGTAAAACAACTCTCGGTAAATCTGCATCCGACGCTCTTCAATGCCATCAGGTGCATCGTGAGTATCCGGGTTACGGATATGGGCTGCAAAACCGTATTGCAGCGCCTGAAAATCGTCCTGATTATGCAACGGTGCGGTCATTGCGCTGCCTCCAGATCTGTTGATAACTACGAATCTGTTCCACTTCCACCAGCAGCTCTGCCATCGGTGGGATATTAAAGTCGCGCTCAAGCAACGTGGGAACGTCACCAAACTGATCATATGCCTGTTGCAACAACGTCCAGACTGGATCGACCACATCCGCGCCGTGGGTATCAACAATCAGATCATCAGCTTCGTTGTAATGCCCCGCTACATGTAGATACATAATGCGTTCAGCAGGCATCGCAGCGAGAAACTCTTGTGCATCATATTTGTGGTTTACGCTGTTCACGTAGATGTTGTTCACATCCAGTAACAGGTCGCAATCAGCTTCATCGAGCACCGCCAGCAAAAACTCCTTTTCACTCATCTCTGCACCAACCGTCGCATAGAAAGAGACATTTTCAACAGCGATTTTCTGTTCCAGCACATCCTGTGTCTGGCGGATACGTTGCGCCACATAACGCACGGCTTCCTCAGTAAAAGGAATCGGCATCAGGTCATACAAATGTCCGTCATCGGTGCAATAACTCAAATGCTCCGAGTAACCACGAATATTGTGTTCTTTCATGAAGCCTTTCAGGCGATTCAGAAAATCCAGATCCAGTGGGGAAGGCCCACCCAGAGATAATGACAAACCGTGTGTCATCACCGGAAAACGCTCTGCGGCTTCGCGGAAGCTCTTTCCGTAACGACCGCCCAGCCCAATCCAGTTTTCCGGCGCGACTTCAAGAAAATCGATCTGTTCAGGATCAACATTCTTCAAACTATCTGTCATGCAGCGGCGATAACCGACACCTGCACCTTTGACCGGATAACCTTGTTCTCTCATCTGTCCTTTCCTCAAGCCTGTTGTAAACAGGGCCTCGTAAAACGAAGCCCTGATTGTTTAACTGTAAACGGGCTGCTTAGCTGTTACCGCCACATTTACCTTCACCACATTTACCTTCAGATGGCTTTTTCTCGCCGCCACATTTGCCTTCACCGCATTTGCCTTCGGAATCAGCTTTTTTGTCGCCGCCGCACTTACCTTCACCGCATTTGCCTTCGGAATCAGCTTTTTTGTCGCCGCCGCACTTACCTTCACCACATTTGCCTTCGGAAGATGCTTTTTTGTCGCCGCCGCACTTACCTTCGCCGCACTTGCCTTCAGAAGATGCTTTTTTGTCGCCGCCACATTTACCTTCGCCACATTTGCCTTCAGCATTTTTGTGGTTGTCTGCCAGCTGAACCTGGCCGTAACCGGAGGACAGATCAGACGCAGCAAATGGGTTAGCTGCAGCATTTGCAGTAGAAACAGTCGCCATACCAGCAACAAACGCCAGACTTACAGCAGCAACAACAGGTTTCAGAGTAGATTTAGTAGTAGCCATCGTTTTCACCCTCATTCTTCTCGTAGTAGAAGTATTAACAATTTTTTGGTTTCGTTTTTTATTCAATTTACCGATCACACTCTGTGTCCGGCAATTTGGAAAAGCCGCTGAATCATCCGCCTGCTTGCCCGATTTCCTGTCATCTGATCAGTTTTACTGAGCAAGTGACTTAAAATTCTGTTTTCCCTTGGCCTGTGACGTTGACTGATTTACTATATTAGATCTATCTAATTTATCTCGGAGGCGCTAATGGCTAATTCTGCCACCTCATCCTCTTCTACATCATCAAAGCTTCAACATTTCCCTATCGCTTTCTTTGCGATGATTATGGGAACAACCGGCCTGACTCTGGCTTGGCAGAAAGCTGCTGAAGTGCTGCAGCTTCCGGTAATCGTAAGTCAGGTCCTTCTGGTTCTGGTTGCCTGTCTCTTTTTAGCCGTGTCGCTTGGGTACGTGATCAAGATACTGCGCTTTCCTGAAATGAGCCTGAAAGAATTTCATCATCCGATAAAAATTAGCTTTTTTCCTGCATTTTCTATCTCAGTACTGCTGCTCAGCGTGGCAACGCTACAAGTATCGACAGATCTCTCCCTGTATCTATGGGGGGTGGGGTGCATCATGCATCTGGGGTTCACGTTACATGTCATTACCCAGTGGATACATCATCCTAAGTTCCAGATACAACATAGTACACCCGCGTGGTTCATTCCTGTGGTCGGCAACATTATTGTCCCTATCACAGGTACCGAGCACGGCTTTTACGAGATCAGCTGGTTCTTCTTCAGCATCGGGATCGTTTACTGGATTATTTTAAAGACCCTGATTTTTAACAGGGTTCTGTTTCATGATCCACTACCAGAAAAGCTACTACCTACGCTTTTTATCCTGATTGCACCGCCTGCCGTTGGATTTATCTCCTACACAAAACTCAACGGTGGTGAAATTGATGCGTTTGCCCGCATTTTGTTCTATTCAGCAATGTTCCTCCTGTTGCTGCTCTTTACTCAATTAGAGCGCTTCCGTCGAATTCCGTTCTTTCTGTCCTGGTGGGCCTATTCATTTCCACTGGCAGCATCCTCAATCGCGATCCAGATCATGTACCACAAAACCGGTTACGCTTTCCTTGAGATCTTGTCTTGGATATCACTGACTGTCGCTAGTCTGGTCATCGCATTCCTGCTGTTCAAAACGTTTAAAGCCGTGCGCAGCGGCGGCGTATTCAAACCCGATTGATCTGATGGCTTGAAGCCGATTTGAAAGCGGGCTCTAATGGGAGCCCGTTTTTTATTTGAGCCACTGTGAATTCACGTTATGTCTGAGATCAGCCCACAGCAGATTGCTTTTGACCAGCAACATATCTGGCATCCTTACTCTTCAATGATCAATCCACCACCGATGTATCCGGTCGTTTCTGCGGAAGGAGTCCGCCTGACACTGAGCGATGGTCAGGAGCTGATTGATGGCATGGCATCCTGGTGGTCGGTGATTCATGGTTATAACAATCCAACGCTGAACAACGCCGCACATCAGCAAATTGATCGGGTTTCTCATGTGATGTTCGGGGGTCTGACCCACGAACCGGCCATAGAGCTGAGCCGAAAGCTGGTCGAAATGACTCCGGCTCCGCTGGACAAAGTCTTTCTGGCTGATTCAGGCTCGGTCGCGGTTGAAGTGGCGCTGAAAATGGCGATCCAATACTGGCACGCCCGCGGCCAGGCGAATAAGCACAAGCTCATTACGATCCGAAATGGCTATCATGGTGACACCTTTGGGGCGATGTCCGTATGTGACCCTGTCACCGGTATGCATGAAATTTTTTCCGGTATGTTGCCGCAGCAGTTCTTTGCACCTGCCCCGCAGATTGGCTTTGACGAGCCATGGGATGAAAGCGATATTGCTGAGCTTTCTCAGATGCTGGAGCAGCATAACGATGAGATCGCTGCGCTGATTCTGGAACCGATTGTACAAGGCGCCGGCGGCATGCGCTTTTACGCGCCTGAGTATCTGAAACGTGCCCGAGCACTCTGTGATCAGTACGATGTCCTACTTATCGCCGATGAGATTGCCACCGGTTTTGGACGTAGTGGAAAGCTGTTTGCCTGTGAACACGCAGGGATCACCCCGGATATTATGTGTTTGGGTAAAGCGATCACGGGCGGATATATGACACTCGCCGCGACACTCACCACAACCGAGATTGGCGAAACCATCTCTAAAGGTGGCGCGGGTTGCTTTATGCACGGCCCAACGTTTATGGGTAATCCGTTGGCGTGTGCTGTGGCAAATGCCAGCCTGACGTTGCTACAAGAGATGGATTGGCAAAGTGCAGTGAATCGCATTGAAGGCGAGCTAAAACGCGGACTGGCACCCGCTGCAGATCTGGACAGTGTTGCCAATGTACGCTGCCTCGGCGCTATTGGCGTCATCGAAATGAAAGAGCCGGTGAATACCACCGAAATCCAGACGCTGTTTATAAAACGGGGGCTCTGGATTCGCCCATTTGGCAAACTGGTTTACGTGATGCCACCATACGTTATGTCCAACGAAGATCTGGCCCTGCTAACATCCGGTATGGTGGAGAGTATTCGCGAATACCGGGGCTAATATCGCGCCTGATAACACGACAGTATCCCTCTAGACAGGATGGGCAACACCCAGAATAATCGGCGATACAATACGTGGAAACTCTGGATGGCGCTCATCTCTGATCGTCTCAAACTGAAAACCGGCCTGCTCAATCGTACGACGGGTATGCCGGTTGAGCTCACAACCACAGGCTAACGTCCGCCAGATCGGGTTCAACCGATTCTGCCAGCCCTGTAAGCGCACTGACTGCTCATTCGCGGCCACATGTTCAAAGACCAGTAATTGCCCATCCGGTTTGAGTACCCGACGCACCTCCCGCATCATTTTTCCCGGATCAGGCACCGTGCACAACACCAGACAACAGATCACACTGTCGAGCGAGTCGTCTGCAAACGGCAGATGATGGCCATCCGCACACAGCAGGTTGATCTTTTCTGACTGCACCGCAGGTAACCCCAGACGCACCTGCTCAGCCAATGCCATCACCGGCGTTTCAGGTTCCAATGCCCAAAGCCGAACTAACTGATCCGAGTAGAACGGAAAGTTAGCTCCGGTACCTGATCCCAACTCCAGCACTTCGCCCTGCGCCAATGCGATCAGCTCAGCGCGCTCCTTGTCCATCTTGCCAGACGCCCAGTCCAGCAAGCGGGGAAATATCCATTGTCGATAGGGATTCATAGACCCGGCACGCCTCTTCGCATAACATCGTGTTAACTGATGTTTTATATAAGGATTTATCATGGCACGCATTAAGATCGATATGCCAGAGCATTACACCTTTACGACAGATCTGCCTATCCGTATCAGCGATATTAACTACGGCGGCCACCTCAGCAACGATGCCGTACTCTCCATGGTGCATGAAGCCCGTGTACGCTTTCTGGAAAACTACCACTATACCGAGCTGGATGTGGAAGGCGCTGGCATCATCATGACCGACTCAGCGATTGTGTATAAGTCAGAAGGCTTCTACGGTGATGAGATCCAGATCAGCGTCACCGTTGGCGATTTCAATAAATACGGCTGCGACCTGTTCTATCTGATGTCGAATAAAAAGACAGCAGTGGAAGTCGCTCACGCTAAAACGGGTATCGTGTTCTTTGATTATGATCAGCGCAAAGTGATCAGTGTCCCTGAAGGCTTCCGCGCGAAGATGGAAAAAGACGCCTGATCAATTAATCGGTTGCGTCTCCCAATAAAAAGGGCTGCACATTCGCAGCCCTTTTTACATTCAACCAGAAGCTTAATCACAATCCTGGAATACCGATGGGACCCGGTAGATCGGGGATGGGGGAACATCCCGCCAATGCAACAACAGCAACCAACAGACACAGATAGTTCAGGCGGGACATAACAGCGATACCTTTTGCTCAGCAGGTGGAAACTTCATTTCAGAGGGCGTTGATGGTAGCACAGCCATACGTCTCAGTTCGCAGACAGTTTAAACGCCACAGGTACCACCAGCGTTAACTGCTTGCGTTCCAGCTCAACAGGTATCGCGTTGAACGGTGCCGCCCGCTTCACCATCTTAAGCGCTTCGCGATCTTTGTCCTGTATGCCGAGTTGTTTCTGTTCTGGCCTTTTCAACAGAACATCAACAAAGAGGTCATTCATGAGAGTGCTGAATCTTAATCAGCTGATCTTCTGAAAGACCTTATCTCCTTATGGGCCACAATAGGCACAAAAAAGCCCGACATATGCCGGGCTTTTTCTCTGAATCGATGTATCACGGAGACGTGTTAATCATCCATTCCCACATACTGGGCGTAGACATCAGGCGCCAAGTTCTCAAACTTGGTGAATTTACCAATAAACGCCAGACGGCTGGTACCGATTGGACCGTTACGCTGTTTACCGATAATAATTTCTGCCACACCTTTATCCGGTGAGTCTTCGTTGTAGACCTCATCACGGTAGATAAACATGATGACATCGGCATCCTGCTCGATGGCGCCCGATTCACGCAAGTCGGAGTTAACCGGACGTTTGTTTGGCCGCTGCTCCAGGGAACGGTTCAGCTGAGACAGCGCAACCACCGGACATTCCAGCTCTTTCGCCAGTGCCTTCAGGGAACGGGAGATCTCGGAAATCTCTGCGGTTCGACCTTCGGTGTTGCCCGTCTTAATCTGCATCAACTGCAGGTAATCGACCATTATCAGCGCCAGATCACCATGCTCACGCACAATACGACGGGCACGGGCGCGCATTTCGTTGGGGCTGATACCCGCTGTATCATCGATAAACAGCGGTTTATCACGCATGATATTCACGGCCGTGGTCAGCTTCGGCCAATCATCATCTTCCAGCTTACCGGTACGGATACGGGTCTGATCGATGCGCCCCAGGGAAGACAACATACGTGTGACCAGCTGGTCTGCAGGCATCTCAAGACTGAATACCAGCACCGGTCGGTTGGAGGCCATCAACGCATTTTCGACCAGGTTCATGGCGAACGTGGTTTTACCCATCGAAGGACGGGCAGCAACAATGATCAGATCTGACGGCTGCATACCCGCTGTTTTCTTATCAAGATCATCAAAACCGGTTGTGACACCGGTCATATCACTGTCGTTGTTAAACAGGAAATCGATTCGATCCACCGCTTTCTTCAGCAGTGGATTAATGTCTTCCGGACCACCCTGATTGGGGCGATCTTCTGCAATCTGGAAGATCTTCTGCTCAGCTTCATTGAGAATCTCTTCTGAGGCACGCCCTTCCGGCGTAAACGCAGCCTCTGCGATCTCATTGGCCGCATTGATCATCTGACGGAGCAACGCACGGTCACGTACGATTTCAGAGTACGCGCGGATGTTGGAAGCACTTGGTGTGTTACGTGCCAGATCTACGAGATATTCCAGACCACCTGCATTATCCAGCTCACCAACACGATCCAGCTCTTCCGACAACGTCACGACATCCAATGGCTGGGCATTATTCACCAGCTTGGTCATCGTGCGGAAAATAAGACGGTGATCGTGACGGTAGAAGTTTTCCTCAGACACAGTTTCAGACACTGTATCCCAGGCGTTGTTATCCAACATCAAACCGCCGAGTACTGACTGTTCGGCTTCGATCGAGTGTGGGGGTACTTTAATATTTGCCAGTTCATCCTGGCTCAGTTCAGAGTATTCCATAGGGACTCGGTGTGGATAACTTAGTTAGAATAGAACCCATCAGCTAACAAAGACTGACAGTTGTGGGCTCACATAGCCCGTTCGATATATTTTACGGACTCTTCAGAAACAAAAAAAGCACCGCTGGGTTTCCCCAAGCGGTGCTTTTTCAGTAGAAGCTTAACGGCAATTATTCAGCGACAACAGTCAGCTTAACAGTTGCAGTTACTTCTGGGTGCAGCTGAACAGCTACTTCGAACTCACCAGTGTGACGCAGTGCGCCTTCTGGCAGACGAACTTCGCTCTTCTCAACTTCTGCACCAGCAGCAGTGATAGCATCAGCGATGTCTTTAGTACCGATAGAGCCGAACAGTTTACCTTCGTCGCCTGCTTTGGAAACGATAGTAATTTCTTTTTCGTTCAGTTCTTCTGCACGTGCAGTCGCAGCGTTCAGTGCAGCAGCAGCAGCAGCTTCCAGCTCAGCGCGACGTTCTTCGAACTTCGCAACGTTAGCTTCGGTAGCAGCAACAGCTTTGCCCTGAGGCATCAGGTAGTTACGACCGTAACCACCTTTTACAGTAACCTTGTCACCCAGGTTACCCAGCTTACCAATTTTTTCGAGCAGGATTACTTCCATCTCGGAAACCTCTTAAATCAGTTCTCTGCCAATATGTGGCAGTTTATTTCACAGCTTACTTGTGGCCGTCAGTGTATGGCAGCAGGGCGATGAAACGCGCGCGCTTGATCGCAGTAGCCAGCTGACGCTGGTAGCGAGCTTTAGTGCCAGTGATGCGGCTAGGTACGATTTTACCAGTTTCGGTAACGTAGCCTTTCAGAGTGTCCAGATCTTTGTAATCGATCTCCTGAACACCTTCAGCTGTGAAACGGCAGAACTTACGACGACGGAAAAAACGAGCCATTTTGGTCTCTCCTAAAGAATTATATCAGCTGATTACTCAGCAGAAGCTTCTTCTGATTTAGCTTCAGCTGGTGCTTCCGGTTTAGCTTCCGGGCGATCATCGCGACGAGGCTTACGCTCTTCACGAGATTCTGCAGCTTTGATTGGAGACACATCAGTGACCGCTTCTTTACGACGAATAACCATGCTACGCAGCACTGCATCGTTGTAACGGAACAAGTTTTCCAACTCGTCCAGCGCTTCTTGGCCACACTCAATGTTCATCAGAACATAGTGAGCTTTGTGAGCGTTGTTGATTGGGTAAGCCAGGTGACGGCGACCCCAGTCTTCCAGGCGGTGAATCTGACCGTCAGCGCCGGTGATAACACCAGTGTAACGCTCAACCATTGCCGGAACCTGTTCGCTCTGGTTCGGGTGAACCAGGAATACGATTTCGTAATGACGCATTGCAGCTCCTTACGGGTTAATAGCCTTCGGGTGATTGCCAATATGGCTCCGAAAGCAAGGAGGTTAATTTTTAAGGACGCAGCATTATACGCTCGAGCGTTCAGGACTACAACCGATAGATGAAAGCCTGATTTTAGCCCCTCAGTAGCAATCACTGCTGATCAGCGGGCTCAAGTGATAACGGTGCATTCGGTAATGGTGCATACGGTAATGTATGAGTTCCAGATGATAATCAGCCAGACAGCGGATACGTGCTTCACGCCGCCCTTCACGCCAAGCTTTGTTAAACGGCCTTCATCTCTTGCGGACAAACGTTGTGGTGATATTCAACCCTCAAACCCACGTCATAAGCGTTCTCGGGCGTGCAGTATTCCTCTAATCCCTCTTCTCTCCCACGCAAGTATTCTTCAACCTGTAGCTGTGCCGAAACCCCGTGCTTAGTACACGCCGCTTGATGGTCAAATCGACGCTCGGCTTTATGTCCGTTACTACCGTCTTTCAGGCCAATCGCAAACCAATCTCCCTCAAGGCAGCTCTCTTTGCTCAAAGACGCGCAGCCGACTAACCCCAGACCCAGCAAGAACACTAAAAATAACCGCAACATACCAGTACCTCCTCCGAAAGAGGTCGGGGCCACCTGCCTTGAAACGCCCCAATTCGAGCAGAGTGAGCGCCAGTCCTTGCTCAAAACCTGCACTTAAAATATAGATTCCTGATCTCTATATCTGACTACGACAGCACAACACAGGTTCAAAAACGCAAAACGGGTCGCCAGTTTCCTGACGACCCGTTTTAGTCGCTTAAAAAGTGATTCACTCACTTATCCAGCATTTATTCGACTTCGACAATCTCGTAGCTGTGGGTGATGTTCACACCACCTTTTTCCAGCATCAGAGAGGCTGAGCAGTATTCCTCGGCGGACAACTTCACCGCACGCTCAACATGCTTTTCTTTGAGGTTACGACCCGTCACCACAAACTTCACATGAATATCAGTGAATACCGCAGGTACGCCATCGGAGCGTTTCGCATCAATCTCTGCGACACAGTCCACAACGTCCTGACGGGTTTTCTTCAAGATACCCACCACGTCGTAGCTGGTGCATCCGCCCAACCCCAACAACATCAATTCCATCGGACGCGGGCCTTGTTTCAGCTCGCCATCAATGGTCACATCAAAACCGGAACCGGTTGTGCCCTGAAAACGCACATCCCCATCCCACTTAACTTTTGCACTCATATCCACGTTGATCGTCTCCAGCAAGAACCGACCTGTCTTCGCAGGCCTGACTTCGTCTTTTTATATTATTCGAACAGCTCTTTTAACTTCGCACCCGGGTCCTCGGCACGCATAAACGCTTCGCCAACCAGGAAGCTGTGTACGTCATGTTCACGCATAACAGCTACATCATCGCGGGTATGAATGCCACTTTCAGTCACCACAATCGTTCCTTCCGGAATACGATCCAGCAGCTCGAAAGTGTGGTCCAGTGACAAATTGAACGTATGTAAGTCACGGTTATTGATACCAATCAGACGGTTACCCAACGGTAACGCGCGGGTCAGCTCATCACCGTTGTGTACTTCCACCAGCACATCCATACCCAGCTCATGAGCTAACGTATTCAGATCAGTCATCTGCTGATCTTCGAGCGCCGCCACGATTAACAGGATACAGTCGGCACCCATCGCTCGCGCTTCATAAACCTGATAGGCATCAACAATAAAATCTTTACGAATAACCGGCAGAGAACATGCTGCACGTGCCTGTATCAGGTACTCTTCGCAGCCTTTAAAATAGTCCGCATCGGTCAACACAGACAGACAGCTTGCACCACCCGCTTCGTAAGATTGAGCAATATCAGCCGGTACGAAATTCTCACGGATCACACCTTTTGACGGGCTTGCCTTTTTCGCTTCAGCAATGACTGCGGAGCGACCTTCAGCAATCGCACGCGCCATATTATCGACAAAACCGCGCGGATCTGTTGCGGTACCTTTTTGTGCTTCAATCTGTGCTTTCAGATCATCGATGGACACGTTGGCCGAGCGTTCAGCAACTTCTTCGGCTTTGCGTGCCAGAATTTTTTTCAGAATCGTTGGTGTATCAGACATCAAATTAACCCTTAAATCCTTGGCTGAACCGTGCCAGCTCTTCCACTTTAGCAGCCGCAGCGCCAGAGAGGATTGTACTTTTCGCTTTTTCTACGCCCGCTCGCAAGGTATCCGCCAGATCGGCAGCATAGATCGCAGCACCGGCATTCAGGGAGATCATATCGATCGCCTTGGCATTTTCACCGGCAAAGGCCGCCCGAATCACGGCCAGGCTCTCATCAGAGCTATGTACCTGCAATCCATCCAGACTCTGACATTCAAGACCTGCATCTTCCGGTGTCAGTGTATATTCCATCACTTCGCCATTTTTCAGCTCTGCGACCTGTGTCTTGCCTGCCAGACTGATCTCATCCAAGCCATCTTCAGCGTGCACCACCAGCGCATGTTTAGCACCCAGTGCTTTCAATGACTCAGCCAACGGACGGCACAACGCGCCATCAAACACACCCAACAGATAATGTTTCGCACCCGCAGGGTTGGTCAGCGGTCCCAGCACATTGAACAATGTGCGCAGCGCCATCTCTTTACGTGGACCAATGGCATACTTCATTGCACTGTGATGCTGAGGCGCGAACATAAAGCCCACCCCGATTTCATCAATACAACGACTAACCTGTTCAGGATTCAGCGCCAGATTCACACCGGCCGTTTCCAGCAGGTCAGCAGCACCAGAGCTGGAAGAAACTGAGCGGTTACCGTGTTTGGCAACATTACCGCCGGCCGCAGCAACAACAAAAGAAGAAGCACTGGAGACGTTAAACAGATTGGACCCGTCACCGCCGGTGCCCACGATATCCACAGCATTCTCAGACTGAATGGAAACTGGAATAGCCAGCTCACGCATCACGGCGGCTGCCGCGCTGATCTCATCAACCGTTTCGCCCTTCATGCGCATGGCAATCAGGAAACCGCCAATCTGCGCTTCGGTCGCTTCACCGGTCATTATCTGACGCATGACCGCTTTCATCTCGTCAGAGGTCAGGTCGCGACGCTCAACCGCCGCAGCCAGTGCTTGTTTAATATCCATGGGATTAACCATCCAGCCTGTTATTTTTTTCGTTTCAGGAAGTTTGCCAGCAGATCGTGGCCCTGCTCGGTGAGGATCGACTCCGGGTGGAACTGAACACCTTCAATGTCCAGTTCCTTGTGACGCACGCCCATAATTTCATCGATGCTGCCGTCTTCGTTCTGAGTCCACGCAGTGATCTCCAGACACTCAGGCAGGGTCGCCTGATCGATGACCAACGAGTGGTAACGGGTCACCTCTACCGGATTCGCAAGACCTTCAAATACACCGGTATTGTTGTGGTATACCGGAGAGGTTTTACCGTGCATGACCTCTTTGGCGCGCACGATTTTGCCACCAAACGCCTGACCAATACTCTGGTGTCCTAAACAGATACCAAACAACGGCAGCTTGCCGCCAAAGTGCGTGATCGCCTCAACAGAGATACCCGCTTCATTTGGAGTACAAGGTCCGGGGGAGATTACCAGATGATCTGGCTGTTTTGCCTCAACCTCGGCAACAGAAATCTCATCATTACGATGCACCTCAACCTCAGCACCCAGCTCTCCCAGATACTGCACTACGTTGTAGGTAAAGGAATCGTAGTTATCGATCATTAACAACATTTATCTATGTCCTGTGCAGAGATTCAGAGGTTATCCAAACCTTTTTCGACCATCGCCACCGCGCGGAAAATTGCACGGCCTTTGTTCATGGTCTCTTTCCATTCAAGGCGTGGTACAGAGTCTGCTACCACCCCCGCCCCTGCCTGAATATGCAGAGTATTATCTTTGATGACCGCCGTACGGATCGCGATTGCAGTATCCATATTACCATTCCAGGAGAGGTAACCAACCGCACCACCGTAGACACCCCGTTTGACGGGTTCCATCTCGTCGATGATCTCCATCGCTCGTACTTTAGGTGCACCGCTTAATGTGCCGGCAGGCAGGGTTGCACGCAGTACATCCATTGCGGTCACGTCCGGTTTCAACTTACCGTCAACATTGGAAACGATATGCATCACGTGGGAGTACCGTTCGATCACCATTTTACCGGTTAACTCAACACCACCGATCTGAGCCACCCGGCCCACATCATTACGCCCCAGGTCGATCAGCATCAGATGTTCAGCGATCTCTTTTGGATCCGCCAGCAGCTCTTTTTCCAGCGCCAGATCTTCTTCTTCAGTTTTACCTCGACGACGGGTACCCGCAATCGGACGCACACTGACCACACCGTCTTCCACCCGCGCCAGAATTTCCGGCGAGGAACCGACCACGTGAAAGTCATCCAGATGCAGCGTATACATGTATGGAGAGGGATTCAGGCTCCGCAGTGCGCGATACAGATCCAACGGACGGTTGTCGAACGGGATCGACATACGCTGGGAGATGACGGTTTGCATCACATCGCCCGAGAGGATGTACTCCTTGATCTGATCAACCGAGTCCATAAACTCTTGTTCGCCAAAGCTGGACTTGAATTCGTTTTCATCAACTTCACGCCCCTTACACTGACGCTCATGAGGCACACTAAAGCGCAAGCGGTTAACCAGTGCATCCAGGCGCTGCTGAGCAATCTCCAGAGCATCGGGCTCTTGCGGGTCAGCATGAGAGATCAAAACCAATTTGCCGCTGAGGTTATCAAATACAACAACCTCATCAGAAACCATCAGCAGAATATCCGGCGTGCCGATTACATCTTCAGGCACATTCTTCTGCAGGCGTTTTTCCACATAACGCACACAATCGTAGCCAAAATAACCTACCAGACCGCCGTTAAAACGCGGCAACCCCGGCAGATCCGGCACGCGGTAGCGTTTTTGGAACTCTTCCACAAAGACGAGAGGATCTTCGGAATGATGACGTTCAACCACAGCGCCGTCAGTCTCTACAGTGATATCAAAGCCAGAAACTTTGAGGACCGTGCGTGATGGCAAACCAATGATCGAGTAACGCCCCCACTTTTCGCCCCCTTCAACCGACTCCAGCAGGTAGCTGTAGGGCGCGTTAGCCAGCTTCATATAGGTGGAAAGAGGTGTATCCAGGTCGGCAAGTACTTCGCGAACAACAGGAATACGATTGAAATTCTGGGCAGCCAGTTCGGCAAACTGTTCAGGTGTCATGCTTTATATCTCAGGCGTAAATTCGGTGTACAGATTTGAGATCGTCGCAGGAAGCGAAGAAAGCACGTGTCAGATGGGCAAACAAAAAATCGTAAGTCTGAGGATGCTGAATTCAGAAATCACTGCAACGAGTAGAACAAAACTCGTTTCAGGCACACCATCGCCATCGTTCACCGACGTACGGCAAGCGGGGCAAAGCACCAAAGTTCTGCAGAGACTCGTATGAATTCACGGTTGATCGCTTATGTTCAGCAAATGGAATCGATAACGAGACCATATAGCAGCACCGTAAGCGAATCAACCGTCACAGCCGAATACTCAGTCTTTCAGTGCAAATTTCAGCACCAGATACCCCGCTAGAGCCGATACTACCGATCCTATTAGGATAGCCAGGCGGTCTGCCCCCCCATAAAGATCGGCCATGCCTTCGTAGGCCAGTGAATCGACAAACAAACTCATGGTAAAACCGATGCCGGTCAGCAGCGATACACCATAGAGAGCCCCCCAACCAGCCCCTCCGGGTTTTTCAGCAATACCTAGTTTGATCGCAATCCAGCTGAAGCCAAACACTCCAACCTGCTTACCGATAAACAAACCTGCCATGATCCCCACCGGAACCGACGCAAAGAGCATATCCAGCGATATTCCCGCCAGTGGCACACCCGCATTGGCGAAGGCAAAGAACGGCAAAATTGCAAAGGCCACCCACGGATGAAGTAGATGTTCCAGGCTCTTCAGTGGCGAAAAATCTGGATTTTTCTTATTGGTAAGCGGAATCGCAAACGCCAGCACCACGCCCGCCAGTGTCGCATGCACACCGGATTTCAACACACTGATCCAGAGTACGACGCCCACCAGCACATACGCAGCAATACGCATCACGCCCAGACGATTCATCAGGAACAACATCGCAATGGTTGTCGCTGCAACCGTCAATGATAAGGTCGATAGCTCAGTGGTATAGAACAGGGCGATAACAATAATGGCCCCTAAGTCATCGATAATCGCCAGCGTCATCAGGAACAGTTTCAGCGCCACAGGCACCCTGTTACCTAGCAACGACAAGATACCAAGAGCAAAAGCGATATCCGTTGCGGTCGGAATCGCCCAGCCACGCAGGGCGGTATCATCACTCCAGTTAAAAACAGCAAAACAGAGTGCGGGAATCGCCATACCACCCACTGCAGCGATAGCTGGCAACACGATACGACTCGGCTCAGAAAGCTCGCCGACCATCAGTTCTCGCTTAACTTCAAGTCCAACCAGCAGGAAAAAGATTGCCATCAAGCCGTCATTTATCCACAACAACAACGGTTTATCCAAGTGAAGCGCCCCCACACGCACTTCGACCGGAAGATCTAGAATCGCTTCGTAATAAGGGTCAAGTGGGGTATTCGCCATCAACATGGCTAATAACATAGCCCCAATCAATAAAATGCCACTCGCGGACTCAAGCTGAATGAATCGCTGCACGATTTGCATAAACACCTCAAAAAAAAACCCCGGACAGGCCGGGGTGTGTAATTAGCATTGTGATAAGAGCCCTGCTGTAATTTTTAGTCCCAGCAGCCAGACTATCGGGGGGAGAACTCATCTAATGAATTCAGTATACTCACCCCATAAGACAAGAAAATTCGAATTTAATCTAAAAACATTTCGGTTTTTTCGAACTATGATTCATCATCTGAATTTCAAACACTTGCGTTATTTTATGGTAGTTGCACAGGAAGGCTCCATCGTCCGTGCCTGCGAGAAGCTCAATCTGACACCACAAACTATTTCAGGTCAGCTCAAACAGTTGGAGCACACTCTTGGGGTTGCCTTGCTACAAAAGGAAGGCCGCAAACTGATTCTGACCGATGCGGGCAAGCAAGCGCTGGATTATGCAGAGCAGATTTTCTCGATGGGCGAGTCACTGCAGGACCAGCTACGCAATCCGGGACAGTCCGTACGTCTTTTCAGTGTTGGTATTGCAGATGTTTTGCCCAAACTGGTTGCATATCGACTGCTAGAACCAGCCCTGGAATTGGATGAACCGGTCCGGCTTGAGTGCCGTGAAGGTAACATGGAGACTTTGCTGGCAGATCTCGCCACTCACCGTGTGGATATGGTACTGACGGATCGCCCCGTAGATGCAGGCTTCAATATCAGAGCCTACAACCACTTATTGGGAGATTGCAGCATGTCGATGTTTGCAGCTCCGGCACTGGCTGCAAACTATCGGGAGAATTTCCCCCAATCACTGCAGAATGCGCCGCTGCTGATGCCAACTGGCGACACGATGATTGGTTCCAGCCTGCAAAAGTGGTGTGATCGCCATGATATTCACCCCAACATCGTTGTCGAGTGTGTGGATCACGCATTGCTGGGGACGTTTGGTCAGGCAGGGAAAGGAGTGTTCTGTGGCCCCAGCGTACTGGAGCCACATATCGAACGTCAGTTCTCGGTAGAAAGCATTGGTCGTATCGATTCGATCCGCGAACGCTTCTATGCGATCTCGCTGGAGCGACGTATTCGTCACCCCGGGGTATTGGCCGTCACCAACAGCGCTCGTCGAATCTTGTTTGAAGACCGAGAACAGCCAGCCTCCGATGCAAGTCGCTAGTCAGAGCAACTGATCCAAACGCTCTACTAACAGATCTGGCTTGTAGTTCTGAATCGGTTCACCGTGGTTGTAGCCGTAGGGTACGGCAACCACAGCACACCCTGCGGCACGGGCGGCTCCGATATCACTCTTGGAATCTCCCACCATCAGCGTGTGCTCTGCAGCGACATCCGCCAACTCCATCGCATGCCACAGCGGCTCTGGCGACGGTTTCTTTTGCGGTAAACTATCGCCGCCCAGCACCACAGAAAAGAATGGAGATAGCCCAAACTCATCAAGTATAGGGTGGGTAAACTGAATGGGTTTATTGGTGACAACCCCCAGTTTTATACCTTGCGCATGCAACCCTTGCAGACACTCCATCACACCCGGATAAAGCGTACTGCTATGGGAAGCACTGCTCCCATAGGCGGACATAAACAAGCCAAAAGCTTTATCAAACAACACAGGATCAATCGCATCTGCATTGGGATTTTGCTCACCGGTCAATGCCCGCTGAACAAGCATCGGGGCACCATTGCCAACCCACTGACGAACCTTATCCAAACCGGCCAGAGGACGCTCAAGTGCGCGAAGCATTTCATCCACAGCGGCCGCAAGGTCAGGCACACTGTCAACCAGCGTGCCGTCCAGATCAAACAGGATCAGCTCAGGATTTTGTCCCTCAAACAGCTGTCGCATCAGTTAGACACGTTCGCCAGTTCGGCGCGCATCGCATCGATGGTGGCTTTGTAGTCGTCGGTGTTAAAAATCGCAGAACCTGCCACAAAGGTATCAGCACCCGCTTCAGCGATTTCACGGATATTCCCGATACCAACACCACCGTCAATCTCCAGACGAATGTCAAAACCGCTGTTCTGGATCATCTCACGGGCCTGACGCAACTTATCCAATGTGCCTGGAATAAACTTCTGACCACCAAAGCCAGGGTTTACCGACATCAGCAAGACCATGTCGACTTTATCCATCACATAGTCCAGATGGCTTAATGGTGTTGCCGGGTTAAATACCAGACCTGATTTACAGCCACCGTCACGGATCATCTGCAATGAACGATCAATATGTTCGGAACCTTCCGGATGGAACGTGATGATGGATGCACCCGCTTCGATAAAATCGCCGATAATACGATCCACCGGCTTCACCATCAGGTGAACATCAATGGGGGCTTCAATACCATGGTTACGCAAAGCTTTACAAACCATCGGACCAATCGTCAGATTTGGCACGTAGTGATTGTCCATCACATCAAAGTGCACGTAATCAGCACCGGCTGCGAGCACGTTTTCAACCTCTTCACCCAAACGGGCAAAATCAGCAGACAAGATAGAAGGAGCAATTTTAAAATCAGACATACGGGTCTCTTAATGAAGCTGAGTAATAATTAGCCGCTATTGTACCTGAGCGCTCCAAGGGATAAACCCTTCTTGCCTATAGTCAGCAGCTTGTTAATAATCAGAACCATGAACCGACCTATTATCCGCCTATGCTTTTTCCTGAGCCTTATATTTTCAGCCCCCCTCGTCGCGGCTGAGGAATCCACGCCTTCAACAACAGAAACGCCCGCTGAAGAAGCTCCGGATACATCGGCAGCCACACCACCACCAATACCAACCGTTGTAGGCCCGCGTACGGAACCTTCACCTGATCTGAGCCGCTTACAAGAACTGGTAAAGAACAACAGTCCGGAAACAGAAGTAATCTGGCTTGAAAGCAGTGATGACCGAACTATCGGCTTGTTTTACCCACAGAGCCAACCCGAAGCATTGGGCGGAATTATTTTATTTCCCAGCGAAGGCACGCACGCAGATTGGCCCGACTATGCACGTCCACTGCGTTTACAGCTGAGTGATCAGGGTTGGAATACCTTATCACTGCAGCTACCAACACCACCTACCCTGCTCCCCCCCAAACGGACGTTACCCGTATTGCAGCTGGTAAAACAGAGCGGGAGCAACGGAGAAGAAGGCAGCACCGAAGAGGTCACGAAAGCTGCTGTACCAGACGCAGCCATACCCGCCTCATCCCTTCCTGATACCACAACCGATACGGCTCTGATACGGCCCTATCCGGAACGGATCCAGGGGTTGGCAAACACCGCGCTCAATACACTCATACAACGCGGGGCTGAGCGTATTGTAGCAATCGGTGTAGGCAGCGGCGCAGTATGGGCGAGTCAGTTTGTAAAAGACAATCAAGAAGCCGTTAACTCACTTGGACTGGTGATCATTAACCCTGCGACACCGTCGGTTGATGGTGCTCCAGTGTTGGCAGAACTGATTCCCGCTTTAATGGTCCCGGTGGTTGATATCTACCAGGGTGAGCCATCGTCCACGACCCTGTTTGAAGCGCCGCCCAAACAACGTTTGCGCTGGGCACGCCGCAACCAGTTGACGCACTACATGCAACGTCGTCTAAGTAATCGTTATCAGGATTGGGAAAAACAGGAGCGCTGGCTAGGTCAGCAAGTCGATGGATTGATCAGGCGCCATATTCTGGCGCCTATGCAATCAGTAGAGATTGCAAAAGAGATAGAAGAAGCAGACAACGCTAAATCAGAAACTGCTCCGGGTCGGTAGCCCACGCCAAACTATACCCACGTTTATCCTGCCGCTTTACGGGCACGACGAACCTGTTCATACGCTGCCTGAATCTCTTGTGATTTTTCTTTCGCCATCGTAACCATCTCTTCCGGCAGGCCTTTAGACACCAGTTTATCCGGATGATGCTGACTCATCAGTTTACGGTAGGCTTTCTTCACCTCGGCATCCGTCGCCTCGGCCTCAACACCGAGTACACGATACGCAGCATCCAGCATCTGAGCCGCTTGTGGACCTGCAAAACCTTGCTGCCCCTGTTGATGGAAGGATTGCTGTGCCTGCATCCGCGCCACCAGCATCTCCACTTCCTGCTTGGTCATTTGTAAGTGCGCACATACTTGCTGGATAACTTCCAACTCCGCAGCACTGACTTCACCGTCTGCAAAAGCAGCCTGCAACTGGACCTCAACAAAGAACATTCGCACATCAGGACGATGGCGCAGATAAACCGCTAAGGGTTTCAGCGCTTCAGCGATATCAAAATCAGCTTCTTTACCCGCGTTAAACTGGTCAATCGCTTCCTGACGCTTTTCGCCCGTCAACCGCATCTGATTCATCAAGGCACTGGCAAAGGCAATCTCGTTTTCACTCACCCGACCGTCAGCTTTAGCCACCTTACCCATGACCGAAAACGTCGCTTTAAATAACGCCCGCTGCGGATGAAACGCTTTTACCGCCCCAAGCAACAAACGACTGGCAAAGTATCCAAATAGCCCACCCATAACCAGACCCGCTGGCCCTCCGGTGAACAGACCAATCACACTACCCAGCAAGATACTGGTGCGATGTCTTTTAAGCGACTCAGCCAGACTACGTCCAGCGGTCTCTGGATCAAACGCCATTTTGTTCCCTCACAAATTGATCAACTTCTGTCAGTCGTTCTGGTGTACCCACATCTACCCAGTAACCCGGATGGTGCTCGCCACTGACTTTACCTTCACTGATAGCAGCCCTTAGCAATGGCGCCAATGCGGCCTTTTCTCCTGAACGGATACCCTCAAAGAGTGCCGGTGAAAGCACACTGATCCCACTAAAAGTCAGTTTACGAGTGTCCGCCGATTCATCCACTACAGATCCTGCTTGCAGAGCGAAATCACCTGCCGGATTATGCTCGGGGTTATCCACCAGCACCAGATGCGCTATTTTAGGGGCGTCCAGCATCAACGGTAATTGGGCAAAAGGATAGTCACAGTAAATATCACCATTAATCACTGCAAACGGACTATGACCGTCTGGCGATAACAGCGGCAAGGCTTTAGCGATCCCACCCGCCGTTTCCAGCGGCTCAGATTCCGCTGAATAAACGATCTCAACACCTAATCGCTGCCCATCCCCCAGATACGCCTCAATCTGTTCGCCTAACCAGGCATGATTGATCACCAGATGAGTAAACCCGGCTGCTTTTAAGCGCAGAATATGGTGCTCAATCATCGGTTGATTGGCGATCTTCAACAGCGGTTTAGGCGTATCAAGCGTCAGCGGGCGCATGCGTGTTCCAAGGCCCGCCGCAAGAATCATCGCACGCATCAGTCGAGCCACCGCTGCATGGCATCTTGATCAAACAGCCCCGAACTAGACATCAAAGGTACGACGTCTGCACGCAACCACTCAACGATGCCCTGATGCTCTGGATAGCGCCCACCAACATCCAGCAGATAACTCATCGTACGTGGGATATCCTGCAAATAACCGGCTTTGCCATCACGTATTTTCAACCGGGCAAAGATCCCCACCGCTTTCAGATGACGCTGCATACCCATTCGATCAAACCAAATCCGGAACTGCTCCAGATCGATTTCACCCAACTGGTCAGGGCGATCTTGCTGTACCAGCTCCCAGTATTGAGACAACCAGCGCTCAACATCCTGATCCGGCCAGGCGATATAACAGTCTCTCAGCAGAGAGACCAGATCGTAGGTGACCGGTCCCATCACTGCATCCTGAAAATCGATGACACCCACACGATTCTCACTACACAACATCAGGTTGCGGGAGTGATAATCCCGATGGACACATACCTGGGGCTGCTCCAGCGCCGAATTGATCAGTGTCGAGAAAAACTGATCCAAAGCCTGCCCATCAGTATCAGAAAGACTGACCTGTAAGAGTTCCGTCAGGAACCAGTCACGAAACAGATCAACTTCCCGCTGCAACATCGCTGCATCATAGGGCGGTAATTCACGCGCGGCCAAACCCATACAGCGCTGTAGCTTTAGCAACTCAGCGAATGCCCTACCGTACAGCGCATCTGCCGTCTCGGGAGATAGCTCGGGTAAAAACTGGATATCGCCAAAATCCTCCAGCAACATAAAACCTTGCTGTAGATCGTCCGCTTTGATATCCGGGACATTCACATCCAGCTCCCGCCAACAGCGGGCCACTTCAACAAATGGCTGACTGTCCTCTTTCTCGGGGGGCGCATCTACAACAATCCAGGTTCGATCACCGTCGGTAATACGAAAATATCGGCGAAAGCTCGCATCCCCGGCAACAACACTGCATTGCCAGTTGTCACTCAGCGTTTCACCCAACTGATCCAGCATCTGCGCCGACCAGCTCTTCAATTCACTTAAACGTGGATCCATTCCGCCTGATCCTCTAGCACATATTCTCTTGAATGTTTATTATTCACGACCTGCCGTATCTTACGCGACAGGGGGTCGGCGAGAAACCGGGCGACCCGGTATTCAGCCAGAAGGAACATGTTGATATGCCCTCAATCAAACCCTTATCTTACTGTGTGGCCATGGCCGTCGCGGCTATAGCGTATCCACAACTAGGGTTAGCAAACACATCTGATCAGATCTGGGACTGTTCTGCCAATAAAAGTAGCAACTGGGACTGTGCCAATAAACCGGCTCCCGAATTACGTCCAACCGGATCGATCAAAGCACCTCTGGCCGCCAATGCCAAATCCCTTCCAAATTACAAGTCGCTGGACTGGGTTCAGGTTCGTCAACGGGATATGGTTTGCAGCGGTCGTTACGTCGAACCTGAGTTTAAGGTTCACGGCGACGAAGATGAAACAGACCCACCGGTCTATCTTGATGCGGGCAAATCACAAGCCGAGTTGGGTGGCTTAACCAAATTGCGCGAGGGGGTCAACCTCAGACAGGGCGCTCGCCGATTATCAGCGGAATCCGCAAACGTTGATCAGAGCAGGAGCGAAGCGCACTTCACAGATGATGTTGTTTTCCGTGAACCCGGTGTTTTGATGATCGCCTCTGACGCCACAATCAATATGGAAACTAACCAAGGTAATTTCCGCAATGCCCAGTTTGTTTTTCATGAAAGCCATCTACGCGGCTCAGCGGAAGAAATTCAGCGCAACTCCAATACCCACGTCACATTAGCAGAAGGCAATTACACGTTTTGTCCGCCTGGCAATGAAGACTGGAAGCTAAGCGCAAGCAATATTGAGCTGGATCGAGAATCCGGCTTTGGTACAGCAAAACATGCCACGCTCAAGGTTGGGCCGGTACCTATTTTCTACTCCCCGATCCTGACATTCCCGATTGATGATCAAAGAAAGAGTGGTTTCCTGTATCCAAGCATCGGGTATACGCAATCTGATGGCTTAGATCTGACAGCACCGTACTACTTTAATCTTGCTCCCAACTACGACGATACATTGACACCTCGCTGGATTAGTAATCGCGGTGTCATGCTGGAAAATGAATTCCGCTATCTGAACCATCAGAATAAATCTGAGTTAGGCGTCGCGTATCTTCCTGACGATGAGTTGGCAAACGACGATCGCTGGTTGCTTAGCGTCCATCACCAAGGGCAGCCTGCACAGGGTTGGAGCGCCTATGTGGATTATACCGCCGTCAGCGATGACAACTATTTCGATGATCTGACAACAGATCTTGATGTGCAGAGGGAATCAAATCTGGACCGCCGTGGCGAACTTGCCTACCACGCTCAGAATTGGAACGCGCTAGCACGCTTGCATAGCTATCAGACACTCGTTGACGGAACCGCGCCCTATCGACGCCTCCCTCAATTCCAGTTACAGGGTAACTACGAATGGGATCGCACCCAACTGACATATCTGAGCGAATATGTTTACTTTGACCGCGATATCACCAATCTAACAGGCAACGACCGCATTACGGGCAGTCGTATTCATCTGGCTCCTGCAATCAGCCAACGCTTTGGCCGTAGCTATGGTTACGTCACCCCCAGTTTGAGACTCTGGAATACTCAGTATGAACTGAAAGACCAGGTCAGCGGCGCTGATAACTCACCGACCTACAGTGTTCCTATCGCCAGTTTGGATAGCAGCCTGATATTCGAACGCAACCTGCCTACGGGTGGGATTCAAACATTAGAACCACGCTTCTTTGGGCTATACGTCCCAGATAAAGATCAGAGCGAGGCGCCCGATTTCGATACATCCTTACTCGATTTTGACTACCAGTCCCTGTTCCGCTACAACCGTTTCAGTGGTCGTGACCGTATCGGTGATGCACAGCAGGTGTCTTTAGGTCTGACGACGCGTTTTCTGCAAGAAGACGGCTACGAGTCTTTTAATTTCAGTATCGGCCAGGCGTTTTATTTTGATGACCGGGATGTCATTCTTAATGGCGGCACAGTCGAAACATCCAATCAGTCGGATTTCGCCACTCAGGCCGTATGGAACTATAACTCGCGTTTGCGTATCACACTGGACAATGTGTTAGCCTACTCTGACTTCGAAGCAAAAGAGACCAACGTCCGCCTTGCATATAAAGCGAGTAACGATCAGCGTTTTAACTTTAGCTATCGCTTTGAAGAAAATGTCCGCGATCAGACTGATTTGCAGTTTATCTGGCCACTCACCGAACGTGTAACAGCGTTGGGACGCTGGCAGCGTGATCTTGAAGCAGAACAGGATCTGGAAACAGTCCTTGGTGTTGAATATGAAAGCTGCTGCTGGAAGCTGCAGTTTTATGGTCGTCGCTGGCTAACCACCACGAACGACGAATTTGATGATGGTGTTTACCTTCGCTTTATCCTGAAAGGACTGGGTTCAGTCAATAGCGGCAGTGTAGGCTTCCTTGAAGATATAACTGGTTTTGAAGAACGAGATGAGCAAGATGACTTTTAAGCTCGGCAAGCTGGTTGCAGCAACCATTGCAAGTACTCTGATTTCCCTGTCGGCCCACGCACAGGAAATCCCGCTTGATCGCGTTGTCGCGATTGTAAATGATGGCATCGTGTTACAAAGCGAGCTGAACGCCCGTATCGATACCATTCGCGATCAACTGCGCGAGCGAGATACCGCTCAACCACAGTACAGCGTACTGCGTAAACAAGTGTTGGATCGCTTAGTTCTCGACAGCCTTCAGTTGCAGCTAGCGCAGCAACGTGGCATCCGCATCTCTGATCGTCAGCTTGCTCTGTCTCTGGAGAATATTGCGCGACAAAACAACATGTCGCTGGATCAATTCCGTGAAGCGATCGTCGCTGAAGGAAAAAGCTTCGACACCGTACGTGAACAAATCCGTCGCGAGTTGTTGATCACTCAGGTACAGCGCAGTGTGGTCAACAGCCGCATCCGTGTTACGGAACAAGATTTGCTGAATTACCTCGAGTCCGATGAAGGCAAAGCCACCTCAAACCCTGAATTTAACCTGAGCAACATTCTCTTTGCCGTTCCAACGCAAGCCAGTCCTGCAATGATTCAGGAAGCAGAGAAGAAAGCCAAAGCGCTCTACCTGGAGCTCAAGTCAGGTAAAGACTTTGCTCAGTCTGCTATCAGCTACTCCAATGCGCCTAACGCCCTTAAAGGTGGCGAATTAGGCTGGCGTAAACTCAATGAACTGCCGCTGCAGCTCAGTGCTGCGCTGAAAAACACAGAGGCTGGCACCATCACCCCACCGATTCGTACACCGGGTGGTTTTCATATCATCAAGGTTAACGATACACGGGGTGGCGAAAAGGTTCTGATTAATCAAACTCAGGTTAGCCACATCCTCTTAAAACCCTCTGAAATTCGCAGCA
Organism: Pontibacterium sinense; assembly: GCF_015209595.1. Taxonomy (GTDB): domain Bacteria; phylum Pseudomonadota; class Gammaproteobacteria; order Pseudomonadales; family Balneatricaceae; genus Pontibacterium; species Pontibacterium sinense. Next base: position 112,796 of record NZ_JADEYS010000003.1, on the reverse strand, counting down.
ATGCTCAGACCCGTCTGAAGATCCGGGAGTTAGCGCAACGTCTGCAACAGGGAGAGCCCTTTGCGCAGTTAGCGAAAGAATATAGCGATGACCCGGGTAGCGGTTCGGAAGGCGGCAGCATGGGCTGGACTCAAAATGGGCAGATGGTTCCAGAATTCGAACAGATGATGAATTCAACGCCTATTGGCCAACTATCTGAGCCTTTTCAGACTAAGTTTGGCTGGCACATTCTATGGGTACAGGATCGACGTACTCAGGATGTAGGCACCGAGATGATTGAGAATCGGGCACGTAACAGCATTCGTAAGCGTCGTTTCAACGAAGAGTTGGAAAACTGGCTGCGCGAGATTCATTCTCAGGCGTATATTGAAATCAAAGAGTAAAGGGCCTCAGCCACTTGAATAGCCTCCGACTGGCCGTAACCGCAGGTGAACCTGCGGGTATCGGCCCTGATCTATGTATCCAAATCGCCCAACACGGACATCCGCACGAACTGGTCATCATCGCTGACCCTGAACTGCTCACTGACCGTGCTCAGGCACTCAACCTGCCGCTGAATATCAGAACTTTTGATCCTCTGAAACCCGCGCAATCAACGCCAAAAGGCACTCTGACCGTACTTCCGGTCAAGTTGCCAGTAGCCGCACAGGCCGGTCAGCTTGATGCTCAGAACAGCACCTATGTACTTGAGACACTGAGACTGGCGACCGAAGGCTGCCTGAACGAGACGTTCCACGGTTTGGTTACAGCGCCGGTTCACAAAGGCATTATTAACGACGCAGGCATCCCTTTTAGCGGCCACACCGAGTTTCTCGAAGAGCTGACGCACACGTCAAAAGTTGTGATGATGCTGGCCACCGAAGGGCTACGTGTCGCATTGGCAACCACACACCTCCCTTTGCGAGAGATCGCTGACAGCATCACGCCGGAGCTGTTGACCGAAGTGATAGAGGTATTACACCAGGATCTCCAAACCTCATTCGGATTACCAAATCCCCACATCCTGGTTGCCGGGCTCAATCCACATGCTGGCGAAGGCGGCCATCTGGGTATGGAGGAGATCAACGTGATCGAACCTGTGCTGGAGAAGCTGCGCGCAAGAGGCATGAACCTGTCCGGACCACTGCCTGCAGATACCCTATTTACAGAAAAGTATCTGGCGACAGCCGATGCTGCTCTGGCCATGTATCACGATCAGGGCCTGCCGGTTTTGAAATACAAAGGCTTTGGCCGCGCGGTTAATGTTACACTTGGCATGCCGATTATCCGCACATCGGTTGATCACGGCACGGCGCTGGATCTGGCTGGCTCCGGCCAAGCAGATAGTGGCAGCCTGCTAACAGCAATCGACTATGCTGCCGAGATGGCAGCACACCGTCAATCTAAGTACTGATTCTAATGAGCAAAAAACCTGCAATGCATAAAGCCCGTAAACGCTTCGGGCAAAACTTCCTGCATGATCACGGCGTTATCCGCCGGATCATTCGTTCTATTGCTCCGCACGAGTCAGACCACCTTGTCGAAATTGGTCCCGGTCTAGGCGCGCTCACCGAAGAGCTGCTTGCGGAAGCGGGTGCGCTGGATGCGATTGAGCTGGATCGTGACCTGCCGCCAATTCTGCGTACAAAGTTCTTTAACTACGGTGACAAGTTTCGCATTTTTGAAACAGACGCGATGAAATTCGACTTCGCTACACTGTGCGAAGATGAGCGTCCGCTGCGCATCGTTGGTAACCTGCCCTACAACATCTCGACACAACTGATCTTCCACCTGCTGACTCACGCAGGTCGTGTTCAGGATATGCATTTTATGCTGCAGAAAGAGGTTGTGGATCGTATGGCAGCGGGTGCCGGTGAGAACAACTACGGTCGTCTGGGTATAATGACCCAATACTACTGTCAGGTTGAACCGCTTTTCGTAGTTCCGCCAGGCGCGTTTAATCCTGCACCAAAGGTGGATTCGGCTATCATTCGCCTGACACCTTATGAGACACTGCCATTTGAAGCGCAGGACGTACCCACGCTGCAGAATGTGGTTCGCACAGCCTTTACCATGCGCCGCAAGACGCTGCGTAACAACATGAAAGGCTTAGTCAGCGCTGACACGCTGGAAACACTAGAGATCGATCCTGGTCTGCGTCCAGAACGTATTACACTGGAACAGTTTGTTCGTATCAGTGATTATATCTACCAACAAAAGAATCAAAACGGTTAAGCACAGTCTATGCAGATCGAGAACCCGGAAGAGAACATAAACATCAAGGTAGAAACCAACTACCTGTCTGATCAATCTGATCCAGACAGCAAGCGGTATGTTTTCTCTTACCACATTACAATTACCAATCACCTCGACCAGCCCGTGCAGCTGTTAAGCCGGCGCTGGCTGATCATTGATGGTAACGAGCATTCTCAGGAAGTCGAAGGTGAAGGTGTCGTCGGTGAACAACCGCTGATCGCTCCGGAGGATAGCTACAGCTATACCAGCGGTACCGTGCTGGCCACCAGTGTTGGCAGTATGCAGGGACATTATGAGATGCGCGGTGATGATGGCATCACGTTTAACGCCCCAATCACCCCGTTTACTCTTGCGACCCCGAACGCCCTGCACTAACTCCGCTACATGATGAGACCGATTATCCCGGTCTCATCAACCATCCGCTAAGCCCCCGCCCCAGACCTAGATACAGGAGATTTCACCAGTAATGTCGACCTACGCATTGGGTGATATTCAAGGCTGTTTCGATCAACTACTGCAGCTCTTGGAACGTATTGAATTCAACAAAAACGATTGTCTCTGGATTGCGGGCGATCTGGTCAATCGCGGACCCAAGTCGTTAGAAACACTGCGCTTTCTAAAATCGCTGGGCAGTCAGGTTCGGATCGTACTGGGCAATCATGACCTGCACCTGCTCGCCGTCCATTATGGAAAAACCCATCAACGTCGCAGTGATACGCTGCAACCGATTCTTGACGCGCCTGATCGCAAAGAACTGATGGACTGGTTGCGACAACAGCCGCTTCTGATTGTTGACGAGACACTTGGTTATGCGATGGCCCACGCTGGCATTCCGCCCGACTGGTCTCTGAAAAACGCACGTAAACGTTCCGCAGAAGTTGAAGCTGTTTTGAAAAGCGATGCGGCTGCGGATTATTTTGAACACATGTACGGCAACAAACCTGACCGCTGGGATTCCAGCCTGGACGGTTGGGACCGACTTCGTGTGATTACAAACTATCTGACTCGGATGCGTTTTTGCGACAAACAAGGCACACTGGAACTAAAAACCAAGGGTAGCCTGGACACTCAACCCAAAGGTTACAAGCCTTGGTTTATGCATCCACGCAAAGCGGATAACCTACCCATTCTGTTTGGTCACTGGGCCGCACTGGAGGGAAGTGCAGATGATGAAAACGTCTTTGCGCTGGATACAGGTTGCGTCTGGGGAAACCAGCTTACCGCATTGCGCTTAGAAGATCGTGCCCGCTTCAGTTGCGACTGCTCAGCATTGCGTAAGATTGAGCTTTAAGACACTGAAGTAATACGTTTATGAAGGTATATCACTATGGATCAATACAGCTGCATCTCAACCGCCCAGGCACTTGAACTGCTTAAGAAAGACGCCACAGTAGCTGACATTCGCGATCAACAAAGCTTCGTCGCAGGGCACATGCCACATGCGGTTAACGTGAACAACGATAACCTGCATCAGTTTATGCAGGACGCAGATATGGATAAACCACTCCTCGTTTGCTGTTATCACGGTATTAGCAGTCAGTCCGCAGCACAGTTTCTGGTTCAACAAGGTTTTGACGAGGTATACAGCGTCAACGGTGGCTTTGAAGCCTGGCGCGTCGACTTCCCTGACCAGTGTGAAAAGTAAAATGCAGATCTACCTTGTTGGTGGCGCAGTGCGCGATCAGTTACTCAACTACCCTGTCTACGACAAAGACTGGCTCGTGGTGGGGGCCTCTGTGGACGAGATGCTGTCCAAGGGTTACCAGCCTGTGGGTAAAGACTTCCCGGTTTTTATCCATCCCAAAACGGGCGAAGAGTATGCCTTGGCCCGGACTGAGCGAAAATCCGGTAAAGGTTATACCGGGTTTGAATACTTTGCGGCTCCCGATGTCACACTGGAAGAAGATCTAATCCGCCGCGATCTGACGATCAATGCGATCGCCCAGAGTAAAGACGGTGAACTGATCGACCCGTATAACGGCCAAAAAGACATTCAAAACCGAATCCTGCGCCATGTCTCCCCCGCATTTGCAGAAGACCCTTTGAGGGTACTTCGGGTCGCACGTTTTTATGCGCGATACGCCCATCTTGGATTCGAAATCGCAGAAGAAACGCTGGAATTAATGATTCAGTTATCCACAAGTGATGAACTGATCCACCTCACGCCAGAACGCGTATGGAAAGAGACGGAACGTGCTTTGGCCGAGCGTACTCCCTACGCGTATATCAAACTGCTTCAACAATGCCATGCGCTGCACGTTTTATTTCCAGAGTGGAGCGTATTATTCGGCAACAACGATACACAGACCACCGAAGCAGTGATAAGTCGCTGTAGTGAGCTTGGTGCGTGTACCGGACAAAACATTTTTAGTTGCTTGATGACACTGTCCACCCAACACCTGGAATTGCCTCAAGCAAAGGATGTTATAGATCGGTTTTGCGCCCGACTTAAAACCCCAAAGGTCTGGCTGGAACAGGCACAACAGGTCAGAGCGTGGCATCAGGACATTGCTTCATTTGATGATCTTGATGGCGCGACGCGATTACGATTAATTCAGGCTTTGGACCTCCTGCGTCGACCACAACGATTGGAAGCGATACTGGTCAGCTGCAAAGCGTTGCATGAGATAGATACACAGCTGTCAGCGCGAATAAACGCACTACTGGCACAGCTCAACACCCTGCAACCGAAAGAACTGATGGCCGAAGGCTTTAAAGGAAAAGCGCTGGGCGAAGAGCTGAACCAGCGTCGACAGCATATTTGTGACACCTTTTAACAGGACATATCCATGCCAACCTCATCACCTATAGCCTTAGTGACCGGTGGCGCCCGACGCATCGGCGCGGAGATTACCCGTACGCTTCACCGCCGTGGTTTTCAGGTGATTATCCATTATCGCCATTCACAAGATGATGCAAGCCGATTACTCGACGAGTTGAATCAACAACGTAGCGATTCGGCCTACGCACTACAAGCCGACTTAACGGACATGGACGCAGTCACCCGCCTCGCAAGCCAAGTCAGCGAAGAATTTGGCGACATTGACCTGCTAATCAATAACGCCTCCAGCTTCTATCCAACATCACTGCCTGAAAGCACTCAACATCAGTGGGATGACTTGATCAACAGCAACGTACGCGCGGCCTACTTTCTGACCTCCCTGCTTAGCCCAGGACTTAAGAACAATCACGGAGCCGTGATCAATCTTGTCGATATTCATGCTCAACGTGGCTTACCCGCATACCCTATCTACTCAATTGCTAAAGCAGGTGTTGAGATGATGGTGCGGACACTGGCAAAAGACCTAGCGCCCGAAGTGCGAATCAACGGAGTATCTCCTGGTCCCATTCTCTGGCCAGAAGCGGAAGCCGCATTAACAGATACGGCAAAGCAAGAGATCCTGAACAAGACGCCACTGGCACGCAGCGGTACGCCAAAAGATATCGCCGACGCGGTTTACTTTCTTGCGTCGGCACCGTTTATTACAGGACAGGTATTAGCGGTAGATGGTGGGCGCTCACTCTACAGTTAAGCACGCGCAGTGCAGACCAGGGGCTTGTTCGTAGTGTCAGATCGCTTTCGAAACTTGTTTCCCTGCCCACTCAAAGTCGACACTCCACAACTGCTGATCACGATCATAATCCCGCCACATCTCAGCATATGACGTCTTTAAGACCGGATGAAGCACATTGGGTGCTATTTCAGCCAGTGGTAACAATACAAAAGCATTTTTAACAATCTCATTGCGCGGTAACTGCACACCTTCGCGATCACCGGTTAACGCATCGTACGTCAAAATATCGATATCCAGCGTCCGACCACTGAACTTAGGCCCTTTACGGCAACGTCCATTGTCATCCTCAATGGCTTTAAGACAACGCGATAACTCGCCCACTGACAATTCAGTCTCAAACCCCGCCACTAAATTGTAAAAGTTGTCACCATCAAAGCCTACCGCCTCGCTTTCATAAACGGATGACAACAAAAGTTCACCAAACGCTGTACGCAACGCATCCAAAGATGCCCGAATATATCGGGACCGATCCTGATTACTGCCGATACTGACGTACACTTGAGCCATCAGAAACGCTCTCCGCGCTCAATGATTACACCTACATCCTTGGCCGCAGGTACCGCTCCAGGCTTACCAACCCGGACACGAATCCAGCGCACACCAAATGTATTCATCACCAGTGCAGCGATCTCTTCCGCCATCGTTTCCACCAGCTGGAAGTCGCTATTACTAACAAACTCAATCAGTTTTTCAGAGACTGATTTATAGTTAAGCGTGTTATCCACAACCTCAGTGGCGGCGGCCTGCCGGATATCCGTTCCCATTTCCAGATCAAGGCTGACCGTCTGACGTATTTCACGTTCCCAGTCATAAATACCGATGATCGTTTCCACTTCTAGTTCACGAATGTAGACTATATCCATGCTTACAACCTGTAGGACTATGCGATGCCCGAGCTGGAGTTACTGAATGCACTCATGGTAGCAACCGCTTACCTTCTAGGTTCAGTGCCGAGCGCCATATTGGTGTGTCACTGTATGGGCATCTCCGATCCTCGTCAACAGGGTTCCCGTAATCCCGGCGCTAGCAATGTACTGCGCATCGGAAACAGAAAAGCGGCGTTCTTCACACTGCTCGGAGATATGGGAAAAGGCTGGTGTGCCGTGTCGCTACCCCAGTGGCTGAATCTGGAACCCAGTACCGCCAGCTGGGCTGCCTTGGCGGTCTTAATTGGTCACCTTTATCCACTGTTTGCGCGTTTTCATGGCGGGAAGGGAGTCGCTACCGCAGTCGGTATCTGCCTGGCGCTTTCACCGCCCTTGGGCATTATTCAGATAATACTGTGGGGAACACTGATCAGCATTGGACGCATAGCGTCACTGGCATCAATAGGCTGCGCACTGATCTCGCCAATTATTGCCTGGCTTGTGCAGCCTAATTTATTGATGCCCGTGCTATTGATCAGCCTGCTGCTCTTAACGACGCACCGTGAAAACATCAGCAAACTCATTCACGGTGCAGAGAGTCGTTTCTAATCTCAGATTGATTCCAGCGTATCCATCGGCCAACGCGGTTGTGCCAGAATAGTCAGATCACTTGTTTGCCCTGCCTGCAATCGCTGACACCCAGCAAACGCAATCATTGCACCGTTATCCGTACAGAAACGAGGTCGCGCATAATAAAGGCCTGCACGCTCTTTCTTCACCATCTCTTCGAGGCGATCACGCAGCCGCTGGTTCGCACTGACCCCGCCTGCAATCACCAGCTGCTTCATGCCTGTCTGCTGCAGAGCACGGCGACATTTAATGGCTAAGGTATCCACAACGGCCTGCTCAAATGCACACGCAATGTCTGCGATTGTTTTGTCATCGATCTGGCCTTGTTCGTCACGATGATCATTGGCGGTGTTCAGCGTAAACGTCTTCAAACCGGAAAAGCTCATATCCAGACCGGGACGGTCCGTCATTGGCCGTGGGAACTTAAAGCGTGTGACATCCCCCAGTTCAGCCAAGCGTGCTATCTCAGGACCTCCGGGATAATCCAATCCAAGCATTTTGGCCGCTTTATCAAACGCTTCCCCTGCTGCATCATCGAGCGATTCACCCAACAACTCATAGCGCCCGATTCCATCCACACGCACTAATTGGGTGTGACCACCCGACACCAGTAACGCAACAAAAGGAAATGCCGGTGGAGTATCTTCCAGCATAGGCGCCAAAAGATGGCCTTCCATATGATGCACAGCAATCGCAGGTTTGTCCCATGCCAGTGCTAATGCGCGTCCTGTTGAAGCACCGACCATCAGCGCGCCGATCAACCCCGGACCCGCGGTATAGGCGATGGCATCAACGTCTCCGTGCTCCAATCCGGCTTGCTGGAACGTTTCCCGAATCAGGGGAATTAATTTACGCACATGATCACGGGAGGCCAGCTCTGGCACAACACCGCCATACTCAGCGTGCATCTTCACCTGACTGTATAACGTATCGCCCAGCAAACCCTGTTCACTGTCATAGATAGCGACACCAGTTTCGTCGCAGGAGGTCTCGATTCCTAATACACGCATCTTGTCTAAACTGTAATTGATGATTGGAAGCGATATTATCCAGCAATCTGCTGTAAATTTCACGGTATTGCTCTTTACATCGATGGTAAGCAGCATTAGAATTTTGCCCCTCGCCACAGGTGCGACTTTTTGCTATCTGTGATGAGACTGTGGATTAACTCAATAAATTAAGGTTTGTATACACATGCCAGCGGTAAAAGTTAAAGATAACGAGCCATTTGACGTAGCTCTGCGTCGCTTCAAACGTTCTTGCGAAAAAGCAGGTGTTCTGGCTGAGGTTCGCCGTCGCGAATTCTACGAGAAGCCAACTTCTGTTCGTAAGCGTAAAGCAGCTGCAGCGGTTAAACGTCACGCGAAGAAAGTTTCTCGCGAAAACGCTCGTCGCGTACGTCTGTACTAATCCACGAGAAAGATCCTCACCAGCTTAAAACAGGTAGAGCCTACGATGTCCGAACTCAAGCAGCAGATCACCACTGAGATGAAAGCTGCCATGCGTGCCAAAGATAAGGAACGCCTGGGTACGATTCGTATGATGCTCGCCGAACTAAAGCGCATCGAAGTTGATGAACGCATTGAGCTGGATGATGCTCGAGTTTTGGCGACGCTAGACAAAATGTCTAAACAGCGTCGCGACTCGATCTCGCAATATGAAGCAGCGGACCGCCCGGATCTGGCGGACGTGGAGCGACGGGAGATGGAGGTGATTAAAACTTTCCTGCCGCAACCGCTAACAGTAGAAGAGATCAGCAATCTGATCGACCAGGCTATTACAGCCAGCGGTGCCCAGTCCATGCAGGATATGGGCAAGGTTATGGGGATTGTTAAGCCCCAGATTCAAGGCCGCGCTGACGTTGGTGAAACGTCTAAACTCGTAAAACAACGTTTGACCAGCTAAGCTGCCGCAGTACTCATAGCTGCAGCTCTCACATGGCCGGACGCATCCCACAGCACTTTATTGACGACCTTCTTGCACGCGTAAATATTATCGATGTGTTGGATGGACGTGTCCAAAAGCTAAAGCGCACCGGTAAAAACTTCTCGGGACTCTGCCCATTCCATAAAGAGAAGACACCATCATTTACAGCCAACCAAGAGAAACAGTTCTATTACTGCTTCGGTTGTGGCGCGGGCGGCAATGCCCTTGGCTTTATGATGGAATACGACCATCTGGATTTCCCCCAAGCGGTCGAAGAGTTAGCCAAGATGGCAGGTATGGAGGTTCCGCGCGAGGAATCCCAACAGAACCGTCAGCAACAGCAGCAGCTCAAGTCTTTATACGACCTTCTGGAACAAGCCTCACAGTTTTATACTCAGCAATTGCGCTCCCACCCTGCTCGCGAGCAAGCAGTAAAGTACCTAAAGTCTCGCGGCTTATCAGGCCAGGCTGCCAAAGCATTTGATATAGGCTTCGCCCCTCCGGGCTGGGATAACTTCCTAGAAAAAGTAGGTAACGACGAAAAAAACCGGCAATTGCTTGAGCAGGCCGGACTACTTATCCACAACGAAGAGCGCAACAGCGATTACGATCGTTTCCGCAACCGCATTATGTTCCCCATTCGCGATCAGCGCGGGCGGGTTATCGCCTTTGGCGGACGCGTTCTGGGCGACGATAAACCTAAATACCTGAATTCACCCGAAACGGAGACGTTTCACAAAGGCCGCGAGCTTTACGGACTTTACGAAGCACGCAAACACAACCAGAAGCTGGAACGCCTTCTAATAGTAGAAGGGTATATGGATGTCGTTGGACTCGCTCAATACGGCATCCACTACGCGATTGCCACACTAGGCACTGCTACTTCAGCACAACATCTGGAACGTGTGTTTAAGATGGTACCCGAAGTTATTTTTTGCTTCGACGGAGATCAAGCCGGCCGCACAGCCGCTAAACGCGCCCTCAGTACTACCCTACCCGTTATTAAAGATGGCCAGGAAGCTCGATTCCTATTTTTGCCGGACGGTGAAGACCCTGACAGTTTAGTGAGAAAAGAAGGCACAGAGCAGTTCAGCAAACGCCTAGATGAAGGCCTGCCTCTGGCTGAATTCTTCTTTAAAAGCCATTCAGAAGAGATGGATCTGAACAGCATGGATGGCCGTGCTCGATTTAGTAGCGCTGCCTTACCCATGATTCATACCATGAAACCCGGCATCCTGAAACAGATGATGCTGGATCGCGTGAGCGAACTGACGGGCTTGTCTCAGGATCAACTCGAAAGCGTTGTAAACCTGCATAGCGCAACCCAAGCAGCACCGCCGCCCCAGCAAGCACCAGACTCCTTTGTACCTGACTATTACGATGAAGGCGACTACGGCGATCCCGAACTACTGCCAACATATCCACAACCCAGCCAACAAAGCAGTAAACCTCGTCGCTCTGACACGCCGCGTTCTGGAAGAGGCACCGTTCAACTCAGTGAACGCATTATCTCTTTACTCCTCCACTTTCCAACGCTGGCACGCTTATGTGAGCTTCCCGTCAAACTGGATCAACTTCCAGAAAACAATATCCCGCTCCTGTGTGCGCTGATCGACTATTTAAAAAGCCATCCTCGCGCTACATTGGGCACGCTGTATGTCGACTGGCAGGAAGACCCTGTACTCAGCGGCTACCTAATGACACTGAACGGCATTACTTACGCTGATCCCGTGAACGACATCCAAAAAGCTGAACAAATTTTACGCGATGCCCTGCCAAAGCTGGAAAGCCGCATCGATGATTTACGCCTGAACGAACTGTCAAAAAAAATCAGTCGTAGTGAAGAAGAAAAGAACGAACTGAACCAGCTCCTGCTTAAACAACACCTTAATCAAGCACCAAATCCAGCAAAATAATCGCAAGCGTTTCAAATCTGGTCTATTTTTTAATCATCAGCATCAATTATTAGCACCTTCTTTTTGTAGAAAAAACGCCCATTCATGGCTATAATTGCCTGCTAATTTTTTCATCATTCACTGTCATCTAGTCAGGGTCACATGTCCGATACTTCTCAGCAGCAGCAGTCGCGCCTCAAGGAATTGATCGCCCGTGGTAAAGAACAAGGTTACCTTACCTACGCTGAAGTCAACGACCATCTTCCGGAAGATATAGCCGATCCGGATCAGGTTGAAGATATCATCCGCATGATCAATGACATGGGCATATCCGTGTCAGAAGAAGCTCCGGACGCAGAAACGCTCCTGATGACGGAAGGTGATTCTGCGGAAGAAGCCGACGAAGAAGCCGTAGCGGCTCTCGCGGCAGTAGAGTCTGATGCGGGCCGTACTACGGATCCTGTGCGCATGTACATGCGTGAAATGGGTACCGTGGAACTGCTTACCCGTGAAGGCGAAATCGATATCGCCAAACGCATTGAAGAAGGCATCCGCGAGGTCATGACCTCCCTTGCCTCCTTCCCAGGTTCAATCAATATCGTACTGGATGCCTACGATTCCACATTGCAGGAAGATGGCGGCCGTCTGAGTGATATCTTCAGCGGATACATCGATGCAGATGATGGCGTTGCTATTCCAGTACCAGGTGCCGCTCAAGCCGCAGCAGCTGATAGCGATGATGATGACGAAGAAGAGAAGGATCGAGGTCCAGATCCTGAAGAAGCTGCTAAGCGCTTTGGGCTTATTCGTGACAATCTGAATAAATATTTTGATGCCGTTGAAGCCTCAGGACACGATTCCAAAGAAGCCTCTGATGCGATGGTCGAAGTAGGCATTGCCTTCGCCCCAATCAAATTATCACCTCGCTTCTACGATACCCTGGTTGAACGTGTTCGCTCCTCAATCACCAGTATCCGTGTACAGGAACGCACCATAATGCGTATCTGCACACAGCGTTGCCGTATGGCACGTCGTGATTTCATCACGTCTTTCCCGGGCAATGAAATCAATACCGAATGGTTTGATTCTTTGATCGCTGAAGGTGCCGACTATTCCAAAGCGATTAAGCGCAACCTGATCGAGTTGAAACGCGCTCAGAAGAAACTGATTCAGATGGAACATGCTACCGGCCTGACTTTATCCGAAATCAAAGAAGTAAACCGTCGCATGTCGATCGGTGAAGCGCGTGCTCGCCGGGCCAAGAAAGAGATGGTTGAGGCGAACTTACGTCTGGTTATCTCTATTGCCAAAAAATACACCAACCGCGGACTGCAGTTCCTGGATCTGATACAGGAAGGCAACATTGGCCTGATGAAGGCTGTTGATAAGTTCGAATATCGCCGTGGTTACAAGTTCTCCACCTATGCAACATGGTGGATTCGTCAGGCTATTACCCGCTCGATCGCCGATCAGGCTCGTACAATTCGTATTCCGGTTCACATGATCGAAACGATCAACAAACTGAACCGTATCTCTCGTCAAATGCTGCAGGAGATGGGACGCGAAGCGACACCCGAAGAGCTGGCAGAGCGTATGGATATGCCTGAGGATAAAATCCGCAAGGTACTTAAGATCGCTAAAGAGCCGATCTCCATGGAAACCCCTATTGGTGACGATGAAGATTCCAGCCTGGGTGACTTCATTGAAGATGTCACCATTGATTCCCCAGTTGATTCTGCGACTGGAGAAGGCTTACGTGAAGCAACCAAGGAAGTACTCTCTGGCTTGACCGCTCGTGAATCTAAAGTACTGCGTATGCGCTTTGGCATAGACATGAACACTGACCATACCCTGGAAGAAGTTGGTAAGCAGTTTGATGTTACCCGTGAGCGTATTCGTCAGATCGAAGCCAAAGCGCTTCGTAAGCTACGCCATCCAAGCCGTTCCGAGCATCTTCGCAGCTTCCTCGACGAATAATTTTCCTTTTAATTCAGCGTATTGCGCCAATGATATCTATCAGGGTATCATTGGCCTCGCTTTTCGGGCCTATAGCTCAGTTGGTTAGAGCAGCGGACTCATAATCCGTTGGTCGCAGGTTCAAGTCCTGCTGGGCCCACCACTCCTGTTACGTCATTTATTTCCCCATCAGTGCTTATCTAAGCTCATGCCCCTGAACGCAAGCTTCTTGTTCTCATGCATTTAAAGCATGCATTCATCAATATAATGTATTTTTTATACTCTTATCCTATCCACTCCATATTATTTATATTTTTCGTTCTTCGAACCATACCATCTGCCATTCATCATTCATTCAAGCCACACCAGTGCGAATATAAAGATAAAACTCCACTACAAGTTAATGCAGAAAGTTAATTTAATGAGTTTTCATTCGATTATTAAATTCTCCTCTGTATAACATGACATAGAATTTACACATGCAGCTGGTAATTTGAAGTGATACGCTAGATCAATATCTTGGCTTTTCTCACTTGCAGGCTGGACTACAACCGTAGAATATATGCATTGCGTTGGGGCGAGCACCGATATAGTTTTGATCCTCTGTCGAATTTAAATATGGTTTCGCGTCTGTAGAGGCATGGCCTTCACACCTTTGTCGTTGTTAAGGAAATAGAATGAAAGTTACAGTTTTTGGTATTGGATACGTTGGCTTAGTGCAGGCCACCATCTTTGCGGAGTTGGGTCATGAAGTAGTCTGCGTTGACGTTGATGAAGCCAAGATTAGCAATCTGAAACAGGGAATAATTCCAATTTACGAACCTGGCCTAACGCCTCTAGTTGAGAAAAACTATGCGGCAGGTCGACTACTCTTCACCACGGATGCGCAAGAAGGAGTAGAACACGGGAAAGTGCAATTCATCGCTGTAGGCACACCACCCGATGAAGACGGTTCAGCCGACCTTAAATATGTTCTGGCCGTAGCGAAGACCATCGCTACATATATGAAAGAACCTCGTATTGTTGTTGATAAATCAACAGTCCCTGTCGGCACAGCGGATCGAGTGAGCCACCAGCTACAAACAACACTTGATGAACGCGGTTCCGATTTAACATTTGATGTCGTTTCCAACCCAGAATTCCTGAAAGAAGGCTCTGCAATTGAAGACTGCATGAAGCCTGATCGAATCGTGATTGGTACAGACAACCCAGATGTTGAAGAAGTCATGCATGAGCTTTACGACCCTTTCAGCCGTAGTCGCAATCGCATGATCGTTATGGATGTTCGCTCAGCAGAGCTGACCAAGTATGCAGCAAACTGCATGCTAGCAACCAAAATCTCTTTTATGAATGAGCTGGCGAACTTATCCGAGAAATTAGGCGCTGATATTGAAAAAGTACGCGTAGGTATTGGCTCGGACTCTCGCATCGGCTACAGCTTTATTTATCCAGGTGCGGGTTACGGTGGCTCATGCTTCCCGAAAGATGTGCAGGCGCTGGTACGCACCGCACACGGCGTTGACTATCAGCCTCGCCTTCTGGAAGCAGTTGAAGCAATCAACTACAGCCAGAAAACCAAAATCTTCAGCAATTTGCAGAAACACTTTGGTGCCGATCTAACAGGCAAAACCATTGCTGTATGGGGCCTCTCATTCAAACCCAATACAGATGATATGCGTGAAGCAACAAGCCGGGTATTGATGGAAGCCCTCTGGGAAGCTGGAGCAAAAGTGCAAGCATTTGATCCTGAAGCTATGAACGAAGCACAGCGTCTTTACGGTAATCGAAACGACTTGCTACTGGCAGGCACCAAGGAAGCTGCGCTACAAGGTGCTGACGCACTGGCGATTTGCACCGAATGGAAAGAGTTCTACGCACCTGATTTTGAGGTTATCAAGGAATCGCTCACCTCTGCTGCGATCTTTGATGGTCGTAACTTATATGATCCGATCCGAATGAAAGAGCAGGGTATCGCATACTACGGCATTGGTCGTGGCGAGAGCGTTAACTCAGACGATCAATAATTCGTTACATACATTTCAACATAAAAAAGCCCCTTAACCGGGGCTTTTTACATTCCAGATTACTTTTACTATTTATTTGAACGAACAGGCCACATCCTTAAACCCACGCGGGTTTTCTTTCTGCCAGTTCCAGTGATCACGAATCATCTCTTCAATACCAAATTCTGCGCGCCATTGAAGTTTTTCTTCACTGAATGCAGGATCCGCAAAACAGGTAGCAATATCCCCAGTTCTGCGTGGTGCAATCTCATAAGGAATATCTCTTCCAGATATCTTTGCGAAGGTCTTCACCACATCCAGAACAGAATATCCCTTACCCGTTCCCAAGTTGTAGGCCGCACACCCATGCCCGGGGTTCAGTGCATCCAGCGCCTTTAGGTGACCGGCCGCCAGATCCTGCACATGAATATAGTCACGCACACCCGTACCATCAGCGGTATCGTAATCAGAACCAAAAACTTTTAACTGACGCAGTTGCCCTGCCGCAACCTGGGCAACATAAGGCATCAGGTTATTAGGGATACCGGAGGGATCTTCACCTATAAGACCGCTTGGATGAGCACCTACAGGGTTAAAGTAACGCAGCAGCGCTATCTCCCACTCATCATCTGATACAGCTATATCTCGCAGTATTTCTTCAATCATTAACTTGGACTGACCGTAAGGGTTGGTCGCCGAAAGCGGCATACTCTCAGTAATCGGCACCTGTTCAGGATTGCCGTAGACCGTTGCAGACGAACTAAATACCAAACGTTTACAACCCGCCTTTCGCATCTCATCAAATAACGTTAACGACCCTTGTACGTTATTCTGATAATACTCAATCGGCATCTCTACCGATTCGCCGACGGCCTTTAATCCAGCAAAATGAATCACTGAATCAACTTGAGCATCTTTAAGCGTTTTAGCCACCAACTCAGAATCACGGATATCACCCTCAATAAATGCCGGGCGTTGACCACAAATTCGTTCAACCCTGTTAAATACTTCTAGGTTACTGTTACATAGATTATCCAGCACCGTAACCCGATGACCTGCATCCAGCAGCTGCACCACAGTGTGACTTCCAATGTAACCGGCACCACCAGTAACGAGTATGTTCATGTAACGTTTACCTGCCTTAATACAGATTAATCTTGTATGTGATTATAGCGGTTAATGATCTCGCTTAGAAAACCCTTAAGCTTTCAGCATTCAGTCAATATCAAAATTCTTCAATGAATCTTATTATTTCTCATAGTATTCGCTCATCATCACAGCGTTGAAAAACACGACCAATAGTAGCCTTATGCCCGAATCAACCATGCTGTAATATCCTTTGATTATTCTCACACTAGAATCCGCTATTAGAAACATGGTACGTTTATGCGGCTTAAACAACCGTTTAAACATGGCGTTTTCTGTAACCTAGATCAAGATTGTTTTTTTTTTACGTAAACCCTCTTTAACGCGGTTGAAACAATGCATACTATGGCTAGAACCGCTTACAAATGGAGTATTTTTTAATGGTCAGGAAAGCTGTGATTCCAGTCGCAGGACTAGGCACTCGTGTACTACCAGCCAGCAAAGCAATTCCAAAAGAGATGCTGCCTGTTGTTGATAAACCGGCAATTCAATTGGTGGTAGAAGAAGCGGTCCGCGCAGGTATCAAAGAAATTATTCTGATTACCCGTAGCGGCAAAGAAGCCATTGAAAATCATTTCGACAAGCATTACGAAATTGAAGCAGAGCTGGCGCGCAAGGGAAAAACCGCCATTCTGGAATCGGTCAAAGATATTCTGCCTTCTGATGTAACTCTCATGGCTATTCGTCAACCTGATGCCAAAGGTTTAGGACATGCGGTTTTATGTGCAGCAGCAGCAGTAGGTACTGAGCCTTTTGCCGTTCTTCTACCTGATGTTTTGGTGGATTGTGAAGAAGGTGAAACACACGATCTTAGTCAGATGATCGAAAATTTCTCTACCGAAAGTGCCACCCAGGTGATGGTTGAACGTGTTGCTGATGAAGATATCAGTAAGTACGGTATTGCAGACTGCAGCACCGCTCCGGCAGCGGGTACCAGTGCAGCAGTGGTTGGTTTCGTAGAAAAACCTAACACCGAAGACGCTCCCTCTAACCTTGCGGTTGTTGGCCGTTACGTTTTCCCAGCCCGTATTATGGACCTGTTGAAAGACACCAAACCCGGCGCAGGAGACGAAATTCAGCTAACCGATGCCATGGATACATTGCTGAAAGAGCAAGCCATGAGTGTGTATCGCATGTCAGGCAAAACCTTCGACTGTGGCAATAAAGCCGGTTACGTAGAAGCCGTTCTGAATTACGCCCTGAAACATCCTGAAACCAAAGAGCAGACCCATGCTCTGATTAAGCAGTTAAGCGTATAACCTATGGATCTCACACAGAGTGCTGAGTGGCAGCAGTTGAAAACCCACTCAACGTCGATAGAAGAAAGTCATCTGTACGATTTGTTCGAAAATGACGAGACTCGCGATAAGCGCTTCTCATTTCGCAATCAAGACCTCTTTATCGACTTTTCCAAACAAAGGATTGTTCCGGAAACTTTGCGGCTACTGACCGAGCTGGCCCACGCAAATAACCTCGAAGAAAAGATTAAAGATCTTTTTAGCGGACAGCGTGTCAATACATTTGAGAACAGACCAGCTCTGCACTCTGCATTACGTTTACCAGACTATCGTACACTGGAGCTGGATGATCATGACATCGTGGTCGATGTGCATGCTCAGCTTAAGAAAATGGAAATCCTGGTCGAGCGTCTTCACAGCGCACAGGCAAGAGGTTACAGCGGAAGACCGATTCGTAACGTTGTACATATCGGCGTAGGGGGTTCAGATTTAGGCCCCTTGATGACGAATCGTGCACTGTGCGACTACCCTTGCCCCGCCAGTCATCCTTTAGAGGTGTTTTTCGTCTCATCTATGGACGGTAGCCAGCTTTCACTTCTACTGAAGAAGCTGGATGCTTCCGAAACACTGTTTGTCATTGCATCGAAATCATTTACCACCCTAGATACATTGGCCAACGCTGAGACCGCCAAAGATTGGATTATGGATCGCAGCAACGTGGATGAAAATCTCGTGCTGCAAAACCATTTCATTGGCATCTCAGCAAATCCTGAAAAAATGACCTCGTTTGGTATCAGCGAGGATAACCAACTTCTGTTTTGGGACTGGGTCGGTGGACGCTACTCCATGTGGTCCTGTATCGGTTTTCCGATCGCATTACAGATTGGCTCTACCCGATTCAGGGAATTGCTTTCCGGCGCACACTGCATGGATGAACATTTTCGTTCAACCCCGCTGGAGCAAAACATTCCGGTTCTGATGGCTTTGATTGGCATATGGAATATCAACTTTCTCGATATCCATGCCCATGCAGTTTTGCCTTATGATGGTCGCCTTGCCAGATTTCCAGCCTATCTGGAACAGCTGGAGATGGAAAGTAACGGCAAAAACACCACCCTTGATCTTAAAAGTGTGGACTATGCTACCTGCCCTATTATCTGGGGTGAAATTGGGCCTAATGCACAACACGCTTTTTATCAGTTGCTTCATCAAGGCACCGAAAAGGTGATGTGTGATTTTATTGCTCCTGCACGTCGTTACAATGACATAGAAGAGCAAAAAGGCAGTGAAATCCTGCGCAGACAACATATCTTGGCGCTATCCAATTGCTTCGCTCAGTCTCGCGTCTTAGCCTTTGGCGATCATGCCCTCAGTGCAACCGATGATGTACCGTTCTACAAGCGATATCACGGTAATCAGCCGAGTACTACAATCTTACTGGATGAGCTGACGCCATTCGCGCTGGGGCAGCTGATTGCATTGTATGAACACAAAGTTTTTGCACAATCCGTTATCTGGAATATCAATCCGTTTGATCAATGGGGTGTAGAGCTGGGTAAAGTCATGGCAAGTGAAACATTATCGGTCTTGCACGGAAACAACTCTCTCACAGAGCAAAAAATGGACCCGTCAACACTGACATTGATAAATGAAATTCTTAATCTGCAGGACAAGTAAGCTATGAAAGTTATTATTTATGGCAACAACATGTCTGCAATGGGTGCGGCGGGTGTGCTTGCTCGCACCGGCAACGCAGTATACTTGCCAATCTCTTCCCATGATCTGGATAGTCGCCGAATTTCCGTTACAGAACCGGGATTGCGTGGTCTGTTACAAAGCCAATTCGATTCTGGCCGATTACGTAGTTATGATCCTCTCCATCCTCCCGCAGATGCGGATATTCACTGGCTGACCTTAGAGTCCCAGGAATACGAGGAAGCCGCAAAGATCGTAGCCGATGTAGCCTCCCGTCATGAAGGCCCCCTGCTGTTTATCAACCAAAGTATCTTTGGCATAGGCTCAACATCACGCTTGAATGCCGTATTGGGTAATGATGAGCACAGGACTGTGGTTTATGTCCCTGACTCTCTGCGCGGGGGGCGCGCACTGGAATCCTTTATTCATCCTGACCAGTTGGTGATAGGTAGTGACTCCCAGTGGGCTATCAGCAAAATCACTGCCATGTCGCGCGTACTTATGGGGCCAAACCAACGCATTCGTATCATGACGCCCCAAGAAGCAGAGTTTGCGACATTGGCTCTGAACGGGATGTTGGCGATGCGCCTCAGCTATATCAATGAGCTGGCAAACCTAGCCGACAGTATGGGCATCGATATTGAAACCGTGCGCGACACTATCGCGGGGGACACTCGTATTGGTAAACACTTCCTGAATCCAGGCTGTGGCTTTGGTGGCGAGAAATTCTCGGATCACCTGCTCTTGTTTTCCGACTTCCTGAAAGAAAAACGCCGTTCTTCTCTGTTACGCACCGTTATCGATATCAACGAGCGACAGAAAGAAACCTTGTTCAGAAAACTGTGGCGACACTTCCAAGGTAATTTGAAGGGCTGCAAGGTTGCTATTTGGGGCGCATCATACAAGTCAGGCACTGCTGATATTCATAATGCACCCAGCCTTGCCACTATTGATGCCTGCATGGCACAGGGTGTAGAAGTCCGGGTACATGACCCACTTGCGCTGCAAAACTTGGCGGAACACTATAAAAACGCGGACAACCTGGTGTTGTGTAGTACACCTGAACAAGCCGCAGATGGCGCTGATGCCTTGCTATTAATTACCGAGTGGCCTGAATACGGTATGCGCGACTTCGATAGAATCGTTAGCAGTATGCGCCGCCCTTTGCTGCTGGATGGACGTAACGTTTATGATCCTGGCGAAATGAAAGATTACGGATTCCATTACCACGGTATAGGACGCAAAGCATTTTAGGCAATGCCACAGACATAAAAAAGGCCGTGATCAACACGGCCTTTTTTATGGGTAAAAACTACAAACGTCCGTCTACCTGATCTCTTGGCAGAACCGCCTTCACATCATACAAAACATGCTGCGCTTTTCCGTAAGCACGCAGCCCAACCGCTTTCTCTTGAAATTGATTGTGAGCAACCGCCAGTATAATCACGTCATAATGGCCCTCTTGTGGCTCAGCAACCAGCTGCAAACCAAACTCCTGCTCTGCTTCCTCTGATGATACCCAAGGGTCATGTACATCCACATCAATGTGGTATCCGCGAAGTTCCTCAACAATATCCACAACGCGGGTATTGCGAATGTCCGGGCAGTTCTCTTTGAAACTTAGGCCCAAGACCAGCGCTCTGGCGCCCGCAATAGGTAAAGATCGATCAATCATCTTCTTAACAATGGAAGATACAACATATTGCCCCATGCCATCGTTAATACGACGACCGGCCAGAATAACATCGGGGAAATAACCCAATGACTGAGCCTTATGCGTCAGATAGTACGGATCTACACCAATACAATGCCCTCCGACTAACCCCGGACGGAAGGGTAAGAAGTTCCACTTGGTCCCCGCGGCCTCTAATACTTCCAATGTATCAATCCCGACCTTATCGAAGATAATCGCCAACTCATTCACCAGCGCGATATTCAGGTCCCGCTGTGTATTCTCGATAACCTTAGACGCTTCAGCGACCATAATACTGCTGGCCTTATGCGTACCTGCGGTAATAATCGTTTGATACAGATCATCTACAAAGTCCGCAACATCCGGGGTCGAGCCTGATGTCACTTTGACGATACTCGGCAATCGATGTGTCTTATCGCCAGGGTTAATCCGTTCAGGGCTGTATCCAACGAAGAAATCGATGTTAAAACGCAGACCGGAGGCCTCTTCCAGTTGAGGAATGCACACTTCCTCAGTTGCCCCTGGGTAGACCGTTGATTCGTAAATAACAATGTCCCCTTTGCTCAATACACTGCCAATCGCAAAACTGGATTTCTGCAATGGAGAGAGATCCGGTTGTTTATGTGCATCGACAGGCGTGGGGACAGTGACAATATAAACATTACAATCGGCGACAGCCGCCAGCTGATCTGAAAACGTCAGCTTATGCGCGCGCTTTAGCTCTTCTGCTTCAACTTCCAAAGTTGAATCACAACCCGCCTGCAACTCAGCCACACGGTCAGCATTAATATCATAACCAACCGTATTCATGTGCCCGCCAAACTCTACAGCGAGAGGCAAGCCAACGTAGCCCAAACCCAGCACACATAACTTAACTTCATTTTGGCTGATCATGCATAACCCTTTTCGTTTTTGACCTCTAAGCGCCGTATAATAGCACGTACAACAGTGATGACCTTATGCTTGTCATCACGGATTCCTGATTACACAGAGCGACAAGATGCCCCAAAGTTCCTCAATTCAACATGCAAACGTTATCTGGAAAGAAGACACCCCAGTCTCCACTGAGTTTGACGACTTTTACTTCAACGATCAGGACGGTCTTGATGAAAGCCGATATGTTTTTCTTGAGGGGAACGCTCTGGCTGAACGATTCTCACAACTGGATTCGGATCTATTCACGATCGCAGAAACAGGCTTTGGCGCTGGCCTGAATTTCCTGGCAACACGCGATCTCTGGCTTAAAACAGCACCCGACACGGCAACACTTCATTATATTAGCGTCGAAAAATACCCGATCAGCCAGACAGATTTGGCTCAGGCATTAACGCACTGGCCGGAGCTTCAACAAGGAACTGATCTATTGGTTGAGGCCTACCCGGAACCCATAGAAGGATTCCATCGCATCAGTTTTGACGACGGACGAATACAACTCACTCTGATGCTAATGGACGCAACCGAAGCATATCGTCAACTAACAGCCCCTGTAGACGCTTGGTTTCTCGACGGCTTTTCCCCCTCTAAAAATCCTGACATGTGGAGTGAAGAGCTGCTTCAGCAAGTTGGCCGACTGAGTAAGGCGGATACGACACTCTCCACATTCACTTCAGCCGGGGCGGTCAGACGCGGACTTGAAAGTGAAGGATTTAGTATAAAAAAGGTTGTAGGTTTTGGGCTTAAGCGCGAAATGGTACGCGCGCGCTGTACAACACCAAGACACGTATCATCAAGCACCGCGCCCTGGTTTGACCAGCCCTACCCTGCATCAAGGCCGTCACATGTTGTTGTAATCGGCGCCGGTGTCGCTGGATGCGCGACTGCCTACGCACTGGCGCAACGCGGTGTGACGGTTGAACTGGTTGAACGCAACGCAGAAATAGCGCAGGAAGGCTCTGGAAACCAACAAGGCGCGCTCTACGCAAAATTACCGGTGAGTCACAATACTCAGGGGCAACTTCATCTCAGCGGATTGCTATACAGCCGGACAAAACTTCAGCAACTTGATCCGGAACAACAGATCTGGTCTGACTGCGGGCTACTGCAGCTGGCGACCAATGACAAAGAGTTAAAGCGCCAACAAAGTATGATGCAGCACACCTCCTTCGGTGAAAACATTGTGCGGGCGGTTGATTCACAAGAAGCCACAGCGCTGGCCGGAAGTCAGGTCACCGCTCCGGGCATATTCATGCCTTACGGAGGCTGGGTAAATCCCCGTTTGTTCTGCAACACACTGATCCAGCATCCTCGGATAAACCTGCATCTCAATAAGGAAGTGTCTTCACTCGAACAGTCAGCAGAGGGAAACTGGCGTGTCCAATTATCGGGAGACGAACAACTATCATGTTCTCAACTTGTTATTTGTACGGCGGCTGAGGCCAAAAAACTACCGCAGCTCAACCATCTCCCGATTAAGCCTATCCGGGGACAAACGTCACTGACAAACCAAACAGGACCGGCATTACGGACAGTCGTTTGTGGAGACGGTTATATTTCACCCGCACTAAACGGACAATACTGTTTTGGTGCCACTTTTGACCTCCACAACCTTAGTCTTGATATACGCCAGGATGACCATCGTGATAATCTGTACAAGTTGCGCGCAGTTTTACCTGAATTGGCCGCATCGATTACAGAGGATTCGTTAGAAGGTCGTGCAGCTTACCGTTGTAGCACGGGAGATTATCTACCTATCGCCGGACCCGCACCCGACTATGAGGCATATAAAAACGATTACGCTAAGCTTCGAACAGATAGAAAATGGAAATTCACAGATACTCCCCCACAACATCTGAAGGGCTTGTATCTCAATATAGGTCACGGATCAAAAGGGCTTATAACGGGTCCAATCTGTGGAGAAGTCGTTGCAGCAAGCATCCTCGGAGAGCCTTTTCCGATTGAAAAGTCGCTACTGGATGCAGTTAACCCTGCGCGTTTTATTGTTAAGAATTTGATCAGAAAGTCGATATAAAGCTTAGTAGCGGCTGGAGCACTGCGTATGGCACTGGTTATTTACGATCACGGTTATCGAATACAGACGCCCAAAAAGTCGGAATTCCCACCGACAGGCGTTAATAGATTGACAGAACCAAGAGCTTCTCATCGAGGCGCAGATAACGAAGACAAATTTCACACTGACGGTGATAAATTCATTCGCTATCTGCAACCTGAGACCAAGAAAAAAGGACTGCCTCCGGCAACCCCAGCAACTCAGGCGTACGTTGAAACTGAAGAAAAAGCGATTGGTCTTCCCGACCGGCGCGCCCTGTCGATCTCACACATTATGAGCTCGCCTATTCATGTCATTACTCCGGGGGCCACCATATTTGCGGCATCTCGAAAAATGGATGACCTTAACATCCGACACCTCGTGGTAGTAAACGAAGAAAATCAGCTATTAGGCATGTTGTCTGAACGCGACCTGCTACGCGTAGGTAAACAATCACCCAGCTCTATAGATACTATCTACAGTAAGAAAGTTGTTGCCGCCTCTCCCGATACACAGGTACGCCAAGCGGCCCAGATCATGGTGGAATATAACATCAACTCCATCCCTGTGGTGGCAGCTGACGGCTCCGCGATTGGGGTTGTAACCCGCACTGATATGCTACATCTCTTAGTCAGTGGTCCGAATCTGGAACGCTGGGCCTGACATCACCTTTGTGTGTTATTTTTCCGGCCGACGGATTGGCCGGCCCAGCACCGAACAAGCGCGCTATCCAGCCGAATACGCTCTTAACGCCACGCCATAATTTAGGTAACAGCCAAATCATCAAGACAATAAAGACGGCCAGCGCGATCAGGAAGTACATCGGAGAATTCAACGCAGTCCAGAGACCACCAAGAACAATCAGGTCCTCAGTAAAAGACGCTGTCCAATTTGAAACAGGTTCGGGGGAAGTATTGATCAATACCCGGCTGCCTGCTTTGGTCGCATGAGTTGCAGCAGCCAAACTGCCACCAACCAACGCCGCTGCCACTTCAACAGCGGGCGTCACATCACCCACCGCTGCAGCAGCCAATGCCGCCCCGGCGGGGATACGAATAAAGGTGTGCAACCCATCCCATCCGGTATCAACTCCAGGAATTTTGTCCGCGAAAAACTCAACGCAATACATAAACCCGGCGGCCATCAGGACCAATGGATCTGTCACCACCATGAGCTCTTCGGGCAAGGAGACATGCCCCATATTGGACAACACACCCAGCATCAATACGGTTGCGTAAAGGTTAATACCACTGGCCCAGCCAACACCCATCGTTAAGGCGATCAGGCTTACAATCTGTTCTAACTGGTCCATAGGCAACTCCACTGACTGATAAGTTTCAGTATATGTCAGCCGTTGCTGGTTAAAGCACTATTCCAGCAGGCTACTGGATACTATATTGCATGCGCCTTTACCCTCGCTGAACAGGATAACTGCCTCTCCGCTCGCCAGAAGACGTTTTACCTGAACGATACGTTCTGCGAGCGAAATCTCTTCTACACCGTAATCGGTACCGTCACGCGTCACATATTCTTCAATCAGTCCGTCCAACGCATCAGGACTTAATTGGTCATGGGGAATGATCATAAGGTCTCCGGATCAACACTGTATTGCTGCAACATATCGATGAACTGGTCTTCATCCAACACAGGAACACCCAGATCATTTGCTTTGGCCAGCTTGGAGCCTGCCCCCGGCCCGGCTACGACACAATCGGTCTTTTTCGATACGCTTCCGCTTACCTTCGCACCAAGATACTGCAACGCTGACTTTGCTTTGCTGCGTGCCATCTTTTCCAACGTACCGGTCAACACATAGGTTTTCCCTTCTAGCGGAAGGGACGCACTATCAACTGCCTGTGACTCACACGACCAATGCATCCCGAAATCCAGAAGTTGAGCTTCAATGGCACGAATACGCTCAACCCACTCTCGATCATCGAGACAGTCCAATACACCGTTAATCGCTTTCGCTGACAATTTGGGCACCTGATCCAACGTTTCCAAATCCGCCGACAACAGCGACTCGAGACTTTTAAAGTAAGTAGACAAACGCTGAGCACCTACCTTCGCTACGCCGCTTATCCCCATGCGATCGATGAGTTCGGCAAAACTAATACTGGCGGTCAGGTCAGCCGATAAATCTGATTCATCTGTAAATTGAATGTCTTGTGCCAATAAGTCGTCCAGTACTGCCGCATTGTGCTCATCAGCGAAGAAATGGCTGATTTCACTCGCCACTTCACGACCAATATCCGGAAGCCACGTTAGGATCTCCGGCAGGACAACACGAATGCGCGCAAGGCTACCCAGCTTATTCGCAAGTACACGGGCCGTTTCCTCACCCACGTCAGGAATACCCAGACCGTAAATAAAACGAGCTAACGCAACTTGTCGACGCTCAGAGACTGAGTCACACAGTTTTTGCGCCGAAATCTCCGCAAATCCCTCCAAGCCTCTCAACTGCTCTGGTTTCAGCCGATAGAGATCAGCCGGGGAGGCAATTAGCTTCAACTCAACCAGTTGCTCAATAATTTTCTCACCCAGGCCGTCAATTTCTAACGCTTTACGCGATGCGTAGTGGATGATTGCTTGTTGTACCTGAGCCTGACACGCCAGACGCCCAACGCAACGATAAGCGGCCCCTTCGCTGGTCTGCTCACCGGATTTAGTCCGTTTCACAATCTGTACACGTTCAACTTCAGAACCACAGACAGGGCAACTGGTGGGTATTTCAACCGCGACAGCGCTCTCAGGGCGGCGCTCGGTCACAACTTTAACGACTTGCGGAATTACATCACCTGCACGACGAATCACCACGCTGTCACCCGCACGCAAGTCCAGACGTGCGATTTCATCCATATTATGCAAAGTGGCATTCGACACAGTCACTCCACCCACAAATACGGGCTCCAAGCGCGCAACTGGTGTAATTGCACCTGTACGGCCTACCTGAAACTCAACATCCCGGACCAGTGTAATCTCTTCTTGCGCAGGAAATTTATGCGCAATCGCCCAGCGTGGTGCTCTGGAAATAAACCCCAACTGCCGCTGCTGCTCCAAACTATTGACCTTGAATACAACACCATCAATTTCATAGGGCAGATTTGCACGCAACTGCATGATGCGCTGGTAATACTCCAGGCAGCCCTCGACACCTTCTACAACATCCAATAGGGCATTGAGCTTGAACCCCCACTCTTTCAGCTGGCGTAACACATCGGCGTGTTTACTCGGCATCTCACCGCCTTCAACAATACCGATACTATAACTGCACATCTCCAAAGGACGTTGCGCCGTAAGTCGGGGGTCAAGTTGACGCAAACTGCCAGCCGCCGCATTACGGGGGTTCACAAACGGTTTACTTCCATCTGCTCGCGCTCTTTCATTGAGCGCATCAAATCCTTTTCGTGGCATATAGATTTCACCACGTACTTCCAGGCGTTCGGGATATCCAATTCCTGTCAGCTTTAGGGGTATCGTTGGAATGGTACGGACGTTCAACGTAATATCTTCACCACTCACGCCATCACCACGCGTTGCCCCCCTTACCAACACGCCCTTTTCGTAGAGCAAACTGATCGCAATACCGTCAAGCTTCGGTTCACACGCGTATTGAATCGATTGCATATCCGCAGCATCAAGCCGATCGATTACCCGACGGTTAAACGCCTGCATATCGTCGTCGTTGAACGCATTGTCCAAGGACAACATCGGCATCTCATGCCTTACCTGAGTAAATGCATCTAACGGAGCACCACCCACTCTTTGGGTTGGCGAGTCAGAGGTGACGAGGGAGGGATGCTCTGATTCCAATGACTTGAGCTGTTGATAAAGGCGATCATACTCGGCATCAGGTACTTCAGGATCATCCAGCACATAATAACGGTAATTGTGGTGATTGAGCTGCTCACGCAGCGCCAGAATTTCCTGCTCAACAGACACAGCGGAACCCTATATTTATCAGAAAATAACGAATTGGAAGCGAAGAGGTGACGTGTGCTTAATGCACACGTCTGGACAGATTGCGCATACCGAAGTCACGGATACGCTGACGATAATGCTCTTTTGTCTGAGGCCGCAATACGGAGCGGTTCTCATCCAACAGCTCAGCACCCATATGTTTTGCAACGGTCTCTGCCGTCGCCAACATACATTCAAAGGCATTCATAACATCACGTGGTTCTTCCATCGACATAAAGAATGTCAGGCCACGAGTGGTCATTTGATCCATTTCATCCAAATCAAATGTTCCCGGATTGATTGCGCTGGCCATACTAAATTGAACAGCGCCGGTATCAATACCGTCCTCAAAACGGTGGAAAATTTTCATCTCACCGAAGCGCATACCGCATGCATTAACCAGAGGCAACAGCGTCGCGCCGGAAATAGGTAACGACTCACCTGCCAGTACGGTGATCGCAAGAACACTTTCAGGATCAGGTGTTTTATCTAATGCAGGGCGCTCAGCAAAGAGGTCTTCGGTTTCAGGGACCGGATCTGGTTCAATTTCAACCTGTGGTTCCGCCTTTTTAGGCTTGTCCGCTGCCGGAGCAACAACGCTGTTTGATGGTTTACGTTGAAGATCAGGCTCGGGCGCTATCGCTTCATCCGCAAATAATGACGGCAGCACCTCCTGCTCATCGTACTTATCATCATCCAGTAAAAGCGTAATCGGCTTATCTAAATCCAGATCATCATCTTTGGATACTTCAGAAAAACAAGGCTCTTCCTTGTGGGATTCTGAAACAGGGCTCTTCTCAATATCAGATGCCCCTTTAATGCCTGCGATAGGTGTTGAGAACGCCTCAAACTCAGATTCGCGAACCTCATTTTCCGGATCATACGCTGATCGTGTCGGTTCCGATTCCTGTGGAACATTCATTTGCGGCTCGGGCTCCGCCTGTATTTCAGCCA
Organism: Pontibacterium sinense; assembly: GCF_015209595.1. Lineage (GTDB taxonomy): Bacteria > Pseudomonadota > Gammaproteobacteria > Pseudomonadales > Balneatricaceae > Pontibacterium > Pontibacterium sinense. Next base: position 84,038 of record NZ_JADEYS010000003.1, on the reverse strand, counting down.
CAAATTCAGGTACTGCATCAGGAACACGTTTCCGCGGCTCAGAGACAGACTCATCGTCAAAACCATCTAGCGTAGGAAATAGCGGTTCTGCAGGCTGAACAGAAGGGGCAGAGTGAGTGGACGCAACAACCGGAATCTCCATCTCAACAACAGGAGAAACCTCATCTGGCAGAGCTACTGGCTTACTATGTACCGCAGTGCGTTCTTCATCTTCAGACACAGCCGACTGCGCATCGTCCGCAATATCTGAATTAAGCGTTACGACCCGTGCGGGCCCCAGCAATTCATCGCAATCATCATTGTCGTAGAAACGATTTTTCTGAGGATCTACATGTGACGGACGATTATCTGACATCGGCGCATTGACCAGATTCTCTTCAGTCAAACCCGCATCGACTGGCTGAGAATGGCGCGCAGAATCCAGATTAGGCTCATCCCCAAATCCAGGTTCAATACGTTCCTGAACACCAGGCTTATGATGGTCAAATAAAATATCGGCAGCGTCAGAAGACACAGACTGACTCGATATCGGATCTATAGCATCCAGCCCCTGGTTGGGCTCCATGTCAGAGAACAGTGGATCTTCACCTACAAGTCGAGCCCCTCCATTAGGTAACTCAGGATTGCTCGACCGCACAGGTTCCTCTGGCAAATCAGCGGCTGCTGGATCGATATCCATACGCAGACGGTTTCGGTTTCCATTCATCCGACGCCAACCATCCAGGATGATAAGGCCAATCAGGATAATTCCCCCGATTACCAGCCATTCACGTAAACCGATTTCCATAAGTTAGCCGCGCCCTCGCCTTCTTTTAACAGTGTGATGTTCAGACTATAAAATTAGTCGACAACTCGATCAATAACCAGCGATAACGCTGCTTCATTACCGCGCACGGCAACAGGGCTAAGCGTACCATAGAGATCGCCCGCAGATGCCTGAGGCTGGCCAGTCATAGATACTCGCGCCGTCACTTCCACTTCGCTCTGCTGAGACAGCTTAGCTTGTGGCGACATTGCCATACTATCATCCAAAACAACCTCCAGCGGAAGCTGTGATACCTGCAAACGCATTGCAGCCAACGGCATACGTCCGCCAACAGGTCGGGCAAAGATAAATACTGTCTGCTCCGGTTTCAAGCCAGACTTTAACTGATCATTAATACTCAACTGCACACGAATCGCTGGGGTATCACCCATTTCCGGTTCAGCTGCGTTTGCTTCAGCCGTATTTGCGCCAACAACATCGATACCCTGAGCTTTCAGGCGTTTGCGAGCGGTGGCAATACCGGATTTCAGAGACGTTGCGGCTTCACCGTCGGCATTCACCAGGCCTTTAGTCCAGTAATCAATAGCTGCCTGATACTTCTGTTGCTCAAATGCATCAATACCCAATAGACCCAAAACGGTAATTTCAAACGGCTCAATCGCCAACGTACGATCAATCTGATTCCGCACGTCATCTGTTATTTTACTGCCGTTAGCAAAAAACAGTGCCTGAGCATATTGCCCCATGACACCCGCATATTGAGGTGCCTCTTCGGGTAGCAGTGTTAACGTTTTACGTAACGCAGCCAGACCTTCTTCATAACGCTGCATTCCGATATACGTTGTACCCAACATATACCAGCCTTCGGCATTGTCGGGACGCTGCTCTAATTCTTCTTCCAACATTGCCACAGCTTCGTTAATGCTTGGCTGTTTTTCAGACTGAACATTAACGGGTTTGCTGCCATTTTGCGCTAATTCAAGGTCGACCGAGCGCCCCAGTTTTCCGTACAAACCGAAGGATACTGACGCTAAAATTAAAGCAAGCAGTGTCACAGTAACAACAGAACCACGGCCAATTTTGAGCTGCGATTCCTGATATTCTGCCTCTACCGCGTCATTCAGCAGGTTTTTTTCCAACTCTAGTTTTAGCAGTTCAAACTCTGCCTGCTCTAAACTTCCGCTTTCCCGCTCTGCTTCAAGTTCAGCCACTCGCTCACGGAAGATATCGATATTCTGAAGTTTTCGGTCCGCGGACAGCTCAGCCTGATGTAGTTTTTTCGCTCTAAATAACGGCCAGAAGACAAAACCAATTGCCGCCAGCGTCAACAAAGAAATACCGATCCATAACGCGGTCATTTGTCGGTATCCTGATCAAGAAGAGAATTTAGTTTCTTACGCTGCTCATTGTCCAGGTTGGACTCAGGTGTTTCTTGTGCAGCAGTATTTTTTCGACGAGTAATAGCAAAAACCACAATAAGTCCCAACAATAGCAACCCAAACGGGCCATACCAGAGTACGTAAGTCGAAGCGTCTTTGCGTGGTTTATACAATACAAACTCGCCATAACGCGCGACCATAAAGTCTGCAATTTCAGAGTCACTCTCACCCTTATCCAACATGCGATAAACCTCATGTCTCAGATCTTTTGCTATCGGTGAGTTAGAGTCCGCCAGATTTTGATTCTGACATTTTGGACACCGAAGCTCCTCGGTGAGCTGCTGGAAGCGCTTACGTGTATCTTCGTCCTGAAATTCGTAAGTATCTATAGCAGCAACGGCCTGTACAGAGATCAGCATCAGTAATGAGATTATCCAACGTTTCATTACTTCGCCTCCTGACCATTTTCCAGCTTCTGAAGAATTGGTTTCAGTTGAGCCCAAACCTTTTCATCCACAACGCCTACGTGTTTGTAGCGGATCACACCTTCTGCATCGATAACGTATGTCTCCGGTGCGCCATAGACGCCCAGATTAATGCCAAATGAGCCGGTCTTATCAAAGATATTTTCGCTATAAGGATCAAGGTAACGACGTAACCATTCCTTGGCTTTGCCACGATCATCCTTGTAATTCACGCCATAGATGACGTAACCCTCTTCCTTAATCCGGTTCAGCTGCGCGTGTTCCTGCTTACAGGATGGACACCAGGTCGCCCATACATTCAATAACGCAGGCTTGCCTTTCAAATCCTCTTCGGTGATCACTCGATCCTCATCGTACAAAGAGCTCACACGAAACTCAGGTAACGGCTTATCGATCAGAGCCGACGGCAAATTTGTCGGATCCAGTTGCAATCCCTGATAGAGAAATATCCCCATGACAAAGAAAATCACTAAGGGTATGAATAGAAAAAAACGGCGCATCAAATCAATTCCTCACGCAAACTCAGCTTCACCGGATACAGCTTTAGGCTGCTGGCGCTTTACCTTTTGACGATAACGGCGATCACTTGCCGCAAGCAGACCGCCAAAGGTCATCAACAATCCACCTAACCAGATCCAGCGAACAAACGGTTTATATTGCATGCGGACAGCCCAAGCACCGTTTTCCAGTGGTTCACCCAAAGCAACATACAGATCCCGGAAAAGCCCAGGGTCAATGGCCGCTTCGGTCATCACATTACCCCTCGCGTTATATAAACGCTTTTCGGGATACAGGGTTGTATACACCTCACCATCCTGCAATACGACAATCCGTCCCATATCTGAACGATAGTTTGGTCCTTCAACCTGTCGTGCACCATCAAACACAAACTCATAATGCTTAAAGGCCTGACGATCACCCGGTGTCATACGCATGTCGCGTTCTTCGCTGTAAATGGACACCATTAAGATACCCACGATTGAGACCGCAACACCCACGTGAGCCAGAATCATGCCGTAATAACTCAGAGAGAACTTAGTCAATGCTTTGAGTGGCTGTTTCTTGGAAGCAACGCGGTTGTACACATCCCTAAAACCAGAGAACACAACCCAAAAGCTCAGGATCAGCCCCAGCAATGCGGACCAATCAAAATCGATACCGCCGAACAGGCTCACTAAAGTACCCACAACAATCGCCAGAATTGCGGGTATCCAAAGCTGTTTCGCCAGAAATTCAACCTTAGTAGCTTTCCAGCGCGAAATTGCGCCAACACCCATCAATACCACCAACACGGACATTAATGGTATAAACATCGCGTTGAAATACGGCGCACCTACTGACATTTTACCTTGCTGCAATGCATCCATAAGTAACGGATACAACGTTCCGAGCAATACCATTAGAGCAACAACCACCAGGAGGATGTTGTTCATCAGTAAGAAACTTTCACGGGACACCAACTCAAAACTGGATTCCGCTTTCACATGCGCGGCTTTAATGGCGTACAGTAGCAATGAGCCACCGATCGTAATCGCCAATAACGCCAAGATGAAATAACCACGATCAGGATCAGACGCAAACGCATGTACGGATGTCAGGACACCGGAACGTACCAAAAAAGTGCCTAACAAACTAAGAGAGAAAGCAAAGATCGCCAGCAACACCGTCCAGCTTTTAAATACACCGCGTTTTTCAGTGACCGCTAAACTATGAATCAGGGCCGTGCCCACCAACCAAGGCATGAAGGACGCGTTCTCTACCGGATCCCAGAACCACCAGCCACCCCAGCCAAGCTCGTAATACGCCCACCAGCTTCCCAGCGCGATACCCAATGTCAAAAATGCCCAAGCAACATTTGTCCATGGACGAGACCAGCGCGCCCAGGCAGCGTCAAGCTGGCCACTCAACAATGCGGCTATCGCAAACGCAAATGCAACAGAGAAGCCCACATACCCCATATACAACATAGGGGGATGGATAATCAGGCCAATATCCTGCAACAGAGGGTTCAGGTCCCCCCCTTCCTGAGGAAATAGCGGCAGGTGACGCTCAAATGGACTTGAAGTCAGAAGGGTAAAAAGGATAAAGCCGACAGCGATGATTCCCATCACCGACAGCACGCGAGCTACAATATCCTGTGGCAAGTTATCACTTTTCACTGCAACGGCGTAAATCCAGCCACCCAGAATCACGACCCAAAGCAGTAATGAGCCTTCATGACCACCCCAAATCGCACTCACCTTGTAATAGGAAGGCAGTGCCGTATTGGAGTTTGATGCCACATATACAACAGAGAAATCATCAGTAATAAATGCATAACCCAGGCAAAAAATACTGATGACCAGAAATAAAAACAGGCCTTTCGACAGCGGACGAGCATAGCCCATCCACAACTGATTTCCGGTGGATGCACCGACTAAAGGTACCACTGCCAGCAATGCAGCCATACCCAGCGCCAGAATCAGCGCATATTGACCAAGCTCAGGAATCATTTGTTAAAGACCTCGGCCTCTGGTTTCGGCATTTTTCCAGCTTTTTCCAACGCATCCGCTACTTCTGGAGGCATGTAATTTTCATCATGTTTAGCAAGCACTTCACTGGCCTGAAACACACCGGATTCATCCATCATTCCCTGAGCAACGATACCCTGTCCCTCACGAAACAGATCAGGCAATATCCCAGTAAATTCTACGGTGACGTTTTCTGCATAATCGGTCATTCCGAACGTCACTTTGAGGCTGTTTGGATCACGTTGAACACTGTTTTCAACCACCATTCCGCCGGCACGAATACGCGTATTCTCAGGCGCTTCACCTTTTACAATTTGGGTTGGTGAGTAGAAAAGATTAATGTTCTGACTCAAAGCAAACATAGTTAAACCAACGGCGATGCCCACACCGAAGACGATGAACAGCACGATGATAAGACGCTGCTTACGTTTTGGATTCATGAGGCATTTTTCTCCCTACGCAGACGACGGACAAGCTCGGAGACTAACTGCTTTTTGCGCAGTACCGGGCTGACCAAATTGATAACAATGACAAACAATGCGATGGCATAACTCAGCCACACATACAGGCCATGACCACCCATAGCCAAAAAATCGGAAAAACTGTCGAAACTCACATTCACCTCACTGCTTTTCGATCAGTTCACGGACCCATCTTGCACGGCGCTCACGATGCAAAATTTCATTACGGGTACGCAACATCAGGGAAACGGCAAAGAAACAATAGAATCCTATTACCATTACCAATAGCGGCACCCACATCTCTGCAGGCATGGCCGGACGTTCTGTCAGGGTAAACGTGGCGGGCTGGTGTAACGTATTCCACCACTCTACCGAATACTTAATGATTGGAATGTTGACTAACCCCACCAGTGCCAACACCGCTGTCGCCTGCGCTGCCGTGGCTTCGCTTTCGATAGCAGAATTGAGGGCGATCACACCAAGATACAGAAACAGAAGGATCAACATAGAGGTCAGGCGTGCATCCCACACCCACCAGGAACCCCAGGTCGGCTTACCCCAGATCGCACCAGTGACCAGAGCCAACAGAGCCATCGTTGCACCAATCGGCGCACTCGATTTGGCGACCATATCGGCCACCTTCATCTTCCAGATAAGACCGATTGCTCCTGCAATAGCCATCAGCATGTAGCACGACTGGGCGAGTATGGCGGAAGGGACATGGATATAGATGATGCGGAAGCTATTACCCTGCTGGTAATCTGATGGAGCAAAAGCCAATGCCCAGACAATACCGGATACCAGCAGTGCCGCAGTCACTATTGCAAACCAGGGCAACAACTTGCCCATGATTTCATAGCTCCAGCGTGGTGATGCCAACTGATAGAACCATCGCGGCATCCATTTTTTCTTCTCAGCCATACTTAACCTTATCCGCTCACGGAAATTCTTAACGCTGCACCAATTGCCAGCGGTGCCATTACGATCCCCAGTGCAAGCATTGCTCCCAGCAATGCAAGATAACCACCCAACGGCAGCCCCGTTACTGCTGCCTGCACTGCACTAGTGCCGAAAATCAGCACCGGGATATACAACGGCAATACTAATAATGAAATCAGTACACCGCCTTTGCGTAATCCAACAGTCAGCGCCGCGCCAATTGCGCCTACCAAACTGAGCGTGGGCGTTCCCAGCAATAAGCTGATCATCAGCCCACCCATCCCTCCGTCTGGAAGAAACAACATAATTCCAAGTACTGGTGCGAGCAGTGCTAACGGCAACCCCGTCAACATCCAGTGAGCAATCACTTTCCCCAAAACAACCACAAACAATGGTTGTGGACTTAACAATGTTTGCTCCAGCGTGCCGTCCTCAAAATCCGAACGAAACACACTGTCCATTGATAGCAACGTCGACAGCAATGCAGCAACCCAGACCACTCCTGGTGCCAGTTGTGCCAGAAAATCCGGCTCAGGGCTCACACCAAGTGGGAACAATGTTGCCACCATCAGAAAAAAGATCAGGGGATTGACCAGATCACTTCGGCGTCGATAAGACAGCAACAGATCGCGCTTGAGCACAGCCAGGAAGAGACCCCGCATGGTCTGCTCACTAGACTGCACCGGCTCATTAGTCAGCATTTCGCTCATGAAGTTCCGGCCAGTTCATCTAGATTTATACGTCGTACCCGATCACCCATCTTTAGTTCATGATGAGTGGTCAAAATCACACTGCCACCACGTTCGGCATGGCGTGCAATCAGGGCTTCTTTCGCAGCAACGCCACGCTTGTCTATGGCCGTAAAAGGTTCGTCCAGAATCCATAATGGCGCGTGACTTAGATAAAGACGCGCGAGACTGACACGTCGATTCTGGCCGGCTGATAACATATGACAAGGCACATCTTCGTAACCTTTAAGCCCAACCTGTTCGAGCGCATCAAAAATCTGTTCATGTACGATCGCCGGATGCATCGCCGCATACCAGTTCAAATTTTCTTCCGGTGTGAGAATGGCTTTCACGCCGGGTTGATGACCGAAGTAGAGTAGCGAACGACGAAAGTCGTCAGCAACATCATCTATTGGCTCTCCCTTCCAATAGATATCACCTTCGAAATTTCGGGATAAGCCTCCAAGTATGCGTAACAAAGTGGTTTTACCACTGCCGTTCTGTCCTTCGATCTGAACAACTTCACCTTGCGTTACAACAAAGTTAAGATCTTCAAAGAGGATACGGTCATCACGCTCACAAAAAAGCTGTTTTACATTTAACAGCGGCTCGGACAAAACACCCACCCCAAGCCGAAAACCCGACTTAACTCTATACTTTTAAGCGGTACGGCCGACAATTTAATTTAGCGGCTTATTATATACGAATTCACGACCAGTGCAGCAGCCGTCACTACGGAGAAAAGTATTGTTTCCGCAAAATTCTGCCCTTTCCTTGTCTCTTCGTGATACACCACCAGAGACACAAAAGGCTTTGAATCAGGTTCTAACCAGCGACTCCCCCCAAAATGCCCGGGTGGCAAGAGTTTCAGCTGACGCCAATAACACAGGGGCGTCACGGATTGTGCTGGAAATTAGCGGAAAAACGATACAACTCATTACAAAACAGCCACTCCAGGCCGGGACACAGTTACAAGTTAGCCTAACCCCTGATGGAAAACTTCTATTACAGCAAACTGCCGCCTCCAGCACACCCGCCACAAGTACTGCGCCTTCTAATACCAAAGCAGCACCTGCCAACAGTGCGGTACCCTCATCACCGACACCACCGCCAGCGATCAGTCTCAAAGCGGGAATTTCTGACGTTCCGATCAGCAAAGGCACGACGATTGAAGGCACTGTCATTCGCAGCACTCCCACAGGTGCACCCGTATCATCTGCGCCATCATCGGACACATCTTCTGGAAGCAGCACCTATAGCAGACCGGTCCCCGCGACTAATCTTCAATCAGCACCTGCACCTGCACCTGCACCAACGCAGCAACAGCAACAGCTCACGGCAGCAACACAGAACACACCACCGGCCACGGCACCTGGTTCGAGTACTCAGGCAACTACGCACGCTCCGGTTCAACGAACGTCTATACCTGCTTCGGGTAGTGAGCCCGCTGCTCAACAACGCGGTGAAACATTGTCGATGAACAGAGCCGTACCAACCGCACACGGTCAATCGGGCAATGCCGTTGCATCAGCATCTCCCGCGACTACACAGTCGCCATCGAGCAGCAGCCCAGTACCACCACAGGCGGGACATACTTCGTCCGCCTCTGGAGGCCCGATTTCAACAACAAACGCTCAACCCTCTCCGCAAGCACCTATACAGAGGCAGACCGGAGCATCGCTCAATCCGAGCATCACCGGCACCTCATCCAACGTACAAACAAACCTGTCTTCAGCCAACACGGCCGCCTCTGTATCTTCATCGGGCACCGCAACAACTACTTCAAACACTACATTTAACCTTGATATTCGACTGAATTCCGGGCAGACCACCACACTTCAGTCGAACACTGCACTTAGTCCAAATACTGTGTTGAGCATCCAACGTACCTTCGGCGGTGATATTCTTGCGACCCCCTTACCAACCACCAGCCAGGCTACGGAACTCCAGCGTGAACAAGCTACCATACAAGATGCACTACGCACCGCACTGCCAAACCAACAGCCTTTGGCTAATTCATTGAATCAGTTGCAAGGAGCCGCGACCCAACTCCCACAGACGGAGATATCAGGACTGGTACGATCAATGTTGCAATTGTTTGGACTTCGTCCCGGCACCCCCGAGGCCCCGCAAACACTGCAACAAAATGTACAAGCGGGAGGTACACAAACCGAAGCTCAGCTCGCCGCAGGAAAACAGCTGGGCAAGACCGATATGAAGGGCTTATTGCGTCAGCTACAACAACAGAGTGCAGACCTCCCCGTTGAACAGCGCCAGCGGATGGATCAATTAATTCAGACGATGCAGTCCCGTATCACTCATAACCAGCTTTCCTCTTTACAACAATGGAAGGAAGCGCCTGATGGCAGTTTTGAGCGTGTAATACAGCTAGATATCCCTGTCCTGAACAATAATCAAATGGACAATCTGGAAATGCGTATCAGCCAGGAACGCAGCGCACAAGGCACACATGAACTGACTACACTTTGGCGCGCGCGCCTGCATTTTGACCTTGAGGAGCTTGGCGCTATAGATGCAGAAATTAAGCTCACCGGCGACGAGCAGGTTCAGATTCAATTTTGGTGCAATGAACGTCATGCACAGCGCCACATCCAGAAACAGTTGCAGGAGTTTGGTCAGTTATTGCAAAACAAAGGATTCGAACCCCCAGAACTCCAGTGCTACCACGGGCATTCACCGGATCGCCAAGGTGAACTTATCCAGAAAAACCTCGTAGATATCCACACATGAAGCGCCCACAGAAACCTCAACAAGCGGTCGCCCTAAACTATAAACTCGGTGAACAGAGCGCTCCTACCGTTGCCGCCAAAGGGCAGGGCATAATCGCAGAACAGATCATTGCATTGGCGGAGGAAAGTGGCGTTCACATCCATGAAAGCCCTGAGTTGGTAGAACTTCTGGTACGACTGCATGTGGGAGATGAAATCCCGGAGGCTCTCTATCGCGCAATCGCAGAAGTCATCGCTTTTGCTTACAGTCTAAAACACGATACCTAACGAGTATCGGGGTTTGAAAAATGAGAAAGGGAGAGAGACCAGGAAGTGGAATAGATTATTTTTGATGGCCAAGACTATCAGTTGCTTTTAATTCCTGATGCAACAGCGCCATCAATTCGGCTTCTGGACGACCAATACCACAGCTTTCGACTAAATCATCAACATTGGCACCCATCTCCATCAATCGCGCGGCCTGATTAAAGGCCATCGCACCTGGATCACGGTTTTCCAATTCCAATTGCTTTTCGGCGGTACTGTTTAGTTTCTGCTCTATTTCTACAACCCGCCGCCCCATTCCAATAGATGAGTTGGTGATTGCCTGAATTTCATTTCGAAGTAATCCGACAAGAGCCTGCTGGCGGCGCTCATATTGGCGCATCCGCTTGAACAGCACGATACAGCTCACCAAAGCCAGCAAGCTTAGTAATGCAAAGATCGATGTCCAAATGGAAAATTCCACAGAGCGCTCCGACACTAAAAGATAGGTTTAAGAATACTAAAGCATGCCCACTTTATACAGTTTGGCAACGATTACAGGTTTTCGTCCAGCAACGCCTGCAACTTATCCACATCCATAATCGCGCATCGTTCACTCATATTCGTACCCAACATCCACGGCCGGGTATTACTATCACCAGCCCACACAATATCGTTGTGTGACATGCGAATTGACTTAACCAACGTATCGCAAGCCAATGCCCAACGGCGTCCCTTAAGAATCAATACCTCTTCGTATTTGGCACGTGCGGGATCAAAACGACCGGAAAGCAACCAGCTTCCTGTATCAACCACCCGTGTTTCTTTATCCAGAGCAGTAAACGCCCCTAACACCCACTCATGATCCAGGTCCAAATGCAGAGTCAACCGTTCCATCGCAACAGCGCCATCCACGTCATCGACCGGAATAGCCAGGTTCAGCCCCTGAAGCTGGAACAAAATACAGTTGAGCACATCTTCCGGGATATCTAACGCCGGTTTTGGCGCAGCATCATCAACATGGGTTTCCACAGTCTGAACTGGCGGGCTGTCTAGTTCAGGTTGAGAATAATCCTCAAGTGAATCGTCACCCATCAATTCAGCCGGGGTATCTAGCGATACCGCTTCATCCGATGCCAATACCCGTTCGGCATCATCCTCCACCGGTAATAGATCGAGTTCAATCTCAGCGGATGCAGCTAATATGTCTGCCGAAGTCTCAACTTCCGATTCATTTGGCTCAGCCGGGGCAGCGTTAAGCAACTCGCTTTCCACCGTGAGTAGCGAAGGTTCACTCTCGTGCTGCTCATCACGCTCCAGCGCTTCAATTGCCTGCAATTCAGCTTCAGTATCACGCGCAAGCGTATCAGGATCTTCCAACAGCGATTCCAGGTAGTCGAATACAACCTGCTGATTTCCTGTTTGCGGTGCATAGTAATCTGCGTCTTCTGGTAACTTCGTCATACCGACGCCTCTTGTTTTTGCGCTTCAACCAACGTCCGCAATATTCGCGCATACGCGTGAACACCGCGACTACTGGAATCAACGGCGGAAGGAACTAAGCCTTTAATACTGGCATTTCTCAACTCAGTATCAACCGGCACAATTGCGCTGGAAATACGATCAGAGTATCGATTGTGCAACTCGCGCAAGCTCGTCACCGATGCATGTGCACGACGGTCATAAAAGGTTGGAATGATGGTATATTTTAGTTTGTTCTTACGTGCCTGATTAATCATGCTGATAGTACGTACCATGCGTTCCAGACCTTTTAATGCCAGAAACTCGGTTTGAACCGGTACCAACAGATGCTGACAAGCAGCCAACGCATTGACCATCAACACACCAAGGATCGGGGGCGTGTCGATAATGACGTAATCGTACTCTTCTTTTACCTGAACAAGCGCACGCGCAATCTGCAATCCCATCCCTTCCTGACCGACTGCACGACGTTCCAGTGTCGCCAATGCTGTCGACGCGGGCATCAGCTCAAGGCGTTCATGTGATGTTTCAAGCAGCATACGATGAACAGTTGCCGCATTGATCGGATTACTGCCTTCAAATAGGTCAAATACACTAAATTCAAGTTCGTCCGGATCGTAACCAAAGTAACTCGTCAACGACCCGTGGGGATCAAGATCAATTAAAAGCACCCGATAACCGACTTCGGCCAACAGTCCAGCCAGACTGACTACCGTGGTTGTTTTCCCCACGCCACCTTTTTGGTTTGCGACGGTCCATACTTGCATATCTTATTACTCGTTTTCCTGCTGATCGGATGAACTTAACGGGGTAACCTGTCGAAACAATTTACCACCGGAAGCCGTTTCTACCTGTTCAATAACAGGGGTGTCAGTCACCTCTGTTTCATCCGTTGCTATCACAGTGGATACTGCATCTTTGCTGACTTGCTGACTACCGAACGCAGACAATGTACGTCTGACTTTCTCATCCCGCGACACGACGATAACAACACGCCGGTTCAGTTGGCGTCCCTCATCAGTGCGGTTGCTATAAGCCGGTTGAAACTCGCCGTATCCAACCGCAGCCATCCGCGCAGGATCAACACCATGATTGTTTAACAAACGCACCACCGCAGCTGCGCGCGCTGCTGATAGCTCCCAATTAGATGGAAAGTGGTCCGTTTCAATCACTTGATCATCGGTAAAGCCTTCAACATGAATCGGATTATCGTAAGGCCGTAATATCACAGCTAAGCGCTGCAATAGCTCATCCGCTTCACGCGTTGGTTTTGCCTGCCCAGAACTGAACAGCATGCCTGAACGTAACTCGATTGACAGCCAAAGCTCATCACCAACTAGCTTGAGATCGCGCTCAGACACACTGGGAAGAATACGGGTTTCCAGTCGCTCCATAATGGTCTTCAGCTGATCTGTCTCGTCGGTATCGGGCAACTCCAGCTCAGGTTTGGGGGTTGATTGCTCTTCTGGCATCGCGGGCTCTTCCCTCAAGCCAATAATCGCTCCCTGTCCGGTACCAAGGAGTGATGCATCAAGCCCTGTTCCTTCAAACGCACCACTTAGCGCGTTCGACAACTCTTTGTATTTTTCTTCGTTCACACTGGATAGCGAATACATCACCACAAAAAAGGCAAACAGAAGGGTGATAAAGTCCGCGTAAGAGAGTATCCAACGATCTGTATTTACATAATCTTCAGGTGGATTACGTCTGGGCATAGCTCAGCTCATGTAACCTTGTAAACGCTGCTGAATCACCCGCGGGTTTTGACCCTGAGCAATGGCAGCCATACCTTCCAGCATCATTTCCTGATAGTTATACCGAGTCATGATCAGACCCTTTATTTTGTTGGCGATAGGGATCAGTAATAAGTTGGCGATTCCTACACCATACACTGTCGCAACAAAGGCCAATGCAATGCCTGAACCGAGATCTTCTGGGCTTTTCAGGTTCCCCATCACATGAATCAAACCTAACACTGCACCAATAATGCCAAGCGTGGGAGCATAGCCTCCCATACTCTCAATCACCTTCGCACCTCGTAGATCATTCTGCTCGACCGTCACTAACTCAGTACCTAAACTGTTACGAATCGCCTCTGAGCTTTTCCCATCAACCAGCATCTGTAACCCGTTCAGCACAAAGCTATCGGAATGCTTTTCGATCTCTTTCTCCAGCGCCAAAATTCCGTCGCGACGGACTAAGGTACACCAGGACATCAACAGATCAATCCCGTTTTCAAAGTTATAACGCCGGCCACCAAAGGCCCAGCCCAATAACCTCAACGCCCGGGAAAACTCCTCCTTCGGTGATTGTACGGCCGCAGCCGCCAATGTGCCCCCAAATACGATCACTGCAGCGGGTAGATTAACTAACTCAGTCAATAATCCGCCGTCGAGATAATGGCCACCAACCACGGCACCCAACGCAACCAGAATTCCCAATATGGTCATTGGATCCATTAACGCTCTCCCTGTTTACTGAGCAACGTACCTATTTCATCCAGATCCAGAACAGCATCGGCCAGATCAGCCTCAATGACAGATTTAGGCATGCCATAGATTGTTGAGCTGTTTTCATCCTGAGCCCAAACTTTCGCACCTGACCGTTTAAGCAAGCGCGCACCATCAGTGCCATCGCTACCCATTCCAGTCAAAATCACCGCCAGCACTTTATCGCCAAAGCACTTTGCAGCAGAGCCGTAGGATATATCAACACTGGGCTTATACGTCAGCCGCTCATCTCCCGGCATGACCTTAACCCTGTCATTTTGGCGCGGATCAATGATCAGCTGATGGCCTCCCGGAGCCAGCAATGCCGTTCCCGCCACCAAACGATCACCGTCGGTAGCTTCCTTGACTGTAATATGACACTGCTGATTCAGGCGCTCAGCAAATACTGGAGTAAAGGTTTTCGGCATATGTTGCACGAGTAAAATGGGATAAGGGAAAGCAGCGGGCAGGCGCGTCAGTATTTTTTGTAATGCCGCCGGCCCCCCTGTCGACGAGCCAATCACGACGACTCGACAATCGGGAAAACGCTGTACTGTTCCACTACGACGAGGAGATGACTCCACACGCATCGCTGCGTTTGCTTCCCCGCGCTGACGCAAGGAGGACACTGTAAATGTCGACCGATCACTCACCGTCGATGGGACGGCCACGGCAGTTTCATGGCGCGTAGGACTAGGACGAATTGATGAACGCGGCTTGTCAGATGAGGGCGGTGAAGTATGTACGCGTGGACGCCGACTCTTTCCTAGCGCAACGACTTGATCGCATAACTGATTATTAATAGCGGAAGAGCTGCCCATCCATTCGCGTAGATCTTTGGGTATACAATCCGCAGCACCCGCTTCCAGCGCCTTCATCGATATACGCGCGCCTTCATGAGTCACAGAAGACAGCATGATCACATGGACCGGTGAGAACTTCATAATCTGACGTAACGCATCGATACCATTCATTTCTGGCATCTCCACATCCATCGTGATGACATCAGGCCTGAGCAACTTCACCTGCTCAATCGCCTCACGTCCATTGCTGGCGGTGCCCACAACGGAAATGCGGGCATCGCTACCTAAAAGGTCTGCAATACGGTTACGAAAGAAGCCCGAGTCATCGACGATCAGCACCTTAACCGGCATAGACATCTACTGCGTCCGCTAACGATCAGTGCGCATAGCGCTTGAGCAGATTCGGAATATCAATAATTAATGCAATACGCCCGTCACCGGTAATAGTCGCACCAGACAAACCTGGCGTACCATGCAAAATGGTGCCTAACGGCTTGATAACCACCTCTTCCTGACCCACAAGCTGGTCTACAACAAAACCTACGCGCTGAGTTCCAACAGTGACGATAACCACATGCCCCTGCTCAGGCAGACTGGAATCATGCTTGCCTCCAATCAACCAGCGTTTCAGATGGAACAGTGGCAGCGCCTGATCGCGCACGATGATAACCTGCTGGCCATCAACGATATTGGTTTTAGTCAGATCCAGATTAAAGATTTCGTTTACATTCACTAATGGCAGTGCAAACGCTTGATCTTCCAGAATGACCATCAGGGTAGGCATGATCGCCAGCGTCAGTGGAACCTGTATCGCAATTCGACTTCCCTGACCTATGACCGAATCAATACTTAGCGTGCCGTTCAATTGGGTAATTTTGGTTTTCACCACATCCATACCCACGCCACGCCCTGACACATCGGAGATTTCTGTTTTCGTTGAGAAACCCGCCTGGAAAATCAGATTAAAGCATTCTTGTTCTGTCAGTCGACTGGCAGCTTCGGAGTCCAGCATACCGCGATCAACCGCCAGTTGACGCAGTTTATCCGCATCCATACCTGCACCGTCATCCTGAATGATCAGCAAGATATGATCACCTTCCTGCTCAGCAGACAACAACACATTCCCATCACGCGACTTACCTAACCGCTCACGCTCATCTGGCGACTCGATGCCATGATCCACCGCGTTGCGCACGAGGTGAATCAACGGATCAGCCAGCGCCTCAACAAGGTTTTTATCCAGATCGGTGTCTTCGCCACGCAATTCCAGATTGATCTCTTTTTTAAGGCTACGCGACAAATCGCGAATCAAGCGCGGGAATCGGCCAAATACCTTTTTCACCGGCTGCATTCGGGTTTTCATCACCGACATCTGTAAATCGGCGGTCACCATGTCCAGAGTGGCCAGCGCTTTGCCCATCTCTTCATCTTCGTGAGAAACCCCCAGACGAACCAAACGGTTACGCACAAGTACCAGCTCGCCAACCATATTCATGATCTTATCGAGCAAGCGTGTATCAACACGTACATTACTTTCAGCGGCGGGCTTGTGCTGGGCTGCAGGCGCTGCAGCCTTCGCGGGTGCTTTTGCAGTCTTAGCTGGTGTTTTAGGTGTCGGAGAGGCGGCTTTTGGTACAGCAGCTACGTTCGGCTGAGGAGCCGGTTTTAAAACAGGAGCTACAGGTGGAGCGGGCTCTACAACGGCTGGCGCATCAGCGCTATTTGGTGAAAATGCGCCTTCACCTTTTGACTGAAGATCATCCAATAGCGCTTCAAATTCGTCATCTGTAATCAGGCCGGTATCCGCCTGAGGCGCAGCCGCCGCTGGGGCAGCGGGTTTTGCAACGTCATTTTGAGAAAATGCACCTTCACCGTTTGACTGTAACTCGTCAAGCAATGCTTCGAATTCATCTTCGGTTATCGTATCACCGCTCGCCGCGGTAGGTGCAGGAGGCGCTACATCTTTGCTAACCACATCCGACTCTTCAAGTGCATTTAGCAACAAGTCAAACTCTGCCTCCGAGGCATCCTGAGCAGCAGGTGCCGGTGCCGTAACCGGGGTTGGAGCGGGAGGCTGCTCAACAACCGCGACGGGTTCTGGTGTTGGGGCCTCAGGAACAGGCGCGCCACCTTCAGTATATGCTGCGAGCTGCGCGAGCAATGCGGGATCTGCATGTTCCGGTGGTAGTCCGTCACGCACCGCTTCAAACATCACATTCACGGCATCCAACGCTTGCAGAACAACATCCATGAGTTCAGAGGTAATCGCCAGATCACCGTTACGCAATAGATCGAAAAGGTTCTCTGCTTTATGGCAGCATTCAACCATGGCATCAAGCTGCAAAAAACCTGCGCCGCCTTTTACCGTATGGAAACCACGAAAGATCGCATTCAAAAGATCACGATCACCGGGACGCTGCTCCAGATCGACTAACTGTTCAGACAGCAGTTCAAGAATCTCTCCGGCTTCTACAAGAAAGTCTTCCAGAATTTCCTGATCAACATCTAAACTCATGAAGCGCTCCTAATTAAAACCCGAGACTAGATAGAAGTTCGTCGACTTCATCTTGTTCAGTCACTACATCGGGGGAATCTTTAGCTCTGATCTGAGGTCCTTCGGCTGCAATCGCTTTTTCTTTAGTATCTTTAACCGCAGGCGTATCTGTTTCTGATGGGCGAACACCGCTTAAACGCTCAACTGCTGCAGCCATATCCATCAACTGGACCAGGTGTTGCTCCACATTGCTCAACAACATCATGACCTTACGAATCAGCTGCCCGGCAATATCCTGATAGCCTTGAGCAACCAAAACATCAGTTAATTCCGTGTGCAACGCCTTCAGTTTTTCAGCTGCAGAATCGCCTAAACCTTCAGACTCCAGCTCTGATACTAATGCCAACGCACGATCCAGCTTATCCATAGTCTGATGAGCATTTTTCTCTGTCAGCTCTACGACGTGGTCGAGACTTTGCGACGCATCGCTCAGGTCTACACGAGACACGTCGGACTGAATCGAATCCTGGACGTCGTTACCAAATGCTTTCAGGGCTTCATGCAAGCCGCGGGTCAACATACCCACTTCCTGATAAAACACTTGATGACGGAACTCATAGAGCTCACTAATCTGATCCATCGCCGCAGGAATATCGCCCTGCGCCAAAACATTGACGAGCTTGTCCGCTTTTTCTTTCAGCAGACTCTCAAAATGCCCAACTCCACGGAGATCTTCTACATCGGCCATAAATCAACCTTACGCTCAACTAGCCCAAACGCTCAAAAATCTTATCGATCTTTTCCTTCAGCGTTACAGCCGTGAATGGTTTTACCACATACCCGTTAACTCCCGCCTGAGCGGCAGCAATGATCTGCTCTCGCTTCGCTTCGGCTGTTACCATCAGCACCGGGATGTTAGATAAGTTGGGGTCGGAACGGACATGTCTGATCAACTCAATGCCAGTCATATTTGGCATGTTCCAGTCCGTGATAAGGAATTCAATTCCCCCTTGCTTAAGAATGGGCAGTGCTGTCGCACCGTCATCTGCTTCAACAACGTTGGTCAGACCCAGCTCTTTTAAGAGGTTCTTAATAATTCGCCTCATTGTAGAAAAATCATCCACAACAAGTATTTTGATGTCTTTTTTCAACACCATTCTCCCATGACATACTTGTATTGCATTCGAGCTGAATGCCAAATACTGCAAATTTCGACGTGCTTGGTCAACAAGATATTATAGGAGAGGCGTTTAACGCCACTCCCCCAAACGGGATCTTAGCCGAAGAGCCGCCTGACTATGAATCTGGCTGACTCGAGACTCACTTACACCCAGAACCTGACCGATCTCTTTCAGATTCAGCTCTTCATCATAGTAGAGAGCGAGCACAAGTTTCTCTCTTTCGGGTAAATTATCGATTTCTTTTACCAAAGCAGATACAAATGCTTGCTCTTCAACCCGAGTATTAGGCCCCTCGCCCGCCGCTGCGACTTGCTCACCGGGATAGTCATCCTGCGGGTTGAGCAATTCATCCAGACTAAATAGCCGACTATCAACCGAATCTTTTAATAGTGCATGATATTGATCGATCGATACGCCCATTTCTTTAGCAACTTCGGAATCGGATGCATCTCGCCCTGTACGGGCCTCTACCTGCTGAATTGCCTCTGACACCCGACGACCGTTACGATGCACAGATCTAGGCGTCCAATCTCCACGACGAACTTCATCAATGATTGAACCACGAATACGAATACCAGCGTATGTTTCGAAGCTGGCACCTTTGGAGGGGTCATACTTTGCGGCGGCCTCCAGCAATCCGATCATGCCCGACTGAATCAAATCATCCAGAACCACGGTAGATGGAAGGCGAGCCAACAGGTGATGCGCTATACGTTTAACCAGCGGCGAGTACTGCTTTATCAACTCATCACTAGATGTGAATTGAAGCTGGTTATACATGCCACCCCTTTAATAACTATCAGGCTAATTGCTGCGTACCAGACGCTCTACAAAAAATTCCAGATGTCCCCGTGGCGTATTAAGCACCGGCCAGGCATCTACTTTTGTGGCTAGCTGACGATACGCTAGAGCCGCCTTACTTTTAGGAAATGCTTCTAAAACAGCGAGTTGCCGCTGTACTGCTTTACGAACGCTTTCATCATAAGGTATTGACCCCACATATTGAAGCGTTACCTCCAGAAACCTATCAGTCACCGTTTGCAGCTTGGCAAACATGTTCCGGCCTTCCTGTTCCGACCTTACCATATTCGCCAGAACACGGAAGCGTGTTGTCTGATAATCTCGATTTAAAAGCTTCATCAATGCGTATGCATCGGTAATGGAAGTCGGCTCATCACAAACAACAACCAATACCTCCTGAGCCGCCCGAACAAAGCTTACAACAGATTCAGAAATGCCTGCCGCAGTATCAATGACCAGAACATCTATTTCATCGGCAAACTCGCTGAACGCATGTATCAGCTCCGCATGCTCATGCACGCTGAGTGTCGTCATCTCCTGCGTACCGGATGATGCCGGTACAATGCCAAAATATTCGTTGACGGGAATCAATACATCACGCAATGCACAGTCTCCAGCCAACACATCAGAGATATTCATCTTGGGACTCAGCCCCATCATCACATCGACATTGGCGAGCCCCAAATCAGCATCCATCAGCACTACACGCTGTTCCAGCTGACTGAGTGCCAGCGAAAGATTGACGGAAACGTTGGTTTTACCAACCCCGCCCTTTCCTCCTGTGACAGCAACTACTTTTACAGGCCTTGCACTCATATCTGCTAATCCTACCTTCGCTACTCAGCCTGCATTAAATAGAGGGGGCACTCTACTTCTGTCCCCTAACGCATTTTCAGACTGTGATTCCTGAGCAGTCAGCACCGCACGACTGACAAGATCACGTTTATTTCCGACACCAATATCATCGGGTATTCGCTGGCCATCGGCCGCATAAGCCACAGGCAAGCTTTTCTCGATTGCGAACGATAACGCCTCGCCCAGGCTGCCCGACTCATCCATTTTGCTTAAAACACAGCCGTTCAAACCTAAGCCTTTATAGGCTTCATAACCCTTTTCTATAACCTGACGCTGACTGGAACAAGAAACCACCAACAGCTTCTTCATACGCAACGTCACGCTTTCAAGCATCTCCAACTGTTGCTGACTGTGGGGATCATTGGCACTTAACCCCGCTGTATCAATCAATACCAGACGCTTGTTCCGTAAAGACTGCAACACCTGCTCCAGACTATTGACGTCATCAACAACCCGCACAGGCACATCCAGAATTCGACCGAAGGTCTTTAGCTGCTCGTGTGCCGCAATACGGTAGGTATCGGTCGTGACAAGTGCGACACTGGAACTTCCGTATTTCAGCACGTAACGTGCAGCCAACTTACCAATCGTGGTCGTTTTACCCACCCCAGTCGGCCCTACGAAGGCAATCATTCCTCCGCGTTCCGTAAATTCTTCGCCCATGACAGGCACAGATTCGGCGAGTCGTGCTAATGCGTTCTGCCAAGCTTTATCGGCCGCCATACCCAATTCAACACCCGTCATCAGATGTTTTTGCAATCGGGTACTCAGACCAAGCGCGTTCAGCTTGCGCTCCAAAGGCGATAACAGGGATTCAGAAGAAGACGGTATTTGAGCTTGTTTCTCCAGCATCGCTCGCAATTGATGGATCTCTTGCTGCATGACCTGCAGCGCGCTATCCCCCCCTACAGGCGGTGCAACAGGAGAGATGGGAGAAACATCAAAGGCAGGCTCAGGCCTCACCATAGCAACGGGCATTTCCGGTTCAGCAGGCCTTGCACGCTGCCTTTCTTTCAACGATGCCAGTATAGATTCAAGGTCGTCATCAGCTTCGATTTGCTGGTTACGGTTACCCGTTACGGCAGGTGGTACTTCATCTTCCCGCTGAGCGGCAGCAATGCGCGCTTTTGCCTTTTCCTTTTCGGCAATGAGCGGCGACGGCGAAGGCTGCCCCCCTTTACCTGTCAGTAGACGGATCTGCTCATCACGACGTTTTTTACGCGCCCGATCACGCTTAAATTCAACCTGGGCAGCTTCATATTCATGTTCATGGGCCGCAACAACTTCCACACCACCAGCGACGCGACGATTAGAAACGATCACCGCATCGGGACCCACTTCCTCACGTACCCGCGCCATTGCCTGACGCATATCGGGTGCAAAAAATCGTTTAACTTTCATAACCCACCTATCTATCAGCGGCCTTTAAGATATCAGCTCTTAAACGCCCTGCTGCCCCCCTACTGTCGCGACAATAGTGACCCGCTTACTCTCCGGGATCTCCTGGTAGGACAACACGTGAATATGGTGATCTCCATAACGTACAAACTTAGCCATCAGCGGACGCACCGGCGCAGCCACAAGCAGTATGGACGGCCTTCCGCTCATCTCTTGCTGTGCTGCCGTTGCCGCCAGCGATGCTTGCAAACGCTCAGCCATACCCGGTTCCAATACCAAACCTCCGTCCTCGCCTTGCTGCTGTACGGACGACAACAGTAATTGCTCAAGTTGAGAATCAAGTGTAATGACAGGTAACTCCAGCTCGGCACCGTTGATGGTTTGCACGATCAGCTTGGCTAATGCCACTCGCACAGCGGCAGTCAACGCCACCGGATCTTGTGTCCGCCCGGTTGCATCAGCTAATGTCTCAGCCACCGTTCTAAAGTCTTTCAACGGCACCTGTTCCATCAACAGGTTCTGCAACACCTTCAACAATACGCTGACAGATAGTTTGCCCGGTACTAATTCCTCAACAAGTTTTGGCGATCCTTTCGACAACATATCCAACAGCTGCTGGACTTCTTCATGCCCCAGCAGCTCATGCGCATTACTTTGCAACAACTGGTTCAGATGTGTCGCCACAACGGTTGATGCATCTACAACCGTATAACCCAACGATTGTGCATGCTCTTTCTGTGCCTGCTCGACCCATACAGCATCAAGACCAAATGCCGGATCTTTCACTTCAATCCCTTGCAACGGGCCAAACACCTGGCCAGGATCAATCGCAAGTTCCCGATCAGGATAAATTTCAGCCTCTCCGACAACAACGCCCATCAGAGTTATGCGATAAGCCCCCGGCAATAGATCTAAGTTATCCCTAATATGTACAGAAGGCACCAGAAAACCCAGATCCTGCGACAGTTTTTTCCGTACACCTTTGATCCTGTTTAGCAGCTGACCGCCCTGCATCTTATCGACCATCGGGATCAGACGGTATCCGACTTCCAGTCCAACCATATCAACGGGCATCACATCATCCCAGTCCAGCTCTTTCTGCTCTTCCTGAGCATCCACTTCGTCAAGATCTGTTTTCTGATCCTGCTCAGCACGTACGGCATCTTCTTGTGCTTGCTGCTGCTGATGTTTGTGGATATACCAAGCACCCACCCCCGCCGCGATTGCCAGCGACAAAAAGGCAAAATGTGGCATACCCGGGACAATACCCATAATACCCAGGATCGTCGCAGTGACCGCCAGCGATTTTGGCGATGCAAACAACTGTGATACAACCTGTCGCCCCATATCATGGGATGTATTCTGCCGGGTTACCATAATCGCCGCTGCGGTAGACAGCAATAAAGATGGTATTTGAGCAACCAGGCCATCACCAATGGTCAGTAAGGTATAAAACTCAACTGCAACCATGGCATCAAGATCATGCTGGAAGATCCCGATCAACAATCCACCCAGAATGTTGATCACCAAGATCAAAATACCTGCAACCGCATCACCCCGGACAAACTTCGACGCACCGTCCATCGAGCCGTAAAAGTCTGCCTCCTGAGTCACCTCTTCACGACGTGATCGAGCCGCATCCTGATCAATAAGTCCCGCATTCAAGTCGGCATCAATTGCCATTTGCTTACCGGGCATCGCATCCAACGTAAAGCGAGCACTTACTTCCGATATACGTCCGGCACCTTTTGTAACCACGACAAAGTTGATGATGACCAGAATCATGAACACCACCAAACCCACGACATAGTTGCCACCGATCACTACGGCACCAAAAGCCTCAATGACCTTACCTGCCGCGTCTCCCCCCTCATGACCATAAAGCAATACAACACGGGTAGACGCTACATTCAGTGCTAATCGCATTAATGTCGCGACCAGCAAAATACTTGGAAATACTGCAAATTCCAGCGGGCGTAATGCGTAAATACTTACTAACAGGACAACAATGGACAGCGCGATGTTGAACGTAAACAACACATCCAACAAGAATGGCGGCATCGGCAATGTCACCATCGCCAGAATAATCAGCAGCAGGAAAGGAACACCTAGGTTTCCTTGCCCTAAACTGCGTACATTTGTTAAAAGTTCCGCTCTATCCACTCAACATACCAACGTCAATATAATGACACCATACAACTAACAACACGTCTACCTTAGCACAACCAAACGCCACAACACTGAGAAAGACAATTTTTTGACGATAAACACAAGTACAGAATGGAAAACTGCAAGAAATAAGCCAGATCATTCGTCCCGGCGATATTCCTCTGGGATATCCAGATCATTATCTGACGGTGGATAGGGTTTTTCCGCCTGATAGGCTTTGTAGTTTTTGAGTTGGAACACATATGCCAACACTTGGGCCACTGCCGTATAAAGGCCCGTGGGGATTTCTTCGTTGATTTCTGAGGAATAATAGAGTGCTCTCGCTAGCGGCGGCGCAGAAAGAATAGGGATATCGTTCTCTTTGGCAATCTCTCGAATTTTGAGGGCGACAAAGTCAGCGCCTAACGCAACAACATATGGAGCACCACCACGTTCACTGTCGTACTTCAACGCAACGGAATAGTGGGTCGGGTTGGTAATAACCACATCGGCTTCAGGAACATCCTTCATCATCTGTCGCTGAGAGATTTCACGCTGCATTTGCCGGATACGCCCTTTGACTTCCGGCTTACCTTCCGTATTTTTGTATTCATCTTTGATCTCCTGCATCGTCATCTTCAATTTCTTGGTGTAGGAGTACAACTGAAACGGAACATCAATTGCCGCAATGATAATCAGACTGGCACTGAGCATTAAAAATACCCAGATGACTATCTCTACTGCGTCTTCAGAGGATGTTTGCGGGCTACCATATCCGAGCGCGAGAATGTCCGATTTAATCGACCACAGGACACCTATCGCGACCGCAGCGACGACCGAAAATTTACCCAGTGCTTTAATCAGCTCCACCAGCGCATTCATCGAAAACATGCGCTTCAAACCCGACAATGGATTCAGCCGACTGCCCTTAGGCGCGAACGCCTGAGCACTAAAATTCCACCCACCTAAAGCAATAGGCCCAATAAGCGCTGCCAACAGCACGATCGCAAAGAAACCCAGCAATCCTTGAAAGGATTCATAAAACGCCGCCGTCAAGAATATGATCATCTGGTTGACGTCAAAAATTGCAGCTCGCTCCAGCTCGTAACTGTTTACCATCACATTCATCATGTGATGCGCAAGCTTCCCGCCAAACATCAATGCTGCAGCAGACGCCGCCAGCAAAACAGCCATGGTCACCAATTCACGTGATCGGGGAACATCGCCCTTCTCACGCGCCTCGGTTAACCGTTTGGCCGTGGGTTCTTCTGACTTTTCCTGACCCGACTCTTCAGCCATTCAGCGGCTCTCCGCCACAATCATATCCAACAGATAATCCAACGCGAACTCGGTCATCTTGAAGTAATGCCCCAACAGGTCGCCCATTGAAATCCAGGCGATGAGCAGTCCCATCAGCATAGTAAACGGGAAACCAATTGCGAAGATATTCAACTGTGGGGCTGCACGCGTCATCACACCAAACGCAAAGTTAACCACCAACAAAGCGGTGACGGCAGGCAACGCAATCATCAAGGCACCTGAGAACATCCAACTGCCCGCTAACGCCATCTTCCAGTATGAATCGATCACCATGTTGGCACCACCAACTGGCACTAACGTGAAACTCTTAACCAATAATTCGATCATGATCAGGTGCCCATTGGTCGCCAGGAAAAACATCATGACGATCATCAAATAGTACTGACCCAGAATAACCACTGAGACACCGTTAGCCGGGTCGGATGTCGACGCGAATCCCAAACCCATCTGCATGGCCGTCAGCTGAGCACCTAATACAAACACCTGAAACAGTACCTGCACAAGAAACCCCATCAATGAACCAATGAGGATCTGCTGCGCGATAATTTTTACGGTTTCGAACGCCAGCCCATCATAAACCGGCATATCCGGTAACAGCGGTACAATCAGAAAAGAGACCACCAACGCCAACCCCAGACGGATGCGCACGGGCACCAGGCGCGAGCCGATCATGGGAATAACCATAAAGAACGAGGCCACACGAAAAAACGGCCATAGAAAGGAGGATACGATGCGGTCTATCTGTCCTAGATCCAGCTCAAACACAGGATCACCCGATCAGATAGGGGATATTATGAAACAGATAGGAGAACAGGTCCTTAAATTTACCCACAATCCAGGGCCCCATAACCATAATAACCGTCAGAGTGATAATTAGACGCGGTAGAAAGCTCAATGTTTGCTCGTTGATCTGCGTCGCGGCCTGAAACATAGATATCAACAAACCAACAATCAGGCTTGGCGTAATGATTACAGCCACCAGAATAACGATGAGCATGAACGCTTCACCGTAAACATCGAGTACCACATCGGTCGACATAAGAGACCTCTATATACCGAAGCTGGCTGCTAATGTACCCACCACCATGGCCCAGCCATCAGCCAGCACAAACAGCATGATCTTAAATGGCAACGAGATAATGACCGGGGACAACATCATCATACCCATAGCCATCAAGACACTGGCCACCACCATATCAATCACCAAAAACGGAATAAATAACATAAACCCGATCTGGAAGGCGGTTTTCAGTTCACTCGTCACAAAAGCAGGTACCAGCACCGAAAACGGAATCTCATCGGCACCATTTACTTTAGGCGTCTTAGAGATTTTCATAAACATATCGAGATCACTTTCACGCGTCTGTTTCAGCATAAACTCACGAAAAGGACCACTTGCTGCCTCCAGGGCCTGGAATACCCCCATCTGCTCTTCCATATAGGGTTGAACAGCCTGAGTGTTCACTTTTTCGAGTACTGGCGTCATGATAAATAAGCTGAGAAACATCGCTAAGCCCACCATCACCTGATTCGATGGTGTTTGCTGCAAACCTAATGCCTGACGCAAAATTGCAAAAACGATAATGATTCGGGTAAACGACGTCATCATCATGACCATGGCTGGCAAGAACGTCAGCATGGTCATCAGCGCAAGGATCTGGATGGTTACGCTGTAATTTTCGACACCATCCTCACCTGAAGTCACGCTGATTGCGGGAATACCGACATCAGCAGCAACAGCGGTAGTACTCCAGCCCAGTAAAATGACAACGGCCAATAACGCCCTCAAGAGTCCGATCTCCGCTGTAACGCTTCAACTAACCGTTGCCCAAACGCACCTTCAGGCTCAGCACTGTCCACGACAGGCTCTTCAAAACGAGTAATCAAGTTAACTCTTCCTGGCGCGACGCCCAACAGCATCTGCTCTTTTCCCACTTCAACCAACACGACTTTTTCGCGTGCCCCTAAAGGCAATCCTGTAATAACACGCATATGCCGACCAGTCTGAGTTACGCCTAAAGATCGCCGCGCAATCCAAGCCAACAGAAAAATCAGTGCAATAACAAACAACAAACCAACAAGCAGCTGAAGAATGGCTTCAGTAGAGAAAGGATCAGACACAGTTATAGGTGTCACGCCCCGAGCGGAACTTTCACCTGACTCGGGCGTTTCTGGCGCAGATAAGGCCTCATCAGCCGCTATCGCGTATTGAGCAAAGAGACCGATAAACAGCAAAGAGAGAGCTGAGGATATGCGGCTGAACATAACCACCTTATTTGAGACGCTTAATGCGCTCCTGCGGACTGATAACATCAGTCAGACGAATACCATAACGGTCATTAACTACAACAACCTCCCCGTGAGCAATCAGCGTTCCATTGACCTTCACATCCAACGGCTCACCCGCAACACGGTTCAGCTCGATCACCGATCCCTGATTGAGCTGCAGCAAGTTGCGGATTGCAATATCGGTCTCACCGACTTCCATGGACAACGTCACAGGAATATCCAGAATTACATCCAGCTTGGGATCGTCCACAGGATTTGCATCGTCCCGGAGTTCATCAAGCTCTACAGACTCACCTACACCAGCATCGGCGCTAGCCGCACCTTCAGCTCCTGACTCCGAAGTTAGCTGCTGCTCCATAGCCGCAGCCCACTCATCAGCCATCGCCTGCTGGTCTACGTCCTGATTATTTTCATCGCTCATTCAATTGCTCTCCAGCCACTATCTGCTACTTATCCAGACGTAGCTCTTCTTTCACCTGACCGACAAGCTTGATCGCCAGATTTCCTCGCGAAACACCCAACTTACCTTCAAACACAGGTACTTTATTCACTTTCAGCCGCAAGTTTTCCGGAATTTCCACAGGGATAACGTCCCCCTCTTCCAACTCCAGAACATCTCGTAATGTTAATTCCTTCTCAGCCAAGGTAATCTGCAAATTCATCCGCGCCATTAAAATGTCGCGTCTCATGGCCGTTTGCCAACGCTCATCAGAGTGATCTTCGCTGTTCTGAACCCCAGCTACCAGCTTGTCACGAATCGGCTCCAGCATGGAGTAAGGCATAGCAACATGAAATTCGCCGCTACCATTATCCATATCGACCTGAAAGCTACTGATAACGATTACATCCCCCGGATTGATGACATTAGCCATCGCCGGGTTCACTTCATGTCCCAAATACTCAAAGTCGACATCCATCACTGGCGCCCAGGCTTCTTTCAGGTCATGGAAGAACTGACCAATCACCTTATGCACCAGACGTGTTTCTGTCGGCGTAAACTCGCGCCCTTCAATTTTGGCATGACGTCCATCACCGCCAAAAAAGTTATCCACAAGCTTAAATACCAGCTTGGCATCCATGATAAACAAAGCTGTGCCGCGCAGCGGACTCACCCGCACCAAATTCATACTCGTCGGTACGTATAGGGTGTGTACATAGTCGCCGTACTTCATGACCTGAATACCCCCTACAGCAACATCTGCAGTACGGCGCAACAAGTTAAATAGGCTCAAACGGGTATGACGAGCGAAACGCTCATTGATCATTTCAAGCGTTGGCATCCGGCCACGCACGACTCGGTCGTGACTGGCCAGATCATAGGGACGAACCTCTTCATCGGATTCAGGTTCAGACTCTTCCGATGTTTCTACGCCGCCGTCGTCCACACCGTGCAACAGCGCATCGATTTCGTCCTGAGAGAGGAGGTCTTTTACCGACATCTAAGGATCACTGCATTACAAAGTTAGTAAAGAGCACCGTTTCCACTCCAGGTCTACCGATTTTCTCCATCATAACCTCGCGTACCTCATCAACTGCCTGCTGTCTCAACTCACTACGCCCCTCTTTAGTTTGCAATATTTCAAACTCTTGTGAGGAAAACATTTTGTTGAGACGAGATACAACCACAGGCATATGCAATTTGAGTGCAGCTTCCACTTCCGGGTTACGCGTTTTGGCTTCCACATACGCCTGCATATAGTGGCCACGCCCTGCGCGGGTTTTTTCCTTACTACGCAGTGGCACAACAAACATCGGGCGCCCTTCCATTGAACGAACTTTCACATAGATCGCCGGGCCACGCACCGGCTCAACAACTTCCGCTTCCTTCTCAGCACTTTCTTCCGTATTAGGCTCTGCCAACAAAAGAAAATATGCCGCAGCACCACCGCCACCCAGTACCAACAGCGCAACCACAATAATGATGATTAGCTTCAGTTTGGACTTCTTTTTACCGCCTTCTTCTTCACCGTTTTCAGCCGCTGCAGCCTGATCTTCAGCCATCATCAATCTCCCGTGACAGAGTGCCGAATAATATACTTAAGGGACTATCCCTTTTTACAGCGCTAACTATAACACACTGTTTTTCAGGCTGAAGCTACTCAGGCATAGTAATCAACAAGCGATATTCCTTCTCCATCCGCGGCTATAGAAACCTGCTCTTCCGAACCTGCAGACATGTCATCCCCATTCCCCGATGCGAAGCGTTCCTGACGCCCTTCATCACCCGAACCTGAAGACTGATCGTTCACCGAAGATTCGCCCAGATTTAATCCTTGTTGCTCCATCATTTCTCGCAATCGAGGCATACTTTGCTCCACGGCATCCCGAACCGATGCGTGAGGTGAAACAAAGCTAACGCTGACCTGATCCTGGCCAACCTGAAGTCTGACTTTTAATGACCCCAACTCCGGCGGATCTAACTGAATTTCTGCAACCTGATTATTTTGCGCCGTCATGACCATGATGCGTTCACTCAGAGCATTACTCCAAGGTGCGGAGCCCATTTGTCCCTGTCCCGCCAGAGTGAATGCTGTTTGCGAGGGGGTCATTTTAGCCGCCGCATCCGCGGTGCTTGTAGTTTGAGCCGCTGTACTCAATATAGAAGAGAACCCTCGCCCATCTGCCCGCAGCCCGCTGTCTGCCTTATCTCCACCTCCCGGAGTGCCTTCGCCACTTGCGCGTTCTGCCCGCAATAGGTCAGCAGATTCACCCGATGTTAAGCGCATATCTCCGGTCATAGCAGCTCCGTCTACAGACGCTGCCGGAGGGAGTGATCCAGATACACCCGTGGCATTAGTTGGCGGAGAAACCAGTTGAGTCACCACAGCTCCCGCTCCAGTCGAGCCTTTGTTATCTGCGTTCATCAACGATGGTGATGCGGGTCGATTATCGCCGGTAGCCGAAGACTTAGATACTGTCGTACTTCTCGGCATCTGATCCGTAGTTACAGGCATCACAGGTGCTGCAGGAACAACATTAGGACTATCCATTGAAGGAGGTTGTACGACTTGTTCAGGAGTCTCTGACTGGGATGAAACGCCTGGAACAGCCTCTGAAAGAACACTAAAGCGGGAAGACTGAGTTTCAGTGCCGGTATCTGGTCTATCAATTGTGGTCTCAGAAAACGGAGAGACCGGCAACACTGACTGACTAACGAGTCCTTCGACACTTTTCGTCTCCGATCCCGTTCCTCTCAGAGAAGTAACGACTTCAGATGTGGAAGGCAACGCCCTGTTAGCACCACCTTCATTGACCACAGCTTCCGTAGCAGCATTAGCAGCATTAGCAGCATTAGCAGCATTAGCAGCCATATTATTCGCTGCAGCTTCGAGAGACACGACGCTCACATCAACAGGCGTATTTCCCGTATCACCTTCGATCAACGCATCTGGCCGTGTCTGATGAATCTCTGGCCTTAACTGAGCAGACTGCTCAGTCATAATATCCTGCATAAGCGTCACAACTTCCGGCGCCTGCACATCAAACTCGCTATTGTGCGGAGTCAGACCTAACCACTGGTCTTTAACAACCACACCTTCATGCAGACTTTCGGCTTCACCAAGCACCGGCCCCAACAGATCTCCGTTAGGCGACTCACTTGTTAATTCGGATAGTTCTGGTGCACGACCTTCTGCTGCCAAGCGTGCCTGAATTTGTGCCAACATTTCACCGGACGGTGGCAATCCTTCACCCATCTGCGGCAATGGCTGGCCGTTAGCATCAACCTGAGAGGGATACGCGCCTGCCGTCTGCGCTTGCATAACCGAACCAAACGGAAGTGCTGAATCACCAGCCCCGGAAGCGGGCTGTCCCGGTGCAACTGGCGCAACATTCAACATCCCAAGCAGGCCGGAAGCGCCTGCGTTAGATAGCTGGTTACTCATTTTTCACTCCTGAAACGAAGAACATTGAGTACTACTCAACCAAGAACCAGCAAAAAGGAGGCCAACTTAGATAAAGTTTGATTTGATCATTTGTGCACGCTCGTCAAGCTGCTGCTGTAACTTCTTATCTTCGAGCTTCCGCTCCTGATCCTGCGCCTTATCTACCAGCTTATCCATTGCGACAACCTGGCCGTAACATTGAGTCCAGTGACGTTCAACAGCAGACAGCTCGTTTTCATTCATACGCAGTGCGTTCTTTTGCTGGTTTAACGCCGTCGCTATCTTACGGATAAAGGACTGATAGACCTCAAGCTTCGAGATACCAAATCCCTGACGCCCCGCGTCTTCATATTGACGCTGATAATCGGCAAGAAAGGCTTCCAGCTGTACAATTTGCTGCTTATCCTTTTCCACACGTGCCCGACTGGCTGCCAGCAACTGATCTGCCTGTTTTTTCTTGCGCTCGGCAAGATCAAGCACCACTCTCAAGCGCTGAGATCGCTTTGCCATTTACTGCACCACAGCTGACGTTGGATTTGCATTCGCATTTGGCATCGGTGTTAATACCATTGAAAGTTGCTGAATACAGGGCTGCAGCGGCATAGGGTCAGACATCGACTGACGCAACAGCTCGTTCATAACGGGCATTCGCTCCATTGCAAAATCCGTATCAGGATCACTGCCCCTCACATAAGCACCAACAGAGATCAGATCTTCGTTCTGCCGATACTTTGAATATAGCTGCTTAAAGCGCAGTGCGGTCTTTAGATGATCAGGATGGATAATCTGCGGCATCGCTCGACTGATCGATGCCTCGATATCAATCGCCGGATAATGCCCCTGTTCAGCGAGATGTCGGGACAATACAACATGCCCATCAAGAATCGCACGCGCGGAATCCGCAACGGGATCCTGCTGATCATCACCTTCCGTCAGGACTGTATAGAAAGCAGTAATTGAACCTTCCCCGGGCAAACCGTTGCCTGCCCGTTCGACCAGCTTGGGAATTTTGGCAAAGACCGACGGTGGATAACCTTTCGTCGCGGGCGGCTCCCCCACAGCCAGAGCAATCTCTCGCTGTGCCTGGGCGTAGCGAGTTAGAGAATCCATCAGCAATAAAACGTTTTTACCCTGATCTCGAAAATGCTCAGCAATACGCGTTGTTAACTGAGCAGCCCGCAAACGCATCAAAGGGGAATCGTCCGCAGGTGAAGCAACAACAACCGAACGTTTCAATCCTTCGGTGCCCAAGCTGTGCTCGATGAACTCTTTCACTTCTCGACCACGCTCACCGATCAGGCCCACAACGACGATTTCGGCTTCGGTAAAACGCGTCATCATACCTAATAGGACCGACTTACCCACACC
This sequence comes from Pontibacterium sinense, assembly GCF_015209595.1. Taxonomy (GTDB): domain Bacteria; phylum Pseudomonadota; class Gammaproteobacteria; order Pseudomonadales; family Balneatricaceae; genus Pontibacterium; species Pontibacterium sinense. The sequence goes on along the minus strand of NZ_JADEYS010000003.1, from coordinate 51,265 downwards.
ACTGCCGGCAAACAAGCCAAGACGCTGACCACGCCCCACGGTTAGCAAGGAGTTGATGGCCCGAATACCCACATCCAAGGTATCTTTGATCGGATCACGAGATAATGGGTTGATAATATCTCCCGCTAGCGACACCTCATCGACGTCTCTAAGCTCACCGAGAGAGTCGATGGGATTGCCAATACCGTTGATCACCCGCCCCAGTAACGCATCCCCAACTGGTACCTGACCTGAATCGGCCAACGGGTAAACCTTAGCCCCCTGTTTCAGACCCTCGATGGGATAAAGCGGCATCAAATATAAGCGATCGCCAGAAAAACCAACGACTTCAGCTTCAACCGCACTCTTATCATTCAACACGATACGACAACAGTCACCCACAGCTGCCTGAACCCCAACAGCTTCCAGCGTCAGGCCGATCATTCGGGTAATACGTCCTTCGATAATAGGAGACTGTCGCTTGAGCGTCACATCCGCACAGCGAGATAAACGGGACAGAAGGTCAGCCATCAGGCCTCCGGATTCTGTTGGGTCAATGAAGCAAAAAGCTGTTCAGAGAGCAGCTGAAACTGCTGTTGAATATCAGATTCGATCAAACTATCACTGGTGTGCAATCGGAAGCTGCCGGGAGAAATAGAACCATCTGCAGTAACAGATACAGGAAAAGACAGGCGACCCGCAATAGGCTCCACATGCGGTAAGTCGGCGGGTGAAACCTCGATCGTTAACGCACCGCCGCCCTGTGGCAGCTGCTGAAGCGCATCACGAATCGAATTTTGTATAATTTCAGGGCGCGTGTTTAACTCAACATCGATGACTGCACGGGATAACTTAACCACTAAACCCGAGATTAAGGACTCCAATGTTTGTCCCTGCTGCGCCAATGGCTGGTGCAGTGCCTGTACCATTTCAGCCAGATTGGCGACCGCCTGATCAATTTCAGCCTGCCCCTGGGTCAGCGCATCCTGATAGCCTTGCTCTTTCCCTTCGAGCAAGCCTTTTTCTAAACCTTCAGGATATCCCTGCTCTCGCCCTTCAACCAATCCTTGCAATAGACCCTCTTGATGCGCAGCCTTACGGATGGATTCAGCTTCAGATACGGTAACAACGTCTTTAGGGGCTTTTTCACGCTGAAGGGCTAAACCAACATCACGCAGATCAGCTTCAGGTAAAGCGGGCTTTTTCTTTGGCTGGCTTTTCGTTTCAAGTGCCACAAGATGATCACCAGACACTTCCGGCAACGTCCAAGGCGTTAACGCCACCGCATCGGTAGAGCGGATTCGTACATCACCCTCTGATCCGCTTTTATTACTCATCAGATCATCTCATCGCCGCCACCGCCCAGAAGGATCTCACCTTCATCAGCCAAACGGCGAGCAGTAGATAGTACGTCACGTTGCGCTTCTTCCACTTCACTAACGCGCACAGGTCCTTTCGCTTCGAGATCATCCCGCAGCAGTTCTGCGGCTCGTTTAGACATATTGCGAAATATTTTTTCCTGCAGAGCCGTATCAGCCCCCTTGAGCGCCAGAACCAATACATCGGTGGAGACTTCACGCAATATTGCCTGAATACCTCGGTCTTCCACGTCGATAAGATTCTCAAAGACGAACATCATGTCCGAAATCTTATTCGCCATAATCTCGTCGGCTTCCTTAATACCATCCATCACCTCAGCTTCAATATTGCTGTCGATGAAGTTCATGATACTCGCGGCAGACTCCACACCACCCAGATTGGAAACTGTATTGGTTCCTCCTCCACCGGTAAGCTGACGTTCCAAAATGTCGTTTAACTCCTGCAACGCAACCGGCTGGATGCTATCCAGGGAAGCAACACGCATGACAATATCGAGACGGACTTTTTCGTCAAAAAACGAAAGCACAGCCGCGGCAACGTCAGGCTCAAGGTAGGAAATAATAACGGCCTGAATCTGAGGGTGCTCATAATGGATAATTTCGGCGATTTGCCGTGGTTCCATCCAGCGCAGTGTATCCAAACCAGAGGTATTCTTGCTAATCAATATCCGATCAAGCAGCGTTTTAGCCTTTTCCTCGCCCAACGCTTCGTTCAGCATCGCACGGATATAGGCATCGTTGTTGATACCGATGCCGGTCTGATCGCCCAGCAAGCCCAGGAAATCCGTCACTACAGATTCCACTTTGCTTTGGGGTATGTTGTCGAGCGCCGCCATTGCCTGACCAATGCTCTGAACCTGCTTCGGACCTAAGTGCTTCAGGATTTCCGCCGCATCAGATTCCCCCAGACTGATCAGCAAAATCGCCGCCTTATCCAGGTTTGTCAGCTCACCATCTAGGGTTTCATCACTCATCTTCCGCGATCCACTGTCTTACCGCCTGCGCTACTTTTGCAGGATCTTCCGCCACCATACTGCGAATAGCATTAACCTGATAATCAAAGCTTTCATTCGGAGTTGGGAGCAACTCATCATCAGCACCAAACGTCACCTGATCTGCCGCCATACCTGCAGCATCCAACCCTTCCAGCTCAGCTGCGACATCACCTGCCGCGCCTAGACCAGCCACACTACTTGCCGATCCGGTATCCGCAAGATTACGCAATATCGGTCGCAAAATACCAAATACCAGCACCAAGACAAACAGTGCGGCCAGCACCTGCTTAACAATTTCCCACACCCAACCTTGCTGCCAGATCGGTGTCTCTTCCGTATCCATCTTCTGTGCGGCAACAAATGGCGAGTTAATCACATTGACACTATCACCACGGCGGGCAGAGAACCCGACGGCATCCTGCACCAGCAAACGTAAGCGTTCCAGTTCATTTTCTGTCCACGGTGTGCGATTCGGCGCGCCAGTCGCCGGATCGATACCGGACAGATCATCAACCACCACCGCAACACTCAAACGGCGTACCCGCCCCTGCTGATGACGGGTATAGCTGATGGAGCGATCCAATTCATAATTTCGCGTTGCCTGATCCCGACTGCTCCCAGGCTGTTTCGTTTCAGGTGTTGGCTGCCCGATAACACCCGCTCCCCGAGCCTCTTCAGGTACTGCGGTCGGACCAGGTGGCTGATTAGATAACGCACCGGGAATCCCCATCGCTGCCAACGAACCCACACGGCTTTCTTTGTTTGTCTGCTCACTACGTAAGGCAGGCAAATCAGGGTTATAGATTTCGTCGGTTTGCTCAACAGCCGTAAAATCGATATCCGCAGATACTTCCGCCCGAAAACGCTCAGAACCAACAACCGGCATCAAAATGCTGTTGACGCGGTTTAGCAGACGCTCTTCAATTTTCTGAGTATATTCGAGCTGTTTGGCGGCCAGAACAGCCTCTGTGTCAACATCTCGGCTATTCAACAGGCGGCCGCGCTGATCAACAACCGTGACATCCTCAAACCTCAGTTCAGGAATACTGGACGCGACCAAATTCGCAATTGCCGCCACCTGATCACGCTCTAGTTTTCGACCAGCAAACAGCTCGACAAATACCGATGCGGAGGGCTTCCGTTCGTCACGGATAAACACGGAGTCTTTGGGGATAGCGAGGTGCACACGGGCATTACGCACAGAGATCATACTGGCAATCGTTCGAGCCAACTCCCCTTCCAAGCCTCGTCGGTAGCGGGTTGTTTCCATAAATTGGCTACTACCGATGCCCTGATCTTTATCTAATAGCTCAAAGCCAACGGTTTTATCCGCAGTAAATCCTTCCGCAGCCAACTTCAGACGAGCCTGATGCACACTCTCTTGTGGCACTAGAATAGCTCGACCTTCAGAATCAAACTTGTAGGGCACATTGTATAAACGCAGCTGTTCGATCACCTGGTTCGCATCTGCGTAACCCAGATTACTAAATAGCACGCGATAGTCCGGTGACTGAGACCACAATACCACTGCAAAGCCGATAGCAATCGTCGCCGCGAGTCCTACCATCAGACCAATCTGACGGAAGATACTCAGGCGATTAAAGCCAAGTACTGTACTACCTTTATCCATTCCGCTTGCAGTTATACCTTCAGCCATAACTTACTTGCACCCACAAGATGCCAGATCAGATCGGCATCTTCATAATATCTTCATATGCGCTCACCAACCGGTTACGCACCTGAGTCATCGCCTGAAACGACACCGACGCTTTCTGCGCCTCAATCATTACTTGAGGAAGATCCACGGTAGGATCCCCCTTTTCATACGCCGTCGCCAGTTTTTTGGCGGTTCCCTGCACTTCGTTAACGCTGTCCACTGCATGCTTCAGCAGATCACCAAAGCCTGTACGGTCTGTCTTTAGTTCCGCCTGATTTGGCGCAATAGGTGCAGCAGCGGTAATACCCGCGCCACCCTGAGCCTGTGACTGGATCGCCCGCATCTGCATCAGCACATTGTTGATATCAGCTCGATCGACCATTCCTCACTCCGCACTTCGGCAATTTATTGACATTATAGGTAACAGACAGGGGCCTTCAACGTATAACGCCAAAATTACGACAAAAATTTGGCATGAACAACCGTTTAAAGCACCTTTACAGAATATAAATGCAAAAAGCGGACCAATGGCCCGCTTTAAAATTGACGTTGCTGCGTATAGAGAGTTTAACAGTTTACGGCGGGCGGCTCACCGTGTTTCAGGCGAACATACATCAGCGCAACGGTAATCGCATCACCTAACGCCGTATGACGCTCAAGCATTGGTATATCAAGTGACTTAGATATCGTATCAAATCGCAGGTCCACATTCCCGCCAACAAATCGCCACTTTATGATGTCATGATAAACATGGGACAGCTCAACCGCCTTATTAGGCAAACTAAAACCGTATTTCGGGCGAATGAATTTATCTAACATACGAATATCGTAGTTAACGTAATAGCCTAAAATTGGGCGATTACCGACAAACTCCAGCACCTGCTCCAACGCATCTTCCAGCTCAATCCCTTCACTCAAATCACTGGCGCGAATTTTGTGAATTTTGATCGAATCACCAGTCAGCGATTCAGGCGCTTTCAGCTTAATATCCAGACGATCACTGGTCATCACACGGTTGCCTTTAATCTTAACCGCGCCAATTGACAGTATTTCGCCCTGCTTTACATCCAAACTGGTGGTCTCGCAATCCAGCGAAACCACTTCATCACCTTCATAGGATTCGAAGAGGTGGGCATACGGCCCGCCCTTATGATCGTAACGTTCTTTTATTCTTCTTATCGTTCTTGGGATAATCATCGTTTAGCTCCCAAGGTGGTAGCGTAGGGTCAAATGTTTCTTAAATCCTTTTACGATATGCAAGGCATCACGCAAGAGGTCTCGTTCCATTTTATCCAAACAGGCCAGCTCAATGATATTAGGCGTTTGGTCTACGCCACTATCAGACTGATCCATACGCTTAATCTGCTGACGCAAACGCAGCTGAATAAACAAGCTCAGCGCTTCGGTCATTTCACGACCGTGTTTATCCTGCATCTCGCCCAACTCAACCAGCGCTTCTATGCGTTTAAACGTGTTAGTCGCTTTTACCTTATGCTCAAGCGCTAGCGTGCGAACACCATGTACGATAGGGAAAATCCCACCCTTTTTAATATCCAACTGTCCCTTCTCTTTGAGATTCCCAAAGAAGGTCAAAGGCGTATCAAACTCGATGGTCGCTCGCGCAAAATGGGAGAAAAAGACATCGTTATTGCGAAGATAACGCATAAACCAGTTACGGCTCGCCTTGAAGATCGCAGGGTTACCCGCCACCGGCTTGGCATCCACCGCTATCGCCAAATTCATCAGTGCTTCGCCATCGCACTTCTCGGCCCAATCACCCAGCATCTGTGTCCAGTCGCCCAGAGATTTCACCCATTCAGGGTTGGACACCATGATATTACCCGGGCAAGGCGGGAAACCGAATTCAATAAGCGTCTTGCTGAATTCATTCAGCCTGTCCTGCATCTCCGGCCACACCAGACCATCACGATGGATAATCGCATTATCCTGATCAGTCTTCATGATCTGCTCGCCGCGCCCCTCTGACCCCATCACTACCAGGCATACGTGTGGCTGCATATCAGCAGGAATCATAATATCGAACAGCTTAGCCATAATACGGCCATTCATAGCAGCCAACAGATCCATCGCAAAGCGCGTTTTCACACCGTGCGAAACCAATGCCTTAATAAGATCATCCAGGCCTTCCGCAGCCTCATGCAGATCTTCGATCGTCTGGGCACGCTCAATACGTAAACCGATCACATGCGAATGACTGGAGAAATAGCTCAATACATCGGTCAGCTCAACAATCCCTTCAAGCTGATCCCCCTTCATAACAACGACACGCTCAATATGTTGCTGCGTCATGATAATCAGGGCATTAAACATATAATCTTCGGGTTCAATCGTAATCAGCCGGTAGCTCGCCACATCAGCGATATCACCATCCAGAGAAATACGATTGACCACGATTGCATCCAATAGATCGGTCCCCGTCACAATACCGTAACGACTCCCTCTTTTTATCAACATGCAATCCGCTTTCTTTTCCCGCATTAAACGGGTTGCCTCATCAATACTCGTACCTTCCAATATGATCAGCGGTTCACGAATAACCCCACTAGACACTTTGGCGAGCATAAACTCAGCCATATCCTGATCGCCGCCATGCTGAGCAACAATTTCAGATTTCGCCGAGAGGTTTTGCTGAAAATAATCTGCAAAAAGGCTGTTTGAAGACATCAGATCCAAAAGGATCTTGGTGGGCAGGATATGACAGATCGTTTCTTCTTCAGCAATAAAGTTATGAATTGCTTTACCGCGAATAGCCGACCAAGCACCAAAGTAATCTTCATTGGTGTAATGCACAAATACATGATGCTGCTGATCAGACTGACCTTCTTCCACCGCCTCGCTTTCACTCACGCGGCCTTTCAGAATGATAAACACCCCTTCCGGCTCTGTACCCGCGGCTAACAGCACCTCACCTTTTTGATAGTACCCGATATCCAGATTCTGGCGCAGCAGGTTACTCTCACGCTCGTCCAGCAGGTTGAACGGCATGTTATCCATATTAAAAGATGAAGGCATATCCATTTTCTCCCAACATATAAATGAAAAAGGCACACCAACTCGCGCTGGTGTGCCTTAAGAAGTAACTAACTCAAGCGATTAGTGATCGTGAGCAACACCAGCACCGCGAGGGATACGCAGGTCTTCTACGATACGCTGCATTTCCTCTGAAGGAGGAGGAGTCATCTGTGCAACAACTAAAGCAACGATGAAGTGCAGAATCATACCAACAGTACCGAAACCACCTGGGGAGATACCCATGAAGTAGTCAGCAGAGTTACCGCCACCGAATACGAAGTACCACATGTAGCCAACAGTAGATACCAGACCTACCAGCATACCTGCGATCGCACCCTGAGTATTCATGCGCTTGTAGAAGATACCCAGCATCAGAGTTGGGAATACGGACGCACATGCGATACCGAATGCCAACGCCACTACCTGAGCCACGAAGCCAGGAGGGTTGATACCGAAGTAACCCGCAATACAGATTGCTACCACCGCAGCCAGACGAGCGTACATCAATTCCTGTTTATCAGAGATATTCGGGTTGATGGTCTTCTTCATCAAGTCATGCGAGATTGCAGTGGAGATTACCAACAGCAGACCTGCTGCAGTGGACAGTGCTGCCGCAACCGCACCCGCTGCTACCAGAGCAATTACCCAACCTGGAAGCTGAGCGATCTCTGGGTTAGCCAGTACCATGATGTCACGGTCTACGTATACTTCGTTTGCGAACGGCTGTTTAGCAGCATCGAAAGAAGCATCTGTTTTAGCGTTGGAAGTCATGCGCTGACCGTGTTCACCACGCTCATCGATGAATGCAGGCTTACCTTTCTTCGCATCGAACGCAGCACCAGCAGCGTACTGTACAATGCCGTCGCCGTTACGGTCATTCCATGCCAGCAGACCCGCATTTTCCCAGTTTTTAAACCAAGAAGGCATTTCAGCGTAAGCAGTACCCGTGTTCTGTGGACCGTTTACTTCCTGGATCAGGTTTACACGACCGAAACCAGCAACACCTGGTACCGCAGTGTACAGCAGTGCGATGAAGATCAGTGCGTAACCACCAGTAGTACGCGCATCTTTTACGCGAGGTACAGTGAAGAAACGTACGATTACGTGAGGCAGACCAGCAGTACCACACATCAGTGCGACTGTCAGGAAGAAGATATCAATCGTTGATTTCTTACCTGAGGTGTACTGGGAGAAGCCCAAATCAACAGAGAGTTGGTCCAACGTCGCCAATACAGACTGACCGCTTTCCAGAGTCGCACCCAGACCGAACTGAGGCAGGAAGTGACCAGTAATCTGCGCAGACAGGAAGAATGCTGGAACGGTGAACGCCAGGATCAGTACGCAGTACTGTGCAACCTGTGTATAGGTAATACCTTTCATACCACCCAGTACAGCGTAGAAGAATACGATTGCCATACCGACGATTACACCGGTGTTGATGTCAACGTGCAGGTAACGGGAGAATACGATACCAACGCCACGCATCTGACCAGCTACGTAAGTGAAAGAGATTACGATAGTACAAACAACGGCGATGATACGCGCAGTGCTTGAACCGTAACGGTCACCTACAAAGTCTGGCACAGTGAACTTACCAAACTTACGCAGGTAAGGTGCCAGCAGCAGTGCCAACAGTACGTAACCACCAGTCCAACCCATCAGGTAGGCAGAACCATCACGGCCGACGAAGGAGATCAAACCAGCCAGGGAGATAAAGGAAGCTGCAGACATCCAGTCAGCTGCAGTTGCCATGCCGTTAGCGATTGGTGGTACACCACCGCCTGCTACGTAGAACTCTTTGGTAGATCCTGCACGCGCCCAAATCGCAATACCGATATAAAGCGCAAACGAACCACCGATAAAGAGGTAAGTAAGTAAATCGAGACTCATAACAATGCCGTCCTTACTAGATTATTTTTATTGTTGTTATTCGTGAACGTCATACTTTTCGTCAAGCTTGTTCATAGATGCAACATACATCCAGATCAAGACAACGAAGACGAAGATTGATCCCTGCTGACCGAACCAGAAGCCTAGTGGGAATCCAAAGAACTGGATCGCATCAAGCTGTTCGACAAACAGGATTCCGCAGCCATAGGAGGCTACGAACCACACCGCAAGATAGGTGTATATTATGCGCAAGTTTTCTTTCCAGTACGCTTGCGCCTGTTCAGGGCTGATAGACATTGCACCATCCTTATTTTTTTTATGAATAGGTGAAACTAAAGACAGAGTAGAGATTATCAGAGCACTGCCCCAATCAAAGCCCGACTTTAGTCTGATCGTAGTACTTGATTTATATAGCAAAATTTCAGACACGCCCCGTAATTCAAGGGCTACAGCGATTTCAAAAAAGACCTTTGAGTTCAAAGTTCTATACAAAGGTATAAGGCAGGATTTGGGTTCCTTTACAGAAAGAGTAAACTAGAACTTTCAAATTCATATCAAGGAGCGGGCACATCATGTTGTCAGGCTGGACAGTTATCATGATCTCGCTGGCGTATGTCGGACTGCTGTTCGCCATCGCCTATTACGGAGACAAGGCCACCACCCCAAACCGTATCGGCAAGCAGATCGTTTACGCCCTATCTCTTGCGGTGTACTGCTCCTCATGGACCTTTTACGGTGCAGTTGGACGGGCATCAACCAATGGCTGGGAATTTCTCGCCACCTATTTAGGCCCAATCCTTGTATTTATGCTTGGCTGGCAGGTCATTGAAAAGATCGTTCTGGTCAGCAAACAACAGAACATCACCTCAATCTCTGATTTCATCTCTTCCCGCTACGGGAAAAGCCAGCTATTAGCGGTTTTGGTCACCGTGATTGCGGTACTAGGCACCATTCCTTATATCGCAATGCAGCTCAAAGCCGTTGCGATCAGCTTTAGTGCGATCACCGCCGGCAGCGAAACCTCTCTGGGTAAAGGCAGCGATACAGCCCTTTTTGTCGCGATGCTGATGGCAGTATTTGCCATCCTGTTTGGTACCCGGCATATAGATGCAACAGAACACCATGATGGCCTGGTATTAGCCGTCGCGTTCGAATCCATCATTAAGCTCACCGCGTTCATTGCAGTCGGCATCTTTGTCACATATGAGATCTTTGACGGCCCGGCGCCGTTGATTGCCAGCATCAGCCACCAGCTGGCACAAAATCAGAACTTTCACTCTATTCTGCAAGACAGCTTCTTAGTCGAGACGGTATTGGCCTGTGCAGCCGTCATCTGCCTACCCCGTCAGTTTCAGGTCACCATTGTCGAAACCAGCGACATCCAAAACCTGAAACTTGCGCGCTGGCTGTTTCCCCTTTATATGGCACTGCTGGCCATATTTGTACTACCCATCTCAACGGCTGGCCTTTCCTACTTCGACGAATACAGCGCGGTTGATGCTGACACCTTCGTCTTGATGCTACCATTAGCCGAGGGCCACTTTAATCTCGCCACCTTCGCATTCATTGGCGGACTGTCTGCTGCCACCAGCATGGTTATCGTTGCATCGATTGCGCTTTCAACCATGGTCTGTAACGACATCGTCATGCCGTTACTGTTTCGCATATCCTGGCTAAATCTATCCCAAAGCAAAGATCTTGGTGCACTGCTGTTAAAAGTCCGTCGTGTCACGATTATGTGCCTGATGCTACTGGCTTACTTTTATTACCGAATCCTCGGTGATCAGGGATCATTAGCCTCTTTTGGCCTGCTGGCCTTTGTTGCCGTTATCCAGTTCCTGCCCGCAATTATTGGCGGCTTATACTGGAAAACCGGGTCTCGCAACGGTGTTTTTATAGGCATGTCCGCAGGCTTCCTGTTGTGGCTCTACACGCTGGTAATCCCTACGCTGATGGAAGGCGGATTAATTGGCGACAGCTTCCTTGCCAATGGACTTCTTTCTGTGAGCTGGCTCAAGCCCACAGCCCTGTTTGGCATGACAGACCTAGACCCTTTAACCCACGGCGTGCTCTGGAGCTTATCGATCAATATCATGCTCTACATCGCCGTATCCCGATATAGCTCGCGGCGTTTGGTGGACAGGATTCAGGCCAGCGCTTTTGTCGATATCTACAACAAGGATCTGCCGGAAACTTCGCGTCACTATGAACATGTCACCGTCGGCGATCTACAGATGCTGACCGAGCGTTTCTTGGGCATCAGCCGTACACAGCACTCATTTACAGGCTTTGCCCTGCAACGGGGGGAGGAACCCCCACTGTCCGGCGATAAAGCCACCCCGGAACTGATTCAGTTCACTGAACGCTTATTAGCCGGGGTGATTGGTGCCTCCTCCGCACGTATCGTACTTGCATCCATTCTGCAGGGCCGTGATATGCAGATCGGCGATGTAGTTACTATCGTAGATGAAGCCTCTCAGGCGCTGCGTTTTAACCGCTCATTGCTGCAATCAACCATTGAAAACATCAGTCTGGGTATCAGTGTTGTGGACCAGCAGATGCGCCTGGTGGCCTGGAACCGCCCCTACGTGGAGATGTTTGATTATCCGGAAGGTTTGATCTGTGTCGGGCGCCCGATTGAGGAAGTCTTCCGCCACAACGCCATCAAAGGTGAATACGGCCCAGGTGATATAGAAACCCAGGTTAAGAAACGATTAGAAGTGCTTCGTTCCAGCCAACCTCATAGCTATGAACGTTTCCGCCCGGACGGCACGGTACTGGACGTACGTGGCAATCCCATGCCCAATGGCGGTTATGTGAATACCTACATGGATATCACTGACCACAAACAGATCGAGGAAGCCCTGCGTGAAAGCGAGCAGAACATTCGCATCTATACCGACAACGTACCGGTACTGATCGCCTACCTGGACCCGAACCGTCGCTACCTGTTCGTCAACAAAGCCTATGCATCCACCTTTGATCTGGATCGTCACAATATCTCCGGCCAACCCTGCTACAAAGTACTGCCGGAAGACGAATATGAACTGCGCACTCCGTATATTCGTGAAGCGTTAACAGGACAACGACAGCGCTTTGAAACCCTTCTGCCCACCAAAGACGGTAGCATCCGCTACGCCGAAGTAACCTATATTCCACACATCGGCGAATACGGCGACGTACTGGGTTATTTCACCCTGTATCAGGATATTACTGAACGACGACTGGCTGAGCAGGCCCTACAGGAAACCAACGAAACACTGGAACAACGCGTCAGAGAACGGACACATGCGCTTTCGGTAGTGAACAAAGAGCTGCGTAAAGAAAACACTATCCGCGCACTGATGGAGGATGAACTACGTCAGGCTAAATCCGATGCGGAAGCTGCCGATCTGGGCAAAACCCGATTCCTCGCTGCAGCCAGCCACGATCTGCTGCAGCCACTTAATGCGGCACGCCTGTTCTCTTCTGCATTGGCACAAAAAAGTCACAGCGACGAAACCCGGCAGCTTGTGGATAATCTGGACGGCTCACTGAAAGCGGCCGAAGAACTGATCACCGCGATTCTGGACATATCCAAACTCGATGCGGGCGCGCTGGAACCCTCTATCACCGATTTCTGCGTTAGCGACCTATTCAGCACGTTGTCGGTCGAGTTCACCGCCATGGCCTTGGATAAATCCCTCAAATTCCGCTGCCACCCCTGCAAACTGGTTGTCCGCTCAGATCAACAGATGCTGCGCCGTATATTGCAAAACTTCCTGTCTAACGCAATTCGCTACACCCAAAATGGCGGCATTCTATTGGGTTGCCGTAAACGCGGAAATAAACTGAGATTCGAGGTATGGGATACCGGCGTAGGCATTCCACAGAATAAACTCAAAGAGGTGTTTGAGGAGTTTCGGCGCATCGACAACCCTAAACACTCCCAGGTTCAAGGGCTTGGATTGGGGCTCGCCATCACTGAACGCATCGCCCGTATGCTGGAACACCGTCTGCGTGTACGCTCCTGGCCAACCAAGGGCACCGTATTCAGCGTCGAAGTTCCGCTGGGCGTCGCTGAGAATGCCGTCAAACAGAAACCGGAAAACCGTGGTTGGATACGCAGCAAGGGGCTTAATGGTGTACGCGTACTGGTGATCGATAACGAACCAAAAATACTGGAAGGGATGAGCGCACTTCTGGGTGGCTGGTCCTGTGAGGTTGCCGTGGCCATTTCAGGCAATGAAGCGATCGCCCGTATTCAGGAGGAACATTTTGAACCTGACATTATTTTGGCGGATTATCACCTGTCCGAAACCGATACTGGGGTCAATGCACTCAAAGAGATACAGATACTCACCGATCGCGATATACCTGCCATCGTCATCACCGCCGACCGAACGGAAGAGGTTAAAATCGAAATTGCCGAAGCGGGTGCCCAGCTCCTGACAAAACCGATCCGACCGGCAGCACTGCGCGCCATTATCAACAAACTCATCGCTAACGCCCGCGCACTAGCAACGGAATAAAAGCAGACACAAAAAAAGGTGCCATCAGGCACCTTTTACAATCGATCCGAGTTTAAGCGGTATTTTACTCTACATCCGTCTTCGGTGGCTCTACACCAAGACGCTGAGCAGCGATAACAGCCTGCGTACGACTATGAACGCCCAACTTACGCAAAATAGCGGTTACATGAGCCTTAATGGTCGCTTCAGATACATTCAGCTCATAAGCAATCTGCTTGTTCAACAGACCTTCGGTTAGCATCGTCAATACACGGAACTGCTGTGGTGTAAGGGCGGCCAACGCGGCGGCAAATTTCTGATCTTCTTCGCTGACATCACCCAGATTGTCCGCTACTTCTTGCGGCAACCACTCCTCACCTTCGAGTACAGCTTTGATCGCGTCGGAGATGGTTTCCAGTGGTGCAGATTTCGGGATAAAACCAGACGCACCATAATCAAGCGCGCGCTTCATAACATGTGGCTGTTCACTACCCGATACAACAACAACGGGAATCCCCGGATTCTGACCTCGCAGGAACACTAATCCAGAAAAGCCATTCGTACCCGGCATGTGAATATCCAGCAACACCAGATCTGCGTCAGGATTTTGATCTACTGCTTCCTGCACAGCCGCCAATGAATCAGCTTCTACTGTTGCCACACCTGGCACTGCCTGTGCCACTGCCTGCTTCAACGCTGCTCGAAACAGCGGATGATCATCGGCAATAATTATTTTTTGTGCTAGCTGCATGCGTTTACTACCCCCCTCTTACACCTCTGACAGTGCAAGTTCCTGTACTGCAACTTAATCCCGGCTCCATCATAACACCGTTAATACAAAAACTCCCACCAGGCAAAACCGGGTGGGAGTTTCAAGTATCACGCTATCAGGAAAGATTAGCCTTTACGGTTCATTCGATTTTCAATCAGATCATCAACAACCGTTGGATCAGCCAGTGTGGAGGTATCACCCAGCGCACCGAAATCGTCTTCAGCAATTTTACGCAGGATACGACGCATGATCTTACCGGAACGGGTTTTTGGCATGCCTGGCGCAAACTGAATCAGATCCGGAGATGCAATTGGACCGATCTCAGAACGTACGTGCATGCGCAGCTCTTTAAGCAGCTCATCAGACTGTTCAAAGCCAGACTGCAGGGTTACATAAACGTAGATACCCTGCCCCTTCACATCGTGTGGATAGCCCACTACAGCTGCCTCAGCAACCGCTTCGTGTGCAACCAGTGCAGACTCAACCTCTGCAGTACCCATACGGTGACCCGATACGTTGATTACGTCATCCACTCGACCGGTGATCCAGTAGTAACCGTCTTCATCACGACGCGCACCATCACCCGTGGTGTAAACACCTTTATACGTGGAGAAGTATGTCTGGATAAAGCGTTCGTGATCACCCCAGATTGAGCGACTCTGGCCAGGCCAGGAATCTTTCAGTACCAGGTTACCATCAACAGCACCTTCCAGCTCATTCCCTTCCGCATCCAGCAACGCAGGCTGTACACCGAAGAATGGACGGGTAGCAGAACCCGGCTTAGTTGCAGTCGCACCTGGCAGAGGCAGGATCATCATGCCGCCAGTTTCAGTCTGCCACCACGTATCAACGATAGGGCAACGACCCTGACCGATAATACGGTGATACCATTCCCACGCTTCCGGGTTGATCGGCTCACCTACAGAACCCAGGATACGCAGGGTAGACAGGTCAGAATCACCCAGTACATCTTCACCCTGCTGCATCAGTGCACGAATTGCAGTCGGTGCGGTGTAGAACTGGTTAACTTTATGCTTCTCGATAACACGACCGAAACGGCTGTTATCTGGGTAGCTAGGCACACCTTCAAACATCAGAGAGGTGCCGCCGTTCGCCAGAGGTCCGTAAACGATGTAGCTGTGACCGGTTACCCAACCCACATCCGCAGTACACCAGTAGATATCACCTTCTTTGTAATCGAAAGCGTATTCATGCGTCATGGACGCATACACCATGTAACCACCGGTCGTGTGTTTCAGGCCTTTTGGCGCACCGGTTGAGCCAGAGGTGTACAGAATGAACATCGGAGCTTCTGCTTCCATCTCTTCTGCAGCACATTCTGCAGACGCTTCAGCTACCAGATCTTCGTACCAAACATCAACACTGTCGTTCCATGCAACGTCTTTGTCGACACGCTTAACAACAATCACACTGTCAACGCAGGCTTTAGCAGCGTCTTGCTGCAGTGCTTTGTCGACGTTGTCTTTCAGAGGAACAGACTTACCTGCACGCAGAGAGTAGTTTGAGGTCACAACTACTTTGGAGTTTGCACCTTCAATACGCGCTGCCAGTGCTTCCGGAGAGAAGCCACCGAAAACGATAGAGTGAACAGCACCGATACGGGTACATGCAAGCATGGCAACCGCAGCTTCAGGGATCATTGGCATGTACAGGGTAACAACATCACCCTTTTCAACGCCGCGTGCTTTCAGAGCATTAGAGAATTTACATACGCGCTCATGAAGATCACGGTAAGTAATATTTTCAGATTCGCTAGGGTCATCACCTTCCCAGATGATTGCTACCTGATCACCGCGAGTTTCCAGGTGGCGATCCAGACAGTTGTAAGATGCGTTCAGCGTACCGTCTTCGAACCAGCGGATATCAACATTGTGCGGATCAAAGGATGTGTTCTTAACTTTCGTGTACGGCTTAAACCAATCCAGACGCTTACCGGCTTCGCCCCAGAATGCATCCGGGTCGTTTACAGACTGCTCGTACATCGCCAGATACTTATCGTTGTCGATGTGAGCTTCCGCTGCAATTTCAGGAGAAACTGGATATACCTTTTCTTCACTCATCGTGATGCCCTTAGCTGTAAATTATTTTAATTCTTGGAATCCGTTGGCCCTTTTTAGACCTGATAAACAACATCAGGTCCTTATACTTCTTATTCGGGCGTTTCGTGTGTCCGTTAACTGGTAAGTTTTATACCCGTACGGCACTCACCGCCTGAATTAGACATTGGTCTATCCGGCCTAAGACATTGGTCTTGGTTAGGTTTTGGTCACCATCAGGGGTAACCTTACAAGGTCTTTAAACAGAGCTGATCTTGCCGCTAAAAACCCTCTCAGGCCGTTAAATCCACAACTTCAGCGCGCCTTAAACCCTCAAAAAGCGCAATCCCCTAAACGGCCCTACTTTCCAAGCAATCTATCAAGATCCAGACCCGCTTCGCGCATCCGGGCTAATTTGTAACGTAACGTTCGAGGACTGATCCCTAAGTTTTCCGCTGCCGTTTTACGACTTCCACCCGTTGCTTTCAACGCATCGATAATCAGCTGAAATTCGTGCTGCTGAAGATCAGCCCCGAGCTGATTGTTATCATCCGCATCAACGTCTGCCTCAGTATTCTCGAACTGATTACACAGTTCGGAAGTGACCGAGTCAGGGTTGAGTAATAAGTCGGTCGCACTGATTGCCGTACCGGCCTGCATAATCAGCGCACGCTGCACAACATTATCCAGCTCCCGAACATTGCCCGGCCAGTTGTGCTGCGTCAGTGCCTGTTGTGCATCCGCACTGAACGATGCAGGTGCCCGCCCCATCTTGGTACAGTATTTAGCTAACAACCGTTCGGCCAAAGGGACAATATCCGCTCGCCGCTCGCGTAGTGGCTTCCACTGCAACGGAAAGACATTCAGACGGTAATATAGATCTTCCCGAAACTTGCCATCCGCCACATAGGTTTCGAGCTTCCGGTTACTCGTCGCCAACACACGCACATCCAGCTTGATCAGTTTACGGCCGCCGAGCCGTTCAACTTCCTGCTCCTGCAACACACGCAACAACTTAGCCTGTAGGCCCTGATCCATCTCGCTGATCTCATCAAGCAATAGGGTTCCACCATCCGCTTGTTCAAACTTACCCGGTGTGGCGGCATAAGCACCGGTAAACGCGCCTTTCTCATAACCAAACAGCGTCGCTTCCAGCATATTCTCAGGGATAGCAGCACAGTTAATCGCGACAAACGGCGCTTTACGGCGAGAAGAGTGGCGGTGGATATATTGTGCCAGCACTTCTTTACCCGTTCCTGATTCGCCGGTAATCATCACGGTTGAATCACTCGCGGCCACACGACGTGCTAGTTGGAGCAACTGTTTACTGCTGGTTTCGTCAGCAACCGGCTCTTCAGACTCTTCAACACTCAGGGAGCCCTGCGCGTAGCGCCGCACAGCCTCCACCAGAGCTTGCGCCTCAAACGGCTTCATCAGGTAATCGACTGCACCTGCCTGAATGGCCTCGACCGCCTTATGCACCTGTCCAAAGGCGGTAATCAGCATAACGGGCAAACCCGGCTGCAACTGTTTAATCCGCTCCAGCAACTGATGACCGTCAATCCCCGGCATATTAACGTCGGTCACAACCATCTCAACGTGCGTTTCAGCCAACAAACTCAGCGCGGCCTCACCACTTTCTGCCGCCACATATTCGAAACCGGCTAACTCAAGGGTGTCACAGAGCGCTTCTCGCAACGCGCTGTCATCTTCAACAATCAGAATTCGGGCTGTCATATACTCTATCTACCGCTATACCACTCAACCAGCTGACTGCGCTGGCATAATTATTGACGCCGTTGTTCCTTCACCCAGCGACGACTGAAGCTCGAACTGACCGTGATGTGCCATCGCCACAACCTGAGCAACCGCCAAACCAAGCCCGGTACCGTGGGACTTGGTCGTATAAAAGGGCTCCATCGCCCGACTCAGCGTTTCGTCATCCATACCCGGTCCGTGATCTTCAACATTGATCCACAGGTTTCCGCTGTCCGTCGACAAGGACAGGGTGAGTTCAGCTCCTTCGCCTGTCGCCTGCAACGCATTTTCAACCAGATTAATAATCGCCCCTAACAATGCATCTTTGTTGCACTGAATGGATAATCCCGGCGCATGATTAATACAGTCACAATCGGCATCAAACGACGTTAACGGCACATCCAGCTGATCCTCTATATCACTGAACAACTGTTCCGTTGTGAGCTGATCATCCAAGCGGGTTTCAGCACGCGCAAACACCAGCATATCCCGCACCTGCTTTTCGAGGTGAGTCAGACGGGATTTCACTTTAGCAGTAAATTTGGTGCGCTGCTCAAGGGTGATATCTGTGCGCGACAGGTGATCAACGTACAGCAAGGCGGCCGATAAAGGCGTACGTATCTGATGAGCCAGCGATGCCATCATCCGTCCCATCTCAGACAAACGCTGATAATGAGACAGGCGATCCTGTAGCAATCGTGTTTCTGTCAGGTTGGTCAGAAGCACCAGTTGTCCCGGTTCGTTATCCATCGCCCGTGTTGCCAGACTGACCCGACGGCCATCGTGTAATGAGACCTCGTGACCATCATCACTGCGCGGTGCAAAGCAACGCTGGATCACAGCTATCCACAACTCACCGCGCAACTGACTTCCCAACAGCTCCTCAGCGGCCGGATTACAGTCGGAGATCACACCGTCCCCACCTATCTGGATAACACCCGCCGGAAGAAGATCAAGCAACTGACGCATTTTGGAGGCCAGCCGTTTGGACTCATCCGACTCTGCCTGACGCTCTTTTTCTAACTGCTGTTCCAGCTGCAAAACCTGTGTTTCCAGTTCGGCAATTCGAGCTTCTGCCGCAACCCACTTATCCATTAATCATTATTTCCGCTGAATGCCATACTTACGCATTTTCTCAACCAATGTGGTCCGACGTACCTGCAGCTTTTCGGCAGCACGTGCGACCACACTCTCACAACTATCAAGGGCCTGTTCAATTAGCGCCCGCTCCTGTTGCTCTAAATACTCTTTCATATTCAGGCCATGTTCCGGCAACAGGCACTCACCGGAAGTGACCGGTTCCGCTGCCGGACGCTCAGGAATCTGGCCGAAATCCAGTTTCTGTTGATAACGATCGGGATCAGGTTCTTCAATATGTCGGAATTTAGCGGGCAACTCAGAGACACCCACCACCCCATCGGGATACATAATCACTAAACGTTCAACAAGATTGGATAATTCACGAACATTCCCCTGCCAGGGATGCAATTGCAGTGACCGCAGCGCACTCGAGTGGAAAATAACCTTTCCTAAACCTTGAGCATCGGCACGCCGTACCATCTCCTCAAGCAGCACAGGAATATCCTCAATACGTTCACGCAGGGGGGACATTTCGATAGGAAAAACATTGAGGCGGAAGTAGAGATCTTCCCGAAACTCATTCTCTTCGATCATCAACTCCAGATCTTTATGCGTCGCGGCGACGATGCGTACATCAGCATCCAGTGTCTTGGTACCACCCACACGCTCAAACTTCCGCTCCTGAATGACACGAAGGATTTTCACCTGCATATTCAACGGCATGTCCCCGATCTCATCCAGAAACAAGGTGCCGCCTTTCGCCAGTTCAAACCGTCCGGGCCGACTATTCACCGCCCCAGTAAACGCCCCCTTCTCATGACCAAACAATTCGCTTTCCAACAACTCAGCCGGAATAGCGCCACAGTTGATTGGCACAAAAGGTCCACCCTGACGCGTAGAATGCTCATGTAGATTGCGTGCCACGACCTCTTTACCGGTGCCGGATTCGCCGGTAATCAGCACACTGACATCCCGCATCGCGACTTTATTGATCATCGCCCGGACCTGAATCACGGCATCCGAGACACCCAGCACACTGCTGCCATTAGGCGCGATTACCGGCTGTCCGCTGGATTTCTGCTGGCGGTAAACCTGAGCCTTATGCAATAAATCCGTCAGCTCACCGTAAGAGAACTGCTCAGTTAACGCCCCCACCACCATCGGTTTAAGCTCATCGGGCAGCGCCACCAGCTCCTCTCTCGCCAGCCCACACAAGAGCACCGGCATATCGGGGTTGTTTTCGGCCAGCTGGATCAGCATTCGATCTACAGCGATCGGTGTGCGGCAAGCCCCGAGCAACAGCACCGGTGAATCAATGCCGTCCAGTTGATCTGCATTTTGCAGCCAGAGGGGGTAATCGAAATGCTGTAAAGGTAGCTGCAGAAAACCCGCACAGGATGGCAAATAGCCATCTCCGCCGTCATCCACGTACACCAAATTAAGGTTTGATTGAGTCATCACAGTGGCTAAGCGTCAAAAAATCATTAGATGAAGTATTTCACCAAACAGCAGAATGTCAACTTTTTGGCACACCAAAACATTCAATCGTCAAAATCCCTGCTCTCCTGAAGCAAGCGCGGAGGAAGAACTGCCATCAGATCACAATGTTTATGCATAAAAAAATGGCGTGCACCTAAGGAGCACGCCATTTTTCTTAGAGGAAGCGAAACAACTTATATTAAGCGTTTTCAGCAGCAGCCTTGCCTTGCTTAACGTCTTCAGGCATTCCTGCCCAACCCTGCTTAATCTCCAGCATCAGGTTCATGACCTCCTGTACACGCTCCCCATCGTTCTCACGATTAGCCAGCATTAACGTGCGTGTCATGTATTCGTAAAGAGAATCCAGATTACCGGACACCTCTCCACCCTTCTCATGATCCAGGGATCCGCGCAACCCAATCACAATCTCAACCGCTTTATTCACATGCTGGGTACGCTCTTCGATGCTGCCGCGCTCAATTGCACCTTTGGCTTTCGCCATTGCACCCAACGCACCGTCAATCAACATCTCTATAAGCTTATGCGGAGACGCCGTTTCTGCAGTAGCCCGAAGGTCGACATTTTGATACTGCTTTAAAGCATTCAGATTAACACTCATTACTACTGACCTAATCAAAAGAGATGAATAGACAAAGCGGAGTTGATACTCGGCTCTACCAAAAAATTATTTTTTCGCTGTAAATGGCAAGCGATCTACAAGGCCGTCCAACGAATTACCGGAATTTTTCAGAGATGAAAGAATACGTTCCATCGCCTGAAATTGGTTGGTCAAACGTATCTCCAGCTTACTCATTCGGGTATCAAGGTCGGTTTTATCCTCCTTGATACCATCAATCTGCTCGTTGATGTTTTTTTCCCGGGATGCGATACCGCCATCACCCGTCAGGAAGTTATCAATCAGCAGCGATAACTCACCCGCCAGACCACGCCCAAAGGTTACGCTACTAGTCCCCAGACTGCCCGCGCCAACTGTAAAGTTCAAACCATAAGGATCACTATCCACTTTTGGCAAAAGCACATTACCGGCGCCAAATGCAGCTTTGCCATCAATGGTACCTGCCGCATCAACCCCCGCAACTCCGGTTAAGGCATCGGTAATACCCATCTTCGCCATACCCGCACCCGTCGCAGAAAAACTGACCTTAGACGAATCACCGTACTGTCGGGAGACAAATTCGAAATTTCCAGGGGGACTGCTGTTATTATGGATCACATCAACCGCGATACCGGTGGCTTTTAGCTTACTGTCACCGTTAATCAGGCTTTGCAGTTCTGCCGCCATCGCATCCTTTGAGGCATACGCTTTATTGGCTGGCAAAGAGATACTATTCGACTCAGTTCCGTTGACATTGATCGTAAAGCTATAGTCATCTGACGCCGTATTTAAAGAGAAGTTAGCGTCCAACTGGGTTCCATACACATACCCTTTGGCAGGCTCGGCGGTGACTTCTACAACATAAGTGCCCGCAACGGCCTTCTCAACATAAGAGCCTGCCGTTACCGAAATATTAGAATTGGTCGCCGAATAATTTGGCGCAAACAACTCACCGATTTTATCGAAGTTATCTTTGATGGCCGCCTTAAAATCATCCTCAATGATTTCAAGTTTGCCATCTTGCTGTGTACGGACACCTAAATACGTTAACGCATCAAAACTACTATCTGAGCCTGCAACAGACCCCGTTAGCATCTCCCGCAGCTGAGATACCATACCTTTCGCGGTACCATCCGATGAGAGAGAACCTAAGGTTTTGTTCTCATCATCCTCGTCGGCCTTCTTGTTACCCGTGAGGTTCTTCATCGTTTCATAGAGTGTGTTATATGCTTCTACGAAATCCCGAACGGCTTTTTCGCCCGTCGATTTATCTTCTGAAATGGAGAAGTTTATTTTCTCGCCTGCACTGGCTTTATTAACAGAAAAGGTTAACCCCTGAATAACGTCTTCGATCTCATTAGATTCCCTGGAGACTGACAGACCATTCACTTTTAAAGACGCATCAGCAGCAACCTGCTGCTGCTTCATGTGAGTATCGGTTCCATCAAAAGAGAACTGAGATAGCGCACCTGTCGCCGCAATACTAACCGCATTGTTTTCACCCGAAGGCGCCGTAAGAAGAAATTTATACTTACCTTCATCCTGAACAATAGCGGCTTGCAAGCCAGTGTCAGAATCATTGATCTTCTGCACCAGGTCATTCAGGGAATCATCTGCATCCAACTCAATGGTGAGTGATTCTTTATCTGCATTCACGGCAAAGGGATTGTTATTATCTTCGATATAAGCGGCCCAAGAGCCAAATTGAAAGGTAAGAGAGCCTGCCCCTAAAGCGGCGTCCGCATCATCGATTGCAGCTGATGCTAAGCTCTGAGATTGAGCAACCCCAAGCACCTCAACCTGAAAGCTACCAACTTGAGCATCTGCATCCAGCTTTGAGGGTGAAATGATATCAGTATCCGGGAAAGAGACCGCCCGTGCTTTAAACGTATCGGCATCGGATAGGGGTTTTATCGCTGTTTTAAACTCACTTAAGATACTTTTAAAGGTACCGTATCCAGAAATCTGAGTTTCCAACTTGGTCTGACGAGAAGTGAGTAGCTGTTCCTTAGGCCCTTTTTCCGCCTTTACCAAGCCCTCAACCAGGCTTTTAGTATCAATCCCTGAACCTGCGTTCAACGATGATATAACGTTGCTACCCATGATGTATCTCCAGACCTAATTTTGTGCGTTTTCTTTGCTAAGCACGGTCATTAAAAATCACACCTAAAACCCCTTCAAGGTTTTTTGCAAATTTTAATGATTCTTCATTGGGGATTTGACGGATCAGCTGTTCGGTTTTGGTATCCATTACCTTAACAACAACTTCACCAAGCTCTTCATCGACACTGAAGGCAAGAGACCGTTGACCATCCTTCATCAACTCATTCAGACGATCAATCGCCGCCTGTAGTTCTTCAGCGGACACCTGTTCCGACTCCTGAAGCGCTTCTTTCGCGCGGACTTCCTGATCAGAGACTTTCTGAGCCTGTTCAGCTTTCTGAGCTTGCTGGACTTGTTGCTGAGTTTGATCAGCCTGTTGCGAGGATGTTTGCTGTGCTGAGGAGGCTGCACCTGCTGCAGCGTTTACGGATTCGATAGCCATCACTCACCTCCTGTTTGATGGTGGAAACCACCCGGCCTTTGCGACCGGGCAGTTTTAGTTACGGCTGATTATTACTGAAGCAGTGACAGTACCTGCTGTGGAGCAGCGTTCGCCTGAGCCAACATCGCAGAACCGGCCTGCTGTAGTACCTGTGCACGGGACAGGTTGGCAGATTCAGCTGCGAAGTCTGCATCTTCGATACGGGACCGTGCTGCAGACGCATTCTCAGATACGTTGGACAAGTTATTGATAGTGAAGTCCAGACGGTTATTCACCGCACCCAGCTCAGAGCGGGTTTCGTTTACAGACTCCAGCGCATTATCGATAGAGTCGATGGCCGCCTGCGCACCTTCAACAGTCGAGATATCGATATTGGCAACGGCATCAGCCCCCGCATCAATGCCCGCCAACGAACGCTTGTCACCACCAATTTCACCCACGGTATGACCTGTTTTCGCTTCCAAGGTTACTGTACCTTTAGCAGTGACCGCATTCTGTGCAGTTACATCAAAGCTCGCCAGGAAGCTGTCAGAGTTTACCGCAGCATCAACAGTGGCCCCCCCATTAGCAGTAACCTCAACCTCAGTAGTCGCAGCATCGTAGGTCTGCACAGTGATGTTACGGCCATCATCGGCGGTTATCAGCAGTTCCCCGCTGTCATTAACACTGGCGACCAGACCGTTCACATCGGCGCTGCTAGACGATTCAAACGCCGCATTCAGCTGGCCAACCAGATTGCCGCTGGCATCACTGTCCTTAACCTCACCGTCCAGATCAATAAAGTCGCCATTAACCACCAGACCGAAGTTAGCATCCAGAGCTGCGTCAGCCGACACTTTACCTAAATTGGCTTCAGTCTTCGCTGTCGCGACAACTTCGTCTTTCAGGCCTTCGGTATTGTTAATCGACAATGCAGTATGTTGAGCACTGGCGCGATCACCAACAAAAGATTTTTCATTGGTACCGTCGATAACTGGCACATTATCAAAGTCAACGTTATAACCGTTAACGGTCAGATCGCCGTTCGTCATCCGGTCGAAGTTAGTACCGTCAGTTTCCTGAACAGAAGCACTTTGCTCCGTCCCTACGTTGTTAGATGCATTAATAGCTAAAGACGCACTTGTTATACTCGCACTACCAGCATCTGTAGAAACATTTGTAATGTCCAGATCACCTATTGCGCTCAGGACTATCTGATTATCATCTGCCGGATCAATGGCAGCGGTGACGCCAGTCCCCTCCGCAGCATCGTTGATAGCCACAACTAAAGCATCTGCTGTAGTAGCATCTGCAGCGGTTGTAGTGGCTGTAATAGTCGCCCCATTAATATCAAAACTTAGGGCATCGCCACCATTCGAACTAGTTATCTGCAAATCACTCACTGTGATAGCAGCAACGGTCTCCTGCAACGCAACCGTCTCGTTAGCCGCCACTGTTTTTTCGTCCAGCCCAACATATTCGGGGGTATTCCCACCGATCGTGAACTCTTCATTGGAGCGAAGAGTAACTGTACCTGTTGCAACAGAATCGGTTGCTCCAAGGGTAGTAAGATTGGTCACCGCACCATCAGACGCCACTTCGATGTTACGGCCGTCTATAGCAGTAAAAGTCAATACATTAGCGTTATTCTCAGCCCGAACACCTGTTTGCATTGAGAACGTATTTATGTGCTCTGCTAAACCATCGGAGGTTGCAGTAATACCACTGGCTGCTGCCATATCAACCCCATTAATAACAAGGTCACCCGCTTGCAGCGCCGTGGCTGATGATGCACCGCCCAAATTGAGCGTTGCAGTTGTCGCATTAGCTTCCGCCACCACACCCGTCCGGCCCGAGATACTATTAATCGCGGCCGCAGTCGAGATTGCAGATGCAGCATTATCCGACGAGGAAACCGTATCAGAAGAGGTTTCTGATGCCGGAACAGTGACACCATTAAGGGTCAGGTCATCAGCATTCAGGGTACTCAGGCTACCTGAGGCACCACTCTGCGCTGTTGATGTTTCAACCGCCAGTGTAAAGGTACCGTCACCAACCGCACCTTCTCCGCGGCCCAAAGACTTGGCATCCATCTTATCAATTTCAAAACCGATCGTTTCGTTGGCTTCGGAACCTACCTGCAGGTCAATGTTACCCAAACTGCCGTCCAGAACTTTCTGGCCGTTAAAGCTGGTAGTCTCAGAGATACGGTCCAGCTCTTTTATCAGCTGCTGTACCTCAGCGTTCAGCGTGTCACGGTTACCACTGTCGTAAGTACCGTTGGAAGACTGCACGGACAGTTCACGCATACGCTGCAGGATGTTGGTGGACTCATCCAGCGCGCCTTCTGCTGTCTGGATTAAAGAGATACCGTCGTTGGCGTTACGTACCGCCTGGTTCAGACCGTTGATCTGAGAGGTCATACGGTTGGAAATCGCCAGACCGGCTGCATCATCTGCTGCAGAGTTGATTCGTTTACCACTGGTCAGACGCTCCATCGCTTGGTTCTGGTCTGCCTGAGCAGTAGACAGGTTACGCTGAGCATTCAGCGACATGATGTTTGAATTAATTACCATTGCCATGAGATTTTCTCCTCATAATCAGCCTGGTCTGACCGGCCGCTTTTTAAATTCTTGATTGGGTGTTTAATGCTCACCCAACGAATGCTTGATTTAGTTATCGACCACCCGTTTCAGCGCTTTAGCACTTTTTTCCTTTTTATTAGGAGGGCTATTACTCGGTCGTTGATATTACTTATCGGCAGGCGCACACTGTGCTTTACAAACATTTTATGTTGGACTGGATAAATGATTGATCTGGCACAAGAACTTTTCGAACAATCACAAAAATTGCTGTCTCAGGCTGAGGAAGGTGCGTGGGATTTATTGGAAGAAACACAAACGGTTAGAGCTGCGCTGATACGCCAGATTGAAAAACAGCCAACGGCACAGCTCAAAAAAATGGATAGCGAATTAATCTCGCAGCTGCTGCAGGAAAGCAGAGCACTGGAAAAGAAATGTGAACTATTGGTGCGTCAGCGCAGAGATTCGCTCACCTCAGAACATGGCAAAGTATCACGCGGTAAAGCGATGCAAAAAGCTTACGGTTTCAACGGCCGCTGATAAATAAAAAAGCAATCAGCACCTGACTATCATTTGCTGCGACTGAGCCTTTCCAAGTTCCAGGATCCGACTACAACTAGACAGAACAGGCCGTTCACCGGCCCTTTCTCGATTTTCCCCACGTCCCACATCAAAAGGCAGAGCTCGTCTGCCTTACGTTTTACTCTGTACGGTAAGTACAGGCAGTCATTAGCGAATAAAGCTAAACAGACTTAATTCCTGTATTTTCACAAAGCTTGCCTGAGCCGCCTGCAAAATAGCCTCTTCCAGTTTCAGCTCACTGATCGCTTCTGCGAAATCAACATCTTCAAGGCTGGACAGCGCCGTCTTAGAGAAAAGCTTAAAATCTTCATTGGACGTTTTGGTGTTGTCTAATGCGTTAATGCGTGAGCCAATGGTTGTTCGGGCTTCAAGATTGCGCTCCCTGACTTGATCCAACTTACTGAGCGTGTCACTTACTGCCGTTTTCAGCGCGGCACGCTGTTCGTCATTTTCTACCGGAGTCTCAAGAACAGTCGCAAGCTGTGTGGCCACGTTAAGGATATTCTGCCGTTTTTCTTCAGGACGAAACGCCGTTTCAGTGTGCGCAGGCACCTCAAGCTTCACAATATCCTGATCTGTCGGCGCTTTATTTACCGTTAACGAGATCCCCAAAGGGATATTTGGATTGGGCGCATCAGGCCGTTCCAAAGCGATTGTTGTTGGTGTTGCGGGCAATGCAACGCCAGTCATAAAGGCCGCACCACTGCCATCCAAAAGGTCGTAAGTGCTGGCAGGCATATTAAACCGGATGCTGATTTCACCCAGGCCTGCCACAGCAGGCAATACCGCCGTCATATCTGCAGTTGCGGCAGCGTATTGAGTTTTATCAGTCACTTCGATTTTTGAAACCGGTGAAAGCTGCTGCAACGGCAAACCTAAGGTGACACTGTCTCCGACCACCGGCGTACCTAACTTAAGGCGGTAGCCTCCCACCAACAGGTCAGATTCAGGCGTATATTTGATATCAGTTTGAACTTTGCCATCAATGGTGACCGGGTTGCCCAGACTATTGGTCAGATCAAATTCATTGTTCGCGGGATCAAATGTGAGCGTGATATCACCAATGTCGGTATCCAGCGCGGTCGCCGTTTTGGCGTCAGCAACGGTGAGTTCTTTTACACCCTTAAACTGCTGATCCACTACCCAATCAGAAACGGGGGGTTCTGTGAGTTTAAACTGCAAACCCTGAACTGTTACTGTCTCACCTGCCGCGATATCAGGTAGTGCAGTAGGACCATTCACAACTGCGCCATTACTGTCTCGAAACTGATATTGATACGTTGGCACTGATTGGCTCGTATCCAGCTGCACCTCAAACTGCAAATCCCCCTTACCTTTTGCAAAAGCGGCAAAGACATCCTCATCAACCACTTCCATATCAGTGATAAAGGAAGGATTGGCGGGTAAAAACTTAACGCTTACGGCTTCTGTAGCGGCTTCGAAAAGGTATTCGCCTGCATCGTTAGAGGGCACAAACAGCTCTGGTGCCACCTGAATCATTCGCTTGCCGTCATCACCCACGTAGCTGTAACTGCCGTCACCATTGAGTACGTAAGGCTTATCAAAACCCTGACTGCCCGAAAACAGATACTCACCTTGTGAATCCTGGGTGTTCATGAGGCCTGCACTGTATTCCACCAAGCCCCTGATTTCTGTGGCGATCGCCTTTCGATCCGCATCACTGACAATGCCATTACCGGCCTGCAGCGTTAGCTCACGAATACGTGTTGTGGTGTTGTTCAGGCTTTCTAGCACCGTCTCTTCAAGCTCAAGACGACGTTGTGTCACATCGATGTTGTCTTGAAATTTTTCCGTCTGTGCAAGCTCTCGGTTCAGTTTCACAACTTGTGCCGCAGCAACCGGGTCATCAGACGGTTTATTAAGCTTTTTGCCCGTAGCAATCTGATTTTGCAGATCAGCCAGTTTCGACTGGGAGTTCTGCATGTTAGATACAGAGTTCAAAAAGGTCTGACGGGTAGAGATACGCATTTTGAATTCCCCTTAGTTAACACTATTCAGAAGCGTGTCGAACAGCGTCTGCGACGTACTGATCAACTGAGCCGATGCCTGATAGGCCTGTTGAAACTGAATCAGTTTCGCGGCCTCTTCATCCAGGTTCACACCCACCAGCGATGCTTTGCTGTCTTGCGTAGAGTTGAGTACAGCCTCTGACGCGGTACGATTAATAGCCGCAACACTGGTTTTACTCCCCACACGTTCAATCAAGCTACCGTAGATATCTTGATAAGACCCACCTTCGAGCACATCTTTTAACTGCAAATTTGACAGCATAAGTGCATTACGGTTATCCGACACACCGCCTTTGTTGTAGTCGAAAGTAAACTTATCCCCAGCCTTAGGCTGGTTTGTGATGGTAATTTCGTAACCATCCAGCGCAATGGCCTGACCCGGCGTATACACCTGATCCACCAACGGTCCCTGCCCGGTCAGCTTATGCGGCACTGGAGCATTAGGGTCAGTGATGTCATACACCGTATACGTCGATGGCGTGGCATTGTTAAACACAATCTCAACTGGCGGCTTCATCGTTTCTGCCTGAGACTGAAACGTTGCTGCGGCGGGATCAGTAACCTTCACCTCAGCAACACCTGTCCCTGTGTTATCGGCAGATGTACTGATTCTTATAGGGGATGCCAACGCCAACTGACGCCCATCGCTGACCACAGTATCGAAATCAGCCGCACCGGTGCGTACCGGTTGAATCAAAAAGCGATCGCGTGCCTGAAAACGGCTCTGCGCATCCATATTGATTTCGATGCCGTCTACGACGATCTGTAACTCACCTTGGCTAAAATCGGCATAGTAAGCGTCTGACTTGCCCTCAAGCTCTTCTGGTGTATTCACCTTCGTCAGGTTATCGAGCGTAATGCGTTGACCGTCGCTAATACGCTCAATCTCAAGCGTTGAACTGGAATTAAACGTAATTTCGTAGTCGCTGGCCTGCAGCTGAGCAACATCAACGATTTTCACGTACCCCGATGAAAGCTTGGATGCATTGTTGCTGTTGGCAGCCAGACGGCTGGACATTAAGGAAGCGCTGTTAACATCATTAAAGATCAGGCCTCCCAGATTCCCATCCAGATCCATACCGGCCTTATGCTGAGTATTCATGGTTTCTGAAAACGCGATGGCGATACGGCCGAGCTCATTGATCGCAGGGTCCAGAACTTCCTTACGGTACTCCAGCAAGCCACCTAATTTACCACCACCAATACGATCAGTAATCTCCACCGTATTATTAGCAACCTTAACAGCCAGCTGCTTTTTGGTGGGATCCGGATCACCGGTAATAGAGACCAGTTCATTGGATTTATTACCAATTACCAGCGGTTCACCATTGGAGATAAACACCGAATATTCATCACGCCCCTGCTCCAAAACGCTGACGTCGATCAGTTTTGACATGTCTTCAACAAGATTATCTCGCTGGTCGCGCAACTCGTTGGCATCACGCCCGGACGAAATCTCGTAGCTAATCTTGCCGTTAAGGTTAGCAATATCAGACGCGAGAACTGACACCTGATTCGATAGCGTATCAAGGTTGCTGTTAATCGCGTCGTTTTGGCGCATCACCACCGTATTCAAGTCATTGAAGCGTCTTTCCAGCGCTTCTGATTCAGCAACAAACAACTCTCGGTTAGGCAACGATGTCGGGTCATCCACCGCGTTTTGCAGGGCTTTGAAATAGTTATCCATTGCGGTGGAGATGCTGGTATTGCCGGATGCCAGCAAATTATCCAGCTCCCCCGCCATATCCGCATAGACATCGGAACGGTTAAACGACGCGGTATCTGCCCACAATTGCCGGGTCAGAAAGTCATCAGCAATACGAGAGATACTGTCAACCGTCACCCCACGCTGATCGGTCTGCGTCGTAAAGTTTGCCACCTGACGGCTATAACCCGGTGTATTAACGTTGGAGATGTTATGGCCAACGACACTCAGGGCCGTCTTATTAGCCTGCGTCGCCTGTACGCCCAGTCCTAATAAACTAAAGCCCATAGTGCATTCCCCCGATACTGTGCTGATGGCAAGATGAAATCATGATGTTCACCCCTCTCCCTTAGTTGATGGAGCAGAGGCAAAAACGTCACCTGCCAGAATATTTGAGATCTTTTGTGCATATTGTGGATCTGTCGCATATCCAGCCTGTTGCAGCTGATTCAGATACGCAGACGGATCAGCGGTAGACTGCAGCGCTATCTGATAGCGCGGACTGTCTTTCAGGAAACTGATGTAGTCACGAAAGCTCTGTTCATAACCGTCATACGCACGAAATGCCGCCCGCTCACGCTGCGCGACACCATCACGAAACTCCAGTGTACTGGTCACAACACTGTCGCCATCCCAGCGGCTGTCCGCTTTGATGTTAAAGAGGTTATGACTGCTACCACCGTCACCTCGCTGAATCAGGTGCTTACCCCATCCTGTTTCAAGTGCAGCCTGTGCCAGCAGGACTTTGGGGTCGACACCGATCTCTTCAGCAACCGACTTAGCCAATGGCATAAGAGCATCAACAAACTGTTCTGGTGATTCGAAACGCTGTGGATAAGACTGTGCGGATGATGGCTGACGGATTAAATCCGCCTTTTCTGTCTGGGCCGGAGCCGCAGTCAGACTCGATAGCAGCACATCGGGAACCTCCGGTGTCTGCTCACCACTCGTGCTCGCATTTGTCAGCATGGTGTTCGCCGCCAGATTACCCGTCGTATCAAATGCCCGGTTTAACATGCGTTCTGCTTTCGATAGCTGGAAGTTCTTATCCTTGCTCTCATCGTCAGCGCTTTCACCACTCATTGGCAGATCTGCCTGACGAGATAGCTGCTTCACGATGACATCCGCCAAGCCCATTCCACCGCCCTGGGCCAGTTCCATCGTCATCTGGCTATCCAGCATCTCTTCGTAAAACTGGCTCTGGCTGCTGTTCATAAAGTTGTCTTCGCCAAAGCTTTTATTCGCTTCACGCATACTTTTCATGAGCATGGACATAAACACCTGCTCAAACTGCTGAGCCACTTGCTTCAACGCGGCTTCGTTATCATCCTTCGCCAACCGGCTAATTTTGTTCAGCTCGTTGAGTTCGGTATATAACGCACTGTGGTTGCCGCTGCCGCCGGTCGGTTTAATATTCATAATCAGATCACTATCAATTCAGCTTTGAGCGCGCCGGTTTGCTTCAACGCTTCAAGAATTGCCATCAAATCACCCGGTGCAGCCCCGACCTGATTCACAGCTTCAACAATATCCCGCAGGTTCGTACCCGGCGAAAACTCGAACATATGGCCTGAACCTTCGTCGACTTCAATGCCCGTACGTGGTGTCACAACCGTCTGACCGCCCCCTAGAGGATTAGGCTGATTAACATCTTGCTCTTCGGTGATGGATACCGTCAGCCCACCATGAGTAATCGCCACAGGCGACACGCGTACATTCTGACCGATCACGATAGTCCCGGTACGGGAATTAATGATGACTTTGGCAATTTCCTGAGCGGGGGTAACCTGCAAATTTTCAAGCACGGATGCAAAAGAAACACGTTGTGCAGGGTCTCTTGGGGCACGCACCCGAATTGAGGTGGCATCCAGCGCACTGGCAACACCGTCACCCAACAGCCCATTGATCTGCTCAGCAACCCGACGCGCGGTGGTGAAATCAGGATAATTCAGGTTCAACACCATGCTGTCACCCTGACTGAAGGCGTTGGGTACTGCACGCTCTACCGTCGCACCATTCGGAATACGACCGACACTGGGCACATTCAATGACAAACGCGAACCGTCCGCGCCCTGAACACCAAAACCTGAAACAACCAGGTTACCTTGAGCGACGGCGTATACCTGTCCATCTGCGCCTTTGAGCGTACTCATCAGCAACGTGCCACCACGTAAACTCTTCGCGTTCCCCAGTGCCGACACGGTCACATCAATTTTCTGACCGGGTTTGGAAAACGCAGGCAGATCGGTATGGATCGCAACGGCCGCTATATTTTTTGACTGAGGGTCAGTGCCTGGAGGCAACACCAAGCCAAAGTTATTCAACATGTTACGAAACGTCTGAGAGGTGAAACTGGTTTTGTCGCCCGTACCGTCCAAAC
The DNA here is from genome assembly GCF_015209595.1 of Pontibacterium sinense. Classification (GTDB taxonomy): domain Bacteria; phylum Pseudomonadota; class Gammaproteobacteria; order Pseudomonadales; family Balneatricaceae; genus Pontibacterium; species Pontibacterium sinense. The sequence goes on along the minus strand of NZ_JADEYS010000003.1, from coordinate 18,277 downwards.
CCACAACCAATCCATACCCCACTAATTGGTTGGAACGCACACCCGCGATACTCACCATATCTTTCAGACGATCGGCAAACACAAGCGGAGAGATTAAGCTCAGCATTACCAGAACAGATAACAGACGTTTCATCATCAATCTCCTTCAAAGCGGCCAAAATGGACCGATAAAGAAACGTGTCAACCAACCCGATGCATTGGTGTCATTGATTGCACCGTTACCCGCATACTCAATACGCGCATCCGCCAGTTTTGTGGAAGCAATACTATTATCCTGATCAATATCCTGCGGCCTAACCAAACCACTGACACGAATATATTCTTCCCCTTGATTGAGGGTTAACCATTTTTCCCCTCTGACAACTAAACTACCATTGGGCAATACATCATGAACGGTCACTGTAATATTGCCGTTTAGACTATTGCTCATATCCGACTGACCTTCGCCCTCAAACTCAGACTTTGCATTGGGTTGACTAACACCTATCGGGTTGCCGAAAGCGCTCAATCCACGCCCTAAAATGGTCGGCTGAGGTAGGTTAATCTGGGTTTCTTTATCATATGATGTTTTGGCGCTTTTTGAAGACTGGGTACGCTCAGTCAGAAGAACGGTGATAATGTCCCCAATACGCGTAGCACGACCATCTCCGTAGATATCCCGATTGGTTGACACGCTATAGATCGAGCCAGTAACCGGACGGACAGATTGCAGATTTTGAGGGGTAATCGGTGCGTAATAAGGGTTGTTTGGCTTCGCGACTTTTTGCACACAGCCTGTCAGTGAGATCAGAGCCACCAGCCCTACCATCCATTTCACCTGAGTCTTCATCATATTCACCTGCTCGTGCTAATTATTAGAGCTGCTGACTCACGAAGGAGAGCATTTCATCTGCCGTAGAGATCACTTTTGAGTTCATCTCATAAGCGCGCTGAGTCGTTATCATCGTGACCAGTTCCTCTACCGCATTCACGTTAGAGGTCTCCAGCGTTCCCTGACGCAATATACCGCTACCTGCAGTCCCTGGATTGTTAAGGGCCGGCGCGCCGCTAGCTGTCGTTTCCAAAAACAGATTCTGCCCCATAGCTTGCAAACCCGCCGGGTTAACAAAATCGGCAACCTGTAACTGACCGATCTGCGTTGATACAGAACTGCCCGCTGTTGTTACGGACAAAACACCGTCACCACCTGCCGTGAAGTTAGTCGTTTCCGCAGGCAACGTAATAGCCGGCTCAAGCAGATAACCTTCAGCGGTGACAAGCTGATTGTCAGCGTTCAGATGAAACTGCCCATTTCGGGTGTACCCGATCTCACCGGAAGGCAATGTCACCTGGAAAAAACCCCGGCCATTAATGGCCATGTCAAAGGCTTGTTCGGTGACCTCCATCGTACCCGTGCTAAACAGCTTCTGAGTACCTACAACTTTGACACCGCTACCGACCTGCAAACCAGAAGGTAACTGAGAGTCCTCTGCAGACTGAGCCCCCGGCTGGCGCCGGATCTCATACAACAGATCTTCGAATACCGCTCGATCTTTCTTAAAACCAACAGTAGAAACGTTTGCCAGGTTGTTTGAGATAACTTTGAGCGACGTATCTTGTGCACTCAAACCTGTCTTTGCTACGAATAAAGCACCATGCATTTTTTATTCTCCGGTATCCGTTTCTATATCAGCTCAGCTGCAAAATTTTGGTCGCTGCGGTGGAATTATCTTCAGCGGTTTTCATCATTTTGACATGCATTTCAAACTGGCGAGCCAGCGTAATCATGCCTGTCAGCTCGCTGACACCGTTCACATTGCTCGACTCCAGATAACCAGAACGAATCTGCACATCCAACGCGGGTATCAGCGGTTGCTGATTATCGGTACGCATCAAGCCATCCACTCCTTTAAACAACGTGCCAGGCTCTGGCTTCACCATCTTGATCGAATCCACAAGGATCAACTCTGTAGCTGCTGTGCCCTGCTCACGTACAGTAATGCTGCCGTCGTTAGCAATATCGATCTGCTCAATGGGTGGCAAGGTAATAGGCGCACCGCCATTGCCGATAACCGGCAAACCACTGCCGGTCACTATCCGCCCCTGGGCATCAATCTGCAGCTCACCTGCACGGGTATAACCTTCGGTACCGTCAGGGGCCTGAACAGCAATCCAACCTTCACCCTGAATCGCAACATCCAGCTGACGACCGGTTTCAATGAGTGTGCCTGAATCAGTATTGGTTGCCGGACGCTCGCTCATGGCATAAACACGAGACGGATGCCCTTCGCCAAAAACCTGCATAGCGCGGGCTTGCGCCAGATCAGCCTTAAAACCGGTGGTTGTTGCATTGGCTAAGTTGTTGGCATGCGCTTGTTGCGAGAGCATATTCTCTCGCGCACCGCTCATACCTATATAAAGCACTTTATCCATACCCATTCCCATATCGTCAGGATTGCCGCTTCATAGGTATTAGCAATATATGCGCCAAAAACGAAAAAAGAGGCCAAAGGCCTCTTAATTTCGTAGTCAAACAAACTCTGTCGTCAGATCTGTAAAATATTCTGCGTCACTGTATTCAGTGTTTCCAGGGTCTTAGAGTTCGCCTGAAAGTTACGTTGCGCTTCAATCAAGCTAACCAACTCTTCGGAAAGATCCACATTGGATTGTTCAAGCGCTGCAGATCTCAACGTACCGTTCAGCCCCGTGCCGGGCGGGTTGAGAATCGCCTGCCCAGACGTCAGAGAGGCCAACCACTCAGTATCACCGCTAGGCTGCAATCCAGACTGGTTTTCAAATGTCGCAATCGCCACCAAACCAAGATTCTGACGCTGACCGTTACTAAAGCTTGCAACCATCTGCCCCGTTTCTTCAAACGATACGCCGATCAAATCACCTTTGGTGTAACCATCCTGTGTCTGCTTCTTCACGATAGATGCAGAAGAAAACTGACTGGCACCCGTAATATCCAGCTGCAAACCTTTTAGATTATCGGTATCGGTAGGCAGCAAGGTGTCATCTGGATTCGCAGGGTCAGCGCCCAAGATGGTGAGTTTAGGCACCGCACCGCCGGATGCAATGGTTTCACCGTTAATCGATTTCAGCGTCCCGTTGGTCGTATCAAACTTGATAATAACCGGACCCACCTCGGTCTTCTTAGCATCAAAACCCGACTCACCCGGGTCAACGCGCTTACCGACGTTCAACTGTTGAGAGTCATTCAGATAGCTGTACATCCGATAGACACTCATAAAGCTGTTGTCACCTTTTTGCGAAGCGGGCTCTGGCGAGGTGGATGCGCCGGTCAGCAGAGAATTTGTATCTGTCGGTATGAGGTCGTCGACCTCCCCAGCTTCCGCTGTCCAAGTGACGTACACCGTATTAGAAGCCGTATTGTATTGAACCGCTTCAATTTTTGGATTCAGTTCGATGATTTTCTGCTGCGCATTGGCGATAGCTTCACCCACATCATCAGGGCCCATTTTCGTATCGAGCGGAATACTAACGCCACCAAAAGTCAGTGTTGTTTCATTAGCTAGCTTACCCGCTGCCGTAAACTTAACTGGAGTCGCGATACCACTGTCATCATGAATAACAAAGGACTGTATTTTGTTCGCTTTACGAGTTGCAGGCTCTCCGTCTGCAAGATTGGTCGCTTTTAGCTCACCCGTGCCTTCCTGAGCAATGATCAGATCCCCTGTAGCACTGGCTTCAGAGTTAAACTCCATAAACAGAACAGGAGCTGTCGCTGGCGCAGCCGCACCAACTGAAAACCTGATGGTATCTGCGTCAATACGAGGATCTTTTACTTCTAATGCATCAATAGACGCAGCGTCGGGTTTATAAACTTTAGGTGTTAGAGCTGGCAATACTTCTTCCCATTTGATGCCCACACCGGATATGTCTATCTGTCGCGCATTCTTCGCGTTTGGATCACCGGAGTCATCGACCGGAACCTCTCCAACAGCAGCTTGCGTCGGCTGAAACGTGTAAACTTCGCGAACAGGCCGCTGTTCGGCAAAGTTAAACTTAATATTCTGCGCATTACCCAAACTATCAAACGTTTCTATCGTGGAGGTATAGCTGAAAGAGTTAGCGTTGTTCTTGTCGTACACGGCCGCAAGCTTAGAAGAGTCCAGTGTAGAATCTATATTGAAAGACAATCCGATATTTTCAGTTGCATGCGGTAGGCTTTCTTTTTGATCAACCGCCAAATCACGCAAGGGCAGCTGATTACCTTTCGCGTCAAGACCGTATCCCTGCAAGTTCTTACCATTCTTTGAAACGATAAAACCCTCTTTATCCAACTCAAAGGAACCTGCACGCGTATAAGTAACGCCACCCTTACCATCATCTAGCTGAAAGAAACCACTGCCATTAATCGCCAAATCAAGGTTGGAATTGGTGAATTCCACTGTGCCACTACTAAAATCCTGCGCGATACCGCTGACCGTTACACCGGCTCCGGGCGTATTACTGGATCCGGCACCAACAACAGCGGTCGCGTACAGATCGCCAAATTGTGTGCGAGACGCTTTGAAACCAACGGTGCTTGCATTTGCTATGTTGTTGCCGGTGACGTCCAGATCTGTTTGAGCTGATTTCAGACCGGTAATTGCTGTATTAAACCCTGCCATTGTTATCTCCTAAGCTTTACCAAGCTGTCGCACATCACTCATGCTAACGGATCCAGCATCAGTATTAATTGTCATGCCAATACCGCTCTGCCCCAGCGTGACACTGTTAACCGGATAACCAATAAAGCTCTCCGCAACCTTAAACGTATCACCATCTTCGACTTCGGCAACCACACGATATTCACCGGCAGCAGTCCCTTCTTTTTGCCAGACAAAATCATGATCCCCCGCAGCCTGAGCACCTAAGGAAAAGCGATCAACCAACGTTCCGGATTTGTCATATACCGAAATACGCACATCAGATGCACTCGAGGGCAAAGACACGACGCCCTTAACACCCTCTTCACCTGAAACCACGCCCTTATCCGTCTTAATGTATGCGGTTTGCCCGACCATGGACGACGCCTGCAACGCCGCCTGACTGGTCATCAGGGAGCTACTCATTTTCTCCACTGATACATTCAAATTCGCAATGTTTTCCACAGTACTCATACTGGAAATCTGTTGCATAAAATCAGATGTATCAGCCGGACTGGTGGGGCTTTGGTTCTTAAGCTGAGCAATCATCAGCTGCATAAACATATCGCTGGTTTGCTGCGATTCAGATTTCCCAGCCGCCGATGAGTTCTGCGTATTCTTCGTATTGATTTGTTCAAATACGTTGGTGTTTTGGTTTACGCCATTAATATCAGCCATGGCTTATACCCTCAGGTTTCAAATTCTATTACTGACCCAGAGACAAGGTACGCTGTACCATCTGCTTGGCAGTGTTCATTATTTCAGCATTTATCTGGAAAGAGCGTGACGCCGAGATCATGTCCGCCATCTCTTCCACGACATTGACGTTGGGGTAATACACATACCCCTCTTCGTCAGCCATCGGGTGATTCGGGTTGTACTCCTGACGCAATGGCGCATCGCTTTCAACAATACCCAGCACCTCTACGCCTTGCGCCTGAGTTACATCACTCTGTGCAAACGGAGCGTCCAGATCTGCAGCCTTCAACGAAAATACTGGCTTACGCGCCCGGTAGGTTTCGTCTACGCTGGAGCTGATACTCTCAGCATTCGCCAAGTTACTTGCGGTGGTGTTCAGACGCACAGTCTGAGCATTCATTGCCGACCCTGCGATACCAAATACATTACTCAGCGACATGCTTATTCACCCTTAATGGCGGCCATCAAGCCTTTGAATTTTTTGTCTACAAACGTAAAAGAAGACTGGAAAGCCAAGGCATTTTCAGTGTAGCTCGCCATCTCTTCTTGTACTTCTACAGTATTTCCATCCACCGATGCTTGAGACGGGATCCGATACATCAGATCCGCCGCCATATCAGGATTCAGGAACCCAGAGGCGTGACCGCCATCCGTTTTTGCAACCTGCAGCTTAGGGTCACTCGAAATACCTGACAGAACACTTTTAAAATCAATGTCCCGTGCCTGATAGTTCGGTGTATCCGCATTGGCAATATTATTTGCGATCACTTCAGCACGCTGACTACGCAACAACATCGCGTCATCATGAATACCTAGTGCTTTATCGAAAGAAATTGCCATAACCTTGCCTCTGGAATGAATCTAAGACAGAAAAAGCAAAAACAATGCCAATTAGAGAAAAGACCCTATTTACGGGATATTAAGAATTTTTAATACGGTAAAACGAGAGGAATGCGGCAACAACCTACCGCCCTCTTGCCGCCAAGCGGCAAGAGGCTCTATCAGATTGCCTGATAGATAATGCCGGGACGGCAATGGATCATTTTATAACAGTCGTTCAGACCTGACAGGGATTCCGAGGCTCCTAATAACAGGTAACCGCCGGGTTTCAGGGTCTTATGAATTTTTCTGAGGATCTCGATTTTTCGTTCTGTCGAAAAGTAGATCAGAACGTTGCGGCAAAACACAACATCGAACTGTCCCAAACTAGTGTATGAACCCAGCAGGTTTAAACTGTTAAACCGAACCCTGGATTTGATATCAGGATTAACAGACCAGCAGCCGTCACCACGGTCCGAGAAGAAGCGATGCAAACGCTCCTTGGATAATCCTCGACCAATAGCCAGCATTTCATACTCCCCACCTTTTGCCCGGGAAAGCACGTTACTGGAAATATCGGTCGCGACAATCTCAGCCCCACCGCGCAACAACCCTGGATGAAGCTGTTTAAACTCATCCAAGATCATGCTCACCGAATAAGGCTCTTGTCCTGTGGAACAGGCTGCAGACCAGATACGCAAACGTCCCGCCGAATTTTCAGCGACCCGCTCAGGCAAAATTTTGTCTCTCAGTATCTCGAACGGATGCGCATCACGAAACCATAACGTTTCGTTGGTGGTCATCGCATCAATAACCCCCTCTTTTAGCGCCATTCCGGCGGGCGAGGAGAGTCGATCAACAAGCTGAGTCAAGGTCTCACAACCTTGATCCTGCATAATTTTGCCTAATCTGCTCTGCACCAGATATTGCTTATGTCCAGCCAGCAATATCCCACAGCTGTCTTCCAGAAAACGACTGAAGCGCTCAAATTCCTGATTACTAATCTGGAAATTCCGGCGACTCAGCGGCGCAAGAAGATTATCCTTTTCCACAGGCTCAGCTACCACCTTCAACTTGTCTGATACGTCTCACAACCACCTCTGCAAGCTCGTTCGGATCAAACTTGGCAAGGAACCCGTTCGCTCCCACTTTTTTAACCATGGAAACGTTGAATCCACCAGACAATGAGGTATGCAATACAACATGCAAATCCCGAGTACGCTCATCTTCCCGAATCATTGATGTCAGCGTATATCCGTCCATCTCTGGCATTTCGATATCAGAAATAACCATCAAAAAGACTTCATTCGGATCCATCCCTTTGCTCAGCAAACCTTCCAGCAAACCCCAGGCAATTCGCCCATTGTTGGCCGAGGTTACTTTCAGGCCCAGCCCTTCCAGACTGCGGCGCATTTGATTTCGAGCCACCGAGGAATCATCAACGATCAGCACCTGATGCTCTTCGGCTTGTTTACGCACACCAGCATCTGCGACTTCATGACTCACTTCGGTTGACGTTGGATACAGATCCGCGAGGATCTGCTCCACGTCGATAATCTCGATGAGCTTACCTTCATATTCCAAAATCGCCGTCAGATAGTTTTCCACGCCAATTTCAGCTGGAGGCGCATTAATCTGATCCCACTGTGTGTTCAAGATACGATCAACACGGCGCACCAAAAATGCCAGTATCCGACGGTTGTACTCAACGACAATCAGAAAACATCTAACGCGCTCTTCCTTCGGTACAGGATCACGGCCAACGGCCTCAGACAGATCCAATACAGGAATAGTTTCACCACGAATGTGGGCCATCCCTTTGATGGCTGAAGTCTGCCTTGGGACTTCAGTCAAGTCGGGGCACTGCAACACTTCTCGCACCTTGAAAACATTGATACCAAAGCGCTGGTCTGTCTCCAAACCGAACAACAGCAACTCCATCCGGTTCTGACCAACCATCTGGGTTCTCAGGTTTACACTATCGAGGATACCTGACATGATCTCTCTATCCCGTGGAAATTAATAAGACCTTCTAAACAGCTTGCCCTCTCCGGACGACGCCTTGATTAAACGTAATTTAACACGACTTTTGCTGCTGACCACTCTTTTCCTATCAGTTTCAGTAGTACAAGCCGCGAATAATCAAGCCTTGGAAAAAGACGCTAACTCATTCCTTCAAAACCATTTTCAGCAGATTCACCCAGAAGCCAATATTCAAATTAAGCTCAATCCGCTCAGCTCCCGAGTAAAACTAGTAAGCTGCAAACAACCTGTCCAGTTTAAACCGAACAATTCTGGCGGCAGCCGGGTAAGCCTGCGCGCAAACTGCTCTCAACCGCGCTGGCAAATATATATGACGGCCAAAGTTCAGATAACTAAACCTGTTTTGGTCACTAACGCTGCAATTAGCAAAGGACAGACCCTTCAGGCACAGGATGTCACAAGCATAGAAACCGACATCACACGTTTACGCGGAGAGTTCTTCACAGAGTTTGGAGCGATCGCGGGAAAAGCCGCCAAACGAAATCTAAGCGCTGGAAAAGTTATTAAGAACAATATGCTCTCTGAAGCGACTATTGTTCTCCGACAAGACTCGGTAATAATTGAAGTTACTCGTGGCGGCCTTACAATTCGCACCTCTGGCACGGCATTACGTAGCGGAAAAAAAGGAGAACAAATCCCCGTTCGCAATGACAAATCGGGCCGGGTTATTAAAGCATTTGTTATATCTCCCGGTTTAGTCCGTACACCGTAATGGCCCGTGTTGAATCAGCCTGCTATAATGGCAAAAAATCTTATTTTTTTTCTCAAGTTCTTAATCTGAATGCCGATAGCTAAGGCATAACACGTACTGAGGATTGGACGAATGGTAATTGACTACTCGAGCTTGACGTCATCACAGACGGCCAGCTCTCGTGGCAAAGTAGCGCAACCCGCAGGATCTGCCGTTAGCGGTAAAGACAGCGGTGCAAGCAGCACTACACCGTCCAACGCAGGTGATACCGTCAAGCTGAGCAGTACTGCCAAAGCGCTTCTGCGCTCAGAGCAGACACTTAATAGTTCCCCTGACGTGGACAGTGAACGTGTTGAAAAACTAAAAGCAGAGATTGAAGGCGGTACCTACCAGGTCAACAGCCAGAGAGTTGCTGAAGGTATCATGCGCTACGAAAGCCTAATGAGCTGATTCATATCCCATGAATACAGAACAACTGAAACACTTTAATGCCCAGCTTATGCAGGGCATTTCTGTTTTAGAACAGCTGGAAAACCTTCTCAATGCAGAACGCACCGCGTTAAGCAGTCGCCAGCTGGAAGAGATTCAGGACAGTACCGAACAGAAGCAAGCCCTATTGACCCGATACCTTGAGCTCAATAAGGATCGTGTCACATTGCTTCAGAACCTCGGTTACAGCCCTGACAGTGAAGGCGTAAACAACCTGATCGCCACAGCACCACCTACAGCCCAAACAGTGCTTAACGACTCCTGGAGCAAGCTTCAGAACAAGCTGAGTTCACTACAGGAAAGCAACAAAATCAACGGATTGATCAGTTCTCGCAACCTCAAGAACATAGAGCAGCTGCTATCCATCATGAGTGGCCGTAGCGCAAAAGACCGGCTCTACAATCAAAAAGGCTCTGCCGGACACTATCGTGCTCAGAGCAGAATCGGTAAAGCCTGATATTCCCCAACTAGCAGATGACTCTTGGACGCTTTAGCGTTAGAATCGCCGCCGTCATCAAGCAATCTGTGTCCCAGTAGCTCAGCTGGATAGAGCGGTCCCCTCCTAAGGGACAGGCCAGGGGTTCGAATCCTCTCTGGGACGCCATTCCAAGATCGACACCTCCGCTCAACTGCTACCTAAGCAACGCTCCCAAAGGCCCCGGCGGCAAACCATCAATATCCTTCTTTCGTAGAGCCTGCAGCACCTTTTTCTTTTTAAGTGCTTCCGCAGACAGCCTCAACTTTCCTGCCAAGTGCATATTGCGATCAAACATAATTAGGCGAGCATCACGCTTAGCCTTGTCATCACGCGCGAGCTCAAGATACATCTGCGCTAAGTTGCACAGTGCGTCTCCGTTGGCGTAATCATATTCCAACGCTAAACCAAAGTGCCTCAATGCTTGAGATAATCGGCCATTTGAATAGTGCTTTACACCCTGACGGTTAACCTTCAGGCTCATACTTGAATCCCGTTTAACCGCCCCCTCTTTCTCGGTTTTACTCTCAACTTTCTTCTCAGGCCTAGCAACAGGCTGCCCAGACAAGAGGGCTTGCTCTCTACCTAGATCCAGCGGCTCCTCCAAGGCATCATTTTCTCGCTTTGCCTCCACGGCAAACTTCTCCGCCTCAGTTTCTCTCTCTAAAGAACGCGCCATTTCACACTTCAGCAACGCAGCCTTAACTTTAAGCGACTTATCGTCCTTAAACTGAGATGCCGCCTGCAGCAACAACCCTTCAAATCGCCGCTCTGCATCCAGCAACTGGTGCTCATTAACCGAGCCAACACCAAGGCGAAGCACATTCGCCATTTTTAAATAGGGCTCTGGCGATTTATAGCAACTCTTTTGACCCAAAGTAATAGAACGCCTATAAGCCCCTTCAGCGACTTCAAGATGGCGCGTTTGAGTTGCCAAACGCCCCAATTCCATCTGCCGAGGAATCCCCATCGGAGATTTAGACGTCGCCAGCTTTACAATTTCACGCGCTTCATCCAACTCTCCCTGATGCTCATGGGCCAGTGCAAGCATGTCATAGGCCCCCATATATAAGGGGTTTGCGGCAATGATATCTTGCAATAAATTAACCGAATCATCAGGCTGCCCCAAAAACACCAGAGACTCCGCCCAAAATAACCCCGCTTCCTTATCACGAGTACGCCAATACAACTCTTCGGATAACTTACCGAGTTGCTCGTAGCGCTTCAGCTTACTTAGCACCATACAAGCAACAAGCTGAGCCCCATCGTAATCAGGATCATCTGTTGTAAATCGCGTCAGACAGAGACGTATCGCTGCTTCATAGTCTTCAGACTCTATTGCACGATCAATGTCATGAAATCGCGCACGGCGAGTCATCAGTGCGTCAAGACGCCCCTTTAATTTATCAACGGTAAAAGGTTTGGTAATGAGAATATCAGGCTGGCTATCTATAGCGTGCAGTATCGCTTCCTGCGAAGCATCGCTGGTCATAAACACCCAGCTGGCACTGGGCTTCATGTAGCCACGAAAACGCGCCTCTTCAAGCAATTGAATACCCGCAAAGGAGTCACTGACGTTGTGGCCAAGAAGAACGATGTCATAGTCATGATTAGCAATATCAGCTAAAACACGATCACTGACAGTTGTCGCACGAACATTAACGATACCCAGAGAGCGCAACATATAAAAAATGGATGCACGCATATTCCCGCTGCTTTCAACGAGTAAAACACGCTTATCCGAATAATCAACTGTTGCCACTTTCCGTACCTATGCTCACCGCAAGGCTTCCAGACTTACTAAGTGACTGGAAGTATAGGGAAAAGTGTATCAGCTTATAAAAAAAAAGCACCGTACGTAGGGTGAAACGCACGGTGCCAAGACAGTTCTATGCTGTGAAAACTATGCTAACGATTAAGTGCTCGGAATCTAATGACATAGGTCAAAAAAAACACAGCAAAGCCATTCACTGAGTAAAATAAGACGTTTGGATAAGGACAGGGCCAACAGGATTTCTTTAAACTGAAAGAAAAGGCTGAAAACAAAATAGACATGACAACAGCATTTATCTCCCACGAGGACTGTGGGCTGCACAATATGGGCCCTGAACATCCAGAAGCGCCAGTACGCCTGCTTGCTATCCGCAAAGTACTGGAAAAAACAGGTCTGATGGCCGAACTGGATCAACAACAATCTGTGCATGTAACCGCTCAGCAGATCCAACTTGCCCACGCAGAGCTGCACCAAAAGCGGCTTGAAATGAAAGTTCCGAAGGAAGGAATCTTTTATGCCGATGAAGATACCGCACTCTGCCCAGACTCCCTGCATGCTGCAAGCCTTGCGGCTGGCTCCGGGATACTTGCAGTCAATCGCGTATTAGAAGGTAAGGCTCAAAATGCCTTCTGTGCGGTAAGACCCCCGGGCCACCACGCTGAACACAACATCCCTATGGGGTTTTGTTTCTACAACAATATTGCCATTGCTGCTATTCACGCACTTCAGCAACCAGGGATCAATCGCGTTGCCATATTTGATTTCGATGTACATCACGGCAATGGCACTGTGGATATCTTTAAAGACCGCCCTGAAGTGCTGGTTTGCTCCAGCTTCCAGCACCCGTTCTATCCAGAACGCTACAGCGAAATCAAGCGGGATAATATCGTCAACTGCCCGATGGATGCTCATTCTGGAAGCGCAGTCTTCCGACAACTCATAGAAAGCCGGTGGCTCCCTGCGATTCAGGCACACAAACCCGACATGATATTCATCTCTGCAGGCTTCGATGCCCATCATGAAGATCCAATGGCAGATATCAAACTGGATGAAGAAGACTACCGCTGGGTTACCAGCATGCTCGCAGACAGTGCTCGCACATACTCTGAAAACCGTATCGTCTCTATGCTGGAAGGCGGCTACAATCCTGTCTCACTCGCATTCAGTGTGCAGGCGCATATGGAAGTACTCGCCGGACATTAGCCCCTGCGATTAGAAACAGGCGCCTCTGTTAACATCATTTGGCGCCCATTCAGACATAAAAAAAGCTGCCCGAAGGCAGCTTTTTTGTTTTCAGATGCAATGATCAGCTTACGAACTTGATCATCACACCGGCTGCAATCGCAGAACCGATTACACCGGCTACGTTCGGGCCCATCGCATGCATCAACAGGAAGTTCTGAGAGTTATACTCCAGACCAATCTTGTTGGATACACGTGCTGCCATTGGCACTGCGGATACACCTGCAGAGCCAATCAGAGGATTGATGGCATTGCCACCCATCATCTTGTTCATCAGCTTCGCCATCAGGACACCTGCCGCTGTACCGATACAGAATGCAACGATACCCAGCGCCATGATACCCAGAGTCTGAAGATCCAGGAACTTGTCAGCAGACAGTTTGGAACCAACAGACAGACCCAGGAAGATGGTTACGATGTTGATCAGTGCATTCTGAGCAGTATCGCTCAGACGATCTACCACACCACACTCACGCATCAGGTTACCGAAACAGAACATACCCAGCAGTGGCGCAGCATCCGGCAGCAACAGAGCAACCAGAATCAGCAACACGATCGGGAACAGGATCTTTTCCAGTTTAGATACGTGACGCAGCTGGCTCATCTGAATCTTACGCTCAGCTTCAGTCGTCAGCGCACGCATGATTGGTGGCTGAATCAGTGGAACCAGAGCCATGTAAGAGTATGCAGCTACAGCAATTGCACCCAACAGGTGAGGAGCCAGCAAGCTGGTTACGTAGATAGCCGTTGGACCATCAGCACCACCGATGATACCGATAGCTGCCGCTTCCTGGATGTTGAAGTCCATGATGCCCATAGCGGACATGCCGACTGCACCCAGTACGGTTGCAAAGATACCAAACTGAGCCGCTGCACCCAGGAACAGGGTACGCGGGTTCGCCAGCAGCGGACCGAAGTCGGTCATCGCACCTACGCCCATGAAAATCAGCAGAGGCGCAACGGTGGAACCAATCGCAACAGAGTAGAAGTTATACAACATACCGTTGGCATAACCACCATCAAGCGCAGCGTTGATCGCACCCTGATGCTCAGCAGCTGTGGAGCTGTGATAAGCGTGCAGAATGTCGTGAGGATCCGTGCTGGCAATATTCAGCGCAGCAGCCATTGCATTCATGACTTCCGGTACTGCGAAGTGCACGGCATTCTCTACTGCAGAGTACGCCAAGCCCGCTTCCGGGATGTTCGCCAAAATGCCACCGAAACCAATCGGCACCAAAAGCAGCGGTTCGAAATTCTTTTTGATGGCCAGAAACAGAAGTAACAGACCAACAGCAATCATTACGACCTGACCGCCAGTGATGTTATAAGCACCAGAGGCAAGAAACAGTTCGATTAGTTTTTCCATTGAGGAATACCTTACGCCAGAGTCAGCAGGCTATCGCCAACCTGTACGGCATCGCCTTCTTTAACGTCAACAGAAGCTACGGTACCTGCACGAGCGGCACGTACTTCAGTTTCCATCTTCATCGCTTCCAGAATGACCAGAACGTCACCTTCCTGAACTGCCTGACCAGCAGCGACTTCGACTTTCCAGATGTTACCTGCCAGCGGTGCAGGTACTTCTTCAGCATTGCCCGCTGGTGCAGCAGCAGGAGCCGCGGCAGCAGGCGCAGCAGCCGGTGCAACAGCAGTGATATCACCACCTTCTGCTACCTGTACTACATAGTTCTGACCGTTAACAGTGATAGTGTAAACTTCTGGGCCGGATTTCTTAGGTGCAGCCATTGCTTGTGCGTCCTCTAGTGTCGGTGCAGGTTCAAATGCGTCAGGATTACCGCGGTTTTCAAGGAATTTCAGACCAACCTGCGGGAACAAAGCGTAAGTCAGAACGTCATCAATTTCGTTCTCACCAGCAGTCAGGCTAATACCCTTCTCGGACGCCAGACCTTTCAGTTCACCTACCAGTTTGTCCAGTTCTGATTCCAGCAGATCTGCAGGACGACAAGTGATCGCTTCACCGCCATCCAGTACACGTGCCTGCAGCTCAGCATTGTAAGGTGCAGGAGCAGAACCGTATTCGCCTTTCAGAATACCCTGAACTTCTTTAGAGATTGTTTTGTAGCGCTCGCCCATCAGGACGTTGATTACCGCTTGGGTACCCACGATCTGAGACGTTGGCGTTACAAGTGGAATCATACCCAGATCTTCACGTACGCGTGGAATCTCAGCCAGTACATCATCGAACTTATCGGATGCATTCTGTTCACGCAGCTGGTTTTCCATGTTGGTCAACATGCCGCCCGGTACCTGAGCAACCAGGATACGGGAGTCTGTACCACGCAGAGAACCTTCGAAACCAGCGTATTTCTTACGCACCTCACGGAAGTAAGCAGCGATCTCTTCCAACTGAAGCAGATCCAGACCGGTATCGCGATCGGTACCAGCCAGCGCTGCCACAACAGATTCGGTAGCCGTGTGACCGTATGTCATAGACATAGAAGAAATAGCAGTATCTACACGGTCAATGCCCGCTTCAACAGCTTTCAGAATGGTCATATCGGACAAACCGGACGTTGCGTGCGCGTGCAACTGCACTTCCAGATCAGTCTGCGCTTTCAGGCGGGATACCAGGTCAAAGCCATCGTAAGGCGTCAGAATACCTGACATATCCTTGATTACGATGGAGTCAGCACCCATGTCTTCCAGGGTTTTAGCGTACGCGACCCAAGTGTCATTGGTGTGAACAGAGCTCTTGGTATAAGAGATAGTGCCCTGAGCGTGTTTACCGGTGCCTTTCACAGCTTTAATAGCTGTTTCCAGGTTACGCGGATCGTTCATTGCGTCGAAGATGCGGAATACGTCCACGCCGTTTGTTGCAGCACGTTCTACGAACTTGTTTACAACGTCATCAGCGTAATGACGGTAACCCAGCAGGTTTTGACCGCGCAGCAACATTTGCTGTTTGGTGTTTGGCATCGCCTGTTTCAGCAGACGAATGCGCTCCCACGGGTCTTCACCGATAAAACGGATGCAAGAGTCAAAAGTGGCACCGCCCCAACTTTCTAGGGACCAGTAGCCTACCTTATCCAGCTTTTCCGCAATCGGAAGCATGTCTTCAACTCGCATACGAGTAGCAAACAGAGACTGGTGTGCGTCACGTAGTACTACATCAGTAATGCCGAGAGGTTTCTTTGCGTCGGACATGGGTAATGGCCTTCTGTCGATTAATGCAGGTTATTCTTTATTAAGCCGTTCTTATTAGTTTGAACGGTATTTGTGTACCGCAGCGGTCATCACTGCGATCAGCTCATCATTGTTACCAGCAGCGGCAGCCGGAGCTGCTTTTGCCTTAACTGGCTTTGGCTGAGGTTGCTCGGGAGCAATCTTAGCGACCAGCTTTGACATAGCCGTAGTTGCAAATACGAGCAGCGTCAAAAAGACGACAACGAAGCCCATACCGAAGATCATCAAATTGATGCCTTCTGAGACGATATTTTCCATCTATGGATGCTCCTTTCTATAACGAAACCCAACACTGCTTACAGCAAAATCCGCCGAAGGATCACCCGGCAGACGCCGTAGACAGCGCATAAACTGGTTGCAAATGGATCACAATTAAACCTGAAATGCAGATTTCAGGCAACCAAACGGCCGCCATTTTAGACAAAAATGCGCAACTTTTCAGCGTATTGTCGACAGTTTCTGTAAAAATGTTGATCTTTGTTCCGGCCGTCTAAGAGGCAATTCAGCGCCAGACCGCGCGATTACTGAACAGCAGGGCGGAACACCTTGATGTTCTGATACCCACTATCTTGCAGCTGCTGGGCATGCATCTGGCTCATCACGCCCTTTTCACAGTACAGCAAGTATTCTTTTTCAGGCTCAAGACCATCAACTTTTCCACCCAAGCTATAAAACGGGATGGCCAAGATTTCACAACCCGGCATATTCAGAGGTTTCTTCTCTTGCTCGTGAGGTGCGCGAATATCAATAATCACCTGATTCTCAGATACCTTACTCAGCGCTTCCACTTTTGCATGGCTATTAATATCCTCAACAATCTCGTCGATAGAGATCACTTGTGCAGATTGAAGCGCCTTTTCCAAAACCTCTTCGTCGAAATTAGACTCTTCCTCTTCCAGGCGATCTATTTTGGCATGCGTCGTCGGGCGGTCAGAGATCACGCCGCAATATTCAGGCATGCACTTGGCCAAATCGTAAGTACCAATCTGTTTGGACACATCAATAATGTCCTGCTTATCCATAACCACCAGCGGGCGCACCACCAGTTTCTGGGTGGATGCATCGATCAACGCCAGGTTGGGCAGGGTCTGACTGGATACTTGCGCAATACTCTCACCGGTCACCAGGGCATCAATCTTCATACGATTAGCAACCTGCTCACCCGCACGCATCATCATACGCTTTAGTACGACACCCATATGGGAGTGATGCACACTCTGCAAAATCTCACCAACGACCTCTTCAAACGGCACAGTGATGAATTTTACGCGTCCGGAGGAACCGTATTTCTGCCATAAGTACAACGCAATCTGCTTAACACCGATCTCATGTGCCGCACCACCCAGATTAAAAAACAGGAAATGGGTCTTACAGCCACGACGCATCGTCATATAACTTGCAACAACCGAGTCAAAACCACCGGAGATCAGAGACAGCACCTCCTGCTGGCTGCCCAGCGGGTAACCACCGAGCCCCTTAAAGGTGTCACGAATGATATAGAGCTTGTCGTCCTTAATCTCCAGATCCACCCACACCTCAGGGTTATGAACATCCACACCCGCCGCCTCAGTGTGCTCACGCAGGCCGCCACCGACATAACGCTCTAGCTCCGGAGACTTAAAGTCATGCTGGCCCGCGCGCTTCACACGCACCTTGAAGGTCTTACCCTTAATACGGTCAGCATAAGCCTCACGGGTGAGCTGAAATACGCTGTCGAAGTCGCCCAGAGGGTATTCCTGCACTTCAATAAAGTACTGCACACCCGGCGTACGCTGAAGCACGTCAACAATCAGCTCACGCATCTCAGCGTCGTCGCCTGACAGGAAAACTTCGACTTTGTCCCAGTGCCCCTGAACTTTAATATCAGCACATGAGCGCTTAAGAATGTTATGGAGATTGGATTGCAGACGCTGAATCATCCGTTTACGAACGGGACGACTCTTGATGGTAATCTCGGGAAAGAGTTTCGCAATGAACTTCATCGATGTAATGCCCAACGAGGTAAAAAACAGAAGCGGAATTATAAAGCGTTAGAACGAGGTAATACAGAAGCGGGGATATAAAGCGTCAGAACAAGATACTAAAGAATCGGGATATTAATATGTTGGTGCGAAGTGTTTCATAAGAGGAGTGGCGCGCCCGAGAGGATTCGAACCTCTGACCGCCTGGTTCGTAGCCAGGTACTCTATCCAGCTGAGCTACGGGCG
>NZ_JADEYS010000029.1 GCF_015209595.1 Pontibacterium sinense | reverse complement strand
GCTGTAGTTAAAGAGCCAGGCGACCAGGGTGACGTATACAACTCCTTCCTGGACGTTGAAGAGATCGACGTAGCTGACATGGCTGAAGGCGATGTTGTCTTCAACCGCGGCGGCAAGCTGGTTCGTCCTAAGCGTCTGCCTTCTGGTCTGTACCAGTTCCGTCCGGGTACTGGCCACGAGCGTTGCGTATTCGACTGCATCGAAGCGATCAATGCCGGCGCTGACCTGCTGTGGATCGAAACTGCTGTTCCTACTGTCCACGAAATCAAGGGCATGATGGACGACGTTCGTAAAGTTCACCCAGATGCGAAACTGGTTTACAACAACTCCCCATCTTTCAACTGGACGCTGAACTTCCGTCAGCAGACGTTTGATACTTGGGAAGCTGAAGGCAAAGACGTTTCTGCTTACGACCGTAGCAACCTGATGTCTGCTGAATACGATGATTCTGAACTGTCTGCTGCAGCTGACGCTCGTGTTAAGACATTCCAGGCTGATACTGCACGTGAAGCGAACGTATTCCACCACCTGATCACACTGCCGACTTACCACACTACCGCCCTGTCTGTAGACAACCTGGCGAAAGAGTACTTCGGTGAGCAGGGTATGCTGGGTTACGTTGAAGGCGTACAGCGTAAAGAGATCCGTCAGGGCATCGCATGTGTTAAACACCAGAACATGTCTGGTTCCGACATGGGCGACGACCACAAAGAATACTTCGCAGGCGAGAACGCGCTGAAAGCTGGCGGTGCGAAAAACACCTCTAACCAGTTCAGCTAAGCTGAAGTAACTTTGAGTACCCTGATGATTGCATCTGCATAATCAGGGTACGGTCCAGCTCTGGACATCAAGGCGACCCCTTTTACAAGGCGTCGCCTTTTTTGTGCCTCTCAACAAACGCATACAGCATTCATCTCCCCCTGTAGAGCACTCTCACAACTCAGTATGACGGCCATAGCTGAACGTGGCTAATCATCCCTCCGCCTGCTGCCCTCGTATTGGCGTGTGTTCTACCCATTCATATTGAGCTGCTATTTATTGGCACTTTAACCGGACGGCTTTAGTTCATCTAGCGACGATCTCGAACGTCTTAGATCAACACAGATCAAAGCACGCGAAAAGACCAGAACACGATCACAACTACAGAGACAATGACGGGCAATCGCTGATAGATAATCAGGACAGGAATAATCAAGACGGGTAGGCAAAAAAAAGAGCCACATGGGGATGTGGCTCTAAAAGCGCGTTACCAGAGCAAAGAAAGAGTAACGACTCTAAGGGAGAGACGAGTCCGTCTCAAACAGTCAGCGGAGCTTCCTTCGCTTCCTGTTTCTGCTGCAAGGCGGCCTCAGCCATCTTGCGTCCAAAAATTTCCATCACATCAGCACCTTCCGGGCTTTCACTCGCTTCATCCATCGCATCTACCATGGCAGAAACGGTTGGCAGTGTTTTCTCAACCAGTTCGGTGATGTATAGCTCAGGCGTTGTACCGGTGTATTTGTGGTAACGATCAAACAGTTCCAGAGTTTCAGCTTGTAGTTCGATCTGAACGTGGGTCTTAGTCGCCATTAGTGACTCCTGCGTCTTTTTATAGTCTGTACAGTTTCCGGTTGGGGCCGGCTCCATAACCACAGCCAAACATCCGTTTATTCCCTCAATACGGTGCTGACTTGATCATTTCACTATAAGCAGTGCGCCGTTTCGGGATTAGTGCCAGAAAAATATTAACGCTAGAACCAAAACTGGCCGCATCATCAGCAACCAACTGGCCCTACAGCTTCCAGCACCGTTCACTATGCTAAAAGTCGATCATCATGCGTTATCAATATAAGAAAAAGTAGGAAGAGCAATGTCTGAATTTAACACCCTGAGTGCGATGGGCCTGACAGATACAAACATCATCAGCCACTACAAATTGAGTCGCCAGGATGAGCAGGAGGTGCTGAAAGTTTACTTTAAGCGCCCTGAAGGCTCCGCCCTGCCCGACAGCAGTACTTTTTCTTTTGAACGAAACAAAGTGGTCGCTGCCGACACGCAGGCAGCATCTCAAAGCCGCGATAACGACGGCAGCGATCCAGTACTGCTGGCAGCGGTAGAAGAACTGAATGCACTGAATAAAAACCAGAACAATCATGATCGTCGCCTGGCCCTGGTGAATGAACTAGACCGCCTTGAGCAGATCATGGCTGCGAAGCTACGTGAACTGCGAGAAGACCTAAATCGTATCGTCTGATTTTACACGCTCCAACCTCTCTCAAATGGCCCTGTATAGGGCCATTTCTATGTCTGCCACCCTCTATGTACTCACGACGGTCAGACCACTTCTCCTGATGTGATTGACCCCTTTACTCTCCGCTGCTTACTCTGCATCTCAGGTCACATATGAACACGGAGCAGTACACACATGACTGGTAGCCATCAACCTAAAATCACCGGCCTTAACGTTTCAGCTATTCGTTTACCGATGCTTGAACCCCATCGTACCGCTAGTGGTGCGGTGTCTGAATCGCCCTTAGTGCTCACAGAGATATATACCGATGCGGGTATCATCGGGCGCAGCATCGTATTCACCTACACACCCATTGCACTCAAGCCTCTTGCAGATCTGATCAACAATATGTCTGCGCTTATTGAAAACCAGTCTCTGGCACCAACACAGCTGGAACCGCAACTTAGTGGTCGCTTCCGCTTACTGGGCACACAGGGTCTGATCGGTATGGCATTGGCCGCAATTGATATGGCTCTGTGGGATGCACATACACGCGTCCATCAAACCAATCTGGTGCAACTGCTCGGAGGCACTGCTAAAGCAGTTCCCGTTTATGGTGGCGTTGGTTACGACGGCGAGCACGGCTCCGCCAAAAGCGCAGAAACTTGGGTCAAACGCGGATTTAAGGGGATCAAGGCTAAAATTGGCTATCCAGACGTCAGTGAAGACCTCAAGGTCATTCGCGCAATCCGCAATACCGTTGGCCCGGATGTCGCCGTGATGGTGGATTACAATCAGTGCCTTTCCCCCGTTGAAGCGATAGAACGGGTGAAACACCTGAATGATGCGGGACTCACCTGGATTGAAGAACCTACCCTCGCCCATGATTACAGCGGCCATGCTGCCATCTGTACCCAGTCTGATACCCCGATTCAAAGCGGCGAGAATTGGTGGGGCACACAGGATCTGCAGCACGCACTCGACAACAATGCCTCTGATTTTGTGATGCTCGATGTCATGAAAGTCGGCGGTGTTAGCGGATGGCTACGCGGGGCAGCGATGGCAGCGAGCAAAAACATCCCTGTATCCAGCCATCTCTGGCCCGAAATAAGCAGCCAACTACTCAGCATCACGCCAACCGCTCATTGGGTAGAGTACTGCGATTGGTGGAATCCGCTCCTCGTTGAACCGTTACAGGTTGAAAACGGTTACAGCACACTTAGCGACAGCATCGGTACGGGTATGGACTGGCTCGACGATATCGCTGAGCAATACCGCATCTGATCAGTTCTACAGAAAAGGAGTTTGAACGTTGAATATCTTAGTTTATGGCGACTCGATGTCATGGGGGATCATTCCCGGCAGCCGCAATCGCCAACCACGCGCACTACGCTGGCCGGGTATCATGCAGCAACGATTGGGGCCTGAGATCAGTGTGATTGAAGAATGCCTCAATGGACGCACAACACACTTTGACGATCCCAATCGCCCTAAGCGCAATGGGCTGGAATACATCCAGATGATTCTGGAATCTCACTCCCCGATTGATCTGATCGTTGTCATGCTGGGTATCAACGATTTTCAGGATGTGATCGGTGCCAACGCAATCGAAAGCGCTGCGGGGTACGAAAAGCTGATTAGCAGGCTGCAGACACTGAAACCTGAACCTATGAAACGTCCAGCTCAAATTCTGGCCATCGTTCCGCCAGATATCGTTGAACCGCTGAATACTATGGCCGATAAATTTTCGGGGTACACACGCGGACATGGCGCGGAAGCACGCTATATTAACGTACTGGAGACACTGGATGTTCCTTACATCCGTGCGTCAGAGCACATCACATTAAGCCGGTTCGACGGTGTCCATCTGGATACACCTGAGCATAATCTATTAGGGCAAGAGGTAGCCAAACGAGTCACGGCCCTGATGACCTGAGGACGACACACATCCGACGGAGACCCAACGTCCGTCTTCTTTGCCCCCCTGTTGCGACAAGGGGTCCGATTCTCACACTCAGGCGCGGAGCTTAAACGCGTGGCTCTTGCTGAGTCGCGCAGTGAATACTGCCGCCCCCGCTGGCGATACCATCTACGGCGAGTTGTTCTATACGATGGTTGGGAAACGCCCTTTGTAATTGACGTTTTGCCGCGCTATCCGCCTGTTTATCACCAAACTTCTGCATGATTATTGCTCCATTACAGACGTAATACCCAACATAACCTGCCGCAAAATATTCTGTGCCGTATCGCGTGTTAATGTCCCATGGTGTATCCAACACGATAATCTCCAATGAATTTCCCTGAGCATCAGTGGATGCCTCCAGAATCTCTATGTTCTCTCGCGTGATCTTGTAATCATAAGAATCACCATCCATCTCTCGACCGACAACGACCACACCGGGCTTAGCAAAGCGTGCGTAGAAATCTGTATGACCATCGGTAATGTCCTTACCTTTAATGCCCTTCAGCCAAATAATTTTGTCCAACCCCAGCAACGCTTTTAACTCACGCTCTGCATCGGCTTTCGACTGGCCGGGATTCCGATTGTCGTTGAGTATGCAGCTTTCTGTCATGATCGCAGTACCCTGCCCATCCAATTCGAAACAGCCACCTTCGAGAATCAGGCTCGATTCGATGGTACGCGCTCCTGCTTGCTGTGCGACAAAACCTGCCACTTTGGCATCAAACTCATAGTCCTGTTTTTCTCCCCAACCATTAAAGTTGAAGTCCACCGCCGCCAATCCTCCGCGGTCATTCACGACAAAAGCGGGGCCTGTATCCCTCATCCACAAGTCATTCAGGGTGAATTCAATCAGCGTAATGGGATGAACGTGATTATCTAAGCCACCCAATAGCTCTACAGCGATAGCGTAATCCTCACGACTCACAAGCAGAGATACCGGTTCATATTTTGCGATGGTTTTAGCAATTGTCGCCAAATTGCGCTGAACTTCAGGTACTTGTCTCTCACTCCAAATATCGTAGCTCGCCATAAAACACATCCACGTCCGTTTATGAGGCGTACTCTCGTCCGGCATATACCAGTCACCTCGCGCATCGCTATTCAGGGATCTTCCTTGTGCGCGTCCCATAAAAGATCCACCCGTCAAAAGGGATGTGTATTGCAGAAAGCGGCGTCTTGTTATCATCTATTTTGCTCTTAGAAACCGGTTAATATCAGCGGAACAAACATAACGGGGGCAATATCCCGCTACTAGAAATTTCTTACGGCGACTTCCCTATTCATCATCGTCAATCTCATCTTGCAACGCTTCCAGCGCGTCAATAATGCGCAGGAATTTTCCGCCAAACTCCGTCACATGGTATTCAACACGCGGCGGTATCTCATTGAATGTTTGACGTTCAAGAATGCCAAACTGGATGTTTTTTCGCAGACACTCATTCAACACCTTGGTGCTCAACCCTTCCACACTACGCACCATTTCACCCGGTCGATTAATTCCGTTCGCAAGCAACTGATACACCGTTAACGACCATTTACAGCCATAGATAGTTTCCACCATCCGCGCACTACGTTCTGGTGCTGATTTTCTAGAAAAAACTTTTTCCTGACTTTTCATAAAGATGTACCAAAAAGTACCTACCCAACCAATTTGTACTTACTTTTCAAAGAGCTACTGCACTCCTTAAGCTTCAATCACACCATACATCAAACACAGGAAATTACCGAATGAGAGACCTCAACCAAACGATAGCACTCATTATTGGTGGTTCCAGCGGCATGGGACTCGCGACAGCCAAACTCCTTAACAAACGCGGCATTCACACTGTGTTGATTGGCAGCTCAACTGATAAACTCAATACCGCAAAAAACAGCCTCGCTTTCCGAGAACAAGCGGATACGCTACAAGCAGACCTATACCTGCCCGAAGACGTACAACGTATCATAGACTTTGTAAGCGACCACACCACACACGTAAAATACCTGGTTAATGCAGCAGGTAAGTTCACGCCAACAGCGTTTCTCGAACACAGCTCTGACGACTATGACAAATACATGAGTCTTAACCGTGCGGCATTTTTCATTTCCCAAGCTGTTGCCCGCAACATGGTATCTCACGGTGCCGGGGCCATCGTAAACATTGGCTCAATGTGGGCTAAACAAGCGATTAAGGCCACACCTTCATCCGCATATTCCATGGCAAAAGCCGGGCTTCACGCACTGACCCAGCATATGGCGATGGAGCTGGCGGACCACAATATCCGTGTTAATGCCGTGGCTCCAGCCGTGGTTAAAACACCAATTTATGAATCCTTTATCGACCCGAACGAAGTAGATGCAGTATTGTCTACGTTTGATGAGTTCCACCCCATCGGCCGCATCGGCTCGCCGGATGATGTAGCGGCTGTGATCGACTTTCTGCTGGATGATAAAAGCAGCTGGGTCACCGGCACTGTATGGGACGTGGATGGTGGCGTAATGGCTGGGAGAAATTAAACGATGTTGAATATGGACTTCTCACAACGGGTTGTAATCGAGACCCACTCAATGGCATGGCTCCCCAGCCCTGCTAAGGGCGTCGAACGTAAACCACTGGCACGTGCCGATGCTGAATCGGGGCACGCCACCAGCATTGTCCGCTACGAAAAAGGTGCACGCTTCAACAGCCACCCGCACCCTTATGGCGAAGAGATTTTGGTTCTCGAAGGGGTATTTTCTGACGAGCACGGTGATTATCCTGCGGGGACCTATATTCGCAACCCGCATGGCAGCACCCATGCACCGTTCAGTGAAAATGGCTGCACGCTCTTTGTAAAACTGCATCAGTTTTCATTAGATGACCAGAAAACCGTACGGATCGACACGAGGTCGGCATCATGGCTACCGGGTCAGGGAAATTTAGAAGTTATGCCTTTGCATAGCTTCGAACATGAACATACCGCGCTGGTGAAGTGGCCTGCGGGTGAACGCTTCCTGCCTCACAAGCACTTTGGCGGCGAAGAGATATTGGTCTTGTCCGGTACGTTCTGTGATGAGTTTGGGCAATATCCTGCGAGAAGCTGGCTCCGCAGTCCCCATATGAGCGAACACTTCCCGTTTGTTGAGGAGGAAACGATCATCTGGGTCAAAACCGGCCACCTCCCTATTGAGTAACCAGACTCAACAATCAAAGAAGGTTCAGCGACAGCAAAAAACCCTGCATACGTGCTGGGCCTTACAACAAAATCCCGTGAGATTGATTACAGATTAGGAACCAGCCTACTTGCGAACATCGTACTCAGACACCGATTGATTGAGGTGCTGCTTGAGCCTTAGCTAAGCGCTTTGACTGCGTTTTCTCTGCATACATTCGCATATCAGCCGCATGAAGCAGCTGCTCAGCATTACGACCATCTTCAGGATAGATCGCGACCCCCACACTATGTTCAACGCTAACCGCAGAACATCCATTGGGAATTGATTCAACCAGCCCTCTTCTCAACCGCTCAGTGAGTGCCGGTATCTCACTAGGCGACCTAACCGGGTACTGAATAGCGGCAAACTCATCGCCGCCCAATCGAGCAGCTAGGTCTGACTTACGCAAGCTTTGTAGTAGACTGTGCCCAAAGACTGTGAGTACTTTGTCACCAAACATATGACCGTGCATATCGTTAATGGGCTTGAACCCATCAAGATCAATCAGATATACCGCAAAACGCTGATCATAGCGTTCAGCCTGAAAGATTAGTTGGTTTAGGTGCTCCATAAAGAAACGTCTGTTTGCCAGACCCGTCATAGCATCGTGATTAGCATTATGATGACTGGTTCGAAACTGGCGCACTAACATCACAACCAACAATAACCCACTCATGATCAGACCGAAGAACGCTGCACTGGCCGCACTTAACGTATCCGTCAGAGCATCTAATCCGTACACCGTATCACGCTCGTGAAAGCTACGAATATTCATCACATGCAAAGGCTCACTAAACGCCACCAGCGCATCGTAAACATCCTGTGTAATCTGCTTGTTGCCAATATCAGGCAGCGCCTGCATTCGCTCATCAAACTGAATCAGCGTATTTAACAGCTGCTGGGTAATTTC
This sequence comes from Pontibacterium sinense, assembly GCF_015209595.1. Taxonomy (GTDB): domain Bacteria; phylum Pseudomonadota; class Gammaproteobacteria; order Pseudomonadales; family Balneatricaceae; genus Pontibacterium; species Pontibacterium sinense. Next base: position 43,436 of record NZ_JADEYS010000029.1, on the reverse strand, counting down.
AGTTGCCCCCAACGATTGGCGGGCAAAATGTGCTTCGTATCCCTGCAATACGATGTCAGCGCGATTCCAAAGAATATCGAAGCTCTCAAGTACTGCATCTTTGTTCGCTTCACCGACGGAATACAGCTCGAGGCGATGAATCAGTTCCCGATGCTCAGTTTCCAACTGGCTGATGGTCCAGACAGCCAAAGGGTATTCATCGGATAAAGTGACCGAAGCAACATTGATTTTAAAGAGGCTAAATGCAGAACTCAGCGCAAACACCATGACCGCAATACTGATCAGCGCATAGTCCTTACGGACCTTAGTAAACTTCAATTAGGGGCTCTCTAATTTTTCAAGCTGCCAAACCATCTGGCCGTGAACTTCCATCGTGTTTAACTCAGGGAACTGATCCAAAGGAAATAGAATCCAGATCGGGCCTTTGTTGCGAATGCGCATCGGGTTTCCATCCATGCGTGTCGCTAAAAGCACCGGATACTTTTCCATTAGTATCAAATCGATATCTACGATGTAATCATTCAGAGCACGCGCTGTGATAGCCCTCGGACTGACGAGGCCGGATTTATACATAACGTCCTTTAACAAAGGTCCACTGAATGAGTGTCGGCTTGTCCACGGGGTTTTTGTTTCGTAAACGTGCTGAGGAAAAGCATCGAGCTGCTTTAGGCTGTACTGTTCTGAAGCCTCTCCGTGCGTTACGGTGAGAATGATTTTATCGTTCCCATGCGCAGATAGCGCCATCAGACACAATAGAAATCCAGAGAAGAAAGCGTGTGTTATACGAGAGAATCTCATCGCAACATCAACCCCACTTATAAAGTATGGTCACTATACATTTTCCCCGGAGTTCTTGTACAGACATTCAAACATAAAAGTGATGACCAAACCCGCCTTATAGCCTGAGATCATCATGTATGAACATTAACGATCAAACACGGATGTAAACTTGCTGATCTTCTAAATCACCACCGATCCCCGATAACCTCTATCCATACACTACCCACTCTCGTAGCCCTCCAGATTGAAACTTAACATCGTCCCAAATGGAAAGAAAACCACTCTCTTTGCAATAACAACGTACTCTTCAATCACGATATGCCAACTTTCAAGCGCAACCCCGGCCGTCAAAAATTCATAATTTAGTAAAACAAATCATAGTGTTACGTAATTTTTGTAATGCAGTCTCTGTCCCATTCCTAACCAATACGCGCCAATCAAATTTTTCCATAGTCAAATGCTAAAGATGTATATAGAATGCACCGTCTCAATTGATGTATATCAAATGCACGTTAATATTTAATTTAGAGATATAGAACACGATGAGCCTTTCTGCACAAACAATCAGCATCGTAAAATCCACCGCACCTGTTCTCGCACAACATGGCGAAGAGATCACTCAGCACTTCTATCAGCAGATGTTTAAGGAAAACCCTGAGCTGCTGGATATCTTTAACGCAGCAAACCAAAAGACAGGGCGCCAACAAGCGGCGCTGGCTAACGCGGTTTACGCGTATGCGGCCAACATCGACAATCTGGGTGTACTAACAGCGGCCGTGCAGCGTATTGCTCACAAACACGCCAGCTTCAATATCCTTCCTGAGCACTACCCTATCGTCGGAAAACACCTGCTGGGTGCAGTCGCTCATGTACTGGGGGACGCTGTCACCGATGATGTTGTTAAGGCATGGACAGAAGCATACGGATTGCTCGCTGATATCTTCATCGAGGTGGAAGAAGGCATTTATCGCGAAAACGAAAACAGTCAGGGCGGCTGGCGCGGCACCCGCGACTTCAAGGTTGTCGGCAAGGTACTGGAAAGCGAGCTGATCACATCCTTCTATTTCGAGCCTGCTGATGGTGGCACTGTTGCGGATTTCATTCCCGGTCAGTACATTGGCATCTACCTGAACCCGCAAGACTCTGAGAACCGCTGTATTCGTCAATACAGCCTCTCAGATGCGCCGAACGGCAAGCAATATCGCATCTCGGTAAAACGAGAAGATAACGGACAGATCTCCAACCATCTTCACGACACAGTACAGGTGGGAGATACCGTACAGTTAAGCCCTCCGAGTGGCGATTTCTTCCTCGACACCCGCGCTGAAAATCCGGTGGTATTGCTCAGTGGTGGCGTTGGTCAGACACCGATGCTAAGCATGCTGAATAGCCTGATCGCGAGTAGCAGCCAACGTGAGATTCGCTACGTACACAGTGCCGTGAACGGCAAGGTACATGCGTTTGGTGAACACGTTTCTGAGATAGCGACCAAGCATGACAACGTCGAACAGGTTCTGTTCTATGATCAACCGACGGATACTTGCTCCGGCCACCAGTTCTCCGGTCTGACTGACTTGAATGCTGTACGCAAGCAAATTGAGCTGCCTGACGCTCATTACTATTTCTGCGGCCCGCTGGGTTACATGTCGATGGTCAGTGACACCCTGAAAGGCTGGGGCGTACCTGCGGAGAACATCCACTTTGAAGTGTTTGGTCCTCATAAAGAGATCTGATCACATCGATCAGGTCTGAGAACTCATCTCACCCCGGGGAGCAGCAACGCTCCCCTTTTCTTTGGCGTTTGCCAATACGCATTCTATCCACGGTGATCACCTTCGCACTGACCATGATCCGCCAAGACCTCCAGAATCCGACACTGGTGGCTTTCCTCATAGTGACACCCTTCGATCATCGTCACCAACTCCGTCTCCAATGCCTGTAACCGCTGGATTTTGTCACGGACATCGGTCAGATGATGCTGAGCAATTTTATCTGCTTCAACATGATCACCATAACAACAGCCGTTTAACTGCTTAAGTTTCTCAATAGCCGCAAGATCAAACCCCAATGCGCGTGCATGCCGGATAAAGCGCAGTGTCGTCAGATGCTTGTCTGTATAACGCCGCTGATTACCTTCGGTACGCCCTGCGGGTGGCAACAACCCCTTGTCTTCATACCATCGAATGGTCGTCACTTTGCAATCCGACAGCTTGGATAGTTGCCCAATGGAATAATAATTCGACATTTTTTATCTGTGCCTATTGAACCTCTAGTTACTAGAGACTTTAAGCTTTCCCTATCAAATATGGAACTCATTAGGGAGTAGACCGATGGCACAACACTGCTGCGGCAATACTGAATTCACCGGATTAGATCCGGCATACAAACGCATTTTGTGGCTGATCATCGTGATCAACGGCACTATGTTTGGCGTAGAGATGGTGGCGGGTATTCTTGCGCAATCCCAAGCCCTTCAGGCAGATGCACTTGATTTTATCGGCGACACGCTCAGCTACGGCATTAGCCTTTGGGCGATTGGTAAAGCCGTAAGCATCCGCAGTAACGCCGCACTGTTTAAAGGCTTCACGCTGACGTTGATGTCTCTGTGGGTGGTCGGCAGTACGATCTATCGCATCTTCGTGATGAACAGCCCCGAACCGTTCACAATGGGCACGATTGCAGTCGCCGCATTCGCCGCCAACCTGATCAGCGTGCTGTTATTGATGCGCTATAAAGACGGTGACGCCAATGTCCGGTCCGTTTGGCTTTGCAGTCGTAACGATGCCATCGGCAACCTGATTGTATTGGTCGCTGCGTCGGGGGTTTGGTACTCAGACAGTGCATGGCCTGATCTGATTGTCGCAGGCATTATGGCAGGCTTATTCCTTTCATCTGCATGGCAGATCACCACTCAAGCCCTGCGCGAAAAACGAAATAGCGGAGACGCAGAAACACGCAGCTGCTCATCGTAATCTAACCAGAAAGGTTATTCTCTGGATCGTCTCATCAGGGTGCAGATAACGGATGCTCTGCACCCCGCTTTAGGTTTCGGAGCTCACCGCGTGTTGATGTCGAAAATATACAATACGGGCCTCGTGACCAGCATTAAAGTGATGACCAGTTAATCTTAATGGAGAGATTCCCCGATGACTGAACGCATCAACTACGCTCAATACGCGCCCGAAGCAATGGAAACCATGTACAACCTGGAACGCTACATCGCACGCTGCTACCAAGAGCGCGATAGCTTTAAAAAGACCCTTTTTGGACCTGATTAAGCTTCGCGTTTCACAGATCAACGGCTGTGCCTTTTGTATCGATATGCACACCAAAGAAGCGCGGGCAGCCGGTGAAACTGAACAACGCCTCTATGGATTAAATGCGTGGCGTGAGACGCCTTATTACTCAGATAAAGAACGTGCAGCTCTCGCGTGGGCGGAAGCCAATACGCTCATCGCAGGGAACAATATTGATGACACCTTATACGGTGAAACCAGAGAGCATTTCAGCGAAGTTGCACTGGTCGACCTGACATTGGCTATCACCACGATCAACAGCTGGAACCGTATCGCCAGAAGCTTTCGTACTGAAGCGGGTCATTACAAAGCAGGAAACATAGCGTTCTAGAATGGATGCTAAGGCCAGATGTCAGTCGATGCTAGACTGGCATCTCCTATAGAGAGTCATAAAACGATGGGCAACACGGTCGCCACACTGTCCCACATTAACTTAACGCTGCATAAGCCAGCCGCCGCGCTGCACCCGTTTGTCAAAGACTATTGGTTTATTTCCGGCACCGCAGGCACCTCTCCTAAAACTGAGTATCTGCCTGCGGACACCGGTTGTGGCATCACTTTCAATTTTGGTGACAGCATATTGATGGGTGAGACCCTCACTAATCAGTGCTGCGTTGTCAATGGCCCCAATACGCGCTCTATGCCCCTTCACCTTGGCTCTCATGTTGATGCACTCGGCATCCGTTTTCATCCCGGCATGGGGTATCCTTTTTTTCAGCAACCGCTTACCGATTTTCCAGAACCGATTGAACCTCACTCCCAGTTAACCCTGCGGCTAACGTTAAATCACATATATGATCAGCTCGCCAAAGCGCAGCACCCATCAGAGCGGACGCTGTTACTGGATGATTGGTTGCTGCATCATCTGACGCACTCACTGAGCATTCAACCCGATCTTACTGCCGCATTGAATTGGCTGGAGCAACAACCTCAAGACCCGATAGCTAACCTGCCTCATCACGTCGACCTCGGCCAACGCCAGCTAGAACGAGTGTTTAAACAGTGGGTCGGAATAAGCCCGAAGCAGTATCATCGTATAGTGCGGATAAATACCGTACGTTCCAGCCTGAGAAATCAATCACACGATATCCGTTTGAGTGACGAAGCGATCAACGCGGGATATTTCGATCAAGCGCACATGAGCCGGGAGTTCAAGCGCGTAGTGGGCCTGACGCCAGGTCAATATCTGAAGTGTCTGAGTAAGAATGAAACTGCGCCACGCTAAAAACACAGATCATTGCCAGATACCCTGCTTCTTTCGTCGGCTGAGATGACTAACGCGCTCACCAACACGCGACTGAAGAGCGCTGCCTTCGCATAATGTTAGGGGACGCAATTCAATAGCCGTCCCATTCTTCCCATGCCGAGATGAAACTCGCCAATCTCGTATAACCTGCAGACCTGGGATGAGCACCATCATTGGATGCGACTTCTTGCATCCATATCGGGTCATCAATCAATTCGCTCACCACCGATAGATAGGGCACTGAAATGCTTTGGCACAGCAGGGCTAACGAAGCATCAAGATCCCTGATGCGTGTGTTTTGTTCTGAATCCGCGATCGGCGGCGGACCAATCATCAATACCCGACTCTCGGATGCGGCAGACGACAGGATCGCATGCGCGTTTTTCAGGCAGCGCGGCTTTGACACCCGTTGGTTACCGTTCTCGATCACCGTGTCATTCACACCAAACGAAAAAACGAGCAGCTTTTCAAAGTCGCCCTCAAGGCGCTGTGAACTCTCTTCTCTCCAGCGCTTCAGGATATCTTCAGAAGTGTTACGGCGAATCCCCAGATTGTAATGGGTCACTTCAAGACCCTCCCTATCTCGTTCAAGCTGAGCGCTGATCCGCCCTGTCCAGCCCAACGTGGTTTCATCACCCGTGCCGTTAACAAACGAGTCACCGATAAAGCAGATTCTGAGGTCTCTTTTCATAGTCCAAATCATATAGATCGCGCGGTTTCATAGCTTCTTAGTCAACCAACAGTTGTCCACGTCATATCTATGACTTAACCCCTTTAATTACCTTGGTAAAACTTTCTAGAGATTTGGTCACTACATCTGAATCCAACCTAGTTCGTTCTAAATCTATCGTTGTCTTTCCTTTATCAATTACAAAATTTCTTTCAGTTTTCGCAAGTTCTTCTGACAAAACCTTCAATGACTCAGTACAATTCCCGCTTTCTACTGCATGTAGAGCCAATATTTTCATCTCTATATTGGTTATTTCATTTTGATAATATTTTATATTTGCCATTATCTCTCGATATAACCTCAAATAATAAAATGCAAAAACTTCTGCAAACACAACAATTGATAGCCTAGTAGAAATCGACAAAATCTCATTAGCCCCAAGAGTAACATCATGGCTTGGGCTAGAAAGCCCTGAAGAAGAACCAATCATGTCCTGTATAGCGCCGTATAGAAGAACTCCAGACCCTATAGTTATCACAGATCCAATAACAATATAAACATTTGCTCTCTTAGAGAGAGCCTCAACCTCTTCTTTAAGCCTTGATGTGGCGATATTATTTAGTTTAACTAAGCGATCAGTTGAATTTTCTAGCTCATCAATTTTTTCAAATTCTTCTGGAATATTGACTTTCTTACGTGAAACTTTCTCTTGAATATCTGCTTTAAACGTACTAAGAGATATTTTAAACAATTCCAAGCTAGTTTCGTGATTCAAACGACTAACATCAAATTTTCTTAACTCGTGATTACGAGGAAACACGTTTAACTTACCAGCAATAAACTTTGAAACATCTTCCAATGAGGCATCCGGCTTTTTAAACAATAAAACCGCGTCCTCAATTTCTTTTATAATTCTAAGCTTATCCTCAAGCGTATAATAAATTTCTGATGATTTTTGCAAAATATCAACCGACCTATTTGACGGCTTTATTTGCAAATACCAGTAAACCCAAAAAGCAACTACAAGAACAGCCAATGCAGATAAGTATTCTTCGTAACGGTGTCCTGAAAGACCAATCAGTTCGATTATCAAACTCATTGCACATATAAATACAGTACTCGTAATGAGCAGTGATTTGACTTTATTCGACTTATCCAAAGCCTCACGATACACAGAAAGATCGTAATTATGCTGATTCAAATGAAAACTCCATTTTCAATAATGGTGCAACTTACACGCCTAATAATGGCGTGTATCTTATACGACTTCATCTTTAAATAGAAACCGCAAAAACCACCTGATTTGATGGCCTTTGCGGTTAGAGAGCGTTAAGCGGAAATTACCGGTCTCTCACCGGGTGCTCGGTTGATGCGTGTGATACCGTCGCTTCAATTTCTGCGGTGCAGTGAGTGCCCGCAGAAGGCGTTTTGGTTTTACGCATCATCAGCTGCTCCTGATGCTGAAAGATATCCCAGGTCATCAGGCTTTCACTTGGGTTTGGATATCCGTTAGCCATAAACTCAGCCGCTTAAGCGATCCAAACGGATTTACTGTTACAGAACTCACGGATACCGTTTACACCCAACTCACGTCCCAGACCGGACGCTTTAGTGCCACCGAACGGCATACGGATATCACTCGCAACCTGCGCATTCACAAATCCAGCGCCCACATCCAATTGACGCAGGATCGCTTCACCCTTCTCCACATCCTGAGTCCAGACACTGGCGCCCAGACCGAAACGGGTTGCGTTGGCCTGCGCCACGGCATCAGCCTCGTTACGTACGGCAACGATTGATGCCACAGGCCCAAAGATCTCTTCGTTAAAAGCGGTCATACCCAGCTTCACGTTATCCAGTACGGATGGCGCGTAGTAGTAACCTTCCCCTTCGAGAATATGACAACCCGTCAAAGCACGCGCCCCCTCAGCGATGGTCGTCTGGACCTGCTGATGTACCTGATCCCGCAGATCAGCCCGCGCCATTGGCGCCAGTGTGGTTTCAGGATTCAGCGGATCACCGGTTTTCAGCGCTTGGGTACGCTCCACCAACAGCTCAGTGAATTCTGTGATGCGGCTTGGCACGACCAGAAAACGCTTAGAAGCAATACAGATCTGACCTGCATTGCTAAAGCGCGCACGCATCGCAACATCAAGTGCAGCCTCCAGATCGGCATCATCTAAAACGATCAAAGGATCTGATCCACCCAGCTCGAGCACTGCTTTCTTCAAGTGCTGACCGGCCATCGCACCGATCTTTCGACCTGCGCCTTCGCTTCCGGTGAATGCAACACCATTAATACGATGATCGGCAATGACTTTGGCTGCCTGATCAACAGAGATCGTCAGCTCAGAGACGAGACCTTCAGGTGCGCCCGCATCACGTAGCAGTGTTTCGACCAGCTTCGCACAACGCGGCACATTCGGTGCGTGCTTCAACACAATACCGTTACCCGCCATCATCGCTGGCACCAGACAACGGAAGACCTGCCACAATGGGAAGTTCCATGGCATGATCGCCAAAATCACACCCAGTGGCTCATAGGCAACCAAACTGCGTTGCGCAGGGGTTTCGATCAGATCATCCTGCAACATCGCTTCTGCGTTGTCGGCATAGTAGCCACAGGCCAGTGCGCATTTATCGACTTCACCCAGCGCTTCAGTCAGCAACTTGCCCATCTCCAGAGAGATAGTCTCGGCCAATTGTTGGCGACGTTCGGTGATCAGATTACCCAAAGCATGCATCAGCTTGGATCGTTCTGCGAAGCTACTGAAGCGCCAGGCTTCTGCTGCTTGCTCAGCACTATACAGACGCTGATCTAACTGGTCGTCGGTCAGGAAATCGAACTGTTCAATCAGTTCACCTGTCGCCGGATTGCGGGTTTCAAAGTTCAAAATACATCTCCTTCCTGCGCTGCCCACTGTACCAAAACTCTATAACAGGCCAGTGTGCAGACCAAAACGTAAAAAGCGCCGGGTTAGGTAAAAACGTCATATTACCCTCTCCAGCGCTTTGCATTACAGCCGTATTTTAGACGCGCTGGTCACCATGGAACAAACGTACAACGTGACGCGCTTCTGCGAAGAACAACCAGCGTTCTACCAACAGACCAATAATGGTCAGAATCGCTGCCAGTACTAACAGACCTGCGCTGCTGGTCAGCAATAGCAGGAATGGCAGGACGAAAGCGATTGCTACCATCAACACACGCAGACGGACTAACTTGTTCGCTTCAACGGTGTAACCAAATTCATTGTTCAGGAAGCCGTTAGACGTATGGCCCTGATCCAACAAACGCACACTCGCCTGCGTAAAGCCTGTTGCTGTATTAATTGTGCTGCCTGCAGGCTTACCAATCCAGAACAGGTAAATAACCTTCACGACCGCACCCAGAACAACCAATCCCATCGCAATAGTGTGCAATGTTGAGGACAGGTCACCGGTCACCGCAGACTGCACCGCAGCCAACAGCAGAGAACCTGACATCAGGCCCAGCGCGATATAGTTTACCGGGGTCAAGGATGAGTTCCACTGACGGATGGTTTTAAGGCTTGCGTAAATCATACTGGTGCAGAACAGCGTCACCATTGCCAACGCCGCAGCGCCGAAGCCTGCAAGCTGAGCGATACCAGTTACTTCTGTACCATTCGCCCAGATATTTGCCAGATAACCCAGTAGGAATGGGTAGAACAGGACAGCAAATACGGCTTCGCGAGACAACCAGGATGTTTTAAAACGGCTGAAAGAACGCCATGCATTCTTAGGATTAGCCAAGTGAAGCGTGGATGACAGCAAACCACCGCTGATCAACGCAAAGGCCAAACCGCCCCCCGTCAACAAAACGGTGCTGTCCTGCAGCTGAGGCAAACCAAACAGGTGCCCCAGGATCATCAGAGTAATCAGGCCGTAACCTGCCCCTGACATCACGGTGAATACGAGTACTGAAAAAGCCGGATGCATAGTAACGTCTCCGTTATAAGGGTGCCGGGCCAGTGGAGGCGGCCCGGCTTGTCGGTGCTACTAACCGACAAAACTTTATTGTTGTTTTCGAATACCAATCTGCGATAGCGGATTGCAAAGGTGATCAACGCAGGAGCCTGCGCGATCACCCGCAGCCATTATCAGCGAGCGATAACCTTATTGACCCAACCCTTCACCGTATCTTTCAGAGAAGTGGTTTCATACATCTCTACAACCGGCTTATTACGCGGCGGCAAGTAGGTATTTACAGGCTCGTAACCCAGCTCTGGCATCAGCTGTTTACCGGCACGATCACGTACCAGCTGGCTGACTTCAGAGTTTGGATCATCAAAGTCACCGAATACACGGGACTTCGTCGGGCAGGTCATAACACATGCTGGCTTACGCTCGTCTTCCGGCAATTTTTCATCGTAAATACGGTCCACACAGAGAGTACACTTCTTCATTGTGCCTTCTTGTGGATCGAGTTCACGCGCACCGTATGGACACGCCCATGAGCATAAGTTACAGCCCATGCATTTATCCTGATCGACCAGAACGATACCGTCTTCTTCACGCTTATAAGACGCACCTGTCGGGCAGACGGTGACACATGCAGCATTATCACAGTGCATACATGACATCGGCATGTTGACGGTTTTGCTGTTTGGCGTATCGTCCACCTCATAGGTGCGGATACGGTTCAGCCATGCACCGTTCGGATCTTTGCCGTACGGATTTTCATCCGACAACGGACCGATGGTGCCGGACGTATTCCATTGCTTACAGGCGGTGGCGCAACCGTGGCAGCCCACACAAGTATCGAGATCAACAACCAGACCTAATTTCATCTTTTTATTCTCCGTCTGCTGTTACTTCTCGCCACGGGTCAGGATGTCTGACATCGGGCGGTTCAGGTTGACGTTTTCGTGGGACGTGTAGCTCAACATATCCGGTGACGGCTTCGCGTTTGGCTGTGACTTCAGCGCGCTGAAGCTTGGCCATGCGCCTGTTTCACCCGGTGCCGCTGGTGTGATTTTCACACGCAGGTCATACCATGCTGCCTGACCGGTGATCGGGTCAGAGTTTGTTACACGGTCCTCATTGTCACCTTTCTGCGGCAACAGTTCGGAGATCAGATGGTTCATCAGGAACGCATCGGTCGCTTCGTTCGCATCGTCGGACAGACCCCATGCACCGCCACGCTTCGCAATGGCGTTCCAGGTCCAGACCGTCTGCTCGTTGGTGCCTTCCATATGCTTGATCTGCACACGGATTTTGCCGTTATGGGATTCAACCCATACCCAAGACAGGTCATCGATACCCATCTTCTCGGCAGCGACACGGTTCATGAACAGGTAGTTCTGCGACATGATCTGACGCAACCACGCGTTCTGGCTATCCCAGCTGTGATACATGAACATTGGACGCTGGTTGACGGCGTGGAATGGGTATTCCTCGCGATCGATACGCTGCTCTTCCAGTGGCATGTAGTACGTTGGCAGTGGATCGAAGTATTTCACCAGACGCTCTTTGTGGTGCTCTTCGGTTGGCATCGGACCGTCGTACAAGCCCTGTCCCGCCAAACGGAACGTCTGAATCTTCTCAGAGTACAGCTCGATAACAATCTGGTTGGTCGAGCCGACCCATGCGGCTTCTTTTGCAAGCTCCAGATAGTCTTTGTTGGCGTGACGCATGTAACGCTGGTTCGGTTCGAGATGCATCTCGAAGAAACCTTCGTTCTCTTCGTAGGCTTCCCACTGACGTGGGTTAGGCTCACCGCGCAGAGACTTGTCACCGTCTTTACCGCGATAACCCGCCAGGAAACCGATACCCGGTTCTTTTTCGAAGTTAACGATGAAGTCTTTATAGCCTTCGTACTTACGGCCACCTTCAGGTTTGCTAAATGCCGGGAAGCCTAAGCGTCCTGCCATCTCTACCATCACTTCCTGCCAGCTCATCACGTTGCGATCCGGCTGTACCACTGGGATACGTACAGAGTCACATGCCGCATGCGGCTCGGAGATTGGACGGTCAAGCATGGAGATGGTGTCGTAACGCTCAAGATACGTGGTATCTGGCAGTACCAGATCAGAGTAAGCCACCATCTCGGAGTTGAATGCATCGGAGCAGACGATGAACGGGATCTTGTACTCACCGTCCTCTTTCTTCTCACACAGCATGTCCATCGTCTGAGCCGTGTTCATGCTGGAGTTCCATGCCATGTTGGCCATGAATAGCATCAGGGTATCGATCTCATACGGATCACCCTTCACTGCATTGCTGATCACCATGTGCATCAGACCGTGACAAGAAACCGGAGCATCCCAGCTGTAGGCTTTATCGATACGCAGTGGATTACCATCCGCATCAATCGCCAGATCTTCAGGACACGTTGGGAAGCCCAGAGGTGGCGATTTCAGTGGTGTATTCGGCGCCATCTCTTTGGCTGGTTTGATACCCGGTGGAACATGTTTAGGGAACGGTGGCTTCGCCAGGTGGCCCCCAGGGCAGTCAATCGTGCCCAGTAGAACCTGCAGCAAGTGAATTGCGCGACAGGTCTGGAATCCGTTGGAGTGTGCGGAGATACCACGCATTGCGTGCATGGATACCGGACGACCAATGAACTTGTCCTGCTTGCGGCCAGCCCAGTCGGTCCACTCTACATCGATAGTAATGGTTTCTTTGAACGCGACGTGCGCCATTTCCAGCGCCATGCGTTCGATATCTTCAGCGGAAACACCACACTCTTTCGCGGCATTTTCCGGTGCGTACTGCTCATCCATGTACTTATCAATCATGATAGTCATGGCGGTGCGGACAGGCGTGCCATCCGGCATGGTGAACTCACCAAACAGGGCTGGATTGATGTCAGGCAGGTTCGCGTCAACATACTCTTCTTTTACCAGATCCCACACTTGGATCTCACCGCTTTCACCGCGGTAGAACAGACCATCACCCTTCTGTCCCGGAGTATTCACGACCAGCTGAGGTGAGTTGGTGTAGCGAATCAGGAACTCTTCGTCCACCAGCTTATTTTTCAGCAGTACGTGAACCATCGACAGCGCCAGCACTGCATCAGTACCCGGACGGATCGCAACCCACTCATCGGCAATCGCCTGATAGCCGGTACGAACAGGGTTCACAGCAACAAACTTAGCACCGCGCTCTTTGAGCTTCTTCAGACCCAACTTGATCGGGTTGGAGCTGTGGTCTTCCGCCACACCCCACATCATGAAGTATTTGGTGTTATCCCAATCCGGATCGCCAAATTCCCAGAACGCGTGGCCCATGGTGTACAAACCACCCGCCGCCATGTTCACGGAGCAGAAGCCACCGTGTGCAGCCCAGTTGATCGTACCGAACTGGCTCGCCCACATGCCGGTCAGAGCCTGCATCTGGTCACGGCCGGTGAAGTACGCCAGCTTTTTAGGGTCGGTTGCACGGATGTGAGACAGGCGCTTTTCAAGCATATCCAGCGCCTGATCCCAGGAGATCTCTTCGAACTCACCTGCACCACGTTCGGTTCCCGGCTTACGCAGCAACGGCGAGCTAAGCTTCGCCGGAGAGTACTGCTTCATAATGCCTGAGTTACCTTTGGCGCAGAGAACACCCTTATTGATTGGATGGTTGGGGTTACCCTGAATGAAACGGACCTTGTTGTCCTCTACTGTGACTTTGATACCACAGCGACAGGCGCACATATAACAGGTCGTATATTTGGTCTCTTGGTTGTCCCGATCTTCAAACTCAGGAAGGCCAGACTGAACCGGAATTACATTGGCTTGGCTTGTCATATTTATTATCCACCGTTGCATCAGTGCCGTATCACTGACGCAGTTTTTATATACCGCGACGAGCGTCGGTTTGTCCTAAACCACTAGGACAGCCTCACGAAGTTATAGCTCTGATATTCATGCTATGGGGGGGGCTGTTTCCAGACAACGACCAGACCGCGGGCGCAGATGGGACCAGCATGGAAAACGGTGGTACCAGAGGGGGACTGGCCTAAACAGGGAGTTAAGGTTGGCCCCAAACCAATGCATTAGGCAGGATATTTTGACAAATCTATTCATCGAACTATGTAGGGTAGGCTTCAGCCTACCGGCAGCCTAAAGGCAGCCCTACAAAACACATCCAGACATAAAGTACACAGACACAAAAAAGGCGCCATAAATCGGCGCCTCTAATTACTATTTTTTCTTTATAACCAACCGGTTACCACTTTAACTTCAAGAAATTCCTCTAGACCCCAAGTGCCACCTTCGCGACCGTTACCTGATTGTTTATAACCACCGAACGGCGCCCCCGCTCCCAACATCTCACCATTAATCTGGACCATGCCGGAACGCAACTGACGCGCGATACGGTTTGCTTTGTCGCCATCCTGCGTCTGGATATAATTGGTCAGTCCGTAGAGGGTATCGTTCGCAATCTGGACCGCTTCTTCTTCGCTATCAAACGGGATGATAGACAGCACTGGACCAAAGATCTCTTCACGCGCAATCGCCATCTCATTATTCACATCAGCGAACACGGTTGGCCGCACAAAGTAGCCCTTTTCCAATCCTTCAGGTTTGCCGGGGCCACCCGCGACCAGACGCGCACCCTCTGCGATACCTTTATCAATCATTCCCTGAATCTTCTCATACTGCAGACCAGAGACCACTGGACCGATATGACGCCCCTCAATTGACGCGAGATCAACACTGGTCTTCGCTGCCACATCCGCCGCCGTCGCCACCGCTTGATCATAAATAGAGCGTTCAACCAGCATCCGCGTTGGCGCATTACAGGACTGTCCGGTGTTATTAAAGCAATGGCGTACACCGCGCACTACAGCTTTTTCATCGGCATCAGCAAAGACGATATTCGCACCTTTACCGCCCAGCTCCAGGCTCACACGCTTTACCGTGTCCGCTGCATTTTTGGAGATCGCCACACCTGCACGGGTGGAACCCGTAAACGAGATCATATCAACATCAGGGTGACCGGATAGCTCAGAGCCCACCCCAACACCATCACCATTCACAAGGTTAAATACACCTGCCGGAAAACCTGCCTCATGGATCATTTCAGCAAACAGCAAGGAGGATAGAGGAGACACTTCAGATGGTTTGAGCACCATCGTGCAACCCGCAGCCATCGCTGCAATCACCTTCAATGCCACCTGATTCATCGGCCAGTTCCACGGCGTAATCAAACCGCAAACGCCTACCGGCTCATACAGGATATGGTTATTAGGCGCGTGATCGCCCAATGGCTGCTCAAACTCGAAGTTCTTCAATGCACGCATCAGGTTCTTGATATGCCCGGCACCCGCACCCCATTGGGCCGTTTTTGCCAGCGCCATCGGCGCACCCATCTCTGTTGAAATAGCTTCAGCCATCTCACCCGAACGTGTTTTGTAAATGGCGTAGAGCTTTTCCAGTAACGCCATACGTTCTTCTTTGCTGGTCTGACTCCAACTTTCAAAGGCGTTGCGCGCTGCGGCCACAGCGGCATCAGTATCTTCCTTGGCACCCAGAGAGATCACTGCGCACGACTCTTCTGTCGACGGATTAATCACCTCGAAGTCATTTGTACGAACAGGTGAAACCCACTGCCCATTGATATAAAACTCGCGCTTTTCCAGCATCCTTATCGCCCTTTGCTCTAGTGACTATTGTTATTAGGTACATACAAATACAGTAAGTAATAGTACCTACTTCCTTTAGTCTAAGTCATGGTTTTCACTTATAAAGGACGATTTCGACCAATGGGCAGCAAAACAGGATAATTTTTTGGACACACCCAATCATTCAGAGCGACGGATGAGAGTAATGGATGAGAGGGAGGGATAACATTTCCGGCATTGCAGGCCGTATCAGCAATGCATATACGCACGCCCTGCAACACCAGATGTCATTTTTTAGATGAGCTGCCAAACGCTAAATATTGGGTTTATCCAGCTCAAGGGTACCCACTGCTTTAGCCACTTTTGCACGTTTCAACGCGTCAACAGAGAATACGATAAACCCTGCCCAGACGAGGCCAAAGGTGGTGAGACGTTCGGCATCAATCGCTTCGCCAAATACGAATACCGCAAGCAAGAAGTACAAGGTGGGTTCGATATATTGCAGAATGGCGACCGACGACAGGTTTTTCATACGCACCACGCCAAAAGCAAACAAGCCTAGCGGCAAGATCGTCATAGGTGCAGTCAGAGCCAACAGCAAACGCACATCGCCCTCTCCCGCTTCCCAGTGGGTTTCACCTGCTGTACCGATCAGGTAAAACAAGGCAAACGGAATCATCAGGATCACTTCCGCACTCAGCCCGTTCAATGTATCGATCTTCACCTGCTTTTTGATCACACCATAACAACCAAATGCCAGCGCGATACCGACAGTAATCCACGGAAACGTATCAAGGTTAAGGCATGCATAGATAAAACCAGACGCACACAGAATCAGCGCCAACTTTTGCAAGGGGGTTAACCGCTCGCGGAGGTAAAACACACCAATCAAAATACTGATCAGCGGAGTAAGAAAGAACGCAAGACTAACCATTAAGACCTGCCCATGGGTCGCCCCCCACGTATTCAGGTACCAACTCGTAGAGATACAGGCCGTAGAGAGAAATAGCCAAAAAAACGTCTTAGGCTCCATCAACATCTTGAACACCCGCACAGGGGTGACCGTCAGCCACAAAAGCAACGCCATGAGAGGAACCGACCACAGCACACGCAGGGCAAAGATCTCCATCGCCTCAACACCTTTGAGATGCTGATAGAACAAGGGCATCAGCCCCCAAACAGTGTAGGCAGACAAGGTCCAGAAAAGACCATTTTGTGGCAGATTTGATGGTTGCATGGATTGCGAAACACACTTCAGCGATATGGAGAGAAGGCGGCATTATCCGCATGCACCAAAATAGGTCAATTAAAGAATTTTGAACAATGTATAAGATCACCTGATATTTCATTCATAGTGAAATTTCCAGAAACATCCAGGCATACCTTCAGCGTTTCTATTGAGGTGTACGTTTATTTACTGAAGTACATTTTGCGAATTGTTGATTCGTGCCGTGATTTCATTCAACCGTGTAAAACCCTGCAGCGCTTCAGGTAATATCAGAGCCGCACCAATGTATTCCCATGAATAGGTAACAATTGAAAAAATTGTTCCTACGGTCAAGCCATCAAGCCGTGCTGCCAGCCACAAGTTCCCTACGATAAATACCGATATTGCCGCGAATATCAGGCCATAAAGAACCGCTTCAGTATCAGACTGCTTCACCTCCCAGCGGCGCAGCAATGACAAATGTTTAGGTAATGACAGGTAAAAGCGACTGCTTCGCTCCAACAGGGACACCTGACGTTCAACCTGAGCATTTAGCGCTTGGTTGAGTCGATAGAACGTGCGATGAAAACAGCTATATAGCAATAACATCACCACCGTGACTCCCAAAGCGGATAAAGCAAGATCTCCCCCAAACGACGTTAACACCACCAGCGACACGATTATCTGAGTCATGCTTGTGATGAGCTGCGGCACCTGATGCTCTAGGAAGTCGACCAACTCCCGCGACATGTCCAGGCGAGCACTGCGTACCGACAATGGCAACGCGTGATTAAGGCTATCCACTTCCAAGCCCAACACAACTTTCATGGCCCCATATACCCGCGTGTCATAGACACGTCGCGCCACCGAAATCAGCGTCAACAACATCAGTACAACAAAGAGCGAGATCAGGTCATCAATATTTCCCTCTTGAAGACCGTCAATGGTAAATCCGATAAACAGGGGAATGGATGCCAACAGGAAGTTTTCGACTAAAACAAGACACCAGGTTGCAGACACTCGCCTGCGGTTACGCCTGATTAAAGTACGCAGATCCACCTTTCTGTTATTCAACACCACGCCCTCTCAAAACCCTGCTGTAGATCAATATATAAGTTGTCATTTTTGACAATTTATATAACTTCACCTTAAATTGTCAATGTTGACAGCATTTAGAGCAATCCATTTAAGACACGGCTCTAGTCTTGGTACAGAGAGATTTAGCAATGAAGGTGACTTTAATAAAAGCCTCCGCATCAGGAGCATTTAAAGACTACAAAGCATACATGGGCGCCCCGCCACAAAGCGTCTATTCCCTTGCCGCAGCCACACCTGAATATATTGAGTTAGACATCATCGACGAAACCTCTGACAAGCCGGCTCCTATCAAGCTGGAGAGCGATCTGGTCGCTATATTTATGTCAACGCCCGATGCAATGCGGGGCTATGAGTTGGCCGATCGCTATCGCGCGCAAAATATCAGCGTCGTATTTGGCGGCCTCCATGCATCATTTTTGCCTGACGAAGCACTGATACACAGTGATGCGGTGCTGATCGGGGAAGCAGAGGCCATTTGGCCCCATCTGCTGGATGATTTCGAACAGGGTAGATTGCAGGCGAAATACGAACAATCCAGCCCTTCAGATCTTGCGAAACTTCATCGCTATCCGCATGAGTATATGGATTTAGCCCCCTATCAAGGGCTGGGATCTGTGGTCGTATCCAGGGGCTGTAAGTTTCATTGCAGTTACTGCACCGTGCATCGCTTCTTTCACGAATTCCGTACACGCCCCGTCGGGCAGATTGTTGACGAAATTCGTAGCTCCGGGCTCGAATACATTGAGCTACACGCAGACAATTTGGTAGCTGACCGGGAATTTGCTTTCGAATTATTTGAAGCCCTGAAGCCGCTGAACATTCAATGGCTCGCGGAAGCAACCATCAACATTGCGGAACACGACGACCTTCTGGAGGCCGCAGCTGAAAGCGGACTGTTCTACCTTTTATCCGGCATAGAGACGCCATCCCATGCAGCACTTAAAGCGGCAGGAAAGGGGTTCATTCGGGTAGACAGGACAAAAGACTATATCCGTAAACTGCACGAGTACGGTATTGCAGTGGACTCGGCTATGCTCTTTGGTTTTGACGAACATTCCCCTGACATATTTGAAGAGACATTAGCGTTTGTAGACGATGTCGAACTGGATGTTTGCCATTCAGTGATCGTCACTCCGTACCCAGGTACTTTGCTGTATAACCAATTGAACGAGCAGAATCGCATATTGCATCAGGACTGGTCACGCTATGACGGCACAAACGCAGTGTTTGTACCCAATCAGATGACCGCTCATGAACTGGAAGACGGGCTGAACTGGTTCCACGAACACTATAACTCTCTTGGACGTGGCCTAAAACGCCGCTTTACGAAAGCACGAAACCTGGGCTGGATTAACTCTTCCTATATGTGATGCCACACCGGAGGCACGTGTGAACAACATAAAGTGGAAAGCAATATCTGCAATCGGTGCGATGCACATATCGTTCTGGTTCAATCTCCCGTGGGTGTTGGGGATCATATTGCTGGCATGGGTCATACCCGATATCCGAAGCGGCCAGACACACTTTTTTGAGAATCTCAGTAAACATAGAGATCCAGTCTTGTATTGGCTGGTGATCGTAACCTGGATTTTCTTTGGCATCTATTTGCTGAATCCGACACCCACTCTGCTTCAATAACACTAATCAATTGCCTTTAAGCCCGCCAACACAAAAAAGCCGGTTCAGAGTGCAGTCTGAACCGGCTTTAGAGTGGGCCTCGCGCGCAGTCATCGACTGCGCTGTATCACAACAAATAAATCAGGCGATCTGACGATCCACGGTCGCAGCGACCATACGGGTCAGACTACTCAGATCAAAGATTGGCAATCCAAATCGAGCCTGTAGTTTTGGCGCAAAATGGGACAGATCCGTACACTCCAGTACCACCGCACCCACATCCGGGTTCTGATCCAGCATATTCTGAACCACTGAACACAGTTCCTCTTCGAACAGGTCCATATCCAGATCATTGGTCTCACCACGCAGAATCACTTCCGCAAACTGCTTTTGCTCCTGCATGCCCGCCACCACGATCGGCTCATCAGCGATACCGACACCTTTCAAATGATCCTCGGACAGAGCATCACTGTTGGCAACAACGACACCAACTTTCTGGTCACGCTTCAACATACGGGAGACCAGCGGCACCTGAATCAGGCTGGACATAAAGACCGGAACATCCACAGCATCGGCGATCTCTTTCTGATGCAGCGCCAGAAAACCGCAGCTGCCCGTGATCGCTTTCACGCCTTCACGCTCCAGTTCTTGCGCCGCTTCGATAAAGGGTTTCAGCAGCTCAGGGTCACGTTCACGGATTAAGCGGTCAATCGTCGCGCCCTGCACCGTTTTATAGAAAACAGGGAACTCGAAGCTTGCCGGATGCTTGATATGGCCATCAGGTTTCGGGAAGTAGGATTCCAGTGAGATCACGCCTACATTGAGCCCACAAATATTGATGCCGCCTTTAATAATCATAAATATACCTTTGTTTTGTTCTCTGGCCGCCGCGTATCAGCTAAAACGTGCGGCGGAAAATGGAGTCAGATCAACCGAAGGTGTCTGCCCCTGAATACTTTCAGCAATCAACTGGCCAGTAATCGCACCGAAGGTCAAACCCAGATGCCCATGCCCAAATCCAACACTGACCCTAGGATGCTGTTCTAACGGACCAATCACCGGCAAGGAATCCGGCGTTGATGGACGACTGCCCACCCAGGTCGATTTGATCTCTGGTGTATCATCCAGCATCACTTTGGCATGCTCTAACATGGTTTCAGCGCGCTGCGGGTTCAGTGGCGCATCCGCAGACGCAAACTCCGCCGTACCAGCGAGACGCACACCATCGGCCATCGGGGTCAAAAACACCGCTTTATCCAACCACCCGACCGGACGACTGAGCTGTTTATCGCCAATATCCAACGTCAGATGATACCCACGCTCGCTTACCAGCGGCACTTTCACGCCCAACGGCGCGAGCAGCGCTTTAGATGCCACACCCGTGCAGATCACCACACGATCAAAACTAACAGAATGCTGAGACAAACGCAGATCAACGCCGTCATCTTTAGGCTTCACTGCCAATACTTCATCTTGCGCAATGATCCCGCCATTGGCGGTAAAGTGATGCGCATAACGACGGCTCAGCTCCAACGGACTGACCGTAAAGCGAGTGTCGGGATAAAAAACGCCACCGGCGTGAAAACCTGCAAGATCAGGCTCTAAGTCACGCACCTGCTTAGCGTTCAGAAACTGGAGATTAACCCCCTGCTCCCGACGCTCTTTCAGATCGCCTTGCTGCGCGGTAGCAAAACCGTCTTCTGTTGCAAACAGTCCCAGACAACCTTCGGACTTAATAAGATCCGCCGCGCCCGTCAGCGCCAACAGATCCCGATCCGCTTGCTGGGTATGTTCCTGTAATGCTTTTAATGCGGCCTTGCCCTGTACATACTTCGCAGGGAAACAGGCCTTGAAGAATCCCCAGCCATAGGGCATCAGGGATGGAAGATAACTGCCTTGCATGGAGAGCGGACTGGTTTTGTCCAGCAACATACCCGGCATCTTGCACATCATCGCAAATTTGGCGAATGGTAAGCGGGCATAATCAGCAAACAACCCGGCATTACCGAAGGACGCACCCATACCCGGCGCTTCCTTGTCGATGACAGTGACTTTATATCCCGCCTTTTGCAGGCTAAGCGCAGTGGACAGCCCCACCACCCCAGCACCGATAATCGCAATATGTGAACTTTGCATATTCGCTACGTGGTGGGTTCACCACGCCTCAGTAACTTAAGCTTTTGCAGCCACAACCTGAATTTCTACCAGAAGCTCAGGGCGGGCCAGACGGGATTCAACACACGCACGTACCGGTGCATTTTCACTGTCGACCCACGCATCCCAGACCTCATTCATCTGGGCAAACTGGCGAATATCAGAGACCCAGATATTGGCACTGATTAGATGGCTTTTGTCGCTTCCGGCATCAGCCAGCAATGCATCGATTTGTGCCAGAATCTGACGAGTTTGTCCCGCCATATCTTCAGACGGGTCTTTTGCAACCTGCCCGGCGGTCCAGACGATGTTGGCAAAGCTCACCAGCTGACTCATACGTTGATTGGAATGTTGGCGTTGGATCATTTCATACTCACTTGTCATCAGTTTTCTTCAGCTGGCTACCCGCGTTGGATTTGAGCCAACGGACCAGTTCGTCCCTGTTTTCGTCTCATGTTTTCGTCTTTTGCATGAACACATCAGTGTGTAACTGGTCAATCGGCAGCCTGAATCATCAAAACAGTGAACCTGCCTGCCCCGTAAGACTTATACGGAAATACAGACATGAATAATTTGCAGACAGTGGGATGGCTGAACGAGATAAGAGAAGGGATCAAGATGCAAAGTGAACACCGTGATTTATTTCACGTTGCGAGCAGACACGATGCGCAGATTAAGGAGCTTCTTTTATTTTTATATTCAGCCTGATGTCTAAAACAATTCAGGTCAGAGCCTTGATGCAATTATTATTTGCCTCAGAAAATATAATCACAAATCGTATTTATTTAAGATTTCATCAATTTTCCTTATATTCAAAGATATCCCGCCGGGGATCTCTCACCGAATCCACGAATTGACTTCAATGCAAGCAGCGTTATCGGTATGCAGAGTCAGTAAGGACAACAAACCTCATTTTCTTTTAAAGACACCCTGAACTGACACAACACCTCACAATGTCATCTGAACACCGCAATTTTCTCGAATAGCCCCACCCTTCTCGTTTTTCTATCCCGTTCTAGACTTGTATATAGACAAGATAGAGACGACCTAAAAACATAAGCAAAACTTATATAATCAAATATTTTTTAGAATTGTATCTATATTCAGTTTATTTACACTGAATGAATCAGCGACCTATGGCGTCAACAGTTCAATGGCCGTAAATGAATTGACCGCCCGCTAGAGGCACCGTGTGAACGGCAAGCGCAGGTCGAATAAAAATAAGAAATACTTAGGTATTACAATGGATAGAAGAAAAATAGACGTCGTTGTATCGACGTTCTTGATCATCGTTTCGGTGATCATCCTAACCAACGACAACCTTGTAGAAGGTGGTGCGGAAAGTGACTTGGGCATTATGTTTCTGCCCCGCGTGGTTGCTGGCCTTATGCTCATCTTCGCTGCGACTATCGCTATCCAGTCATTCAGCAAACTCTCCAAGGGTGCGGAGCTTGAAGGCCCAGAACTGATTGTGACAGACGGTTTCCGCGGTATCTTTATATACATCGGCATCTTCATCGCCTACTGGCTTGCCGTCCCGCACCTCGGATTCATGGTTACGACTCCCTTTGTCATGCTCGCTGTCGCCGTACTTCTAGGTGGCCGTAGCTGGATACCGATCATTACCATGTCTGTTATCACCCCCGTTCTGATCTATTACGGATCCAGAGAATTTCTGCGGGTTTACCTGCCAACCTGGACGCTGTAAGGGGAGATATTCAGATGTTTGATAATATTCTTAGCGGTTTCTCGTCTATCCTCGCAATCGGCCCGATTCTGGGCATTATTGCGGGTGTTTTCATCGGCATTACGTTTGGTGCAATCCCAGGTATCTCCTGCATCATGGCCATCGCCATCATGCTGCCAATGACCTTTTATGTCGATCCGATCATCGGTATCACCATGTTGCTGGCCGTGTATAAAGCCGGTATTTATGGCGGCTCTATCTCAGCCATCCTGATCAACACACCGGGAGCGGCCGCATCGTTCCTGACCGCTCAGGACGGTCATGCACTGACGAAATCAGGCAAAGCCGGCAAAGCACTGGATATGTCCCTGTTTGCTTCGGTCTCCGGTGAGATGATTGCAACGCTGGTACTGATTCTGGTGGCGGCACCAATCTCTGCGATCTCGCTACAGGCAGGCCCGATTGAAAAAGTATTCCTGCTGCTGTTTGCCTTCACCGTGATCGGCTCGATGGCGGGTGAATCCATTCCACGCGGTTTACTGTCCTGCTGTCTGGGTATGTTGTTCGCCATGGTGGGTATGGATTCCATTACCGGTACATCCCGCTTTACATTCGGCGTTGATGAGCTGATCGGTGGCTTTACGTTCACGCCAATGTTGATCGGTATCCTGGTCATGCCAGAAGTGATCAATGTGATTCGCCGGCGCAAGGTGCCCCATCACGAGCTGGCGATCACCCATTCGCCCAATCCGGCTGACAACCGCATCAGCTTTAAAGAGTTCCGCGGTGTGTTCCGCACCATCCTGAAATCCAGTGGTATCGGTACCTTTATAGGTGCACTGCCCGGTTTGGGTTCCAGTACTGCAGCGTTCATCGCTTACGGCGAAGCAAAACGTACCTCTAAGAAACCTAACGAGTACGGCAAAGGCTCTACTGAAGGTATCGCAGCGGCAGAATCCGCTAACAACGCAGTCTGTGGCTCCAGCATGATTCCGATGCTGACCCTGAGTATTCCGGGTGATGATGTTGCCGCACTGTTGATGGGTGCGTTCCTGATCCACGGTCTAACACCGGGTCCGATGATCTTCTTCGAACACACGGAAACCATCTACGCGATCTTTGCAGGCTTCCTGATCACAGATCTGTTCCTGCTGGTGATTGCACGTTCCGGATTCAAGTTCTTCGTAAATATGGCTTCTCTGAAGCGCTATTTCATCTTCCCGTGTGTGACTGTGTTTGCCTTCACCGGCGCCTTCACCGCGGGCCAGAACATGAATGACATTCTGGTACTGATCGCCTTCACTGTTCTGGGCTACGGCATGCGCATGGTAGGACTGAACCCGGCGGTATTTATCATCGGCTTTATCCTCACCCCATTCCTTGAACAGAACCTGGATCAGGCATTTGCCATCGTTGGCGACGATTATTACCAATTCTTTGCTTCACCGTTCTCATGGGTGTTTATCGCACTGTCCGCATTCTTTGTCTTCTCTAGCATGCGTTCAAAAAGAAAAGCATCAAAAATCCCAGCTCCAGTGAAAGAGAAAACAGCCTGAGCCGGACAACACTGATTTTCTTCTCAGGACCGCGACGTCCCAACTCCTAGGTCCAACGTCCTGAGAAGACTGTTAAACGTAAATAAAAATAAATCGAAGGAAGTACGTATGAAAAGCACTAAAAAAACCCTGCTATCCATCGCTGGCGCACTCGCCGTATCTCTGGCTTCTGGTGCAGCACTGGCTGCATACCCAGACAAACCAATCAAAGTGATCGTGCCATGGGGCGCAGGCGGTGACTCCGACCTGACAACCCGTATCTGGGCCGACGCAATGGAAAAAGAGCTGGGTGTACCTGTTGTTGTGATCAACAAAACCGGTGGCGGTGGCGTGGTCGGTACATCGTTTGTTGCGCGCGCTAAAAATGACGGCTACACGCTGATCAATGCGGGCCTGAGTAACATGCTGGTGACACCAAACTTCACCAACACGCCGTACAACTTTGATACCTTTACCCCGGTTGTAAAGTTCACCTCTGTACCGCTGGCTGTAGTCGTGGCTAAAGACAGCCCGTATCAGGACTTCAACGAGTTTGTAGCGGGTGCTAAGAGCAAGACAATCACTCAGGGTTCTTGGGGTGCATCCTCTTCCGGCACAATCATGGCGACCATCATCGCCAATCAGGCAGGCTACAAAGTTAAATACGTGCACGCGAAAGGCGCTGCGGATTCCATGGTCTCTGTTGTCGGGGGTCACATCGATTCTGCAGTATCCTTCCCACCCGCGTTTGGCCCTCACGTAAAAGCTGACCGTGCCCGCGCACTGGTGATCAACCAGAAAATGGACGCGTTCCCTGGTGTTCCAACCTTCGCAGACTACGGTATCAAAGGTAGCTTCGGTGGCTGGTCTGGCGTATTCGCCCCTAAAGGCGTATCTCAGGAAGTGGTCGATAAACTGACCGCGGCAACTGCGAACGTAATGAAAGATCCTAAGGTACTGGCAGCATACGAAAACATCGGTGCACTGGTAGACTTCCGTCACGGTCCTGATTGGATCAAAGACCTGAAAGTCACTTACGGCATCTACAAAGATGAAGCAGCGCGCGTTAGCAAGAAGTAAACGCCCTGTATGAACATCGGCTCCCGGCTCTGCTCACGCATCCGGGTTGCCGCTGAACCACGCTTAAACCACCTCTCTCTTCCTTACAGACCATACCTGTCAACGTATTACAGCGCACCTCCCCTCATTGCACGGACGTGACTCTGCATACCTCTTCCATCCACGCACCTCTATGCCGATACAACGTTGGTTACGGGATGCTATCAAGTATTGATCTCTTTGCACCGTACGCATATAACATAACTTGGATCTATTTTTTTTCTCTACTCATCAGCAAAACTAATATACCAAGGCATCATCATGAACCTTAAACAGATGGAAGCATTTCGAGCAGTTATGCTCACCGGCTCGGTTTCACAGGCTGCGAAACAGCTATTCCGAACCCAACCGGCGGTCAGCATGATGATCAGTTCATTGGAAAGTGAGATCGGTTTTCAGCTGTTTGAACGTCATAAGAAACGTCTTTACCCGACTCCTGAAGCTAACTATCTGTACAAAGAGGTTGAAGCAATTTTTAACCGTATTCAGGACGTCAGCCAAACGGTGCAGGACATCCAGAACAAACAGTACGGTTTCCTGCGAATTGGTTGTATGCCTGGCCCATCCAACTTCTTCGTCCCCGATATATTGGCAGACTTTCTGGAAGACCACCCCAAGGTTCAGGCCTCGCTGCAAACCCGCACCTCTGACGCGGTTGTCGAGTGGATCGCGTCCAATCAGTACGATCTGGGTATCGCTGAGATGACGAAGCATCAATCCCAGATCGGTAAAAACCAGATGTTCGAACTCCCTTGCCTCTGCGCCCTCCCCGCCGATCACCCGCTGGCGGGCAACGAGGTGATTACCCCTGAGATGCTGGACGGTCAATCGATGATCACCCTGCACCCGGATCACATGATCTTTCACGATCTGATGCAGTTGTTCGAAGCCAGCGGGCATCGTATGAATGTACGTTTGCAAACTCGCTTCTTTATTCCTGCGCTGAAATTTGTCGAGCGTGGGCTGGGCGTGTCAGTACTCGATCCGCTATCTGCCTACAGCTATACCACCTACGCGCAGCCTGGAAAGGTCGTCTTCCGCCGTTTTCAGCCCGATGTATTCCTGCGGATTGGCTTGATGTTCCCGGCAGATACGCCGGCATCGATGATCACCGTCGAATTCGCCGAACTGCTACGCAAACGTATTGAGGGTGTAATTGATCATCCAGAGCAGATGCTGGCGTGGGGTGAATAACCCACTCTACTCGCAGTTGACAGCGAAACGACGGCGCTCTATGTTCATACAATGTATAAATGAACATCTATTACATAAGCATTTGCTAAACATATTAGATTGAGCACACCATCGACATGGCTAAGAAAAGTGAATTCAAGGGGCAGATCAGCGATGTAGATCTGCGCATGCTGCGTATCTACAAAGTGGTGGTCGAGTGCGGCGGCTTCTCTGCCGCCGAGGTTGAACTGAATATCAGCCGTGCGGCCATCAGCATCGCCATGTCAGACTTGGAAAGCCGGTTGGGATTTCGCCTCTGCCAACGTGGACGCTCGGGGTTTTCGCTGACAGAAGAGGGGCAACAGATCTACAACTACAGCCTGCAGCTGCTCTCATCAATCGAGGACTTTCGCACGCAGGTGAACACCCTGCACACGCAGCTCAAAGGTGAACTGAACATCGGCATCACGGACAACCTGGTCACCATGCCCAAGATGCTGATCACCAACGCATTGTCCGAACTGAAACAGCAAGGCCCGGAAGTGATCATCAATATCCGTATGATCCCGCCTAATGACATCGAGCTGGGCGTTCTGGATGGCAGACTGCATGTGGGCATTGTTCCAACTCTACGCGCGCTGGCGGGCCTGAACTATCACCCGTTATACGAAGAACGCTCTAAACTCTATTGCTCCCACAACCATCCATTGTTTGACGTGGACGACAGCGAAATAGACTTGAGTGCATGGGACGCGGTTGTCCCCGCCTATGCGCAAACCGCACTGATTAAAGCCTGCCACCAGCAGCTCAAAGCCACCGCCACCGCCACCGACCGCGAAGGGATCGCTTTCTTGATCCTCACCGGTCAGTACCTCGGCTACTTGCCGGAGCATCTTGCGCACCAGTGGGTCGCGGCTGGAAAAATGCGCGCCATCGATCCTGACAAACACCACTACGAAACTGACTTCTCCGTCATCACCCGCAAAGGCGCCCGCTCCAATCTCGTGTTAGAAACCTATCTTGAGCACCTGATGGGTGAAAGCTAGTACACCTGTTTTTGTTGGGAATCGCTAACGCTCGTCCCAACCTACGGGTGGTAATTGTGTAGGTTGGGACGAGCAAAGCGATTCCCAACACAGAGCCAAAAGAAGCTACACTCAGCATTTATCAATCAAGCCAATTAACAAGGATGTTAATGATGCTGTATCGACGTGCGTCACAAGCTGGCGGCACCTATTTCTTCACCGTAAATATCAACAACCGCAAGGACACTTTGCTGACAGATCACATCGATCTGTTACGCGATTGCGTGGCGTCTGTAAAACAGCGGCACCCTTTTCGTATTGATGCGATGGTTGTGCTGCCTGATCATCTTCATGCGATCTGGACATTGCCCACCAATGACAGCGCCTATGCCTCTCGATGGCGAATGATCAAAACATCGTTTTCCCGCAAGCTACCCAAGTCAGAAGTGATATCGCAGAGCCGTCAATCAAGGGGTGAACGTGGTGTGTGGCAGCGTCGATATTGGGAGCACCTCATCCGCAACAATGATGATTTAGAACGACATATGGATTACATCCATTTCAATCCGGTGAAGCACGGGTATGTTGGAAATCCTTCGGAATGGCCGTATTCGAGCATTCATCGCTATATCCAGCGGGGGTGGATCGATAACGATTGGGCAGCAAGCGGCGAGATCGACACCACTTGTTTCGGTGAGCGGTAACGTCGGGAATCGCTCGCGCTCGTCCCAACCTACGGGTGGTAGTGCTTAAGATTTGTGTAGGTTGGGACGAGCAAAGCGATTCCCAACAAACCCTCTCACTTACCCCTCTTTACACTACTTACACTTCAATCCCATTAAGTTAACCAATCACTTAACTTGGTTAAAATTATTTCAAATTTAACGAAACAATGTCATAGGCCAGAATCAATCTCACGCCTTCAGATCTGTTTATCAACGGACTTGCACCGAGGGTGATAAGAATGACCACAACAAAAAATATTAGAGGTCACTATGACAATCAAAAGCACCATTAAATCTACACTGTCTGCATGCGTCATCACCGCAGCGCTGACACTTCCAACCATGCAGTCTGCTCAGGCTGGTGACGAGTTCATGCTCGCACACGCCTACCCGACTGATCATATCTTCCATCTGGCATCCGAAACGTTCACCGACCAACTGGCGAAGCAAGGCTCTACCATGAGCGTTGACTACCATCCGGGTGGTGATCTGGGTGACTGGGCGTCTATTTTCGAGCAGAGCATGGAAGGTGTTGTACCGATGAGCATGAGCTTCGGTGCATCTGAATATGATCCTCGCCTCGACTTGTCCTGGTTGGGTTATGTTGTCGATAACTGGGATGATGCACGCAAAGTGTACGGCCCTAACGGCAAAATGACCGACGTATACAACGAGATTATGGATGACCTGGATCTGGTGGTACTGGGTACAATCCCAACCGGTTTCGGCTCCGTTGCAATCCGTAAAGGTGTTGACCGCATCCCAACCAACTTCCCGGTTGATGCCCAAGGCATCAAGATGCGCGTACCACCGGTGCCAATCGGCATTGAGCGTTTCAAAAACTGGGGCTTCACCGCAGTTCCAATGCCATTCTCTGAGCTGTACACCGCTCTGCAGCTGGGTACCGTTGATGGCCGTTCTTTTGGCCCATCCGTGGAAATCTGGCAGATGCGCGACGTACTGTCTGCATACATCCTGACCCGCGACTACTTCGAACACGCATTCTGGGTGGTAAACAAATCCTGGTTGGAAGATCTACCAGCGGATGAGCGTGCGAAAGTACTGGCCGCGGCCGATGTCACCCTGAATAAAATCTGGGACGAAGCACAAGCGATCGATGAAGGCTTCCTGAATAAAGTACGCGGCGCTGGCATCAAAGTCGTTGAGCTGAACCCAGAACAGATGAACAACGCCAAGCAAGCATTGTACGCCAACGAATGGCCGTTCATGGAAGGCATCGTAGGTCCTGAAATCATGACCATGATGCGCGACATTGCGGGCATCAAGTAAGAACTGACCTGTTCTAACCGTTTTGGTATCGCCCTCCTCGCTGTCCTGACCCCCAATATCGGGACAGCAAGGGCCCGAAGGGCGATACCCCTCCCGGATACTCTTTTCAGGATCAGTACCATGCAACAAGACAAGCTTTTCACACCTGTTAAATCCGTGGGTGACACCAAGATCTACGATTATGATCCAGATCTGAGTAAACACCCTATTCCTCCCCACTTACACGCGATTCCAGAACAACCCAATAACAAAGTTGACGGCTATCTGATTCGTTTCGAGCGAATCCTTAACTGGATGTTCCGCTCTATGATGATGCTGGCAGGCCTGGGGCTGGCCTTCCTGATGTTCTCTCAGGTCATCATGCGCTATGTGCTTGAGTCGCCCTTTACCGGCATTGAAGAAGCCTCCATCCTGCTTGCGGTCTGGATCTATTTCCTTGGTATGGGATATGCCACCCGTGAACGTGAACACATTCACGGCGGTATCGTCAGCCTGATCGTGAAAGACCCTTACAAGGTCAACATAATCCGCTTTATCGGTTCGATTACCTGCATGATCGCCGCCTGTATTTTTGGCTATTTCGCCTGTAAATACGCGATTAAAGAGCTGGACCGGGGTCGCCTGAGTATCAACCTGCGCTGGCCACGTGGCTTATGGAGCACCAGCATGATTGTCGGTTTTGCGATGATGGTGGGCTACTTCCTGCTCGAAACAATCAATGAATTCCGCGATCTGCGCCGCAAACATCGCGCTAGAAAATCACTAAACACCAAGGAGGCTGTGCAATGACATTATTTCTTGTCGCAATGCTCGTTGTTGTCATCCTGATCCTGATCGAAATTCCGGTGGCTTTTGCCTTTGGCATCGGCGCCGTGATGTTTGCGTTCACCACAGGCAACAACATCTCATTCCTGATCCCTCATGGCTTTAAGACCGCCAGCAGTTTTGCGCTACTGGCGCTGCCCCTGTTTATCTTTGCCGGCCTGTTAATGGCAGAAGGCGGAATCTCAGAACGATTACTGAACTTCGTTAACTCTATTGTCGGACGCATCAAAGGCGGACTTGGCGCCGTCACCGTACTGACCTGTGCACTGTTCGGCGCAATCTCAGGCAGCTCTTCTGCGGCGATCGCAGCGGTCGGTCAAATTATGATTCCGCGCATGGTTCGCGAGGGCTATCCTGCAGGCCACGCAACGGCATTAGTCGCTTGTTCATCCGTACTGGCTTTGCTGATTCCACCGAGCATTCCAATGATCGTATTTTCGATTACGGGCGGCTTGTCCGTTGGTGCAGCATTCCTGTCCACCATTGTTCCCGGCATTCTGCTTACGCTGCTGTATTGTGGTCTGAACATCTGGTTCCTGCGCAATAATCCAGATATTCAGGTCGATGCACCACTACCATTTGCACAAGCGGCAAAAGGCGTAGCTACAACCGGTTGCCACGCAGCCTTTGCATTGTTGATGCCTCTGATCATTCTGGGTGCCATCTATAGTGGTATCGCTACGCCAACAGAAGCTGCGGCCATTGCGGTAATTTACGCGATTCCTGTGGGCTTGTTTATTTACAAAGGCATGTCACTGAGCAGTCTGGGAGCAGTAACCGTACGTGCAGTCACCATGACCGGTTCAATTATGGCAGTGTTGTTTTTCCTGTTCATCATGAGTCGCGCGATGATTCTGGAGCAAGTACCACGTGATCTTGCGCTGGCCCTGCTCGAAATCTCAGACAACAAGTACGTGCTTCTGTTGCTGATCAATCTGCTGCTGTTACTGATCGGCATGATCGTTGATGATATTTCCGGCAGCGTTCTAGCAGCCATTATCTTCCTGCCAATCATCAACGAACTGGGTATTGATCCGATCCACTTTGCAGCCGTTGTGGGGGTTAACCTGGGTTTGGGTAACGTTTCGCCACCCTGTGCGCCGATGCTCTATATGGCAGGAGGGGTCAGCAAACTGTCACTCGACCGTTATATCACCCCTACATTGAAGTTCCTCTGCTTTGGCCACTTGCCGATGGTATTCCTGGTGACGTTTGTCCCAGAACTGTCCCTGTTCCTGCCGAAGTTATTGCTCGGTTACTAACCGCACTACCTCTCCGCTGAGATCGCTTTACCGCGACATCCTTTGCGTCGTTGTTCTGATACAACGGCGCCTTTTTCCCTGGCAGTAGAACCCACCAACGCTTCTTACGGAAGCTAAGATCATCGTATCCCAACATATTTTCAAACAAAAAAAATAAAAACACCGTTTGAGACCATAGAAAAAAAGCCTCCCCCCACACACAAAAAGCAATCACATCCCATTGATACTAATGTTTTTTACAGTTTAATTGCGCTTAACCCATTTATCTCGTCTACATTAAATCAAGTTCATTATTAAACGATAAAGAACAAGACGCACTGATATCTATGTATTGTGTGACAACTTTGGGAATGCAGTGGTGTTAAATAAATTGACTGAGCAAGAGAATGAGAAAGGATGCCAGCCTCTTGGCGCTGCAATCTTCCTACCTGCAATTTTTGTCTTCATACTCGGTATCCTGCTATCGCAAAGTGCATTCCACGTTAGTCGGTCCTACGAAGATGAACGCATCCGTGCCGACTTCGCACAATACGCTCAAACCCAAAGCCTGAGAGTTCAGGGACTGATTGAACAATCAACCATGCTATCAACCTCGTTCGCTGGCCTGTTTGAGGCACGGACACAACCTTCTCGAGAGGAATACCGACAATTCGCAAATACCGTACTGGAGAAACATCCGGAAATTACTGCCGTTCATTGGGCACCTCGCATACCTGACACCCAACGGACGCACTACGAGGCCAGACTGACTTCATTGGGCCTGGCTCCACTAGGAATATTCGATGTATCTGAAGAGGCTGATACAGTTGTACGAGCCCCTAGTCGTCAGGAATACTTCCCCATTTTTTACGCAGAACCTTTAGAACCGAATCGTAAAGCGGTTGGCCTTGATCCATTAGCGCGCCCCTTTAATACCATTACCATCCGCGATGCAGCAAAGAATGGTACCAAAGACACCACACAGCCCTTCCCTATCGTTCAGGACCCTGATGGACCACTTGCGGTCGCCATGTACCATCCTATCTACAACAACGAAAAGCCCATCAACACACAGACAGAACGCTGGAACGCACTAAAAGGTTACATCATCCTAATGCTGCGACCGGAAATCCTATTGCTCAAGTTACAGGATGCGTTAAGCACAAGAGATATCGGTATGAAGCTGTTTGATGTCTCTACCGAAAAGCCCATTCAGATCTATCCCCGATTAGGTGCGGGCACGGTAGCGGCCGATACAACCTCACCCAATGCAGACGACACCAGCCCACCATCAGTCAAAGCCAGTTTTCCCCTTCATGTTCCAGGCCGCACGTGGATACTTGAACTTCATGCGTCACCTGAATTTTTGTCCGCTAACAGGAGTCAGCACCCCTGGTTACTGTTAGCCGCATTGATTGCTCTCACTCTGATGATCGTGGTGCTCATGGCTAAATCTTCACGGCACGCGAAAACCTTATCCGCCTTAAATGCCAAACTCGTCGAAAGACAAAAAGTCCTGGATGAACTGGCATACTTTGATGCACTGACTGGCCTTCCTAACCGATTGCTACTGAATGATCGCCTTAAGATCGCCCTCTCTACAGAACACCGATTGGATAGCTTCTCAGCCATTTGCGTTCTGGATCTGGATGAGTTCAAAGAGATCAACGACTGTTACGGTCACCATGTTGGAGACTTAGTTTTAAAGACCGTCGCAAAGAGGCTTCAATCCTTTCTTCGGGAGTCAGATACCGCCGCGAGAGTGGGTGGTGATGAGTTCGTTTTGTTACTCCCCGGATTTAGCAATGGTGAGCGGCTACGCGAACTGTTCTTGCGAATAATTAACGGTATCGCTGAACCTATTTCTCTACCGAACGGTATAGACAGCGTTCAAGTATCAACCAGTATTGGTGTGGCGTTATCCGATAATAACGACCGGAACATCAAGGCCATTCTCCAGAATGCAGATTCCGCGATGTATCAAGCCAAAAGAGCGGGTAAAGGACAGTACTGTGTTTATGGCACTGATCGGGCCTCCATCGCAGAAGTGGCTGATTAACATGGACGCACACTAATCTGCAGAAGCGCGAAACAAACGGATGAATTTTATTCGTGTCCAATTCAGTACATCTATCAACGCCTGCCCACGTAAAAGCCGCGCCTTACTCAGATAATAGTTAGTATCAACATGGCCATTTTCAGTTAATTTTTCCTTAAACTCCTGATTCTCCATCATACAACCTCAATTTGATTAAATCCGTTTCGGCAGGAGATTAAGGTGATTTCCAGCGGCTAACAAAAGGTATATTCTCGCCTCACAAGTGAGTTAAAATCATCTGATGCATTTTACAATCCCCCTTAACAGCCTTAACACCTTCGCTTGCGCTGCACGTGTAGAGAGCTTTCAGCTTGCCGCCGAACAGCTGCATATCACACCGTCTGCGGTGAGCCATCAGATCCGAAAACTGGAACAGCAGCTGGACTACAAACTCTTTGAGCGCCTAGATAAGCAAGTACGCCTTACCACAGAGGGACAGCAACTCTTCCAATCGATTAATCGCCCACTGCATGAACTCTTTCAAGCATCCGAACACGCATTAATGCCGCCGAAGCCAACTGTTCAAATCAGCTCAGTGCCGATGTTTGCAACACGCTGGCTAATGCCAAGACTGGATCAGCTTCAGACTCAACATCCCGATATCGAACTTTCCATTCAAGCCACAACGGACTTAGTCAATGTCGATAGCAGTAATCTGGATTGTGTGATTCGTCAGGGCGACGGCTCATGGCCGGAGGTGAACAGCTTGAAACTCTTTAACGAACATCCGGTCGTCGTCTGCCGTACCAGTTTGTTGGAGAAATTAGGGGGAACACTCTCACCAGCAGAACTGATTCAGAAACCTCTGGTAGATGCAGTCGCACATACTGATCGTTGGAAAGCGTGGTTTGCCCAGGCAGATATTCGCACTGACCGGCGTATCTGTGTCATGAAGGTACAAACCGCAGCACAGGCAATTGAGGCATGCTCATTGAGCGACCTGTTTATACTGGTTGATAAATCGATGATCGAGCAGGAGATCGCCAATAACCAGCTCGCGGTTGCCTGCGACCAGAACAAACCGTCTCGATTCTCATACTATCTGGTGTGGTCTAAACAACGTGCGGAATCAGAGGCTTTTGTGAGATTTAAAGCGTGGATATGTAAGCAAGCGGAGTACTAAGCCGGAATACGGCCAGTCACTCCATACATGATGACATCTTTAGATGTTTCATCTCGCCTAAACAAAAAAAGCAGACCTCAATCCAAATCAAGGTCTGCAAAACGGGGTGTGAAGAAGGCACAGAGCATAAGTGCCTCATCACCAACGAGGTCCCGGAAGAGCTCTCCTTAACGCATGACTCCCAATGCGCCAAAAAGAAAACGGTGAAACGTCAGATCGGGTGGTGCATCGTGTGTTAGGCAAGGCTCACTCAACCCAGCCCAACACACATTGGGTAATGCGTTAGGAACCGCTATCGCGTATCCCAACTTACCCAATTCACAGGGTTATTCGTACTCCCTTAGCTTGGGAATGCGAAAGAAACCCCTTCACGCACACCGCTGGAAGGCCAGCGCTGGGTGATTGTTTTACGCTTGGTGTAGAAACGTACCGCATCAGGACCGTAAGCATGCAGGTCACCAAACAAAGAACGCTTCCAACCACCGAAGCTGTGGTAAGACACTGGCACTGGCAGCGGTACGTTGATGCCGACCATGCCAACCTGAATGTGATCAGAGAAGTAACGCGCCGCTTCGCCGTCACGGGTGAAGATGCAGGTACCGTTGCCGTATTCGTGATCGTTAATCAGCTGCATCGCTTCTTCCATGCTGTTCGCACGGACAACCTGCAATACAGGGCCAAAGATCTCTTCCTGATAGCTCTGCATCTCAGAAGTGACACCGTCGATCAAGGTAGCACCGACGAAGAAACCGTCTTCATAGCCTTCAACTTGAGGGTTACGACCATCAACGACAACCGTCGCGCCGTCAGCTTCTGCGCTGTCGATGTAACCGTTAACTTTCTGCTGGTGTGCACGAGTGATCACAGGACCAAAGTCGTTCTCGCGGTTGCTGTACGCACCCACTTTCAGCGGCTGCATAGCTTCACGCATTTTCGCAACCAGCGTGTCAGCAGCTTCATCACCAACAGCAACTGCTACAGACAGCGCCATGCAACGCTCACCGGAGGAACCAAACGCAGCACCCAGCAACTGGTTAACAGCGTTATCCATATCCGCATCCGGCATAACGATCGCGTGGTTTTTAGCGCCACCCAGTGCCTGACAACGTTTGCCGTTAGCATTCGCCGTGCTGTAGATGTATTCCGCAATTGGCGTAGAACCAACGAAGCTCACCGCTTTAACACGATCGTCGCTCAGCAGCACATCAACCGCTTCTTTGTCGCCGTTTACGACATTGATAACACCGTTTGGCAAACCCGCTTCCTGCAACAACTGCGCAATAAACAGGGTTGAAGATGGATCACGCTCAGACGGTTTCAGCACGAAGGTGTTACCGCATACGATCGCCATTGGGTACATCCAAAGCGGCACCATAGCCGGGAAGTTGAACGGCGTAATGCCTGCAACCACACCCAGTGGCTGGAACTCACTCCAGGAATCGATACCCGGACCTACATTACGGCTGTGCTCACCTTTCAGCAGTTCTGGCGCACCACATGCGTACTCAACATTTTCGATACCACGCAGCAGTTCACCCGCAGCATCGTGAGAGATCTTGCCGTGTTCTTCGCCGATCATCTCGCAGATCTTGTCTTTATTCGCATCCAGCAGGGCTTTAAAACGGAACATCACCTGCGCACGTTTCGCTGGCGGCGTGTCACGCCAAGCCGGGAACGCACGTTCTGCAGCCGCAATCGCTTCTTCTACAGTTTCAACGGATGCCAGCGCAACCTGCTTGCTCACAGCACCGGTAGATGGGTTGTATACGTCCTGCATGCGGGCTGCGTCATCGCGCATTGCGCCGTCGATCAGGTGGCCAATCATAGTCATAATGTTTCCTCGAGCTTTCTTATTGTGTGCTGGCCCCTATTCGCAAAAAGAGACCAGCAGGCTGACGGTGATGCGTCAGTACGTTATTTAATTAATCCAGTTCGTTGATGGAGTCGCCCAGCGCATTAATCAGGCTGTCGATCTCTTCAATCTCAACGGTGAACGGCAGACCCAGCTGAATGGTGTCGCCGCCATAACGAACATAGAAACCTTTCTCCCAACACTTCATCGCAATCTGATAGGGACGCAGTGCTGGCTCACCCGGTGCGGCTTCGATGCTTAATGCGCCGGCCAAACCGTAGTTACGAATATCCGATACGTATTTCGTACCTTTCAGGCTGTGCAACATCTCCTGGAACTGAGGCGATACCGCGTTCACACGCTCGATCAGCTTGTCGTTTTCCAGAATATCCAGCGATGCCAGACCCGCCGCACACGCAACAGGATGCGCGGAATAGGTATAACCGTGTGGCAACTCCAGCATGTAATCCGGACCACCGGTTTCCATGAAGGTGTCGTAAATTTCCTGCTTGGCGATGGTTGCACCCATCGGAATCACACCGTTGGTCATCTGTTTTGCAATGGTCATCAGATCCGGGGTCACACCAAACTCTTCAGCGCCGGTCTTAGAACCCACACGACCAAATGCAGTGATCACCTCATCAAAGATCAGCAGAATGTTGTGCTTGTCGCACAGTTCACGCAAACGCTTCAGATAACCCACCGGTGGCGGAATCACACCCGCAGAACCGGCCATTGGCTCTACGATCACTGCCGCGATATTTGAGGCATCGTGGGTGGCGATCAGATCTTCCAGATCATCGGCCAGATACACGCCGGTTTCCGGCATACCCTGCACGAACTTATTCTCTGGCAACAGGGTGTGCGGCAGATGGATTGCATCGATGCCCGGTCCGTAAATAGCACGGTTAGGACCAATACCACCCACACTGATACCGCCGTAGTTCACACCGTGATACCCCTTAGCGCGACCGATCAGGCGCGTTTTGCTGCCCTGACCTTTCTTGCGCCAGTACGCACGGGCAATCTTCAACGCAGTTTCAACCGATTCAGAACCGGAACCGGTGAAGAACACACGGTTTAAACCTTGCGGCATAAACTCCGTAATGCGGTGGGCCAATTCGAAAGATTTTGGGTGACCAAACTGGAACGCTGGCGAGTAATCCAGCTCTTTAACCTGCTTGCTGACCGCTTCGGTAATTTCCGGGCGGCTGTGACCAGCACCACAGGTCCATAGACCACACAGGCCATCAAAAATCTTACGACCGTCCGCAGCGGTGTAATAATTACCCTCTGCGGAAACAATCATGCGCGGGTCTTGCTTAAAATCACGGTTGCCGGTAAATGGCATCCAGTGAGCATCTAACTGGTCTTGTGACAATCCGCATAAAGACAGGTCATCATTTTTATTATTCATCTGCCACCTCATAAGGTTTGTAGCTGTAAAGCGAGGATCAAGTACATGCGATCCATTATGGACTGACTGATAGGTTGTTAAATTCAAACGTATTGAACTTACCTTAAGCATTTACTTACGTAACAGTTTTTCAAAAGGCTCTCAGAGTAAACATCGGGGCGACCGTTATTAGTTTATGATCAATATTGACAATAAATAATATTTGATAATAAACTACCAACACTGACAATAAACAAGAGAGTCGTTTAATGAGATCGTTCTGGTTTACCGTGGGTGTGTTATTACTGGGGTGGGTTGCCTGGGATATTTATGCGGGTTACACGCTGTTGTGGGACTTCGTATATCGTGACGTTCAGCCAGGTTTGTACTGGATCTGCGTAACGGTATGGGGCGTGCTGGGAATTAGCTGTTTCTTTTCATGGGGCGACTAAGCACCGTTTATGCCAAGTCCAGCAACACACCTTGGGCTTACTGCTGATAGATCCTTGAAGCGCGGCGTTGAATATCCTTTATGGAATACTCAATCTCTTGCGCTTCATAAGACAAAGGCGTTAAACGCCCCACTGCTCCTGAGTAAACGTCGCCTGACGTACTGCCATCAATGCAGATGTGATTCGCATCGCCTGATCTATCGCCTCATCCGACTCACCCAGTTGCTGCAAACTGGACACGTGACTGCGGAAGCAATTGTAACCACCGTTCACCATTGAGATTGCTATACATGCGTAGTGATAACCGATCTCGTCATGCACCTGTATACTCTGAAAATCCCGCATATGCAGTACATCCAGCGAACCACCTGCATTCACTTGCGCGAAATTACGGCTAAAGAAATACGGATTAGTCACCGCCATTCGGCTCAGGGCAAAACGTATATCTCGCTTTTCAGCATCAGGTACTGCATCGGTTAATTGGGCAGCAAAGTCTGTTAACGCTTTATCCCGGGCAGCCATCACGGATGACCAGACAACATAACGTTTACTGCTGGCCGTCAGTTGATCCTCGGACAACACCTGCGTTAGAAACTGTGCCTGATCTTCGCTGTCTTCCATAAACTGCATATCACCTATCGCTGCTGCCATCGTGTATCTCTCCGCTGAATATCCGCCCTGAAAAACCAAAAGTGTACAGATCTGAAGACTCTGCAAGCAAGATATCTTGCTTAAATCACGTGTGACCTACACGTCAATTTGCCCATTATGGGTAACAACTGCTAGATTGACTTGAAGCATTCAATATCTATTCAGGATGAAACAGGTTTAATCGGCATTTGCCAGTTAACAAGAGATCGGCTAAACCAAAGAGACGTTTGATAAAACAGATGATTATTTCTGAATCTGTATGATTTAGAAGAAGTATTACGAGGGATTGTGGTGCTTTGGCGTTTACACCAAGAACATATTGGTACCGTCTAACAAGATTCACTCGAACAAAGGGCGCCCTCCATTTTTAAATACGCGGCGTACTTTATAGAACAGGCTGCATGTGATGATAGATACGCAAACTTGCCTCTCCAGACACCTTCACCCATCTATTGATATAAGTAAGTGGCAGCGCACTGTAGATCTGATGTCACAGCTCTTTGACTCAGCCTGCGGCACCATCGTGCAATTTCGACAGCAGGAATTTAATGCGGTGGTTGCCAGCCTCAATGAAGGCAACTTTTTACAGCGCGATTCGTCATGGCCTTGGGAGATGAAGAGTTTTTGCCGGACCATCATAGAAACAGGCGAAGGCCTCTATGTGAGAGATGCACCCAATGAAGACAAATGGAAAGATGCAGACCCGGTAAAGGATGGCCCGGTGCGTTCCTACTTGGGTATGCCGATTACTTGGCCAGATGGCACGCTTTTCGGCACAATTTGCGTTATCGATACAAAAAGCAGCGACTATCAATCCAATCAGATAGAGCTGCTGGAACAGTTTCGCGACATGATCGACGCTGATCTGCGCATGATGTTTGCGTATGAAGAGATCAAAACACTGGCGCTCACCGACGAAATGACCGGCGTCAGCAACCGGCGCGGCTTGAAAGTACTGGGGGCTCAGCGGATCAAAGATGCCAAACGCTTTGGCCTGAGTATCGGGATTGCTTACCTTGATATCGATAATTTGAAGGCGCTAAACGATGAACATGGACATCAGGCTGGTGATGTCTGTATCTCTACACTGGCACAAGCAATGAAAAACTGCTGTCGAGAAAACGATATCATCGCCCGTTTGGGTGGTGACGAATTTGTAGTGATGTTGCTGACAGATACTCATGATCACCTTCAAGTACTCTGCCAACGCTTAGAAAACGAGTTCAATCGCCTATGCTCGGAGAGCGATATTTTAAGTGATAGTGGCATCAGCTATGGATATTGCTGTCGCCACGGCAACCACCCAATTTCGCTGGATACCCTGATCGAAGAAGCTGACCGGTCGATGTATAAACACAAAAAAGCGAAGAAACCAGAGCAATATGACACCGAAGCCCAGTAGGTTTCGCTCTAGGACGAGTAAGGCCGCCTAACTAAATGGTTCAGCGGCCTTTTTATTGTCTCTCAGGTTGGCAACAGCAAACCCAATGTCAGTGGCAGTGTAAAGAACGCCAACACTGTTTGTACGGTAATAATCGACGCCATTGCCTGATGGTTGCCGCCCAACTGACGTGCCAACACATAAGCAGACGGCGCAGTGGGGACCGCCATAAAAATCACCACCACTACCGCAGTTAGACCTTCCAGCCCCAACCACTGTCCCACCAATAAGGCCGCAATAGGTTTGGCGATAAACTGCACCACCGATGTAAACGCGATCATATCGGCACTGCTGCGCAGATCACCCAACCTTAGCGCAGCCCCCACCGATAGCAAAGCCATTGGCAACGCTGATTTACCCAGCATCGTCATCAAGTTATCAAATGCAGGCGCCAGCCCTACTCCGCTCAAATTGAGTGATAATCCAATAAAGCATCCGATAATCAGCGGATTCGTCACCAACTGATACGGCAGCTTACGCCAGCCGCCATCAGTGCGGTTTGCTACAGAAAAAGCCGACACACTTAAAATGTTCACCGATACAACAATCACCACCGTTGCTAACGCACCGACCATCAAGCCTTCATCACCAAACAAATTGTCCACCAGCGCCAATGCAATAAAACTGTTAAAGCGCACCCCACCCTGAAACATCGAGGTAAACGACGGCAGATCAACGGGACGGACAAACTTTTGCCAGATCACGATAAGCAGACTGCAAAAGAGCAAAACGGATACGAGTGTGACAAGCACTTCACCCCAGGCGAGATCCGATAACGGCTTGTTGGCCAGTGAGACCACCAGCAAACAGGGGGCGAACAGAAAATAGGTCAGTTTCTCCAACCCACTCCATACCGACTCCCCCACACCAAAATGCTGACGAGCCAGGTAACCGATCAGGACGGTCAGAATAATAGGAATTAACGCTTCGATAGCGACAGGCATGATGTTCTCCCAATGCAACTACCGCTTAGCTTACGCGTGGAGAAACAACAAAAAAATTTATCTTTTTTGATAGATAACTTAAAAAATATTTATATATTAAAGCTTAAGAAATTCTTCAATTAACACCTGAGCCAATGCCTTACGGCCATGATCACGCCGTTGATACAAGCCGACATTGCGGTGAATGACCGGATCGCCAAAGGGCACCAGACAAAAACGTTCTCTCAAATACTCTAGTCGATGGTTACCGACCGCCATGATTGTCAGCCCCAGCTTCTGTTCGACCATCATCAATGCAGCCTGCAAGGAATCCAGCTCCATCATTTCATCAGGAGCAATCCCCCGACGACGCAGCTCACTATCAATCATACTGCCGGCCCACGCACGGGGATCAAGCCGGATAAACGGGTAGCGCCTCAGCATTTCCGCATCCGACTGTACAGGGATATCTTTATGGGCAACGACGTAAAAAGGCTCACAGTCTAACGTCGCCCATTCATAATCCGGTGGGATACTGTGTTGGGGTTCAGTGATCAACACCGCATCCAGCTCACCACTTTCAACCCGCTGCGCCAGATCGATCGACATACCACGCAGCACTTTGATCTTCAGCAGCGGATAACGGTCACGAAGCCGCGCCAACACCGGCCCTAAGACGCCTGTTTGTACGCTGAAAACAGCGCCGAGCAGCAACTCACCATTGAACTGCCCCGCAGCACCCAAACCGTCACCCAACTGGTCGTACAGGGTGAGTATCTGTTCCGCCCGCTCCAACACCTTGCGACCATCATGGTTGAGCACCTGATTGCGTCCCACACGGTCAAACAAGCGCGCACCTAGCTGCTCCTCCAACTGACGGATCTGGATACTCACTGCGGCTTGCGTCAGTCCCAGCTTATCACCCGCCGCCGCAAAGCTGCCTTGCTGCACAATGGCACACAACGTTTTTAATGCCTTAACCGACATTCACATACCCTCAATTTCGCTATCCTGATTGATCCGATCAGGTGTGAATCAATCTAGCACAGTCAGCGGTGCGGAGTGAAAGTCAGATGCATTGCTGTGGGATCGGGTCAATATGAAGGCTTGTGTTGGGTATCGCGTTGCTCAACCCAACCTACATCCAGGCATGCGGTCACGTAGGTTGGGACGAGCGCAGCGATTCCCAACATCCAAATCCCATCACCCTCACGTAGGTTGGGACCAACACAGCG
>NZ_JADEYS010000028.1 GCF_015209595.1 Pontibacterium sinense | reverse complement strand
GAAACAGCAAACTGAATATGTACCTCAAATGACCTAATCAATCACTTGAGGCACATATGGAGAGATGGTATCTACGATTCAGTTGTAGAGCCGCTTCGTCGTCATCGTCGTCATCGTCGTCATCGTCGTCATCGTCGGTGATTAAGATGCCGGTCGGATAAATCCGACCCTACAGGTGATAGAAATACCAATACAAATACCTCCTACAGGTTCAAACCAGCACACTCCCCCCAATACTCAGGCACAAAAAAAGCGCCGGATTCTGTACGAATCGGGCGCTTTTTTATGCGAGCGGTTTGGCTTAGTCGACCAGGCCGTACTGCTCACGCAGGATCTCAACGATCTCTGCTTTTGGATTCTCAGACAGAGTCAGTTTCTCGCCTGTGATCTTTTCAGCGATACCTACATAGGTATCAGATACTTTCTGGATCAGTGCTGCAGGCAGCTCGTTGTCGCGTGCCAGAGCGTAACGCTCTTCCATGCGATCTTTGTTGACCAGAATATCTGAATCAGGGAAGTGGCTCAGCAGTTCCTGACGGAAAACTTCTTTGGAGTTCTCGATCACTTTACCGTCACGGTAAGATGCACCATCCCAAATACGGGAAGAGTCAGGCGTACCGACTTCATCCATGTAGATCAGGTTTTCGTTACCATCTGCGTCGGTTACGTAACCAAATTCGAACTTGGTATCAACGAAGACCTGATCGATCTTCTCCAGTTCAGCGCTGATCACATCAAAGCCTTCTTTCAGCAGCTTTTCGTACAGATCAATGTCTGCTTCGCTACGGAACTGGAACGCTTCAAAGTTGTTCACGATGTCGTTACGTGTGATGTTCACG
Organism: Pontibacterium sinense; assembly: GCF_015209595.1. Lineage (GTDB taxonomy): Bacteria > Pseudomonadota > Gammaproteobacteria > Pseudomonadales > Balneatricaceae > Pontibacterium > Pontibacterium sinense. Next base: position 53,232 of record NZ_JADEYS010000028.1, on the reverse strand, counting down.
TCGTCGACTTCAGGTACACCTGGGATATCTTTCAGGATACCTTTGGTGGACGGAGTGATCAGCAGCTCAGGCAGCTTCTGATCTTTGTTCAGGTCGTCTGCGATTTCGATACCACAGAACTCACGCTCGCCTTTAGCGTATGAACGCCACATAGAACCCGTGATGTACTGACGGCAGATCGCTTCGATCATAACCGGCTTCGCTTTCTGCACAACCCAAACCAACGGATGTGGGATGTCCAGAATGTGGCTATCAGCCAGACCCTGTTCACGGAACAGTTTGAACCAGTGGTTGGAGATCGCGTTCAGTGCGGCACCTTTACCCGGTACGCCCTGCATGCCACCTTCACCGGTCCAGATGCATTCGAATGCGGAGATACGGTCACTGATGACCATCACTGCCAATTCTGCATCTTCGTGAACGTTGTAGCCTTTCTCTTTGATCAGGCGACGGCTGTCTTCTTTCGTCAGCCAGTAAACGGAACGGACTTTACCACTGTGTACCGGTGCATCGGTACGGATTGGCAGATCGTTATTTACTGCCAGTACTTTATCAGCAAGACTCATTGCAAACTGTCCTGTTATCTCTAGATCAGAAAGGCCACCCATCACATGGAAAGCCCGGAAATTCGAAACGCGGGATTCTACCAGAATGATCATTGAGAGACACGTTTTTTACATGCAGTTTGCGACAAGAGAGTGACGTTTTGAATTTGATTCAAGGAGATCGACACATACTGCATAACAGCAGCATGTGCCGATTATCGGATGAAAGGCACTAATTAGCAGACATCACTATGTCCGCTTTGGTTGTTGCCACAATGGCTATCAGCTCCTGCTGCTCTTTCTCCGGGACTTCAAATTTCGCCAGTGTGACTTTGAAATCCGCCACCATCGCATCCCATTCCTGCGATGTGATGTTGAGATGAACATGGGAATCTTTCATGGTACGACCGGTGTACTTCTCAGGCCCGCCGGTTACTTCACTCACCATCATGGTGACATGAAACTTAAGACCCGCCTTAGGAACACGATCTCTGGAGGATTTAATAGCCGGATTGGCATTCAGTACATCATTCACCAGAAGACGTTCAATAAAGTCATCCACCACCGAGGCTATCGCGTAGGCCCCACCTAACCGGTTATAGAGCGATGGTTCTGACTTTTGGTCACCCGCGTGCATGAGCGGAGCCATCATAATCAGCAACAGCGCCATCACCACAGAGGTGCCCACGTGTCGTATAGATTGCATAACATCTGTCCTCTTCGTCTTGACCTCTACAGCCTGGTCAGTTGATATGCAGAAGGTTGAGCTCACCCCAATAAGAAACCGGCATCTGGCGACACTGGAGCACAGCTACTCACCCATCAAAGTATAGCTGCGTACAAAGATGCCTAGTGTCGCATTCACGTGGCACCCAAGCCGCGCGAGCCCCGGTCTAATGGTCCGACGTACGAACGATCTCTTCCAGACCAATCCCCGGACAGATGTGGTCGTTGATGTAATCGATCAGATTGGTGGCGACATGTCTGATCCGCTTATCAATCATCTCATCGGTGCACTGCCCTTGCTCATCAAACACACCCTGCACACCCGCGACGGATACCGGTGCAGGAAGTACAATCGCCCCAACATGCGAACACACACCCCGCAGCTGCTCCAACGACTTAATCGCCCCTATCGCCCCAGCAGCAACCCCGAGCAGAGCGACCGGTTTGCCTGCCATCACCGACGGAAAACCCAGATTTTCAATGGCCAGTTTCGTCAGTGCACTAAACGTCCCGTGGTACTCCGGTGTGGCAAAAATAACGCCAGTGGCCGCAGACACGGTGTCGCGGAACTGCTTTAAGGCGACAAGATCACCCTCCCGTCCCGGCAGGGGTAATTCGAGTGCATCCATATTGATCACTTCAAGCTCAATATCACCGTATCGTGTGATCTCATCTGCCACCAGCGCGACCGCTTTTGCAGTAAAGTTTCCGGGACGTACACTGCCGGGAATAATCACAATGCGTACTCGGCTTTCATTCTGTGTTGCCATGACCTGAATCCTCTTTGTTGGGCGGCATTACATACCGTTGATTACTCTGAATCTTAGTTGATCACCGTATTCAGGCGTGGCCACAGACTGTTTTTTACTGACTCGTTTGTACTAGCATTAGGTACCCCCTTCGTATTCAGGATGTAGTGTTATGAACAGCCAAGGCCGACTGATCGCCCGGTTCACTGAGAACCTGCCTGCGGGCACACTGGAATGGATAGGATTACGCCCGGCCCGCAAAGAACCGATACAGACAGTCGAGCAGGTCTTAGCTCTGGAAGGATTGGGGCTGGAGGGTGACCGGCGCTGTCAGGGAAGCCCCGGTTCAGCCCGTCAGGTCACCCTGATCAGTGCGGAGCACTTGAACCTGATCGCTCAATTTATGGGACGGGATCACGTGCCGGTTGAGCTACTAAGACGTAACTTGCTGGTATCAGGTATCAACCTCTATGCCCTGCGCCACCAGCCGTTTCGAATCGGTGAGGCCGAGTTCATCGCCACCGCCCATTGCCACCCCTGTTCACGCATGGAATCGGCACTCGGTGAGGGTGCTGTCGCGGCGATGCTCGGATACGGAGGCTTCTGCGCAAAAATAACCAAAAGCGGCCTGATCCATACGGGGGATAAGATTGAGAAAATCTGATCTGGCCCTTCGTCACTTTCTCCCCAATACTAGATATAAGATCATCCCAGATTTTCGACCTGCGCATGGGCCCTGCGCAGCTTCAGGATGAAACTGCTCCACACCAATTAACCGCAGGCATTGTGAATCTGACCAGAATCCTGGAGGTATTCCATGCCCCGCTTCAGCACAGAGAACATCCGCAACGTGGCTATTGTCGGCCACACCGGTTGCGGTAAAACCACGCTCATCGAAAGCCTGCTATATCACTCCGGTGCACTGAGCATACCCGGCAATATTGAATGCGGCACCACCCTATCTGATTACTCTCCGCAGGAAAAAGCCTTGCAACACTCGATTGATGTCACCCTGTGTAGCTTTGACCACAGCGAACATCACGTGAACCTGCTCGATACACCCGGATACCCCGAGCTCATGGGACGCACACTGAGCATTTTACCCGCGGCAGACAGCATAGCCGTCGTGATTAATGCCCATACCGGCATCGAACAAGTCACCCAGCTGATGATAGAAAAAAGCCGGGAAGCGGATCGGCCCTGTTTAATCATTGTGAATAAAACAGACGGCCCAGCGACCAATGCATCCGCCTTGCTGGAAGATATTCAGGCCCGGTTTGGCAGCGAATGCTTACCGCTGAACTTACCCGCAGCAGACGGACAATCGGTGATTGACTGTTTTTTCGAACACACGGATGCCACAACGGCATTTTCAGATGTACAGGAGGCACATGACACACTGGTTGATCAGGTGGTCGAGATCGATGAAGAACTGATGCAACTGTATCTGGAGCAAGGCGAAGAACTCACTGCCGAACAACTCCATATCCCATTTGAACAAGCCCTGCGTGACGGACACCTGATCCCGGTCTGCTTTGTCTCCGCGCAGTCCGGTGCGGGTATTCCTCAGCTGCTGGAGATCCTTACCCGACTGATGCCCAGCCCTCTTGAAACAAATCCACCTCAATTCCTAAAAGGGGAAGGCCCTGACGCCCCGGAGGTCAGGGTCAAACCCGATCCTAACGCTCACGTCATTGCGCACGTGTTTAAAATCTCTGTTGACCCCTATTTAGGCCGGGTGGGTCTGTTTCGTATCTATCAGGGTACGATTAACACAGGGAGCCAGTTGTTTATTGGTGATAGCAGAAAACCCTTTAAAGTCGCTCACCTGATGAAACTGCAGGGTAAAGAACACAGCGAGATCACCAGCGCTATCCCCGGTGACCTATGTGCTGTCGCTAAAATAGACGATCTGGAGTTTAACGCCCTGCTACACGACAACCATGAGGAAGACGATTATCACCTGAGAATGGTCGAACGCCCTCAACCGATGTGCGGACTGGCGATTACGCCCACCCGCCGCGGCGACGAGCAAAAACTTTCGGATGCATTGCACAAGCTGGCCTCAGAAGACCCTGGCATTAAGATCGAACATCGTATCGCCCAGAACGAAACGGTTATGTATGGGGCTGGAGAACTGCATCTGAAAATCATCCTTGATCGTATGCAGTCCCAGTACAACCTGGAGATTGAAACCCGCCCACCCAGCATCGCGTATCGAGAAACCATTACCGCGCCAGCCGAAGGCCACCACCGTCATAAAAAACAAACCGGCGGTGCCGGACAATTTGGCGAAGTCTCGCTACGCATCACACCGCTGCCCAGAGACAGCGGCTTTCGGTTTGTAAACAAGGTCGTGGGTGGTGCGATTCCTGGACAATTTATCCCTGCGGTCGAAAAAGGTGTGCGACAGGTACTCGGCAGCGGCGCTTTAGCTGGATTTCCTCTGCAAGACATTGAAGTGACGGTGTACGACGGCAAACACCATTCGGTCGATTCGAAGGAGATCGCCTTTGTCGCGGCCGGTAAAAAAGCCTTTCTCGATGCCATTCATCAAGCCCACCCCATTCTGCTGGAACCCATTGTGGACGTGAATATCATCACCCCCAGCAACAACGTGGGCGACATTACCGGAGATATCTCGGCCAAACGAGGCCTGATCAACGGCACCGCGGTATTACCGCAGCAGCAGGTGGAAATCAGCGCTCAATTACCGCTTTCTGAAATGGATGGATACCAGTCACGCCTCAAAGCACTGACCGGGGGTGAAGGTCAGTTCACAATGGCATTAAGCCACTATGCACCGCTACCCAACCGCCAGCAGACTGAGTTGATCGCTAATCATCAACCCACACAGGAAGCGGGCTGACGCTCAAGCAGTACTGCTGTAGTACAACAAGAGATGGGGCCGGTAAGGCCCTTCCCTCGTTGACATAACTATCATGCGATAGTCTCCTCCGTGCGCTAATCCCTTTTATATTCAGGCGCAAGACATATTCCCTTATGTTTAACATGAGTATTGCTCATGTATAACTGACTAAAAAACCACCACGAGTTGCCGATAGCCTGTAAACATCTACTCAGGAAACGGCATAATGATTATCGCCAATACCAATGTCAGCTTTAGCACCAGCCATGCTAAAGAGCAGACGCATACGGAATATGAAAGCCTCGAAGTACAGCGCTTCCAACGGGACGGTTCTGTCCGGTCTCAACAGATGACTGCCGGAGATAAAACCAGTCTCTCCGAAGAAGCACTCGAACTTGCAAAAGGCCTCGGCAATGTGCAGGTCTCAACTCATCAAAGCCAGTTTAGTAACAACCAAAACCTGAGCATCAGTCAATCCACACGACAGCCGATGAGTCAGCTCGGTTTTAACGGGCCGGTGATAGACCTTACAGAGTCACAGACACCTCGCCCAATCACCCTGATCGATCGACTGTTGCCAGCAGAGACTCCCCCAATGCCGGAGATGACTGATCCGAATTTAAAACTGACGGCGGCGATTCTCTCCAGCATTACCGGCAAACCGATTGAACTGACCGATGGTCGCGCGCTGAGCGAAGGCTTCGCACAGGCGAATCAGATTCAGATTGGTGCAGTACAAACCATGGATTTCAGTATTGATCTAGAGAACTTCGAGCCGCCTCGTGTTGGCGAAGAGGTGGGCATGCGTTACCAGCACACGGTGGCCTACAGCGAGTTCGAACGCACGTCCTACAGCGCCCAAGGTGAAATCCACACGGCTGACGGTCAGACGATTAACATCGATCTGATGATGGAGATGAGCCACAGTTTCGCCACCCGTGAATCCACCACCATCACGGCTGGCGCACAGCTGCAAGATCCCTTAATCATCAACTTCAACGCGCCCGCCGCCGACTTGACCAACGAGAAATTTGGACTGGATATCAACTCAGACGGCAAACAGGATCAGATCAGTTTTACCGGTGAAGGCAGCGGTTTTCTGATGATGGACCATAACGGTGATGGTCGCGTTAATAATGGCAACGAGTTATTCGGCACTCAGAGTGGCAACGGCTTCGCCGATCTGCGCGCCTACGATGATGACGGCAACGGATTTATCGATGAAGGCGACGCCGCCTATACGGAACTGAAAATCTGGGTCAAAACCAGCAGCGGAGACGATCAGTACTTCTCCCTCGCGGATAAAGAGATTGGAGCTATCTATCTCGGCGCTGTACAGACCCCGTTTGAGATTAAAAACGACGATAACGAACTGCAGGGCGTTGTACGTAGTTCGAGCTTTTTCCTGAGGGAAGATGGTAGCTCCGGCACCGTTCAGCAAGTCGATCTTGTCGTCTGATACCTCCACACCGTTTATACCCCCAGTTTATTCCACGAGTACCACCTCTCCCGGCCGCCGATAGGGATGTCACAGGCCGGGACCCTTACAACGCCTTTGATAGCTCTCGCGACAAGGTATGACAAAAACCTTTTCCATAATCCGCGCACCAATACAGATCAGACACCTCAATCACACTTCCACAAGTGTGCACTGATAACGATGTATTCCCCACCGGGCTCGTTCAATCCTCCACATACACATCCTTCACAAGGCACTGGTCGAAATGGCCTGAAACTTGCCTTGTCCTAACAGGGATTCAACAGAGGAACGGAGATGACAAAAAAGATTCTGGTGGTAGATAACATCGTGGCTGAGCAACACAACCTCTGCCTGTCGCTATCCGATTTGGTTGTCGACGCGGACCAAGTCTGGACACCGTTTCAAGGTTCAAATGGCCTGATTCCCCAACCCCTGTGCCTAAGCACGTCGCTCAAAGAGGTATCACCGTGGATATGAAAGTTGGTATACGTAAAGACTCCCCTCTCTACTCCTTGTGGCTGGAACTCTTTGAGCATTGCCACGCAGGAGACACCGGCACCCTATTTATCGCCACACAGGAAAACCGCTCGGGTCAACTGGTCATCCATCGCGGGCATCTGATCGGTGCAGCCTATGGGGGCGAATATAACTTTCAGGCATTATCAGCCCTGTCCTTGCTCGACGATGCCCGATACTCCTACACGCCCGATCTGATATTCCCTATCCCGGAAACGCTGCTGCCCAATGATGCAACCGCCCTGCTGGATCAACTTGGTTTTCAATACTATCTGCAAGATCTAGCCGATCCGCCAAGCGCTGAAGCGTTAGCCGTTGAAGCCCCCAACACATCTCCAGCATCAGATTCCCCCGAATCAGTTGGCATAGAGAATCTACCTATCCCACCGACTAGTGACCATGACCCCGGTAAACCAATCGAGATCACCGCCCCAGAATCCATCCCCAAAACACGTACAGTTACGCAAGTGTATCGAGGCCAAAAGATAACGAAAGTGATCCAAGAGGAAACACCCTCTCAGTCAACCCGAAGCAAGTCCGTCAGAATGTATCGCGGACAGGTCGTTCGCTCGTAGTTAGCGACCTACGGCTTGCTTGATACTTACACTGATCTTGTTACGCCCTAGCTGCCAAAGCATCAGCGCAGCCCCCAGACCGCTGGCACCTAACGCCATCGTCATAATCATGATCTGATAGCGCACCGCAATCAGCGGAGATACACCGGAGAGAATCTGACCGGTCATCATGCCCGGCAACGCCACCAGTCCCACCGCCAGCAAACTGTTCACTTGCGGGATCATCGCGGCATGGAACGCCGCCATCCGCGCGGCATTTTCATCTTTTCCTTCCTTCAAACCCGAATAATAACGCTCAGCAGCCAAGCTGATCGCATTCATGCTGTTCGCATAGAACATGCCCGCCAACGGAATCATCACGCTTGGTTCGTACCAGGTTTCAACACCCAGCACCAATTTAAGCGCAATCACCAGATGAAATCCGACCGCAACCAAAAGCGCGATAAACGCTGGTCGCAAAAAACCCGGCTGATGTCTGACGGGTCGAATTGCAATCCAGGATGCCGCGGAAATCATCACCGTCAGGACCAGTCCGGTAATCCAGGGTGAGGGTTGCTCAAACAACATCACCAACACGTACCCCACCGCTACCAACTGCAACGCCATCCGCGCGGCGGACAGCAGCACTTCAGTGGGTTTACCGTTCCAATAAAAATATACCGTACTGATCAACAGCACGGGGATCAGACACCAACTAAGGGACAACCAAGATATCGAATGCATAAAACAACTCAGACCAGACTATTTCGTCAGACAATGTTCAGTTATACCAAACAAGTTTCACAAAATTGTGACAAAACTGTCATGCATAAATAGAGTTTTGATAAGTGACCGACCGTAATTTTTCCGGCCGGTCACATAGATAGAGACGAGAATCAGCCCATTAGCCCGGTCTGATATTTTGATTTACACGGAAGAAGTTGTCCGGATCATAGTCTGATTTCACCTTCGCCAGACGGGCGTAGTTCTCGCCATACGCACCATCAACCCGCTCTTCATCTTCACTGATAAAGTTCACATAAACCCCGCCGGTTGCGAAGCGTTTAGTGGCATCAAAAAACTCACGCGCCCACCCAATACAATCACGGTCCTGATGGGTGTCATCCCACCGGGTATGCACGTTCATCACGTATTCGACATCCCGATGAGGGTAGGCCGTAGCATCTGAAGCGACCCGATTGATCGCACCACCGAGCTGAGCAACAAAGATCTCTGATTGTGAGCTGGGCAGCTTACCGCCATAGTCCACCAGCGTTTCGATCAATTCATCACCAAGCGCCGCAAAGTTATGGGACTTCCAATAGTTGCGGCTCCCCGGGGTGAGCAATGGATCAAAGGCCTGCTGGAACGCCGCAAAAGGATGAGGTGCAAATCCATCAGCAATGGGTTGTCCCAAATGCCGTATCGGAGCGATCATTTTCTCGCCTTCATCCATCGGACCGTTATAGAGCGCCACAATGATCAAAACCCGCTGCCCGTGATATTGGGCATCAAGAAAAGGTAATGGAGGCGCATCGCGGATCACCGCCCACGTGGTTAACTCATCCGGGCTTTTTTCACAGAAGGCGCGATAGGCCTGCAGCACGGAAAACGCCTGATCAAAGGGATACACCGCTGGCCCAGACATCACCATCGGCCCCACTGGATGCATTCGGAATTCAAACGATGTGACGATACCGAAATTACCGCCACCGCCCCGAATGGCCCAAAAAAGATCGGGATGATGACTGGCATCACATTTTAGACGCTCACCAGCCGCCGTCACCACTTCTGCGCTAAGTAGATTATCTATGGAGAGGCCATGGGAACGGCTGATCCAGCCAAAACCACCCCCGAGCGTTAAACCACCCACCCCGGTCGTAGAATTGATGCCTACGGGCACCGCCAGGCCATACTGCTGTGCCTCATGATCGACATCACCCAAGGTTGCACCGGGGCCTGCGATGAGTACCCCCTGCTCCGGATCAGCCCGCACGTAGTTGATTGCGCTGAGATCAATCAACACGGCTTCGTCACAGAGCGACTTACCGGCAATGTTGTGACCCGCCCCCTTGACGGATATCAGCAGATTTTGCTCACGCGCAAAACGCACCGCCTGCACAACATCCGCTGTGCCGGTGCATCGAATAATCATTGCGGGATGGCGGTCGATCATCGCATTCCAGATCTGACGCGCATCATCATATTGCGCATGATCTGTCCCGATAACCTCCCCTCGAATCTGTGTTTGAAGTGTTTCTAGTCTTTCACCACTGAGGGTGACGAGTTCACCACTCAGTGATCGTGCCTTTATCTCTGTCATGATTAAACCTCCCTTCAACCTGAGCGATGAAGCACTTCAAGCTGGAAGGATTGCAGTTGAATAAGTTACTGCCATGAACTGCACCGCCCACATTGCTCAAAAGATCAGGGGCACCACCTGACCGTTGTTGACGACGAGCGACTATCTGAAAACGATGCTTTTTAAATTCTAGCCGAGGCCTCAATAACCCGCCGAAAATAAACCACGAGGCTTACTCAGAAAATACAATTCCGATCAGCTCTTTGGGATGTACCTGACTTTGCTCGGCAATGTGGTTTAAGGACATCTCCTCAGACACAGTCGTAAAACCCGCGGCCGCCAGTTTATCAATCAACACTTGCGTACTGACCTGCTGCAACTCCGCCAGCGAGGTAATCGGTGCGCCTTCGACACTGTGGATAACCGCCATCATCGGACTACCACCACCTCCAAAATCCAGTAATGAAGCGCTGACCAACAACACCGCAAACATCACCGACAGCGCCGCACGCTGAGAAAAGTGTCGCTTAAAAGGCTTTACGTGCACCACGATATGCGTGACAACCGCCGCTACCATCAGCAGACCTATCCATTCGTGCATCCCTTTGATCAGCCCTTCACCCAAATGGAAAAACATCATCACACCGGAGATACCCACCAGCACCGACGTCACAATGGTCAGCGGCGTTGCCCATCGGCGCAGCGCCAGCGTATTCTGCACACTCATCGTCTCTATCCTTAACATTGAACAAAGACGCCATTTTAGTTTCGATCTTAACTAAGATGCGTAAAGACGGTGTTAAGTTGTGTAAATGCCCTCTGATTTTCTGGAGCCCCTGATGAAAGAACATTCATAAATTTCGACCTTTCAGCGTGTAAGTAACAGCGCCGTCATATGCGGCGGCTAGTTTTAAGGCCCCTTTCATATTGATGGTATTCACGGAGTCCACCCGATGTTTGATCGTACATTCCGCCGCAGTGCACTGGCAGTGATGGTCGCAGCCGTTGCAACAGGCGCTCAGGCTGATGCGTTTAACCGAATTGCGAGCTTCTCAACAGCAAAGAACCTACCTGCAGGCGTTGAGCGTCAGCAAGAGACCTCTGCAGAAATTATTGCTGTATCGGAAGATGGTAAAACACTGGTGTACTCGGACAGCCCACTCGAAGGGTTGGGTTTCGTGGATATCAGCGATGCTGACGAGCCTAAGCCTGCGGGCCATCTGAAACTGGAAGGTGAGCCTACCTCAGTGGCGATTGCAGACGATTACGTCCTGACCGGTGTGAACACATCCACCAGTTATGTAACACCAACCGGTTTTCTGGCGGCCATTGATCTGGACGACAAGGAGATCGAAAAGCGTTGTGATCTGGGCGGACAACCAGACTCTATCGCCGTATCCAAAGACGGTAAATACGTTGCGGTGGCGATCGAAAACGAACGTGACGAAGACCTGAACGACGGCGAACTGCCACAACTGCCTGCCGGTTTTCTGGTGATTGCACCGCTGGAAGATGGCAAGCCGGATTGCGACGACATGCGCCGTGTTGAGATGACCGGTCTGGCCGAGATTGGCGCCGATGACCCGGAACCGGAGTTTGTCGATTTCAACGACAACAACGAAATCGTTGTGACCTTGCAGGAAAACAACCATCTGGTGGTGGTTGATGCGAAAACGGCCAAAGTGATCAACCACTTCTCTGCCGGTTCAGTTGATCTGAAAAACGTCGATCTGAAAAAAGACCGTACCCTGACCTTCAACAAAACGCAGGAAAACCGTCTGCGTGAGCCGGACTCGGTGAAGTGGCTGGACAACGATCGCTTTGTTACGGCAAACGAAGGCGATTTTAACGGCGGTGCACGTGGTTTCACCATCTTCCATAAAGATGGCCGTGTCCTGTACGAATCCGCTGAAGCCTTCGAACATCAGATCATCATGGCTGGTCACTACCCGGAGAAACGCTCCGGTAAAAAAGGTAACGAGCCAGAAGGTCTGGCGATTGGCACCTTCGGCAAAGACACTTACATCTTTGTCCTGTCCGAACGTGGCGGTGCCATTGGTGTATACCGCGACACCGGCGCTGCGCCAGAATTCGTCCAGCTGCTGCCATCCGGCATTGCACCTGAATCCGCAGTAACGATTCCATCCCGTAACCTGCTGGTCAGCGCCAACGAAAAAGACCTGGTTGAAGACAAAGGTCCACGTTCACACGTGATGGTTTACAAGCTGGATGACGATGCAGCGGCATACCCGCAGATCAAATCCGGTCGTAACGACGTGGGCGAACCGATTGGCTGGGGTGCACTATCCGGCATGACGGCCGATGCTAAAAAACCGGGTCTGCTGTACGCGGTCAACGACAGCTTCTACTCCAAGCAACCAAGCATCTTCACCATCGATGCGAACCAGACGCCTGCAAAAATCGTGAAAGCAACACCGGTCACACGTGATGGCAACGCGGCGGAAAAACTGGATCTGGAAGGGATTACACAAGACGGTAAAGGGGGTTTCTGGCTGGCGTCTGAAGGTAAAACCAAGAAGAAGGTGCCTCACGCCATCTATCACGTAAATGCCAACGGTGTGATCGATCGTACCCTCAACTTCCCGGACGCCTTGCTGAAGCACGAAAAACGTTTCGGCGCTGAAGGTATCACGCTGATCGGTGATTCCCTGTGGATTGCGATTCAGCGTCAGTGGAAAGATGATCCGGAAAACACCGTTAAACTGGTGTCTTACAACCTGAAGACTAATACCTGGGGCGCAGTGCGCTACCCAACGGAAGCCGCAAACAAAGGTTGGGTGGGTCTGTCGGAGATCACTGCATACGACGATGAGGTTTACATCATCGAGCGTGATAACCAGATCGGTGAAGACGCAAAGATCAAACGTCTGTACAAGGTTGAACAGAGCGAGCTGAAACCAGCACCGCTGGGTGGCGAGCTGCCGGTTGTGAAGAAAGAGCTGGTACGTGACTTTATTCCAGATCTGAAAGCACTGAATGGCTACGTAACCGATAAGATCGAAGGCTTTACAGTGGATGCATCCGGTAAAGGTTACGCGGTCACCGACAACGACGGTGTCGACGACAGCTCCGGTGAAACCAACTTCTTCTCTGTGGGTAAGATGTAAACCGTCACTGACTGATTTCACACACCCATAAAAATGGCCGGATTATCCGGCCATTTTTCTATCGCTTACACGCGATCCCTTAGCTGTCTCGCTGTAACTGCCCGTTAAGCTCATCCAGCGAAGGCATCTCATCATAGTGCTGGCCCTCACCTGCGATCTGATCCCACTCCGCTTTGGAAGCGGTATGCAGATGGGCGACTACCACACTGCCATCAAACCCATCTAAAAGGCCTGCGGGTATCCAATACTTGTCCGTGCCCCGCAACTGATTGGGGACTGGGCTGCCGCACACACTGCAAAAGTCTGCACGATAACCGGTGTCTTTTTTAAAAGAACGCACCAGATCCTGCCCTTGTAACCAACTAAATGCAGACTCGTTTACAAAGGTCGCTGCGTTAGCCGACGATCCCGTGGCTTTGCGGCACATTGAGCAGTGACACTGATAAAAGTTGGGCGTGTCACCTTCAATCTGAAACTGAACCCCTTCACATAAACACTGCCCGATCATATACATCCCTCTAACTGATCATTGCGGACAAACGGCTGAAACCTTACTCGGGTACCAACCAATCAACTTTGAAGCTCGCTTCAGGCGACTGCCCCAGCTTTTCGGTTAACCACGGCAGCAGTTCTTTCATCTGCTTTTCCAACTTCCACGGCGGGTTGATCACAATCATGCCTGACCCGGTCATGCCATACTCTTTGCTGTCCGGCAGCACACACATTTCAATTCGCAGAATCTTACGGATATTGGTGCCTTTCATCTTGGATTCCAGTGAGCGCACTTCATGCCGCTGTACCACCGGATACCAGATCGCATACGTACCCGTCGCCCAGCGCTTAGCCGCTTCACGGATACCCTGCACAAGATCTGCGTATTCGGATTTCTGTTCATACGGCGGATCGATCAGTACCACACCCCGGCGCTCTTTCGGCGGCAAGCTTGCCTTCAGGCGCTGGTAACCTTCTTCGTTGAACATCTTCACCCGACGATCACCACGGAAAGTTTGCAACAAACGCGGGAAGTCATTTGGGTGCAGCTCGGTTAACACTAACCGATCATGTTCACGGCACATCGCACCCGCCAATGCAGGGCTACCCGGATAGTAACGCAGACGACCGTTCGGGTTGACTGCCTTCACCGCTTTCAGATACGGCGCCATTACAGGCGGGCAGGTTTCTTCCCACAAGCGACCGATCCCTTCTACACTCTCGCCGGTTTTTTCTGCATGCTCAGATGCCAGATCATAACGACCACCGCCCGAATGAGTATCGTGATAAACAAAGGGTTTATCCTTCTCTTTCAGCGCTTCGATAATCAAAGCCTGAACAGTGTGTTTTAGAACATCAGCGTGATTGCCAGCGTGAAAACTGTGACGGTAGGAGAGCATATCGAAACCTGTAAAAAAGTAAGGCGCGTATTATTGCCCATCTATCCGGTGATTGACTAAGTATTTTGCGGACAACTCGCCCCAAAGGCTCGAAAAAGTCGATCACTTTTACCCGTTCAGAATCGGTATTTCATCCCCAAGCCTAACGAATTGGATGCGCCCTCAACACCATTGAACAGACCGAACACGCCGGAACGATGATGGCTTCGCACCACCAGACTCCAGCTTTCCCAACTTTGGGGTTTGAACTCAAGTTCCACCAATATGTAGGCCAGCAAGTCCTCTGCATCATCCTTATTCGCAATTTCGAACTCGGGCACCTCCGTCGCATAAGACAATCCAAAGCCAACAGCAACATCAGTGTTCAGGTAACCGTCCCAAGGAAACGGATACCATCGCGCGGCCAGCAATGCATTGAATTCTTCATGACCCTGACCGCTCGTGTGCTTAACTGCCTGTAACTCCCACTCAAGATCGTAGCGGGTATCGTCAACGGGTATGGTTTTGCTCAGCGCCAAAGCGGTCAGCTGAAAGTTGCTGTCGTAATCAGCCTGTCCCAGCAATACATCTTCTATTGGATCGTCAGTTAGTACTGTTTGATAGAGTGTGAGTGCCCAATTCTGATCTTGCGCAAAAGCCGTAGATGCAAAGAGACAACCAATAATCAGTGGAATACGTAAAAGCCTTGAATATACGCCTGTCATGGCGCGTCTCCTGAAAGAATGGATAAAACACCAAGCCCACAACGGCTATAGGACTGCGGCTTGACCGAAGAACGTTACTTAAAAAGATAGCTCATTCCCCGATCTCGGCGGAACGTTTGGCTCAAGAAGTGCAGTCTTATTCACTGCCAAGATCTATCGTATCGCATTGGAACTCGCGTTTTACTGAGCGAGTGCTGGATGCATACGACTAAATCGACACCAGCTCTCCTCAATCACTTTAATCTCTTCACTCAACCAAGACTCAAACCGTTTTACCTTTGGTCGCTGAAAATGAGCCTCAGGTGCCACCAGATAATAATCAAATGCCGACGACAGATAGATCGGCACCGGGCAGACCAGCTGCCCCCGCTCAAGCAGGTCATACGCCAGACTGAAGCGCAAAATGCCAAAGCCTTGTCCGCATAACAACGCTTCCACCAGCATCGCCGCATCGGTCACATGTAACTGGGTGGATTCATGTCGGAACGGTGTACCAATCAATCGCTGAAACTCGCTCCAGGCGTCATCAATATCCGGGCAATCATCGGCCAATAATGGCAGTTCGGCTAATTGAGGCGGGATGGGCTGCTCCAGATCGATCAGTGAAGGATGGCATACCGGCAGCAGATATTCTTTTAGCAACGGTTTTACGGTCAACCCCGGATACTCCCCACGCCCAAAACGGATCGCCAGATCAGGCTCCCCTCGCTCAAAATTGATCAGATCAATACTAGGCAACAAATTCAGGGCAACATCCGGCATCTGCTGTTGATACTGCCCCAAACGCGGCACCAACCAACGGCCAGCAAACGAGGGTAACGCGCTGAGTGTCAGTCGATTGGGGTTTGGATCTTGCGCTAAATCCATGACGCCCTCTTCCAACGTCATAAACGCTTTGCTCACATACGGCAGCAACTTCATCCCCTCGGGGGTGAGCACCACTTCTCGCGTCAGGCGCTGAAAGAGTTTCACATCTAACTGCTCTTCCAGTGTTTTTATCTGCTGACTGATCGCCGCTTGCGTCACATTCAACTGCTGAGCAGCAACCTTAAAACTCTGCGCTTCTGCGGCATATCGAAATGCATGGAGCGCCTTCAGCGGCGGCAATCGTTTCATACCGTTCAACCATCATGATAGATAAGATTTTCTTAATCATAAGCCATAATTTCTCGTTTGTCGGCCATCGTAAATTTATCAAGAATAGTTCGTATCCAATCCATTCAGACAGGTGGCAACGATGAACTGTGAAAATAGATACTTACGTGAAAACAACGAGAGAACTGAGGATTTCCAAGGGATTGTTCAGTCCTGGAAACAACGCCTGATCCATTGGCGCACCAACTGGCGCACCCGGCGTGAGCTGGCTACGCTGAATCATCACCAACTGAAAGATATCGGTATTAGTCGTGTCGACGCTTTAGCGGAAAGCAACAAACCATTTTGGAAGAAGTAGTCGTGAAACCGGTCACCGACACAAAGCACAGCATGATTACCCTGCTCTGTGGAGGCACCGGATGTGTCATTAAAGACTGTATTAACGCATCGATTCCATCGCTGAAACGATACGCGCGGCATAATCAGGGTCGGCCTTGGCAAATTGTGCCAACATCCGCTGCTGAGCCGATTCAGACGCGTGGATCAAGCCACCCGCAATGGTGGTCGTCAGCTGATCTTTTTGTGAATCATTCATTAAGCGGAACAGATCACCGGCCTGTGTGTAGTGGTCTTCGTCATCAGCCAGCCCATGGCGTGCAACCCATGCACTTTCCAGCACCGGCATTGGCGGTTCCGCTACCGCAGGATCAGGCACCGGCGCACCATCGTTGATCTGGTCGTTCGGATAGTAGTTCACCCGTGAGGTCTGCACCGCAGCCGTGCCATGCGCAGGACACATACCTGCCATCGCCCCATCACGCTGATAGTGATTCACCGGACATTTCGCCGCATTCACCGGCAGCTGATTGGCGTTCACACCCACCCGGTAACGATGTGCATCCTGGTACGCCAGTAGTCGGCCTTGCAACATTTTGTCTGGCGAGGCACCAATCCCCGGCACCAGATTGCTCGGAGCAAAACACGCCTGCTCGGTTTCAGCAAAGTAGTTTTCCACATTACGGTTCAGCTCCAGCTGTCCCACTTCGATCAATGGGAAATCCGCATGCGGCCAGACTTTGGTCAGATCAAATGGATTAATCGCATAGGTCTTCGCCTCAGCTTCCGTCATCATCTGCACTTTGGCCGTCCAGCTTGGGTAATCACCCGCATCAATCGCTTCCACCAGATCCTGTTGGGCGCCAATAGGTGATGTAACGGCGGCCTCCTCGTTGGTCAGGGTCTGAATCCCCTGATTGGATTTAAAGTGCCACTTGAACCAGACCCGTTCACCTTTACTGTTCCAGAAACTGAAGGTATGGGAGCTGAAACCGTGCATATGACGATAAGACGCCGGGATACCACGATCAGACATCAGGATCGTCATCTGATGCAATGACTGTGGATGGTTCGCCCAGAACTCAAACATCGCCGCCGGATCGGGCAGATTCGTGCGGGGGTTCTTCTTCTGTGAGTGGATAAAATCGGGAAATTTTATGGCATCACGCAGGAAAAAGACCGGTGTGTTATTGCCCACCATATCGTAGTTGCCCTGATCGGTATAAAACTTGATCGCAAAACCACGCGGATCACGGGCGTAATCGCTGGAATCCTGCCCGCCGCCCACCGTAGAGAACCGAACAAACACCTCGGTACTCTGGCCGACCTCCTGCAAGAAACTGGCGATGGTGTAGTCCGTCAGTGATCGGGATACGGTGAACTTGCCATAAGCACCTGTCCCCCGCGCATGAACAACCCGCTCGGGGATACGCTCGCGGTTAAAATGCGCCAGCTTTTCGAAGGTATAGTGGTTATCAAACGTCAGAGAACCACGCTCTCCAACACTGATGCTGTTGTCATCATCCGCGACTGGAGAACCCGTCGCGGTGGTCAAAGTCTGCTTGCTCATGTTGATTGCTCCAGATACACGTTGGATGCGGTGAGCAGAGAGGATCACTCACCCTGTATCTCAAGCTTAGGCGCGGCACTGCTACTATTGAAATCTATTATCCTTATAGAGTTTATAGGTATGCGCTATCACCGATGGACAAAACCACTTACCCAATCTCGAAGGATGTGACTCCGAACAACCGCTCAACCGGCAGTGACGGTATCGCCTGCGTATACATGCGGGCAGTCTCAAACGACACCGTCATATTGTGCCGCTCTGCCAGTGAGACAGCCGACTGATTCCGTTCTGGCGTATCCAGATAGATCAGATCAGACGCGCTCACACGGGATTTCAGTGCGACAAATAGCTGCTCGGCCAACGCTGGGGTATCGGCATACAGGGGTGCAATTTTATACCCGGACCGGCACTGACGAATCACACCGTAACCGGCCAATTCGCCATCCTGCATCACACCCAGTGCGAGGCAATCCGGCTGGCTGACCCAGGCTTGGATAAACTGAGCACGGTCAGCTGGAAGGAAGGGACGATCATAGGATTCCACCACTTCAAACGGCAGGGTCGATAGCGCAACAATCCCGCTATTGTCTGGCGCAACACCGCCACCACTGCCTTCGTAACGGATATTACGATAAGCGAGCTTAAAACCTGACTGCTTATAGTTATCCTGCTGCTCAACAACACCATCAAGCCCGATATTCGCACCCTTCAGGTATTCCAGTCCGGCATTCCAGATCTGAATCCCATAGCCTTTGCCGCGGTATTCTGGCTTCACGATATAAAAGCCCAAAAAACCAAACGCTGCGCTGTATTTGATCACGGAGATCACGGCAATGGGTTCATCATCCAACAGGCCCACCAGAAAACCGTTTGGATCAGCCTTACGATAGCACTCGGCATCATGTAAACCGGGATTCCAGCCTTCCGCCGCCGCCCATTCAACCGCCATATTCACTTCCTGCGGCTGCATCGTTCTGATGGTGTACTGTCTATTTTCCATAAAAAAGTACCTATCGTTTCCTTGAAGAACAGTGCTGATGAAGAGGCGTAATCTGTGGCGCGGGTCGCCCCTTCCGTTTTACTGAGGCTATCCCTCAGGATAAACGATTGGATTGCCCGCCACCCGCGGATGTACTGTCGCCTCATGACACAGCATACACGCGAGGCAACGTTTTTTCATGAGCGAACATAGACTCCAATCGCAACCTGTATCAACGGATACAGAGCGGCCCGAAGACATATCCGCATCCATAAAAGCATCCTCGTCACGGTTGTCCCGGCGTTCACAACAGATCATCGCAGTTGTCACCGCAGCCATTATTACCGGGTTCATAACCGCTGAGTTTTTGCCATTTCAGATGGCCGCTGCTTTAGCACTGACGGTCTTGTGCATCGGCTTATGGGCAACGGCAGCGGTACCCGAATACTGGCCCGCACTCGCCTTCTTTATGGTGGCGATGGTCTTTGAAATTGCACCCGCTCAAGCTGTATTTTCGGGTTTTCAATCATCAACGTTCTGGCTGCTGTTTAGCGGACTGATTCTGGGTGCGGCCATCAACTTCACAGGACTAGGACGGCGCGCCGCAGCCCTACTCTCAAGAATGATCGGCACACGTTATTCCAGTGTCATTTCAGGCATTGTGGTCTTTGGCCTCGCGCTGGCATTCCTGATGCCCTCTGCAATGGGGCGTATCGTATTACTGATGCCCATCATCATCGCACTGGCCGATCACAGTGGATACCCTGCGGGTTCCAACGGTCGGATCGGCATGTTAACCGCGGCGGCTTTTGGTACCTGTCTGCCTGCATTCGCAATCCTTCCGTCCAATGCGCCCAATATGATTCTGGCGGGGATGGCGGAAAACCTATATGGCCAGAATCTCGCGTATTGGGATTATCTTCTGCTGCACTTTCCCGTGTTAGGTGCGCTTAAAGCGGCACTGCTGGTGTGCGTCATTCTGTGGATATTCCCTGATCGCGCCCCTACACAAAGCACACCGTCTCAATCCGATACCAGCAACCCAATGTCCTCAGAAGAGCGCCGCTTAAGTGCCGTATTGGGACTGTGCCTCATCCTCTGGTTCACCGACGGGGTTCACAACATCTCTCCGGGATGGATCGGCTTGGCTGCTGCACTCTATTGCCTGTGGCCTTCATCCAGGCTTACGTCTAAAAACTGCCTGAATGAGGATATTAAGTATGCCCCACTGCTCTTTGTCGCGGGCATCATGGGGTTAGGTGCGGTCATCTCCGCGACCGGATTGGGGGAGTCCCTGCTGCAAAGCCTGAACGAACAGGCTGGGTTTTCAGCTGATCAACCGTTCTCGAATATTGTTGTCCTAACAGCCATCTCCACACTGGTCGCGATCGTCACCAACCTGCCCGATGTACCGGCGATCCTCACACCGATTGCTAGTGATCTAACCAGTCTGACAGGTTTGCCCCTGACCACCGTGTTGATGACGCAGGTACTGGCATTTTCCAATGTGTTTCTGCCCTATCAGGCCCCGCCCCTGATTACCGCAATACAACTCGGTCAGTTACCGATCAAAGCCGTGACCAAGCTCTGTCTTATCATGTTCGCCATAAGCGCGGTGCTACTAACGCCCTTTGACCTGCTGTGGTGGCAGATATTGGGTATGCTTTAAACTCTTAAGATCAGCCCTTACGCCCCTAAAACAGGATCATCGAATGGAAATTCATCAGCTCAAAACGTTCGTAGCCGTGGCGCGTGAGGGCAGTATCACCAATGCCTCCGATCAGCTTTGCTTGAGCCAACCCGCCGTCAGTGCGCATATTAAAGCGATGGAAGAGACACTGGGCATCCCACTGTTTGACCGCACTCCGCGCGGGATGAGTTTAACCGCAGAGGGTCAACGACTGCTGACCAAAGCGGAACAGACACTGGATGCCCATCGGGAACTGCTTGAAGAAGCCACCCGCATCAAAGGACGTCTGACGGGAAAACTGCGTCTGGGCGCAGGGGGCAGTACCCGTTCGGATGAGCTGGGTCATTTGCTGACGGTACTATCTGAACGTTATCCCGAGGTCGACGTTGAACTCCAGCATGGTACTTCTCTTGAAATACTCAACGGTATCCGCAACGGTCATCTGGACGCAGGTTTTTATAACGAGGCAGGCACACCGGGCTCAGAACTCGCCACCATTGAAATCACTCAGTTTGGCATCTATCTCGCAGCACCACCCGGACTGGTCTCCACCTCAAACCCTTTAGACTGGCAAGCCCTCGCGGACCTGCCATGGATCGGCCCAACCACACATTCCTGCTGCGGACAGGCAGCCGAAACATTGTTTAAGCAACATCAGATAAGACCCAAACGAATAATCAGCATTGATCGGGAAAGTGTGACCCGCACCTTGATCGCAGGCGGCGTAGGTATCGGTCTTCTGCATGCAGAGACAGCACAAGAAGCGGAACAGTGCGGTGAAATTGAAATTATCAGCGAAGCCCAGCAAACCGTTCAGGTGTTATTCGCATACCTTGCAGGTCGGGCAGAGAACCCGCTATTAAGCGCTGCCAGCTCGATCCTTCGCGAACAACTCTTCGAATAGAGCAATGGCTGAGGTGACACAAACCAAGTTGGATAAACAAGCCTAGAGAAGACACCGAAACCTCTGGAACCATCAAATATCTTCGTCTTGGTTAAGCGATAACCTTACCTACGCCCATGATGACCCACATCGTGCGATCTTTACCCTCAAGGGCAAAAGGTCTGTCTATCTTGAGAACATCCATTCCCGCTTTGCCGTATGCCATCGAAATCATCTCTTCGGTGAACCCAAAGTCAGGCTCTGCCTCCGATTGACACCAATCCCATTGCACAAACAGTCCATCAGGCGTCAGCATAGATTTCAACAGTAACAAAGTATCTTCGTAGTTCGGCAAAAAAGCACAGACCGACGACGCGACAATAAGATCAAATTTCGAATGAAGATGAGGATTCGACGCGACCTCTTGCGCCGACAATTCCACAGCTAACGCATCAACACCAGGTAACTGCTTGCGCTGAAGTACTTCGATCATCTTCTCTGAAGAATCCAGGCCCACGACAGCCCCTGCTTTGCGCGAGATGAGTTCAGTGAGCAGACCTGTACCGCAGCCAAAATCCAACACCCTTAAACCATCCAGACTGATCAGCTGACACAACGAGTCATACGCTTTTTCAGAATACGTGATGACATCCTGATTGGTGTCCCAATCATCTGCATAGTCATCCCAACTTTCGCTCATCGCCACAGCCCTCAATTAACCGGATTGATGACATGATACCTCAATCAACTGGACCAATATGAACTGTGTAGTTCTCTTGCTCTTAGACATAGGCAGAGGTAGCTGAAAGAGGCAGAGATATCCTGTCACTGCGCGGGCTAAATCAGTGTCTCGTAATTACCTTTGTCACAAGACAGAGGTAACACGAGCCACACTGGTCAAGCTCTTCGGACACACAGCCAACTATTTCTTGGCAGAGACCAGCTCAACATCGGGCAAGTTATCGGCAAGTGCCTGATACGTATCGAACTGCTTGAGTGCATGCGTAATTGCAGCAATAGGCTCAGCCCAGATTTCAGGCAGATCCGCCTCTCCGGGCGTGACAATTGGAAACGCCAGCTTTTCTTTGGGTGGGCAGAATGCTGCCTCCACACCCTGCTTATTACCTCGTGCATCAAGGCGATACCAGCCGTGTCGCTCAAGATACACGGCATTAAGCCCATGCAGGCAAAAGGGAGGCACATCCGTAATCGTTAACCGCTGATAGCATAAACCCGCAGGAATTGAATTGGCGCGCAGCAACGCAGCCAACAAGTGGCTCTTGGCATAACAGAAGCCGGTACCGTATTGCAGCACATCCGACGCTTTGCACGTCACAGGGTTCATCTCGTAATCCCAGCTGTGTTTGATCTCATCACGGACAAACTCAAAGCACACTCTGGCGACGTCTTCAGTAGCAGAAAGTCCGTTAGATAAGCTTCGTGCCTGAGCCAAAACTTCAGGGGTTTTCCAATCTATATAGTCTGTAGATTCTAGATACTTGTTCATATTTTCAGATATTAACTACGAAGAAACATTTAGGCCCGAAAGGGATTAAATGTTATTGATGGCGTTTACTAAGATGCGGCGTTTCAAATATTACTTTCAGATCGAGACCCACATGGCCATCTAAGCCAGACTGAGGCCATACCACAAGAAAACAACAGTACGCCCCATGGCCCACCAAACGCAGGCTTCCCGAAGTCTGTCACCAAGCCGATGAGATGAATAAGGAAAGAAAAGAAACCATAGTGCAAGAACATCAGCAACAAAATCCCTTTAATGCCATTTCCGAGCACTAACTTTCTTAAGTCAGAATTAATGTCTTTCATAACTACCTCCTCCTGAGGTTTATGGCCATGCTCAGAGACCGCCAGATCACTCCAAGCGGGCACAGGCACTGCCAAGTTCGATGACCGGTACAAACCCTTAACGCTTTCGCCACAGAAGTGACTGTATTACTGGGTTGGCCACCAGCTTCACCGCTTCGCGGCGAAGCCTTTCCGTATAGGTCGATACTTCCGTTTAGCCATGGCACACCTCCACGCTAGGGGTAAACCTGTCTATGGAAGGTGTCTACCTTATTGGGGGAAATCTCCAAGCCACGAAGTGGCTGAACGTGCCCGTACTTGTTAGAAATTTTACTTCAACGAATATCCATTATTTAGATCGGTGTCCAAGTCCTTCCAGTGGGTAACTATTGGGGGCGACCATTTCAGCTCATCACCGTTGCCGTATCTAATCAACGCCAATCTAGCTATAGGAAGCTCACGTTCACTAGACCGAAAAACCAACAATCGCGTACCGCCACCACTGATAGTGTGACGAAGAATTTGACTAAACCGAACATCCTTTTCCCTTGGAAGTTCACCGCCAATCCAATCAAGCACTTCAACTTCAGGGTATTCGCCACCTTTATCACTGAGAATTGCCCCGACACGAAATACGATATACTTTCCAGAAATGAGTTGATAAGAAAGCAAGCTCCCCACAGGCCATTCGCATGTTGCTTTATACGTTTTTTTGATTGATACCGGCTTCTTCTGCGGGCCATTTAATTGGTCATAAAGCTTGTTCAACGCTGTCTTTCTTCTCTTAATTTCGCTGCTTTCTTTCCAGATCTTCAGATCTAGCTCATCTTGGATTATTTCCAAAGCAGCGTTTTTTGCTCTATCCGTCAGCCGACCTACCTGAAACTGAGCTGCAGCAAGACCAAGCCAAAATGGGCAATACTGTTCGAGATCATCTCTATCTGGACAATACTCCTGCTCTAAAAGTGAAGTAGCCTCTTCCGAAGATAAACCGTCACCAATATGATCCCTATAGTCGCTTCTTACATCAGACGCTGTATCATTTGAGAATATTGCTGCCCCCCATGCTCCCAACTTTTTGCTCCTACTTTCTAACGCTAAGAAAAGCGGCGCAGCTTGCTGCGTCCTTGCTTGTGCGCCTTGTATGGTTAATTTTTCTCACTCCAAGCTGGCATAGCTTTCATGAAGTGATTAGCCCGGTCTAATGCGGTGTTGTCATCGATACCCGGTTGCCAAGATTTTAACCATTGCGCAATACCGTATTGCACGCTTTTGCGTGGTTTAAGTTTTCCGCTGTCATCAGTACAGTATTTACAGTAAATATCTGAAGGGCCTATGAACTCCGGCTTTTCTAGTGGAGCGCAGCATGAATGGCAGAGAGTTGACATATTGTTTCCTCAGTTTATTCAACACTACCCCTTCGTATGATTAGGGGGAGTAGCTAACACTTAAGCGGTTATGTGGATGACGCAGTCATCGGTATAACCGCCTGTTGAACTGAGCAGGTGTTTATCCTAGGGAGTTTGCTTTTTAAGCCATTGAAATCCCTGTGAACCCTGATATGAGATACGTACCGTTCTCAGCCTCCCAATGGCCTCGAGTACGCCTGTCAGTTCACTTTTTCTTTCGTTAATACATCCTTTTTACGCGCGTCCCTGACTTTTGGCAATAGGGTACCCTCGGGACTTTCCCCGATCTTTGTTAATACCCCGGACTGAGAGGCGTTTAACTGCTATTCAACGACTACGGGATAGTGATGCCAGTGCACTTCGCCCAGTCTCTGTACATGGCTATCCCCGTATTCAGGGCAACGTATACCACCCGCCGGTTTGGACACCTGAGCTGAAACAACCGCCTCCTCCGCTAACACATCCTTATCAGCCGACAGCTGAGCACAGATCTTGGCCGAGGCATCTGGAAGTATGCCGAGCAAATATTTACACACATGTATTAAATCGGGGCGGCAATGCTGTCCGTAGCCCACTGAACGATCTCTAAATCGCACCTAAGTAGATATGAGGCTGAATAGACCGTCCTGTCTATACTGCATAGCAACGTGTTCAGGATTCATCACTGAATTGGGGTGTCGCTATGCAGAACTTACGATCTGTTTTAATCACCGCCGCCACAGCTAGCGTGTTACTTTCGCCGTCGACTGTTATTGCCGAGGAGCTGTTGGTCGGTAAAGCATGCCCTGTCAGTTACCAACAAGAGAATATCGGTATTCTGGTGTTTTCTAAGGAGTGGTATCACAGCAGTCGTGACAACGCCTCATACATCGCGAGTGATAACGCCACGGGGGTCGGTTTGGAGATCCATCTGTTTGCGAATAAAACCGGTCACCTAACTGGGGATAACACGGCGCGCTGTGACCAATACCGTCTGTTACAGGTTCGTAGTACCACCGCACGGCTGTTTGACGGGGAAAGCGCCGTTCAGATCGATATTCCTGATGAGTTTGATAATCCTTTCTATGACAATGCGCCGTTGGAACACGGTTACGGTATGCATCTCACACCCGAAGATGATCGGGATAAACCCTGGAGCGGTCGCCCTACCCGCGCATCTACCGTAGCGATCTACGACACGCCTTACGTGTCAGATGCATACGGTGTGGAGGGGAAGAACATCAACGTTCAGTTTGAGACCTGTGTCGTGTGCGAACGGGAAGATCGTTACGATACCCTTCTTGCCTGCGGTACATGGGGATATACGCGTGACTATATGGGCGGTAGCACTGGATGGACCGAGCCAGAGTTTACTGGCGTGCAATGTAATGCGACCCCAAGCACGACCTTTCAACAGGCGCTGATCCGTTCTCATCGGGTGGAGTACGCGTACTGGCTCGACTGGCGAACATCATCCCAGGCGGTAACACGTTAATCAGATTACCCGCATAACAGCACGTGCGGGCAACCTGATAAGAACGCCAGACGGTCAGACCGCCATATCAACTTGCTGCACGGTTCCCACATCTCCGGCTTCCGTGAGATAGAAGCCACTGGCCCTGACCCGACCATTTTGCTGATTGTCTTCACCTTTCACATCAAACGGGGTTTCTGTGGATCCGAGGTAAATGGCACCTATATCCCGATCTGCCAGGGATTCCAATTTGTCCTCACCGAGTGTTTTAGTCCAGATCTGGAGATCATCGAAGATGCTGTCAGCCTCATCGATGTAGTTGTTACCGTCTTCATCATACTGCGCCAGATCGGCAAAACCGTTACCTGACAGCGTACCAAACAGCTCGGTACCGTCATTGATCACACCGTCTTCATTTTTATCCAGCGCCAGCATACCGCTGTTGGCAAAGTAACTGATCAGCTCATCTTCACCATCCGCATTCAGATCAAAGTTAAACTTTTCATCGGTTAGGTCTGCAGCATTGCCTTCAAAGTTGATCACCAGAGGATCGGTAAAGCTAACTTGCTGCGTCACTTCAACCGTACGGGTATACGAATAACTGCGCTCCATCGACATTTCCAATGCAAAGTCGATCTCCCGACCATCTGCGGTTTTCACCGAACCACAGCTGTTGAAGCTGCTGCACTCATACTCTTCAACGGTTTCAGTGACATTGAACGTCATGGTCAGCATGTTCACTTGCCCACCCACAGGTGAACCCTCCGCTTTTACACCCAGTTCTTCAGGCACAGTGGCCAATTCATCCTGGTTGATATCCGCCATGGGTACCTTGCGGCCGCTGATCGCTTCAAGTAATCCACGAAACAAGCGGTCTCGGGTAATCTCTTGCTGCTGAGCCAGAGATTTATCCTCTGAATCTCCGGTATTAAACTCGTAGCCGTTGTCGGTCATCACCAGAATAGAAGGCGTTGTCGATTCAGCTTCCTCACCACTGGCACCGTCTGCTGACCCGGTGGCTAACGACCCTGCACCAGCAAACAGCCCACCAAAGCCTGATTCCTTCATAAACTGGCTGAAATCCAGCTTTTCACTACTGGAATCAAACGTGCTGCTACGCGTGACAGACTCAAACTTTTCGTGTTCGGCGCTCATGTGCACATTGCTGCTCTGAATAATCATAAAACTCTCCGGAATATCCCTGTATCAACGCTGTTTTCAGTCGAGTGGACTCCTATCGCCCACTTTAAAATCAGCAACAAAATGTCCGTTTCATTTTTCAGAGACAAAGCGACCCCGTTGCTTTTGTCAGGACAAAAACAAAAATGCGGACAGTATGTAAAAACGGAAGCCGGTTGCCTTCAGATACCTTTCTGGCGGCAAAGAGATACCTCCTTCGCCCACCGGTCAGGTTGCCGAATTACCCGTTCCATTTAGATTGGATTTAACGCTGGTTACAATTTTTCCTGCTCGTGAGGCTCCCCTCCCATACAAAAGACCTTATAAAGCAATGAATTACCACTGATAGCCCATCTCTTCAGGCACTGGCTCAGACGCGATGTTCATTTCAGCAACGTAAGTACAGCAATCACTTTTAGAGTCATCTGATCATTTATGTGTGAGGGTAAATTGCAAGATATGGACCGTTTGAAGCGCTCCAACATTAAACTGTTATAATGTTTGGCTTTCCGGTTTAAGAGGCATAAATAGATGGATTGCCGTATGGGCTGTGGTGCCTGCTGCATTGCACCGAGCATAAGCGCCCTGATGAAACCTGCGGGTGATCGCTGCCAGCATCTGGACGATGCCATGCTCTGCACAATCTTTAACGAGCCGCACCGTCCTTCAGCCTGCGCGGAGTTTAAGGCGGAGATGGGAGTCTGTGGGACGTCTCGTACAGAAGCCCTTCACCTGATCACTGAACTGGAATCCCTGACCTGTCCGTAATGTACAGCGTTTTTGTGCGCTGCTATGATCCTTTCGTTTCCATCAACTGCGTTGAGAATGCCTGACGTGAACAAAAGTCTGATTACCAATGGCCTTGCGATTATCGCTACGATCGCCGGCTACATATCCAAAGATCCTATTCTGTTTTCTATCGGCCTGTTTGCCACATCCGGTGCGATCACCAACTGGCTGGCAGTGCACATGCTGTTTGAGAAGGTACCAGGGCTCTATGGCTCGGGTGTAATTCCAGCGCGCTTTGAAGACTTTAAGCTGGGTATCAAAACGCTGATGATGGAGCAGTTCTTTACTGAGGAAAATATCGAACGTTTCCTCGGCTCAGAGAACGGCACTCAGCCTAATCTGCATCTGGCTCCGGTGATTGAGCAGGTCGATTTCAACCCGGTATTCGACAACCTGATCGAAGTGATTGAGAGCTCATCACTGGGTTCGATGCTCAGCATGGTGGGTGGCGTGGCCGTTATCGAGCCGCTGCGTATCCCTTTTGTAGAGAAAGTAAAAGGCTCTATCGAAGAGATCACACAACAAGAAGAGTTTATCGCCCTGCTCAAAGAAGAGTTGGAACAACCTTCTGTTATGGCAGAGATGAGCCAGAAAGTAGAACAGGTTGTAGAGCAGCGTCTGGACGAACTAACACCTGAGCTGGTGAAAGAGATTATCCAGCGTATGATTCGCGAGCATCTTGGCTGGCTGGTTGTATGGGGTGGTGTTTTTGGCGGTTTAATCGGCCTGATTGCTGGCCTACTAGGCGCTTAAGTCAGAGGGGTGTGGGTTGGCTATTCTTCAACCCATACCCAACGCAGTGGCTCGCCAAAGTCATCATAGATCACTTTCTTGCGCAGGCGTTTGTTAGTCTTTTTCAGTGCAGGCTCGGGCTTACTTTTACGGCGAGAATCAATCGTCGCCAACAAACCGTTTAGCGGTGTACGGGCCTGAGCACCCGCTTCAAAGCCAAAACGACGGGGATCATACTTCCCATCTTCCAGCCCGCTCTCGCCCATATCAACCTGCTGGATCTCTCCACCTTTGTCGATATAAGACTGAACCTGTTTCTCAAGTTCGGCACGCAGTTCTGATTTTGATTGGCGACGTTTCATCCAGCCATTATGCATCAATGGGCCAGAAATGCGAATGGGCATAAGACTTAAGAATGGAGACTAACGCCGCTAACGCACACCGCGCTCACGACGGATATAGGCTTTCTGACACTGCATGATGAAACGCGACAACATCAGATGCTGACGCTCAGACATCGCAGTGAACGTGCAACAATGAATACCTGCGTCTACGCGAACACACTGTAGATTGCAACACACGCTAATGGGTACACCGTCCAGACTGAACTCCAGCTCAGCGGGTTTCAGGTCTTCACCCATAGGCCCCACCGCACGATAAGCGACGCCATTTTCCGAGAGATTAACCGCCTCACAGACATGACCGGCAACCGTTAAACGAAACCCGTCACTGTCTACAACATCGTGGCGATAGGCCCGACGCCCGCTCTCATATTCATACTGAAATTCAATCATCGCTCTTCTCTAGTACAAACTCTATGCGTCTATTTCGCGCGCGGTTCACGTAACTGCTGTTAGGTGCCAATGGAACGGAATCGCCGTATCCTGTTGCCGACAGACGCTCTGGTTGAACGCCTCCACGCACCAGGTAGCGTAAAACAGTCGTGGCACGCACAGCTGACAGCTCCCAGTTAGACGGGAACTGATCAGTATCTATCGGCGTATCATCCGTATGCCCCTGAATGTTCATCCTATAGCGTCCATGTTGATACATGGTGTCCAACAATACATTTACAAATGGGTTAATACGCTTGTTCAGGCGTGCTGATCCAACTTCGAAGAACACAGATCCATCCACAACAATTTTGACCACACCATCCTTGGGCATGCTGACCGTCGCATGTTCCGCCAATTTTTGGTTATCTACGGCCTCTTGGAGATCACGCACCATGAGCTCCCAATCCTGAAGGTCCGTTTCCGCTACTGGTGCAGTGGTCAGGTTAGGGGAAGATTTATCCCCTCCTTGATCCCCATCAGCCGCATCAGACGTTTTAATGGAGGTTTCTGTCACATCGATTTTCAGTGGCTGAGGGATATCGGTGGTGACAGGCGCTATCACCGAAAGATCGACAAGACTGTTTGCAGAGAGATCTCCTTGAAACTCAACCTGTAAGGCATTCACTACCAGTTCAAACTTGTCCTTCTCAACACTTGAGATGGAAAACAGCAGCACAAAAAACACCAACAGCAGTGTCATCAAGTCCGCATACGTCATCAACCAGCCTGATTCGCTGCCCTCATCCGGGAACTGATGCTTAGTTTTCACTTCGCCTTGCCTTTTGCCTCAGCCCCCGCCGGAGCCGCTTTGCCACCCGACGCAGATTTATTCCCTCCGATACGCACGGGTTTACGCTCCGCTTCAGGCAAATAGGAAGCCAGCTGCTCATAGACATGCATGTAGTGGTCGTTCGTGAGGATGCCTATACAGCCTTCGCGAATAATTTCCAGGTTGGCCACTTCAGCTAAGGTACGGGCGCGCAGCTTTCCGGCAATCGGCAGAAACACCATGGTGGAAAGCAAAGAGCCATAGAAGGTTGTTAGAAGTGCAACAGCCATGGATGGACCGATGGTCTCCGGGTTATCCAGCTCGCTCAGCATCTGGATCAGACCAATCAGCGTGCCCAGCATGCCGAATGCTGGTGCATACGCAGCCATCTTTTTGAAGATATCCTGAACCGTATGATGCCGCATGATCAGGGAATCAATTTCGTTCTGTAGCGTATTCCTGATGACTTGCTCAGATGCAGCCTCCGCCAGCAGATTACAGGCTCGCTTCAAAACGTTGGAACTGGTTTTAACGTCACCCAATTTCACCAAACCGTGACGGTGGCTGATACGGCTCAGCTCCAACATCGTCTGAATCATCTTCTGGGCGTTTGTTTTATCGCTAGAGAAAACGATATACGCGGCTCTAAAGGCTTTGAGTACGTCTTTGAAAGAAACGGTGAGAAACGTTGCGGCAATCGTACCACCGGCCACAATCATGAGACCTGGTACGTTTACAAAAACATCTGCGCTACCACCCAATATAATTGCAGAGACAATCAGCGCAAGACCGGAAACAATACCGATAAGTGATGCAAAATCCATAAGTTACACGCATTCCGTAATAGGGTCTGAGACATACTAGCAGACGGTTTCGCATCCTGCTCAACCATGCAGTTTGAATCTGTTTTATCGGCCGATCTTCTCAGACATTTAGGGCTGCGTTAACCCTGAATAAACGTCATCCCTCCTCCGTCACGCTGGCTGATTACCTGATCATGGATGATGACCTTTACTCTGTCTCTGGGAACCGTAATGGTTCGACAGATGGTATCAATCAGTTCCTGACCCAATCGTTCTTTCTCTTCCGCTGAGCAGCTTTCCAGAAGGTCTATTTTGGCAACAGGCATGGAATCATCTCCCACTGACGCATATCAGCTAACAAGGTACGTATATTAAGCATGGCTGCTTTCTGCCATTTATCCGTTATCAGTCAGGCGGGAATGAGTACTACTTTCGAACCACTACCAAGGCATCGCTCACGCATAAAAAAACCGGTTCGCACTTTTCAGCACGAACCGGTTTCTATTCAAGCGTGTTCAGGTTGGCGAATTAGAGACGCTCAACCTCAGCTTTAGCGTTCAGTTCAGTCAGCAGGTCTTGATAGTCGTACTGACCATTACGCGAACCAAGTACAGCGCGCATCGTTGTACGCTCCTCTTCGCCCATCTCGCCCGCAGCACCCTGCTGCACGCCAGTTACGGCCAGTACCGCACGACCGCCGTCACCCAACACAACAGATGCGTACGAAGCGCCGCCTTCAGCTGGATGAGGCACTTTAAACGCTTCCTGCAACACTTCTGCTGGCAGATCACGCTGAGCACGATTCACGCCCGGCAGGGATTTAACTTCACTGTCGTCAGCCTGAGAGGCTAGAGTCTGCCCACCGTTCAACGCGACCAGAATATCAGCTACTTTCGCATCCAACGCGTCAGATACACGCACCTTCAGCAATTCTGCATTCACTTGCTCTGATACCTCGTCGTAAGCCTGCTCGCGTGGTTTCAGATGTTCTTTAACACGCACAACAACTGCCCGAGAAGAATCCAGCTCCAGCGGTGTACTGTTCACGCCTTCTTTCAGCAGCTCATCTCCAAACACAGCAGCAACAACGCGGTTGTTACTGGTAATATCATCTTCACCACCCAGACGCGTAAACGGTTCGCTGGTGACGATTTCCAGCTCCAGCGCTTCCGCCGGCTCAACCAGATCACCTGAAGAGAAACTCAGATCAGCCAGACGCTCCATGCGATCAACATAGATTGCCTCCACCTTTTCACGCATCAGATCAAATTTAATATCGTTCTGAGCCTGCTCGAAGCTAGGCGCCTCAGTCGCTTTCACATCGATCAGCTTGATAATGTGATAACCGAAATCAGTGAGCACAGGCTCTGAAACCTGTCCTTTCTCCAGGGCAAACAATGCTTCATCGAATTCCGGTACAAACAGCCCTTTGCCGTTGAAGCCCAGATCACCGCCATTTTCAGCTGAACCCGGATCGTCGGATTCTGCTTTTGCCAGCTCGGCGAAGTCTTCACCTGCTGCGATCCGCTGGGCGATATCTTGCGCTTTTGTTTCTGCATCACCGGCATCGCGGCTATCGGAGATTTCGATCAGGATATGAGACGCCTGACGCTCCTCCTGTCCTTCGAAGTTATCAACCAACGCCTGATATTTCTGCTGAATCTCGTCGTCATCGACCTTCACTTCGTCCAGCATTTTGACTTTATCCAGCAACAGGTATTCTACAACCACCTGCTCTTCAGTCTTGTATGACGCGCGGTTATCATCAAAGTACTGCTTAGCATCCTGCTCATCAATCTGGATACCTGCCTGTACTTTATCTGCATCCAGCTCGAAGTAGCTCAGATCTCGAGTCTGCTGATCTAGCTCTATAACACGTGTCAGATCAGATTCCAGAGAGAACGAAGACAACAGGTAACCGGTACGCAGCTGCTCAACCACTTTCTCTTTGCGCACCAGATCGCGATACATCAGCGGAGACAGGCCGGCGTTACGCAGCACGGACTCAAACTGTACACGGTCAAATTTTCCGTCTACCTGAAAGCTTGGTGTGCTGACCAGCATCTGGTCGATCATACGATCACTAAACACCATGTCCTGAGCACCTGCAGCCTGAGTCAGCACCGCCTGTTCGATCAAACCGTCCAGCACCATTTTGCTGATAACGTTATCGTCCAACAGAGTTGGATCGGCGTTCTCTCCCATTTGATTAAGTAGCTGGCGACGCTGTAGCTCTACGCCCTGCAGCAACTGTCGCTCACTGACCTCTTCTCCGTTGACTGTCGCTGGCGCATTGCTGCCACTTGTCAGGCTAACAAGTGACTCAACACCGAACAGAGCAAAAGTAACAGCGATCAGGCCAACAATCACCTTTGCGATAATGCCTTGAGAGTTATTCCGAATCGATTGCAGCATGGTGCTTTAAGAATCCTGGCAAATCATGTAACAAACAAAAAAGGCGCACCCCTAAAACAGGAATGCGCCTTTTCTACAATTTTGAAACCGGCAAATGTCGCAATGATACCAACCGGTTTAAAGGAACGCAGGGTGTAATACACAATTTGTAGTACCTCTGCATTCCTTGATGCCCCCTTCCACGAGAACATTGGCGGAGCGGTCAGAATAGCAATGTGCCTTTTCTGGTCCGAACCTATAGTAAAACCCCGACGCTACCGGGTTTTACTTGTTTACTGCGTCTTTCAGAGCCTTACCTGGTTTGAAGGTAGGCAGTGTAGCTGCAGCAATCTCGATTGGCTTACCGGTCTGAGGGTTACGACCCGTACGCGCAGCACGCTCTTTCACAGCAAAAGTACCAAAACCTACCAGCGCAACAGAATCTCCTTCCTGCAGAGCACCAGTTACAGCTTCCAGAGTAGCGTCCAGAGCACGACCCGCAGCAGCTTTAGAGATGTCAGCAGAAGCCGCAATCGCGTCGATCAGTTCAGACTTATTCACATTGTTCCCCTTTATCGAAAAGATCTAGTTGTTATATCTAAAAAATCCAGTCCAGCAAGATGGTCTTGGCATTTTATACCAACAGGCAGAAAGGGGTGTCAACAAGCTTCAACGCCTTTCTACCCCTTGATTTACCTAATGTGCCTTTATTTGCCCATGCTCATTTTTTGCTGATTTCTTCTTGCCAGAAACATCTTCTTCTGCTTCACCCTGCAAAGGTTCCGGCTGATACTTAAGCGCAATCTCCAGAACCTCGTCGATCCATCTAACCGGCTTAATATCAAGATCTGCTTTGATATTGGCCGGAATTTCTTTCAAATCACGTTCATTTTCTTCAGGAATAACCACGGTCTTGATACCACCACGGTGTGCCGCCAACAGTTTTTCCTTCAGTCCGCCAATCGGCAGAACTTGTCCACGCAACGTAATTTCACCCGTCATCGCCACATCAGAGCGTACCGGAATATTTGTGAGTACAGATACCAGCGCCGTGCACATGCCAATACCCGCACTTGGACCATCTTTAGGTGTCGCACCTTCTGGCACATGGATATGAATATCGTTCTTCTCATGGAAGTCCGGCTTAATACCCAGCGTATCAGCACGATTACGCACAACGGTCAGGGCTGCCTGAATCGACTCTTTCATCACGTCGCCCAGGCTACCCGTTGTGACTTGTCGGCCTTTACCCGGTACAACCGCGCCTTCGATACTCAGAATATCGCCACCAACCTGTGTCCACGCAAGACCTGTTACATGGCCTACCAGATCTTCCTCTTCGGCCATTCCGAATTTGTGCTTCTTAACACCGGAATAGTCTTCGAGCTGATCCTGACCAATAACAACTGGCAGCTCATCTTTGTCTGCCAGAGCTAACTTCTTAACGACTTTACGACACAATTTAGCAATTTCACGTTCGAGGCCACGCACACCCGCTTCACGCGTGTAGTAACGAATCAGTCCCTCAACCGCAGAATCTTCGATTGTAACCTCTTTTTCCTTCAGACCGTTATTCTTAAGCTGCTTAGGAATCAGATATTTACGTGCAATATTCAGCTTTTCGTCTTCGGTGTAGCCTGGAATACGAATTAATTCCATTCGATCCAGCAACGGACCCGGAATATTCATAGAGTTCGAGGTACACACAAACATCACATCAGACAGATCATAATCGACTTCCAGATAGTGATCGTTGAATGTGTTGTTCTGTTCCGGATCAAGTACTTCCAGCAGTGCAGACGCAGGATCACCGCGATGATCCATACCCATCTTGTCGATCTCATCGAGCAGGAACAGCGGGTTTTTCACACCCACTTTAGACATCTTCTGCACAAGCTTACCAGGCATAGAGCCGATGTAAGTACGACGGTGACCACGGATTTCCGCTTCATCACGCACACCACCCAAAGCCATACGTACATACTTACGGTTGGTTGCACGTGCAATTGAACGACCCAGTGAGGTTTTACCCACACCCGGAGGCCCAACCAGACACAAAATCGGACCTTTAAGCTTCTTCACTCGGCGCTGAACAGCCAAGTACTCCAGAATGCGGTCTTTCACCTCTTCCAGACCGTAGTGGTCTTCGTTCAGGATCTTTTCCGCACGCTTCATGTCATGACGTACTTTAGAGCGCTTAGTCCATGGAATCAGCAGCATCCAATCGATATAACCACGGACAACGGTTGCCTCAGCTGACATCGGAGACATCATCTTCAGCTTGTTGTATTCGCTCATGGTTTTATCCAGCGCTTCCTGCGGCATGCCCGCTTCTTCGATACGCTGTTTGAGCTGCTCCATGTCATTGGAACCGGTCTCGTCCATATCGCCCAGTTCTTTCTGAATAGCCTTCATCTGCTCATTCAGGTAGTACTCGCGCTGGCTCTTTTCCATCTGTTTCTTAACACGACCACGGATACGCTTCTCGACCTCAACCAGGTCGATTTCACCTTCCATCAGTGCCATCAGATGCTCAAGACGCTCTCGATTGCTGAGCATCTCTAGAATTTTCTGTTTTTCTTCCAGCTTCAGCGACATGTGTGCCGCAATAGTATCTGCCAAGCGGCCCGCATCGTCGATATTCTGCAGTGACGCCAGTACTTCAGATGGAATCTTTTTGTTCACCTGCACAAAACGTTCGAACTGTTCCAGCATCGTACGCTTATACAGTTCCGCTTCAGCTTCAGTTACATCTTCAATCGCCAGAGACTCGGTCTCTGCCATGAAATATTCTTGGTCGTCGTTCAACGACTTGATCGTCGCACGGTAATCGCCTTCCACCAGCACTTTCACGGTGCCATCAGGAAGTTTGAGCATCTGCAGCACGCTGGCCACGGTACCTACATCAAACAGCTCATCCGCAGCCGGGTCATCGTCAGATGCGTTCTTCTGCGCAACCAACAGAATCTCTTTTTCCTGGCTCATTGCAACTTCCAGAGCCTGAATCGATTTTTCGCGACCTACAAAAAGCGGTATTACCATATGCGGGTAAACCACCACATCGCGCAACGGAAGAACCGGAAGCTCTGTGGTTACCTGTGCATTGTTATCATCTGTTTGCGCCATGATGAGCTTACCCTCTCAGAAACTGGCACCTGCTGAGGCAGATGCTATAAACACGAACTTAAAAACCTGTTACTGGCTAGATGGGGGTGCCATCCGGCAATTACAACCAATAGATATAAAAAAATCAGGTTCTTAGATGAATGGAGCTGCTTTCAATATATAGCAACATTAGGCAGAAGACATAATCAAAAAAGGGGCTGTTACGCCCCAGTTCTGTATTATTTGTAGTATGCGTTGTCTGTGACCGAGTGGTCGGTCACATCGCGTACACCTATCAACCCGGCGACACGCTCAACCAGTGTTTTTTCAACACCATCTTTCAATGTCATATCGACAGCACTGCAACCCTGGCAACCACCACCAAATTGCAGTATCGCGATTGTACCTTGCTCTTCTTCGACCAACTCAACCAGCTTTACTTCACCACCGTGGGAAGCAAGACCCGGATTGATATCAGCATAAAGAATGTAATTGATTTGCTCATTCATTGGACTGTCAGCTGAAACCATCGGCACTTTTGAGTTAGGTGCTTTGATCGTTAGCTGGCCTCCCATGCGGTCTTCTGCAAAATCAACCAGACCATCTTCCAGATAGGCGACACTATTATTTTCGATATAAACGCGAAACTTGCTCAGCTCCATGATTTCGTCATCTTCGACGATCTCATCCGGGCGGCAATAGGCCAGACAGGATTCTGCATACGGTGTACCCGGCTGGGTTACAAACATCCGTACTGCAATACCTTCAACTTCCTGCTTAGCTAACAGTTCCGCCAGATAATTTTCAGCGCTTTCGGTGACCGTGATGCTCATACTTAATCCTGTTACTTAACTTTTTGCGTACTCTTATGTGGCTGAAGCATACACCGATTCTAATTCTGAGTAAATTGGTCAGCTATTAACCAGAATCTACCAACGATGATTTCTGATACACTGGCGGTTTTTACCCGGCTACCCTCCAAAAATGACCGCAACTCAACGCTACAAGACCATTCTAATGCTTGGCCTGCCCATTATTGGCGGCATGCTGTCACAAAGCATTCTGAACCTTGTTGATGCCGCCATGGTCGGCAGTCTGGGAGAAGCGGCACTGGCTGGCGTAGGTGTCGGTAGCTACGCAAACTTTGTAGCCGTGAGCCTTATTCTTGGGCTTTCTTCCGGTGTCCAGGCAATGGTGGCACGCCGACGTGGCCAGGGACGACTCGCAGAGATGGCCCGCCCGGTCAACTGGGGCCTGATTGTATCTGTACTTTTTGCGCTACCGCTCAGTCTTATCTACATCAGCCATTCCGCAGATATCATCGCGCTGATCAGTGATGACCCTGAGGTTCAGGACATCGGCCAGTCATATTTTGACTACCGAACGATGGCGATGCTGGCCGTGGGCATCAACCTATCTTTCCGCGGATGGTGGAACGGCATTAAACAACCCGGCACTTACCTTATCTCCTTGCTGGTCATGCACGTTTTAAATGTTGCCATTAGCTATGGCCTGATTTTCGGCAAACTGGGATTACCTGAGATGGGCGCAGCAGGAGCGGGACTGGGTACAGCGATCGCCCTCACCCTTGGTTGCCTGCTGAATGGCGTACTTATGTGGCGCAGCGCACGTCCCTATGGTTTCCTGAAATATCGACGGGGACCTGCATCGATAGGCAAATTGCTTTCACTATCCATACCGCACTCTCTGCAACAGTTTTTCTTTGCAGCCGGCATCTGCACCCTGTTCTGGATCATCGGCCAACTGGGCACAGAAGATCAGGCGATTGCCCATGTATTGATTAATCTGGCGCTATTTCTGATCCTGCCCGGCGTCGGTTTCGGTATTGCATCAACCTCGCTGGTCAGCCATTCACTTGGCGAAAATAACGCCGAAGAGGCCTGCCAATGGGGCTGGGATACGATAAAAACTGCGCTAGGGGTAATCATTTTACTGAGCCTGCCTCTATGGATGTTCCCGGATGCCATACTCGGACTGTTCATCCACTCTGACACATTACTGCTTCAGGCTGAGCTACCGCTGCAAATTACAGCAATCGCCATCTGCCTGGACACAGCGGCCATCGTCTTAACACAAGCACTGCTAGGCGCCGGAGCGAACCGCTCAGTACTTTACATCAGCACAGTAGGGCAATGGATGTTTTACCTGCCTCTGGCATGGTTAATCGGCCCATACTGGGGATTTGGCTTGTTAGGCATCTGGTTGGTACAACTGATACATCGTGCCCTATCGTCCGCTATTTTTTCCTATGTGTGGTCAAAACGGCAATGGGCGGAGATTGCTGTATAAAGGCGCTCCCAGCATCTGTTAGACTTGAACGTGATCAGCTTTATTAAGGACTCTGGAATAAATGGAAGAGCACAACCTCGTCTTTTCGTTCTTTCTTATTTTTACAGGCGCAGCGATTCTAGCCTCCGCCGCTCTCTACACACGCCAACCCTTATTGGTGGCCTATATTGTGCTGGGGGCAGTTCTAGGTCCTTATGGCATGGGATACGTCAGCGACACTCAAATGCTGTCGGAGATATCCCATATCGGCATTATTTTCCTGCTATTCCTGCTTGGGCTTGATATGCAGCCCAGTCACTTAATCCATATGCTGAAGAAAGCCACACTGGTGGCCATCGGCAGTTCGATTATTTTCTTCGCCACAGGATATGGTATCGGCGTCGCATTTGGCTATACGCAAACTGAAGCGGCGATCATCGGCGCAGCGCTGATGTTCTCCAGCACGATTATCGGTATCAAACTGCTCCCGACAACCGTGTTGCATCACCGTCATACCGGGGAGCTGGTCGTTGGCCTTTTGCTACTGCAAGACGTTATCGCAATTATGGTCCTGCTATTCCTTTACAGCGGCGACTCCGGCGACAACGGTATGGGGACCTATCTGAAAACACTCGCCGCGCTACCTGCCCTGATTGCCGGTGCATTTGTCTTTGTTAAATATGTCTTGCTGAAGCTCATCCAGCGCTTTGATCGCTTTCATGAGTATATCTTTCTATTGGCAATCGGCTGGTGTCTGGGTCTGGCAGAGGTTGCTCAGATGTCCGGCCTGTCGGCTGAGATCGGTGCATTCGTTGCGGGCGTATCCATCGCCACCAGCCCTATCGCACAATATATTGCGACGAGCCTGAAACCGCTGCGTGATTTCTTCCTGATTCTGTTCTTCTTTTCGATTGGCGCCAGCTTCAACCTATCGCTACTCGACGAGATCATAGTGCCGTCAGTGATTCTCGCAGTGCTGGTGATTGCACTGAAACCGGTCGTATTCCGCTTTATGCTCAGCAAAATCAGCGAATCTAAGAGCCTGGCCTGGGAGGTAGGTTTTCGACTCGGACAGATTAGCGAGTTTTCGCTGCTGATCGCTTACATCGCAACAAGCGCTGCGTTGATTGGACAGGAAGCCTCACATGTCATCCAAGCAACGGCAATATTGACGTTCCTGCTTTCAAGTTACGTGGTGATATTTAACTTCCCATCACCGATCGCGGTGTCTGACAAGTTACGCCGTGATTAGATTCGATAAGACGGAAGCAATGCAGATAGATAGCACCTAGAAACAGGTGACTGAAATGCACAAAAAAACGGGGCCAGAACGGCCCCGTTTTTTATCAAAGATTAGCCCCAGGCGCGAACCGGGCCAACATCTACGTGAATAAAGTTACTGCGCTGGTAATACCCCACGCCACCCACTTGCAATGAGCGCGCCTGACTACCCAGCTGCTTCAAGGGCACGCCCGGCAGACGAATATCGATCGCCTTACCCAGCATATGATAGCTGCGCTTTGCGACACTTGAGCTTTGCTTACGCAGTTTGGCGTTGGTTTCGGGAGAACGGTATCCTGATATGACATGGAACTGCTTCTGGATACCAAGATCTTGCTGGAGCAGGTGCAACATATCAAACAATCGCGGATCCATAGCGATGCTGGTATCGCTGCGGTGATCTCGTAACAGATGATTCACTTCAGCCATTACGTCCGGAATGTAGTGGCCTTCAGCCCAATAAGTCGCATCCAGGCTTTCACCCGTGTGCAGATTATAGAAGCTTAACTTACGCTCAGGAGAGGCCAAAAGCGGCGCCCGAGCACCCAATGCAGATGCGCTGGCCAAACCCAGCGCCGTTCCACTGAGGCTTTTCAGAAAGCCCCGACGACTAATAAGATTCATATAACTCGACTAAAAAGCAGACAATTAACAACCGGATCGTCATTATGCATATCTCGATCCGGTTTGTACATTTTTTAGCCGACAGAAAACTGATTGATCGTTCGTGAATCCCACATTTTCTCTGCCCGCGCCAACAATACCTGCTGATCGCCGACCTCACCCAATAACTTCAACAACATAGCGATTGTCGATTTGATCGCCAACAAACCATACTCATGCTCAGCCTCCCCGCGCCAGACCTGCCCAAGCATTGTGGGATCGAGCTCACCCTCCTTAACAAAACGACGTGGCACGATGCGCGGCCATTCGCTCTCTTCCAGCTCACCCTCAACCACCCATTGCAAAATACTTTCACCGTCCGGCTTCGCTTCTGCCTCACCGCCATCGCCTTTCACGGTCAAGTTTCGTTCGAATCCCAAAAGCTGTGCCGTTTGCTGATGCATTGGGCCATACGGCGGATGAAAAACACCATCAACACTGCACTTGGCATGCAATGGATTCAGCATCCGCGCCAACGTATGCACTGGAGATCGCAAACCCAGAACAGACCGAAGCTGGATAATTCGCCCTAAAGGCGGACACATATGATCAATCGACATAAACGCAAAATTTGCACGCGCCAACTCTGCATCAACACGCAACCAGCTATCACAAGCGCTCAACCCGAACTGTGACAACATATCCTCGGTGTAGATTCGCTCAGGCGTATGCCCACGCGCACCATGCATAAAGATACAATAGCCATGACTCGCCAAACACAAAGCTGCTAGCAAAAACCAGGGATGACGTCGTTTCTTACCTGCATAACTCGACCAGTCCAAATCTACCTGCAACTCAGCCGGAGCAGCATAACGCTGCCGCGTTGCATCGGCGAAACCCGCCAGCTCTTCAGGTGATTCCTCCTTTACACGCAACAGCATCAAAAAAGCGCCCAGCTGTTCTGGCTCGGCCTGACCATCCAGAATCATCCCCATCGCCGCTTCCGCTTCTTCACGGGTCAGCGAGCGAGTGCCTGTTTTTCCCTTACCAAGGATACGTACATACTGCGCGAAAGGATGTTCCTGCTTCATAGACCTGCCTTGAGGATTGCTCTAAAGTTATCGGCCTTCACTATACACCTAAGCGGTAGCTCGAATGAATCTCAGGCATCCAGAAGTCCATCTGTTTTTTAACGCCCTGACATTTTTTACACGCATACCCGCTCCGTCATGGGTTGAGTTCTCCGATTCAAACCTCAACCACGCCAGCCGTTACTTCCCTTGGATCGGATTGATCGTGGGCGCCACAGCTGCGTTGGTATATTTAGTTGCCTGTATGTTATTTCCCCCTGCAATCGCCATCACTCTATCAATGGTTGCAACGGTCTGGCTGACGGGCGGGTTCCATGAAGACGGGCTGGCTGATGTCTGCGATGGATTTGGCGGGGGCTGGAAGAAAACCCAGATTCTGACCATCATGAAAGACTCGCGACTGGGAACCTACGGCGCTTTAGGCTTAGTGTTTGCATTATTTATGAAGTTTCAAACACTCAGCCTGATCGAGCAGCTGATTCCAGCGCTGTTGTTGGCACATACCCTCAGCCGCTTTGCCGCAATCACACTTATCTATTCCGACGATTACGTGCGCGAGGATCAACAAAGCAAAGCCAAGCCACTCGCAAACAGAATGTCTCGACGCGAGCTGATGATTGCCGCGATACCGGTATTGCTGTGTCTGATTCCTCTCGGCCCTAAAATCTGGTTAGTCATTATCCCTGTCTGGCTGATGCGTAACTGGTTATCTTATTTCTTTCGCCGCTGGATTGGCGGCTATACCGGCGATTGCCTTGGCGCCACTCAACAGCTTTGTGAGCTGACCGTTTATCTCTATTTCTGCCTGCCTTTTATATTGGCAGCCTGATAGAATCCGCGCATCTCTGCGTAATGTGAAGCAATCATGCGAAAACGATCTGCACCTCGGCGTCACTCCGCCAACAAAAAGAAACCCGTTACCCTCGATGGCGCTCCAATTCAGCTATCCATTGAGGGGCTCAGCCACGAAGGGCGTGGTATCGCCCGCCACAATGGCAAAACGCTGTTTGTTGCCGGGGCCCTGCCCGGTGAAGAAGTTGAAGCGCGTATCACTAAGACACACCGCCGCTTCGATGAGGCGCAATGCATCAACGTGATTCAGGCGTCAGAAGACCGCGCAGAACCGATTTGCGAGCACTACGGCGTATGCGGTGGCTGTGACCTGCAACACCTGACACACGCGCGTCAAATCGAAGAGAAACAGCGGATCGTACTGGATCAGCTCGAGCGTTTGGGCAAAATACAACCGGAAGCCACCGAATCGCCACTACATTCACCCGCCTCTAAATATCGCCGCAGCGCCCGCCTTGGGGTGAATCAGCTACAGCGTGACAACTCCGTTGTTGTTGGATTTCGTCGCCGCGCCAGCAACAAGCTGACCCGTATAGACCACTGCCCGGTGTTAAACGATACGCTCAACCAGACGATTCAGCTGCTGCAAAACGCACTAGATCAAGCCGGTCAGGTGCGTGATATTACCCACGCTGAGATCTCAATGGGTGATCAAGAAGGTGCTCTTACGCTGCGTATAAAGAAGCGCCCGTCGGACGCCCTGCTAGACGCTATCAGTCTGGCCGCAAATCAACTGGACCTCCGCCTGTATCTGGATGATGGTCAAAACACGC
Organism: Pontibacterium sinense; assembly: GCF_015209595.1. GTDB lineage: Bacteria > Pseudomonadota > Gammaproteobacteria > Pseudomonadales > Balneatricaceae > Pontibacterium > Pontibacterium sinense. The sequence goes on along the minus strand of NZ_JADEYS010000028.1, from coordinate 9,548 downwards.
TAGCCTATACGGATGCAGCAGACCTACACTACCGATTACCAGACCAAGATATAAAACTCAGCTTTGAACCGGGTGATTTTCTGCAAGTAAATGCCGGTGTTAACGAGCAGATGATTAGCCGTGCGCTGGAGTGGTTACAGCCAACACCTGACGATCGTATTCTCGACCTGTTCTCGGGCATCGGAAACTTCACGCTTCCTCTGGCACTTAACGCCGGAGAAGTGGTTGGCGTGGAGGGTAGCGATACGATGGTACAGCGTGCGGCGGCCAATGCTGAAGCAAATGGCTTAGCGAACTGCGCCTTTTACCGTGCCAACCTGAGCAACGACCTGCGCCACCATCGCTGGTTCAACCAAGGTTTTAACAAGATCGTACTGGATCCACCCCGCACAGGCGCGCTCGAAGCGATCAAACAGCTGGAACACTATCAAGCCGATCAGATCCTGTACGTATCGTGCAACCCTTCTGCACTGGCGCGTGACGCTGCAGAACTGGTGGCGATGGGCTATCGCTTTAGCCGTTTCTGCGTGATGGATATGTTCCCGCAAACGTCCCATGTGGAATCCCTTGCCCTGTTTGAGAAGCCAGAGAAGTAACACCGTCGATGCCTGAGATTATATTTTCCGATGACCAACTGGTTATCGTAAACAAACCCGCCGACCTGCTGTCCGTACCGGGACGCGGAGAGGATAAACAAGACTGCGTATGGCGACGGGTACAGCAATCATTCCCCACTGCGCGTATCGTACACCGACTCGACTACGCAACCTCCGGCCTGATGGTGCTTGCCCTGAATGCCGACAGCCACCGACGTCTAAGCACAGAGTTTCAAGAGAGACGCACGCAAAAATCGTATCAAGCGATCGTTTACGGGACCCTCAAAGAGGAGACGGGTGAAGTCACCGAACCCCTGCGCTGCGATTGGGATAACCGCCCGCTGCAGATCGTCGATTACGAATACGGGAAAAACGCGCATACGCGCTGGAAAAAACTAAGGGACGAGCCGAATGGCAGCCGGGTGCAACTCACTCCGATTACCGGTCGTTCCCATCAACTGCGTGTTCATATGCAGTTCTTAGGCCATCCAATCATCGGAGACCGCTTTTACGCGCCTGATGATGCACAGGCCCTCAGCCACCGTTTGCTGCTTCATGCGGAACAGCTCGGGTTCAATCATCCGGTCAGCGGAGACTGGCAAGACTTTACCGCCCCGGTGCCGTTCTAAAGACGACACCGGGACCCATCACATCATGCGTTCACGGCACGTACGCTTTGCCCGGATTTGAATGCCTGAATATTTTCGACGGTCTGATCGATAATACGCTGACGCGCCTCACGACTTCCCCACGCGGAGTGAGGCGTAATGATAAGATTTGGAATATCGTCAGCCAGCAGAATATTACCGTTTACAGGCGGCTCCTGCGTCAACACATCCGTTGCGGCTCCCGCCAGATGACCAGAGCGCAATGCATCTGCCAATGCCTGCTCGTTCACCACTCCGCCGCGCGCCGCATTGATTAACACACTGCCCGGCTTCATCTTTGCCAACGCCGCTGAATCAATCAGGTTAAGGGTTTCGTCTGTCAGCGGGCAATGCAAACTCAGCACATCAACCTCTGCCAGAAACTGATCCATCAGCATACGTCCGGCCTGAGGCTCCCCACCCGGGCGCTGAGCAATCACCACCTTCATGCCAAATGCTTTAGCCAATTCCGCTACCGCACTACCCAGGTTGCCATAACCCACAATCCCCAGTGTACGACCAGACAGTTCTCGTATAGGAAAACCCAGCATGCAAAACTGACTTGCCTTACCCCAGTCTCCCGCTTTAACCGCACGATCATACTGAATAATATTGGTATGTAACGCCAACATCATCGACAGAACATGCTGAGCAACTGAATCAACACCGTAAGCAACACAGTTGCACACAGGGATCGATTTTTCAGCCGCAGCAAGCAGATCGATATTGTTCGTGCCGGTCGCCACCACACAGATCAGTTTCAGGTCGGGCGTTGCATCCATCGCAGCACGATCAATCTTCACCTTGTTGGTAATAACAATGTCATACCCGGCGATTCGCTCCTCAACCTGCTCCAAAGTGGTGGCCATGTGCAGATCCAGCTGACTGACTTCAGACTGAATCGGTCCCAGATCAAGATCCTCAAGACTTTCTAAATCCAGAATTACAGCTTTCATCGGTGTTCCTTCTTATTTTGATATCGCCCGTTATCAGAGACAAATAAGGGGCCAAAAGGCCCCTTATTAATTGCAGGTATATGTAAAGAAAATCAACCTCTCGGCAGGTTATCCTTCACATCCCACAATATTTCTTCAGCAACCTGAGCCGGCGCGGATAAGCCGTCCTCGGTCAGCACTGTCAGATAAACCCCGCTACGAGCCCGATTCAACTTAAGCTGATAGCGACCGACGAAATCGTACGCTTCGGTTTGCTCGTTGAACGTGCCTTCAGGTCCGTCGACCTGATTATTAAACACGTAGATGACTTTACCCGCGAACCAGATCTTGAATCCCTCTTCTTTTTGCAGGGCTTCTTGCTCAATTTCTTCCTGGCTCATCTGGCTCAAACGTTCTCTATCGTCTTCACTCAGCGTCTTAGAGGTGTAACGGATCTTCTTAGCATTCTCATCCGGGCCTGCGCCTAACGCCTCACCCAGTGCGGTTGCCTTAAAGGAGATAGACCCCTTATCCGAGTGCAGCCATTCGAAGAAACCCATCTTTTCAGTTTCATCTACCGGAATACTGGTGGTATACGAGAAATAGAACATGCCCGCATCTTTGTCGACGGTTCCCAGATCAAAACGATCTGTTGCCATCGCCGCTGCAACCGAATCCCATGCTTTATCAGTAGAATCTTCAACTTTCAGTACGGGGTTGCCACGAGAATCGCGACCCAGCTCAGTACGACCGCCAGTGTCCTGCCCCAGTTTGGTCAGGGTTGGCGCATCTTCTTTGTCTGATGCCTTGCTCAGATATCGCAGCATCTCGTACATCATGTCGGATTTGTAACCGACATCGCGTCCGGACTGCTCCCAGTCAATCTGCCCTATCTCGTCACTCTGAGCAAAACGTACATGCTTCATGCTGATCGATGTACGTGTCAGATCGCCTTTATCAGGACGCAACTCCAAGCGCAGCTTATCTTTCGCAGGCCCTTCAACGTCTTGGAAAGTCAGACGTTTAATCCAACTATCCACGAAACTCAGCTGGCTATCGTTATTCTCAATCCAGACAGTTTCCATTTGCGCGTTTCTTGCATCGGCCTTTTCCAGCTCGATACCGTTATACGCCCAAAAGTCCTTCAGCTTCGGCCACACTTCGTTGATTGGAGATTCAACAACAATCAGCTTTTCAGCACCATCGCGCGACAAGCTCACCTTATCGCTGGAGGCCTCAGTATAGAAAAACTCCGGACGCGGAATTTCGAAATCACCATTTCTTTGCGTAGCAACCTGACTGATATCAGGAATTGCCATGCCCTGTGAGGTTTCGCGGGTACGCAAATGAGGCGGCACCTCCAACGCTTTTCCTTCACTGGCCTTTTCATAATCCTGGCTACGGTCACGGATAATTCCGCTGTCACCATAGATCGGATTATTCTCCACAACACTGCACCCCGCTTGCAGGGCACAGGCTAAAATCGTCAGAGATACTGCCTTTTTCATAATCGTTATGGCCGTTTAGATGATACCGGTAGTACGCAGCGCACCGCGTACCTCTTCGTGGTACTGATCGCTCAACTCAACCAGCGGCAGTCGAATTCCCTGCTGCATCAGGCCCATTTCAGCCATCGCCCACTTCACAGGAATTGGGTTAGCTTCAACAAACATGCTGTTGTGTAGTGGCATCAATTTGTTCTGCAGATCACGCGTCTGCTCGGCATCACCTGCCATCGCCAGACGACACAGTTCTGCCATCTCACCCGGAGCCACGTTTGCGGTCACGGAGATATTTCCGACACCACCCAGTAACATCAGTTCCGGCGCAGTCGCGTCATCACCGGAATACACTGCAAAATCGGCAGGGACAGCGTCAATCAGCTCTTTCGCACGCTGCAGATCGCCGGTCGCTTCTTTGATACCCACAATATTTGGGATCTCAGCCAAACGGCACACCGTCTCAGGCAACATATCGCACGCAGTGCGGCCTGGTACGTTATACAGGATCTGTGGGATATCAACGGCTTCTGCAATCGCTTTGTGATGCTGGTAAAGACCTTCCTGAGGTGGCTTGTTGTAATAAGGCGTCACCAACAGGCAGGCATCAGCACCCGCTTCTTTCGCTTCACGGGTCAGCTCAATCGCCTCAGAGGTCGAGTTTGCACCCGTACCTGCAATTACAGGGATCTTGCCAGCAACGCGTTTAATCACCCGTTTAATTACCTGGCAGTGCTCGTCACAATCAAGCGTTGCTGATTCGCCGGTGGTACCCACCGCGACGATTGCGCCTGTCCCCTTATCCAGATGGAGATCGACGACCTTATCCAGGGCGTCCCAATCAATATCTCCATTGGATGTCATCGGGGTAACAAGAGCAACAATGCTGCCAGTAATCATCTTTATCTCCATAAGGTAAGAGAGGTTATAGTAACGACCGTTACCGGCCGCCACAACAAGTACATCTGCTCTCTACTTAAATCCAGATCGCACTTGTCATCGTATTAGGGTTGGATATTCTATACGATTTTCTACACTCTTGAGTAGCCATCCAACCATTTGAAAATATAGGGAAAGCAGATGAGCACAGTAGCACTTGATCAAGCCGTACCAGATTTCACCGCTAACGCCACCAGCGAACAGACTGTTACGTTGTCTGAACTGCGCCAAAAAAATGTAATTATCTACTTTTATCCAAAAGACAGCACACCCGGCTGCACCACTGAAGGCCAGAATTTTCGGGACCTGTACGCAGAATTCAGCGAGCTTGATACTGTTATCTTTGGCGTGTCCCGCGATGGTATGCGCGCCCATGAAAACTTCAAAGCGAAGCAGTCTTTTCCATTTGAACTGATCAGCGACCCAGATGAAACACTCTGCAATCTTTTTGACGTTATTAAGCTAAAGAAAAACTACGGACGCGAATATATGGGTATTGATCGCTCAACTTTCCTGATCGATAAGGAAGGCGTACTGCGTAAGGAATGGCGTACGGTGAAAGTAAAAGGCCATGTTGACGAAGTACTGGAAGCAGTGAAAAGCCTGTAACCCAACACAAATTACAGGCTCATTCCGTGCCAGCAGATTAACTCTCTGGCACATCCTGCGACAATTTAGGTGCTTTTGGCCAAGCACTGAGTATTGCCTTAATCAACGTTGCTAGCGGGATCGCAAAAAACACCCCCCAGAACCCCCATAAACCACCAAACAACAAGACAGCAATAATAATAGAGACTGGATGCAGGTTAACAGCCTCAGAGAACAACAACGGTACCAGCACATTGCCGTCCAACGCCTGAATAATGCCGTAAGCCGCCATGAGGACCATAAATTCATTGGTCCAGCCCCATTGGAAGAACGCAATCAAGGCAACGGGCAACGTGACTAACGCCGCACCAATATAGGGAATCAAGACTGACAATCCGACCATGATAGCCAGCAATGCCGCATAGTTGATGCCCAACACAGCAAATGCCACATAGGTTGCAACACCAACGATTAAGATCTCTATCACCTTGCCCCGAATATAATTGGCAATCTGATCGTCCATCTCGTCCCATACTTTGGTCATCATCTCTCGCTTCGCAGGCAGCAAAGACGCCCACCAGGATGACAGCGCTTTGCCGTCCTTCAAAAAGAAGAACACCAGAATGGGGACGAGCACAAAATAGATCAACAGCGCAACAACACTGCCAATAGAATTCAAAGAGAAAGTTACAACCCACTGCCCCACTTTTGATAGCTCGGCAGCTGCAGAATTGATCAACTCATTAACCTGCGCGACTGAAATCATGTCTGGGTACTGCTTCGGCAACAACAATGCGAGCTGCTGAACCTCAGACAAGATACGCGGCAATTCATTAAAGAGATTCCCCGCCTGACGCCAAACCAACGGCAAGACAAACAACAACAATGCAAGCGTGACGCTGACAAACAGCATAAAAACTAACGATACCGACAATATGTGGGAAAGCTTGCGCGACTCCAGCCAGCTCACGGCCCCCTGCATAAGAAAGGCTAAAATCAGCCCCGCAAACACCGGCGTCAGCATCTGCCCCAGCGTCAGGATGATCAGCAAAGCACCCCCCAGCAGGACAAATAGCAAAACCGCCTCTTCGTCGGAAAAATAGCGGTCTATCCACTTGCTGAAGATCTTACGCATCTTTACTCTCAACTCTCAGATTAAACAATTATCCGCGACGGATAATATAAACATAGGGCTCATGATCAGTGAACGATTCCAACATCACGTGGTCCGATTGATCAGTGTATGCTTTAAAGTCACGGATTGAACCCGCATCAGTCGCGATTACCTTTAGCACTTGCCCTACATTTAATCGGTTAAGTGCCTGTTTTGCTTTCAAAAGCGGCAACGGACAGTTCATTCCTGAAGCGTCCAGCGTGTCATCAATTACAGGTTTAGTCATTAACGTATCTTTACCGCGTACTGGGTTGAGTAGAATTCACAGGCCCAGCACTATATAACAATTTATTCAGTATTAGCAGCGCGTTTTCAGACGGATTCTAACCCATGCATATTTATCGCTTTTTTCTCCCGTTGATGACATCTTTAATGCTGTTATCTCAGACTAATTCACTATACGCAGCCAACTCTGGACTGCCCTCAATCAGCGAAAGTGGGTTTTCTACGACACCACAAGAAGAATATATGCTGGGACGAACCTGGGTGAGGATGCTACGTGGTTCAGCTCAACTCTACGAAGATCCGATTGTAGTCGCGTATCTGGAAGACCTGCTTTGGGATGTTACTGAGCACAGCCAACTGACTGATCGCCGCTTAGAACTGGTCGTGTTAGACAACCCGACACTGAACGCATTTGCAGTACCCGGTGGTATTGTTGGCCTCCACACCGGCTTGGTGGAGGCCGCTCAAAGCGAAGATGAACTCGCTTCCGTTATCGCACACGAGCTGGCTCATTTAAGCCAACGACACTATGCAGCGAACGTCGACCATCAGAAACGCAACCGGCCCTTTATGCTTGCGGCATTGCTGGGCAGCCTGCTGGTTGCCGCCGCAGATAGCCAAGGCGGGGTAGCAGCCATATCCTCTACGGTTGCAGCCTCTCAAGCCTCGAGCCTGGCATTTAGTCGCCAAAATGAACGCGAGGCGGACTATATCGGCATGCAGACACTGGCAGAAGCCGGCTTCGACCCTAAAGCGATGCCCAACATGTTCTCTCGCCTCCAGGCCAATGCCCGCTACGGCCAGAAACCGCCAGAATTCCTGCTCACCCATCCGGTCACAGAGTCTCGCGTAGCCGACTCACTTAACCGGGCAGCGAATCTGCCTTCGCCGAAAAAAAGAGCAGACGCTATCGATTATGATTTAGTGCAGTCTCGAATCATCGCCCATTACTCCAAAAATGCCGACCAGCTTTTAGCGAATCTGGCCGATCAACGCAAAAGTCAGGATAGCGATTCATTACGTTACGCTACAGTGATGGCGGCAATAAACGCAGAAAAGTTCGACGTTGCTGAGCGTGCATTCTCAGGAATGAGCAAAGCCTTCTTGCAAAAGCTTCCTGTCCGATTGGCAAAGGCCGAGCTGAGCATCGCGCAAAAGCACTATGATAAAGCGTCACAACAGCTAAGATCCGTTCTGAAACTGTTCCCTGACAACTATCCGACCAACGCAATATATGCGGAGCTATTGCTGCACCAAGGCCAGAACAGCCATGCAATTGCAGTCTACAAACAACTTGCCGCACAACGTCCAACTGACGTTAACGTTTGGTACAACCTGGCGGAAGTTCAGGGACTCGCAGGAAACACACTGGATGTGCATATGGCCCGCATCGAGTACTTCATGCTAACCGGCAACATCGACCTTGCCATCCGGCAGGTGAAGTTTGCACTACGCACACCTCAGCTGAGCAGCGAAGAAAGAGCCCGCTTGGAAACCCTCGAAGTGGAAGCAAAATACCTGCGGCAACAGATGCGACGCGTCATGTGACATTCATAACTTTCTGCCACAAAAAAAGCCGCATCTAAATGCGGCTTTTTATTTTCCATAGCCAACAGCGGCTACCAGAGCGGTTTATTTATTCAATTCTGCGGAGAAATCTAGCATGCGCTGCAGAGGACGGCGCGCGTCTTCAATCAATGCAGCATCCACAATCACTTCTTCCTGCCCCTGCTGGAGACATTGCAGGATATTATCCAATCCGTTCAATGCCATCCACGGACAATGCGCACAGCTGCGACATGTTGCCCCGGAACCACCCGTTGGCGCTTCCATAAACTCCTTACCAGGAGCCGCTTGCTGCATCTTGTAGAAAATCGCGCGATCGGTGGCCACAATAAACTTCTGGTTTGGCAAATCCCGTGCCGCCTGAATCAACTGTGAAGTTGAACCAACAGCATCGGCAATTTCAACAACAGAATCAGGGGATTCAGGGTGCACCAAAACAGCAGCATCTGGATATACGCTTTTCAGCTCCAGAATACCCTTCGCTTTGAACTCCTCATGCACAATGCAGGCACCATCCCACATCAGCATTTCGATACCGGTCTGCTTCTGGACATAACCACCCAGATGCTTGTCTGGCGCCCAGATAATTTTCTTACCTTCATCCGCCAGATGCTCAACTACCTGCAGCGCAATACTAGAGGTCACGACCCAGTCAGCACGCGCTTTCACCGCCGCCGATGTATTCGCATACACAACCACTTCATGATCAGGATGGGCGTCACAGAAGGCCGAGAATTCATCGATAGGACAACCGATATCCAACGAGCAGGTCGCTTCCAGCGTCGGCATCAAGATGCGCTTCTCAGGGCTCAGGATTTTCGCTGTTTCTCCCATGAAGCGGACACCCGCAACAATCAGCGTACTTGCCTCATGAGCGCTACCAAAACGAGCCATCTCCAATGAATCAGACACACATCCGCCTGTTTCATCGGCCAACTCCTGAATCAAGCCGTCTGTGTAGTAATGCGCGACTAGACACGCATCCTTCTCTTTTAACAGTTTTTTAATCTGCTCTTTGTACTCTTCGATCTCTTTGCGATCATGACCGGTTGGAAGATGTTCTTTCGCAAAGTGTTCTTGCACCAGAATACGGTCGGAGATTTCCTGCTTGCTCAACATGTAAGTAACTGTTTCTTTTTATATAGGCTGTATTGAAACTCCAGACGCAAAGGCATCTGGCCGCTGGCCTGATTATACCATAGTCAGGTCACTGCAAAATGACTGGATAGAGATAAAAACGACAACAAAGTTTGTTTAAAACAGAAACGAAAAAGGAGCACCGCAGCGCTCCTTTTTCTGAATATGGTGGGTCGTATAGGATTCGAACCTATGACCAATTGGTTAAAAGCCAACTGCTCTACCAACTGAGCTAACGACCC
>NZ_JADEYS010000027.1 GCF_015209595.1 Pontibacterium sinense | reverse complement strand
AATTACCGGAGCCCGGTCGAATATGAAGCAATGACGGCGTAAGCGAAAGTGGTGTCCACTTTTTCGGGGGAAGATCACGTTACCGCTGCGCGGTGCCGTCCATGATTTGGGCGCTATGTGTAATCCATGGAGGAAAGTATGGCAGAAGCAATATTCAGGGCTGCAAGGTGGATATCTGTAATTACATTCTTAACTGTATTCTTTTTTAGCTATGTACAGATGCCCGATTCGTTGCTTCTAGTCACGTTCCTTATGTTCGTGCTTTCATTTGTTTACATGGTTTTTTACAAATGTAATAGCTGCGGTAAGAGCTTTAGTTCGACGAGGGGTTTTATTGGATTTTGCTGGCCATATACCAATCGCTGCAGAAACTGTGGAGAGCCTTTAGGGAAAGCTAATGAATCCAATACATAACAAGGCCAAACACAAATGCGCAACAAGTTGCGCTGGACTCGCTAAAGCTCGCCCTTGTTGGTGGAGTTATACCATCGAGTTACCCACGATTAGTAGACACCTTCTATAATTAGGTTTACCCCTAGCGTGGAGGTGTACCATGGCTAAAAAGAGAAAAGGAACGAAGAAAGAACGGGAAGCGAGAAATAAATTACTCTCTGAACCTTGGTGGAAACTGCTAGATATCAAGTTTTTAATCTCGATTATTACCGTGCTGTTGTTGATAATTGGGTTCGTTGCAGTAAATTAATTGGTATCTTCTGGAATAAAAATATTGAATCAAATTGAGGTTTAAGAACATAACCAGTTGCTGCTGCAGAACCTCATTTTGCTCGGTCTGTAGAGTAAGGCGTTAGAAGTCTCAAAGAAGAATAGTGGAACAATCTCATAAACATCATTATGTTCCAGAGTGGTAGCAACGAAGATTTATGCTTGAGGGACAAAAGGCACTCATATGAAGGTCGCTGTTCTACTACTGGCTTTTCTATCTCTCTCCGTTATTGCTGAAGAGTGTAGTATTTCAGGTCGCGCCATTCTGTGAGCTTATGATTCCTGCTTTTGGAAGTACGAGACTGATGACTCTGTTCACCCTGGAGTTATCGAGTGTGTCGAAGCTTCACAGAATGAGATTCGAGGTAACTGTTCAAGTCTCGCATTTGTGACATAGCTAAAGAACTGAATATGGACGAGCCTAATCCTAATCCAGTTAAGTGCATGGAAGACGATAAGGCATTGGTAGCGTCAGTCAGGAATGGCGGTATCTGGATGCTAAACAAGCCGTCATCTATTCGGGCTTTAGGATACAGATCGTTCGGCTTAGGTTATAGCGTTTGATTTATCGTTTAATAGCGCCAAAAAATCCTTATCCAGACCTGTTCTTGAAAGGTAGTTAGTGCCGCCCTTATGAATGACGATAAAGCCTTTTTCAGTGGTCTTTAGTTCAGCAATATCGTCCCAGAGGATGCTTTGCTGATGGTGCTTGCTGTCAGTATAGATACCTTGTTCATCAATCCGAACATTAACCCGGCTATTGGCTCTGCGGCTGAGCATTTGGCGGGCGACCCACCAACTGCGTTTATAGCGAATTGATAGCAGTTCGACAGCGCCGAGGGCGAGTAGAAACCATGCGATATGGGGTTCAGCTTCTACGATAAATAATACGGCGGACATGATGATCAGTAGTATTGCCAAACGGTATGTTTTGAGGCTGACGGTAGTGTCGGCAGATTGATCGAAGCACTCAGTGAAGTATTCACGATTGAGGATATAGTGGCTGCTCTGATCGGTGCTGGTGCTACTGTCTTGGGGGGCTGTGTCTGTCATACTGAAGCCTGGCGAAGGTAAAGATCGATTTTAGAGAAACGCTAGTTTACCAAATCTGGCTAGCGAAACTTAATCAGCGGCAAAATAAACTTCTTGTCGCAGAGCGCGGCACTGCACTATGCAGAAGAGAATCCCTTTATATGCTGGAACCTGATCCAGCGACAGTCATTACCTTTACACCGCTGAAAGAACTCAGTTGGTGGTTCAAGATGAATCATGCTTCCGAAGCTCAGCTGTGGGTGAAGATCTTCAAGAAGAAAACCGGGATTCCGAGTGTGACTTGGGATGATGTTGTAGTTGAGGCTCTGTGTTGGGGCCGGATCGACGGTGTTAAGAAGTCAATTGATGATCAGGCCTATCTCCAGCGTATTACTTCCAGAAGAGCGCGTAGTAACGGGTCCAAAGGAACACTGAGCATGTTGAACGTTTGATAAGCGAGGGCCGGATGATGGAGTCAGGGCTGGTGCATGTTCGTGCGGCAAAAGCTGACGGCTGATGGGAAAGCGTTAAGGATGCATGGGCTAAAAGCTGGCCAAGCTCAATTTTTCTGGTTATGTAAGTGTTATGTAATAAACCCAATGCAGAGAATGTTAAATGCCTGATACTTGTTCGACGTCGCTCACCGCGTTTGATGACTTTGTCGCGCCGCCCTGTAGCGATTTTGTTGAAATTCTGTATCAGGATGACGATATTCTGTTGATCAATAAGCCCAGTGGCCTGCTGAGTTTGTCGGGTAAAAATCCTCTCAACCGGGATTCGGTCCACTGCCGTTTGGTTCATGGGCAAGAGGGCGTGAGCCCTGCATTCCCCGAAGCAAAGTTACCCCATCGAATAGATTTTGGTACTTCAGGTGTTATGGTGGTGGGGCTGAATGCTGCGTCGGCGAAACATCTGAATAGACAGTTTCAGGCGCGTACCGTGAAAAAGTGTTATATCGCGATGTTAGAGGGTTGGGTTACAGATGATCAGGGCCAGATCTCTGCGGCGATAGCGAAGCATAAAGATTACTTTCCACTGGTTAAAGTCTGCCCTGTCATAGGGAAAGCGGCTATAAGTGAGTACAGTGTATTACAGCGATTAGAGCAACCGCGTAGAAGTCTGGTGCAGTTTACCCCTCTGACGGGGCGTACTCATCAATTACGGATTCACAGCCAGACATTTGGTCATCCCATTCTCGGTTGTGATCTGTATAAAAGCGATCACAGTGAACAGATGGCAGAGCGTTTGCTCTTACACGCCAGTGACTTGTATTTTGAACATCCAACGAGCGGCGAACCGGTTCACGGGCATTGTCCCTGTCCGTTTTCATAAGAGACATTAGGTTGATCTCATTATTGGGAATTACTCCAGTGCGCTTAACTACCTTGTTACAGGGTCATATCAATGAATACAGATACGTTGTTTGAGTTAGTCCTTTTTGATCCTGAGAATACGGTTGTGAGTTTGCTTGAAAAGCGAGATATAGAATTTCGTAAGCAACCTGTAACACGCCAGTTTGTGGTTGCGACGGACGAAACCATTGAAGTGATCGGTACTGATAACCCTGAGATCCTGATCGAAAACCTGGTGTCGATATTCGTGGAATGGCTTGAAGGAAAGCAAAACCGGAAACTGCAGGCTCAGTTAGTCGACGGGAGTATTGTGTATATTGATAAAAACGACACTGATGGCGTTACCTATATACTTAAAAACGCACTGAAAATTACGGCGTTTGATCCTGAATATAACACCCGAATAGGTAATAAATAGGGCTGTTGGCCTATGAGTCCGACGTTAGGGAAGAGTTTGAAAAGAGTGCTGCGATTTGTGGCACTGACCCTTGTCGTGTCACTGATACTTCACCTGTGGCATGCGACTGACGATGAAGCCAACAAAAGCAGGGCATTTATCTCTAATAATACAGAAGTTAAGGCGTCTGTAGGCAGTGTGTTGAACATTGATTTTAAGAAGAAACTGACCTACCACGGCACGACAAGAGAGTTAGGATATGTTGAATTCACCTACTATGTTCGTGGCAGTGCTGACAACATCTTGATCGTTGTTAGAGGCTATGGAGAGCCAACAACATACAAGGTGTACCGTATGCAAAAGCTATAACAACCAGCTATTGTCGCCATTTCGTGGTTGGGACTGCCTTTCCGCTGCTCCTCTGCTCCAAATCCGCCCCAAAACCGGGCGTTGTGTGTCTCTCCGCTTCGGGATCAAGAAAATACCTGTTATATTCGGACTTACACAGTATGAGGTTACCAATGACGAAGTTTGATGAAAAGGTTACAGAGTTACTTGCTAAACACCCTAGTTTATCGAAGGATGAGGCAATTAAGATCTTAACTGAAAAAAATGAGCGCAAGAAGCAAAAGAGAGCGGAAAAAACAGATAGAAACAACGCAAAAAAAGCCAGGAGCGAGACAAATCGCCCCGACGATGTGTAAGGTTTAACCAATAAGCACATAGCAAGACGCTCAATGAACGCCTTCGGCTGGATCGCTAAAAGGGTGGCTTCGCCACAACGCGGTCCATTGCCTTGGCGTTATATCTTCGAGTTACCCGCGATGAGTAGACTAAGAAGAGTGCTTAAATTTCAAAGCTAAAACGTATTCTAAAAATGGGTAGTAAATTTGGTACCTGTTTACTGCAACATTGAGTCGATTATAATCCACTGAAAAATATGTTTAAAAGAGAGATTTAAGATGGTGATGTTCTGGCCAATCCAGCAAGAACTTAATTGCATCAGTGATAGTGGTCAAATTCTCGGAAAGATAAAGTTTGATGTCTTTAAAGATGAGTACATATTCTATCCTGACAATGAATCTATAGTCCTGTCAGATTTAGAAACTTCGAATATTGATGATAGATTATCCGGTCTTAAATCAGGTCAGTATTCAATACCTATGCAAGATGATGACTGATTCATAAGTTGCGCTAAAGAGGCTCTAAAAACACGAGCCAACCTTAGCGGTTTAGGCGTGTTACCAGAAATGGGTTAATCATTATTAAAACGGTCAAGTAAAAATACCTATTTGGTTGTTATTAAACCCGAACCTTTAAATTAGTTAAAACCTAGCAGCGGTAATCAGGATTTTATGATCGAGCTGTACCAGGCGCTCAACGCTCGGCCAACACGTTGTCCTAGACAGCCACAGCTTGGTTGTACCTGTCTGGTAGCTTGGCGTTCTGCAGAAAGGAGAAATACAAAGTATGTCAGGATTCACGAAACCAGCGCTTCTGTTGTCGCTACTGTTCATCATCGCCGGGTGTGTGCAACAGAAGGGCGGCCATACATACAGCCATGGGCACACGCATGGCCACGGTCATAGTCACAGTCATACCTTACATGATGGAATTTTGGTGCCGCTGTTTTCGGCTCAGCAGCATGTGGGCTTCGCTGAACTCAAACTACACGATGACAAGGGAGACCTTGAACTGTGGCTGACAAAGGATGAAGCCGGAGGCAACCCATTTGATCTGCCTCTCAACTCTGAGATCGCTGTTTCTTTGAGTAAACCTGGCACAAAGGCTGTTGCGCTTCGGGTTCGCAATATAGAGATGAACGAAGATGAAGACGGCAAAGGGAACATCCGTGACAGCAAGACGAACTACTTCATCTTTCCGGGTGACACAGGTGCCGATGCGACATTCCTCATGGGTAAAGACTTCGCTTCCGAGACGGTTATCTCCTTTGTAGTTGAAGGCGTCAGATACACGACGGGGACCTTTAAGCTACGCCCGCATACGCATTGAGTGGATCGATGCAGAAAAACTCCTACAGGCGACAGTTTAAAGGTCGTCTGTAGGAGTGGCCTTTAAACTGTCGGACAGATCCCTCCGCCCTTGAGTTTACCGGACAGATTCCAGCTAGCGTCGTTCACAAGAACTGTACCGGTGATAGTGCAATGGATGACACGTTACAAACACTACGATTGTAACCAGCCCAAGATGATTCCGTTGCGGTTTTGCGGATCAGGTCCAGCCGGACACGTTTAAATACACCCTCAATCATAGGGTCGATGATGGCCTCGATATGAGCCTGTTTGAGTCCCGTTATCGCAATGATCACAATGATGATCCTGCCATTCTGTCAAAAATCGTTCTGTTTGCTTATTCCCGAAGTATTACTGCGGGCACAGAAACCTCCTAAGTTTGCGGTGAGAAGGTCTTGTTTATTGAACTGATTAGCGGGTATCCAGTCGCACAACAGCGCCAGAAGTCTGAAAGGCTTCAGTCTGAGAGGTAAAAACGAGGTAAACGCTCAGGGCTGATGTACTGTATGGTAAACAGTATCGAGAAGATCTCTATGCAGGATGAACTAGGGCATTAAGTGACAGGACATGGCTGGGATCGTGTTTATATCGGGCTGAAAAGATAGATACAGCGGGTCTGAGCTAGGGTGAACTACTAATCGCTCCGACCAGAACGCTATAATAAACAGGACCGGGCTTCGGTAGATGGATATATTTGCGTCAAAATGTCTAATCCGCCAGCCTCGTTAGGCTCTATCAGGGATATATATGTATACAGATGAAGATTTGAATTTTGCGGTAAAGAAAGGCGTATTTACAGATTCGGCTGTTGAAGAGTTTCGCGCTTTATTATCGTCATCTAAACATTCACCTTCCGTCGATGAAGAAAATTTCAAATTGGTTGGTGGGTTCAATGATATCTTTATTGTAATAGCCTGTTTATTGCTGATTTTTTCTAGTCTATGGGTAGTGAACTTCATTGCTGAAAGCGATGTTTTGGGGATGTTAGTATTTACGGTTTTATCGTGGATTCTCTCTGAGATTTTTGTGCTCAAAAGGAAAATGGCTCTGCCTGGTATTGCGTTGTTATTGGCATTTGTGGGAGGGGTTTATTCGATTTCTGATTTTGTTGTTATGGGATCAAAAGAAATGTCATTTATGCTTTCTGCTGCGCTAGCCACCATAGCGGCCTATCTTCATTGGCTACGCTTTAAGGTTCCTATCACTATCGCTGTTGGTACGGCAGCAGCTGTAGGGCTTTTGGTTTCACTTGCTATGAGTATCTTTCCTGACACTAACGACTCGCTATTGGTCATCCTCTTCATCTGCGGTGTTTTGTCATTTATCTTTGCGATGTACTGGGACTCTTCTGATACAAAGAGAATAACACGAAATTCTGATGTGGCTTTTTGGTTGCACTTGCTTTCAGCGCCACTGATTATTCATCCTGTCTTTTCAAAGCTAGGAGTGCTTGATGGAAATGAAAGTCTGGTGAGTATGGCTGCTGTTGTAGTTTTGTACGTATTTATGACTTCAATTTCGATTGTCATTGATCGGCGCGCTTTCATGGTTTCATCGTTAGTGTATGTGCTTTATGCACTTTCTAGCCTGATTAAAGCATACGGTGGGGTAGGCTATAGTTTTGCATTAACGGGGGTTCTTATGGGGGGAGCGCTTTTGTTATTGTCTGTATTTTGGCATCGTGTAAGAGTCTATTTGGTGGCGAAACTGCCTGCTGTTGTAAAAGAAAATATCCCCGAAATTAGAGAGGCTTAGATATTTTTCAAAGCCTGGCAAGTTCGTCATCTATGATGCTCATCCCTGTCAGATCTCAAACTGGAACGCCCTATGACTGCACAGCGAAAAGAACAGATTCGAGCTTTGTTAAAAGGTATAGAGACTGGCGACGAGGCTTCTACATACGTTGTTAATCCCGATAAATACATCCAGCACAACCCTCAAACTCAAGAAGGTGGTGAGGGGCTGGCTGCATTGTTCAAGCGTCTGGCTAAAAGCTCTCCCAGGGTCAATATCGTTCGTATCTTTTCTGATGGAGACTATGTCTTTGGCCATACGGAATATGAGTTCAGCAGCTCGCGAGTCGGCTTTGAAGTCTTTAGGTTTGAAGGCGATCAAACGGTTGAACATTGGGATAATATTCAGTCACGGAAGGGGCCAAATCTGTCTGGTCACTCGATGGTTGATGGTGAGTCCGAGGTTAGGGATATTGAGAAGACGGAAACCAATCGAGAGCTCGTCAGGGCGTTTGTTAGCGATGTTCTGATCGACGGCCAACAGCAAAACCTTCCGCAATTTGTTTCTACAGAAACCTATATCGAGCACAACCCGCGTTTGGCTGATGGTTTATCTTCATTGGAAGCCGCCCTTGTACTGAAGACGTCTGATGCGGGCGCATACATCCAATACAACAGATTACATCGATTACTGGCAGACGGTAACTTTGTACTATCGGTCTGCGAAGGGTATTTGGATGGAGTTCATTCGTCGTTCTATGACCTGTACCGCCTTTCGAGTGGCAAGATTGTGGAGCATTGGGATACAACAGAAAAAGTTCCTCCGCAAAGTGAATGGAAAAACGACAATGGAAAGTTCTGAAACCTCATCCAATTAACGTAATGTGCAGGCGTCACAATAGCTTTGGTTTAGCGAAGGCCGGAAAAATTGAATCGGTCAGTATTGAAAATACACGTGATGCTCGGGTTAAGGCGGTCGTCCTGATGGCCCCTGTGGGTGTTATGTTCAAATCATCGGACGCGTTGGCTCAAGTCGAAGTCCCCGTACTTCTGATGCGGGCTGAATGGGATGATGTGCTGACTGAGCCTTATCATTCAGACATAATCGCGATGAATCTCAAATCTAAGGAACGGCTCACGTATCGAACAATCCCAAATGCTGGACACCACTCATTCATCACACCGCTGCCGGAATCGATTAGAGGTGAACTGGGTGTGATAGCGGAAGACCCGCAGGGGTTTGATCGGGACGCGTTTCATAACACCCTTGGCGCAGATATCGCAGACTACTTGTTAGATGTAGTTCAGTGAATAAGTGGGATCAGAGATACATTTATCCCGAAAGCTTCGTTAGACTGCTGCCACTACGCTAAACATCACCCAATTATCCAGAGCGATAAGCCGAAATCATGACGCGAAAAACACTATCTTTGAAGGTAAAGCGAAATAAACCCTCCAAACCCGTCGAGGAGGCGAGCAAAGATGTAATTCATGATGATCCGGAAAAGCGCTTTTTAAATGGCGTAGCTATCCATCCTTCTCCATGCATTCGTTTGGCATCAGGTTCTCAGCAACGTTCCATGCGTGCAATGGATTTGATCACGCCAATCGGGAGAGGTCAGAGGGGGTTGATTGTTGCGCCTCCAGGCTCGGGTAAAACGACCACCCTAAAGCATATCTGTCAGGCGGTGGGCGAAGCGTATCCCGAGATAAAGCTGTATGCGTTGCTCATTGATGAACGACCGGAAGAGGTGACTGACTTTAAGCGCAGCGTGTCAGCTGAGGTACACGCCTCATCCTCGGATGAAAGCTATGCCCACCACGTACGTGTGGCTGATGACCTTCTTAGCGCTGCCCGTAAAGAAGCGGGTGAAGGCCATGATGTCATGATTGTGATTGATTCTCTGACAAGGCTCTCTCGCGTACATAATGCCGAGCGCAGGAGTAGCGGTCGGACCATGTCAGGTGGTATTGATGCCCGAGCGTTGGAAGTACCGCGAAAACTGTTTGGCGCTGCGCGAAATATCGAAAACGGTGGGTCGCTGACGATTCTGGCAACCGTGCTGGTGGACACCGGTAGCCGGATGGATCAGGTGATATTCGAAGAGTTCAAAGGCACGGGGAATATGGAAGTTGTTCTCTCCCGCGAGGTTGCCAGTCATCGGATTTTCCCCGCGTTGGATATTGCTAAAAGCAGCACGCGCCGTGAGGAGCTTCTTTTAGATTCGAAAGATATCGAAAAGGTCAGAACGTTGCGGAGGAGCCTTACCTCTCTTCGGCCGGTAGACGGCGCAGGGAAGTTGGTTGAGTTACTGGAAAAATATCCAACAAACGCAGAGCTGTTAGACGCTTTTTCGTCAGATACATAACGCGTGATGAAATCGCCGTCTTCCATATCCATCCAGCACCTTGCTTATCATGCGCCTTGATCGATTTGTGTGTAAAAGTACTGAGTTAACAAGAGCGGATGCCGTCCGGCTGATCAATGCCGGAGAGGTGAGGGTGAATGAGCAGGTTGTGCTTGAGGAAAGGACTCAGGTGCATGAAAACAACTGCATCACACTCGATGGTCAAACGCTTAAGCCCCGCGCTTTTCGTTATCTCCTGATGCACAAGCCCGCCGGGACGATCTGCGCCAATGTGGATGATGTTTATCCGTCCCTGTTTAAGTATGTGGATATTGAGCGCGCGGATGAGTTACATATCGCGGGTCGTCTGGATGCGGATACCACAGGACTGGTGTTGATCACCGATGACGGGCGTTGGTCATTCCATATCACAACGCCCAATTCTCAGTGCCAGAAGGTCTACCGCGTGGGATTGTCTCGCCCGATTGCAGATGATGTGGCGGATAAATTTAAGCGTGGGGTGAAGTTGCAGGGGGAGGAGCAACTGACCTTGCCAGCTATGCTCGAAGTGATTAACCCCAAAGAAGTGCTTCTGACGATTACTCAGGGAAAGTTTCATCAGGTTAAGCGGATGTTTGCTGCGGTGGGTAATCGTGTTGTTTCACTGCATCGTGAACAAATCGGTGAGGTCGCGCTGGATGTGGAGGAGCGGCAGTGGCGGTATTTAACAGCGGATGAAGTGAAGTCCTTTTCCCGCTAAATGATATATCCCCAAGCCTGCTGGATGAGTTGGGGGCTGCCAGTCCTCGGTATCCTGAAGGGCATTAAAGAGGGATGCTATAAGGGCGGGCTAGCGCGAGGGATTCTGCAGAACCTTCCTCGCGACCGTTGCTATTCCGTTTCTGTTTTATAGATTTCAAAACCGCGTGCTGTGTAATTCGCAAGTGCGCTCTTATGATCCAGGCTGCAGGTGTGTACCCATACCCGCTCGGTGCCTCCCCATCCCCAGGCTGAGTTGATTGCATGGGTGAGCAGATAACCTCCAAATCCCCGACCAATACACTGTGGCGTCAGGCCAAAGTAAGCGATCTCGACGACACCGTTATCCTGCTTGCTCAGTTCGTAGTATCCGGCAATCGCGCCTTGGGAGTAGGCAACCCAGGTGCGCAGGTTTTTATCTTCGGCGTAGTGTTTCCAAGCGTCATCCGAGAGGGCCAGTTTGTCCGTCCACTGCCATTGGGCACCGACAAGTTGGTAGAGGAAGCGGTTCAGCTCGAACTGATCGTTTTCCACCTCAACGACGCTCAGTTGATCAGGCTGGTCTTTGCCGTTTAACTGGGCGACGTTCTTCATTTCCAGATAATAGGTGGTGATCTCAGACACGCGAGTCGTCCTTTGATTGCAGTGGTCTTGGTTGATGCGGTTTGACGCGCAGCGTTTTGGGCCGTGCGAGAGTATAAGGCAGGGTGCAGAGGGTCGGCACTGATATTTTCGATCACAGGTATCAAATCCCATTTGCCTGTGTGCCGGACATGGATATGATAGGCGCCTTCAACTCTTCTGACCGGATCTGACTCTTGAAACTCAGCCAACGCCTTCAGCAAATCGACCAGATGATCACCACCCCATACGACCACATTTGGGACTGTTGTTGCGACCATGGTTACCTAGGCACGGCGTTGCTCAAGCGGGGTGCAGCCAAAACCGTGCATTTTGTGGATGTGGTTGAGTCGTTAACCGATGCCATCCAGACACAACTGGAGAGCCAGTTGAATGACGCGTTGATCGGGCGTGGCTGGCAGGTGCATTGTGAGGACGTTTCTCGTCTGACGTTATCTGATCCCGATTCTAAACAGCTGGTTATTATCGCAGGCGTGGGTGGGGATCTGACGATGGATATGGTGCGTGCGATCACCGAGGCGCATCCCGATCACGCGCTGGAGTTTATACTGTGTCCGGTGCGCCAGCAGTATCAACTGAGAAGCCTGCTTATCGAGTTGGGGTATGGTTTGATCGATGAAGTGCTGGTGGAAGATAAGCAGAAGTTCTATGAGGTGATCCACGTATCGAATCACAGCGATAAACCGATTGCCACCGCAGGATCGCAGATGTGGGATCTCTCTCGCGAGTCAGATCGGGAATACCTGGAGCGTACCATCGCGCATTACACGCGCATGGAGAAAAATGCAGGGCAGCAGGCAGACCGTATTCTTGCGGACTATCGGGGACTGCTGCCCTCTGTCTGAATTTAGCGCGCTGTTGCCTTACGCAAATTTGGCGAACCGCTCGTCCAGAGGTGTATCCGCGAGGTGATTCACGTAGTTACTCATCACCTTCTGTGACATCCCCAGAATAATCTCCAGTAGCTGTTTCGGGCCATATCCGGCCGCATAAAACTTTGCGACTTCCTCTTCTGAAACTTGCCCGCGGTTGCGTAAAACCGACAGTGTCATATCGTGCAGCGCCTGCAATTTAGTGTCTCCCAGGGGCTCGCGATTACGCATCGCCTGAGTCAGTGCGTCGTCAACATTCATCATGCTGGCAATCGCTGCGTGTGCCGGAACACAGTAATGGCATTCGTGCTCGACGTTGATGGTCTGCCAGACCACGGTCAACTCTTCCTTGTTAAGCGATGTGTCCTGAAACAGCTTGTGCAGCATCTGATATGCCTCAAGCAGTTCAGGTGATTCAGCCATGATGCCATGCAAGCTTGGAATGCTGCCAAAGGCTTTGATCGAGTTATCCAGCAGCGGTTTGCTGTTTTCGGGTGCAGATTCCTGAGTGTGGACTTCAAAGTTGTTCATCGGTTCTGTCCTTTGGGGTTGAAGTTGATCGAGTGATCAAGTTCAGGCTACTTGTAGTTGATCAAGTGATCAAGATAAAATTTGTCCATGAATCAAGACAGGAATACCGATGCCTAATATCGCCAGGTACAACCGTGAAGATGTGATCCACAAAGCGATGCTGTTGTTTTGGCAGAAGGGTTTTGGGGCAACGTCAACGCGAGATCTGCAGCAGGCCGTCGATATGCGACCGGGCAGTATCTATGCGGCGTTTGGTAGCAAAGAGGATTTGTACGCTGAAGCCTTAAAGCACTATGCGAGTTGCATGTCCGGCATCCTCGATGAAAGGCTGGCGGAGCACGCAAGTGGTTTGGACGGTTTGCACAGCTTCTTTGAACGGGTGTTGTTTGAGCCCGTGCTGGGAGAGGCGGGGCAGGTCTGTATGTTGATTAAAACCCTGACGGAGCTGACAGAGGCTCATGCTGAACTGCGGGCACAAGCGATTGCTTCGTTAAGTACGATGGAGCATCTGTTCACGGATATTATCCGTTCTGCTCAGGTTGCAGGGGAGGTCTGTGCCGATGATGATCCGCAACGGGTCGCGCGCAGCCTGCAAGTTCAGTTGATTGGGATGCGCAGTTATTATCAAAGTACCGGTGATCAGGGCGCGGTACGTCATTTGTTGGATGATGCCTTCAGTCGGATTCGTGTCTGAAAGGCCGATCCTGAGCCGGCAGTCCATACCGGCTCAGTGTCTGGCGCGTTATCGCGTGTATCCCTTATAGATAATCGGTTACGTCCAGTGTTTCACCGTGCATGTCACCATTGACGGCCACATCGTATGCAATCGATGTATCAACCGCAGACACGCCGTAGGTTGAATCCATCCCCATCATCTCCATGGTCTCTTTTACAAACGCAGGAGCGACAACATTGACGCGAATGTTCTCCAGCTCCAGTGCTGCGGCTTTGACGTAACTTTCCAGTGCGCCATTGGCCATGCTGATTGATGCGCTGCCGGGCATCGGTTGGCGTGACAAAATGCCAGATGTTAGCGTGATTGAGCCATGGTTGGTTACGAAGTCGCGCCCGATACGTATCAGATTGACTTGGCCCATAAGCTTATTGTTCAGCGCCAGTGTGTAATCTGCATCGCTTTGCTCACTAAGCGGGCCGAAGTTTGCGAGGCCTGCGGTTGAAACGACGGCATCAACGGGACCGGTTTTCTCAAACATCGCCTTAATTGATTCTGCATTGCCCAGATCGACCGTTACATCTCCATCGCGATACCCTGTGGCGATAACTTCGTGTTGGTTGCTCAGACGATCTGCGACCGCTTTACCGATTGTGCCTGTTGCGCCAATGACCAGAATTTTCATGTTGTGCTCCACCTGTTGTATTCGTTGATAGGGGATAAGCGTAATCTTGTGCGTTAGAATGAAAAATAACGCCAAAAAGAAAACATTATTCTCATGAAAAGAAATATTGATCTGATCAAAGCGATGCGGACCTTTCTTGTGGTGGTTGATCATCAAAGCTTTACGGCTGCGTCTCAGACGCTAAATCTGGTCACGTCTGCGGTCAGCCGGCAAGTGTCAGATCTGGAGAAACACTTTGATTGTCAGTTGTTGTATCGCACCACCCGGGCGATGCATCTGACAGCGGAGGGACAGTTTTATCTGGAACAGTTTAAAGATGTGCTGGAGCGGTTGGATTCGCTTGAAATGCTGACCTCAGCGCGCCAGCAAAAGGTGACGGGCCATCTGCGGATGACCACCCCGATAAACATTGGCCGTTTGGGTATTCAGAAGAAGGTGAGTGACTTTCTGAGTTTGCATCCCGACGTGACCTTGTCGTGGATGTTGGTCAATCGCTTTGTGAACTTAGTCGAAGAGGGCGTTGATCTGGCGATCCGTGTGGGTGATTTGCCAGATTCAAGCCTGATCGCCCGTCAATTCACAACGCTGAGTGTGCACTTTGTCGCCAGTCCTGATTATCTGTTGCAGCACGGTACACCCAAACACCCTGAAGAGTTAGCCAGTCACCAATGTGTATTAGACAGTTCGATCCGTACGCCCAGGCGTTGGCGATACAATACGAATAAAGGTGAGCAGCAGGTAAGTGTGCAAGGCACCATCGAGGTGAATCAGGGAGGGTTGGCCGCAGAGTTTGCCGCAGCGGGGCATGGTGTCGCATTGTTGCCGGAATTTCTGGTGCAGGAATACGTTGATCGGGGGGAGTTAGTGCACATTCTTAGTGAGTACCAATTGCCCAAAGTGCCGGTATCACTGGTGTATCCAGCGAACCGTATGGCCAGCCCGGCACTGAAATCGCTGGTGGATTATTTGCTTGAGTATCGTCCCAAGGACAAGGGCTGAAAAGGGCCTCAGAAGAACGCGAAAAATATTTGTCACTATATTAGAAAGTTTCAGCACACAGGCGTTGACTCTGAGAAGAATCTCTATAAACTAAGCGCCAGCTCGAAAGAAAGTCACTCGTTTATTAAGCTGCGTTACGTCGAAGTATTCATGATACCTCGTCCTGAAGTTCTTAAATAACAGTCAATTTTTCACGCTATTTACGCCTCTTGAAGGCACTCTTATTTATTTACGTTAGGAAAGATTATAATGGCTACTGTTACTGGCACAGTTAAATGGTTCAACGAAACTAAAGGTTTCGGTTTCATCGAACAGGAAAACGGCCCAGACGTATTCGCTCACTTCAGCGCTATCTCTGGTTCCGGCTTCAAAACTCTGACTGAAGGTCAGCGTGTTGAGTTCTCTGTTACTCAGGGCCAGAAAGGTCCTCAGGCTGAGAACATCGTAGCAATCTAATTTTAGATTCAGCTACAACCAATGTGAGCTAGCTTACGTTGGATGAAGAGAGGGTAAGGCTTTTGGGTCTTGCCCTTTTTTATTGCCCGAGTTTTACCTTTTCTCCCCGTTTCTGATCCCATCACGCCCCGTGCTTTTCCTTTTTTACGCTTTTCCTGTTATTTCCTCACATTTTCCCCTTATTCGTTGCATATGGTTTAACCTCTATCCGCGACTAAGAAGGAGAGATGTAATGCGCATATGGATCTCTGGGCTGGCGCTGGCGATATCCTTATCGGGACACGCTGCGTACGCTCATCAGCAGAACAGTGAGCGATGGGTTGGCTGGGAAGGTGAGCAACCCGGTGTGATACGCACATTGGTCGATATGTTGATCAGCCCCGCGTATGCCGAGGCGCACATACGTGTTGATGGAAACTACCGTCTGATCAGTTCGAACGGTTTACCTGAGCACAACACGGGACGCTTCCCTAATGCCAATAACCCGACTGCTATTCGCGAGCAATCTGTAACCTATCGGGTACCGGTAAAACCGATTTATCGGGAGAGTACAACGCCATTGGGGATGTGGCCGTTTGGTGTGGCGATCAACGGCGTGCCGTTTGATCCCGGTGCCGCCGAATTCTGGCGAGGTAATCCACGATCCGGTTGGCAGTATGAAGCGTTGAGTGGGGCGGTGGACTTGGGTGTGGATCGCAACAATGCCCATGTTCAGCCGACCGGATCCTATCACTACCATGGATTGCCGACCGGCTTGCTGGAGCGTTATTCTGATTCGAGTGTGCCGATTTTACTGGGATATGCGGCGGACGGTTTTCCGATCTATGGGCCTTATGGTTATCGCAATCCTATTGATGATCGATCCGGGATGCAGAAGCTGAGAGGGAGTTATCAGGTAAAGGGTGGTCAGCGTCCTGATGGTCCCGGCGGTCGTTATGATGGCTCCTTTGTTCAGGACTACGAATATATCGCCGGTTTGGGAGATCTGGACGATTGTAATGGACGCAGTGGTATAACGGCTGAATACCCCGAGGGGACCTATTACTACGTGGTGACGGATAATTTTCCCTTTATTCCCCGTTGCTTTCACGGGACGCCGGATCGCAGCTTTATGCGTGGTCCCGGCAGTGGACAGGATCGTGCAGCTAGTCACGGTGTTGATGGCTCGCAGCGGCAACACTCGCGTGGCATGAGACAGCCGCAAGGCGGGTCGGGTGGAATGCGACGGCCACCACAAGAGGCGATTGATGCGTGTAAGGGCCGTGATAAAGGTGATCGAGTAAGTTTTACTACGCCATTTGGGCACAGGATTTCCGGTGTCTGCCAGCAGCGTGATGGCGAGTTGTTTGTTATTCCAGGCTAAGAGTCCATTGTGAGTTGGCCGTTCGCGCTATGCTGCCGCACCGGGTTACTAACACCCAGTGGGCTTCTACCTGTATCATGTAGCTCTTAAAATCTCTAACGGGTTTACAGCAGCACAATGAACAGACGTAAAAAGATCACACAGATTCTGACTAAGAAGGCTAAAAAGGCCAACGCTAAAAACCAGATGTCCAACAAGCCGCGTTATGTTTCAAAAGCTGACCGCGAAAAGTTGGAGAATTCTGAAGCAGGCAACGCTGCCGTTGCCGAGTGATAGTAGGAGCTGATCATGCATTCCATCTCTGAACCCGACACGACTCAACCGGCCTATGGCGTGGGTGATACCTCTTTCCTGTCAGCGGGTGGTGTAGACGGTATTCGCGTGCTGGTTGATCACTTCTATGATGCGATGGAGAGTCTGCCGGTTGCCGAGGGCATCCGTAAAATGCATCCAGATGATCTGGAAGAGTCACGCGACAAGCTGGCGCGCTTTTTAAGCGGCTGGTTGGGTGGTCCAAAGCTGTATTCCGAGAAGTACGGCTCCATTCGTATTCCGCACGCTCACGCTCATTTGCCAATTGGTGCCGTTGAACGCGATGCCTGGCTGGCGTGTATGGAACACGCGCTGACCTTTATGGATTACCCAGATGATTTCAAAGCCTACCTTATGAAACAGCTGTTTGTGCCTGCTGAGCGTTGCCGTACGCAAGACTAGCTGCGGCATTTGATTAGTTACCCGTAGCTCTTAAATGATCGGGCGCTGCGGGTGTAAATCTCGCCACCACCGTACACGGTTGAGCGTATTTTGACCGAAGCTCGATGTGCGCTTCGACGCCGAGCATGCGCTGACTGATCAAAAAGTTGATCTCCCTCCGCTTATCCTGCAGAAATAGATCCATCCGGGTCGAAATTTCATCTCACTGAGCTATCTTTCTTATTCCATGTTGGCGTAATTGCCTGCAGGAATTGTGTCTGAAACTTATCAGCAAGGAAGAATTATGGATATCGGTACTATCGTTGGTTTGGCTGTTGTTGTGGCATTGGTTGTGTTTGTAGTCAGTATCTACAATCGATTGGTGACATTGAAGAATCGTTATCAAAACGCCTTTAGCCAGATCGAAGTACAGCTTAAGCGCCGGTACGACTTGATTCCCAATCTGGTTGAAACCGCAAAAGCCTATATGGCGCACGAAAAAGACACGCTGACGGCGGTGATCGAAGCCCGCAATGAAGCAGCGGCAATGTTAAAAGGTGCTGCCGCTGATCCCACCCGTGGCAGTGCGATTCAAAGTCTGGCCGGTGCAGAAGGTGCGTTGCAAGGTGCGTTATCGCGTCTCAATCTGGTGATGGAAGATTATCCCGACCTGAAAGCCAACGAGAATATGATGCAGCTGACTGAAGAGTTAAGCACCACTGAAAACCGTGTTGCATTCTCTCGTCAGGCGTTTAACGATGCGGTGACCGCTTACAATACATACCGTCAGACCTTCCCTCCGGTGCTGTTTGCATCCACTTTTGGCCATCCAAGTGATGCTGAATTGTTGGAGTTTGAAGACAGTGCTGCGATTCAAGCCGCCCCCAAAGTATCTTTCTAAACCGACGGTCAGAGTTGTAGAGCATGGATTTTTTCGCGCATCAGGATCGCGCACGTCGCAATACCGGCTGGTTGGTGGTGTTGTTTATTCTGGCCGTGACACTGCTGGTATTTTTTGCGAACTTCTGCGTCGCGTTAATGATCGGTTGGTCGAATATTGAGCAGCCCGGGCTGGCTGGACACACGGTCTGGGATTTTTTTAGCTGGCGTCGTTTTATCTATATTGGCATGGCTGTCTGGTGTGTGGTGCTGGGCGCAATGATCTATAAACGTCTTCAGCTTGCCGAAGGTGGCAAACGGGTCGCTGAATCCTTAGGCGGTCATCGTATTTATCCTAACAGTGATGATCTGGACGAACGCCGTATTCTCAATGTCGTTGAGGAGATGGCGTTAGCGTCTGGTATGCCGGTGCCACCGGTTTACCTGCTGGGCGGTGAGATGGGGATCAATGCCTTTGCTGCAGGTAACTCTCCGTCTGATGCGGTGATTGGTGTTACCCGAGGGTGCA
Organism: Pontibacterium sinense; assembly: GCF_015209595.1. Taxonomy (GTDB): domain Bacteria; phylum Pseudomonadota; class Gammaproteobacteria; order Pseudomonadales; family Balneatricaceae; genus Pontibacterium; species Pontibacterium sinense. Next base: position 37,525 of record NZ_JADEYS010000027.1, on the reverse strand, counting down.
TTCAGTTGCTGGATCGAGATCAGTTACAGGGTGTAATCGCCCACGAATTCAGCCATATCCTTAACGGTGATATGCGTCTGAACATGCGACTGGTTGCTGTGCTGCATGGTATCGAATTTATCGGTGATACGGGTGACATTATGCTGCGTGTCCGGACAAGTCGGTCGGGTGGGGCGCAGGTGTTGATGTTAGGCGGTGCACTTTGGTTGATTGGTTTCTTCGGCTCATTGTTTGGCAATATGATTCGCTCGGCGGTGAGTCGGCAGCGGGAGTTTCTGGCAGATGCTTCGGCTGTGCAGTTCACCCGGAATCCACAGGGTATCGCCGATGCGCTTAAAGTGATTGGCGGCTATCGGGCAGGTACAGAGATATTTAGTCCGTCGAGGGGAGAGGTCAGCCATATTTTCTTTGGTCAGGCCCTGAGTCGGTTGGGGGGCTTGTTCGATACCCATCCACCGGTGATGGATCGTATCCTGCGTATTCAGCCAAGCTGGGACGGGTCCTATATTTTGACCCAATTGCAGGCTAAGGATGAGACAGATAACACCGCAGACACCAAAAAAGAGCAGTTGGCTAAAGCGGTGGCGATGGGAGCTGCGCTGAACGGTGAGTTTCTTGATTCCGCTGAGTTGTTAATGCAGGGCAATATTGCCGATGTGCAGGAGGGGCTCAGTCACATACCCGATTCACTCAAGGAGCAGGCGCATGATCCATTGGGTGCAACTGCACTAATGTTGGGGTTGTTGTTCAGTGGTGACGAAGCGGTGTACCAGAAGCAGCGGGGGTATTTGAAGCAAAAACCTACACCGGGGTTGCTAGCGCTTATCGACAAACAAACCCCTGCGCTTGAGCAGTTGTCCCGTGCGTTGTATCTGCCGTTGCTTGAACTGAGTATGCCAGCACTGAAGTGTTTATCGCAGGAACAGTACATGTTGTTTAAACAGCGGCTTTTGCTACTGATCAGAGCTGATGAAGAGATCGATCTGTTTGAGTGGTGTTTGTATCAGGAGCTGCAGCATTACCTTGACCCCGAATTTGGCAAAGTCCGCACTCATCGACCTAAATACCGCGAAATGCAGCAGTTGTCCGATGCCTATCGTCTGGTGTTATCGGTACTGGTCTATGAGGGGCACGATGATCCACAGGAGATCGATAAGGCCTTTAATCGAGGGATCGGCAGTGCAGGGTTATACAATCTGACGATTCAGCCACAGAATGCCTGTGATCTGCAGGAATTCAGGACAGCGGTGAAAGAACTGGCGTATGCCTATCCGCACTTGAAACCCCGTATGTTGATGGGATTTGTGAATGCAGTGAAGCAGGATGGCATCATTACGGTGATCGAGCGTGAAATGGTGCGTAGTATTGCTGCCGTGATGGATAGCCCGATTCCTAAATTGGATGACTAATCAGGAAGGGCTGGTTTTGAACGATAGAACCCACCCTCACCTGTAGGGGAACGTCGGTGAGAGTGGGGTAGAACAATTTAAGGCATAAACATCAGTGGCTCATCAGATGTTGATAAAGCCCAGTGCGTTAAGGAAGACCACCACAATAGCGATCGGGGTGATAAAGCGCATCACGAACTGCCAAGCGGTGAACAGCAAACCGCCGCCTAGTCCCAGCTCCTCTTTTACTACGTTCGATTTCATTACCCATGCGGCGAACAGTGCAACCAGCAAACCACCCAAAGGCATCATCAGGTTAGCGGTCAGGAAGTCGATCGCATCAAAGAACGTCTTACCGAACAGCGTGTTGTCCTGCCAGATGTTGAAGGAGAATACCGTACCCAAACCCAGCGTCCACAACACCAGACCTACCAGAGCACTCGCCTTGCCACGAGACATTTTGCGTTTCTCAGTCAGCCAGGAAACGGTCGGTTCGATCATTGAGATTGCAGAGGTCAGCGCCGCCATAGACAGCATGACGAAGAACAGCGAGCCGAACAACGTACCGTATGGCATCTGACCGAAAGCGATTGGCAGCGTGACAAAGATCAGACCCGGACCGGCACCTGGTTCCAGACCGTAGGCAAATACGATCGGGAAGATCGCCAGACCGGCCAGCAGTGCAACTGCAGTATCGAATATGCCGATCATGATAGAGGTTTTCGCAATAGACGTGCTCTTTGAAACGTACGAGCCGTACGTCATGATCGCGCCGGATGCCAAACTCAGTGTGAAGAACGCGTGACCCAGTGCCACCAGCACAGCTTCGGTACTCAGCTTGCTGAAGTCAGGGGTGAACAGGAAGTTGATCGCTTCAGCAAAGTGACCGGTGCTGGTGGCATAACCAACCATCACCAATACCAGTGCAATCAGCAGTGGCATCATGTAGTTGATCGCTTTTTCCAGACCGGCGTGTAGACCACGGGAAACGATATACATGGTGGTCACCACGACAACGGTGCTCCACATCAGCAGCTGCGCCGGATCTGCCAGCATCCCACCGAACATAGCACCGGCGGCATCCGGTGTGATGGTGTCGAATGCACCGGTTACCGAGCTTACGGTGTAGGACAATGTCCAGCCGGAGATTACGGTATAGAAGCTGAGGATCAGGAAGCCACAGATAATGGCCATCCAGCCCACACCTTTCCAGAGTGGATTGGCACCGGCTTCTTTAGCCATGGTCGCCATCGCGCCGGTTGGGTTTTGCTGTGAGCGGCGACCGATCATGATCTCGGCCATCATCACTGGGATACCAATGACGAGAATACAGGCGAGGTAAACCAGCACAAACGCGCCGCCACCGTTTTCGCCAGTAATGTATGGGAATTTCCAGATATTACCCAAGCCTACGGCGGAACCCGCGGCAGCCAGGATAAACGTCAGGCGGCTGGACCACTGTAGGCGGCCCCCTGTAGATACAGCAGCATTGCCCGCATTGGATGCGTTAGCACTCATAGCGTCAGACATAGAAGCGTTCCTTATTCTTATAATGTTGTGTCTTTTTATAATTTTTTCCGGCGGCTAATGTCCGGATTTGGATCTGTGTTGTATTGGATGAAATTGCTTTGACGCGGATAAAAAAGCGCCGGAGTTAAGGTCCGGCGCAAGGAGGGTTATCCGATCAGTCTGTCAGTTGCTCCAGAGAAATCTCGAAAGCCGTCTGCGCCACGAGTGTGGCTGCGCGGGAACGGTTGTGGCACTGGATCAGCGCGCGCTGAATAGTGTCGGACACGTCGTTAAAGATAGCGCGGTCGGAGATCTCGATTTCGCTTTCCATCAGGAATGCAAATGCGCGAGCCATACCGCAGTTCGCGATGAAATCTGGCAGTACGGCGCATTTCTTGTCGGCGTATTCGTAGATCGGGCCGTAGAAAATTTCAGGGTCGTTAAACGGTACGTTGGCACCGCTGGATACCACTTCCAGACCACCATCGATCAGGCGGCTGATCTGGTCCTGAGTGATCAGGCGGGACGCTGCACAGGGCAGGAAGATATCGGCTTCCAGATCCCAGATGCGGTTGTTCACATCTTCGAAAGAGAGCAGATTGTCGCCGGTTAGCGTGTTATGCTCTTTGTTCATAAACAGATCGGTGACCGCTTCACGACCCAGTCCTTCCACATCGATCAGGCCACCGTTACGGTCGATGATGCCGACGACTTTTGCACCGGCTTGTGCCAGATAGTACGCAGCAGCAGAGCCGACGTTGCCCCAGCCTTGAATGATGACACGCTTGTTCGCTACGTCACCGCCGTAGATGTCGTAGTATTTCACGACAGACTCCGCCACGCCCCAACCGGTGATCAGATCAGCCACTTTGTACTTGCGACCGGAATCCGGTGTGTAGTGTGGATCTTCAACGATCTTGGAAACACCCAGGCGCAACTGTCCGACTTTCTGAATCTGCTCGCTGGTGGTCGGTTTGAAATGACCGTTCACCACGCCTTCCTGCGGGTGCCACAAGCCAAGGCTTTCGGTGATTGGGATAACTTCGTGAACTTCGTCCACATTCATATCACCGCCGGTGCCGTAGTAGTTTTTCAGCAGCGGAGCAACTGCGCTGTACCAGCGTTTCAATACGCCGTGTTTGCGCGGGTCTGCCGGGTCAAAGTTGATGCCGGATTTGGCGCCACCGATTGCCGGGCCGGATACCGTGAATTTCACTTCCATGGTCTTTGCCAGAGATTCAACTTCATGGCGATCCAGACCTTTACGCATACGGGTACCACCACCAGCAGCGCCACCGCGCAGGGAGTTGATCACGACCCAGCCTTGCGCTTCAGTTTCGGAGTCGTTCCATTCGAAGACAATTTCAGGAGCGGTGTTTTCGTAGTTCTGGAGGAGTTCTTTCATTTTCATTTTATTATTCTGCTTGTTGGGTCTTACGGTGTTGGATGACACTTCTTAATACGTGGTTAGGATCCCGAGCAGGCACGGCGAAGCCTGAGAACCGGTGTAACACCGGAACCGCACCTGTCGGGAAATGCTTTTCGCTTAACGTATTGCTTAAGAAAGTAGGGTGGGAGCGAACCCGCACGCCAAGTGTATGGCCCGCTCCCGGATGACTGATGTCACTTAGATCACGCCGCGGCGTTCCTGATCACGTTCGATGGAGTCGAACAACGCCTGGAAGTTACCTTCGCCGAAACCGTTGTTGTTTTTGCGCTGGATCAGCTCGATAAAGATCGGGCCAAACAGATTCTTAGTGAAGATCTGCAGCAGGTAACCGGAGTCATCACCGTCGACCAGTACCTGATGTTCTTTGACGCGAGCTGGATCTTCAGTCACATGAGGCACACGGTTAAATACTTCTTCGTAGTATTCGTCGTTGATATCCAGTGTATCGATCACTGAGCGATCCAGTTTATCTAGTGAGGTCAGCAGATCGTCAGAACGGAAGGCGATGTGCTGTACGCCCGGACCGTTATACATATCCAGATATTCATCGATCTGGTTATTATTATCGTCTTTGCCTTCGTTGATTGGGATGCAGAAGCTGCCGCATGGAGACTGCAGTGCGTAAGACAGCAGGGCGGTCTTCTGGCCTTTGATATCGAAGTAACGCACTTCGGTGAAACCAAATACGTTGATATAGAAGTCAGCCCATGTCTGCATGGTGCCTTTGTAGACGTTGTTGGTCAGGTGATCGATATTGATGAAACCTTTATCTTCTACCAGTACCTGCTCCGCCAGATCTTCAAAGTCGGCTTCATAGATACTGCCGTTAGCACCGAACTTGTCGATAAAGTAGATCAGGCTATCGCCAATACCATAGATCGCCGGGTAGGGCAGGTCTTTAGCAGAATCGTCAGCTGCTTTTGCGCCACGATCGATAGCTATCGCCAGTGCCTGATCGGCATCGTCTACGCGCCAGCCCATAGAGGAGATGGCTGGACCATGAGACTTCGCGAACTTGGCAGAGAATCCCTCTTTCTCGTTGTTTAGCAGAAAGTGGATGTCATTCTGGTTGTAGTACGTGATGTCCTTGCCTTTGAATGATTTCAGCTTGGAAAAGCCGAACGCATTGAACACATCATTCATAAACCCGGTATCAGGGCTGGAAAACTCTGTGAATTCGATACCGCGAAGGCCCAGAGGGTTATGTGAGTTGTTCATTGTCGTATCCCGTTGTTAATCAGATTTATTGTTGTATGCCGGGACCGGGTCAGTTGTTTCAAACTGCGTGGTTTGTCCCTGCGTTCTTGATATTTGTCATTGTCATTAGAATCTTGAACAATAAAAAGAATAATATTTGCATAAACTAGATCTAAATATTAGATGTTGTTTGGGGCGTTTTGGTGTCATTTCACCTCCGTTTTGCGTGCTTATACGTCTTTCCGTGTTTGATTTTTTGTGTCGAGAAGTTTCTGCGTAAAAGAAAACATTCAGTGAACGCCTGTAAAACCCCCGCCTTAGTCAATTCTTTGCTGAATAACTGAAAATGGGCTTACAGATCAATTGTTTCATTGCCGTATAAACATTAAGGTCATGCCTACTTTTTTAGACGCGCCCGGCGGCATCTTATTCCCAGGGATTGGGAGCGCGTCCATTCTTCTGGGAGCCCTTCGTGAGCTTGTTCAAAATTGCAACGCCGTTGTCATACTGGATTCTCGTTGCGCTTTGGTTGTTTATCCTTGTTCTTTATCTGCGTATTCGTCATCAGGATCAGACCAGCACGGCGATGAAAGTACTGCTAAGTGTGTTGGCACTGGATGCGCTGCGCACGCTGTTCGAGAGTTTATATTTCGGTATTTTTCGCAGTGCGCAGGCGGGTTGGCTTCCCGCGGATATCGTGGGGTTGCTCTCTCAACCTGATATGGTTTTTATACCCAAGCTCGTCAACCTTATCGTTGCGGTCATGGTGCTCATTCTGTTGCTGCGTCGCTGGATGCCGCTGTTGGTCAAAGAGCAATATGCGCAGAAGCAGCAGATTCAGCAATTGAGTGTGGAAGTTAGTGAGCGAGAGCAGGCTGAGCAGGCGTTGCGTGATACCCAGGAACATTTCAGGCACCTCGCTCATCACGATACGTTGACTGGATTGCCAAACAGAGCATTACTGCTGGACCGTATACAGCAGGAAATCTACAAAGCGGATCGCGCTGATAAAACCTTAGCGGTGCTGTTTATCGATCTGGATCGCTTTAAACAGATCAACGATTCATTGGGTCATGCGGCCGGTGATGAGGTGCTTATGATGGCAGCCGTACGCCTTAAAGAAACGGTGCGCCAGGACGATACCGTGTCCAGAATTGGCGGAGACGAATTTGTCGCCGTAATCAACGGTGTCGCCGATGTAGCAGCCATTGTAGAAGTCGCGACCAAGATCCTTCACGCGATGGAGCAGTCGTTTGATGTGGAAAATCACCAGCTGTATATGTCGTGTTCAATCGGTGTGAGTTTATATACGCAGGATGGTGATGATCCGGAAACTCTGTTGCGACACGCTGATGCGGCCATGTACCGGGCGAAGAGTGAAGGACGCAATACGGTCGAGTTTTATACTTCGGATATGACCGACGAGGTGCTGAAGCGGATGATGTTTGCCTCTCAGTTACGCTCTGCATTGGATGATGACCAGTTTGTGCTGTATTACCAGCCGCAATATGACCTGAGTACGGGGGAGCTGGTGGGGGTCGAGGCACTGATCCGCTGGCAGCATCCTCAATTGGGGCTGCTATGCCCTGAAGAATTCATTCCTCTGGCTGAAGAGACAGGTCTGATTGTGCCTATCGGTGACTGGGTGTTGCGCCGGGCCTGCAGGACATTACGTCGATGGATGGATGCGGGCCTCGACCTCAACCGTATGGCGGTCAACATTAACCTGTCCAGTAAGCAGCTCAGACATGAGCATCTCAGTGAACAGGTTTTAAATGTACTGAAGGAGTTTAATGTTCCGGCGGAGAATATTGAACTGGAGATCACCGAAGGCACCCTGATGCATGACCCCAAATCAGCGGCCACCGTATTGCAGCGGTTTATGGACGAAGGGATTGAGATCGCCATTGATGACTTTGGGACGGGCTATTCTTCATTGAGTTATCTGAAGCGATTACCGATCAACAAGCTGAAGATCGATCGCTCGTTCGTGCAGGATATACCTGAAAGTCAGAGCGATATGGAGATCGCCCGGGCGGTGATAGCGTTAGCGCGTAGTCTGAATCTGAAAGTGGTTGGCGAAGGGGTAGAAACCGAAGCGCAGGCTGCATTCTTACGAGAGGAGGGCTGCGATATTGGGCAGGGCTTCCTTTATAGCAAGCCCATACCTGAACACGAAATGGTCGCACACTTTACCGAGAACGCGCTGAGTAGTTCATGCGCTGGATCTGCTGTCAGGGTTTGAAGGTCGCAAACTCTGACAGGATCTGTTGCAGAATCAATTCACCTGCTTTGCCCAGCGGCTGGTCTGTTGGGTAGACCAGTAGGGGAGTGAAAGAGGAGCGAGAGCCTCCTTCGTAGTCCAGCTCGACCAGTTCACCGGATACCAGTTCTTCCCGAATCAGAAACTCCGGCATCCAGCCAAACCCTAGCCCCATCTTTAAGCCGGATTTCTTGCTGACAAAGCCGTGCATAAAAAATACTCGGTCGCCGCCAAACTGATGCTCATCCAGTCTATCAGTCGATTCTTCGCTTGAATCGTGAATGGTCAGCTCCACATGTTCGAGTAACTGGTTCAGGTCAATCCGTTCCCCCGCCGCCAGGGCATGATGGCATGAGGCAACCAGCACAAAGGTAACTTCCGGCAGAGGCACAGGTTTCAATTGAGGGCTGGGGTGATAGTCTTTCACCAGCATCATATGCGCTTTATCTTGTTCGAAACGTTTCTGTACGCCTCGCATCGCTTCCACTTTGACCTGAATCTTGGTTGGAATTTCGCGGTCGACCAGAACCTTCATTGCTTTCATGACAGGCTCCATAGGCAGAGACGCATCGACAACCAGATCAAAGTGAGGCTCCCAGCCTTCAGAATAATGATCAGCTAGCTTCTCAATACGCTCGGCTTGTTGCAGTAAACGTCGCCCCTCAACCCAAAGCGCTTTTCCCTTCGGTGTCAGTTCTGCGCGATAACTGCTGCGGTCGAAAATGGTGACATCAAGCTGGTCTTCGAGTTTCTTGATTTGATAACTGATCGCTGACTGGGCTTTATGCAGGCGAGCCGCTGCTTTCGCAAAGCTGCCTTCTTCAATGACAACGTCCAGCACGCGTAGCGCTTCGATATCCAAACGCACTCTATTTCTCCCGTTTAAAATCGCTGTGTATTCATACATTATCAGTTTTTTCGATGGAGTCGGTCGAAAATATATTCTATCTATCGCTGTTTCATTTATCTAAATTGAGCCGCCTCATGGAACTGACATACGACGGCGACGATCTCGTTGTCTATGAAGGCACAATCATACAGACGATTTGTGAATTCAGTTTCATGTCTTGCGTTCTTTTAGCGGCTCTCTGATTGATCGTAAACGAAAGACGAAATGTATAAAAATAACTATCAGGAAATCAACATGAAGTTCAACAAACTCGCCGTGGCTATGGCGGCTCTGAGTGCTATCTCGACCGGTCAGGCAATCGCTGCAGAAGCAGATGACCAGATGCAGGTGAATCTGGGTCTGCGTACTTTCTACATGAACCGTGACTTCGATGCTGGTATCCCGGATACCATCGCAGCCGGTCAGGCGTTCCGTGCTGAATTCCTGTCGCCATTCTGGAATGACATGATCGGCGTTGATGCCTCTGTTGTTCACGTGGCGAAGTTGGAAGGGGACAAAACTGTCAACTCTTCTGATGTGTTGACCACCAGCGGTGACGGTTACACCACACTGGAACAGGCTTACATTAAGATCAAACCGACCGAGAACCTGAATATTCGTGCCGGTCGCATGATTCTGATGACCCCGTTGCTGAACGATCTGACCTCTCGTATCTCTGCGCCAAGCACGCAGGCGATCCATGCTACGGCTAGCTTTAAAGGTGGTGAGATCTACGGTATCTACTCCGATAAAGCTTCCATGAACAACGATGAAGACTTCAAAGCCTACACTGCAAACGGCGAAGATTACGACGTTGCCTCCATCGGTGGTTCTTACAAATTTGCCAACGGCCTGAGCACGCACATCCAGTACGGTGTGGCAGACGACTACCAGAAACAGGCGTACTTCAACTTCGCCTACCCAACGAAAGTGGGTGGCTACGACCTGATGCTGGACCTGACCCACATGCGTGGTGAAGACGATGGCGACCTGTACGGCCGCGATTACGACAGCAACCTGACCGGTCTGACCGCACGCCTGTCACAGGGTAATCTGGCGTACACCATCGCGTACCAGACGGTTGGTGGCAGCGATGCTTACGACCAGAAATGGGGTGGCGCAGACAACACCCAGTTCTTCACCTGGGGTGCGGTTCAGCTGTTGGATTTCAACGCCAAAGACGAACAGTCTTTGCAGGCACGTATCGACTATGACGTACCGGGTATTCCGGGTCTGCACCTGATGGCACGTCACACAGAAAGCTGGGATATCGACCATGCGGGTGGTGATGACGGTCAGCGTCATGAAACCAACGTCGACGTGAAATACACTCTGCAGGACGGCGCGGCGAAAGGCCTGAACCTGCGTCTGCGCGTGGCAAAAGCTGACGGCGATGCCGCAGTTGTGCCACGTATCAACGACATCCGCTTCATCGTGGATTACAAAACGAACCTGCTGTAAAGCAGGGGAGTATCCTGCGACCGGTGCTTGATATGCTTGCTGATCAGTCAATTCGGGGCGTCCAGCAGCATATTTGGCCCGGCGCGCAGGGCCTTTAATTCCCTCCTGTTACATTCGTACTAAGATATCTCACCACCCCTTCGGTGAACGTCTTCTGTCCGTGGTTATTCTTTGCGTTACCGCGCTTGGTGGAGCCTGGGTCTCCACCTTTTTTCGTTTCCTTTCTGACGACTTCTCAATTCCTTCCATCTATACCAATCTATCTGGGTTCGTTTTAACCTAAGCAATTCTTATTGCATTGATCTACCGGGTAACAGTTCACATGATCCTCGATGTTTTAACGATTTTACTGCTGACTACTTTGGCGGGTGCCTGCATCCCTCTGGGGGGCTATCTGGCGAGCTTTGAACGTATTCTTCCTCGTTGGTTAGATCGGGAGTTTCGACATTTCTCGATTGCATTGGGCGGCGGTATTTTGTTGGGGGCGGTGGCGTTTGTATTGGTGCCGGAAGGGGTCGAAAGTATGGGTGGCTCGCTGCTGTCGATTCCTGTGTTGTTAGCGGGCGGATTCACCTTCTTTGTGATCGAGCGGGTGTTGGGGCTGCGTCGTCGTGAATCTCCCCAGATGATGGGGATGGTGCTGGATTATGTGCCGGAGGCGATTGCGCTGGGTGGTTTGATGGCATTGGGTTCTCCGGTGGCACCTTTGCTGGCACTGCTGGTGGGTATGCAGAATTTGCCCGAAGGATTTAATGCCTATCGAGAACTGTGCACGCAATACAAAAGCCAGCTTAAAACGATGTTGGTGATGCGCTGGCTGGTGCTAATTGGGCCGCTGGCGGGTCTGAGTGGGTATTTTTTGCTAGGCGATCATCAGATGATTCTTGGTCTGATCATGCTGTTCTCGTCAGGCGGCATTTTATATCTGTTGTTTCAGGATATTGCGCCGCAATCCCGCTTAAAGAAACACTGGGCGCCGCCGTTGGGGGCGGTGTTTGGCTTTTGTTTGGTGCTCTATAGTCAGATGTTGCTCGGCCTGGTTTGAAACGAAACCGTTGCTTCTATTAAAGGGCTCGATGCTGATCAGTTGAGCGCCGCTTATATTTTTCCTCATCTTGCGGACGCATGTTGGTTTTTGATTAGTCTTTCAAAATCGACGCATCCATTTTGGCCAGCTATGCTTCATTACGAGGTAAGCCCGCAGTCTCTCGCTATCTGACGCCAATCCTTGGGGCTTACGCTTGGTCTATCAACGGAGTTTACGATGAGAGCATTAACGATGCTGCTCGCGATACTCTTGCTTCAAGGATGCATAGCAACAAAGAGTTTACAGCGCGATACCCTTCAGTCTGCCCAGTTAGCGGCGCAGCAATGCAGCGAGACCCTGATTCAGGTAAATGACCTGATTGAGGAGCAACAAAAGACAACCCAAGCGATAGAGCGGGAGGCTAAGAAATCCCGTGCTGCGCTGACACGTCCTGTGCAGCGCGATCAGGCGTGTCCGGATCTACGCAAATCACTGCGAAACAAAACGGTTGTTGGCGCGGTCGAGTGGGCTATGGTCGACTTGGGCTCTAAGCAATTGATCGCAAAAGCCCGTATGGATACCGGTGCCTCCACCTCTTCATTGAACGCCACGAATATCTCTGAGTTTGAACGAAACGGTCAACGCTGGGTACGCTTTACGTTGGCAGATGGTACTGAGGTATCGAAGGTGTTGATACGTTATGTCAACGTGCGTCAGGCCAGTACAAATAAGGATCGCCGCCGTGTTGTTAAGCTGGGTATCAAGCTGGGGACTATATCCTACGTTGGCGAATTTACCTTGGCAGATCGTAGTCACCTGAAGTACGAAGTGTTGATTGGCCGGAACGTGTTAAGGGACTTGATGGTGGTTGATGTGGCGCGATTGTACATGCTGGGGAAAAAACCAAAGGAAACAAAAAAATCTTCGAAGAACACTCCTAAAAAAGCAGCGAGAAATTAGGGGGCTGCATGCAAGATAAGATCCCCTATTATTTACTTGTAACCCTCCTGATCGCAGTGGGTTTTGGTAGTGCTATCTATCGGCATATTAATCTGGACATTCCTTGGTTGCCGGGAGAAACACGCGAAGTTTGGCGTGTTGAAGCACGCCTGGAGTTTACTGCCGATGGGGATGCGATCGTTGCTCAGATGGCGATTCCCGAATCCCACCCCGGCTTTACATTGCTGGAGCAAGCGACGGCATCTCCGGGTTATGGTCTGAGTTATCTGACTGAGGAAAAACGACCGGCGGTGCGTTGGTCGACTCAGCAGGCCTCTGGTAAGCAGGTACTGTATTACCGCGCTCAGTTTTTACTGGATGACAAGCAAGAAGCGAGCTGGCCTCCGTCGCCAGACATATCTGAACCACCAATCCTTCCCGATCCAATCAGTCTGGCTGCAGGTCGTCTGATCGAGCAGGCAAAGAAACAATCAGCCAATCAGATCACGATGGCCGCTCAGCTGATTAACGGCTTACGTTCGGATGATCAACAGGTACAGCTGCTGAAACAGGATCGCTCATTGGCTGCTGCTGCACTGATACTAATGCAGTTGGCGGAAATTCCAGCCCGTGAGGTGACGGCGATTCGCTTAAAGCACAATCGACGTAATCAGGATAGCCTGCCGTATCTGATGGTGTATGCCGAAGACCAGGTGGCGTTCTTTAATCTAACGAATGGCAAAGAGGGACGGCCAGAGCGCCTGTTGATTTGGGAGATGGAAGATCAGCCGCTGATTGATCTTGAAGGGGGGCACAATACCCGCGTCAGCTTTTCCATGTTGCGGGAAGTGGTGCCGGTGCAAAAAGCACTGGAGCAAAAGTACCGTGATGTGAGTGCTATGCAGGTCTCTCTGCACAGCTTGCCGCAGGAAGAGCAACAGATGTTTCGCGGCTTATTGCTGATTCCTGTCGGTGTCATGGTGGTGATGATCATTCGTGTGCTGGTAGGATTGCGGACATCGGGTACCTTTATGCCGGTACTTATCGCCTTGGCCCTGATGCAGACGTCTCTGGGGGCCGGTCTGGCCGGATTTGTACTGGTGGTTGTGACTGGATTAGTGGTGCGAGGCTACCTTTCCAGGCTCAATCTGTTGCTGGTCGCGAGGATCAGCGCGGTTATCATCGTCGTGATTTTGCTCACTGCGACCTTCTCTGTGATCGCCTACAATCTGCGGATCGTTGAAGGCCTGAACATTATCTTCTTCCCAATGATTATTATCGCCTGGACCATCGAAAGGATGTCGTTGCTGTGGGAAGAAGAGGGGGGCGAGGAAGTGATGAAGCAGGGCGGTGGTTCGCTCTTTGTTGCTTTGCTGGCGTATCTGGTGATGTCTAACGGTTACATCCAGCATCTGACCTTTAACTTCCCGGGTTTGCAGCTGGTGTTGCTGGCATTAATACTTATTTTGGGCAGTTATACCGGTTATCGCCTGATTGAGCTGGTACGTTTCAGTCCGTTTGCAAGCCGTTCACAGGAACCGCCTAAATGAGCTGGCTTATCTCACCCAGACGTTTGCGACAGTTGGGTGTGCTGGGCATGAATCAGCGCAATATTGAGTATATTGCCGGGCATAATGATCGGCGCCTGTTTCCACTGGTGGATGACAAGCTCAAAACAAAGGAGCTGGCGATTGACGCCGGTCTGAGTGTGCCGAAACTGGTGGGGGTGATTCGGTATCAACATGAGATTAGATCGATCAAAGCTATGCTGCATTCGCAGCCTGCGTTTTGTATCAAACCCTCCAAAGGTAGTGGCGGTAAGGGCATACTGGTCATTCATGATCACGATGATCAGCAGTACTTTAAGCCCAATAACCAAGCACTGACACTCACTGATATTATGCGACACACCTCCAATATTCTGGCGGGATTGTTTTCTTTGGGTGGTCAGCCGGATAAAGCGATCATCGAGGATCTGATTCACTTTGATGACCAGTTCATCAATTACAGTTTTGAGGGCGTGCCGGATATACGGATCATTGTGTTTCGGGGATTTCCGGTGATGGCGATGATGCGGTTATCGACGGCCACCTCAGATGGTAAGGCGAATCTGCATCAGGGCGCTGTCGGCGTGGGGATTGATATTACCACTGGATATGCCTCCCATGCGGTGCAGTTTGACCGGCCTGTCACACATCATCCCGATACGGAGATGCCGCTGTCTGAGATCCGTATTCCGGACTGGCGGCAACTGTTGTACATGGCGGCTCACTGTTATGAGATGTCCGGGCTGGGTTATCTGGGGGTCGACATCGTGTTGGATGCGCGTAAAGGTCCTATGTTGTTAGAGCTTAATGCCCGGCCGGGGTTAGCGATACAGATTGCAAATCATCAAGGTTTGAGTCACCGCCTCAGTGATGTTTCCGCATTGGATGAGCATGCGTTATCCCCGGATGAACGGGTAGCGTATGTACAGCAGCACTTTCAGGATTCTACGGCCTGATGACTACGGCTATGCCCGTTCCCATTCCTGTTTAACTGGTTTTCTGAGTTTTATATCAATGGAGCAATCCGTTGCGTGCGCCTTCGCGGATGGTGTTGGACAGCCGGGTAGAGGCTTCGTTGACCTGTTTGGCAATAAACAAGGTGGTATTGGTTTTGGGTAGCGGGGGGAGGCCAGACTCGACCACGATCATATCCTGTTCGACGGTGGAGCGAGGCAATACACCCACGCCAATCCCTGCTCTGACCGCGGATAAAATCCCTGCCCTGCTCTGACTACTAAAGGCAATACGGTAATTGATATCGGCATCGTTCAGGGTGCTTTGTGCACATTCCCGGTGATAACAACCTTCAGGGAATACCGCCAGTGGCAGGGGCGAACGTTGTTCAACCTGGTGGGCCTGTGAGCGTACCCATACCAGCTCATCCAGTGTCAGGCGCTCTCCGCCCTCAGAACGCAGTGGCATCTCGACCAGAGCGATATCCAGCTTGCCGTCATCCAGCATTTTTCTAAGCTGCTGTGGGCGATGATCACTAAACACTTCCAGATTGGCCTCAGGGTAGGACAGTACAAAGGCTTCCAATATGGGTGTGAGTGCACGGGTGGCGTATTGATCATGGGTGCCCAATCGCACTGTCCCGTTGATCGTACCGTGCTGGTAGTTACCCACGATCTGATCATGCAGATTGATTAACTGGCGTGCGTCTTCTTCAAGCTGCCGTCCGGCGGCGGTTAACCGAACCCCATATTGGCCACGCTCCAGCAATCGTGCATCCAGTAGCTCCTCCAGTCGGTTCAGCTGCATGCTAATCGTGGAGGGGGCTTTGTGCAGGCTCTGGGCGGCGTTGGTCAGGTTCTGTGTACGTGCCACCGTAACGAAGGTTCTTAATAGTGGGATGGAGAGATCTTTCATTCTCTATCTTCAATTTTATTGAAAGTATTGATCAATATTTATCGATATATTGAAGATGGTCAAGTCACTAGAATGCGATTTTTTACTGACCGTGCAAGGAAAACGGTGAGATTCTGGAGATATAGACGGTGAGAATAGCGATTATCCTGGGGGCCAATCAGGTCCTGAGTCACGGGTTTGGTATCTTTTTATTTTCTGCGCTTTTTCCCTTTATGCGGGACGCATTGGGTCTGACGCACTGGCACCTGGCGGCCGTAGGTATTGCAACCCAATTGGCCTATCTCGGTGGAGCACTGTCGGTTGGGGTGCTGGGACGGCATCTTTCAGCAGAACAGATGGTGCTGGCAACGGGTATTACGAGCGCAGCGTTGGTGCTGTGTTTATCGATGCTGGTGCAGCCGATACTGCTGATAGTGGTGTTGTCGTTACTGGCATGCAGTGCTGCGATCTGCTGGGGCGCTATTGTTGGGTTGATCAGTCAGCATGTGTCAGCAGATAAAGCGGCGACCTACCTGTCGGCATCGGGTAGTGGCACTGCGTGGGGCTATGGTATCAATGGTCTTATTTTGTTGTGGTGGATCCCTGTGTTTGGTTGGGAAAGCGCGTGGGTGTTCACGGCTTGTTTTGGTGCAGTTGTGGTATTGCTGACCTTGCAGATGATTCGTGCATTACCGGCGTCCTCTGAAAGCCAGGCGTCTCAGACATATGATCTGGACAGTTATGACAATGCATCGCTGTCGATGCGGCAGATGATTCGTGCCGTCTTGTCCGAACATCGTGCGTGTATGAGTTGCTTGATCTATTTTCTGGTGGGTTTCACCTGCATTACCTTCACCAGCTGGCTTAACACCTATTTGGATGAGCTATCACAGCGTGAAGCACTGTCAGGTAGCACTTGGACTATTCTGGGTGTCAGCGGAATGATAGCGGGCATCGCAATTGGAAAACTGGCAGAGAAAAAAGGCCATGCGTTTGCTGTACTGACAATGTCGTTGGGGTATGCCGTAGGGCTTGCCGCCTTTAGCTTCGATCCGGTTCAGTATGCTTTTGTTGCCGGGGTGGGGTACGGGGTCATGTACTTTCCAGTCTGGGGCATTATTTCATCTTGGGTGGCACAGCGTTACTCACCGATCGCAACCATGCAGTTGAGTGGCCTGGGGATGGTCGCTTCGGCGATGGGGGGCAGTGCCGGTAATCTGACCGCAGGTTATATCCAGAACACCACCGGTTCTCTGTCATTACTCTACCTGATCTTGGCGCTGGCTGCGGTGATGTTGATTGTGTGTGCTGGCTTGATGGTATGGCATGGAAGGCGACAAGAAGTTGTGGTGCAGCCTGTAACGTGAAAGATCGCCCGTTCCGCCACGTAGGGTGTAGAAGGAGTATTGATTTCATTAGTCTTTAGTATTGATTGAAATTAAATTGAAATTCAAAGCCTGGTGTGGCTATGTGTATGTTCACTAATAATAAGATGAACATATAGGCAGTCTATGTTGAAAGACAAAGTAGCAGTTGTGACCGGGGCAGGTTCCGGTATGGGTGAAGCCGTTGCGGTAGAGCTCGCACGCCAAGGTGCGTCTGTGGTTTTGGCGGGACGAACGCTGGAAAAGCTGGAAAAGGTGGCAGCCAGAATTACTGCTGAGGGTGGTCAGGCGCTATGTGTACCTACCGATGTCAGAGAGCCGAAACAGCTACGCACGCTGATGGCGACTATCGAGGAGTGTTACGGCCGTTTGGATCTGGCATTTAACAATGCCGGTGGGCACGGTGACTTGCTGCCGTTGCATGAGATTAGCGATGAAGAGTGTCAGCAGGTGATGGATCTGAACTTTGCTGCGGTGCTATACGGCATGAAATATCAAATTGAGTTGATGCTTAAATCGGGTGGCGGTGCCATCGTGAATAATGCCTCCGCGTTTGGGTTGAAAGGGGTAGCGGGGCTCTCCCCTTATGTGGCGAGTAAGTTTGCAGTGGTGGGACTGACCCGCTCCGCTGCGCTTGATGTGGCAGACAAAAATATTCGGATCAATGCGATCTGTCCGGGCGCGACAGAAACGCCGAACTATATGCGTGTCACCGATGGCGATGTGCATGCGTTTGACTCCATGATCCCCATGGGACGCATTGGTCAGCCAAAGGAAGTGGCCCAAGGCGTTATCTGGTTGCTCTCGGAGCAATCTTCGTATGTCACAGGGTCCACACTGAGTGTTGATGGCGGCATGGCAGCGGGTTGAGGTCTGCTACGTGCGGATATGAACTTCATATACAACGGGCGAGGGTACCCGTTGTATATTCGATGGGGGTTTAACGGTTAAAGGATGCCGGGTCACTGCTCAGGGCTTTAAGAAACGCGACGATGTTATCGACTTCATCATCAGTCAGCGCGTGATTGCGGGTGACCTGAAATGATCTGCCTCCGGTGGACCAGTTTACCTGCTGGTCATCTTCCGGCTTTTCACTCAGTGTCTTGCCCAATTGCACGGTTGCCATAATACGCACGACTTCTTCTAAGGAGTCCACTGAACCGTTGTGGAGATACGGAGCGGTAAGGCTGACGTTTCTCAGTGACGGTACCCGCCAGACGCCCCGGGTGGCATTAGGTGTGTTGGCCGCTAGTCCTAAATCATCGGTCAGTTGATACTTCTCTTCATAATCAGATCCCGAAATAGTAGGAAATGAGCGGTACACAGCGGTGACGCCGAATACACTGGCTTCGCTAAAATTCGGACCTGAGTGGCATAGCGGACAGCCGGTCTCTTCAAACAGCGCCATACCCAGGATTTGCTGCTCGGTGAGGGCGCTATCATCACCGCGCACAAATCGGTCATACGGCGAGTCAGGTGTGATCAGTGTACGTTCATAGGCCGCAATCGCTTTCGCTGTGTTTTCGGCGTTGATCACTGGGTTTTCGGGAAAGGCCGATGAATATTTTTCGGCGTAATCGGGTATCGACTGTATACGAGCTTCAACACTGGCAATCGACGGCATGCCCATCTCTATCGGATTAACCAGCGGGCCTAGTGCTTGCTCTTCCAACGAAGCGGCACGGCCATCCCAAAACAATACGCGCTGGAATGCGCTGTTTAAGACAGTGGGTGCGTTGCGCGTACCTTGCTGATCGTAAATGCCAACGGATGCAGGCAGTCCATCGGCGCCGCCCCTGTTGATAGAGAGTTCATGACAGGATGCACACGACAGTGTTCGGTCATAGGAGAGGCGTTTATCAAAGAACAAATTCTCTCCCAAGGCTATTTTCTCTGGGGTTTGCGGATTGTTGGTTGGCGTAGGCGCTTCGTGTGGCAGAGCCTGCCAGATATAGGGAGATGGTAATAACGTGCCCGAACGAAAACGGTTTAGCTGAGCGAAATTGGAGTTTTCACCCGCCAGCGTTTTTTGTGGTGTGGCCAGCATATCCAACATCGGAACAGAAAATACCGAGAAGAGCACAACAAAAGCGATCTTCAACGTAAACGCGAGTACACCCGTGCCTAATGCCACCCCCAGCATCCAGCGTCGACGTTCAGCCGGTGCCAGTTCCTTGACCAATCCAGTGAGGACCAAAAAGCCTGCACCGGCCAGTACGATGCCATACGTTAAAAACTCGATCTGTCCGGCTCCCAGATCGAAATTGATGTCACTGCTCATGTTGTTACCCACCCCACCTATGTCACGAACCTTATCTCTCGAAGCTTATGTCTTGAACCATGGGCTTCCAGCGCACCCAGGTGCTGGAAAGCCTGTGAGAAATAAATTAGGCTGATTGATCGGTATTGATAAATTCTATTTATAAATATGATTTATTCAGAAAACGAATGAGTGTGGTTATGAATCTGAAACAGCTGCAATTTGTGGTGAACGTCGCAGAAACAAGCTCTTTTAGTCGGGCGGCAGAACTCAGTTTTGCAACACAGCCAACTTTGTCCAATGCGATATCTCAGCTGGAAGAGGAGCTAGGCGGGCGGCTGTTCAATCGCACCACACGTAAGGTTGAGCTGACCTCATTCGGTGAATATATGCTGCCGCGTATTCAGGAGGTGTTGCACAACCGTGATGAATTGGTGAAAGCCGCGGAGTCTTATCATAATCCGAGCCATAAGATCTTAAGGATCGGATTTTCGCCGCTGGTGGATATGCAGCGTCTGGATCAGGTTTTGGCACCGTTTCGACAAGCTCACCCTGATGTGACGTTGTTCTTTAAAGAGTGTTTTATTGATGATTTGTCGCAGCGTTTAAGCCGTGAGCAGATCGATATCCAGATAGTGCCGGAAAATGAAGGCGGTGACGGCGAGTCATCCTGCGTTTTCTATCGCGATAATCTCTATTACCTGCCCGCATTGAATGATGAACCAGCGGCCAGTCGTTTGTCATTTGAGATGGCCGACCTGCCTGCAACGCCAATTATCCTTACGGGTGGCGGTTGTGGATTGAATGATGCGCTCGCGAATATGATGAAAGCCCAAGGGGTAAAACTAAACCCGTATGCTGGGCAGGCGATGACTTACAAAGTGATTGAAGACTGGGCATCCTTAGGCATTGGCGCGGGGATCTTGCCCAGTGCCAAAATATCACCCGACAATCGCGCCCTGCATCCGCTGTTTGTGAAGCAAAACGAACCGGCTGCATTTAGCTATTACTGGATCTGGCGTGCTGAGCGATCGTTGCCTGAGCATGTGGCCGCATTTATTGATTACGTCCAGACCACTGTGCCTGCGTTAGTGAAAGGTATGGTGGATCGGAAGGTTGACGAGCAGGTTGGCTGATTGGTGATTGATTCAGCAAACCTATAAGTCCGATTCGCAAATGTAATTTCTCTTTCCATTGGTAAATTCATACCCTTGATTCTGGCTTAAGCGCTGTCCCAGTGCTTTAAACCAACCCGTCTGCAGTATCCGTTGTCCGGTTGTCACACCCCACGCGACCGGGCAGCGGAATAGATAGTTCGCCGCCGGCGACTTTGTCAGTGACACCTGAGTAGCTACAATGCCGGTATGGAATTTTCGATTACATTTGTTCAGCTTTTCTTCTGGGGTGTGTATCTTGCTGCCCCAATTCTGTTGATGCTATGCACGCTGATTATTATTGTGGGGCAGGTAGTTGGGCGCCTTGAAGGCTGGGGTCGGTTTAACGCGCTGTACTGGTCGTTTATTACCGCACTGACGGTTGGGTATGGTGATATCCGTCCGATGAGTAAACTAGCCAAAGTGCTGGCGATTGTGATCGCCTTTCTGGGGATTATGCTAACCGGCATTTTTGTCGCGATTACTGTAGCTACGGCCTCTTCGGCATTTCACCAAAGTATCGATCCGATTGTATTGAAAGGTATTGAAGAGCGATTTAAGTAAGGCTTGAGCGTGGGATATGTTCAACGGAGCGTGAAAAGGGGAGGTTCCACGCCCCGATAGAATCAACTGAACGGATTACTGATCGCTTTTATCGCCGTGGTAACGCTGATATACGTCAGCGGGTAGGTTACTGTATGCGCTGATATTGTCGTCCAGTAATAAATCGCGTGCACTTTCGGCATACGCTGAACCGGCAGACAAACCAAACATGAGTACCAACATGCTCATCACAATCTTCATGATGTTTCTCCAACTTCTCTCTCGTCTCAGGGATAGAGTAGATGGAGTTACTGAAACAGAAATGAAAAAAGGCAGGCGTTTTAATAACTTCTGGCACCAAGGATATTGAAGGCGTGCTGGTATTCTCAATAAAATGCCTAGCTCAGATCGACCGGAATGGCCGTTTCATACTTTACTTCACGCAATGCAAAGTTAGATTTCACCTGATTGACACCCGGCAGGGTGAAGATCTTTTCACTGAGAAATGTATCGTAGGCGGCCATGTTGGGAATCACCACGCGCAGTACATAGTCCGCGTTTCCAGTCACCGCGTAACATTGCAGTACTTCAGGGAAAGACCGGACGGCTGCCTCAAACTCTTTAGTGTGGTCCTGCTGGTGGCGAATCAGCGTCACCATGATCATCACGCAGAGCCCGTATCCCAGCGCTTCCGGATCAACCAGTGTCGTATGGCGTTTGAGAATGCCACGTTCATCCAGTGATTTAACCCGTCGCCAGCAGGCCGCTGTGGATAATCCAACCTGATCGGCCAGATGCTGGTTTGAGATACGGCCATCGTCCTGCAGAATTTTGAGTATGTGGCGGTCATAACGGTCCAGTTCTTCTGACATGAATTCGCAATCTCTTCAAGAAATGAAAGAATCTTTCGTATCTTGGTGTTTATTGTTTTGAATATTTCATAATAATCCTGATCTGCTATGTAATTTGCAAGCACCTTTCGTCATAAACCTCATAGACTATTTCTCATTCCTACGGCAATTGACATAAATCAATTTCAGTCAGTTAGCCGCATAACAATAAGAAACAGTTTGCTGAGGTGTATGGCATGAGCCATAAAACGGGCCACGTAGATTCACTGGACGACTATTCTCTCAACGACCGTTACACGCGTGAAACCGGTCGTGTTTTTCTGACCGGCACACAAGCGCTGGTACGTTTACCCCTGATGCAGCGCCAGCTGGATCGCAAGAACAAACTGAACACTGCTGGCTTTATCAGTGGCTACCGTGGTTCTCCGTTAGGCGGGTATGACCAGGCGCTGTGGCAGGCCAAAACCCTCCTGAAAGACCACGATATCGATTTTGTACCGGCGATCAATGAAGAGCTGGGCGCCACTATGGTGCTGGGTACGCAGCAGGTTGAAACCGACGATGATAAAAATGTCGATGGCGTATTTGGTATCTGGTACGGCAAAGGCCCGGGTGTTGACCGAGCGGCGGATGCCCTGAAGCACGGCAACACCTACGGTAGCTCACCGAACGGTGGTGTGTTGGTTGTTGCAGGTGATGACCACGGTTGTGTGTCGTCCAGTATGCCGCACCAGTCTGACGTAGCGTTCATGGCGTGGTTCATGCCCACCATCAACCCGGCGAGCATCGCTGAATATTTCGAGTTTGGCCTTTGGGGTTTTGCCATGTCCCGCTACAGCGGCATGTGGACCGGTTTTAAAGCGATCTCTGAAACTGTTGAAAGTGCAGCGTCCGTCAATATCGATGAGCTGCCTACGTTTAATATTCCTGAAGACTTCGAAGCACCGGAAGGTGGTTTGCACTACCGCTGGCCGGATCTGCCGGGACCGCAGCTGGAAACCCGTATCGAGCACAAGCTGGCGGCGGTTGCCGCGTTTGCCCGTGCCAATCCTATCGATAAACGTATCTACGATACGCCGGATGCCCGTTTTGGCATTGTCACCACCGGTAAAGCCCATCTGGATCTGATGGCTGCACTGGAACTGCTGGGACTGGACGAAGAGAAGTGCCGGGCGCTGGGCCTGGATATCTACAAGGTCGGTCTGGTATGGCCGCTGGAGCGCAGCGGTGCGATGGATTTCGTGCGCGGCAAGCAGGAAGTGCTGGTCGTTGAAGAGAAGCGCGGCATCATCGAAAGTCAGATCAAAGAATATATGTCGGCACCGGACGAGACGATCAACGTCACCGTTGTGGGTAAAAAAGATGAAAACGGTGAGCCGCTGATTCCGTATGTGGGTGAGCTGGGTCCGAATATGCTGGCCCGCTATGTAGCAGACCGCATCACCCAGCTGCTGGGTTCTGATTTCCGCGAGCAACTGGCCGAAGTGGGTGTCCGTGGCAGCACCGTATGTGATCCAGGTGGCGTACGTCGTTTGCCATACTTCTGCTCCGGTTGCCCGCACAACTCCTCTACCAAAGTGCCTGAAGGTAGCCGCGCACAAGCGGGTATCGGCTGTCACTTCATGGCATCGTGGATGAACCGTAAAACTGAGTCCCTGATTCAGATGGGCGGCGAGGGTGTGAACTGGATCTCCAAATCCCGTTACCTCGAAAACAAACACGTTTTCCAGAACCTGGGTGAAGGGACCTACTTCCACTCAGGTTCTCTGGCGATCCGTCAGTCTCTGGCGGCGAATGCCAACATTACCTACAAGATTCTGTTTAACGATGCCGTGGCGATGACCGGTGGACAGCCGGTGGACGGTGTGATCACTGTGCCGGCGATTGCCAATCAGGTGTTTGCCGAAGGCGTTCAACGGATCGCAATTTTGAGCGACGAGCCGGAGAAGTTCAGCGATAAAAGCATCTTCCCGTCCGTGGCTACCTTTCATCACCGTGATGAGCTGGACACAATCCAGCGAGAACTGCGGGACATTCAGGGTGTGACCGTACTGATCTACGACCAGACCTGTGCCGCAGAAAAACGTCGCCGCCGTAAGCGCGGCCAGTTCCCTGATCCGCAGCGCCGTGCCTTCATCAACCACAATGTGTGTGAAGGCTGTGGTGACTGCTCACAGAAATCCAACTGTCTGTCGGTGATCCCGCGTGAGACAGAGCAGGGCCGTAAGCGTCGTATCGACCAGTCCTCCTGCAACAAGGACTTCTCCTGTGTATCCGGGTTCTGCCCAAGCTTCGTCACCATCGAAGGTGGTCAGCTGCGCAAAGGCGGCGGTGTCTCTATCGGTGAAGCGTTTAATCAGAAGCTGGCGGCACTGCCGTTGCCTCAGCTGAATGAACTCACAAGCAGTTACAACCTGCTGGTGGGTGGAGTCGGTGGTACCGGTGTTGTGACCGTGGGTGCGCTGATCACCATGGCGGCGCATCTGGAATCCAAAGGTGCAACCGTACTGGACTTCATGGGCTTTGCGCAGAAGGGCGGCACCGTACTGAGTTACGTGCGTCTGGCTCCACAGCCGGAAGATATCCATCAGGTGAGGATCGAAACCGGTCAGGCCGATGCCATGATCGCCTGCGATATGGTCGTGGCAACCTCTGACAAAGCCTTGAGCGTGCTGCGTAAGGATCACAGCCGTGCGGTACTGAATCTGGCTGAGATCGCGACCGCAGACAACGTGCTGTATCGCGATGCCGATATGAAATCGACCCGCCGTGTACGTATTTTGGGTGAAGCCGTTGGCGATGATCGTATGGAGTCTATTGATGCCAACCGTCTGGCGGAAACCCTGCTGGGCGATACCGTCTTCTCCAACGTGATGATGTTGGGCTTTGCATGGCAGTCCGGTCTGGTGCCGGTATCGCTGGATGCCTTGCAGAAAGCGATTGAGTTGAACGGTGTGGCAATAGAGAAGAACAAAACCGCCTTTAACTGGGGCCGTTTGGCTGCCGTTGATGCGGAGTTTGTTCAGCAGTCGGCCGGTGGCCACAAGCCAGCGCCAGAATTGACACTAGAGACTCAGATTGAGCGTAACACTGCGTTCCTGACCAAGTACCAGGATGCCAAATACGCGGCGCGTTACCGTGATTTGGTGAGCAAAGTATCGGGTGCAGAGGCTGCACTGGGTGTGGACTCTCAGGCCCTGACCGAAGCGGTGTCTAAACAGCTGTTCCGTCTGATGGCGTATAAAGACGAGTACGAAGTGGCGCGTCTGTATACCGATTCCGATTTCCTGAAAGAGGTCAGTGAGACCTTTGAAGGTGACTACCGCATTAACTTCCATATGGCACCGCCGCTGTTGGCGCGCAAACGTGATTCTCAGGGCCGTCCGAAGAAGATGAGCTTTGGTCCGTGGATGCTAAAAGCACTGGGCACCGTCGCTAAGATGCGCAGCCTGCGTGGCACCAAGTTGGATCTGTTTGGCTACCATCCGGATCGCAAATTGGAGCGTCAGTTGCGTGACGAGTATGAGACTCAGATCAGCACCTTGGTTGCTCGTCTCAACGACCGGAACTATCAGGCCTCGCTGAAGCTTGCGCAGGTACCGGATGAGATTCGTGGTTTTGGTCTGGTGAAAGAGCAGGCCGCAAAAGCTGCGCGTGAACAATCAGAGCAGCTCCTGGCTGAAATTGACGGGCTGAGCGCGTAAGCGCTTAGCCATTTAGGAAACATACCGGGACGTTGTTATGTTTGAAGTACTAAAACCTATTCCTCAAGATCCGATTCTGGCGATGATGGCCAGCTATCGGGAAGACACTCACCCACAGAAGATCGATCTGGGCATTGGGGTCTACAAGAACGATCTGGGCGAGACGCCGATCATGCAGGCGGTTCAGCAGGCGGAAGCGCGTCTGTTGCAGTCTGAAACTACCAAAAGCTATACCGCACCGGCGGGCTCTCCGTTATTTAACCTGCGTTCTGCGCAACTGGTATTTGGCGCGGAGCATCCGGCACTGAATGACGGCCGTGTAATCTCGGCCCAGACGCCGGGTGGCTGTGGTGCGTTACGCATGGGTGCAGAATTCCTGCGCGGTTGCAGCAGCGAAAGCCGTGTCTGGGTGAGCACACCCACATGGGCTAATCATATTCCACTGCTGGGCGGTGCAGGTCTCGATATCGTTGAGTATCCGTATTACGACTACGCCAACAAAGCCATTCAGTTTGATGCGATGTTGCAGGCACTGGAAAGTGCCAGGCAGGGCGACTTTATCTTGCTCCACGGCTGCTGCCATAACCCAAGTGGCGCGGACCTGAACCGAGAACAGTGGGATGCCGTGGCGGATCTGCTGGAACGCAAAGGCCTGATTCCATTTGTTGATATGGCCTATCAGGGGCTGGGTTCCGGTCTGGATGACGACGCATACGGCGTGCGCATGCTGGCGGCACGTATGCCAGAGATGCTGGTGGCCACCTCCTGCTCCAAAAACTTCGGCCTCTACCGTGAGCGTACCGGCACCTTGTTTATTGTCGGTGAAACACCGGAGCAGACCTCCAATGCGGGCAGTCAGCTGTTCAGCAAAATTCGTAGCCACTACTCCATGCCGCCATCTCACGGTGCAGCCATCGTGGAAACCATCCTCAGTGACGACGAATTGAGCACCCTCTGGCAGGACGAACTGTCGCTGATGCGTCACCGCATTCAGGGCCTGCGTCAGAGTCTGGTGACGAAGATTACCGCGTCTGATATCCAAGGTGACTTCAGCTTCATCGAGCAGCAGTTTGGCATGTTCTCCTTTTTGGGCATTACACCGCAGCAAGTCGAACAGCTCCGTACCGAACACAGCATCTACATGATCGATTCCAGCCGTATGAACGTAGCCGGGCTGAACGAGCAGTGTATGGACTACTTTGTGGCCGCGCTGGGCGAGGTGCTTAAAACCCCGTAAGCGCAGCTCCAAAAAGACAACACAATAAAAATAATACGAGTAACCCAACAATGAACACCGTTCTATTCGATCATCCTGAGTTTGATGGTCACGTAAACCTGTACGTGCATTTTGACGAAAATACCGGCCTGAAAGCGATCAGCGCCGTACATCGTGCCTGGAATGGCAAGCCGGCAGTGGGTGGCTGCCGCTTGCGCAACTACGCCAGCGCCGATGAAGCCTTTACCGATGTGTTGCGCTTGTCGCGGGGCATGACGTTCAAGTCTGTGATGTCTGGTCTGGATTACGGCGGTTCCAAGTCCGTTATGATCGCCAATCCGGACACCATGGATCGTCGTGCGACGTTTCTGGCCATGGGTGATTTCGTCGAAAGCATGGGTGGTAAAGTCAAAACCGGCGTGGATGTCGGCCTGACCGCAGATGATGTGGAAGTCATGGCCGAGCGTACCTCCCATCTGGGTGGCCGTGCAGCATTGGCACCGGATCTCGTGACCGCCTATGGCGTACTGACCTCTATCAGCGCGGCAGTCAAACACCGTCGCGGTAGCGATGACCTCACCGGACTGTCCGTTGCCGTGCAGGGCCTTGGTAAGGTCGGCTTTAAGCTGGTTGAACTGCTGCAGGCGCGCGGGGCCACCGTCGTTGCTGCAGAGGTTAACCCTGATGCCGTCAACCGTGCCCGCGATACCTTCGGCATTGAGATCGTTGATCCGTCAGAGATCCACGCGCAGGACGTTGATATCTATAGCCCCTGTGCGCTGGGCATGGTGGTCAACGACCAGAGTATCAAAGAAATTTCCGCAGGCATCGTCGCCGGTGCCGCAAATAATCAGCTGACCCGTCCGCAACATGGCGTGGAGCTTGCCAAGAAGGGCACGCTCTATGTCCCGGATTACATCGTGAACTGTGGCGGATTACTGGCGGTGACCAGTGATCTGGAAGCCAGCGATGAATCCTGGGTGTGGAACAAGGTGGATGAGATAGCTGAAACTCTCGATGAAGTCTTTTCCCTTGCCGATCGGCTGGAGATCGCAACCAGTTATGCCGCAGACCAGATTGGTGCCGCGCGTATCGCTAACTTTGATGCCAGTCAGGTGTGACCACTGATCCTTTTTCCCTAAAAAACCGGGCCTCTCAGAGGCTGCACAACCGAAATAACAATAAATATTTGGAGTGCCATTATGAAACTACGTAACTTACTGACCGCTGCTGTCGCGGCTGCAACCCTCTCTATGTCTGTACAGGCTGAGCCTGTGTACGTTGCAACCACCGCCATCGTTGAACACCCGGCATTGGATGCCGTGCGTGACGGTATCAAAGATGTGCTGGCAGAAAGCGGATATTCCGAACAGGACCTGAAGTTTACTTACGAAAGCGCACAGGGTAACCCGGCCATTGCGGCGCAGATTGCGCGTAAGCTGGTGGGTGATGCCCCGGATGTGATCGTTGCGATCTCTACACCGTCTGCTCAGAGTGCAGTGAGCGCCACTAAAGATATCCCTATCGTGTTCTCTGCGGTGACTGATCCACTGGGTGCCAAGCTGGTATCAAACTACGAAGCACCGGGCCGCAACGTCACCGGTCTGTCTGATATGTCGCCTGTCGCTCAGCACCTGATGCTGATTCAGGAATTCCTGCCGACAATGGAAAAGCTGGGTGTGCCTTACAACCCGGGTGAGCCAAACGCGGTTGCGATCGTTGAGATGCTGAAGATCGAAGCCCTGACACTGGGCATCGAGATTGTCGAAGCGCCTGCCCCTAAATCGTCTGATGTGATGATCGCGGCCCAGAAACTGATCGGTGATGTGGATGCGATCTACTGCCCGACGGACAACACGATCCTGACTGCGTTGGAATCTGTGGTGAAAGTAGGTATCGATGGTCGTTTGCCCGTGTTCTCTGCGGATACCGGTTCTGTTGAGCGTGGCGCAGTGGCGGCTTTGGGCTTCAACTACGGGGATATTGGTCGCCAGACCGGTGAGGTGGTTGTACGCATCCTGAAAGGTGAAGCGGCGGGTGAAATTCCGGTGCGCGTTGCCAACGGTTCTGAACTGTACGTGAACCCAAAAATGGCGTCACGCATGGGTGTTGAGATCCCAGCATCTGTATTGGCCCGCGCAACTAAAGTTGTCGAGTAATCACCTGAGCTGAGGGAAACCCTATGTCTCTATTTTCGTTCCTCGGTACCCTGGAGATCGGATTTATTTTCGGTCTGGTGGCGATTGGTGTGTACCTGACATTCCGCGTACTGGATTTTCCAGACCTGACCGTGGATGGCAGCTTTACGATGGGGGCGGCGATTGCCGCTGCCCTGATTATCTCGGGTGTGAACCCGTACATTGCAACTGTCTGCGCCACCTTTGGTGGTGCGGCAGCGGGCATGGTGACGGCGTGGTTGAACCTGCGCTTTAACATCCTGCACCTTCTGGCCAGTATCCTGACGATGACTGCGCTGTACACCATCAACCTGCGCATCATGGGTAAACCCAATCTGGCGCTGATTATGGAAGACACGGTACTGACGCCGTTTGAGGCACTGGGTATTCCCAATATGTACGTGAAGCTGATCTTCGTGGCCGTCGTGGTTGTGCTGGTGGGGCTGGCGATCTCCTACTTCATGAAAACTCAGTACGGTATGGCGATGCGCGCAACGGGTGCGAACCCGCGTATGGCGCAGGCCAACGGTATTGTCATTAAGGAGAAAATCTACGCGGGTCTGGCTCTGTCCAACGGACTTGTTGCTCTGGCGGGTGCGCTATTTGCACAGACCAACGGTTTTGCCGATTCTACTATGGGTATCGGCACCATTGTTGTAGGTCTGGCCGCGGTCATTGTGGGTGAAAGCTTGTTTGGCAGTCGCTCGATGCTGGTCATCATCTTCAGCTGCATCATCGGCTCGTTGCTTTACCGTCTGGCGGTATCGGTTGCGCTGAACGCTGATTTCCTCGGCTTTACGGCCTCTGACCTGAACCTGATCACTGCTGTACTGGTGGGGCTGGCGCTGATCGTGCCACATCTGCGGCGGGAACAGAAAGCACGTAAAGCTGCAGCCGTAGGAGGTGAAGCATGATTCGTTGTGAAAATATTAAGGTCACCTTCAATGCGGGTTTGGCAACGGAGAAGCGTGCGTTACGGGGTGTGGATCTTGAGATTCCTCAGGCTGAGTTTGTCACGGTGATTGGTTCCAACGGTGCAGGTAAATCCACGCTGCTGAACACGATTGCAGGTGATATTCGTGCCTCGTCTGGCGGCTTGTTCTTTGATGAAGCCAATGTGACGGCTGTGTCTGCTGCCGGTCGTACCCGCGATGTGGCCCGCGTATTTCAGGACCCGTTGGCGGGTACCTGCGGCAACATGACCGTTGAAGAGAACATGGCGCTGGCCTATGGCCGAGGTAAACGTGGCGGTCTGGCGCCAGCACTGAACGATGACCTGCGAGATCTGTTCCGCGAGCAGCTTAAACGTCTGAATCTGGGGTTGGAAAACCGCCTCGGCGCTGAGATGGGCTTGCTATCGGGTGGTCAGCGCCAGTCGGTTAGCTTGCTGATGTCGGCATTACAGCCAAGCAAAATCCTGTTGTTGGATGAGCACACGGCAGCGCTGGACCCGAAAACGGCCGCGCTGGTGATGGATATCACCGATCAGATCGTAGAAGAGAAAAAACTGACCGTGATGATGGTGACTCACTCCATGCGTCAGGCGCTGGATCACGGTACGCGAACGATCATGATGCACGAAGGCAAAGTGATGTTTGATCTGGCCGGTGAAGAGCGCAGTCAGTACGACGTGAAAGACCTGCTGAATCTGTTTGCCAAAGCCCGTGGCGATGGTGAAGAGCTGGACGATGACAAATTGTTGCTGGGTGCCTGAAGGGGCGTTTGTACTCTGCAATCTTGAAGACACATACAACAAGAAAAATAGGTAGTTAGAATGAAACTGAAGAAGTTAACCATTGCCGTAATGGCACTCAGTGCGCTGTCTAGTGCACAGGTGATTGCCGCTGACACTGACGACAAAATGCAGGTGAATCTGGGCTTGCGTACTTTCTACATGAACCGTGATTTCGATGCAGGTATCCCGGATACCATCGCAGCGGGTCAGGCGTTCCGTGCCGAATTCCTGTCGCCATTCTGGAACGACATGATCGGCGTAGACGCTTCTGTTGTTCACGTGGCTAAGCTGGAAGGGGACAAAACTGTCAACTCTTCTGACGTTCTGACCACCAGTGGTGATGGTTACACCACACTGGAACAGGCTTACATCAAGATCAAACCAACGGATAACCTGAACATCCGTGCCGGTCGCATGATTCTGATGACCCCGTTGCTGAACGATCTGACCTCCCGTATCTCTGCGCCAAGTACCCAGGCGATTCACGCAACGGCCAGCTTTGACGGCGGTGAGATCTACGGTATCTACTCCGACAAAGCCTCCATGAACAACGATGAAGACTTCAAAGCGTACAGTGCAAACGGCGAAGACTACGACGTTGCATCCATCGGTGGTTCTTACGCATTTGCCAACGGTCTGAGCACACACATCCAGTACGGTGTGGCAGACGACTACCAGAAACAGGCGTACTTCAATATTGCTTACCCAGCGAAGGTGGGTGACTACGACCTGATGCTGGACCTGACCCACATGCGTGGTGAAGACGATGGCGACCTGTACGGCCGCGATTACGACAGTAACCTGACCGGTCTGACGGCACGTCTGTCTCAGGGTAATCTGGCGTACACCATCGCGTACCAGACGGTTGGCGGCAGCGATGCTTACGATCAGAAATGGGGCGGCGCGGACAACACCCAGTTCTTCACCTGGGGGGCTGTACAGCTGTTGGATTTCAACGCAAAAGACGAACAGTCTTTGCAGGCACGTATCGACTATGACGTACCGGGCATTCCGGGTCTGCACCTGATGGCACGTCACACTGAAAGCTGGGATATCGACCATGCCGGTGGTGATGACGGTCAGCGTCATGAAACCAACGTCGACGTGAAATACACCCTGCAGGACGGCGCGGCGAAAGGCCTGAACCTGCGTCTGCGTGTCGCCAATGTTGATGGCGACGATGCAGTTGTACCGCGTATCAACGACATCCGCTTCATCGTGGATTACAAAACGAACCTGCTGTAACCGGCACGTTCAGGGCAGTGGAGTGAACGCCAGGTTCGCTGTGCTGCCTGCCTTCAATTTTCAACACATACGTACCCTGGAATTCTGCTGCATAAGGCTTAGGGGCTGTAGCAGGATTTCGTCCTCAGGCGTTATTCGTTTCTCTTGGTGAGTAACGCCTTCTGTCCGTGGTTTAATCCTGTCGGAACCGCGTTTGGGCGGAGGTTCGGGCCTCCGCCTTTTTTTCTACCTTGTCTGATAGTGTCGTGGACGGCGTCTGGTGGATAAGCTGAATGGCAAGCGAGAAGGGACAAACTGAAGTGGACAGAGAATAAACATATTCCCATCCACTCATTCACATTGGTGGTGCCGTAATAAGAGCGGTTAAACCAATTTAGCCATTCTTTTGCGCTCTAGCTGCAGCTTCGCGCAGTTTATCCTTTTTGCTCTTACGTTTGCCTTTGACCGGTCCTTTCTTGTCCAGTAGCTCTACTGGCGCATAAGGCGAGCGCTCCAGACCTTCGATGTTTTCACGAGGGATCTTCTGCTTGATACGTTTCTCTATCACTTTGAAGTGGTTGTCACTTTCGTGATCGATAAACGACAAGGCCACCCCAGATTCTCCTGCACGACCTGTACGTCCGATACGGTGCACGTAATCAGAAGGTGAACGTGGCAGATCATAGTTCACAACGCAGGGCAGGCTGACAATGTCGATACCACGGGAGGCAAGGTCAGTCGCCACCAATACCCGAAAGCTTTTAGATTTGAAATCAGCCAGGGCTTTTGTGCGGGCTGCCTGATTCAGGTCGCCATGCAGTGCGGTAGCAGTAATCCCAACGCGAGACAGCTTGAGTGCAACGTTATTGGCGCTGCGTTTGCTGGCGACAAAAACGATGACGCGGGACCAGTTTTCCTCTTTGATCAGCTGTTTCAGCAACGTGGTGCGGTTGGTCCGATCAACTTCAATCGCACGCTGTTGTACCTGCTCTGGGATGGTTGCTTCGATCTTAATTTCGATCTCGGTGGGATCGACCAGCAGGGTTTGCGTCAGATGTTTTACGCCATCAGGAAAGGTCGCGGAGAATAGCAGGTTCTGACGTTTACGTGGCAACAGCTTCAGGAGGGCACCCAGCTCATCGGCAAAACCGAGATCCAGCATGCGGTCGGCTTCGTCCAATACGAGCGTTTCAACGGATTTCAGATCAGTCGCGTTGTTGTCCAGCAGATCAAGTAGACGGCCCGGCGTCGCAATCATCACATCACAACCGCCGCGCAACCCCATCATCTGTGGGTTGATGGAAACACCACCGTACACAGTCATAATCTTCAGTGATTCAGGCAGGTATTGAGCGTAAGTCTTAATAGACTCACCCACCTGTACCGCCAGTTCCCGCGTAGGTACTAAGACCAGTGCGCGCAACGGACGAACGCCCTGAGCTGGACGCTGGCTTAACGTTTCCAAGATAGGCAGGGCGAAACCTGCTGTCTTACCCGAACCTGTCTGAGCGGCCGCAACAACATCGCCACCGTTCAAAATGGCAGGAATGGCTTTGTCCTGAACCGGGGTTGGTTGTTCATAACCCTGTTCATCGAGAGCACGTACAAGAAATTCGGACAAACCAAGTGAAGCGAAAGACATAGATTAAACTCAGACTCTGGGTGCCGGGTGAGGCTTGTTGCATCACGAAAGGCGAATGAAGGAAGCGCGCTAGTTTAACAGAAATGGGCGAGGTAGGTGTGAAAGCTCGCATTGCTCAAAACCTGCGTCGAAGTATTGGAGAAGAAACGGTTAGGAGGCGAAAGCGACAGCTAAATGTGTGGCGGGATATACTTGCGTGCACAGGAATGGACAAAAAAGCGAAAGGATTCAGAGGTGACTACAGAGATTAGATTTCCAGAAAAGACCCTGCTGATTGGTAAGGAAACAGGGTCGTTTTATCGGGATGCTTTTGTCGTCAGAACGACAAAGCCGGACCTTGATTCTAAACAGGTCTATCACGCCATTTTTGGATATCTGCCCAAGCCTGTCCAGGGGTTACTTAAGATCAGAAACAGCATTGTGAAATGGCTGGGTTTTAAAGCCAGCGACACCGGGATGAGCTTGCCACTTAAAGAGATGTCTGAGGGGCGACAAGCAGGGTTTCTGACAATCGAAATGGTGTCAGATGCTGAGGTGATATGCGCAGCGTATGAAAAGCATATGGATATGTGGCTATCAGTGATGAGGCTTTCTGAGCATGAATATGCTCTTTCAACGCTGGTTAATTTGAAAACGACATCCGGTCGCATCTATATGACGGTCATTAAGCCTTTTCATAAAATGGTCGTGACATATTCTATTCGGCAGGCGCTTAAAGCGGGAAGGATATAGGTCTTGCTGAGGTATGTACGGGAGAAATCTCTCCCGTACAGCGAAGCATATGCGATCTGTCAGTCGCCCTTATATCGAGCGGCACTGATAATACTCGCCAGATGGAAGATCGCCGCGATAATTCCGGGGATGACCAAAAGATAGGCTGCGTAGCCCACAACCGTGACAACAAAAAACATCAGGGCCATCAAAATACGTCCCTGAATAAGCTGGCCCAAACCCGGGATGAATACATTACAGAGCGCAGCAATGACGTTACCGCTACTACCTTGTTTACTCATTAAAAATCCTCCGTCTAATGCGCTTATCATCTACTAATCGGGTAGGTCAGAGCAAGAGCGTACCAGCGACAATATACAGTATGACCAAGAACATGATGCTCAGCTGTAGTCCTCGTAATAGCAGAATGCCTGCAAGAACCAACGCGAAGTCTAACCCTGTGCTAACCGCGCTGCTAAAGACCGGCTGATAAAGCGCCGAAAGCAGCAGACCGACAACCGCTGCGTTAATGCCCTGAATCGCGGCGGCTACACGCGGTCGGCAGCTAAGGCTCTGCCAGCTGTTATGAAACGCGATGACTAGCAGGAATCCCGGTAGGAAAACCGCCAGTGTGGCAAGCAGGGCACCCGCCAGTGGCATATCAGTATACAGATCCGCACCCAGGAAACTTGCCAGTGTAAACATGGGGCCGGGTACCGCCTGAGCCGTTGCATAACCGAGCAGGAAGCGATCGGTTGTCATGCTATCGCCAAGCAAGTCTTGCAAGAGGGGAAGTACCACATGCCCACCACCAAACACTAAGCTGCCTGCGGTAAAGAATTGATGGAATAGCGCGACGATGGGTTCTTCAATTGCCAACAATGGGAGCAGTGCCAACGTGATAAACAGGCTGCTCGAAATCAAACCCGGAGCTTTGAGCGGAGGGGATGCCTGATGATGAGATTGACCAATCAGACTGCCGATGATCGCCGCCACTAAAAGAACCATAAACTGGGTACTGATTCCCGGAAGTATCAAAAGAGAAATAGCCGTAACCACTGCAATACAAAGGCTCCAGCGCTGTTTACAAAAATTATTGAACATTCCATAGGTTGCATCCGCAACAACGACGACCGCGAGCAGTTTAAGCGCGTGAATGACCCCCTGCATCATGGTGTTGTCTTGCATCAGGGTGGTGCTGGTGGCGACCAGATACATCAAAATAAAAGAGGGTAGTGTGAACCCCAGAAACGCAGCGATGCCCCCGGGAATACCTGCCTTGTTCATGCCAATTGCAAAACCCACTTGACTTGAACCGGGTCCGGGCAAAAACTGGCTGAGGGCGACCAGTCCGGCATAGTACTTTTCGTCCAGCCATTGTCTCTTTTCTACGAAGTAGTTACGAAAATATCCGATGTGTGCGGCTGGGCCGCCAAAACTGATACAGCCGAGACCAAGAAAGCGCAAAAAGATCTCAAGGAGTAATGACGGTTTCATTCTGAATACTCTGTGGGTCGGTAGAAAATGATGACGAACGAAATATGACTAATAGCAGACAAATATTAAAAGACGAAGTTCGTCGGTTGATGAAGATGGTTTGTCTTATTAAGTGGTTGTGGTGCGTGGTGATGTTTGGAGATTTTATGAGCTATTTAAAGTGAAAAATAGCGTATGGCCAGGAACCGATACCAAAAAAAACACACCAACAATTACGATTTATTCGGCAGGGTGTTATAACTGCCAGCAGTGAAGGGGTAACCACAGATCAGTTGTGGTTATGTCAGCGTTTTGTAACTTTTTGAGTTTCTTCAAGCGACTGTGACTGACATTGTTACAGGGCTGGGGTAGATTGTGCCCCAAATTTTCCGAAGCTCGTCCGGCTCCAGCGTTTAGTGCGTGTATATAGTGTGGTTTGATATCAACCGCTGGCAGCAGGGTTTTATCTGGTATGTGTTTTGAAATTGGAAAAAAGTACGTTTGAGGGTTTAAAGAAACTCTACGGGTATTTGTCTCGTGCCCAGCGCACAGTGATTGTGGTGACGCTGGCGTTGATATTGATGGCGTTGGTGTTGCCCAGCGGGCCGATGAAGTCTGAAAAGATTGCATTGCCGCTGACATTGAAAGATCCGGTTTACGTCGAGTCGGATACTGTTTCGTCAGGTGATCCCGAACCGAGCGGCCATGTGTATTACATGGTGCGTAAGGGCGACACGCTGAGCAAGATTTTTGAGTCGCTGCGTGTACCTCAGGCGACACTCTATAAACTGCTGGAAGCGGATGTGAACGTTCTGGCGCTGGATACTATTTTGCCGGGTCACAAACTGGAGTTTCAGTTTGATGATCAGGAGCGCCTTGTGCGTTTCACCTTTAAGTCGGGTATGACCTATAAGGTTGATTTTACGCGCGGCAAAAAAGATGATTTCGAGTTTGCTGAGCATATCGAAAAAGGTGAGATGCGCACCGAAATCTTTGCGGGGATCGTAAAAGGGAATCTACCGCTATCGATGAAAAAGTCCGGCACCAGTCTGGCTGAGGCGTACAGTGTGACGGGTGTACTTAAAACCCGGATGAACTTCCGGCGGGATCTGCGCGCAGGTGATAAGTTTCAGGTGGTTTTATCCCGTCAATATGTTGATGGGAAGTACACCGGGAGTAGCAAAATTGAAGGTTTCCGTTATCTGGGTAAGCGGCGCGAAGTTCAGATCTTCTCTTTTGACGGCAATTTCTTTGATGAGAAAGGTCATAGTCTGGAAAAAGCGTTCCAGCGGATTCCACTGAAAAAACGTTACCGAATTTCGTCCAACTTTAATCCTCGCCGCCGTCATCCGGTGACACGTGCGATCCGACCGCATAACGGTACTGACTTTGCGACGCCGATGCGGACGCCGGTTGTGGCTGCGGGAGACGGTGTGGTCAGCCGGGTTATTCGCCACCGTTACGCGGGGCTGTACATAGAGATCCAGCATGGGCGTAAATATCGCACCCGGTATTTGCACCTGAACAAAGCCTATGTGAAAAAGGGGCAAAAGGTGTCGCGTGGCCAGAAAATAGCGCTGACCGGTAACAGTGGTCGGTCAACAGGCCCGCATTTACACTACGAGTTTCACATTAACAAACGTCCGGTCAACGCAATGAAAGCGCCGATACCGGAAGTGAAAACCATAGCGCGCAAGCACCGCAATAAATTTAAGCAGCGGGTGAAAACGCTGTCCGTGCAAATGGAAAAGGTTTCGGAACAGCAGTTTGAGAACGCCCAGCGCGATGCGGCCTCAAGTTGATGTGATGTAAGCATATGCATGTGGAAATCAAACCCCTGAATGTGGGGTTTTGAGACTGTAGATAAAACTGTGTAACTGCCTATTATTGAGCCAGCAATGGCTAAGGATAGGCAGTATGGACAAGCAA
>NZ_JADEYS010000026.1 GCF_015209595.1 Pontibacterium sinense | reverse complement strand
GACTTGTTGCCAGGTACCTACAGTGTCAGCGAAAACGTTCCAGCGGGTTGGCAGTTAAGTAAAGCCACCTGTGACGACGGTTCTCATCCGAATACCATTAAACTGGATCCGGGCGAAACCGTGAAATGTACGTTCTACAACCGTCTTGACCGTGGTCAGATCATCGTTGAGAAACAGACCGATCCTGATGGTCATAGTCAGGTGTTTAACTTCACCTCCGACTACGGCTCACCGTTCGGCCTGAGTGATAATCAGACCAAAGGTTCCGGTGACTTGTTGCCAGGTACCTACAGTGTCAGCGAAAACGTTCCAGCGGGTTGGCAGTTAAGTAAAGCCACCTGTGACGACGGTTCTCATCCGAATACCATTAAACTGGATCCGGGCGAAACCGTGAAATGTACGTTCTACAACCGTCTCGACCGTGGTCAGATCATCGTTGAGAAACAGACCGATCCCGATGGTCATAGTCAGGTGTTTAATTTCACCTCCGACTACGGCTCACCGTTCGGCCTGAGTGATAATCAGACCAAAGGTTCCGGCGACTTGTTGCCAGGTACCTACAGTGTCAGCGAAAACGTACCTGCGGGTTGGCAGCTAAGCAAAGCCACCTGTGACGACGGTAGCCATCCGAATGCCATTAAACTGGATCCGGGCGAAACCGTGAAATGTACGTTCTACAACCGTCTCGACCGTGGTCAGATCATCATCACTAAAGTGACTACAGGTAATGCACTGCTGGATCTGGGAGGTACGTTCTCCTATAGCAGTAGCCCTGATCTGTTGCTGAGAAACTTGGTGACAACTGATGCCGTTCCGACTGGCTCTCAAACCATCACCGATGTGTTGCCTGGGCAGTATCTGGTTAGCGAAGATGACCCTGCATTGCAGCTCTTCTCCCTGACAGATATTACGTGCAGTGATGCTAATAGTGTCGGAGATGACAATCCAATCAGTCCTACGTATCGTCGCGCGACGATCAATGTAGAGCCGGGTGAAACAGTCGAATGCGTATTCACCAACACCAAACTGGCTGCGCCAGGTAGTATCGAGATCAGGAAGATCAGTCATGGTGGAGTTGATACCTTTGGCTATGGCGGCGATCTGGGTCCGTTCAGTATCACCACCATTACGGAAGGTGTTCCGGTTTCTGATTCCGAGAACTTCGTGAATCTGCCACCGGCTATATATGTAGTGACCGAGAACGATCCTAATGCGATCGATTACGACCTGACCTCGCTGTCTTGCACTGATGAAAGAGACGGTGTGACTGGTACTACTACATGGAATCTGGGTGCGCGTACAGCAACCATCAGCATTGATGACGGTGAACATGTTGTTTGTACCTTCACCAACACCAAACGTGGCCATATCATTGTCGAAAAACAGACAGAGCCAGATGGTGCGGTGCAGTCGTTTAACTTTACGTCAAACTACGGTCAGGAGTTCAGTCTAATGGATGGACAGACCAATGACTCTGGCGGTCTGGTACCGGGCATTTACTCAGTTGCTGAGGATATGCCATTGCCAGCTGGTTGGACGCTGGTAGGTGCTAGCTGTGATGATGGTAGTGATCCTTCTGCTATTAACTTAGCGTCAGGTGAGACTGTGGTATGCGTATTCAATAACATGCTGGCAGGCAACGAAGGTTGTACTCCAGGTTATTGGAAAGTACCTCAGCATCACGACTCATGGCAGGTTTACTCTACAGGCCAGTCACTCGAGTCTGTGTTCAATGTACCGGATAAGTTCGGGTTGGATAATGTGAGCCTTGTCGATGCACTGCGCTTTAAAGGTGGTCGAGGTGACCTCGGTGCTGCGCGGATTCTGTTGCGTGCTGCGGTAGCCGCACTGCTTAATGAGGCGAACAGCGATGTTGCATATTCCCTCAGTGGCGTGGTTAGCAGCGTGAACGACGCGTTGACTGGTAGCCGTAGCGATATGCTCGGCCTCGCAACTGATCTGGACAATGCCAATAATGGCCCAGGGGACTGCCCACTTAACTAAGTGGTTGAAAAGATGGGACTCAACTGAACCAACACAGGAGTTATAAAGAGAAAGGCGAGGGGAAACCCTCGCCTTTCTCTCGTTGTGCTCGACGTTGAAATTATTTCTTTTTGCCGTTGCCTTTACCGCCAGGGTTGCCGCCGCTGCTCTGAAGGCTGAGTGATACGGTTGCTGTATCGGACTTACTGCCATCAAAAATGGTGTAAGTGAAGCTATCATTGCTCTTAAAGCTACGTGCGGGCGTATAGGTAATCGTACCGTTGCTGTTGATACGCACACTTCCTTTAGCGCCTTGGCTCACTGAAGTCACTCGTAATGTATCGTTCTCGGGATCGTAGTCATTGTTCAGTACCTCAATGACAACCGAATCGGTGCTACTCAGCGTGACACTGTCATTTACCGCAACTGGCGCACTGTTGGTGCTAGTGCTTGCGGTGACGTTAACGGATACATTCGCGCTGGAAGAGCCCCCATTACCATCCGTGATGCTATAGCTGAATACCTCTGTGCCAACAAAGCCACTAGCAGGGGTAAAAGTAACCGTACCATTGCTATTGATAGAAGCGTTGCCATATACCCCAGTCAGGGCGCTAATAGTCAGCGTATCACCATCCGGGTCACTATCATTGGCGAGTAAGTTAATGGTGACAGGCGTATTTTCAGTGGTACTAGCGCTATCGCTGGATGCGCTGGGCGCACTGTTAATACTGCTGACACTTACCGTTACATTCGCACTGGCAGAACCCCCATTTCCATCCGAGATGCTGTAGCTGAACACTTCCGTGCCGCTGAATCCGTTTGCTGGAGTGAACGTAACTGTTCCGTTGCTGTTGATAGTCGCGTTGCCGTAAACGCCGCTCAGTGAGCTGATCGTGAGCGTATCGCCATCTGGATCGTTATCATTTGCCAGTACATTGATGGTGACCGGTGTGCTCTGACTGGTGCTGGCGCTATCGCTATAAGCATTTGGTACGTTGTTGGCTTGCGTCGGATTATCAACCACATAAGTGACTGTTCCGATCGCGCTGTGGTTGCCGTTACCACCTGTGATATTGATGTTGTAGAATCCATCGGTAGCCGCCACCGCTGATGAGACGTACAGTGTTGTAGAAACACTGGCACCTGGTGCCAGATTAATACTGCTCTGGGTGAAATAAGACGACCAGCCAGATGGCAGGCTGTTGGACAGATTGAACGTGCGGCTATTACAGTTACTGCTGTCATTGTTGGACAGAGTAACACTGTACGCGACCTGAGTTCCGGCAGAGACCCACTGACTCTGATTCGGTGTGACGTTAAGGCTTGGGTTAGCAAAAATACAGCTCTGTTGGGCATTCATGTCGATGCTGACCTGCGCACCTGTGCTGCCAGCCCAATCGGTTGTAATCGTTACATCGGCATCAGCATCAATAAAACTTGTTCCTGACACAAGTGCCGGATCTTTTGGATCGGCATAGCTTGAGGAATAACTATTAGGTGTCATATCAAGTAGATAGCTACTGTCAGCGTTGCCATCGATTCCCTGATGTACGACTACACCGTTCAGTACATTGTTGTTACCCGCAAAGACGCTATCAAATCCAACGGCCTGCCTGAATTCAACGTAGTACCATGACTGTTCACCGCTGGCAGGATCTATTCCTTTAGCAATTTTTAGGGCTTTGGCTTTGCTGCCCTGAGGGGTCGAAAATGTCTCCAGCTGGTAAGCGCCACCACTCAAGACAGTGGTGATATTTGAACTGTTCAACCAACCGAGGCGCTCTTTCTGAAACGCATTGAAGTGTCCCAGAACACGACCCATTACATCTACACCATCACCATATTCATCATGGGTGCAGCTAGAACCGATCACGCTAGAACCGCAATCCAGTGCATGGGAGTGGAATAGTCCCAGATTGTGTCCCATTTCGTGTGCGACGGTGTGCCATTTCATTGAACCGTTGATAAGCATGGACGAGGTTTCCCCCCCCACTGAAGCAACGCCGGAAAATGGGCAAGCACTGGTATAAGGGAAGGCGTAGATAAATCGTTTATAGGCGGAAAGGTTAACGCCATTTGACTCGGCCGCCTGGCGGGCCGCAGCAACAATCGCTGCTGAATCACAACTTGTGCTGCTCAGCGGAAGCGTATACCAGCCTGTGACATCACCACTTAACCAAGTTTTTTGGAACGAGTTTTCCATGATGAAGTCATTTGCGGTACCGAACACGGTATTAGAGACATCGTTTTGGGTCCATGGCGTTGTTGGGTTATCCTGAAAATTCACCATAATAACCATGGTTGCCTGCTCACCCGATGTAGCTGTACTGGCTGCGGAACCACCATTGCTCCCACCGGTACTGCCGCCATCTGCTGCAAGTGTCAGTACGCTACCTTCATCTGCGCTCAGGGCAACATCACCGTCAATGCTCGCGTATTCGTCGTTACTTGAAAGCAACAAACCGTTAATACTGACGTTGGCGCCATTTTCCAGGTGTTTGTTCTTGCCCGCAAAATGCAGCTCGAAACGCTCGTTAAATTCGGTTTTTAGAAAACGACGTAGTTTATGGCTGCCATCATCATAATCTTCGTAAAGCACTTCCAGCGTGCCCTCAACTTCGACGTGTTGCTCTAGCAACTCTAGCGTTTTCTGGGGCAGACCCGCTTGCTTATCTTCAGGTATAGCAACGCGCAGCGCTTCGGCAGGATTGGTTTTGATTAACTTAGCCAGCATCTCCCGACGCGCTTCTGCCTTGGCAATCAGGTTGCTCAGCGCTTGTGCTTTGTTAGATGCACCTCGTGCCTGGGCCCATTGTTTATGTGCGGTGATAA
Organism: Pontibacterium sinense; assembly: GCF_015209595.1. Lineage (GTDB taxonomy): Bacteria > Pseudomonadota > Gammaproteobacteria > Pseudomonadales > Balneatricaceae > Pontibacterium > Pontibacterium sinense. The sequence continues at coordinate 56,870 of NZ_JADEYS010000026.1, read as the reverse complement.
AGTCTGATGTGGTGTCGGATGACGCTTTACGAGCAGCCGCTGGCGTAGAATACGCGGCAGTGGCTGCGTGATCATGCTGAGGACCAGATATTGCGAGGCCCGATGTGAATAGCAGGGCAGATGTAAGGCCCAGTGATGCAAGTATGTGTGTAGGCGTTGGCGCTTTAAGCGTCATGAGAATCTCCGCAAATTGGGTTTGCGAAAGATCCTCAACAGCTACGTATTCACGCGCGAGGGTATACTCTCCATCGGCAGTGCGGCCGTCCCCACAACAAAGATGGGACCCGTGACTTTGCGACACCTGGTTTCCCAGGTTGTGCCTTTATCCAGAGAGGATCTTTCAAATATATAACCGCGGTACTGTTTTCCCGCGGACAGACCCTTATGGCTGATTCTCGTCAGTGAGACCGTATATCCAGCAACATCAATGTTCCCGTTGACCGTCCTTGTCCAAAGTGGATGCGTTAAGCCATTCGGGTGGTAAAGCGGACATAAGATATGAAAGGCGTACGAATACGAATGCGGGTAACAAGAAGACGCATGAAGCGTGTCTGTACTTACCGAATTTCCCTACCAAAATTCAGCCAGTCAGACGAAACAGTTGTTCCCCACAACGTATTGCCAACGTCATATCGTTTGCTTTACACGCTGTAAACTGTTGTAACGGAGCGCATCCTAGCATTTACAACTGGTCGTGTCTTATACAGTTGTGGAATAAAACATACGTTTGCCTGAATAAATAGTGATCAAATGTTCAGGAACTTTTTAACAGTTGCTTATACACCTTATGGATTCCCATCCTCGTCGTGATTGGATAGGTCGTTTTCGTAAACGTTACTGTCGTCAGTTGAAGGGACGTTCTCGTCAATTTCATCCCATAACAGGATAATGGGGCCAGAACTGTAATGAACGCGTTGGTGTAGCAGGCGGCGGGAGCGGCTGCGAAAGGAGGGAACCAGATGAGGCGCTGACGTAGGCAGCGTATGATTTGAGGATGCGGATGAAGGGGCCGGCATCTGGTTATTTGAACCTGAACCGGCATCATTGTCGCGATGATATTTTTTAGTGTCTAGGCTATGTCGCATACTTATCTCCATCCCCTGTAAGGAAATAAGCAACCTTCGCGCCACTAATTTAATTCGTTTATTTACAATAAGTTAAAGCGCCTGCGCTAAAAACAGGTAAGCAAAACTGTTAAGGTGCTGATACATTTTTCTTTAAATCATACTTATCAATCAGGCGGTATAGCGTTACCCGAGAGACCCCTAGAATTTTTGCAGTTTTTGTAATGTTATGGTGGGAATAATGCAATCCACTTTTTACTGCGAGTTCTTCTGCATGATTACGCGCCTCGTCCAGCGACATCACTTGCAACTGAACAGGGGAAGAGGACAGTCCGAGATCCGATGGCGTTATCATTCGGTTCTCGCCCATGACCATCGCACGCCGGATACGGTTGATCATCTCGCGGATATTGCCTGGCCAGCTGTGTTTGTTCATCGCTTCAATCGCCTGGCTAGAGAAGCCTTTTACCTGCGTTTCGTATTCGTGGGAGAACTTTTTGAAGAAATAGCGGGCAAGTAGCTCGATATCCTCATAGCGCTCGGCGAGTGTAGGCATGTCAATATTGAGTACATTTAAGCGATAGTAAAGATCTTCCCGAAAGCGTCCTTCTTCAACCGCTTTCTCCAAATCGATATGCGTAGCGGCAATAACGCGCGCATTAACACGATGGCTTTCATTCCCGCCAAGTCGCTCGATCGTTCGCTGTTCCAAAAAACGCAGCAGATAGACCTGTAACTCCAAGGGCAGGTCACCGATCTCATCGAGGAAAATCGTACCGTTCTGGGCAGCTTCGATGCGCCCAATCTTTCGTTTATACGCACCGGTGAAAGCACCTTTTTCATATCCGAACAGCTCTGCGTGGATCAACGTATCTGGCAGTGCACCGCAGTTCACCGCAATGAACGGTCCGTCGTTACGGTTTGAGCGCTGATGGATAGCGCGTGCGACCATCTCCTTGCCGGTACCGGTGTCTCCTCCTATCATCACCGGTGCATTAACATTCGCGACTTTACGAATCTCGTTAAATACACGGCGCATATGTTCACTGGCACCGACCATCTCCGTTTGCTCATACTCATTTATCCCCTGGCTTTCGAGGGAACGTAAAAGAGCGATTCCGTAAGCATGGCCTAACGTTGCTTTCAGATAGTCCAAGCTATTGTCCAGCGGCAACGTGAAGTAATCATAGAAATTGGCACAAATCATCCGCTGGAAGTTCGCATCCAACAGATCGTTATGCTCAACCAGAGCAATCCATATGGTGTTGTATTCACGACCCACAATCTCCATCGCCTGTTGGCGTTGAATATCGGATAAGTGGCTTAAATACACCAAGCCGACCAAATAGTGGTGTGCGTGAATACAGGCTTTGGCTCTTGGTGGACTCGTAACGCGGTCAAGTGCCCAATCAGAGAATTGAAAGTTATCAATATTACTGGGGTGATACTCGGCTAAATCTACATATAGTGCCTTCCGTATACCCCCATCGTCTCGTTGTGTGAGTTGAGTGTTGGGGTTCATGGTAAAGACCTTGTCTATTAAAGTGAACAAGTGTGTACAAAACATCCAGTCACTAGGTGGTTTAAGTTTAGCCCGTGGTACGCAACATGTTGTGAAAACAATGCAATACATCGGTGTTCAACATGCGTTCCATTTAAGTAGCGTTTGTCAGCTATTTGAACGCAATGGGAGAGGGGGTGTAATAGCAGCTGTACGAATATTGAGCATTTGGCGCCTAAGGGTTCTATATTGGTATGTGTAACCAAGGGATACTTACCATGTACAGTAACTACTTTGGATTATCCGAACCGCCATTTGCGATAGCACCAGACCCTCGTTTCCTATTTATGAGTGAACAGCATCGCGAGGCACTGGCACATTTACTTTACGGTATAAACAGCAACGGTGGGTTTGTGCTGCTGACGGGCGAAGTTGGCACCGGTAAAACGACAGTATCTCGCTGTTTACTGGAGCAGCTACCGGAAAATACAGAAGTAGCCTTTGTTCTTAACCCTCAATACAGCGCAATAGAGCTGCTTGCCGCTATCTGCGACGATCTCCGGATTTTCTGTGCCAAAAACAGTGAGTTGAAAGATTATGTTGATTCGATCAATCAGCATCTTTTAGATAATCACCGCAATGACAAACACACGGTTCTGATTATCGATGAAGCTCAGAACTTATCCGCAGACGTACTCGAAACCATTCGTTTGTTGACCAATCTTGAGACAAACACGCAGAAACTGTTGCAAATTATTCTGATTGGACAACCTGAACTGACCGAGAAACTGTCAAAACCAGAGCTAAGACAAGTCAATCAGCGAATTACTGCGCGCTATCATCTGCGGGCGCTATCACAAAACGAATTACCTGCGTATGTAGCTCACCGCCTGTCTGTAGCGGGTGTTGATGGGCAGCTATTTCCTCCTTCCTCCATCAAACGTCTTTACCGGCTGACAAAAGGCATTCCAAGGTTAGTAAATATCATCTGTGACAGGGCGTTATTGGGGGCTTATGTGCAGAGGGAGAGTCGGGTGGAAGCGGGCACGTTGGGCAAAGCTGCCAATGAGGTATTTGGTGAAACACCAGATGGCCGATCAACCGCGGCGTGGTACTCAAGACCGATTGTGATGATAGGGTCATTAGTTGCGATTGTTACCTTGAGTTTGGTTCTGATTAAGAACATGCCGGACAATAACCTGTTTGAGAGCTTACAGGCGGTGACGCATCAGATAAGCGACCCATTACGTCACGATGAAAGCACTTCGACATTGTCAGAAATGGAGCTTACCGAGCAGAGTGATGAAACGGTAGTCGGCGGAAAGGAACTGTCTAATCCAGCGAATTGGCAGTGGCCAACCGGAACCGACACGCGTCGCACTGAAGTTCAGGCATATAAAACATTGATGCAGCAATGGGGCCTTACGTATGAGCCCAGGAAGCAGCCGGCCGTCTGTCGGTTTGCTGAAGCCAATGGTCTCAGATGTCTCTTCAAAATCGGTAGTTTAGATGAGCTGATTAACCTGAACCATCCAGCAGTGATCAGCCTGTTTAACGCCAAAGGGCAAAGCTTCTATGCGACGTTATTAGGTGTACATAACGGCGTGGCCAAGGTGTTTATTGCAGGTGAAGTTCGCTTGGTGGGTATAGAGGATCTTAAACTGTGGGTTGAGGGAAAATACACTGTTGTATGGCGCGTCCCTCAACATTACAAAGCGCCTATTCATCCTGGCACCGAGGGGCCGGAGGTGATCTGGTTGGATCGTCAACTCGCATTTGCTCAAAGTCGGGCTCCACGTTATTTCCGTTTTCAAAAGTACGATAACGGGCTGGTCAGACAGGTTAAACGTTTTCAGGAAAGTCATGGGTTAGTACCGGACGGAGTTGTCGGACCTCATACAGCCATTCTTCTGAATTCTGTTACTCAGAAAGATGATCCAATGCTTGAAGCAAAAGAGGGAGGTGTGTGAAATGTCCTATATCCTTGATGCACTTAAGCACTCAGATCACGATCGAAATCGCGGACGTATTCCCGATATTCAAACTCAAACACTTCCATTACCTGAAACACCGAGCAACAAGACGACCTCCTATCTATGGGCGGGCGCTGTTTTCCTCGGAATTGTGATTGCGCTAATAGGTGGTACCGTTCTGTTATCACCGTTTTCGGCATCTTCGGCTCAACAGGTTGCACCTGCATCGGTAGTAGATCCCAATGACAACAATACGGTGACAGTGAAGCTTCCCATTGATGCTAAAGATCCTCCGTTAAGAAATGATGATTGGTTGCTATCGGCCGAGGTGCTGTCCGATGTAGAGAACGTCAAAATTCGCACGGCCAGCGCACGCGCAAGTGATATGTCGGTTGCCCCAACACGGTATGCGGATAACCTTAAGGCACAGAAGGCTGCATCATTAACGAAAAAGCCACAATCCATTCCAAAACCAGTGGCCAAAACGATCGCTAAGGTCGTTCCGTCACCCGTTCCCGTTGCGTCATTGACACCGCCTGTTACGAAGATCACTCCTTCCATGCCTGACCCCTACGCAGGTATACCACATCAGAAACAGTTGCCTGCAGCGTTCCAAAAGTCGTTGCCAGATTTCACGTTCAGCGTTCACATATTCTCGTCCAAAGCGGCATCAAGAATGGTCAAGATTAACGGTCAGCGCTTACGTGAAGGTGATTCAATTGCCGCGGGCTTGACCCTTAAGCAGATTACCCAGGACGGTGTGATTCTTAGCTATAAAAACAGGCAGTTTTGGATCAACGCTCGCTGATCACTCGAAAGCTGACCTTTCTATCCCAAGCGTATTCAATCCTGACATCCTCATCAAAATACCTGTGTGCACATGATTTGATCCTGATGAGATAAACCCAGGCGACGAATAGGGTGGTTAAACCTGTTTTGTATTCTACGGGCTTTAAGAATCGTTGATTAACCGATCGGTCTGTTTTGCTGCGTCGAATGTTGTGATTCCAATCGATGTGATCTGAAACTGTCATGTTCCTTTATCTATTACAAGTCGTTACATCTCTGCACAACTCACTACATCCGCCGCAAATCCTGTTTACAGCGTGTAGGTACTCTAGCCATATCGAACTTTTGCATACCAGCAGCCCCCCTTCCTGCTGAAGTGAAGTTCTTGAATAAAAACAAATAAAAAATGCGCTACTGCGGAGGACGAACACAATGAACTCAAAGATGAAGCGCCGGCTTTCCGGTGTTTTGCTGGGGGCGGCAATTGCTGCTGCATCAGGTACAGCGTCTGCGTACAACCTGGTTAATGAAGACGGTACTGAGCTGAACTTTGATTTGGAAGTGATTGCAGGTTATTTCAGCAGTCAGGAAACTTACGGCAACTCAGCGAGCAAGCCAAGCTGGGGGGAAGCCTATGCAAAATACGGTTTCTCTGGAAATAAAGTCGTTGCAAACGATGTTGCCGTATATGGGGCTATAAATGCACTTACGAGCGGTGCATGGGGTGATGGTGAAGCATCTGGTACGACCAATGGTAATGAACGTCAGACCAAACTAGAAGATATCTATATAGGTGCGCGCACAGGCTTAGTGGATTTCTCGGTGGGTCGTCAGAACATCACGCTTGGTGATGGTTTTCTAATGAATGGTGACTCTCTTAACTTTGGCGAAGCAATTGATTCAGAGTTAAGCCGCGGCGGCGCATATTGGCTGGCAGGTCGTAAAGCATTCGACAAGACTGCATGGCTTAAAGTCGGTGGAGACGAAGGCCTGAGGTCCGACTTATTTTGGTTCGAGTCTGACAATAAGGCTCAGGGTCGTCCAGAAATGGCGGGTATCAACATCGAGCACAACAGTGAGATGGGTACTTTTGGACTGATGTATCTGAAAGGAATGGATGTTAATCCAACCGGTATCGCGGGTGGTGCTTTTGATAATCTTCAGCGAGATGGTCAGAAAAACATCAGCCTTCGCTATCAAGGTAATGCGGGGGTAGAAAACCTATTCTTGTCTGCTGAATACGTTGATCAGACTCAGGGGAATAGTGCACCAGACGCGAGTGCTTGGTACGTGGAAGGCGGCTGGACATTTGCAGACGTCGCGTGGTCACCAAGTGTGAACTACCGATATAGCACTTTTGACAAAGGTTATGATCAGCTCTTTACCGGTTTTAACCGTGGCTACGGTACGTGGTTCCAAGGTGAAGTATGGGCCAATTATGCGGCAGCGGGTCCTGGCAATACCGGTGTTGATGTTCATCACATTGGTGTGAAGGCTCACCCAACGGAGCTGTTGACGGTCGGTGCGTTGTACTTCGACTTCGAAGACACCAGTGGTCTGGCTGCACGTTCTGACGCTCAAGAGTTAAATCTATATGCGGAATGGGTTGTTAATGATCACTTGATCGTTAGTCCATTGCTGGGTTTCTTTAAACCTGATTCTGCAAGCAGCACACAAGGTAACACTGACACCAATACCTACTTCCAGGTACTGGCTATCGTACCGTTCTAATCACAGCGGACGGACACGTTATTCGCCGGACTCAGCAATGAGTCCGGTTTTAATGGCTATAAGAAGACAATAAAGGACCAACCTCCATGCAGAGAGAATACAGTTTAATTATTAATGGCGAACAAGTTGCGGGTGGCCGGGGAACTTTTGATGTAATCAACCCGGCAACCGAAGAGGTTGTATCAGCGTGTCCATACGCAACCGTTGAGCAGTTGAATGATGCCGTAGATGCGGCAGATGAGGCATTTAAAACCTGGCAGTACAGTAGTGATGCAGAGCGTAAACAAGCGTTACACCGTATCGCCGACGGTATCGAAGCGAATGCGGCTGAGCTGGCTGAAATCATTGTAAAAGAGCAGGGCAAGCCAATGTTCCTGGCTCAGGCCGAAGTTGGTGGAGCTGTTGCCTGGACGCGTTACACCGCGGATTTGGAGATTCCTGTAGAGGTACTGGAAGACAGCGATAACAAGCGCATTGAACTTCACCGCAAGCCATTGGGCGTAGTGGGCTCCATTACCCCATGGAACTGGCCGCTCATGATTGCAGTGTGGCATATCATGCCAGCGCTACGTACGGGTAATACGGTTGTCTGTAAGCCATCCGGCCTGACACCCCTGAACACCATCATGCTGGCTGAAATTATCAGTAAAGAAGTACCTGCAGGTGTCATGAACCTCGTGACTGGCGAAAGCGGTATTGGTAGTGCGATCACCGGTCACGAAAAAATTCGTAAGATTGTATTTACGGGCTCCACGCCAACCGGTCAGGCCATTATGCGTAACGCCGCCGGTAACCTGAAGCGTCTGACACTGGAGCTGGGTGGTAACGACGCAGGTATTATCCTGCCGGATGCTGATGTAAACGCGATTGCCGAAGGTATTTTCCAGACTGCATTCCTGAACATGGGGCAGACCTGTGCAGCACTGAAGCGCCTGTATGTTCATGAAACCCAATATGACCAAGTGTGTGACAAGTTGGTTGAACTCGCCAACGCTCAATCTGTGGGTGACGGTATGGCAGAAGGTACGACCTTCGGCCCTGTACAAAACAAGGACCAGTTCGATTTGGTTAAAGACCTGGTTGATGATGCCAGAGAAAATGGAGCCTCTGTTCTATGCGGCGGTCAGCCGTTAGAAGGCAAAGGTTTCTTCTATCCACCTACTATTGTCGCCAACGTTACCGATGATATGCGTATTGTGACTGAGGAACAGTTTGGTCCAACACTGCCTGTCATTCGTTATAGTGACGTAGATGATGCGGTAGAGCGGGCGAATAGCTGCGATGTGGGTCTGGGTGGTTCTGTTTGGTCTTCTGACATTGAAGGCGCTCAGAAGATCGCTCAACGCCTGGAGTGCGGAACTGCATGGATTAACGGTCACGCTGAAGTGCTGCCACATGCTCCGTTTGGTGGCTGTAAAATGTCTGGCTTTGGTGTGGAGTTCGGACAGGAAGGGCTGCTGGAATATACAGTGCCTCAGACCCTTAATATCAACAAGTAATCCTTTCCCGTTTTCCCCCTCGCTGCTGCCGGCCATCATGCTGGTAGCAGCCCTCTTTTTCTTGTCACCTTGGCTGTCTAGCGATTTCTCATGCTGGAGTTCGCAGGAACCTTCGGGTTCCTGTGTTTTTTATGCGTGTTTGAAATGACAAATAAAAAACACATACAGGTATGGCAGAAGTATTACCTGATAGTTGGTCAGTACTTCTAAAAAAAGTAGTAAGAGGAGGGCAGAAATAAGAAAGGGCACGAATAACGTGCCCTTAGGATCGAGACAGTAAGGAATTGTCTTTCGGCTTTGAACAACTCTTCACTGTAGAAAATCGTAATATGTATTCAGTATCTGCTCATATAGAGCTCTGGAGCATCCTTGCTCTCCGGATTTCCTGATTTTCGGCTTTGATCAGGAAGCCCGCCTGTTGTCGGCTCTTTCGCTGGAAAAGCCGTAACAGTTAAGGTTAATTAAGGACCTAAAGTAGTATCAGGGCAATACGAAGTATTTCGTAATTTGTTGTCTTGGTCTGATATTTCTATGTTTAAAAGCATTTGTTCGGCCAGCCAAAATAAAGCACTCTGTAACGGATATTTATTTCTGACTTGTTTTGAGGTCTTTGCAGTAGTCACGATCAGTGAAGCGAGGAGTAAACCAAACATAGTCAGCCTGACGTTGCATCTCCCGGAGAGTATCTTGATTGTTTTGTAACGTTGGATCAACTTCTTGCAACATGATTACCAAGGGGTGTTTGTTACTTTTTCTCAGACGCAGATGCAGCGGAACGGCCGTATCTTTGCGGACATGGTACCCACCCGCAATGAGGATCGTCTGTGACGATTTCACGCCATCAATTGCTGCAGCCATATATGCATCTCGTGCCAATTGGATATTTACCATGGGTGATAAACGCTCTCGGGGCATCATTTCACAGTGCTGCTCGTAAATTTCGTCCAGAAGAGATGATCGGATTGTATTGCTCATTTCAAGCACTGTCTTAAACCGCGAATCAGTGATTAAAGCTTCTGTGCCGTCTTTGTAGATGCTTCTAACTTTGCTGCGCGATATGTTACCCACTAAGAGCGTTGCGTCTTCAGAGAGGATTTGGCGAACGATAGGTCCATAGTACTCCCAAGGCCAACCTTTTTCGTTCCAGTTAAGTGTTTTTTTAAGCTCGTCGTCAGAATCCGAAGCCTGGATTATGGTTGTGGCATTAGATTGGCTCTCATCAAGCATTTCAAGAATGACCGAAGGTTTGTCAGAAGCATTTATTAATGTCCCCAATATGATCTGTTCCAGGCGATGGTGATCAGGGTTGTCATGCTTTTCACCGATTAAGATAACATCATGATTCTTCAATGCAGCCAGTAATGATTGAGGTTCAACGGCTTCTTGTGTCCGTAAATCGTAAACTTTACCAACATTAGGATGGTCGGTGCTCAGTGGGGATATCCACTCCAAATCAGCATGCGCATGGAGGGCGATTAGTGTGGCAAACAATATACTGAAGAAGCGCTTCATCAATGAATTCTCTGTCCAATTAAACGGGAAAACCTCTGTTCGGAGGCGTTTCGAACAGAGGTTCAAGAAGTTTTTATCAGCTGGGGACTGAATACAAGTCTAAGCTGCAATATGACGTCGGCTACGTGGTTGTTGTCGATCATCGTTACGAATGAGTTTGGATAGAATCCACCAAAAAAACGGGAATAGTCCAAATAATAGGAGCCAGAACGTCGTACCCAACTCTCCTTCTGAGTCAGGCCCCAGAGACGCTGATTTAGCGGCCTTGTGCGTTGTAGAGCCCGAACTATTGGAGGCCAAAGACAAAGCGCTACCCGATGAAGCCGCTGCATTGGAATTGGAGTCAGCTAAAGGGCTCTTGGCGGAAACATTACTGGAGCCACTTTCGCCTTCAATACCCGCTGCGGTAGAACCCAAATCGCCGGTGCTTGCTATACCGCCACTATTGCCACCTGTGACGCCGCCTGTATCACTTGCGGAGCCACCGTTACCCCCCGCAAACCCGCTGGTGCCGCTTGTAGAAGCTCCATTACCGTCTGCGAACCCGCCGGTACCGTTTGTGGAACCACCGTTACCATCTGCGAACCCGCCAGTACCGCTTGTAGAGCCACCGTTACCACCTGCGGACCCAACGGTACCGCTTGTAGAGCCACCGTTACCACCTGCGGACCCACCGGTACCGCTTGTAGAGCCACCGTTACCATCTGCGAACCCGCCGGTACCGGTACCGCTTGTAGAGCCACCATTACCATCTGTGAACCCGCCGGTGCCGTTTGTAGAACCACCATTACCCCCCGCGAACCCGCCGGTGCCGCTTGTAGAGCCGCCGTTACCACCTGCGGACCCACCGGTACCGCTTGTAGAGCCACCGTTACCCCCTGCGAACCCGCCGGTGCCATTTGTAGAGCTACCATTACCATCTGCGGACCCACCAGAGCTATTTGTTGATCCGTCGCTGCCGCCTGAGAACCCTCCAGTGTCACCTGTGCTGCCGCCAGCATTGTTGGATGCTGTATCACTGGAGTTGCCTGAACTGCTGTCACCGCTATCTGGCGAGCTGCTGCTTGAACTAGTAGACGAGCTCGTAGTTGTCGATGTATCGCCGCCACCTCCATTAGGAGTGATCGGGGCACCGCTGTTCATTGCAATCGAAAGATTATCAATATTGCCTGTAACCGTATTTCCGAGGGATTGGAAACTAACGACGACAACGGCTGCAACCAGTACGCCGGCAAGCGCATATTCAATGGTTGCTAAACCTTTTTGTTTTCTCCGCAAGGTATTCATACCTGATCCACCTTCTAAAAATGGGGTTGTACGTGTCAGGGCGGGTGTTCAGTGTATATTCAGTTTAGTGAAGCGATGTCGGCATCGCGAACAAACGGGCTTGAGTAGTTTTCATCCGTTAAGCACGCTTTACATTTTTTATGGATGACACGGTCATGTCAGTTTCCGCGTCCTTTCAATATAAGAAGCTTCAGATAAAAATCCCTCATATCTAAGGCCTTACGTGATTTCTGTGCGTCTCGTTGTTCGGCGTTAAGTTCGTCATGGGCTGGTTTAATATCTACGTCGGTAGGCGTGTCCGATGGTAGTTGAAACTCATTCTGTACGGATAACTGAGATATCACGCTGAAGGGCCCGTAGTATGGTCGTTCTGGCTGAATAGATAGGGCATAAGACTGTGTGCTGCTAAGCACTGTAATCAGTGTTAACGTCAATATTCTCCACATAGATATTGAACGTTTCATAAAGTCCTCCCGAACCCAGCCGCTGTGTAACGTCGCATTTACAGTTCAATTGGAGTGTGAAAATACAGAATGTAGCTTGATAAAGACTAGTGTTCTGCGGTTATTTATCTCGTCATTATTAGTCTAGTGATGCCAAAGCGGTTGGGAGCGGATCAATATTCAGTTACAGCAGCTTGCGCATAGATAAACGCATGACCTCAAATTTATGTGTGTTTATGAAATGTCTTTTAATTCAACAGATTAAAGGAAGGGCTGTGAATACTGAATTGTCCGAAACAAACTCAATTCAATTTAATGTATTGCTCTGAAGCCGCTTGATAGCAGGCATAACGGGGGCTAGAGCGAGGTTGTTAACTGGATGAAAATCATGCAAGTTAATTGATACACCTATGGATGATTTGGTTTACAAAAGCGGTCTATTCGCTTTGAACGACTCGAAAGCCGCGTAGATCTTCGAGGCTTTGCAAATAAATGTGATACGCGTGTTCTACCTGTTTTCTTACAGATTCATGATTATGCGTATCACCTGTTTCAATTCCTTTACATAAGAGGCTCAGCTCATCGAGGCCAAAGTTGGAGCTGGCGCCTGCCAGTTTGTGTGCGAGTTGCTGCACGTTATGCCATTCGCTACTTTGTGACGAAGTTTGTAACTGTTGGAAGAGCTCGTCTGATTGCTGCACAAAACGCTGAAGCAACACGCTAAGCTGTTCGTCACCCAGCATTTCACGATGTTGTTGTAACAGGGCTAGATTTAACCGTGTATGGCTGCTGTGATCCGTCATGGTTTTTGGATTCATCGGTGTTTGTTCTGCTAGCAGTTGTTTTAGTTCAGCAAATTGCAGAGGCTTGGAAAGGACGGCATTCACACCCGCAGCATAGTAATACTGGATCTCTGCATCCGTTACTGACGCAGTAAATGCAATAATCTTAGCGGCCGCTTTGTTTGCATTTGGATGCTGACGCATGCGCCGGGTCGTCTCCATACCATCCATATCAGGTAGATGGATGTCCATCAGGATCAGATCGTAGTCATTATCGCTATGTAGCGATAGGGCGGTGAATCCATCGTCGGCAATTGTAACCGTGTGTCCGTCACTCTCCAGCAAACCTGCGGTGACTTGCTGATTGATTTCAGTATCTTCCACCAACAGAATATTCAGGGGCGCCTGAATGCCAATATCAACCGCGTGTGTTGGGGCAGGATGGGTCTCAGTCGCAGCCTTAAGTGGAATCTCAAACCAGAACAGGCTGCCTTTTTCAGGGGTGCTGTTACAGCCAATTTGACCTTGTTGTGCTTCAACCAGTCGTTTACAGATCGATAACCCAAGGCCGGTACCACCGAATCGACGGGTAATGGAGCTATCCGCCTGACTAAAGTGCTGGAAGATCTTTTCATGGGCTTCAACCGGAATACCGATACCGCTGTCTTCTACCTCAAAACGTACCTGAAATTGCGGCGTATCTTTGTGTAGTAGCTTGATGCGGATTGCGACCAAGCCTTGCTGAGTGAACTTCAGTGCGTTCCCGCAAAGGTTCATCAAAACCTGATTAATGACACGGCGATCTCCGTTTACCCATTCGGGCAGATCGTGATCATATCGAACAATCAGGTCCAACGATTTTTCATCAGCAGTGGGGCGCAATATGGCCTGAAGTTCCTCCAATAACTGCTGTAACGAGAAGTCTCGATGTTCCAGATCAACCTGTCCGGCTTCCACCTTGGTGAAATCGAGGACATCGTTAAGGATGGATAGCAACGACTGGCCAGAGTTGTAGATGGCTTTAACCTGATGTACTTGTTCGGCACTCAGGTCTCCCCGCTGCAGGAGTTGCGCCATACCCAAAATACCGTTCATCGGTGTGCGTATTTCATGACTCATGGTGGCGAGGAATTGTGATTTAGCATCACTTGCGGCTTCCGCTTTTTCTCGTGCGACCACAGCAGCGAGGCGCTCATGCTCAGCTACTTCCCGGCTTTTACGTTCGCTAATGTCGGTGAGCGAGCCCTCGTAATAGAGTACTTGCTGCTTATCGTCCAGTACTCGCCGGGCTGAGATGGAGACATCCAGTGGCTGTTGGCAAGCATTTAGCCAGCGGGTTTCGAAGCTCTGCACCTGATTCTCGCTGGATAGCCGAACCATGAACTGATCCAGCGCATCCTGGTTTTCGAAGCACTGGCTCGCGACATCGGTAATCGTATCCAAAAATGCCTGGGGTGATTCGTAGCCCAGAATGTGCGCCAGTGCCGGGTTTGCTGAAAGAAAAGAGCCGTCAGAAGATGCTCGGAAAATACCCTCTACGGCGTTTTCGAAGAGGGACCGGAATTCCACTTCTGATTGTTCAAGGCTCGAGTAAAGTTTGGCGTTTTCTATGGAGATTGCCGCTTGAGCGGACAAAATCTGTAGGGTTTCCAGACGTTCGCGTGTAAATACGTCTGAACTCTCATTGTTCTCCAGATACAGTACTGCTGTCAGATCACCGTGGTACAAGATTGGCATGCACAACAGGGAGCGTGGATTATGCGTACGAATATAGCTGTCGTGCATAAACATTTCGTGCTCCAGAGCGTTACCCAGTACCACCGTTTCTTTGGTGCGGGCAACATAGTGCACAACATTAACCGGTAACTTATCGCTGCCATCCTCAACGGCCATGCTGCTGAAGAATGTCGGATCGCGATCCAGACCCGCCTCGGCTTCGATATATAATGCAGGGCCACGTTTAAGTGCGAGAATAGCGCGCTGCGCGCCTGCATTCTCTTGTGCCAGTGTCATCAATCGACCCAGCAGCTTTTCCAGGACGATTTCGTCTGCAATCACGTGGGATGCTTTGATGACCGACGCAATATCAATGGCCTGATTGCTTAATACTGACGGGGCATGATTATCGCCAATAATTGTTCGGCCGTTGGTGTTCGGTGTTTCGCGAGGATCCAGTAGCTCACTGTAAACCCGAAACATCTGTTCTACTTTCGCGTTTGCGCCCATCGACTGATAGAGTTTCACGGAGTCATTCAAGTACGAACCCGCTATCTTGGGTTTATTCCAGTCGAGATATAAGCGGGCTGCTAGCTCATGGGCCTGCGCCAGATCCAGCATGATTTCACTTTCGCGGCAGGCAGCGATCGCTTCATCGAACAGATCCATCGCAGTGGTATAACGTTTCTGCACGCGCGCCAGTTCGGCCGTCAGCAGTTTGTAGTGGTGAAGATGGTTGGTTGGGCAGTGCTTCGCCCAGCCCTGAGTCATCTTCTGGATTCGTTTTATATGGCGTAGACGTACCGGCTGGTGCAAGAGATTCGTGTTGGGAATCAACGCCAGCTGGGCCATCGCGCTGATATAGTGCAGCCACGGTTGAGCATACGTGCCGTGAATGGACGAGATGTAACTTTCACCCTGTCGGCCATGAAATGCGGCCTGGTCGTACTCGCCGAACATGTAAAAGAGCAGTGCTTTATACATGTGTTGCAGGCAGATAGCCGTACGATGGTTGTTCTCTTTGTAGTCTGAAAGGGCACTGTCCTCAGAGTAGTAGCGGCCATCCAGACGCGTTGGAGAATCGCTAATACCTCTAATATTATCAATGCTTTGTAGGGCTAATCTAGAATATTGTTCAGATTGTTTTTGCCCGGTTGCCTGCATGCGAAGCATGTACTGCTCCAGCTGAGGCTGAATGCCTTCCATATCTTTGATAAGCGTAAACGCATACTGGATGTATGCCGCAATACAATAGGTGCCCCATTCTACGTCCCCACAATCCAGTGCGAGATGATAGCCTTTCTGTAAGGACTCAAGTGTATTGCTCAGAGGCTCCTTCCAGTGGCGGATATAGCTATTAAACAACGATAAGGTTTTATGGTGCGTGAGCCGGGAAGGCAGGCGTTCGTCAATGGCCAGTGCCGTTTTTCCCAGACGATATCCCTGAACAATGGCATTGTATCGCCCGCACAATACGCCACCGTAACCGGCGAATGCCAGTGCTGAAGACGGGCCTAAACCGTGTTTCAGCGTCAGTTCAACCTGCTTCGCCATAATCAGCGGGCGCAGCTCGGAACTGGAGAATTTAACCGCACCAAACATACTGGCCATGATTGGCAGGGCGGCGAGGACGGCATCCGATGTCATTGCGGGCATCTTAAGCACAGATTCTGGCGGAGTTTGCTTCAGCATCCACTGAGTCTTTAACTTGTTGGCCCAGCTATAGGTATTGCTCGGGTGCTTTGGAATTGTAATCCCCAGCAGATCCAATACCTTCAGTGCTGTATCCAATGCCGAGTCGAAAGCATTGCGGGAGATGTGCGCCTGAATCAGGATTTCGTACATCCGTACTTTTTCCAGCAGACTCTGTGCATTGGTCAGAACGTGCTCAATGAGCCGTTGTAGCTGTTCAAAGTCATTACGGATATAAGCCGTTTCAGCCGCGTTGGTATGCAACAACAAGGTCAAATCGTAATGGTCTTGCCATCGGTTGGAGGGCAGTAGTTCTAATCCTGTATTGAAATAGTCATAGGCTGTTTCAAAAGCGGCTGCATCACGTGCGCCAATACCCGCTTTTAAGTTCAGCTCCGCCAGGTTTAAGCGTTCGTCTGTTTCCTTGAGCAGGTCACGTGCGATGTTGAGATGGTTTGTTACCTCAAAAATCCGGCTCTCGAACTCCTCTGAATCGAAATTATCCAACGCCAGCTGACCAATCTTAAGATGTACCGGTAAACGCGCGGCATCTGATATCAGGCTGTAGGCAGCTTGTTGTACGCGGTCATGAATAAATCGATACCGGGTGCTGTCAGCACTTGGCTGGCGGGGCAGGTGGTAGTTATCGAGTGGCAAGATCAGCCGCTCAGCCATCGCTTGCCACAGATCTGCGGCGGTCTCTTGCGGTGAACGTTGGTGTACGATGGATAAAATACGCAGACTGAATGGGCTACCCAGACAGGAGGCAAGCTGTAACATTTTTTGTGTGTTCGGAGACAACTTCTGAATCTTGTTGACCATCAGATCAACAACGTTATCTGTCATCTCCTGTTGGCGAATACTCTCTTCATTCCAGACCCAGTGCCCGCGATTAAAGCTGATCAGGCCCTCTTCATAGAGGGTGGTGAGGAACTGGTTGAGGAAAAACGGATTACCCTGCGTTTTTTCAATACTGATTCGCGCGAGAGACGCACAACGATCCGGGTTGTATTGCAGCGTATCTGCGATCAGTTGATTCACTTGCGACAGTGTCAGAGGTTCTAAGCGGTATTCTGTGAGCTCCGTCCGGGCGTTGCGGATACGCTGGAGTGCCGTGGCAAGCGCATGGGTGGATTTTACCTCCTGGTCTCGAAAACTGCCCACCAACATCAAGTGTGATAACTGCTGTTGTGCGATAGTTTCGATCAGGCTTATCGATGCCAGATCTGCCCAGTGAAGATCGTCCAGAAACAGGACTAATGGACGTTCTCCTGATGCCAGCGTCTGAATCAGACGCATAAATAAGCGGGAGAAGCGGTTTTGTTCCTCTGTCAGCGCCAGCTTAGGTGCGTTGGGTTGCTTTCCGACAATCAACTCCAGCTCAGGAATCAGACGGATAAACACCTGTGCGTTGTCGCCAAGTGCTTCCAGTAGCTTTGCACGCCACAGAGCAATGCTGTTTTCCGATTCTGTCAGTAGCTGACGGATCAGGCTTTGCAGGGCGAAGGTGATCGCTGCATAGGGCCTGTTGCGGCGAAACTGATCGAACTTGCCACTGACAAAGCTACCGCCTTTGGCATTCACATACTGACGGATCTCATGCACGAGGCTGGATTTGCCGATGCCAGCATATCCCGAAATCATGACCAGCGACTGGTGCCCGCGGGTTGTGCGGTCATAACTGCTCAGCAACCGTTTTATGATGTCGGCGCGGCCATAGAGTCGTTGGGGTATTTCGAAGCGTTCTGAGCGATCTTCTGAAGCGATGCTAAAGCTTTCGATTCGCTTATTCCGCTGCCACTCCTCTTCGCAGGTTTTCAGGTCCTGAATCAATCCAAAGATCGATTGGTATCGTTCGGACGCATCCTTTGCCAGTAACTTTATGATGATCTGAGAGACCACTTCGGGTAACTCGCGATTGATCAGATGCGGTGGATCAGGTTGTTTGGCTATATGACTGTGCACGAGTGCCATACGGTCTTCATCACGAAAAGGCGGTCGGCCCGTCATTAATTCATAGAGGGTGACACCTAAGCCATAAAAATCCGTGCGGTAGTCGATGGCGCGGTTGATGCGTCCTGTCTGCTCGGGCGCGATGTAGGGCAGGGTGTCTTCCGCTAGCTGGTTGTAGTTCCAGGTGGCCTGTTCGCGCTGAAGATGGGTTGCCTGCGTGAAGTCGATGATCTGCAGCCCGTTCGCCGGATCTGCTTCATCGATAATGATATTGTCCGGTGAGATCTGCTTATGAATAATCTGGGCTTTGTGGATGCGGCCGATCAGTTCTGCCAGGCTGACCGCGAATGGTAACCAGCCATACCAAGGGTGGTCACCACGGTTAAGTGCCTGACGCAACGAACTGCCACCGAGATCATCAAAAACGGTCGCGATACTCTGCTCGGTATGAATTTGTGTCAGGGGTCGTATGACGCCAGGAATATCCAGCGTAGAGAGCAGCTCATACTCATGCTGGAACAGGCCGATCTCTTCACCCGTTGCCTGCGAGGCATTCAGCTGTTTGATCACCACCGAGGTGTCATCTTGCGTACGAATTGCTCGACTGACGTTACTGCGCCGGCCTTTATGTAGATGCTTGGTAATGCGGTAGCCGGGCAGGGTCGACATCAAAAGTTACTCCAGCTCACCGGCAAACATATAACCCGCCCCATGGGCGGTGAGTATAAAGTGCGGGTCGGCGGGGTTATCACGTAGCTTTCTTCGCAAGCGGCCGACCAGGACATCAACCGAGCGGTCATTGGGTGTCCATTCACGGTCGTGTATAGCATCCATCAGTTGATCCCGTGACAAGACCTGTCCAGGGTGGGCGATCAATGCATGGAGTAGCTTAAACTCGCCTTCAGGCAAACGTTCACTGGTTTCATCAGATGCTGTCAGCAGACGTTTGCTGCCATCCAGTGACCAGCCTTCGAAGTTCCATACTGCGACCTGGCGGGCATTTTCCCGTGGGTCTTTATCCTGACTGCGTACACGCCACAGCAAATTCTTTGCGCGCACCAACAGCTCACGTGGATTGAAGGGTTTTGTGACGTAATCGTCAGCACCCAGCTCTAATCCCACGATGCGGTCAATTTCATCGCCCTTACTGGTGACCAGAATAATGCCCACGCGAGACGCAGCCCGCAGCTCCCGTGTCAGCGTCAGACCGTCTTTACCGGGTAGATTAATATCCAGCAACACCAGATCTACATTGTCGTCTTCTACCCGTTTGACGAGGTCGTCAGCTTGTTCTGTCTCACTGATCCGGTAACCCTCACGTTCAAAGTAGCTGACAAGGAGGGAGCGGGAGGCAAAGTCATCTTCAACAATTAAGATGTGGGCGTTGGTTGGGCTGTCTGGAACCATAGTGACTGATCCAAAATTGAATAAGCGTTACATAAACCTGAGCGAAACACCCGATTTCTGTCTAAGATGCCCGCTATCAGTACTTATATTTACTCCGTGGTTTCCAGAATATCAAACAAAACAATGGCTTATTTTACAATTTTGATTGCCTGTTACATCTTGATACATCTGCCTACATCTTCGAACAAAAGCGCGGAATTTTATTTACACCATGCGGTTACTTTGGATAGCACACCAGTTGGGCCTGCATCAGCGGGTCAGGCTCAACATATCGCTTTCAGTACTGTGCTGTGGCGGTTACCGGTGCGAATCTAGAATCACGAACTATTAAGGAGTGATGGCCTTGAATAATAACAAGACAACGCGCGCACTTCTGGGAACTGGTGCACTGGCCCTTGCGGGTTTAGTGACGATGCCAGCTCAGGCTGCAGATGCAGAGAGCATCATTCGCGATCGCTGTTTGTCGTGTCATACCGAAACGGGAGAATCGGCAACCCCGTTCTCACGTATCAGCGAACAGCGTAAAACACCTGAAGGCTGGATGATGACTATTAGCCGCATGCAACAGCAACGCGGCTTGGTGATCTCTCCGGAAGAGAAGCGCACGCTGGTGAAACATCTGGCGGATACACAGGGTCTGGCACCGTCAGAAACAGACGGTGTGCGATACCTACTGGAGAAGGAACCGAACGTCGTTGAGTCTTTTGATCAACTGGTACAGGAAACCTGTGTTCGTTGTCATTCCGGTGCACGTGTCGCACTGCAGCGTCGTACAGAAGATGAATGGAAGCACCTGATCCATTTCCATATGGGACAGCAGCCAACCGCTGAATTCCATGCCGGAGCACGAGATCGCGCATGGTTCGATATTGCGCTGACCAATGTGGCACCTAAGCTAGCGAAAGATTACCCGTTCAACAGTGATGCCTGGAATAACTGGCAGAAAGTAAACAAAAAGTCACTGAACGGTACTTGGGCCATGACCGGTTATATGCCGGGTAAAGGCACCTTTGACGCATCACTGCGGGTCAGCAAAACCGCAGCGGATAATTACACCGTTGCGCTTGAAGGCCAGTATGCCGATGGCACACCGCTGAGTGGTGAAGGGCGTGCGATTGTTTATGCCGGTTATGAGTGGCGCGCGAGCCTGACCATTGATGGCGTTAAAGTACGTCAGGTTCTGGCGGCATCCGCCGATGGTTCCGCGCTGGAAGGCCGTATGTTTGAGCGCGATGATGAGATCATTGGTGGCAGCGTTAAAGCCGTCAAAGGTAACGTTATTACTGCGGTCACTCCGTCGTATATCAAACAGGGCGAGCGCAAGCTGGTCACTATCTCCGGCAACAACCTCAAAGGCAATGTGCAGCTGGGCAACGGCGTGAAAATGCTGAACGTAGTGTCTCGTAATGCAAATCGCGTTGTGGTTCTGGCAGAGGCCTCTAAGACCGCGAAGGTCGGTGCGATCAACGTCAAGGTTGGCCGTACGTCCGCAAAAACTGCACTGGCGGTTTACGATCAGGTTGCACGTGTGGAAATCACACCGTCTGAATCGATTGCACGTATCGGTGGCGCCGGCGGTCCGATTCCCAAGCTGAAGTCTGCATACCGCGCGGTGGGTTACGCTGCGGGCGCTGATGGCAAACCGGGTACCGAGGATGATCTGCGTCTGGGTTACATGCCTGCCGCCTGGTCTCTGAAGCCATTTGATGAGATCGCTCAGCACGACAATGACATTAAATACGCAGGTACGATCAGCCGCGACGGTGTTTTTACACCGGGTGATGCGGGTCTGAACCCTGAACGTAGAATGTCGACCAACAACGTGGGCAATCTGTCTGTTGTCGGTACCGTTAATGACGGTAACAACAACGTACAGGGTGAAGCGCACCTGCTGGTCACTGTGCAGACCTTTGTAAAACCGGTTCTTCAGTAATCGGTCAGTAAACCTCCGGACAAATTCGCGACAAGCGACATAAGAATAACAGGTGAGGTAGATATGGGTTCTTTATCCCTGGTGAAGCCAAACATGCATCTGGTTGACGTAGATACGCGCAAGATGATGTTCCACGTGCCGACCAGCAGTCTATTTGAGTTGGACGGTCTAAGCCGCGAGCTGATCGATCTGTTTACTGAGCAGGAACGGGTGACCGCTCAGATGATCCGTGATCGCTTTAATGGTCGCTATCAGCCGCACGACGTGATGGACACTATCGAGGAGCTGAAGTCTCTGCGTGTACTGTCAGACGGTGGTGTTGTGCAGATCAATCACGAACCACAGAAAGTGAAAAACTTTCCGTTGACGACGATTGTTCTGAACACCAATACCGGCTGCAACCTGAGTTGCACCTACTGCTACAAGGAAGATCTGACGACCCCGTCCGAGGGCGACAAGATGTCCTATGAGACGGCGGTTCAGTCAGTAGAGATGCTACTGGAGGAATCTCCGAATCAGCGTCAGTACAACATCGTCTTCTTTGGTGGTGAACCACTCACCAATATGCCCTTGATCCGTAAGGTCGTGGCCTATTGTGAAGAGCGTTTTGCTGCACTTGAGTCAGAGGTGAGCTTCACCATGACCACCAACGCCACCATGCTGAATGAAGAACTGGTGGACTGGTTTAACGAACACCGCTTTGGCATCACCGTCTCGATGGATGGGCCAAAAGCGATGCACGATAAAAACCGTATTACGGTGGGCGGTCAGGGAACCTATGATGTCGTCAAAAAGAAAGTCGACATGCTGTTATCCCGCTACACAGCGCGCCCGGTGGGCTGCCGTGTAACTCTGACGCGGGGTATCACCGATGTTGAAGCGATTTTTGATCATCTCAGTGGACTCGGTTTCGCAGAAGTAGGCTTTGGCCCCGTGACATCCGGCGATATTACATCATTCAACCTCACCTCTGAGGAGATGGTGGAAGTGTTCGCAGGGATGAAACGTCTTGGTAAAGAGTATCTGGACGCTGCGCTGGAGCACCGCATCATGGGCTACGGCAACATGCACCAGCTAATGACAGATCTGCACGAAGGCAATAAGAAACAGTTGCCATGTGGTGCGGGTGTGGGCTTGTTGGCGGTTGATACTCAGGGTGGCGTTAACTTGTGTCACCGCTTTACTGGATCTGAGTTACCCACCTTTGGTGATGTGGATCAGGGCATCGATAAAACTCGCTTGGGTGAGTTTGTCGAACAGCGCCTGGATCGAAGCAACACGGGCTGTGAAACCTGTCGCATCCGAAATATCTGTTCCGGTGGTTGTTACCACGAAAGTTATGCGAAGTACGGCGATGCTGCGACGCCTTCCTACCATTACTGCGATCTGCTCAGAGACTGGGTTGATTTCGGCGTAGAGGCGTACTCGCGGATCATGCTCGAGAACCCGGCGTTCTTCGATGCTTACGTATCTCCTAGAAGGAGTTCTTGAATGAAACACCTTAAATCGTTCAACAAAAAAGCCAAAATGCTCGACCAGGCGACATCTCAGGGTGAGGTGGAAGAGGTTGTTGCGATGCAGTCCGTGGTGGGCTGTACCTCAGTTAACGATCCCGGTTGGGAAGTTGACCCGTTCGGTGGACTGGGTTCCCTCTGTCAGCCGATGGAATCAGATCTGTACGGTTGTGCGGACGCGTGCTGGTGGCCAGCACAAGTGCCTGACACCATGAGCAGCCACCCTGACTGGTCTCAGGATGTTGCGAAGGCCAATGAAGACTGGCGCAAAATTGACAGCATCTTCCCTGAAGACTGATGGAGGCATAGCCAGATGAAACTGACAAAGATGTTTAAGCAGGCGGCGATTGTCACTGCCATTGGCGCATCTGTACTGCTGACGGGGTGTAACAACGCCAACACCGTTGCAGAAGCACCAGCGACGATTAACGGAATGAAAGCGGGTGGTCACGAATACATTCTGACCGTAACGCGTCCAAACGAGCTGCATATTGTTGATACAGAAACCAACAAGTTGATTCGTACCTGTGATGTACCGGGTGTGTTCGGCAATGGTGGTATCGCGATGTCACCGGATGGCCGCATTGCGTATGTGATGACTAATAAGTGGGAAGACGTATACGGCTTTGATATTACCAACTGTGATATCAAATTCTCCGTTAAGCAGTCCTACGATAATGTACAAGTGAAAAGCATTACCTCTATGGCCGTTAGTGCCGATGGTAAAGAGCTTTACACCGTTCAGAATCCGGTACGTAAACTGCCGGATCGTTTCGAAACCATGGAGCCGCGTCTGGCGGTATTCAACACGAATGATGGCCTGAACGCGAAGCCTGTACGTACCTTCCCGGTTGATCGTCGTATCACTAAGATCGGTGCGATGCATAACGGCGAAGTGATTCTGGGTGGTGGTGACCTGAAAGCCATTGATCCGCAGAATGGCAAAACCCGCATGATCAAGGCGTTGCAAAACTGGGATCGGGCACCTGATAAATGGGTTCCGCCTGATGCATTTGCTATGCACTCCTTAGGTGAACACGTGGGTGAGTTCATCATGCCGTACTTCACTATCCGCTGGAATGGTGCACCGGGCGACGAGTCCAAAGCCGATTTCCTGTGGGGCCATGTACGTATTGATATGAAGACAGGTGAAGTTGAAAGCATTGAGAAAGTGCCCTTCGAATTCATCGTCTTTAACTGGATCACTGATCCGCATGACAAAGACGTTATGTACGGATCATTCAATCAGCTGTCGAAGCACAATGTGAAAACGGGTGAGACCATCAACGTACAGGCGATGGACCACACCTACTACAACATCAACATGGCCAACGATGGTAAAACGTTGTACATCGGCGGTACGTCCAGTGACATCTCCGTGCACCGTTCGGATACATTGGAAAAAATCGGCAGCATTCAGCTGACCGGCGACATGTCCACTTCAGACCTGCGCCTTGCTCGTCTGAAGTAATCTGAAGCAGGTTGATCTCTGTCGACCTCATTTGGGCCACCCTCCGGGGTGGCCTTTTCTTTTTCGCCCCCCCCCCATGGCAAACCTTTTCTCGATACACTTCTTAGCAATTCTTAACACGCATGGGTTAATGACGCTGCTACACTGATACCCAACTCGCACTCTAGGAATTTACGGTCTATGCGCGTATTCAGATTGGCAACGACACTGATGGTCACATCGCTGCTCGCCGCGTGCGGTGGGGTTACGACTAAGCCGACCCAAGCCACCGGATTTTTGGAAAACTATGAACAGTTAAGTCCTGTAGAGGTCGTATCTGAAACGCAGGTGTGGCGTTGGCGTTCACCTGAGTTCAGGCCTGCCAATTATCATGCGTTGAAGCTGATGCCTGTTGTTTTTGCACCTCAACCAACACCCAATGACCAGGTTAGTCTCAAAGTCCTCAACGAAATACGGCATAAGATTAATAGCACATTGAGTCAGCAGGCTTCTGCAAGCGGGATTCCGATAAGCGCGTCATCAGGTGCGGGCGTGTTAACACTCCGTCCGGCGATCACGTCCGTTAACTTATCGCTACAGGATATGAAAATCACCGAGGCTATCCCGATTCGCTTGGTGTTGTCCGGCGCTGAATTGGCACTAGGGTTACGTGATAAAGACGTAACGTTCCTGTTTGAATACGAACTGGTTGATTCCACCACTGGGCAAATAATGATGAGTGGTGTGCGTCACGCCAACACACAACCTCTGGAAAACGATTCGGAGAAATTGAAGCAGGAGCACGCCAAAGAGATGCTGGAAAATCTATCGAAAGATCTGAATCAGAATTTCAGTGCGTTGGAAAAGGCAATGAGCAAAAAAGGGATATGAAATGCTGCCGCAATCTGCGGCATCTTTCTCCCAGTGCTGAATGTCCGGAAAAGAATTACTTCGGACTCATCACCGTAAGAAGCCCGATATAGAAGCGTCGCAAGTTACGCTTTTTATGCGCGTTTTTCTTCTTCGGTTCAATAGCGCTCTCAACATACGGCTCGTTTGCACGGTCGGGAGAGGATATTGCATACAATGGATACGGTGCGCCACTCTCGCTATAGATGTGATCGAACTGAATGGCTTTTACAGTGGGAGAGAAGCCTGTTTCGTCAGGTTCTGCGTAAGCGGGACTAATAGTGCCAATGATCAATAAGCCAACTAGATTGATGTTGGCGACAAACGACGAACATTTCATGACGACCTCTGCAGTACATCAGCTAAGATCCTCACAATAGATTGTCCGTGAATGAGGCTCTCCTTCGGTGGTCCGGCTATCCCAGAGGGACCCGTGACTTTGCGTCACCTGATTGCTCAGGCTTTGCCGTGTCGAGAGAGGATCTTGTGCTTTAAACAATCAAACTAACGTTTGATACTTATGTTTGTTCGCATGATAGCACTGTTGCGTGCTCAATATTTATACAGATCTGTAATAATAAATCGATCTATATACCCGAATGACATATAACCTCAGGGTAGTGAAAATCCGCGAAAGGTATTCCAGGAATGAATGGAAAAACTAGGGAGTAACCCAAGGTTGGTACAGAAGGGAGCTTGCTGATTTGAAAGCAATACTGAGGTAAAGAGTAGAGAAATTAAAGAGAAGGGTGTAGCGTCCAATCCGCACCCGAAGCGCCAAGTGACCAAACAGATGACCGGAAGTTATCCTATAAACGGCGCAAACAAAGATATCTTAATGACTGACGTTATACCGCTGTTTTGAAATGCGAATGGCCAACGCGTAGCATCAGCCAGCCTCGACTAGCACTCTTCATCCACGATGAACTACACACATCACAACGGTAGATTGTTCCTAATTCTAACTTGCAGATTTCCTTCATGTATTCATGAGGTACATCTTGAATCTGCTGATATTCGCAATGGTCGCAACACTTATTATTATTCATCGTCCTAACCCATAGTTTATATCTGCTCAATAAATGTACATTCGTTTATCGCATAACGATATAGGAAAAATTCCTAATTTGTTGACAGTTGGCAGCGAATA
The DNA here is from genome assembly GCF_015209595.1 of Pontibacterium sinense. Taxonomy (GTDB): domain Bacteria; phylum Pseudomonadota; class Gammaproteobacteria; order Pseudomonadales; family Balneatricaceae; genus Pontibacterium; species Pontibacterium sinense. Next base: position 30,565 of record NZ_JADEYS010000026.1, on the reverse strand, counting down.
CAAGCCTTAATAATCCTTAAGGATCTGGTGGTCGTGGTGCGCTTCCCCTTTATCGATAATGCTAATCACCATTGCTTTAAATGGGGTAAAACCAACAAGGTGCTTGCCTTGTTTGAGGCCAATGGGCTTCCTCTCTTATGCATCTTGACCGACCGAGTTAAGGAGTATTGTGGTAATGCCAAGCAGCATGACTATCAGCTTTATCTGGCGATTAATGATATTGATTACACCAAGACCAAGGTGAAGTCACCCCAAACTAATGGTATCTGTGAGCGCTTCCATAAGACGACGATGCAGGAGTTTTATCAGGTGACTGTTCGTAAGAAAGCCGTATGGAAGCATCGAAGAACTCCAGAAAGATCTGGATATATGGATCGATTATTACAACACTGAACGTACGAATCAGGGCAAAATGTGCAATGGCAGAACGTCACAGGAAACATTACTTGATGGGAAGTCGGTCTGGAGAAGAAGCTGAAGTGATTTTGACCTGACAGTCACATTACAGATTGTTCGGTAACTGTCAGATCAGGTCCGAATTACTAAACTTAATAGGATGGTCTACCTTCTAGTTCGACCAATTCCTAATAGATGCTGCAGATCGTTATTCAGAGGTAACATAAAGTCATGTGATCCTATGATAATGTTATCAATCGTCCGAACTAGGCGTGCGTTAACATATAGGCTATTACCGCCGATAGCGTACGTACCTAGCATAACTGCTTGGGCGTCATGCTCTTCTGAGATGTTTTGTAGGTTTCGTGACAACATAAACTCTCCTGCACGCTGTTTGATAAACAGGCTGTCGCGCATCTTCACTTCTATAACACGGTACCCGCGTGCAGTCATACCCGATGAGATCACTTCTGATGCCATTCGTCCGAATGTTGAAGATGTAGTTAGATCGTCAATATTTGCAAAGCTGGCAGAAATAATCGGTTTATCTTTAGACAACGGAGAAACAAGCTTATCAAAGAGAGGCTTGCGAGCCTTTGTTAATTCGCTTACCACATCGACTTGAGCATCGCGTGACCGTGTATTTGCCTGCTTGTTTGCACATCCAGCCGTTAGTATCGTGATGCCGATGATTAAGGCGCAAAGAATTGTTTTCATAATATTTTATCCCCGATCGGTAACTCGAATCTTAGACGTGCTGTTTTCCTGCGGGGCGTAATGTTGTGCATCACCACCGTTGATGTAGTAAATATTCGAAGAAGAGTGAATAATCTGATTTTTATCAATTACTGTGGTGGTGATTATGACCTCAAAATCGGTATCTTTTATCCAATTACCACTATAAATATCAGCGCCAATTGCTGCTGGAAAGAGTAATTTTGCAGGTGTACTCCAATGTTCCACGGCATGCGCAGCGACAACTACTCCTGTTGCCAGTAATGTCCATGAACCTGCTGGTTTGCGACGGCTATCACGATCTTTATGCTCAATGACATTTACGTCAAATGACACTTGAGCTGACCCTGATCCTGTTGACCTTACTATGGCACCATTTGTTACTAACTGACTGGTCAGTAGATTTTTATAACCATTATAGAAAGGAGTATCCGCATCTCCGCCACTAACATGCAGTGGTACATTATGCTTTTGTAATGTTGTTGTAATTAACCGAGCTTCGTGCGCAGCCAGAACATCCCAGTGGTGTGCAGCTTGCATTTTCTGTTGCTCGGATGTTGAGTAAGCGGTAGGAGTTGGGGTTTGAGACGTATTTGCTTGATAGCAGCCAGATAGAAGGCCTGCGCATGTACCAAGCATAAGAAGATTTTTAACCATGTTATTTCCTTGTCTGGCATCCGATGCCGACTTAAAAAGTACTACTTACTTGTCAATAAACGTAATAGCGAAGGAATGTGTTGGAGAATTCTCTCCAGCGCGTAATCCTATCCGATATACCCTATATGTCAACTCAGATCAATAGCAGTGTTGACTTACATGAGTACAAGGACGCTAATATTTGTCAAATAGGCTTTGTAATGATGATGCTGTGTGTACCCGAGTCACTGGAAACCTCACGCCTGATTTTGCGACAGTTTAGAGAAAGTGACTGGCAGGACCTCCATCTCTATTACTCCTCAGAAACTGCGACGCAGTTTACGGTTGGCCGTGCCTTTAGCGAAGGTGAAACCTGGCGCACCCTGTGTAGCATGGTGGGCCACTGGCAATTTAGAGGATACGGACCGTACGCAATTGAGCACAAAGAGACGGGGAAGGTATTGGGCACGGCAGGGTTCTGGTATCCGAATGATTGGCCTGAGCCAGAGATCAAGTGGGCATTAGCCCCCGAATACTGGGGACAAGGTTATGCCAGTGAAGCCGCCCGGGGAGTCCAGCAAGCAGGGCGTGAATGCATGCCTGATATGAGGCTTATTAGCTTCATCCATTCGGAGAACCATGCATCTATTCAGCTGGCAAAAGCCATTGGTGCGGTGTTTGAAAAGGAAGTGAATTTCCGGGGTGGGTTATGGCACATATATCGTCACCCGTCATAATATGATGTGCATTAACTTACACCGACTCTCAACCAGAGTGTTGCAAATACAGAAGATAGATTGCAACGACTATCAAAGTGCTCCCCATGACTCTGTTGAATACACGCAGACTTGAGCGTTCAGTCAGCAGCGAACTGATCCGGTCTCCCACAAGCGCCCAGCTGCTCACACACAGGTAGCAGATCACAAAATACAGTCCTACAAATACGTAGAGCAAGCTCGAAGCATCTGCCAGATTGAACGCTGTGACACCTGATAGACAGGCGATCCAGGCTTTTGGGTTGAGCCATTGCAGCATTATCCCCTGAAGGAAAGTGGGACGTGTATCGTTGGCGATCTCGATATCCGGATTAGCTGTAGCGACTTTATAGCCCATGTAGCAGATAAAGCCGGCACCGAGATAACCTAACATGATCATCAGCTCCTGATTCTGAGCCGCGATACGACCTATACCCAGGCCAACCATCAACAACAGCAGGGTAAATCCCACCGTTGCACCGCTGACAAACGGTATTGCGTTCCGAAAGCCATGGTTTACGCCGGTTGACAGCGTAATCAGGTTGACCGGGCCGGGGGATATCGACATGGATAGGGAAAACAAACACATAGCTAAAATGACAGACATAACACAATCACTCCCAAGTAATGCTAAGCAGTCTATTACGGTGTAGATAATATGATTAGATGCTGTAATTAGATTTCATTGTTCGAACGGTTGATGTAATGATTGATGACCTGAAAGCGATAGCAGTGTTTGCGGAGATGGCGCGTCAGGGGTCGTTTAGGGCGGCTGCTGATGCTCTGGGACTATCTCCCTCAGTGGTAAGTTACCATGTCAGCCAATTAGAAAAACGAGTGGGTACCGCGCTAATTTATCGTTCTACCCGGAAGCTATCCCTGACCCACGAAGGGCAGGTGCTCTATCAGCATGCACGAACAATGTTAGATGCCGCTCAGCAAGGCTTAAACGAGGTTGTGTCCCATGATGATGAACCTCAGGGCAAACTGACCATTACTCTGCCTTCAGCTCTGACAAGAGCGCCTATTAATCAGCGTATCGCTGAGTTTGCCAAACAGTATCCAAAAATTGAGCTCAACCTTCTTTATACCGACATTCGACAGGACCTGATCGCCAACGGGATTGATCTGGCCGTGCGGGCAGGGGAGCTCGAAGACAGTGCGTTAAAATCAAAATCCATTGGCACCATTGAACGTGTGTTGGTTTGTTCTGCGTCTTATGCTGAGCAGCATGATGCACCTTCGGTGCCTGAAGATCTGGCTGAGTGGAATTGGATACGTCTGGCTATGTTACCGACACAGAGGACGTTGATTGGTCCGGCTAATCAACGTATACCGATACATTACGCCAGCCAGATTGTCGTCGACAGCGTGGATGCGATGGCTCAATTTTCTATACTGGGTCTTGGGATCTCGACGCCACCGCGCTTTTTGGTTGAAGATGCGATCGCTGATGGTCGCTTGGTTCAGCTGTTATCGGAGTGGCACGTTGAAGGTGTCCCGATCTATGCGGTTTGGCCCGGGAATGCATCAATCAACAATAACGCCCGACGTCTCCTGAATTACTTAACGCCTACCACCGAATCATAAGGCAACTGCATACCTACAACACGTGGGACTCGCCTGACGAAAAGAAAAAGGACACTACATGGATACCATTGTTCCTGTTATTTTTGCCATCTTCGTCGCGTTTATTCTTTTCCGGATGACGCGAAAGTCGCGTGCTCGAAAGCGCGCTGATTTGATCGATGCATATCAGTTTCCAGTCAAGCTTCGTGAAAAGATCGCTGAAACCTATCCTCACCTAAGCGAACGGGAGATTGCTAAGGTCATTCAGGGGTTACGTGAGTATTTCCATATCTGCAACACCGCAGGTAACAAGATGGTCTCAATGCCGTCGCAGGTTGTTGATGTTGCCTGGCATGAATTCATTTTGTTTACCAAGAAATACGATCAGTTCTGCAATCAGGCACTCGGCCGCTTCCTGCACCATACACCGGCCGAAGCGATGAGTACCCCAACGATGGCACAGAAGGGGATTAAGACCGCATGGCGACTGTCATGTGCACGGGAGCAAGTGCCGCCAAAAAATCCAACCCGTCTGCCTTTGTTGTTTGCACTGGATGCTGAGCTTGGCATTCCTGATGGTTTCACTTATGCGCTTAACTGCAAACGTACCGATCAGTCATCCGGCCACCCATACTGTGCGTCCCATATTGGTTGTAGCTCGGGTAGCAGCGCCGGGGAAGGGGGAGACTCTGATTCAGGTTGCAGCGGGGGATGCGGAGGTGATTAGGTGATTAGGTCATGTAATGCAGTGACCCCTGTTTAGGCAAAAAGCAGGGGCTGTTTTCAGATACTCATTAGCCGTGGCAGGCATAACGTCTATGGTTAAGCCATGCAGCACAATTCAAAGTCTTATCTGATCGGTCACTCCGGAGTGTCGTGCACTTACGACCAACTGAGTCCGACTCCGTACCTGGAACTTGCGATAGATATTGGTGAGATGATACTTCACCGTACTTTCGTGAATGCCCAGTTGATAGCTGATCTGTTTATTCAGCTTTCCATCGATGATCAACCGAATAATCTGTAGTTGCTGCTCGGTGAAGTCATCCAAAGAGACACAATGATCAGGTGCCACAGGGGTCGTACGGGAATTTTTATCAATCACCGGCCAATAAGAGCCACCCTTTAACAATCGGTGTGTGACCTTGTTGATCCGTTCCATCGATGCACTACGTTCAACGACACCACGTATCCCGGCATGACGGGCTTCATTAATTAGCGAATCGGTGAGTTGATCGCACATCAATAGGGTAGTGATGCAGGTATTGCTCACTAAGTGTTTCAGCGACCATTCTGAATGCTGTTCAATCAGCGTTTGATCGATAATCAGCAGATGATAACCGCTGTTGTTTTTCACCTGGGACTGGAGCTCGTCGATACTGCTCACACAATGCGCGGCATAAAGGACGTACTCCGGACCGCTGGTGATAGCGAGTTTGATCCCTTCACGGTGTAAAGGGTAACGATCAGCAATGAGGATTTTATGCGGCTTTTCCATGGGGGCCGTAGCTGTCAATCAGCACATCAGTAATTGTTGTAATCCCCATTCCAGAATACAGACGTAGTCATCCCACAAACGCTAATGCGTTTTATAAAGAGGGTCTATGGAATAAAAAGCGGGGAATAAGGCGTTACCCGGCGGTTAAACCACCGGGTAACAGCAACGATTATCGCGCGTCGAAGTCGACAACGACTTCATCGGAGATAGGGTGTGCCTGACAGCTCAACACATAGCCTGCGTCGATTTCGTGCTGTTCCAGACCGTGGGTGATGTCCATGTCGACTTCACCTTTAACCAGCTTACACTTACAGGTCGAACATACGCCTGCTTTGCAGGAGTAAGGCAGTTCCATACCGTTGTGCATGCCTGCGTCGAGAATGTTCTCGCCCACAGTCGCCAGATCAAACATGATGGAACGACCATCAGCAACGACTGTGACTTTAGACGTTTTCTCTTCGCCGAACTCTTCTTTACGTTTCGCAGCTTTCTCCAGCATCTCTTTAGAGTCAGCGGAGGAGTTAGCAAACAGTTCGTAATGGATCTGTTCGTCGCTCAGGCCTTCCATACGGAAGCCGCGAGATACTTCAGACATCATCGCTTCAGGGCCACAGATGAATGCTTCATCCACAGACTTGATGTCGATCAGACCCGCTTTCTGCAGGGCGTAACCCTTAGCGTTGTCGATGCGACCGTTCAGCAGGTCTGCACCCTGATCTTCGTAGTCCATTACGTTGATCCAGTGGAAGCGATCCATATAACGGTTTTTCACGAAGTTCAGTTCGTCTTTAAACATGACAGAGTTGCTGCGACGGTTGCCGTAGATCAGTGTAACGTTGGAACCCGGCTCCGTATCCAGCACAGATTTCATGATGGAAATCATTGGCGTGATACCAGAACCTGCAGCGATGCACATGTAGTTCTTTGGCTTGTCTGCATTCAGCTCGGTGTAGAAGCTGCCCTGAGGAGGCATGACTTCAATTTCCATACCGGGCTTGAAGTTATCGTTCGCAAAGTTAGAGAAGCGACCGTTCATAACGCGTTTAATGCCCACACGCATGTGACCATCATTTACACCGGAGCAGATGGAGTAGGAGCGACGTACGTCTTCGCCTTCAATCATTGCACGCAGTGTCAGGAACTGACCCTGAATAAATTTAAACTTTTCTTTCAGTTCTTCTGGTACATCGAAGCTGACGCAGATAGCAGTTTCCGTTTCCGGCTGAACATCAGCGATCTTCAATGTGTAGAAATTGGTGTCAGACATGCTTCACCTATATCTTCTTAAAATAGTCAAATGGCTCGTTGCAGTCGTTGCACTGAAACAGGGCTTTGCAGGCTGTTGAACCAAACTCACTCACCCGGCGCGTGTTACGCGAGCTGCAGTGCGGACATAGCGCATGGGCATCAGGGGTCAGACCGTCTTCATCCAATTCCGCATCTTCCGGTGGCGCAATGCCATATTCGCGGAGTTTTTTGCGGCCATCGGTAGACATCCACTCTGAACTCCAGGCGGGTGAGAGCGACATTTTTACTTTCACATCGCTGTAACCGGCATCGTTCAGAGCTTTGGTGACATCCGTGCTGATATTGTCCATCGCCGGGCAACCGGAGTAGGTTGGCGTGATGGTGATCACAATGCGTTCACCTTCACGCTCAATATCACGCAAGATCCCCAGATCCCAAATCGTCAGCACCGGTACTTCAGGATCTTTTACTTCATCGAGCAGATCCCATAGTTCCTTTACGTCAGCAGCATTACGCTGCTGCAATCGCTGGTACTGCTCTTCCGGCATCAGTGAGATTTCATTCATAACCTTTACCTTGCTTCTACTGCTTACCACTCACAACCTGGGTAGGAGCGGTGTACGATCTGCATCTCGGTCAGCATGTGACCCAGATTCTCGGTGTGATAACCGGTACGGCCACCGCGTACAGCCCAGCTGTCTTCTGGGACAGTGATGGTCGCTTCGGTCAGAATTTCGCTGACCAGCTTGAACCATGCATCGCGCAGTTTGGATACATCAACACCGATACCGTTGTCGGCCAGCAGCTGCTCAGTTTCATCCATATCAAACAACTCGTGGGTGTAACCCCAGAGCTGATCAACGGCTTTCTGAGTGCGTTTCTGGCTTTCTTCAGTACCATCACCCAGACGCAGAACCCAATCACGGCTGCGACGCAGGTGATATTTGGTTTCTTTGATCGCTTTTGCAGCGATTGCGGCCAGTGTCTCGTCCTTAGACTGAACCAGTTCAGGCAGTAGCACGGTGTAATACGCATCGGCAAGAAGCTGGCGAACCTGAGAGTAGGCGAAGTCACCGCGAGGCATCTCCATCAACAGCAGGTTGCGGTAATCACGGTCGCTGCGCATGTAAGCGAAATCGTCTTCGGTACGGCCATCGTCAGCCAGATCTGCCGCATAGGTGTAAAACATGCGGGCACGGCCGATGTAATCCAGCGCTACGTTACCGTATGCGATGTCTTCTTCAAGGAATGGACCGTAGCTGACCCACTCAGAGATACGGTGGCCCAGTACAACGGAGTCATCACCGAGGCGGGTTGCGTATTCCAGGGTTGCGTTTTTGATTGCATCACTCATTCTAATTCTCCCCCAATCACATGTTGTTAACTGGGTCAGGCAGAACGTAGTAAGTTGCGTGACGGTAAGGCTTGTCATCGCTTGGATCGTAGAAGCTTTCTGCATCATCTTCCTGAGACGCGCAGATGTCATCAGACTTAACAACCCAGATGCTTACGCCTTCGCTACGACGGGTGTAGCAATCACGTGCATATTCCAGTGCTTGTGCATGGTCTTCGGCGTGCAGGCTACCGATGTGCTTGTGGTCCAGACCGCGCTTGGAACGCACAAATACTTCAAACAATTCTAATTTTTCAGTTGTCATTTCAGTTACCCCTTACGCCACGTCTTGTGCTTTTTTAGCATTCTTTTTTTCATTGTAAGCAGTGATTGCATCACGTACCCATGCACCTTCTTCGTGCACGTCGATGTGGTGTTCCACACGCTGACGGTTACAGTGACCATTACCATTGATTACGCTGTAGAACTCATCCCAGTCGATCTCGCCGTGATCGTAGTGACCACGTTCTTCGTTCCACTTGATCTCTTTATCCGGGTGCTCAAGACCCAGGAATTCAATCTGAGGAACGGTCTGGTCGATGAATTTCTGACGCAGATCATCGTTGGTTTCACGCTTAATCTTCCACTCCATGGATTTAGCAGAGTGTGCAGATTCAGAATCGTGCGGGCCAAACATCATCAGAGCAGGCCAGTAGAAACGGTCCAGAGAGTCCTGTGCCATCTGCTTCTGTTCCGGCGTACCTTTCGCCAGTGCCAGCAGTGCTTCGTAGCCCTGACGCTGGTGGAAGCTCTCTTCTTTACAGATACGGATCATGCCGCGTGAATACGGGCCGTAAGATGTACGCTGCAGAGAAACCTGGTTACAGATTGCTGCACCATCAACCAACCAACCGATTGCACCTACATCACCCCAAGTCAAAGTAGGGTAGTTGAAGATAGATGCGTATTTAGCTTCACCGGTCTGCAGGGCTTCGATCAGCTCCGCACGGGTGATGCCCAACGTTTCAGTTGCGCTATACAGGTACAGGCCATGACCTGCTTCATCCTGTACTTTGGACAGCAGTACTGCTTTACGACGCAAAGAAGGCGCTCGCGTGATCCAGTTACCTTCTGGCTGCATGCCGATCACTTCAGAGTGAGCGTGCTGAGACATCTGGCGAATCAGATTCTTGCGGTACGCTGCAGGCATCCAATCTTTCGGCTCGATCTTCTCTTCAGCCTCGATCTTGCGCATGAAGTTTTGTTCTTGAGGTGTCATCTAAATGGCCTCCACGATGTTATATGGCGCGCGATTAATTATTATGAGTTAAAACTTAGTGACACAAATGGTCGCTCAGTTCTTTCTTATAATGTATCACAATATCTTGATCAGACCACAATCAGATCGCCTTTGTTCGCGTCTGTTTTGCGGATCTGTACAACTTATTACAAAGGCCCCGCCTTAAAAGGGCGGGCACCTGTCTGACAGCAGCTTAGCGGTTATCAAATACGCGCTTTGCTTTACCTTCAGAGCGAGGAATTGAACCGAGAGGTACAATGTCCACGCGTGTGCTGATACCCACCACAGATTTGATGTGATGCTGCAGCTCTTTGATCGCCTGATCCTGATTCGCTGACTGTGCTTCCGGAGCTAGCTCCACCTTCACCTGTACTTTGTCCAGGTTGCCGTCTTTGGTCACCACGATCTCGTAGTGCGGAGCCAGTGCAGCGATCTTCAGAATCTGTTCTTCGATCTGCGTTGGGAAGACGTTTACACCACGGATGATCATCATGTCATCGGAACGGCCGGTGATCTTATCGATACGACGCATCGGACGTGCGGTACCCGGCAACAGGCGGGTCAGGTCTCGGGTGCGGTAACGGATGATCGGCAGCGCTTCTTTGGTCAGAGAGGTGAACACCAGCTCGCCGTATTCGCCGTCTGGCAGCACTTCGCCAGTATTTGGATCGATAATTTCAGGGTAGAAGTGATCTTCCCAAATAGTTGGGCCATCTTTAGTTTCGATGCATTCCATCGCCACACCCGGACCCATCACTTCAGACAGACCGTAGATGTCGACTGCATCAATGCCCAGACGGGTTTCGATGTTCTTACGCATCTCATCGGTCCAAGGCTCTGCACCAAAGATGCCCAGACGTAGTGCGGTATCACGCGGATCCAGACCCTGACGCTCCATCTCATCGATCAGGTTCAGCATGTATGACGGGGTCACCATGATGATGTCCGGATCGAAATCACGCATCAGCTGAACCTGTTTCTCGGTCTGACCGCCAGACATCGGAATAACCGTACAACCCAGACGCTCAGCACCGTAGTGCGCACCCATACCACCGGTAAACAGACCGTAACCGTAAGAGATGTGAACTTTATCGCCGTAGTGACCGCCTGCCGCACGGATAGAGCGCGCCACGACATCAGCCCAGGTATCAATATCATTTTGGGTGTAACCCACAACCGTTGGTTTACCGGTGGTGCCGGAAGAGGCGTGGACACGTACCACTTCGTTCATCGGCACTGCAAATGAATCGAACGGATACGCGTCGCGCAGGTACGCTTTGGTGGTAAACGGGAACAGCTTCAGGTCGTCCAGTGTTTTCAGGTCAAACGGGTGGACGCCTTTATCGTCGCACAGGCGTTTGTAGGCCGGTACGTTGTTATAAGCGTGAGCGATACTCCACTGCATACGTCCCAGCTGCAGATCGCGCAGCTCATCGATGCTAGCGGTTTCAATCGGGTCGAGCGCGCCGCGTAATGGTTGATCGTATTGCATAATTATTATTGTCCTGTCTAATTGACCGTTGTTATGTCAGAGCGTTTTTCAGAACAACTGCCTCTACTTGGGCAGTTAAAAAAAGGGGATGTTTCGGGACACCCCCGGAAGGCATTAGATAACGCCTTATAAAACTGCTTAAACGCGCTCGATGATGATCGCGATACCCTGGCCGACACCAATACACATGGTGCACAGGGCATAACGACCACCGGTACGATGTAGCTGATACATCGCGGTTGTGACCAGACGTGCGCCACTGGCACCCAGTGGGTGGCCCAGAGAGATTGCACCGCCATTCGGGTTCACGTTTTCCGCATCATCCGGCAAACCCAGATCACGCATGACCGCCAAACCCTGAGAAGCAAAGGCTTCGTTCAGTTCGATGACATCCATCTGATCCAGTGTCAGACCGGCTTTCTCCAGCACTTTCTTGGATGCAGGCGCAGGACCAAAGCCCATGATGCGTGGTTCAAGGCCGGCAGTGGCCATTGCCACCACACGGGCTTTCGGGGTCAGGCCATTTTTCTCTGCTGCTTCTTTAGACGCGATCAGCAGGGCGCAGGCACCGTCGTTAACACCGGACGCGTTACCCGCAGTCACAGAACCGCCTTCACGGAACGGAGCACGCAGCTTGCCCAAACCTTCTAATGTCGTAGAAGCGCGAGGGTGCTCATCGGTATCAACGATAACGTCATCGCCTTTACGCTGAGGAATCACCACCGGGCAGATCTCTTCGTTGAACAGGCCTGCTTCCATTGCTGCTGCGGTTTTCTGCTGGCTGCGGAAGGCGAACAGGTCCTGATCTTCACGGGAGATATTGAAATCTTCAGCCACGTTCTCAGCCGTTTCCGGCATGGAATCCACGCCGAATTCCGCTTTCATCTTTTTGTTGATGAAACGCCAGCCGATGGTGGTGTCGTAGAGACCGTTTGGATTTCGGCTAAACGCGGATTCCGCTTTACCCATGACAAACGGGGCACGGGACATGGATTCACAGCCACCGGCGATCATCAGGTCGGTTTCACCGGACTTGATGGCACGTGCGGCCATGCCGATCGCATCCATACCGGAGCCACACAAACGGTTAATGGTTGTCCCAGGAACAGAGGTAGGCAGACCGGCCAACAGCGTAGACATACGCGCAACGTTACGGTTGTCTTCACCCGCCTGGTTGGCGTTGCCGTAGATCACATCGTCTACGGAAGACCAATCGACATTCGGGTTACGATCCATCAGTGCTTTCAGGGGCACGGCGCCCAGATCATCAGGACGTACCGGGGCTAGACCGCCGCCATAACGACCGAAAGGGGTGCGGATCGCATCGCAGATATAGGCATCTGTCATTGTAGTTACCTCTCCTCATTAATTAGATGTAAGAGTGGTGCATTCCATTTATATGCTCAGGAATTCACCAACGAAGTGTTTCAGCCCTACAACCGATCCCTGAAAACGATGGCTATCAACTAGAGTCTGAAAACGTTAAGTCCATCCATGTAACGCGCTGCTCACACTAGAAAGCGATACACATATAGGCACTTCGATCCTTAACTTTGTGAAATATTACACTATTCGTGATCATGATCAATATTTTGTATCACAATAAATTCGTCTTTTTTCCGGTTAATTGAGTGCACAACTAATGGGCATATCCAACATAAATAAAAACTAACCTTTTGTTTTAAAGCGAGAAATTATTTATTTGTCCTTAAGCCTCCACGCGTTTTCTGTCATAGGTGCGGTAAATTTAATGTGAGGGCGATACGACGATCTGACCAGCAAGGTGCCGGAAAACAACAAAAATCAACGAAAATTATGGCAACGCATCTGCATCGATTTTTTCAGTTTCCGGTGATAAATCCGCCATACTAAAAGCTAGCCGCACCTATCATAGGGGGATGACCATGTTAAAGCTGATCGATACCGGTATAGAGAACACCGTAGGATTTAGCATTGACGGAAAAATCACCAAAGAGGATATGTCGCTTGTGCTCAGCGCAGTAAAAGAGAAGGGCGAACAGCACTCACACCTCTTTCTATACGAAGAAATAGAAAGTATTGGAGGGCTGGAATTTCGTGCGATGCTTGAGAAGCTCTCTTTTTTGTGGGAAACAGGTTTTTCTAACATCCGCAAAATAGCAATCGTATCCGACAAACGATGGGTTCATACGGTGGTCGATATCGAAGACAGGATCTTCCGCGGTATTCAAATGAAGAGCTTTGATCAGCATGAGAAACCGGCCGCTCTGGCCTTTCTGCACCAACGTACGTAAAGAGCATCATCTCAGGCGAATATAAAAATCAGTTGATCAGTAGGCAGATTCATTGTCTACCAATATCAGAGGCAGGATAAAGGGACCTATTATGCCGAAAGAGTGTGTGATTTTGCTCCATGGCTTAGCCCGTACCAGCCGCTCCATGCGAACATTGGAGTCGGCGTTAATTAGTGCTGGTTTTGGAGTCACCAATCAAAGCTATGCCTCAACCTCCTATCCAATCGAGCAACTGGCAAACCGTGCGATCAATTCTGCGTTAGCCCATTGCCCGGATAATACCCGTATACATTTTGTCACCCATTCCATGGGAGGGATTTTGGTGCGTCACTATCTCAAGTCTCACGGGTTACCCAATCTTGGGCGGGTGGTGATGCTCGGTCCGCCGAATCAGGGCAGTGAGATCGTAGATGTTCTTGGCAGGATGCCGGGGTTTGCGTTGATCAATGGTCCCGCAGGTCTGCAGCTGGGCACGGATAAAAGCAGTGTGCCCGTTCAATTAGGTCAGGTTGACTTCGAATGTGGAGTCATAGCGGGAACGCGCACGATTAATTTGTTCCTTTCAACGCTGATATCTGGTCAGAACGATGGCAAAGTATCAGTGGAAAATACCAAAGTAGAAGGAATGAAAGATCATATCGTGCTGCCTGTGACACACCCGTTTATGATGATTAATCCTAACGTTATCAATCAGGTTATCGAATTCCTGATCCATGGTAGATTTAATCGATAGCTTAGAGGGCATCCACATATGGGCCCGTTACCGCCTCATGAACGGAAAATTCGATTGGAAATGCAGGTAATCGTATGACACGTAAAAACATCTATCTAGCAGGGCCTGACGTTTTTTGGCCAAACGCCAAAGAGGCGGGTGCCGCTAAAGTTGCACTCTGTGAGGCGTATGGATTTAACGGGCATTTCCCATTGGATACCGAACTGGATCTTACTGATCTAGCACCCTATGAAGCCGGGCTGGCAATTTATCGCGCCAATATAGGGTTAATGGATAACGCCGACCTGATCGTCGCGAATATGACACCGTTCCGTGGTCCCAGTATGGATGTCGGTACAGCATTTGAGATCGGTTATATGACCGCCCAAAAGAAACCCGTTTGGGGATACACGCTGGATGGCCGTCTCTATAGCGACAGGGTTGATCAGATACAGAAAGGCCAAGATGCTCAGGGGGATCAGGTAGAACAGTTCGAGATGGCCGATAATCTGATGATGATCGGCGCGATTGATCGTTCCGGTGGGCAATTACATTGCGAGGACGCGGCATTCTCTCTTGAAGATCATCTAAGAATTTTTCGTGCTCTTCTAGAAAAGATGTCTGATCAATAAACAGAGCGATTAGCTAAATGCACCACCCATCCATTCGTTGATGTTCTGGCCTTCGTTACTGTCTGGCATATTCTCGCCCATCAATAGTCGCGAACACGCCGCGAGATAGGGTGTTCGCCATTGGGGTGATATCCATTCAACCGTTTCCAGTACGGCGGCACCATATTTGAAGTCATGGGCTTTGTTGGATTTAGAGAGCAGCCAGCTGTTCAGTTGCTGCTTTAGCGTCCACCAGCCATCATTGAGTGGATATCGCCGCAACAGGTCCCGTGCTTCAATATGATCAGTCCCTATAGCGTTACCTAATTGATCCAGCTGATTTGCTAATGATGCGGAATTGGGTGGCGCTGCTTTGAGGTCCAGAATATCAAAATTATTCCATGCGCTGCCCGGCCGCTGCTGCTTCATTTGCACGACATAGCTAAGGGCCTGCAACGGAATTACCCGTCTCATGGTTGTGTTGGTGGTCCGCTGCCATAAGCTATAAAGAGCATGCGACACAGTGATACAGTGCAGCATCGGTATATTCGGGCGATTCATAACGGCGTCTGCTGCGGCAAGGAATACGGCGTCCCAGACGCATTGCATCGGTAGCCCTTGCTGCAACCGTTCAGCCGCTAGCTCGCTGCTGGATCTTGCATCCAGCTGACGCACTTTTTTCAGCAAACGTTGGGTATCTTTTTCTGGAGCGAGAGGTAAAAAGGCCGAGCCGGGAATTTTATGGGCTAAACGCAAGTTTTCAGGGTAATCCTTTTCCCACCAGCCTTTTTCCTTATCGGCTGTTACATTGCCATCAGCGAGCAAGGCATACGTTACACCGCGCAAAATCGTTTCACTGCCATCCCAACCACTGTATTCCAAACAGCGTACTACACCGCTCAGCAATATGGCTTTGTGGCCGATGGAGTGAAAATCCTTAACAGCCCATTCCAGCATCAGCTCAAACGCGGCGTACATACTGCCGGAGCGCGCCATGCGTGTAATGGCCTGATCGGCTTGCTGCCACTGTTTCGTCTGCATTGATCGCGTAAAAAGGTCTGGGGCCTGTCCAATGAGGGGGAGTTGTGCGTTGGCGTCTTCCAGTGTCCAGCCAGATATCCGCAAACTACGTGCCTGACTGTGTTTGAAATAATCGACGTTCCAAAGGATAGGTATCCAGCTGGCGATCCCCTCGGCTTGCAACGATAAACGTCGTGCGGCATCTACCATCAGCACAGCATGGTATTTAAAGCCAACCGGGCGAGGCTCGATATGAGATACACCAGCACTGAGCAGTGCTTTGATCAACGCTGGTTTACGGATACTTCCATTACGAATCTGCTGCACAACATCTGCCGTTAACGTACTACGCGGCGTATGTATCAACGCAGAAACCAGATCTGCCTGCTGTGATGTGGCGCTTACGTTGGGAAAACAGGCCCAGAAGGGCGTGGATAGTAGACCGGTGACCAGTGTGCGACGTTTCATTATGTGCTCCCTCTGCTCTTGATTGCAGCTTAGACGTAAATTTGGTGAAGGGATGGGGAGCATGCTGTGAGAGGAGACTGCTGATCGCTATTGATGTCAGCAGTCTCCGGCGGGGCGTAACTATGGGGAAAGAATTAGAGGTTAATCACGACAGACTTCATTTCAGTGTAATGCTCAATGACTTCACGCCCCATTTCACGGCCAAGACCGGATTGCTTAAATCCGCCAAATGGCAGGGAAGGGTCCAGCGCCGTATGGCAGTTCACCCAGACCGATCCCGATTTGATCCTTGGGATCATACGGTGAACTTCGGACAGGTTGTTGGACCAGATACTTGCCCCCAGACCGTACTGGCTGTCGTTGGCGATACGGATCGCTTCATCCATGTCATCGAACGGCATCGCTACCAGTACCGGGCCAAATATTTCTTCTCGTGTCACCAGAGACTGCTGATCTACATCGACCAAAACGGTTGGTTTTACGTAGTAGCCTTCGCCGTCGTATGCGGTGCCGCCAACCGTGGCACGTGCACCTGCGGCGATGCCCTGGTCAATATACCCCTGCACCCGTTGTTGCTGGCGTGCGGAGACCATCGGTCCCATTTGGGCGTTTGCATCCAGACCATGCCCTAACGGCAGGCTGGCCGCGATGTCGCTGACATCCGCCACAACACGATCAAAGTGTTTCTTGTGAACATATAGACGGGAGCCTGCGCAGCAGACCTGCCCGTGGTTAAAGAAGATCGCATTTGCCGCACCTTGCGCAGCTACGGTCAGGTCCGCATCAGGCATGACAATCGTTGGCGACTTACCACCCAGTTCAAGCGTTACACGGGTCATGGAATCCATTGCGGCTTTACCGATCAGCTTGCCGACCTCGGTAGAACCGGTGAACGTTAGCTTATCGACGTCAGGGTGGGCGGAGAGCGCTGCGCCCGCTTCATGACCGATACCTGTGACGATGTTCACGACACCCGCCGGATAACCTGTTTCCTGAATCAGTTCACCCAACTTCAGTACCGACAACGGTGTTTCTTCAGCGGGCTTCAGTACCACCGTACAGCCGGTTGCCAGTGCCGGACCCAGCTTCCAGCATGCCAAGAGGAGTGGAAAGTTCCAGGCGACAATGGCCCCCACCACGCCCACCGCTTCACGCATGGTGCACGCAAATACTTCAGCGCCGGGCATAAATGGCAGACTCGGCGTTACGGTCTGGCCTTCAATTTTCGTCGCCCAACCCGCCATATACCGCAGGAAATCGACCGCTAAACGAATATCGACGCCTTGAGCAATCGCCTTACTTTTACCGTTATCGATAGATTCAATTTCACCGAGCAGTTCTGAATTTTGTTCAATCAGATCCGCCAGACGCCACAACAGACGTTCGCGATCGCCGGGTTTCATTCGACTCCAGTCAGAGTCATCAAATGCCTGACGTGCCGCTGCCACCGCCAGATCAATATCCGTTTTATCGCCGGATGGCACCTGTGTAATCACTTTCCCGGTTGCAGGGTTATAGACATCAATGGTGCGGCCCGAACGTGCTGCTGATCGCTCAGCGCCGATGAACAGCTTGTGATCCCGTGAAATAAAAGCAGTTGTTTCTGCCATCGCTGCATCAGTTTCAATCATGGATAAACCTTCTTGTTTTTGTTTTGGCAATGTCTCAGCAATAGCGCAAACGGTGTGCCATTTAGTAAAAATATATTTAACGCATTGTATTTATTGGTTTTTTTGTGATTTTTAGATTCAGTGGCGTCTGATTTTAAGTGTCACATTCTGAGACAGGGTGTCAAAAAACGAGTCAATTCCACGTTTAAGCACTGTGCAGGCGAGGTGTCGCCGCAGTGTCTCAATTTTCGACAGAGTGTCGCGTTATGGAACAGTGTGCAGTGCGATACGGGTATACCCCAAACCCCGTGTTTTATGGGTAACTGATTGTAATTAAAAGACATTTATTTTTTGGCACGCGCTTCGCTACGTGAGAGGACAGGTTAGATACACCGTTATCCCGTCCATGTGGGTACCGGACAACAAAAACAAAAGGAGGTCTGGCCTTGAACACAATAATAAAAAGCCCGTTAGCGTTGGCGATTACCGCCGCCCTAACGACCACTGCGTTACCTGCGATTGCGCAAGACGAAGCGGTAAAGATCGTGCAGAGCAAGTGTCTCGCTTGCCACACCGAGGAGAGCAGCAAAGCACCTCAGTGGAGCCGAATCAGTCATCAGCGTAAAACGCCGGAAGGGTGGTTGATGACGATTGGGCGTATGCAGATGATGCACGGTTTACAGATCAGCGATGATGAGCGTTCCGCCGTTGTTAAATATCTGGCAGACCGTCAAGGTTTGGCGCCGGAAGAAACCACGGACTACCGCTACGCCATGGAGCGCCGGTTAGACACCATGGAAGTCTTTGACGACAGCCAGCTTGAGGAGATGTGTGCACGCTGTCATTCCGGTGCACGGGTTGGCCTGCAACGTCGACCGGCGGCGGAGTGGGAGCATCTGGTGCATTTCCATCTGGGGCAGTGGCCGTCAACTGAATATCAGGCGCTGGCACGTGACCGCGATTGGTTCCCGATAGCGCTGAATGAAATGGTGCCTAAGCTCGCCAAGATGTTCCCGATGGACAACGACAACTGGAAACAGTGGCAGGCAGCTACAAAACCAAACTTCGTTGGCGAATGGAGCTTTGCCGTACATCAGCCAGGTCGTGGTGATGGCAGGGGTGTGATGAAAGTCGAGCAGCAGGAGGCTGATCGTTACAGCGTGACAGTCGAGGGGCAGTGGGCCGATGGAACACCCCTGAAAGGTTTTGGTTCCGCCATCGTCTACACCGGCTTTGAATGGCGCGCCCAGATTGATCTTGGCGGCGTGCAGATGCGTCAGGTACTGGCTGCGAGCAAAGATGGTATGAACCTGAGTGGACGTGTTTTTGAAACGGTACATGACGAACGTGGTATGGAGTTCTCCGCTGCAAAAGCAACCACCGGAAATAGCCAGATTATTGCGGTGTATCCACAAAACCTGAAAGCCGGCGAATCAACTGAAGTCACTATTGTCGGCAGTGGCCTGAAAGGACGCGTTTCGCTGGGTAAAGGTGTCAGCGTAGAGAAAGTGCTTAACCGCACCTACAACAGTGTGACGGTGCTGGCAAAAGCAGCAAAAGGCGCAACAACATCGGCTAACGGTGTCTCTGTAGGCGCTGTGAATGGCGGTCAGTTTGCGGTCTACGACAAAGTCGATCAGGTCAAAGTTATGCCAGCCTTTACGATTGCGCGTGTCGGTGGCAACGGCGGTAGTACACCAAAAGTGCAGGCACGTTTTGAGGCAGAGGCCTGGGGTGCGGGTGCTGATGGAAAAGCCGGAACTGAAGATGATATCCGTATCGGTTATTTGCCTGCCAGCTGGCATGTAGAGCCGTTCGATGAAGCGGCTAAAGCCGATAACGATGTGCACTTTGCCGGCCGTATGAATGCAGCCAGCGGTGTATTCACGCCGGGTAATGCAGGTCCTAACCCTGAGCGCCGCATGTCGACCAATAATGCGGGCAACCTGAAAGTGGTTGCTCAGGTTCAAGACGGTGATCAGACCCTGACCGGTGATGGCCAGCTGATCGTTACGGTTCAACGTTGGAATGATGCTCCGCTGCCATAAAGCGCAGGACTTCATGATTTGACGTTTAACCGAGGTATGACGAGGAGGTTGCCATGAATAACCAAGTACAGGCCGCTGCAATAAATCTTGTAGAACAGAACCTGCATCTGGTGCAGGTCAGTGATCGGCGTTTGATGTTCCATATTCCGACCAGTTCTCTGTTTGAGCTGGACGGAATCACCGCAGAAGTGATCGATACGCTGCGCGGTGGACAGAACAGTGCTGAACGCTGGACACGCCCAGAACTAATGCAGCATCTGAGTGGTAGCTTTAATGCTGAACAGATTGCAGAAACCGTGCACGAACTGATGGCGCTGGAGGTAATCAGCGACGGTTCTCCCCTGACCGAAGAGATCGCCGTTAAGACAGTCGATCAGTTCCCACTCAATACGCTGGTGCTGAACGTAAACACCGGCTGCAATCTGAGCTGCAGCTACTGCTATAAGGAAGATCTGGATAAACCCTCTGCGGGAAAGAAAATGGAGCTGGATACGGCGATTCAATCCATCGAAATGATGCTGGATGAATCACCGGACGAACCTCTTTACAACATCGTGTTTTTTGGTGGAGAACCCCTGAGTAACTTGCCACTGATCAAATCAGTAGTGGCATGGTGCGAAAGTGAATTTCCGGCACGGGGTAAGCGGGTGGAATACACCATGACTACCAATGCCACCTTGTTGAATGAAGAGATCGTTGCCTGGCTGGCCAAGTACAACTTTGGCCTCTCGGTGAGTATGGATGGCCCCAAAGCGGTACATGACAAAAACCGTATCACTGTGGGTGGGCAGGGCACATACGATGTGGTGAGCAAGAAGGCCAAAATGTTGCTCTCGGGCTACATTCGCCGCCCGATTGGTGCCCGTGTCACGCTGACGCGCGGTACCACGGATGTGATTGGCATCTGGGATCACTTGTTCAATGAGCTGGGGTTCGCTGAAGTGGGCTTTGCGCCGGTGACATCCGGTGACGTTTCACACTTCAATCTGCCTGAGGATGAGCTTAAGCAGGTCTTCGACAACATGAAGGCACTGGGTGAGCAGTATCTGGAAGCAGCACTGGAACACCGCAATATTGGCTTCTCCAACCTACATCAACTGATTACCGACCTGCACGAAGGCCACAAAAAAGCGCTGCCTTGTGGTGCTGGCCTGAAGATGCTGGCGGTGGATCATCAAGGTGAACTCAACCTCTGTCATCGCTTCACCGGCTCCGATCTACAGACCTTCGGGGATGTTAAGAACGGAGTGGATCACGCCCAGTTGGGAGACTTTCTATCCGAACGGCTCGACCGCACCAATACCGGTTGTGCGTCCTGTCGGATTCGTAACCTCTGCTCCGGCGGTTGTTACCACGAAAGCCACGCCCGCTACGGTGATGCGACCCGTCCTACCTACCACTATTGCGATCTGATGAAGGATTGGGTGGATTTCGGCATCGATGTGTACGCCCGCATCATGGCTGAGAATCCTGACTTCATCGATCACTACATTTTGCCTCGGAGGGCAAGCTGAGATGAAACATCTTAAAGCGATAAATAACAAAGCACAGCTGCTGGACAAAGCCGTTGTAGAAGATCAGGTGGAAGAGGTCGTTGCGATGCAGTCACTGGCGGGCTGTGCGGCAACCACCGATCCGGGTTGGGAGATTGATGCCTTTGGTTCTGTCACTTCACTGTGTCAGCCAATGGAATCCGATCTGTACGGTTGTGCGGATCCATGTTGGTGGCCTGCTCAGGTACCGGACATGATGAACACCCATCAAAACTGGAACGACGATGCGCAGGATTCCGGCGAAGGCTGGCGCAATCTGGGCACCGTATTCCCATCAGATAAGAAGTAACCAGCACAGGATAGAGCGATGAATAACAAAAACAATCTGCGCAAAACCCTGCGTAACCTGATGGTCGGTGCCGGTATTCTGGGCACCACTATGATGGGTAGCACAACATTTGCCAACGAAGCCGATATGTCGGGTCCTGCACTAAAAAAAGGTCAGGAGTACATGGTGGTTGCGAACTATCCCAACCAGATCCATGTTCTGGACCTGCGGACGGACAGTCTTCTCAAAACCTGTAAGGTGCCGGGTGCCTATGGTCCGGGTGTGCTGCAGGTCGCACCAGACAAAAAAACCGTCTACATGCTGACCAATCACTATGAAGATGTGTATGGCATCAACGTGGACGACTGCAGTGTGCAATTCCACACAACGTTCTCGAAGCAGAACACGCGTACCAAATCCTTGTTCTCTATGGCCTTGAGCCCGGACGGCAAAGAGCTGTACGTGATGCACAATCCAACCCAAATGAATAAAGACCACTATCGTGTTCAGGACACCTATCTGGCGGTGTACAACACAGCAGATGGGAAAGGTGCAAAACCTGTCCGTACGTTTCCGGCACCGCGTCAGGTCACAGTTATGGCCACCGGCAAGGATGGCGGCTTATATATGGCGGGCGCGGACATCTACAAAATGGATGTAAACACCGGCAAGTACGATGTTGCACTGCCAAGTCGCAATTGGGACCGTCCGTTGTACGTTCAACCCGATGTATTGAATGCGTGGCCGATCCAGACGCCAAGTAAAGACTTCACCATTCTGTATACCACCGCACGCTTTCAGGATGAAAAGCAGGATCTTGCGACCGCTGATTGGATCTACGGTTACCTGAACATTGATCTGGAAACAGGTGAAACGGAAACCACTGATTTCGGCCCGATTACAGAGATCTACTTTACAGGTATGAGATCCCCCAAAGACCCGAACCTCGTCTTTGGCGTATTGAACCGCCTGGCTAAGTACGACGTGAAGCAGAAGAAGCTGATCAAAGCGGCTGAACTGGATCACTCATATTACTGCATCGCGATGAATCACGATGGCAGTAAGGTCTATCTCGGCGGCACCTATGATGATGTGGCGATCTATGACGCTGACTCAATGGAAAAACTGGGCAACATCAAACTGCCGGGTGGAGATATGGCGATCTCTACGTCGCAGGTATTCATTCGTTAACCATTGGATGGCCGGTGGTTCCGGTCATCTGTTGGCGAATCAAGTAACTGCGTCAAAGCGTAATGAGCAACGGCCGAGCAAGGCAAGCTTCAACGAACAAGCGGAGCTTACACCCAGTAAGTGAGTATTGAGAGATGAAGCTTAACGCAGCACGGGCAAGCGCAATAGCTTTGCCGTAGTTACGTCTCCGGGTAGCAAATCCCAAGCCGTTACCGGCCTTTAAGCCCTCACGGGGAATCTTTCCCCGGGGGCTCTTTTTACCCGAAAAACGCCAAAAGAATTATAAAAAGTGTTCGTTTACGGAGAGAAATAATGATAACAACATTTCGTAACTCATTGACTGCTGTGGCTTTATCCGCATGCTTTGCGCAAAATTTGTTGGCGGCAGTCATTTCTGAAGAAAACGGTAAAACGATTTCCTTTAACGTCGAAGCGATGGCAGCGGCCATGTCGCTGGATGAGAACTACACAGGAACACCCGGCAAGAAAACGTGGCAGGAAGGCTACATAAAGGGCGATCTGGTCGGCTCCAATTTGCTGGATAACGGCAGCACACTGTATGGCGGTTTAGGTCTTATCGCACTGGGTACCCGTGGAGATGGGGATGGCCTGGGTTTGACCACCGGTGATGAAAGTGAGATTGATGTCGAAAACGCCTATCTCGGCTGGCAGTCCGCCAATAACCTCATTGATCTTTCCGTGGGTCGCCAGATGTTCACATTGGGTGATGGTTTTCTGATTGCGGGCGATGCCATCAGCCCGGGTGAGGGGTTTGATTCCTTCTCCAACGGCAGTTTGGATCGCGGTGGCGCGTATTATCTCGCAGGCCGTAAGAGTTTTTCGAATACCGCTGTTCTGAAAGTGGACCCGGAAGGCCCACTGCGCGGCGATCTGTTCTGGCTGAAATCCGATAACCAGTATCAACAGAACACTGAGCTGACCGGTCTGAATCTGGAATATGTCAATGAAGAGATGGGCACCGTCGGACTGACCTATATGAAAGCCACCGACGTGGATGTGGGCGCTGGCTTAGCGTTGTTCAATAACCGTGATGGTATGGACATCGTGAGTGTTCGTGGTCAGGGCAGTATGGGTGTTGAAAACCTGTTCCTGTCTTTCGAATACGTGTCAGAAACTGGTGGTGATCAGGTCGAAAAAGATGCGAACGCCTGGTACGTGGAAGGGGGCTGGACCTTTGCTGATCTGCCTTGGACACCAAACCTGAACTACCGCCACGCAGAGTTCTCGGGTGACGATAGCTCCACGGCGGACGATGAAACTTTTGATCCGCTGTTCTTCGGATTTACCCGTGGCTTCGGTACGTGGTTCCAGGGAGAGGTTGCTTCCAACTACGGTGGCCCCTTTAACAGTGGAAACGATCTGGATCGCTTGGAGTTAACGTTGACACCACGTGAAGATCTGACCATCGGATTGCAATACTGGGACTTTGATAAGACTGATGATGCTGCCGATAACGCCGCAACGGAAATTGATCTGTATGCATTGTGGAGCATCAACGACAACTGGGTGTTCAGCCCGATGGTCGGACTCTATGAGCCTAAAGGCAGTGCCAACAAAGCGGCTCAGGGAAATGACAGCGACAACCTGTATGTGCAGGCAGTGATGATGTATTTCTTCTAACACCATTTTCATTAGGGAGCGCTGGTTCACAAAATTCGTTGCTACAACGGCTCGTGGTGACGAATGCATCGTCGACTTCGTGAACTGATGAATGAACATAACGAGCAACACCCCTTCGCCATGGATGGCACGGGCGGTCTGATTGACGGGTTGTGCGTCAGACCGTCCACCCCCTGGTCGCTAAAAGCGCTGATAGGGCTGGAAGATGCGGATTAGGTTATCTGCTAGTATTTTTGAACGAATTTTTGATCAACCACAATTCCAGACAATAACAATAAGGTGGAGTGGGCAATGGCGATCAATACCGAACCCCATAACCTGTTACGTGCAGACGTAACACGGCAGTTGTTACTTCAACGCAGCTTGCCACACGGCCAGCTGCGTGAATCGATAGAAGCTTCCTGGCTGCGCAGCCTGGACGCAGGTCTGGATTGTCAGACGCAACTAGAGGCTGATAGTTTCAGCCAATCAGATGTGCGCGATTTGCACGAAAGCAACAAACTACTGCTTGACTGTGCCGCACCTGAAGTTGAGCTGCTCACACGTCAATACTCGGCAGAAAATGCCCTGGTCATGCTGGCTGACTGTGATGCCCGCATATTGGCTGTAAAGGGCAACAGCGATGTCCTGGATAATGCTGCACGTCATGCACTGAACCCCGGCGTGTGCTGGTCAGAGAGCAGTCGTGGTACCAACGCGCTGGGCACCGCACTGGTCGATGGTCGTGCCGTTAAGATCGAAGGCAGTGAACACTTTCTCGATCGCTTAACTCAATTCAGTTGCACCTCTGCACCCATCTTTGGCCCGAACGGAAACACCCTTGGTGTATTGGATCTGACCAGCGAACGTGGTCGTGTTCAACAACCGCTTGAAGTGGTGCAGATGGCGGCACGTTCGATTGAGAATCGATTATTTTCCGCCAGTTTTAAAGACCATGCCGTTATTGCCATCCATAGCCGACAGCAGTACCTCAGCTCGGTATGGCAGGGGTTGATTGCGGTCGATCCTGATGGCGATCTGTTAGGCGCCAATCAACAAGCTCATCAGTTATTGAACATTCAGGACGGTATGCTTAAGAAGCATTCGCTGGATGAGATGTTAGGCATCAGCGCCAGCCAATTACTCGGTCAGCTGATGCAAGGCAAAACCTACACACTACAAACACGCATGGGCGCGCTTTATTGCTGTTTAATCCAGTTACCTAAGCCCCGTATCAGCCTGCCGTTTGCCACCGAACAACGCATTAAACGCTTTGGTGAAGAAAAACGCCCCGGGCTAGCAGAAGTCGCAGGTAACAATCCGCGCCTGAGCCGTAGCTTAAAAATGGCATTAAAAGGCATGGCGCACGATCTGCCGGTACTACTGAACGGCGAAACAGGCACCGGTAAAGAGGTGGTGGCGCGCGCACTACATGACGCGGGAGCCCGATCAAACAAGCCCTTTATCGCAGTCAATTGCGCAGCTATCCCGGAAGGCCTGATTGAGTCTGAACTCTTTGGTTACCGAGAGGGGGCGTTTACCGGTTCCCGGCGCGGCGGTATGGTCGGACGCTTCCAACAAGCTGATGGCGGCACGCTGTTCCTTGACGAAATCGGTGATATGCCGCTGGCGTTACAAGCCCGCTTGTTGCGAGTCTTACAGGAGCGTCGAGTGGCACCGCTGGGCGGTGGCGAAGAGGTCTCGTTGGATATTCGCCTGATCTGTGCCACCCACCGTGATATGCGCACGTTAGTCGCGGAAGGGAGCTTCCGTGAAGACCTGTTTTACCGTCTTAACGGTGTAGGCGTAAAACTGCCAGCACTGCGTGAACGCACAGATCTTCCTGAGTTTCTGACCAAATTGTTAGCGTCTGTGCAGAACCACATGATCGGTACACATACGACGATCACCATCGACAGCAACTTAATGGATCGATTTTCACACTACAGCTGGCCCGGAAACATCCGTCAGATGGAAACGGTACTGCGTGCTTCACTGGCATTTATGGATGAAGACGAGACCCTCATCACCGAAGCGCACCTGACCGATGATTTTCTAGACCAACTATTACTGGAGGCCGATGGGCAGGGCTGCGGCGGTATTCTTAAGCAGAGTGAGCACCAAACGATCCGCAAAGCGCTGGATGAGCACGGAGGCCATATCAGCGCGACCGCTAAAGCCCTGGGGATCAGCAGGGCAACACTTTATCGCCGATTGCAGGAGCTAGAACAGGAGGGATAAATTAATCCCTCCTGCTTGTTACAACCCGTTACATTTTTGCACATACTTACCCAATGCCCGCTGTTACATCACGTTACAGTGATTTGAGATGTTCGTATTGATCACACTGAGTACTACTGACTTATGATTAAATGGCTGGCCCGTGCAGTTGAAACCACCGACCCGAATGCCCTGGAACAGGCGTTTCGCTGGTTGTTTGGCTTTGTTCGTCCGCAACGGCGTGCGATTGCACAGGTATTGGGGTTGTCGTTACTGGCATCTATGCTGGTGTTGATGCAGCCGTGGCTGACTAAAACGCTAATTGACGATGGTCTGATCGCAAAAGACTACGGCACCCTGGTACAAGTCGCTATCGCGATGATCGGTGTTGGTATCTTTGGTACCGCACTGTCTGGGATAAACCGTTACCTGCATACCAAACTCTCTGCCCGCATTTTGTTTAGCCTGCGCGATGATGTGTATGGCCACTTGCAGAAACTCTCACCGACATTTTTCGCGCAGCGACGCATTGGAGACATTCTCTCCCGACTAGACGGTGACGTGGCTCAAATTCAACGTTTTGCCGTGGACTCCCTGTTTTCGGCCGTATCCAGCATCATTGGTCTGATCGGTGCCATTGTTCTGATGGTGACACTGTCATGGCAGCTATCGCTCATCGTCGCGCTGCTGATCCCTTTGGAAATTCTGTGGTTGCGCTGGATGCGCAGAAAAGTCGAAGTCCGCACTCGCAGGCTGCGTGAACGTTCCGCAGATCTATCATCATTTCTGGTCGAAACCTTGCCAGCCATGAAGTTCATCCAGTCTGTCGGGCAAGAGAAAAAAGAAGCCAATCGGCTGAGCGGGCTGAACGAACATTATCTGAGCGATCTGCTCAAACTGCAGGTTACTGAGTTCTTCACACAGGCAGTTCCGGGCACCTTAACCTCATTGTCGCGGGCAGGAGCGTTTCTGATCGGCGGCTATTGGGTCATCGAAGGCCAATGGCAGCTAGGCGCCCTGATCGCATTCTCGACGTATCTGGGGATGGCGGTGGGGCCAGTGCAAAGCTTGTTGGGCTTATACGTCGCCATACAGCGGATGACCGTGAGTTTGGGGCGTGTCATGGAATTGCGTCGGGAGCCGGTGCTGGTGACCAATACTCAAACGCAGGCTGACTTCCCCTCAAGCGGTGGCGCGCTGCATTTAGACAGTGTGACCTTCGCGCATGGTAGCGGTCAACGCAGTGTCACTGTACTGAATAGCGCGACCGTTGATATTGAAGCGGGAAGCAAGGTGGCGTTAACCGGGCCGTCGGGTGCTGGCAAGTCGACCCTGATCGATCTACTGCAGCGGCATTATGATCCTGATACAGGTTCTATCTCGCTCGACGGAGTTGATATTAAAACCTGCCCAGTAAGTGAGCTACGTCGTCGTATTGCTGTTGTCAGTCAGGAGATCGTACTGTTTAGGGGCAGTGTGGCGGACAACATTCGTTATGCCGCGCCTAATGCTACCGATGAGCAGGTTAAGGTCGCTGTGATTCAAGCGCAGCTATGGGACATGATTGAACAGATGCCGCAGGGGCTGGATACCCCATTGGGCGAGCGCGGACAACAGCTTTCTGGTGGGCAACGTCAGCGTATCGCAATCGCTCGTGCGTTGTTGCAACAGCCCACGGTCTTGGTATTGGACGAAGCGACTTCTGCTGTCGATGAAGAGACCGAGCGAGAGATCATTGGTGCCGTCGATACACTTTTTGCAGACCGAACGCGCATTCTGATCAGTCATCGCGCTTCAACACTACGTGATGTAGACCAGCGGTTTGAGCTCTCAGAAGGACAGCTTCGTAGTGTCACACTGGAGGCGCAATAACATGGCCGCGATCAATGTAGGGGTCGTTGACAGTGGCTTCTTGCCCCGTCAGACACACTATATTCAGGACTCAGCGGCCTTTATCGTGCAGGATGATTCGTTGTGGCAGGATCAGGCGACTGAAGATCAGTTGGCACATGGCACTAAGATATGTGACGTCATTCATCGTATATCACCCAGTTCAAATATCCTTTTAGCTCAAGTGTTTAGGGAACGTTTTACAACCACTGCGTTACAAGTTTCAGCTGCGATCCGCTGGCTAACGAAGCAAAAAGTTGACGTGATTAATCTAAGCCTGGGCTTACGGACAGATCGCCTGCAACTGCGTGAAGCGGTTGCTGACGCTATCGCCGCTGGCATCCTGATCTGCGCCTCATCACCGGCAAAAGGTGAGCCGGTATATCCATCAGCGTATCCCGGTGTATTACGTACTACAGGAGATGCACGCTGCACGATGGATGAATGGTCCATGCTGAATACCCAATATGCAGATATTGGCGCGCACGTGCGCTGTTTGGAAGGTAGCATTTCCGGGGCTAGTATTGGCACGGCATATGTGGCGGGACATATCGCAAAGTTTATGTCTGATCATCCTCATGCTGGTCGAAAAGAACTCGGACATTACCTAAAAAATAACGCCAGTTACTTTGGTGCAGAACGTCGCGGACCTGACGAAGTCTGGACAGATGAGGGCAGTCACCATGCATAAACCCATCATTGTTCTGGGTGCTGGCCCAGCGGGCGGTGCGGTCGCACTCGGTTTGATTCGCTTAGGGTATTCCGTCACCGTAATTGGGCAAGCTCGACCCTTTGATGCGGTCGAAGGCATCTCAGAGCGAGTCGTGGAGGGTCTCCGCGGTGCAGGCTTTCATCGGGCGTTAACGGCGATTCGCACGCCCTCAGCCCGTAATGCCACCTGGAACGGTGAAAGTAATAGCGCGAATACTGAACGTCTGATCAGCCGTCGTATGTTAGATGCGGGCATCTGGCAGGATTTACAGGATGCCGGTGCGAAATGTGTTGAGGGTCGGGTAACAGGTGTCGAACAGGATGACACCACCCTTAACGTCACGTACCAGACCGATACGGCACCAAACACCACGCAGACAATACAAGGGGCGTTTCTCGTTGAAGCCCGTGGCCGTGCGGCACCCTCAGCACGTCTTAAGCGATTCCGAGGTGCCGAAACCGTATCGTTGCTGCAATATTGGCAAGGTCCGGCAGCAGAGGCGCAATCTGCGGCGGTGAGTTTTGAAGATGGCTGGGCATGGATGGCGATGACTGAAGAGGGCAAACGTTACCTTCAGCTCACCTTTGATGTTGCTACCGCGAATTTACCCCCCAAAGCAGAGCTGGCTCAATTCTGTACGCAACGATTGTTAACCATTCCGCAGGCCGCACCGTTTATGGCGAACGCGGAACCTATCGGTGATCCGCATGCCCGTACCAGTACACCGATTCTTTGCGAAGAAGCGGTGGGCGATCGCTGGATTAGGGTTGGCGATGCGGCAATGGCCGTTGATCCACTCTCAGGTAACGGTATTTTTC
Organism: Pontibacterium sinense; assembly: GCF_015209595.1. GTDB lineage: Bacteria > Pseudomonadota > Gammaproteobacteria > Pseudomonadales > Balneatricaceae > Pontibacterium > Pontibacterium sinense. Next base: position 589 of record NZ_JADEYS010000026.1, on the reverse strand, counting down.
AGGCCATGTCTTCGGCGCTACAAGCCCCGGCGGTCATCAATACGTTGCTGAAATATCCGGAGCGGATAGCATTAGCCAAAGCCTTTCACCAATCCCGTGTTAATGCCTTGTTTTACCGTTTTGCCCGCATAGGGCGGGACTTTTACCAGATGGAAACACAATGGAATGAGCGCCCGTTCTGGGAGTCTCGTCACCATTGGCCCGACGATATCCCGATGCATATTGCGACCACGTTTGATGAGTTTGAAGTTAAAACCATGCCGGTGGTTCAGGAAGGAGAGATTATTGCGGCAGACGTTGTGGTCACCCCTGATCAACCGCTGGGTATCTGGCACCTGGGGGGTATTGAGCTGGCCCCAGTCGTGCTTGCGGTGAAACAGAGAAAAGAAAGGCAGGCACTTGAATCTTGCTTAAGTGACTTAGCGCTTGCGCCCTCCCAACGTGCAGCTGTGATCAACTGGCTGCAAGGCATGGGGCTAAGGTAATTACGCTACGGACTTTCAGCTCATCACCATTAATCCACGTAGCCTTTGTAGGTTGGGACGAGCGAAGCAGATTCCCAACACTACCTATCTCGATAAACGTCTGA
>NZ_JADEYS010000025.1 GCF_015209595.1 Pontibacterium sinense | reverse complement strand
CGTATAGCTCAGTTGGGAGAGCGTCTGCCTTACAAGCAGAATGTCGGCAGTTCGAGCCTGTCTACGCCCACCACTAACCTCCTCGTATTTCTCTTCAGCATATTTTCGTTTTAAAAACATCTAGATAGTCCCTACTCTTCGGTTGTGATTTTGATTTAATCGCAGTAGTCTCGATATTCCTGTACTTGTTGGTATGTCACGTTCCGGTGGCGAGGTTATCCACAAGGCGTGTGACGCGATGTGCTCTTTGGTGTTTTAGATCATGAAAAAGATTGATAGTCGTACTCTCGTTAGCTTGTGTCCCGACCCCATCATTGGTGTCGATGCCGGTGGCTTAATTAATCTGTTTAATGCCGCGGCGCAAAGGCTGTTGGGGTACAACAGTGAAGAGGTCATTGGGCGTCTGCATATCTCAGAGATCTACACCAGTCTTGATCATGCGAAAGAGATTAAGCGGCTGATCCAGAGTAATGACTTTGGTGAGTGCGGTTTTGTCGAAGGTTATGAAACCGTTTTAAAAAGTGCGCTCGGTCAGGAAATTCCTATTCGGTTATCGGCATCATTGCTCGAAGAGCATGACGGTGGGGGAAGTGTTGGATTCTTCCATGATATGAGCGAACGAAAACGCCTGGAAGAGAAACTGAAGAAACAGTCGATCACCGACGAGCTAACCGGGTTGTACAATCAGCGCCATTTCTATGGCGTGTTATCGGTAGAGATGGATCGGGCTGAGCGCTATCAGTCTCCGTTGAGCCTGATTTGTGTGGATTTAGATAACCTCAAGCAAGTGAATGATCAGCTGGGGCATCTCGAAGGCGACCGCATTTTGAGAGATGTTAGTCGTGCACTTCGAGAATGCAGCCGCAGTGTAGATGCGTGTTTTCGCTATGGCGGAGATGAATTTATGGTTTTGCTGCCGCAAACGGACTGTATCGAGTCGGCACAGCTGGCTGAACGTATTCGTATGCGTTTTAACGAAATTTCACGGTACAGCATAGACCTGGGTAATACCGTTGTGATCAACGCTTCACTAAGTTTGGGCGTGACGGATACACTGGCTCTTGAAGATGTAGATCATTTTATTCAGCGCGCAGATTTGGCGATGTATGAGGCAAAGAACGCTGGGGGAAATCGGACAATGATGATTAAGCGTCAGGTCGCAGATAAGGTAGAGGCAGAGGTGTAACGCGAAGGTCACATCTCTGTAGCGTCATCGAAAAAATCATCATCGTCATAGTCTTCGTTCAGTATTTCCAGTAGCTCTTCAGTGTAGTCTTCCATTGCTCTTTCCTTTCGTGTTTGATTTTGCATAACAGTATGAGTTTAAAGTTACAGCTGTGTGACGTTGAGCTGCGTCTACTATTCTTTTGGGCTTCTTTCCATGTCGTATATTGATCCAAACCAGTCAATGCGCCTTGATCAGGTCAAGCTGCCGGTTTGTGCTGAGCAGGGGATCTCTCTGTATCTGCTTCGTATGGATTTAATTCACCCGCAAGTCAGTGGCAATAAGTGGTTTAAGCTGCGCCAAAACCTATTGGAAGCTAAAGCTTCAGATTGTGAACGTGTGATCAGTTTTGGTGGGGCATATTCCAACCATTTGCATGCTCTGGCCTGGGCGGGCCATGAAATGGGTATTCAGACGTTGGGTATCGTACGTGGAGAGCCTGAATACGCGGGCAATCCAACGTTGAGTGACGCTCAGCGCTGGGGTATGACGCTAAAATTTGTCAGTCGAAGTGAATACCGTCTCCGGGAGGATATTCTCTACCACAAAGCACTATGTTCAACCTATCCCGGTTCGCGCATAGTCCCCGAGGGCGGTAGTAATGCACTCGCGGTAAGAGGTTTTTCTGATCTGTTTGATCATGACTGCTGGCGCGTACTGCCGGAGCCTGATCTGTTGGTGTCTGCGTGTGGTACCGGTGGAACCTTGGCCGGGCTCATTGCGGCTAAACCCGCAGTGACTGACGTTTTGGGGATCCCCGTGCTTAAAGGTGGAGGTTTTCTGAAGCATGATGTTCAGTCTCTGTTGGCAGCAGTTGAAGCTGGCTCCGTCTCAAACTGGCAGTTGGATCTCGACGGCCATGAGGGGGGGTATGCCAAACTCAGTGCAGAGCTCATTGAGTTTATGCATCAATTTGAAATGCAGACAAAAATTGAGCTAGATCCTGTTTACACCGGTAAGATGATGTTTCGCTTACATAAACTGATTGCTCAAGGTAAATTCAGCCGCGGAACTAAAATCGTTGCAATTCATACGGGTGGATTGCAGGGACGACGAGGTTTTCTTGAGCGTGGTCTTTTATAATAGCGTCTGTGGGCATCTATAACGGGACAACATTGGAGAACAAATGGATTACTTTCGTAATGTCGGTCTGATCGGACGTCTGGGTAGCAAACAGGTGATCGATACCATGAAGCATCTGATTCGCTTTCTGGGTGACCGCGGAATTACCTGTGTTCTGGATCAAAAAATTGCTGAAGTGATGCCAGGTCACGGCCAGCAAGTGAGCAAGCAGAAGATGATGGGGGAGATATGCGACCTCGTGATCGTTGTGGGTGGCGACGGCAGCTTGTTGGGTGCTGCGCGCTCATTGGCGTTGTCTCACATCCCTGTTCTGGGTGTAAACCGCGGTAATTTAGGTTTCCTGACTGACATTGCACCGCAGGAGATCGAAGAGAAAGTCGGCGAAGTATTAGAAGGTAAATATACCGTCGAAAGTCGCTTTTTGATCGATGTGACTGTGAAGCGTGATGGTGTTCCTGTGGGAGAAGCGACAGCGTTGAACGACTGCGTACTTCACCCAGGTAAAGCTGCGCGTATGATCCAGTTCGAGCTTTATATCGAAGGGCAGTTTGTTTATACCCAGCGTTCCGATGGCATTATCGTGTCTACGCCGACAGGTTCGACAGCTTATGCACTCTCAGGTGGTGGTCCTATCATGCATCCGAAGCTGGATGCGCTGGTATTAGTGCCGATGTTCCCTCATACCTTGTCTAGTCGTCCGATTGTGGTTGATGGCAACAGCGAGTTGAAGATGGTGATCGGTGAGCAGAACGAAACCTATCCTACAATCTCTTGTGATGGTCAGAACCACATTAACTGTGCACCGGGCGATACAATTACCATTCATAAGAAGCCTCATAAACTCAAGCTTATCCACCCGCTGAACTACGATTTCTATAGCACCTGCCGTGAAAAACTCGGGTGGGGTACGAAGCTGGGAGACTGATGTGACGGAGCAGTGGCGAGGATATGATCTGATTGGTGACGTGCATGGATGTGCATTGAGCCTGCAGATGTTGTTGGAAAAACTTGGCTACAGCAAGCAAGGAGGCGTATATCGTCATCCTGAGAGGAAAGTGATTTTTCTTGGGGATATTGTGGATCGTGGTCCACGCATTCGTGAATCACTGCACATTGTGCGTGATATGGTCGATGCTGGTAGTGCCCATATCGTGATGGGAAACCACGAGTATAACTATCTCTGTTATCTGACACCGGGACGGCCGGGCTCGGGGATGCCGTATCTGCGTGAACATACCGCGCGCCATCGGCGCATTCTCAATGAGACATTGGAGCAGTTTGCGAACTACCCACAGGAGCAAACAGAGTTCTTGCAGTGGATGCGGGAAATGCCCTTGTTTATGGAGTTCGATGCCTTCAGGGTGGTCCATGCGTGCTGGCATCAGCCACTGATCGATCGTTTTCTGGAGCAGTACCCGGATCAGGTATTGACGGATGATTTCATGCACCGTTCTGGTCAGCAGGGCAGCATGGAGTGGACGTTGATGGATCGTTTACTGCGTGGCACGCATCTTCGCATGCCAAACGGTGAGGTGATGATCAGCAAGGATGGATTTAAACGGAGTTTCTTCCGCACTAAATTCTGGGCGCAAAGTCCGTATTATTATGCGGATGTGGTGTTCCAGCCTGATCCGCTGCCGACCCATGTTGCGCGAATGGTACTCAATGAGCAGGATCATGATGATCTGATGCACTATAGTCTGGATGAGAAACCATTATTTATCGGTCACTACTGGCGTGATGGCGAACCTGCTCCCATTACCAGCAATATCGCATGCTTGGATTACAGTGCGGTGAAGTTTGGTAAATTGGTTGCCTACCGATACGATGGCGAAGCAGAATTACGCAAAGATAAATTTATCTGGGTTGATGTACGCAAGGAAATCTTCGAATAGGGGACCTGCCATCAGTCCCTTGAAGAGGTCGCCATGATAAAAGTGTTAGAGGTCCCGTTGTCTGAGGACCTCTCTGAGTTCGCCGAATTTCTTTGGATGAACGAAATCCCCCATCGTATTCTTGAGCGTGACCAGCAACAGCAGTTGTGGGTCGCTCCCAGCATTGATTCGGAAAAAATTGCGGCCCTGTTTCAGATGTGGAAAGAGGGTGCTGACCTGCGCAAGATTAAAGTCGGCCACGCCCAGCCTAAAACAGGCATTTCAGCGGTTGGTCTGCCACAGATCTGGTTAACCGTCTCTCTTATTTTACTCAGCCTGGGAATTACTTTTTTGATAGGCATGGGAGAGAATTTCGAGTATTTCCGGCTGTTTACCATGACCGATATTGTTGAAAGAAACGGTAAACTGGTCACTACCAGCCTTTCTTATACGTTCACCAACGGTGAATGGTGGCGCTTGATTACCCCTGTCTTTATCCACTTCAGTGTATTGCATATCATCTTTAATCTGCTCTGGGTCTGGATCGTTGGCAGCAAAATTGAGTACTTTCAGGGCCGCTGGGCGCTCGCAGGTCTGGTTTTGTTCTCTGGTATATCGTCCAATTTGGCACAGTTCTATATCAGCGGACCGCTGTTTGGTGGCATGTCAGGCGTTGTATTTGCTCTATTGGGATATGCCTGGTTATGGGACCGGCGGAACCCGTCCAACGCGATCGGCCTACCTCCGGCGTTGCTGGGTTTTATGGTCGTCTGGTTAGTTCTGGGGTATAGCGGATTACTCGAAGGTATGGGGCTAGGTGCGATTGCGAATACAGCCCATTTGGCGGGTTTGATTGCTGGCTTTGTGTTTGTACCCTTCGGGGAAATGGTTGCTCGCCCAAGGCGGAAGTCCTGACTTGAGCTCAGTTAAGTGACAATGAATGGGATATGGTAAACTGCGCCCATTGGCAACAGGAGTATCATGAGATGACCTATGAAGAACTGATTGCAGCGATGACGCCTGAGATGCATGTGTCGCTGAAACAGGCGGTAGAGTTGGGTAAGTGGCCTGATGGGCGACGCCTGAGTAGTGAGCAGCGTGATATCTGCATGCGTGCAGTCATCGCTTATGATATGGAAAAACTTCCACCGGAAGCGCGTACGGGGTTTATTGACCGTACAAAGAAAGACGGTTCTCAGCATGGTGCTGATCCATTGGAACCACAAACGCTAAAAATCCTTTCTGACGCGGATTGATCCCTTCTTATGCAAGAGCTGGCACGTGGCGTTTTGCAAAAAATGCGCACTGAACTTGCCGACACAGTGCAGTACCGTTTGCCATTGGGTGATGAAGAAGTCCCAATGAACGAGCTGATCGGTAAGCCGATCTCACTGCAGTATCTGGGTGCTATCAATTGCACTCATTGTGGTCGGAAAACGAAAAAGAGCTTTAGTCAGGGATACTGCTATCCCTGTTTTACCAAACTCCCACAATGTGACCGTTGTATGGTGAGCCCGGAAACCTGTCACTTTCATGAAGGGACTTGTCGCGATCCTGCTTGGGGTGAACGTACCTGTTTTGCGGATCACTATGTGTATCTGGCGAACTCTTCTGGTGTAAAGGTAGGGATCACACGAGGTACTCAGGTTCCGACTCGTTGGCTGGATCAGGGGGCTATTCAGGCTTTACCTATTCTGAAAGTCTCAACGCGTCAGCAATCGGGTTTTGTTGAACGTCTGCTAGGTGAGCATGTTGCCGATAAAACCAATTGGCGGGCAATGCTCAAAGGGCAGGTTGACCCACTGGATCTTGCGGTAGAGCGAGACAAGTTGTTTGAACTCTGTGCTGAGGGATTGTCCGAGCTTGAGCAGCAATATGGTATTCAAGCGATACAACGTTTACCTGAGGCTGATCAGATCGAAATCAACTACCCGGTTATGAACTATCCTCAGAAGGTATCGACCTTCAATTTTGATAAAACACCTGAAGTGAGCGGTGTGCTCCAGGGTATTAAGGGGCAGTATCTGATCCTTGATGGTGGGGTTATCAATATTCGCAAATTCACAGCCTATCAGGTTGCGTTTAGTGCCTGATAATGGAAGTCAGAAGATGTCTCAGGAACTTAATGAAATTTTTCTCAAAGACTATCAGGCACCACGTTACCTGATAGAAAGCACTGATATGCACTTTGAGCTGCATGAGCAGGATACACTGGTCCGTACCCGGATGCAGGTGACGGCTAATGTTGATGGTGGCGCAGGTGCTGCATTTGAGTTGTTTGGTCATGAAGATGTGGAACTATGTCGCATTGCTATCAATGATCAGGTGCTGTCGGAAAAGGACTATCAGCGACAAGGTGAAAAGCTGATTGTCAAAAGTGTTCCAGCCTCCTTTTTATGTGAAACCCTGACGCGTATTCAGCCACAAGATAATACAGCGCTGGAAGGGTTGTATAAGTCGGACGGGATGTTCTGTACACAGTGTGAAGCCGAAGGCTTCCGCCGGATTACCTTTTACCCGGACCGCCCTGATGTGATGTCGGTGTTCCGTACAACGGTAGAAGCGGACAAAGCGCTGTATCCGGTGTTGTTGTCGAATGGTAACCCGGTGGAGCAGGGTGAGAGTGATGATGGCCGTCACTGGATCACATGGGAAGATCCATTCCCTAAGCCAGCTTATTTGTTTGCGTTGGTCGCGGGTGATCTGGAGTACATCGAAGACAGCTACCCCACGATGTCTGATCGCGATGTAAAACTGCTGATCTACGGTGAAGCGAAGGATCTCGATAAGCTCGAATACGCGATGGCCTCTCTGAAGAATGCAATGCGTTGGGATGAAGAGGTATACGGGCGCGAATACGATCTCGATATCTATATGATCGTTGCCGTTGATTTCTTCAACATGGGAGCGATGGAGAACAAAGGGCTCAATATCTTTAATACGTCCTGTGTTCTGGCGCACCCTAAAACAACAACTGATGCGGGCTTCCAGCGGGTTGAAGGCGTTGTTGCACACGAATATTTTCACAACTGGTCGGGTAACCGTGTGACCTGCCGTGATTGGTTCCAGCTGAGCTTGAAAGAGGGCTTTACGGTTTTCCGTGATGCTGAGTTCTCTGCTGATATGAATTCCCGCACCGTTAAGCGTGTAGAAGATGTGGCCTTGTTGCGTACCGCTCAGTTTGCTGAAGATGCGGGACCTATGGCGCATCCGATTCGTCCGGCTTCTTTTATCGAGATCTCTAATTTCTACACCCTGACGATTTATGAAAAAGGTGCAGAAGTTGTGCGGATGATCCACACGCTGTTAGGGGAAGAGCAGTTTCGAGCCGGTAGTGATCTCTACTTTGAGCGCCACGACGGTCAGGCTGTAACGACTGATGATTTTGTGGCGGCGATGGAAGACGCATCGGGCCGTGATCTCAGTCAGTTCCGCCTCTGGTACAGTCAGGCGGGAACGCCTGAACTGAAGTTTAGCGATGAATATGATCCGCAGGCACATCGCTATGTTTTGCATGTTCAGCAGAGCTGCCCGGCAAGCCCTGGGCAAGCGACTAAAGAGCCTATGCATATCCCACTAGCGATGGGTCTACTCGATCAGCAGGGCAATGATTTAACGCTGGTGAATGGCGAGACAACATTGGTATTGGATGTGACCGAAGCGGAGCAAAGCTTCACGTTCGAAAATATCCAGTCCCGTCCTGTTCCATCGTTACTGCGAGGTTTCTCTGCACCGGTTAAATCGCACTATCCATACCAGCGTGATGAACTGGTGTTCCTGATGGCGAATGACAGCGATGGTTTCTCTCGCTGGGATGCGGCACAGAAGCTGGCTGTGGATATCATGCAATCGTTGATTCACGACCATCAGAATGGCGTGGCGCTGACGTTAGATCCGCGTTTGGTTGATGCATTCCGCGCGATTCTGGAAGACAGTACGTTGGACAAAGCGATGGTGGCGAAGGTTCTGACGTTACCAAGCGAAGCGTATTTGAGTGAACTGGCAACCGAAATAGATGTGGACGCGATTCATCATGTCCGTAACTTTGTGCGTAAAGAATTAGCACAAGGACTGGAGTCGATACTGCTGTCTGTTTATGAAGCCTGTGAGCTGGCTGGTGAGTATTCACCTGATGCTGCTTCGATTGCCCGTCGTAGCCTGAGAAACCTGTGCCTGTCGTATCTGATGGCGACTGAAGAGGCGCGCTATCTGGCGTTGGCTGAAGAGCAGTATGTTAACGCAGATAACATGACGGATCAGTCTGCGGCGTTGTCCATGGTTGCACACTCCCGGTTTAAGCAGGCCGCGCACAAGTTACTTGAGCGTTTTTATAAGCAGTGGCAGGATGAAGCACTGGTGGTAAATCAGTGGTTTGCGATCCAGGCAACGAATCCTGAACCTGGAACTTTAGCTGATGTTGAAGCTCTGATGCAGCATCCTGCTTTTGATATGAAAAATCCGAATAAACTTCGTGCATTACTGGGTGGATTCTGCGGCCAGAATGCGATTAACTTCCATATGGCGGATGGCAGTGGTTACCGATTCTTGGGTGACCGTATTCTCGAACTGAATAAGCAAAATCCGCAGGTGGCATCCCGGATGCTGACACCGCTGACGCGCTGGAAGAAATATGGTGAAGCGCGACAGCAACAGATGAAGGCTCAACTTCAGCGCATTCTTGATAGCGATGGGCTGTCTAAGGATGTTTATGAAGTAGTGAGCAAAAGTCTGGCTTAACTGAAACCTTACTTTAGTCGGGAAGACGCTACTTCCCGGCTTGGTTATACTCAATTTAAAACAATTACATTCGCAAGGATGGACAATGGAACACACTCTTTCGGCGTCAGATAAATACGAAATCCAACAGAATTTTCGTCGTTATATTCGTTTAAAAGAGCGCTTCGACACTGCTCGTGGTGCTTACGTAACATCCCGTGCCAGCAAGGTGTGGGTCGCTGGTGTTGTGGCTTTACTTTTTGCACTGGCGTCTAACTTCTTCCTGGGAGTTGCGACGGGTTTATTCGCTGTCTACTTCTACTCAATGGTACGCAGCTGGATGCAAATTAGTGAATCAGAAGAAGGCGTAGAAGAGCTGGATCGTTGGTTCTCTGGCAAGAAACTGAAGTTTGAAGGCAGCATTCTGTACTTCAGCAATGATCAGTTGCTGGAAAATCCTCTCGATCCTTTCGATGAAGATTGCTATCAGTAAATAAGTACTGGTAGAGCCTGTCCGTCAGGAGGCTCTGCATGCACAGGCACACTAAACCCGGTATTCAGAAAGAATACCGGGGACTCAGTCGGCGTACCTTGTCTCTGTTGCAAGTTTCAGAAGGCATGAACGTCGACTTTAAACGCGATGTCAGTGGCATTAAAAGCCGTGATCTTGTGGCCTTTGCCAATACGCCGCTGGGCGGCACTATTCTTGTTGGTGTAGATGAATATACTGATGTGGAAGGTGTTCAGCGTGGCGAAGTGGTGGGCTGTGAGGTCGACGACAATGCGCGACTGGTTATTGTAAACAAAGCAACCGACTGCTTTCCGACGGTAGAGTTGGGTATTTTCGTGGAGAATATTGCCCGAAAACCGATTCTGCGTATCGAAATCCCCCCCGGACATTACAAACCCTACTGCACCCAGCGGGGCGAATACTGTATTCGCTCAGATGCGCGCGTGCGTGCATTATTCCCCGATGAATTGCTGGCGATCTTTATGGATCGAGAAGGTGAGCAGTTTATTTCCCGTTTTCACGATGCTGTCCATCAATTGGAACAGCAGGTCGGTTCTATCCGCCATGTGTTAAGTGCAGGTATGCTGGATGTCAGTGATCATATTCATGATCTGGATGACCAGCTGCGAAGGACGCTAAACCGTATTGGTCGGTTAACCGACAGCAATAAGAAGCGCTCGCGGGATCTGTTGCAGGTATTGAAAGAAAGTCGTGACAGTCTAATGACACTGGAGCAGCTGATACTTTCGGGCAAAGCCAACGGAGAGCGTTTGGATATGCTTGAGGAGATTCATAGCAATCTTGGTATGCTGGTTGAGAACCTTGATATAGAAAACAACGAGGATACCTGACGTGTTATCACTGCCAGATCGCAGGGCCTGGATTTTTGATCTTGACGGCACGCTGACGCAACCGGTGCATGATTTTCTACATATCAGGCAGGAGTTGGGTATCGCACCCGATCAGGATATTCTGGCAACCATTGCAGCCCGTCCATCCTCTGAACGAGAGGAGATGATGGTTCGGCTGGATGAGCTTGAGCATCTCTATGCCGCTCGGGCAAAGCCGGCACCGGGCGTTCTTGAGCTGCTGGAGTTTTTAGCGGTTAATCGGTGTGATATGGGTATTCTTACCCGCAATACTCAGAGTATTGCTATTGCATCATTAGCGGCTATTGGGGCGGAACATTTTTTCATTCATGACCGGATTATCGGACGTGATGAAGCACGACCAAAACCCGATACACAGGGTATTACGTTGCTACTGAATAGCTGGCAACGAATGCCGGATGAAGCCGTAATGGTGGGTGATTTTCGCTATGATCTGGAAACGGGTCGTGCAGCAGGCACCTTTACGATTCATGTTGATGATCGTGATCGCCACTGGCCGGAACTCACTGACCTGCGTGTATCGTCCCTTCAGGCACTGACTCACCATCTGAAAAACGCTTAAATTGCTGCTTCGGGAATATTTCCCGGCAGCTACTTCCTGTTTTCCCTAGAATTTTACCGACTGTCGTATGCGTGTGCTTTGGTATCGATGCTAAAGCGGCATTCATATACTGCTGACCGTAGAAATGTTAACCATTGGAGTCTTCGGCAAACTTATTTCATGACACTTTTATTGCAGCTGTGTCCGATCCGTTGCAATCAGAGTTAAAATAATAAGAGCCGGAGAACGCTTCTATGAAACGCACACTTTTGGTGGTGCCTGTACTGAGCATACTGACAGCACTTAATGCCCATGCCGCCGTGACAGAATTGGAGGGCGTCACTGTTGTTGGTCAAACGCCAATACATGGTACGGGGATTGAGAAAAGCAAACTGGCAGCCTCGGTGCAAAGCGCTAATTCTGATGCAATTCAACAGAGCCAGTCACGTAGCCTAAGTGATTACATGCGTCTGAATTTTAGTGGTATCTCCATTAATGAAGCGCAGAACAACCCCTATCAGCCTGACGTTCAATACCGTGGTTTCACCGCATCTCCTCTGCTGGGCTTACCACAAGGTATGTCGGTATACGTCAACGGTATCCGTTTTAACGAGCCGTTTGGTGATACGGTGAACTGGGATCTGTTGCCGCAAGGTGCGATTGATTCCGTCAATCTATTTGCCGGTTCTAACCCCGTATTTGGTCAGAACACGTTGGGTGGCGCGCTCTCTCTGCGGCTTAAAAATGGTTTTGATCATCAAGGTAATGAAGTAGAAGCGTTGGTGAGTGAACATGGCCGCCGTAATGTGCAGTTCAGCAGCGCAGGAAATGACGGTCGTTTCGGATACTTCGTGATTGGTAATTACGATGAGGAAGATGGCTGGCGTGATTTTTCTCCGTCTGATGTGCGGCAGTTGTTATCTACATTGAGCTGGCGTGGGGACGACAGCAGCCTGGATCTGACGCTGGCAGCAAATGACAACAAGCTTCTGGGTAACGGTGCGTCCCCAATCGACCTGTTAGATCAGTTTGGTCGTGAGCAGGTGTTTACCCATCCCGATCAGACCGAAACAAAGCTCAAACTGCTTGCGCTGAGTGGTGACCGTTGGTTGGATGATAATACTCAGTTGGCCGGCAACCTTTACTACCGCAAGAACGAAGTAGCGACCTTTAACGGGGATGATACTGACTTTGAAGCTTGTGAAGATGCGGCGAATGCAGGTTTTCTCTGCGAGGAAGATGGTGCCGAAGAAGAGATTGTTGAAGACCTAAATGGCAATAATGTCACCGCAACGATCAATGGTGAAGAGCCTGAAGCCACCAATAACCGAAGCAACACTGATACAGATGCCTTTGGCGGCGCGTTGCAGTTAGCGCTGGAAAATGAACTTGCGGGTTTAGACAATCAGCTGATTGTGGGTTTCAGTTATGACACTGCTCAATCTGATTTTGCTGCGGATACCGAGCTGGCGGAATTGACCAATACCCGAGGTACTGAAGGGCTGGGTGTATATGTTGATGAAGCGCGGGTGCGTCTGCACTCCGAAGTTGAGCATTACGGTCTGTTTCTGACGGATACGGTTGATCTGACGGACCGCCTCTCTGCCACACTGTCTGGTCGCTACAACTACAGCCGTATCGTGATGGAGGATAATTACGGCACTGAGCTGAACGGTGTACATAGCTTCAGCCGTTTCAATCCTGCAGCGGGTTTGGCTTATACGCTGGATGATGGCATGAGCGTTTACGGTAGCTACTCTGAAAGTTCACGTGCACCGACCCCGGTAGAGTTGAGCTGTGCCGACCCGGATGATCCATGTAAGCTGCCGAATGCCTTTATCTCTGATCCACCGCTGTACCAAGTGGTTGCTAAGAGTTATGAGATGGGTATTCGTGGCGAGTCATCCGACCTGAATTGGAATTTGGGGCTGTTTCACACTACCAATCATGACGATATCTTGTTCATTAATGGCGGTTCTCTGACCAGCGAGGGCTACTTTGACAATGTAGGACGTACCCGTCGTCAGGGTATTGAAGCGGCGTTTGCCAAATCGATGGGTGACTGGCAGTTCAGCGGTAGCTATACCTATTTAGATGCGACTTTCCAAACTGGATTTATCGCCAATAGCCCGAACAATCCGCAGGCTAATGCGAATGGTCAGATTGCAGTCGAGAAGGGAGATCGTATTCCAACTTTACCTCGTCACAACATCAAGCTGGCGGCTGACTGGAATGCTACTCAGGCGCTGGCACTCGGTATGGATGTTCAGTTCAACAGCAGCCAATACTATCGCGGTGACGAAGCCAACCTGAACGAACAAGTGGATGGTTATACGTTGGCAAATCTGCGGGCAACATATAAGGCGAATCCTTCGGTTGAGTTGTTTGCACGGATTGAGAACGTATTTGATAGCGAATACGAGACCTTCGGTGTGTACGGTGAATCTGATGAAGTGTTGGGCGATCAGGGTATCGATGATGATCGCTTTGTTGCACCAGGCAAGCCACGTACTGCCACCGTTGGCATTCGCGCGCGATTCTGACAGGTGGCAGCCCTTCGGTGAAGGGCTTGTATCCCGATGTTACCGTATGATTCAGTAAAGCCGCTTTGTGCCGCGGCTTCATTCTCTATTCTGGCCCACCTGAGCTTTGCGCTGGGCTGGGGCAGCTCGTCTCCGGAGCTCTCAGCCAGAGAGGTTACCACCGAGCAACCTGCTGCACGGGTGGTCCATCATGTTCGGTTAGCTTTTGCACATCCATCCCCACCAGATCTGGATGCGACGGAAGTTATTCCTGAGATCGTGACTTCATCCGGCCCTGATCAGACAGAACCGCCTCGCGAAACAAAGAAGCTTGCAGCGGAACCCAAAGCGGATGTTAGTCTCAAACAGGATGTACAGACTTCGGAGGTTGCCGCCAGGGAAAGTGTTCAGCAAGCTTTACCAAAGCCAAAGCCAAAGCCAAAGCCAAAGCCACAGCCAAAGCCAAAGCCACAGCCACAGCCACAGCCACAGCCACAGCCACAGCCACAGCCACAGCCACAGCCACAGCCAGTTAAGTCACTGGTATCGGTTGAAAAGGTCGTTGCAGAGCAGGCAGAAGCTTTTCATCAGACGATTGATCCCATCGACGCCTCGTCTGTATCGGATTCGCGCTCTATTGATGCGGAGCACGGTGTAGCGAAGCCGGAAGCAGAGCCGATCCGAGTGATCAAAGCGAAGTATCGAGAGGTACCCCGTCCTCCAAAGTACCCGCGTAAAGCTAAGCGTAAGAAGCAACAGGGTGAAGTGTTGTTGCACGCATTGGTTGATCCCCGTGGTGTGACGCTGGAAATAAAGGTTGTGCACGGCAGTGGATTTGAACTGCTCGATAAAGCTGCATTAAAAGCGGCAAAGCACTGGTTATTTGAACCTGCGAAGGAAGGTGGTGTTGCTATCGAGTCCTGGGTCTCAATCCCTGTTATGTTTAAGCTGAACTGAGCGGAGTTGAAACCAGTTCAGTGTCTTTGTGATTCTGGAGGACTGCTGTGTAAAATTACGCCGAATTTTGATTAAGAAATAATCACATTGTTTATCAATGTGTTAGTCCAAAAATAGAAATTTTTCACATTTTTTCGGAACTAATTGCGTTTAGCAGGTACTAACCAAACAGTGAATTTGACTTTCCTTTGCCCGGCACCCCCTTCAGCTGGGTAAATTGTGCGGACCTGTTTGTCCGCACTGTGTTCTAAACCGTCGATTTGGCCCGCCTTGTGCGGGCATTTTTCTGCCTGAAATTCCGCCTACACTATAAGACAGCAAAGTCTCAAGAGATGAATAGACTGTGATCAAAGCGGTACTCATTGATCTTGATGGTGTCATTTATCAGGCAGATCAACCAATCCCCGGCGCTCAGCGTACGCTCGACTGGCTCAAAGCCCGAAGAATCCCGTATCTGTTTGTTACGAATACGACTTCGCGTCCGAGGGACGCCGTTGTTGAGAAGCTTCGCCTCATGGATATTCAGATCAAACCTCAGGAAGTACTTACGCCTGTCGTTGCTGTGGCCGGTTGGCTTAATACTCAGGGGGCAGTAACGATTGCCTCATTTTTACCCAAAACCACCCAGAAAGACCTGAGTCAGTTTGCCCAATGGGCAGGTACAGACGATGGGTGTGTTTCAGCGGTCATTGTGGGGGACTTGGCGGAGGAGTGGAGCTTTGGTGAATTGAATCGAGCCTTTCGGCTGTTGATGTCCAACCCAGATTGCCCGTTGCTTGCGTTAGGGCTGAGTCGTTACTGGCGTTCTGTTCAGGGCTTACAGTTGGATGTAGGACCTTTTGTGAAAGCGTTGGAGTTTGCGACGGGGCGCGCTGCTATTGTGTTCGGGAAGCCTTCCCGTGACTTTTTCCAACAGGCGTTGACTATGCTCGATGTAAAAGCCAGTGAGGCTCTGATGATCGGAGATGATATTCGCGGTGATGTGGGTGGCGCCCAGGCAGCAGGCCTGAAAGCTGCGCTCGTGAAAACCGGCAAGTTTCAGCAGACAGATCTCTCCGGTGATATAGTGCCGGACGGGATCTTGGCGTCGTTTGCAGAGCTGCCGGCGTACTGGAAATCATTGGAATAACCTGAAACCGGAGTCGTTTTAATGCTGAACTTTTCTGAAGCCTGTGAGCGGAACAAAGGCGTTATCCTGCCGATGTTACAGCACTATCTAGAGAGTCACCGCTGTGTACTGGAGATCGGGAGCGGATCAGGTCAGCACGCGCTGTACTTCTCTCAGGCTATGTCTTCCCTGACATGGGTGCCGAGTGATCTGTCTTTTAATTTGCCCGCGTTATTAGAGAATCTGCAGAACTCTCCTTGTGAAAATATCCTGTCGCCGCTGGCTTTGGATGTCGGTGTTCAGCCTTGGCAGATCCCCCATCAACCGGATGCTATCTTCACTGCGAATACTCTGCATATTATGGACGAAAACTCAGTCCGGGCATTTTTTGACGGTGCAGGGGCATTATTGGAATGCGGAGGCAAGCTTTGTGTTTATGGGCCATTCCGCTATAGCGGCCAATACACCAGCGCTAGCAATGCTAATTTTGATCTCTGGTTGAAAGACCGCGATCCGCGCAGTGGTATCCGGGATTTCGAGACGCTTGATCGTTGGGCTCAAAATAACGGGATGCGATTGCAACATGATCATGCGATGCCGGCAAATAACCAGTTTGTTGTTTGGGTTAAAAATTAGGTAAGTACTGTTTCAGCGGTTGCTAATCGATTGTTGTTAGCTAGGCGACTCTGGCTAAGAAGTGGGGTAAAGCGCATTTATTCGTGTATCTGGGTGGTTTGTATAAGAGCAGGAGGTTTGGAGCTGATGCTGCCAGCGAGGGCAGCATCAGGGTGAAAAGTGATCATCCCTGATACCCTTGTAACGTTATTGCTATCATGCAGGATTTTCAGTCTGACTACTTAGATGTAAACCACGGATGCCACTAGGACCCGACAACAAACTGCTCACCACAGACGACAACTATCTGTCCGACTACTTAGAAACAGCGCACAGACGACGGCTTAACTGTCTGACTACTTAGCGCTATTCCACAGACGACTACATACTGTCTGACTACTTAGGTGTTCAGTTACGGGTAACCCAACGGTATCCGACTACTTAGGTTTTACATCACAGACGTTCGAATCCTGAGAAGAGCATTCCCCTCCCAGTATTCCCATCAACGTTACGAAACCATCCGATCACATCCTGACTGCATACCGACTACAAACTACCAGTATCAGGAGACAGCAGAACCGTGATGGTTTTGCCATGGTTCCCATTTGACATCATCCGACAACATAGCTGGATACAAATGACTTCTGGAACAGGCGGACATTCTGTTTTAGATCTTATGAGCGATAAACGTACAGTTGTTCGCTTTTGAATCAGGAGTGTCATCATACAGAAATTAACTGGAAAAACTACGGGGAAAATACCTATATTTCTGCTGTTGTTTGAAAAAGGTGTAAATCTATTGATTTCACTCAATAAGACATTTGTGACTTGTTTATCATTTGTGTCGTAAAACTACATAACTCATGGGAAATCAACGTGATTTGTATGGAAAATCGAACAAGTCGCTTTGTTCTGTAGATTGCTTACACTGTTTCTGTATGTTTGTTCAAGTTAAGGTTTTTTAATGATCAAAGTTTGAAACATTTGTTTGATTGCGGGGGCTTTGGATCAGGCTCATTAGGGGGCTGATGTTTTGTTATCCTGGTCCCACGATAGTGTACAAAGTTTTGTGGTTTAAAATGGGAGCTGAGGTAAATTACCGCTGCGAGAGTGGATGTATTGAAGGGCGCTGGACGTGCTTAATGACGCAGGCGTAAGGTGTCGCCTTTTTGCACCATTTCCAGATGTTTCATGAAGCTCATACCCAATAACACGGTATTACCTTCCATATACGGATTAATATGTGCCCGCATATCGTTGAGTGTAATGCTTCCTAAAGAGACACTGTCCAGACGAACGTTGTGCACTGTGATTGAGCCATTTGCGGTGTTAACCCTACTGCTACCACGTTGCCGCAACTGCATTGTATCGGCCACCGATTTAGGAATGCTAATTGAGGTTGCGCCAGTGTCCAACATAAAAATGACGGGTACATCGTTGATCAAGCCCGGTGCGACATAGTGCCCATAGGCGTTGCGCTTCAGAACAACTTCAGGTGACGGTTGACCGGTTGAGTTGGCCAGGTGAAGGTTGGGATTGTGTTTTTTTTCCAGCAGACCACCAAAGTAGACAGTGAAGCCAGCCAGCAAAATAATCCAGAAGCCATAGGTCATGAGGCGGGCCATAAAACGGCGGTTGTGGTCGGGATCTTTCTGGACAACGGGCATAAAAGCTATCTTTCTTAGGGACTCGCGACAGTGGTTGTTCTTTATCCACTGGTTAAGTTGTAATTGATTTTGTACATCAGCATGTCTTTATCGACAGGCTTCATCATGACCTCGTTTATTCCCATCTTAACAGCTTCCATGACTTTGTCTTTATCCCCTTGTTTGGCCAGCGCCATGATTTTCGTATTCTGCAGTTTAGGATGGCTCTGAATACGGGAGATGACGTGGAGAGCGCTCATATCAGGCAGTGTCAAATCAACCAGTACAATGCGTGGTTGCCACTGCTCTAGCATCTTAAGGGCATGGGTTGCATGGGTGGATACATTGGGAGAATATCCGGTCTCTTCCAGATAGGTCGCCAGCCTCATCAGTTCCTGTTCTTCATCTTCTATAATCATGATGCTCACTGCAGAAGGTTGGTTCTGCTTTATTTCATTCTGCAGGCTGGACTTGTTGTTTTCGGTTTGGGTCACCAGATCATTTACCAATGAGTTAACGCTTTCACTCGCGTCTTGTTTTTCTCCCTGTAATTGGGGCAGCAGGGTGTTAGTGGCATGATCATCGATAATGGCATTAACGGTTTGCGCGCAAATGTTCGGGTTATTGGGCTGTTCGTTGCGCATACGCTCCTTCATTGACTCCATGGAGAACGTCACCGTTGCCATCAGGCGTTCCAGTGATTCCTGGTTGAGGTCCATCAGTTCTTGACCGGAAGTGGCGACTTGATCAAAGAAGCTGCACATTTCATCCACCGACATGGATTTACTTTGTTTCAGGCTGTTGGTGGATAGCAGACGACGGAGGGTGCGAAGGCGTAACAGAATATGGTGCGGATCGTAGAGTGGTTTTACGATGAAGTAGTCGTTGAAGATATCTTTGTTGCAGATATTAAACGCATTCTGTACCTGCTCTTTGCTGCAGAGTACCATAGTCGACGATATCTTATCTTCGATGGTCCGATCATTTCGAATCATATGAAGGAAGCAGACCTCTGCTTCCTGAACGTCTCCGTAGCCGAACAGCACAACATCAATACCTTTGCTGTTTATGACTTCTACCGCTTGTTCAGGACTGCAGGCCAGATAGAAACAGGTAAAGTGCCTTTTTATCAGGCGTATGATAGTTTCTAGCGGACCTTTGTTGTCTGTGATCAGCAGTACTGCGAATCGATTCTGACGGCTCATGGGTTCCTTCTCCGGTGTTGTATCCGGTGGCGCACGAGATTTTTTGGGGACCTATGCGATCCAAAAAATCGTTACGGCAGCTCCTCCCTGAATCTGCGACAACATGTGTCAGCATCCTGCTATTGGTCGGGAGCACTCGTTTCTGCTAAATAAGGGTATTCTTAAACTGTTCGAACCACGTAATATAAGTTATTGAATGTACACTCATATTTTGTGCGTTTATTGTTTGTTCAATAAAGGTAGTTCATGCATACATTTTTTCAATGAAACGATGCATCTGAGCTGATAATCGGTAGAGATATGCAGATTTGGGTTGATGCGGATGCGTGTCCGCGTGTAATTAAAGATATTTTATTTCGTGCTGCTGAACGGACGGAAACCCGGTTAACACTGGTTGCAAACCAGTTTCTGGCAACACCTCCGTCCCCTATGATCAATTCGATCCAGGTGCCGGCCGGATTTGATGTGGCAGACAACACCATTGTACAGAAGCTGGAGGCAGGAGATCTGGTGATCACTGCTGATATTCCTCTTGCTGCTGAGGTTATTGAAAAGGGCGGACATGCCCTGAATCCGCGTGGTGAAATGTACAGCAAAGAGAATATTCGCCAACGTCTGTCGATGCGTGATTTTATGGATACGCTGAGAAGCTCCGGTATTGATACCGGGGGGCCTCCTGCACTCAATCAGAATGATCGTCAGATGTTCGCCAATAAACTGGATCGTTTTTTGGCAAAAGCGGGTAAATAAACGCTCTGGTGTGACGGGGAAGGCTGTCTGCGCTAGGATTAGTAGTTATACGCGACATTAACAGAATCATGAACGTAGGGTGTCTGGCTTGATGAAAGTTGGATGGAGGAGTACTGCATGGGCAGAGTGATCTATCTCGTTGTAGGGCTGATCTGCTTGCTGGCTGGATTTATCGGTATCTTTTTGCCGTTGTTGCCGACCACGCCGTTTGTACTTCTTGCGGCGTACTGTTTCTCGCGTAGCTCTGAACGCTTACACCAGAAGTTGCTGAGCCACCGATTGTTCGGTCCGATTATTGATGAGTGGGAGCGCCATGGTGTGATCCCGCTTAAAGTGAAGTGTTTCTCCAGTACCATGATGCTTGTCATGGTGAGCTATCCGTTGATCTTTCGTGAGTTTGACCTTTGGCTGAAGATGTTAGCGGTTGTGGTGGTAATCGTTGCGCTCGTCTATGTCTGGAGCAGACCTTCCTATCCGGCTACGGTACCTGCCGCGGTCAAATCTGAGTAACGCTAAACGAAAACAGGCCAGTGATACCGGCCTGTCTTTCTTATCCTAAGTACCCGCTCATTATCCAATCAGTTCGATCTGATCACCCGTCTGAATAATACCTTCATTTCTTGGGATGATATTCTGCCCAAATTCGACTTCACCTTTGTCGTTACGACGGTAGCTGGCCAGTGTTTTAAGCGGTTCACTTTTTAGCATACGTTCAAGTGTGTCGGGATGGTAGGTCGTCATTACGCAACGGGTACAGGGCTTTACCACGTCAAAAATAACTTCACCGATCTTGATAGCATTCCAGCCGTCTTCAGCAAAGGGAGTGCAACCCTCGACGACAATATTGGGGCGGAACTGGCGCATATCGAACTGTTTGTCGGCGCGTTGGCTGAGATCCTCCAGTGAGGCCTCGGAGATCAGCAATAAGGGATAACCGTCGGCAAAAGACACCGGCTTTTCAGGGAAACGCGGTGTCCCACGCTCGGACTGCTCTCCAAAATAGAGCAGCTGACATTCTACATCCAGCTTATTGCTGAACCACTCATCAAACTGCATCCCGCACAGCTGAGCATTGATCTCAGTGCCCCAGACATTAACCTGACGGTAATTCTGGAAAAACTCCGGAATATGGATAGCGATGCTGTCGCCATCAGGGGCTATCACGTAGAGCCCATCAGGTAACAGGGCGGTGCGAAAGTGCAGCATTTGCGGGTATTTTCGTGCGGAGATAAAGTCTCCTGCCGGGTCAGACAGAATAAAACGGCGATCAAAACTCAGGCCGCTTGTCTCAACATAACTGCGATCCAGCGCAATACCGGCGGTGGACTTGATAGGGTAAACGTTGATCGCACTGAGGTTTATATCTGACACGGTGTGTACTCTTCCTGATGAGCGGTTAGTAGGGTAGCGTGCTGGTGATCATATCAAGGCGGATTCGAAACTTCTTCCCTTCGCGGTTTTCCGCGATCAGGTGCTCTTCCTTGTTGCTGCAATCCAGGTCGAGAAAGCGCAGTTGCTCGTTGTGGGTCTCGCCATCTTGTTGCCAGCTGATCTCGTGGATCGCGTTGCGCATACACGCCAATTCATAGCCGTCGTGCACTTCACAGTTGATACGGGAGTACTCTTTCATAACGCGGCTCCTGAATTCTGATTCTTTCTTCGCCCGCTATGAGACTCTTGATTTGGCTAATCGGTTCCCTTGAATATCAGTGTTGTTGAGTAGAATTAATGGCACGGTATCCGGATCAGTGGTGGGAGTGTGAGGAATGCCAGATTGATGAAGGATGAGAGTCGGATGCGGAGATGGATCCTGTTAACGGTAAGAGTGCAGGCATAGAGGGGTGGGCCAGCTTACCTGTGTATCTGAAGGCAGGCTGGCGAAAAGACGAAGTGGTTGTTTAGATGTTTGCTTTAAGGTGCTTGGCAATCACCGGCCACGCGTCACGTCCACGGGTATTCAGATCTGCCAGAAGGCCCGGATCAAAGTCCTCACTAACCGCTTTCTGGAAAGAGGGGCGTTCGGTGATACGGTCTAACCAAGCACTGACCTCCGGGAATCCTTCCAGCATGCTTAGCCAGTCAAACTGAATCAAGGTCTGGAAGTAGGGCGCTGTCGCACAATCACTGATTCCGAATTCCTGCCCGCTTAACCAAGGTTGTTGTTGCAGTGTCTTTTCCATCTGGACGATGGTGTCGTGGTAGACCTTGACGGCACCCGCAACATCGGGCGCTTCCAGGCCTTGTGCCAGTAGTCGACGCTGACGTTCACGGCGAGGTGCCTCTGGAATTTGATCAATCAACCGCTGTTGTTCCTCGTCGCTTTTTGCCATTAGTCCCGGGCGCATGACCAGCGGCCACTGCAACGCGCCACAAGAGGGGTGCAGCTTGTTGTCGATATGTTTCAGCCAAACACGCATGCGGGCGATCTGAGCCGGGTCAGCCGAACGCAGAGCGGGTTGAGGAAAAGCATCTTCCAGATATTCACAGATCACAGAAGATTCAATGACCGGCTGATCGTTATGTACCAGCGTTGGTACAACCCCCAGCGGGTTGAGGGCCAGATACCAGCTCTGCAGGTTTTCTTTGTTGGGCAGATCGATAGGGTGAGCGGTCCAGGGCAGGTCCTTTTCTGCCAGAACAATACGCACCTTTTGTGCACAGGGCGACATAATGTGAGTGTATAAGGTGATCATGGGTGGGCCTCAATCGCTGAATGACGGCGTCATGTTATTGGAATGATTCCAGTGTAGATCTGTAAAAATGCAGTTAAAATGTATATAGATGCAGTTTTGATATGCAATATTGCAGTTTGGTTATCACTTTAGGTGTAAATCTGAGACGCAAATGAACTGGAATGATCTTAAGTACCTGTTAGCCCTCAGTCGGTTAGGGACGTTGAGCGCCGTCGCAAAAGAAACGGGTGTCGATATGACCACGGTCTCGCGCCGGCTTAAAGCGTTGGAGAGCGCACTAGGTGCTCAGCTGTTTCAGCGCATTGATAACCGCTACTTGCCAACCGATGCCCTGCAGCAGGTATTGATGCGCGCAGAGCAGGTGGAACTGGAGATTGGTCGTCTGCAGAGTGATCTGCTGGGGCAGGATGAAGACCTGCGTGGGCGGGTGCGCATCACTTCGGTCCATACCTTTATCAACAGTTACCTGTTGCAGCGCTTACCGGATTTCTATGAGCGTTATCCTGATATAGAGCTGGAAATCATTGCCGATAGCAGTCAGCTGGATTTAGGGCGGCACGAGGCGGATCTGGCGCTGCGTATGGGGCGCCCTGATCAGAGCAGCATCGTAACCCGCCGTATGGCCGACCTGAACTATGCCGTGTATGGCCACAAAGCGCTGGTGGACCCAGGTCTGCAGGTTGGTGATCTGCCGTGGATCTTATTTGAAGACCGCTATCACAACTTGCCGGAAGCGCTCTGGCAACAACAGCATTACCCGGATGTTAAGGCACGGCTGTTTTGCAATGTAGGGCCTGCGATGTTGACTGCCGCCAGTAACGGTTTAGGTGTCGCGTGTTTACCCTGTTATATGGCTGAACCCGTGAGCGGGTTAGTCGGGTTAACGGAGGCGTTTCCGCTGCGGGCGCTGTGGTTGTTAATGCATCCGGAAAAGCGTAATCTGGCGCGCATTCGGGTGTTCGTGGATTGGCTGGAACAGCAGCTGGATAGTGATACATTGCTGTTTCAGGGACCGCACTTAACCCCCGGTGATGCCCATAACACTTGAGCCCAATGAGTTCAGCAGAGATAGAGTCACGGTATGGATCTGAATCCGCAGATGTTAAAAAAAATGGCCCGCATGAAGATGCCGTTTGGCAAATATCAGGGGCGGGTGTTGATGGATCTGCCAGAATCGTATCTGCTGTGGTTTGCGCGTGAAGGCTTTCCGAAAGGAGAGCTAGGCCTGTTATTGGGGTTGTTGCTGGAAATCCGGATCAACGGTCTGGAATCGCTGTTACAGCCGCTGCGAGAACGATAAGTATCCCTCGACGTTTGACCTTTCCCACTGATTTTGACCGCTTGATGCCCATCAAGTATTTATCCTGACTGCATTGATACGCTGCCGCACTGTTATCCGATTTTACTGGAGGTAGTGATGGAGCTGGTCTGTCCGGCAGGCAGTTTTCCTGCGTTAAAAGCGGCGGTTGATAATGGTGCCGACGCGGTTTATTTCGGGTTCAGGGACGCAACCAATGCTCGTCACTTTGCTGGTCTGAACTTTGACCGGCGCAAAGCCGAGAAAGGGATCGAATACGCCCGCAGCCGTGGTGTCAAAGTGCTGTGTGCAATCAATACCTATCCGCAGCCTCAGGGCTGGCAGATCTGGCAGCAGGCTGTGGATATGGCCGCTGATCTGGGTGTGAATGCACTTATCGCAGCGGATATGGGGGTGCTGGGCTATGCCGCCGATCGTCATCCTGATCTTAACCTGCACCTGTCAGTACAAGGTTCTGCTACTAACTACGAAGCGCTAAGTTACTACCAGCAGCAATTTAATATTAAGCGTGCGGTACTGCCGCGTGTGCTTTCGCTGGCACAAGTCGAGCACTTGTCCAAACACAGCCCGGTGGAGCTTGAGGTGTTTGCCTTCGGTAGCCTCTGCATCATGGTGGAAGGGCGCTGTTATCTATCCTCCTATCTGACCGATGAATCCCCCAATACGCGCGGAGCCTGTTCTCCCGCCAAGGCGGTACGTTGGAAAGAAACGGATCAGGGTTTGGAATCTCGCCTGAATGAAGTGTTGATCGACCGGTATGGTGAAGGCGAAAAGGCCGGATACCCGACGCTGTGTAAAGGGCGCTTTGATGTGGAGGGGAACGTTTATCATGCGATGGAAGAACCCACCAGTCTTAACACCCTTGATCTCATTCCAGAGCTGGAATCGATCGGCATCAGTGCGGTCAAAATCGAGGGTCGCCAGCGCAGTCCTGCCTATGTAGCTCAAGTTGTCAGCATTTGGCGCAGCGCGCTGGATCGCGCCAAAGCCTCGGGAGCCTATACAGTGCAACCGGAGTGGAACAAGGGGCTGACCGATCTTTCCGAAGGTTCAACCACCACCATCGGTGCATACCACCGCAGCTGGCAGTAGGAGACGGCTCATGGATAATCAGATGCAACTGACGCTGGGACCGATGCTGTATTTCTGGCCCAAGCAGGACGTTTTTAACTTCTACGCTGAAATGGCTGAATCGTCCGTCGAGACTATCTATCTGGGGGAGACAGTCTGCTCTAAACGTCGCCAGCTTAAACTGGATGACTGGCTGGGCTTGGCGCGGGAGCTGCAGGAATGTGGCAAACAAGTCGTACTATCGGGGCTTGCGTTACTTGAAGCCGAATCGGAGCTCAAAGCGCTGCGCAGAATCTGCAACAACGGTGACTATCAGGTGGAAGCCAATGATATGGCCGCCGTGCAGATGTTGAGTCAGCAGGGCGTGCCGTTCATCACCGGACCCTCGATTAATGTCTACAATGTTCAGGTGCTGAAACGACTGTATCAAAGTGGTATGCGACGCTGGGTCATGCCGGTGGAACTGGGTGCTGAGACCCTAACCACACTGCTGCATCAGGCAGAACAGGATGGTTCGATGCCCGATCTGGAAACCGAAGTGTTTGCCTACGGCTGTTTGCCGCTGGCATATGCGGCTCGCTGCTTTACGGCCCGTTATCGCAACGTGCCTAAGGATAACTGCGAGTTTTGCTGTATCGAATATCCGGATGGTTTGATGATGCGCTCGCAGGAAGGCAAAGCGCTATTCACGATGAACGGTATCCAAACCTTGTCGGCCGAGCACTATAACCTGGAACATGAGCTGGATCGGATGCAGGCGATAGGCGTCAACAAAGTGCGTATCAGCCCCCAGCGTGAAGGTTTAGGGGAGGTGATTGAGCGCTTTGCGGCACGTCTGCAAGGGGAATCTATCTCAGATACTATCCACATGATCAGTCAGGACCAATGCAACGGATACTGGTATGGCGAGCCGGGGATTCAGTGGGTGGAGTGATGTGCCGATAGAGTCAAG
This sequence comes from Pontibacterium sinense, assembly GCF_015209595.1. GTDB lineage: Bacteria > Pseudomonadota > Gammaproteobacteria > Pseudomonadales > Balneatricaceae > Pontibacterium > Pontibacterium sinense. Next base: position 36,070 of record NZ_JADEYS010000025.1, on the reverse strand, counting down.
AATAGGGACAAGGTAAGCCAGTCATTCCCCAGCGGATGGCTGGCTTTTCTATTTGAATATGCGACCGATCGCGGGCCTTAACGCTAAAGACGCCTGCTTTTCACTGAGAATCTAACGGCAGATCTGGATATCTGTGACACATTGAAATCCATCGCCCCGGAACAGCAGGGTGTTGTCTTAGACCTCTGATACCTGATGGGGGAACCGGCGCAGCCATGTTGCGCATCGACACTCATCACGCTCCTCATAAAGGGAGATCGCTGATGGAAGGTCCATCTTAAAGCGGCTCTCACAGTCATTGCCTATGGCGGTTAAACGCATCGTATACCACGCGGTAATTCCGCCTGCAGGTGGCGCCTCAAACGTTGGAAAAGCTGGATCACCCCCGGTATTCGCTACCCAATCATTCGCAAGTGCTGGATTGAGCACCATAGCTCTAGCCAACCCCACCGTATCAGCAGCGCCACTAGTCAGTGATTCCAGCGCATCGACGCGTGTTTTGATTCCGCCTGTTACCTGTAACGGTACGTCGGTCACTTGCTTCGCCCGGTGGGAAAACTCAACAAAGTACGGTCCTCCACCTGATGCATCGGAACTTGCTTTTGCACCAGGAAAGTAGGTGCCACCACTTAACTCAATTAGATCAATCGACGTGCGATCCAGAATACGAATAGCCTCCAGAGCATCGGCCTGTGTTAAGCCTCCTTCTAGCTGGTCAGAGGAGTTGATCTTAATCCCTACCGGAAATCGAGGTCCTACGGCCCGCCGAACCTTTTTAATTACTTCGACGATAATGCGACTGCGTGCTTCAATAGAACCGCCGTATTGATCGTTGCGACGGTTGAACAATGGCGACAGAAACTGGCTGAGTAAAAAACCATGAGCGGCGTGAATCTGAACGCCTGTGAATCCGACATCTTTAGCCAGTCGTGCGGTTCTGGCATACATATCAGGTAACTGCTCCACCTTTGCTCTGGACATACCCGCGCATCTAAAACTTCCAATCTCAAGCGCTGATGGCCCTGCAGGCTGGCTGATAGCTCGGTGAGACAATGCCCCAGCATGGCCAATCTGAGGCCATATATGTGCACCTTGAATGGCAGCGCGGGTAGCCAATGAGCTCAATGCCTGAAGATTAGAGTGGGTACCGAATACTAGGTTGCCAGGTTTCTCAGGAAAGCGGGGGTCGCCCTGAACTTCACCGATTATCGATAGTGCAACCCCGCCCTCTGCCCATCTTTCATAGAGCCGAATCTGAGCGTCGGTCGGATTGCCTCCGCCGTCTGCAAGCGAATCAGACATGGCTGACTTTACTAGCCTGTTTTTTAAAATGGCACCGCAAGGCAGTTCCAATGAACGGTTCAGTAAATAATGAGTGTCTGCTGTTTCAAGCATGCCCGCTCCCTTTAAATCTGCGTATTGTTTTCATTGCAACTCACACAACGGTCATCGAGCTAAGCTTGGGTCAGGCTGGATTTAACATGTGTTTCTGTTGGTCAGTTACCGAAGGAGAGAGGGACATTATTGATGTTCTTTAATAAACTAAAAACATGGCAATCATATAAATACTATTAAATAAAAGTTAACAATGAATACGTCAGACCTTAATCTGTTTATTCGGATCGCGGAAACCGGCAGCATCACCGAGTCTGCAAAACAGCAGGGAATTTCAACTGCGGCGGCTAGTTCTGCTCTCAAACGATTGGAAAAGCAGCTCGATATCCAGCTGTTTATCAGAACGACCAGACAGTTGCGGATTACATCACAAGGGGAGCAGTTCCTGTTTCATTGCCGTCAGGCCCTGGAGTCGCTCGATCAGGGACGCATATCGGCCCAACAGATGATGGGCAGGGTTGGCGGTGAGCTGCGGCTTTCAGTGTCCTCTGATTTAGGGCGCAATCTGGTGCTTCCTTGGATCGATGAGTTGATGGAGGCGCATCCTTCTTTGTCGATTGACTTGAATGTAGGTGATTCCCTCTCCAATTTTTTTATGGACAAGGTTGATGTCGCACTGCGTTATGGAAAGCCAGAAGACTCAACGATGGTGGCGTTTCATATTGCGACCATCGATAGAATTACCTGCGTATCGCCAGACTATATATCGACGTTTGGAGAGCCTTCCCATCCGGAGGAATTAAGAGAGCACCATTGCTTGTTGTACCGGCTGGACGGCCATCTTTTCAACAACTGGACGTATGTGGATAAGTTAGGCAGATACGAAATAAAGGTCAGCAGCAACAGAGTCAGTAACGATACTGATATTGTTCGGCGGTGGGCTGTTGCAGGAAAGGGCATTGCTTACAGATCCAAGATAGATATCTCGTCCGATCTTCAGAGCGGAAAACTGGTACAAATACTATCCGATTACCAGTCACCGTCGGCGCAGCTTTACTTGCTTTGCCCTAGCCGAAAGCAAGTGACGCCCGCTGTGATTGCGTTCAGGGAGATGCTTAGAGAAAAGTGTGCACATCTGGGGATTGCTGGTTAATTTACTTTAGATAGCACGTGAAATTGAAGGCTGGTATCTCCATGGTGAATCGACAGTGAACATGGAGAACGGGTTTTAAAAATCCATGATCTCTGCTCGTAAGGTACATGACGTTGCACACATGTACCTTACCGACCGCCGGACGTCATTATCACGGTGATGGGATTACAGAGGTAATCGACTCGCAAGTTCAATCCCTTTCCGCATGGTGCTGGGCATCTCATCCCAATCCACACTATCCAGTAGATTCTTCACCGCCAGTCCCAACTCGGTATTTCCCTCAATCAATAAACGGCGCTGGAAGAAGAGTGTATCCGGGTCTTGTTCACGGTTAGCAAGGATCAGGAAATCACGGGCTTCCCCTTTGATCCAGGCATCTGCGGTGTCGCTGGCACATACAATTAATTGTTCATCTTCACAGCTGATCACCACACGTATCGCCAGATCAGTAACCTCAAGGCCCAGTTGTTGTCCCTCTAGGAAATAGAACTCATCGTCTTCCAGAGGTTGCTTAAACGCTTGGTTAAGCGCCTTTTCCAGCAGATTTTTCTTCAGCTTAAATGGCAGAACCGATTCGGTTTTACTGATTACCCGGCTCACCAACGTAGAGGCATCAGGGCGGGGAAAGGGCAAACGGGCGGTGAGAAGTGACATCAGATTACTCCTGTTTAGTGGCCGTTATGATAAGCGAAATTTAATTTTACCCCCTTGATATCAATCAAGGCTGACTTGTGCCTGCGTTCTGCAAAATGCACTACATATTGTGCTAATCTGTAATTAAATAACCATATATAGTGTTGAGGGTGTGATGGATAATCATCAGTCAGTGGCGGTAAGAAGTACGGTGGATGAGTATCTGGAGCGAAGTGATTGGCGGGTGAATGCCAACGCCAATCAGGGATACTCGCTCGGAGGATTGATTCTGAACGTATCGGGCAAGGTGATTGCCAACTACTGGCTGAACGAGGTCTACACCCCTCAGATTGGTTTGGCACATCGGCAAGGTGATCTGCATATTCATGATCTGGATATGCTGTCGGGTTACTGTGCCGGATGGTCTCTGCGGACGTTGTTGCACGAAGGTCTGAACGGCATTCCCGGTCGTCTGGAAAGCGGTGCACCGAAACATATGAGCAGCGCAATCGGGCAGATCGTCAATTTCCTCGGTACCTTGCAGAATGAATGGGCTGGGGCGCAGGCCTTCAGTTCATTTGATACCTATCTGGCGCCGTTTGTACGGAAAGATCAGATGGATTATCCCGCGGTGCTGCAATGCATGCAGGAGTTGATCTATAACCTCAATGTGCCTTCTCGCTGGGGGACACAAACACCGTTTACCAATCTGACGTTTGACTGGCATTGCCCGGATGACCTGCAAGAACAGATTCCGGTAATTGCTGGTGAGGAGATGCCGTTTAGCTACGGTGATCTGCAGGTTGAGATGGATATGATCAACCGCGCTTATCTGGAAGTGATGGAGCAGGGTGACGCCAAAGGGCGGGTATTTACCTTCCCGATTCCCACCTACAACATCACCAAAGAGTTTGACTGGGAGAGCGAAAACTCTGAGCGTTTGTTCAGCCTGACAGCGAAATATGGCTTGCCCTATTTTCAGAACTTTATTCGCTCGGACCTGGAACCGAACATGGTGCGCTCCATGTGTTGCCGTCTGCAACTGGATCTGCGCGAGTTACTTAAGCGCGGTAATGGTCTCTTTGGCTCTGCAGAGCAGACCGGTTCTATAGGTGTAGTGACCGTTAACTGCGCGCGTTTGGGGTATCGTTGTAAAGGGGATTGGGATGCGCTTTATGCGGAACTGGATCATCTGCTGTTATTGGCAAAAGATTCACTGGAGCTGAAGCGTCAACGTATTCAGCACCTGATGGACGAAGGCTTATTTCCCTACAGCCAGCGTTATCTGGGGACTTTACGCAATCACTTCTCCACCATTGGCGTTAACGGCATCAACGAAATGCTGCGCAATTTTAGCGATGATCAGTTTGATATCTCTGGCGAAGAGGGAATGACCGAAGCGATCCGTTTGTTAAACCATATCAATCAGCGCCTGACCGATTTCCAGCAACAAACCGGCCATCTCTACAACCTTGAAGCGACGCCCGCTGAAGGCACGACCTATCGTTTCGCCCGTGAGGATCAGAAGCGTTATCCGGATATTTTGCAGGCCGGTACCTACGAACAGCCTTATTACACCAACTCCAGCCAGTTGCCTGTCGGGTATACCGATGATCCGTTTACGGCGTTGGAGATGCAGGATGAACTGCAAACCCGATATACGGGCGGTACGGTATTGCATCTTTACATGCGTGAACGCATCTCCAGTGTGCGTGCCTGCAAACAGATGGTGAAAACGGCGCTGACCCGTTTTGCGCTGCCCTATATCACGATCACGCCCACATTTTCGATCTGTCCGGTGCATGGTTATCTGGCCGGAGAGCACGAGTTTTGTCCGCGTTGCGATGAGCAGCGCATGCAAGAGAAGCTAAAACAAGAACACGCGACCCATTAAATCGACCGACTACAGTGATCAAGGATATCAACATGAATACTCAAGCTATGAATGCCGTGACCCAGCTAAAACCAGAAGAGCGCCAGCGTTGCGAAGTATGGACGCGTGTGATGGGCTACCACCGTCCGGTGGCGCAATTTAACGTAGGTAAGCAAGCGGAACACCGTGAACGTCGCCACTTTGTTGAGCCGCAAGCGTAACGTGAGACCTATTCGTCAGGTATTGTGAGGAGTTCTAAATGACAGCCGCATTGCAGATCAGTGGTTTGACACCACTGACCACGATTGATTATCCGGATCATCTGGCCTGTGTGCTGTATACACAAGGGTGCCCGCTGCGTTGCGGGTATTGTCAGAATCCTCACCTGATTCCATTTGTAGAGGGGCAGGGGAACCTGAGCTGGTCCAAGGTGACCAGTTTTTTAACGCAGCGTAAGGGACTACTGGAAGCAGTGGTGTTTAGTGGGGGTGAACCTACTCTGCAGCCGGGACTTCGAACGGGAATCCTCAGTGTCATCGAGCTGGGCTATAAGGTGGGATTACACACCTCGGGTGTGAGTGCCAGCTCACTGGCTCAGCTGCTGGGGCTGGTGGATTGGATCGGGCTGGATGTAAAAGCACCGGCAAATCTGTATCAGGCAGTCACAGGTAAGCCGAATCAACATATTCAGAATGCGCGCAGTCTGGAGTTACTGCTGGCGGCGGGAACGGCATTTGAGTGTCGTACTACGGTGGACTGGCGGTTACTGCAACCGGAAGATTTGATCCGGCTGGCCGAGCATCTGGCAGCACGCGGGGTTACACAATATGCATTACAGATCAATCACGGCGGTCCGTGCTACGATCCTGCGCTGCGTGAAGCAGTAAGTATCCCAAGCGCAGAAAAAGTGCAGCTGAAAGCGGAGCTGCACAGATTGTTTCCCCGTTTCGAATGGCGCGAATAAACAGTTTTAACGGGTTACTTTAACCAGAATGCAATCAGGGTAAACAGGGCGATCATAAACCACACCAACGACATTAACTGCCAGAAAATCAGGGCATTGGGTGATTTCTGCGCCACTTCCCGGGAGACCAGAAAATCTGGGTTGGGTTCTGTCAGGTCATGCATGAACTGGTCGATCGTGTCGTAGCGGTGTTGAGGTTCAATAGTCATCGCTTTTTCCAGAGCGCGGTCGAACCAGATAGGAATGATCGGGTTATGCCGATCCGCAGGGATGTATTTGAGTTTCTGCAATTGTTGCGGTTTTTCACAGTTTTCCAGTCCGTCACCAAACGGCAGATTGTGGGTGAAAATCTCGTATGTCATCGCTGCCAGAGAGAACATATCCCCCTTGATGCCGGTATTTTGTCCCAAGCGGAATACCGGATCTGAGTAATTCATGGTGCCGAGAATACGGTCTCGCTCGATCGGTACAAAGATCTCGTTAATACCGGCAACAAACACTGATCCAAAATCCACAATGACCGCACTATTATCGGGGCGGATCATTACATTACTGGGCTTCAGGTCCTGATGCAGAGTTTCGCGTTTATGGAAGGCTTTCAGGCCCTGCGCAATCTGTTTAACGATCTGGATTGCGACGGCAGGTTTCGGTGTCGGATTGGCTTCTATCCACTCGTCCAGCGGGACCCCTTCGATAGGTTCCATCAGGTAGTAGAGAAAGTTCTTGGCTCGGTTGGGGATATGTACGTTCACCACGTTGGGGCTGTTGATTCGGCTGCCGACCCATTCTTCCATCACAAAACGTTCGATATAAGCAGGGTCATCCTCGTAGTTATGAGAGGGGGTTTTCATCACCCATAACTGTTCTGTTTCCAGGTCACGTACTTTGTACAGCTGACTGCGATTACTGGCATAGAGTTCTGATTCGATAAAGTAGTTATCGATCTTCATGCCCCTTTCCAGTTCGGGCGGGAAGGGAAGGTCGGTCAGGCGATCAGTAATCTCATTGAGCGTATCATCTGAGATCTTTTCGATGCGTACCAGCTGACAACTCAGGTTGTCGGTGCTGCCTGCATCATAAGCGGCTTGAACCAAGTTTTCGCTACAGGTTTGTAAGTTGCTATCAGATAGCGCGAGCTGTTTAAGCTGTGAAGGTTCCAGAGAGTCATGGATACCGTCAGTGCTGAGCAGAAACAGGTCACCTTCTTCGATATCGATAACGCGATAGTCAATTTCCAGATGTGTATCCATGCCCATCGCGCGAGATAGGCAGCTGTTGCTTTCGCTCAGACGGGTGATGTGATCTTCAGTGAGCAACTCCAGGCTTTGATTACGCACCAGATAGATACGGCTATCACCTATATGGAATAAGTGCGCTTTGCGGGATTTGATGACCAGTACCGACAAGGTGCAGACATGTCCACGGGTGGTGGACAGGTATTCGTGACTGCGGGCGTAGAGCAGGCGGTTGATCGAGGTCAGGACTTTTTGAGCCGATTTACTGACCGTCCAGATATCAGGTGTATCGAAGTAGTCACTCAGAAACTCCTGTACACAGTATTGGGCCGCTTCTGCGCCAGCTTCAGCTGTGCTGACGCCGTCAGCAATGATAGCGACAGCCCCTTTAGTTGTGAGCAGGTTGCCTTCCGGCTGATACGTACCCAGGCAATCTTCGTTGCGTTCTTTGCGGCCTTTTTCGCTGCACTGACCGGTTTCAAGCTCAATCTCATTGCTTAGGTACATAAATCACTATCCTGTTTTCTGCCACATCCTAAAAACGGAAAAAGGCGGAGTCAGAGACTGACCCCACCTTAGCGTTCAGATGTGGTTATTACTCCACATCGATAAGCTGTACTGTGCCATCTGGCAGTACCTCGGCCATCTGACCGCTTGGCTCATCCATAAACTGAACCATCACGAAGACGACGGCTGCAGACGCTGCGATAACCAGGAAGAAAGTCGAGTAATCTACAAAGCTCAATACGGTCAGGTAACACACTGCACCCACGTTACCGTATGCGCCTGCCATACCGGCGATCTGACCTGTCATGCGGCGCTGGATCAGAGGTACGACTGCGAAGACTGCGCCTTCACCGGCCTGTACGAAGAATGAGCAGCACATGGTGGCGATCACTGCCACTGGAATCCACCAACCGCCATCAATCTGGCTCAGGACGCAGTAGCCAATGGCCAGACCCAGAATCAGAACACTCAAGGTTTTCTTACGACCGATTTTATCACTCAGATGGCCCCCGGTTGGGCGGGCAACTAAGTTCATAAAGGCAAAACCAGACGCTAGCAAGCCCGCAGTTACAGGGCTTAGGCCTTCAAAGGTTTCCAGAAAGAACAGCGGCAGCATCGATACAACGGCCAGCTCGGAGCCGAATGTTGCAAAGTACGCTACATCCAGAACAGCAACCTGTTTGAACTTGTAACGATGCAGCTCTGGCACACCATGTTTAAGATTCTCGGCATTTACATGGTAGATCGCACGCAGTTGTACGAAGAACAGCACAATCAAAGTGACGTAGATTGCGTTAGTGGAAAATTCATCCAGCAAACCGATGTTGGTTGGTGACAGTTTCCAAGTCAGGACTGCCAGCGCCGCGTACATCGGGATGTTCATCAGGATGTAGAAAACGAAGTCGCCTTTGCTAGTGACTTCCAGGCCACCACTTTTCTTCGGTTTGAAGTAAGTGGAGCCTTTGGGAGTGTTGCGGGCTACACGGTAGTAGAAGAAGCCGTACAGGATTGCCATTATGCCGATGGATACCAGTGCATAACGCCAGCCGTTTTCACCGCCGTACATCAGTGCGACAGTTGGCAGAGTCATCGCGCCTGCTGCTGAACCGAAGTTACCCCAGCCACCGTAGATACCTTCTGCAACACCTACTTGTTTCGCGGGGAACCACTCACTGACCATGCGGATACCAATAACGAAACCGGCGCCTATAAAGCCGCTGAGGAAACGCATGATTGCAAGTTGTTCATAGGTTTGTGCGGCGGCAAAACCTAAACAGATTGTGCCCCCTATAACCAACAATATACTGTAAATGAGCCGCGGGCCGAACTTGTCCACCAGTGTGCCGACGATGATCCTCGACGGAATCGTCAACGCTACGTTTAATATCAGCAGGGCTTTGACTTCGGCGCTGGTCAGACCAAAGACATCCTTGATATAGGCCATCATCGGCGCATGGCTGAACCAGACCACGAAGGTCAGGAAAAATGCGAACCAAGTTACGTGTAAGGTTTTAATCTTGGGATCGCCAAAATCTAATAACCTTATTCTGCTAGTGGACATGTGACTGCTCCTAAAATAATAACAGCGTTTGATGCGTTACAGGCGTTGTACCGGAAAACAGATAGTGCTTTGTGTCTCGTGGTTTATCTTTTTGAGCGATCAAAAACGGTGGTGTTTTTAAACGCAGATAAAGACACGTGCTTTCAGCAAATAAACCCGTTGGGCGGTAGCAATGACAATAATCTTGCTGCCAAAATAGGCCCTTTCTAATCGGCGGATATTGATATATATCAACGCTTTACTAGGCTGTCAGGCAGTGGGAAGGGGCATATACCACCTTTGTGGTAGTAGGTTTTTTGGTTGTTAACGTATTGAAAAATAAGGCTATTGTCGTTCGTTTGTCGTGTGTGGGTTTGGTTTTTGGTATTGGGGGTATCTTAAGGGGTACACGTTCGTCTAACGTCAAATTCAGCCCCCGTTTTTGTCAGTTGTCGATGCAGCGCATAGCGATGGGAAAGTAAATGACAGATGTTAAAAATGGCCGGATTTTAGAGGGGTATATAAAAGTTATCTCTTCAGAGGTATTGGTGGAATTGAATATCAGGATTATCTTTGATGGCGTTCTCACGGTTGTTGCACGTATTAACCTAAATGCTCGGGTTAAATGTCAGATGATACCCTCTCCTCGTTATCTGACAGCGTGCGATGGCTGTTTTAGAACCTTGACTCTCAGAGGTGTTCAGGGCCTCGTATTAACTGGCAAGTAATCCGGCGTGGACAGCGATGTTCCGCCGGTTTTTTTTGTCTCAAAATCCCCCCATTCCCAACCGTTAGCACCCGTTGCTATCTCCCAGATACGTTAGAGTGTTGGCGTTTTTATGTGTCTGCATATCCGTTGCGTATCCCCGTACTTTGTTCCACGACAATGGGGCATCTAATCGTTTGTTGTTTGAATTGCTGCGTGCGCGTTATTGTGCAACTATTCAGATTGATCTCCGATGTGTTTGAATCGTGGAGATCCTGGACCCTTGCCTTTGACTGGCGATTGAATCAATCGTAGTAGTCGGATGCTCAGACAAAGGAACAGATCATCATGCGGTTGACCCAACCTTCTAGTTCCGATGCGGGTGAGCAGTCATCAGCCCCGCCCGCGACAACTCACTTCACCCCGCCAGCCGTTTATATACTGGGCTTGATTCTTTTTTTCGCACTGGCACTTGGTATTTATCTGGCTGAAGCGCTCAGTGCTGAGCGTTATGCAACGGAACGACGTGCAGAGGTTCAGAAGCATCTTTATACCCTGCGCAATCAATTAGAAAACACGTTGATTAGTGATATGCAGTTGGCGAAAGGACTGGTTGCGGCATTGGCAACCGATCCTCAGCTAGATCAGCGTGCGTTCGAGAAAGCCGCTGCTGCATTGTTGAAAAAAAATACTCAACTACTTGGGTTGTCTGCTGCGCCTGATTTGAAGATCAAGTTGATTTACCCGCTGGTTGATGGCGAAGACGTCTTGGGGCTCGACTTGCGTCAGGTGCCAAACCAGTTTGGTGCCATTGAGCGGGCCCGCGAATCTGGAGGTATTGTATTGGCGGGCCCCGTGGAACTGATTGAAGGTGGAACTGCGTTTATCGCCCGGATGCCAGTCATTCTTGAAAACAGTAAGGGAGAGGATTATTTTTGGGGCATCGCCAGTGCGTTGATCGATGAACAGAGTTTGTATCGGAATAGTGGCATCCTAAATCATGAACTGCCGGTTGAGATTGCGATTCGTGGGCGCGATGCGTTAGGTGTGAACGGAGATGTCTTTTTTGGTCGCGCTCCGTTGTTTAATGAACAACCTGAACTGACTGACATTCAACTGCCGGTAGGGCATTGGCAAGTGGCTGCTGTGCCGACGTCGTCTTTTGTGGGGCCTGCCGAGAATTTAATTGCGATGCGTCTGGGGTATGGATTGGCTTCACTGATCCTCCTTGTGGCATTTCTGGAAATGGCGCGTGCCGTAAGTTCAGCCTCAAAAGCCCGTCATCAGGCTGAGCAGGCTCAATCACAACTCAGGACATCCTTGCGCGCCTTGCACGAGAGGGAATTGCTGCTGAGGACCGTGATTGACGAAATGCCGGATGTGCTGGTGCTTAAAGACGGCAATGGAAAATTCCTATTAGGCAATAAGGCGGTGGCCCGCTTGTATCACACCACGCCAGAAGAGATGGTCGGCAAGGATGACGGTGATTTTGGTGTGCCCGCTGAAATGGTCGAGTTCTTCCGCGAAAATGTATTGGCTGTCATGGCTCGCGGTGAAACCGAAGTGGTGTACGAAGATAGTACCGATTCTGCCACGGGAGAGGTGCGTCATTTCAAATCGATCAAAAAACCGTTTCTTGATGCGCAGGGTAATAACCAGATACTCGTTATCGCTCATGATATTACGGATATCGTTACTGCACAGAAGCAGGTGGCGGAGAGTGAAGGCAAACTGCGTACAATTTTGGATAACGTGGATGCTTACATCTATCTGAAAGATGACGAGGGACGGTATCTGTTTGCTAACCAACCTATTCGTGATATCTGGCACAGCGAAGAGCAGGACATTGTAGGTTTTACCGATACAAAATTTTTCGACGCGGAGAGTGCACAGCATATCCGGGAGAATGATCGTCAGGTGATGGTGCAGGGCGAGGCCTTACGGAAAGAAGAGACCGTCAAAATACTCGGTACCAGCGAACCGACCACGTATAAAACAACCAAGCTGCCTTTACGTACAGAGGACGGTGAAATTTATGCGCTCTGCGGTATTTCCGTAGATATTTCAGAGATCAAGCGGATTGAGCAAGCGCTGCGTGAAAGTGAGCAGCGATTTAAGGTGGCTGGCAAGGCCGCCTATGATTTGATCTATGAGTGGGATGTCGCCACCGACTCATTGCAGTGGTTTGGTGATATTGATCGTATTCTCGGCTATGACGAGGGGGAGGTTTCACACCATATTGAAACCTGGCTCAAACTGATTCATCCAGAAGATGCTGGGATGTTAGTTGATGCTGTGCAGTTGCACCGAACCTCAACCCAGCCTATTAGCTATGAATATCGAATCCAGCATAAAGATGGAACCTACTGTTTCTGGAGTGACCGTGCATTGCCATTGCTTGATGACAGTGGTCTTCCCTACAAGTGGGTGGGAGTGTGCACTGATATCACGACCCAGAAACAGCAGCAACATCAGCTGGAGTTTAGTGCCTACCATGACAAGTTAACCAGCCTACCTAACCGTCTTTTACTTTCTGATCGTTTGCGTCAGGCAATGCATCAGGAAGACCGCCGGGGACAGGGGTTAGCGGTGGTTTATATCGATCTGGATGGTTTTAAGGAGATCAATGATAGCCACGGTCATGAGGTTGGTGATCACCTGCTTATGGCTATTTCACATCGTTTTCAGCGTGTGTTGCGTGAAGGTGACACGATTGCCCGTCTGGGTGGGGATGAGTTTGTTGCGGTATTGATTGGCATAGAGGATGCCGCGAGTTCAATTCCAATGTTACGCCGTATCCTGAACACTATTGCAGAGCCTATCCTGATAGATGACTTGGTGCTGCAAGTATCTGCCAGTCTTGGAGTGACGTTCTATCCGCAGATGGAAGATGTTGATGCGGATCAGCTGATGCGTCAGGCCGATCAGGCGATGTATCAGGCCAAGCTGTCGGGCAAAAACCGTTACTACTTCTTTGATACGGAGCATGATCGCAGTATGCGCGGTCAACATGAAAGCCAAGGCCGTATCGCTGAGGCGTTGAAACAAAATGAGTTCCAACTCCATTACCAACCGAAAGTGAACATGCGTAGCGGCCGGGTTGTGGGTATGGAAGCGTTGATTCGCTGGAATCATCCGGAAGAAGGGCTGTTGCAGCCCGCAGAATTTTTACCCGTGATCGAAGATCAGCCCGTTGCCGTTGATCTGGGTGAATGGGTGATAGAGCAGGCGTTACAGCAGATCGAACGCTGGAATATGGCCGAGCTGGATATTCCCGTTAGTGTGAACATTGGTGGCTTGCAACTGCAGCAGGCCGATTTCGTGCGGCGATTACAAGCGATGTTGGCTGCATATCCGAATGTACGTCCTGAAAGCCTGGAGCTGGAAGTGCTGGAGACCAGCGCCTTGCAGGACATCGTGAAAGTGTCGGCGGTCATGCGGGACTGTCAGGCGATCGGTGTCAGCTTTGCGCTGGATGATTTTGGTACCGGGTATTCTTCGCTGACCTATCTGAAGCACTTACCGGCCGCAGTGTTAAAAATTGATCGCTCCTTTGTGCGGGATATGCTGGATGACCCGGATGATCTGGCGATTCTTGAAGGCATCATGGGGATGTCCTCAGCCTTCCGTCGTCAGGTTATCGCTGAAGGTGTTGAGCACATTGAGCACGGTACGATGTTGCTGCAACTGGGATGTGAGTTGGGGCAGGGATACGCGATTGCTAAACCGATGCCAGCGGATGAAGTGGCCGGCTGGATGGCTCAGTGGAAACCACCTAAGGTGTGGCAACGCCAGCAGCGCATCAGCCGTGATGACCTGTCGTTGCTGTTTGCGGCGATTGAACACCGTGCCTGGGTCCGGGCCATTGATCGTTATGTACATTCTGATGATCAGTTTATACCGCCACTGGATCCCTGCGAGTGTCGCTTTGGCCAGTGGTTGTACAATGAAGGGAATCAGCGATATGGCGGCTCAACGCTGTTTGAGGAGATTATCGATCTGCACAAGCAGGTACATCACTGCGGTGAAGATGTTTGTCTGCACGGAGCGTCAGGAGACATGCAAGCGGTTGCGAAGGCTCAGGAGGAGTTGAATGACCTTAGTGATGATCTGTTGAGCTGTTTGTGTGTGTTAATGAATGACTATGCCATCGGGCATCTGGCGAATATAGAGCAGCCTGTCGGCGGTGATTGACACCCGCATCCGCAGACCTCCGGGAAGCGTGTATGTCCTTTCTGGAGGTCTGCGGATCTGTCAGAGATAACCTGTTGAGGCGTGGTGCTGGTGGCCTATTTTAGGCCTTCCTGTACTGCCCAAACGGCGACTTCTACACGTGAGCGCAGGTTCAGTTTCTTCAGCAAGTGCTTCACATGAACTTTCACAGTGCCTTCAGTAATGCTCAGTTTGCGAGCGATCAGTTTATTCGGCAGGCCCGCGGCAATCAATTTAATGATCTGTTTCTCGCGCGGGGTCAGGCTGCTGATGTCTGGCCCTTTCGAGGCTGTGCGTTTACTTTGTAGCGCTTGCGCAAGCAGGGTTGTCAGGCGTTCGCTGATGACCATTTTCCCGGTTGCTGCCTGATTCAGATTGCTCAGCAACTCTTCAGGCTCCATATCCTTCAGCAGGTATCCGTCGGCACCCGCTTTAAGGGCGGCGACCACATCCTCTTCATTGTCTGACACTGTAAAGACCACCACGCGTGAGCTGACGCCATCGTCACGCAGCATCTTCAGGGTCTCGATGCCGTTGATCTCGGGCATATTAAGATCCAGCAAGATTAGATCAGGCTCGTGTTCCAATGCTTGTGCTAATCCTTCGTGAGCGTTACTGGCTTCAGCAACCACTTCCAGATCGGTATCCAGTTCGATCAGCTGTTTTACACCTTTTCGTAGCAGCGGGTGGTCGTCGATCAATAGGATCGATGCCTTGCTACCTTGCTCACTGCTTATGTCACTCATAAAAAATCCTGCTACTTATCTCTGTTTAGGGCGGAAGCGCATCATGACCTGAACACCACCGCCGTCGCGATTGTTAACCGACAGGTCGCCGTTCAAGGTGCTGGCGCGGTCGCGCATGATTACCAGACCATAATGGTTGGTGAGGTCTTTGTCATTGGGTAATCCGATACCATCGTCTTCAATGCAGACTTCAACCTGTTCACCGGGTTGCATAACATGGACCGATACCTCGCTGGCCTGACTGTGTTTAACGACATTCGCGAGGGCTTCACGGACCAGCTGCAAAACATGCACCTCTTCGTTCGGGCTGAGGCTTTGGTGGCGCAAGCTGTACTTCAGTCCGATATCGAGATCCAAGCGCTCAGAGAACTCTTTGATGGTCGCTTCCAAAGCCGGTTTCAGGCCCGGTTGGTCCAGTGTCAGGCGGAAGGTTGTCAGCAGTTCTCGTAACTGACGATACGCATTGTTCAAGCCTTCCTTCAGCTCATTGGTCACATCATCAATCTGGCTTTCATCCGCATGCTTTTTACGCAAAATCTGCAATCGGCTGACCTGCATCTTCAGATAAGAGAGGGATTGTGCCAGTGAATCGTGCAGCTCGCGGGCAATAACCGCGCGCTCTTCCATCAGGGACATCTGCTGTTCTTTTTCTGCCTTCAATTCAAGCGAGAGCACAGTGCCAAGGTTTTCCACTAACGTGGTGAGCAGACGTATCTGCTCGTTTGACGGTGGAGTATCCGGGTTGAATTCAACGATAAATTCGCCGAAATACGCCTCTCGGGTCTGAATCGGAATGCTCAGCGAGTCGCGTACTTTGTTGTCGATGCGTGATACCAGGCACACATCACAGCTCTGATTGGCGCAATCATCCGGGCGTTCCAGAAGCTGAGTGGTTAAGGTGCGATAGCTGTTGCGCTGGTTAGGTTCACACAAGGTGACGCGGACCGGGCCTACCGGAATGACTTCTTCCAGCTTTTTCATGACGGGCATCAGGCGGCGACAGATATCTTCGTCGCGGTTAAAGCGGCGGGTAGCTTCATACAGCAGTTGCAGGGTTTCGTTGGTGTTGCGCAGCTGCGCGGTTTTTTTCTGCACCCGGTTTTCAAGATCGGTATAGGTTTTGGATAGTTCTTCGGCCATATGGTTGAAGGTTGTGCCTAGCAGCCCCAGTTCATCGTCACTCTGGTAATACACCCGGGCATCAAGGTTACCCTGACCGGCTTTTTTGGCGGCATCCAGCAGTTGGGCCAGCGGTTCTACGACGTTACTTTTGATGTCATACATGGCGATGAAGATGATCAGGATGGTCATAAACAGGCTGATGCCTTGTACCAGGCTGAGTAACTTGATCTTGGATTCGGTGCTTTCCTCTAGAAGCTGCACCAGATGATCGATCTTGGGGACAAATTCTTCGAAGCTGCGCAGATATTCGGCATTTCCACGTGGACCTGCCTGGATTGCCATGGTCAGAGCGGGGGCGAGTTCATTCTGCCATTCGTCAATCAGGCTCTCATAGAACTGTCGCTGATTGTGTTCACTGTCACTGGGAATAACGTTCGCCAGTTTGGGGCTTTTGATGCGTTGTTCGAACTCATCCAGCGAATTTTGTACTTTCTGCAGGGTGTTTTCCGATGCGTGAATTTCGTGCTGTTGGGTTTCAGCCACAATGCGGTAGGACATCATTCGTAATGAGCCGGCCAGGTTGATACCCGCGGCATCCCCCTGTGTACTTTCCGCCACAATGACCGAGCTGATCATGCTGATCAGCGCCATCAAACTGATGGCAAACATGGCGGTACCAAGACGAGTGATGATCGATTGGTTGAGGAAATTCATAGGTAAGCCCCGTGATTGACTGGCGGTACTCATAAAGAACCAGTCGCTGAAAAGCGTTTTCTTACGCCTTCTACTAAAGTCCACAAATTATCAGCTAAAACAGCAGCTTACAAAGGAAATAAGAGGTACCACTAAGGAGGTATTCCTATAAAACCGCCATCTTTTCAGTAAGTTAGAACTTGATTCGGATCAATACCCGGATGCTCTGTGAGGGATAGGTTTTGACTTAACGCAAGTTCAAACACCTCCGAGATTGTGATGGCCCAGGATACTCAAAAGCAAATATCAGCACTGATTATGAGCACATTGATGTTCGCAGGGTGCTTTGCTGTCTGGACGTTGATCTCGGTAATCGGTGTACAGATCAAGTATGAACTACAGTTGAGCGAGACGGAATTCGGGTTTTTGGTGGCGACACCGATCCTGAGTGGTGCGCTGGCTCGCTTGCCGATGGGGATGTTGGCAGAGCGCTTTGGCGGCCGTCAACTGATGACGGGCTTAGTCCTGCTAGTCAGTATTCCGCTCTACGCCTTCTCGTACGCTGAAACATACTGGCAGTATCTGGCGCTGGGCCTTTGTATTGGTATGGCCGGCAGTAGTTTTGCCATCGGAATCCATTATGTATCTGCCTGGGCTTCCCGTGACAATCAGGGGTTGGCGATGGGCATCTTCGGTGCTGGCAACCTGGGTGCGGCACTGACCAACCTTGTTGCGCCGCTGATCATTATCGCTTACGGCTGGCGCATGGCGCCGGTGGCGTACGCCTTCGTACTGGTGTTGCTGGGGCTGTTGTTCTGGTTGCTGACACAGGACGACCCGGTGCATCAGCGCCGCACTGAGCAACAGAGCGAACCTAAGCTGAATCAGCTGTTTATCCCACTGCTTGATCTGCGTGTATGGCGTTTCGGTCTCTACTATTTCTTCGTATTCGGTGGCTACGTGGCATTGACCTTATGGTTGCCTGAATACTACGTCACTCAATATGGACTGGATCTGAAAACTGCGTCCTTCCTGACCTTGCTGTTCACTGTACCCGGTGCGTTAACCCGGGTTATCGGTGGCTGGTGTGCGGATCAGATTGGCGCGCGCCGGGTGAACTGGTCGGTTTTCTGGATCTGTCTGATCTGTCTCTTTTTCCTTTCCTATCCACCTACAACCATGACTATTCATGGCACTGAGCAAGACATGACGTTTCTGCTCGAGATGCCGGTCTGGATGTTTACTGTACTAGTGATGATTGTGGGTGTGGCAATGGGATTTGGCAAAGCCAGCGTGTTTCGCATGGTGTACGACTACTACCCCGATCGGATGGGGACTGTGGGCGGCGCTGTCGGGCTGCTGGGAGCGATTGGTGGTTTTGTACTGCCGATCAGTTTTGGTCTGGTGACAGACCTGTTTGGGGTTCGTAGCTCTTGCTTCATGTTGCTTTACGGTCTGCTGGCGGTATGCATGGTCACCATGTTTTACGGCATCAGCAAACAGGACCAGAAGCAGCGTTTGCAGGAGGCGATCCAGAATAACTTTCTGAAAGAGAACCTGGACGCTTAGGATGGCGGACACCCGGGGGGCCGGTTTAGGTTTGAAGAGATCAGAAAGTGCCATTTGAACACATATAAGAGGACGGGAAGTACATTCCTGTTCTGCTCTAAGCCTGGAGAATCAGTTATGTCTGATCTACGCACGTGGGATGTCGAGGACACCAAGTTCTGGGAATCCGAAGGCAAGAAGGTGGCGAACCGAAATCTGTGGATCTCGATCCCCAGCTTGCTGAGTGGTTTCGCCGTGTGGTTGTACTGGGGCATCATCACAGTACAGATGTTGAACCTCGGTTTTGGCTTTGAAAAAGCTGAACTGTTTACTCTCGCGGGTATTGCCGGTCTGACCGGTGCAACGCTGCGTATCCCGAGTAGTTTCTTTATTCGTATTGCGGGTGGTCGAAACACCATCTTCTTTACCACGGCGCTGTTGATGTTGCCGGCTGCGGGTGCAGGTTTTGCGCTGCAGGACAAAGATACGCCATTGTATGTGTTCCAGATCCTGGCGTTCCTGTCCGGTATTGGTGGTGGTAACTTTGCATCGTCCATGTCCAACATCAGCTTCTTCTTCCCGAAACGTCAGCAGGGTCTGGCGCTGGGTCTGAACGCAGGTCTGGGTAATGCAGGTGTAACTACCATGCAGATCCTGATCCCACTGGTGATGACATTTGGTATCTTCGGTGGTGAGCCGATGATTCTGGAAAACACCTCCGGTACGCTGATCGGTAAGATCCCTGCGGGTTCTGAAACCTACATCCACAATGCTGGCTTTGTATGGTTGCTGCTGTTGATCCCTCTGGCGATTGCGGGTTGGTTCGGCATGAACAACATCCGTACCGAAGCGGTATCTCCTGATATCGGTTCTCCTGCAGGTGCGATGGGTAAAATCACTGGCCTGCTGCTGATCGGTTTCTTCACCGCAGCATGTGGTCTGTATGTGATTCTGCCTGCACCACTGGGTATGGGTGCACCAGGCTGGGCTAAATGGCCTGTGATCGCGGGTATCCTCTTCAGCACCATCATGCTGATGAAGATGATCCCGGGTGATATCCGTCCAAATCTGCAGCGTCAGTTCAAGATCTTTGAAAACAAGCACACCTGGGTGATGAGTGTTATCTACACCATGACTTTCGGTAGCTTCATCGGTTACTCCGCAGGTTTCGCCCTGGCGATCAAAGTCGTATTCGGTTACCAGCACATCATGGTAGACGGTGTACTGACCCACGAAACTGTGAACGCTAACGGCCCATCTGCTCTGATGTACGCTTGGATGGGACCATTTATCGGCGCACTGATCCGTCCTGTTGGCGGTTGGATTGCGGATAAAGTGGGTGGCGCTAAAGTGACTCAGTACGTTGCTGTCGTAATGATCGCAAGTGCATTGGGTGTAGCTTACTTCCTGAAAGCGGCTTACCAGTCTGCAACTCCGGAAGAGTTCTTCGTACCATTCCTGATCCTGTTCCTGGTGCTGTTCGCCGCAACTGGTATTGGTAACGGTTCCACTTTCCGTACTATCGCGATGGTATTCCCGAAAGAGCAGGCAGGTCCTGCACTGGGTTGGACTTCTGCGGTAGCGGCTTACGGTGCCTTCCTGATCCCTAAAATCTTCGGTGAGCAGATCAAGCTGGCGACTCCAGAAGTTGCTCTGTACGGCTTCGCGGTATTCTACGCGGTATGTCTGGTACTGAACTGGTGGTACTACCTCGGCCCTAAAGCTGAGTTCAAAAACCCTTAAGATTTTTCTCCCTTAGGTGTTTTGACGGGGTCTTCGGACCCCGTTTTTGCGTTTGTGCGCTGTTGAGGTGTTTCGTATAGCTGTTGGGTATCGCGTTGCTCAACCCAACCTACGAAGACTACGAGCGTACTTTGCCTGTAGGTTGGGTCGAACCCAACATTTGCTACTCAGTCTCCAGTAATCTCACTGCAGCTTGGGTCGAGCGTAGCGATACCCAGCATCTAAAAACAGGCCCCATATTTTGGTGTGCTATCTACAAAATATCCGCTGTTCTAGCCTTCCCCACGTCGGCTGTTGAAGTGGTACCCATTAAGAACCCTGGCTACTCCCTCACTTACCCCCTTGTTCTTCCTGTCTCTAAAAAACCTTTATAAATCATCAGGTTAAACCGGTAATTCGATATACCTCTTTGGTGGTAACTCGTTGATTAGCAAGGTTTTTGCGCATTTTGGATGTTGATCTGGGTCAACAGTCTCCGGCTGATAGTGGCGTAACTTGGGTCTCACAGTAAACGCAGATGGACTGCACGGACGCAGATAAATCTGTAACAGACCAGCCGTCATCCGGTTGTTGGGGTGGCCCGATCCTTGAGCAGATCAGGTTATTGCACACCGGGTAAAACCGCCGAGTCCATCTAAGATGGGCTCAGTCCTGACCAAGGGGTTTCAGGAGATAAGACATGAGCCATTTGCTTGATCGATTAAAATATCTGAAAAAACAAAAGCCCGAGAGCTTCTCTGGCGGTCATGGCCAGACCACCGATGAAAGTCGTGATTGGGAAGACGGTTATCGCCAGCGTTGGCAGCACGATAAAGTCGTGCGTTCGACCCACGGCGTAAACTGCACCGGCTCTTGTAGCTGGAAAATCTACGTGAAAAACGGTCTGATCACCTGGGAAACCCAGCAGACTGACTACCCACGTACACGCCCGGATCTGCCAAACCATGAACCACGTGGCTGCCCACGTGGCGCGAGTTACTCTTGGTATATCTACAGTGCCAACCGTTTGAAGTACCCAACTGTCCGTAAACGCCTGTTGAAGCTGTGGCGTGAGGCGAAAGCCCGCAATAGCGATCCGGTGGCGGCATGGGCATCAATTGTAGAAGACGATGCGAGAGCGAAGTCCTACAAGTCTGTTCGTGGTCAGGGTGGTTTTGTACGTTCAAGCTGGGATGAAGTTAACGAGATCATCGCTGCGTCTAACACTTACACGATTAAAGAGCATGGTCCTGACCGTGTGATTGGCTTCTCTCCAATCCCGGCAATGTCCATGGTCTCTTATGCAGCTGGTGCGCGTTACCTGTCTCTGATTGGCGGTGCTTGCCTGAGCTTCTACGATTGGTACTGTGACCTGCCACCTGCATCTCCGATGACATGGGGTGAGCAGACCGACGTACCTGAATCGGCTGACTGGTATAACTCCAACTACATCATCGCTTGGGGTTCTAACGTACCTCAGACCCGTACCCCGGATGCTCACTTCTTTACAGAAGTGCGTTACAAAGGTACGAAGACCGTCGGTATCACACCGGATTACTCCGAAGTTGCGAAACTCTGTGACCTGTGGCTGAACCCGAAACAGGGTACAGATGCTGCACTGTCGATGGCATTTGGTCATGTCATCCTGAAAGAGTTCCACGTTGATAACCCAAGCCAGTACTTCACCGACTACGTGCGTAAAACCACGGATATGCCGTTCCTTGTAGAACTGGAAGCGCGTGAAGATGGCAGTTACGCTGCAGGTCGATTCACCCGTGCATCCGACTTTGATGCGGGCCTCGGACAAGACAACAACCCTGAATGGAAAACAGTCGCCTTTGATGAGCAGAGCAACAGCTTTGTTGTACCAAACGGTTCTATCGGTTTCCGTTGGGGTGAAAAAGGTAAGTGGAACACTGAAGAGAAAGAAGCAAGCGAAGGCCGTTCAACTACGTTGAAACTGTCGTTGCTGGATAGCCACGATGAAGTCGTGTCTGTTGGCTTCCCTTACTTCGGCGGTGAAGAAAACGAACACTTTACCAACAACAAGTTTGCTGACGTTGTTCATCACAATCTGCCGGCTAAACGCATCAATACTGTCGATGGCGAAAAACTCGTCGTGACAGTGTACGACCTGATGCTGGCGAACTACGGTATTGACCGTGGTCTGGGTGGTGACTTTGTTGCGACTTCCTACGACGACAACGCGCCTTACACCCCTGCATGGCAGGAGCCGATTACCGGTGTTAAACGCGATGTGGTGATCCAGGTTGCGCGTGAGTTCGCTGATAACGCCAACAAGACCAAAGGTCGCTCCATGGTCATCGTCGGTGCCGGTATGAACCACTGGTATCACATGGACATGAACTACCGTGGCTTGATGAACATGCTGATCATGTGTGGTTGTGTCGGTCAGTCTGGTGGTGGTTGGGCACACTATGTGGGTCAGGAAAAACTGCGTCCACAGTGTGGTTGGTTGCCTCTGGCATTTGGTTTGGATTGGCAGCGTCCACCACGTCACATGAACGGTACCTCCTTCTTCTACAACCACTCTAGCCAGTGGCGTTATGAGAAGCTGGACGTTGATGAGATCCTGTCTCCGTTGGCTGACAAGTCCAAGTGGACCGGTAGCCTGATTGACTACAACGTACGTGCAGAGCGTATGGGTTGGTTGCCATCTGCGCCTCAGCTGGGTACTAACCCACTGGAGCTGACAAAAGCGGCAGAAGCTGCGGGCAAGTCACCACAGGATTACACGGTTGAACAGCTGAAATCCGGTGCGTTGAGCTTCGCCTGTGAAGATCCGGATAACCCGAAAAACTTCCCGCGTAACATGTTTGTATGGCGCTCTAACCTGCTGGGTTCCTCCGGTAAAGGTCACGAGTACCTGCTGAAATACTTGCTGGGTACAAACCACGGTCTGATGAACAAAGATCTGGGTGAAGACAACGGTAAGAAGCCGGAAGAAGTGATTTGGAATGACAAGGGCGCTGAAGGCAAGGTTGACCTGCTGGTAACGCTGGACTTCCGTATGTCTACCACCTGTCTCTACTCCGATATCGTGTTGCCAACTGCAACCTGGTACGAGAAAGATGACCTGAATACATCGGACATGCACCCGTTCATTCACCCTCTGTCTGCAGCGACTGACCCTGCTTGGGAAGCGCGCTCTGACTGGGATATCTACAAAGGCATTGCTGAGAAATTCTCTGAGGTCTGCGTTGGTCACCTGGGTGTTGAGAAAGATATCGTTACTGTTCCTATGCAGCACGATACTCCGGGAGAACTGGCACAGCCGATGGGCGTACTGGACTGGAAGAAAGGCGAATGTGAGCCGGTTCCAGGCAAGTCCATGCCAAATCTGGCGGTGGTTGAACGTGACTACCCGAATACCTACAAGCGCTTCACTTCTGTAGGTCCGTTGCTGGAATCTCTGGGTAACGGCGGTAAAGGTATCACTTGGGATACGAAGGAAGAGGTCGATTTCCTTAAGAAACTCAACTGGACTCACACCGAAGAGGGTGCATCTGAAGGTCGGGCGAAGCTGGAAACAGCGATCGATGCGGCTGAGATGATCCTGAGCCTTGCGCCGGAAACCAACGGTACCGTTGCAGTGAAAGCGTGGGAAGCACTGGGTGAGTACACCGGTCTTGATCACTCACACCTGGCGAAGCCAAAAGAAGAGGAAAAAATCCGCTTCCGTGATGTTCAGGCGCAGCCTCGTAAGATCATCTCCTCTCCAACCTGGTCAGGTCTGGAAGATGAGCACGTGTCTTACAACGCTTGTTACACCAACGTTCATGAGTTGATCCCTTGGCGTACGGTTACCGGTCGTCAGCAGTTCTATCAAGATCACGAGTGGATGCGTGACTTCGGTGAAAGCTTGATGTCGTATCGTCCGCCGATCAACACCAAGTCGGTTAACCCGATCATGAATGCCAAGCCAAACGGCAACCCAGAGATCGCGTTGAACTGGATCACACCGCACCAGAAGTGGGGTATTCACTCCACCTACAGTGACAACCTGATCATGCTGACTCTGTCTCGTGGTGGTCCGATTATCTGGATGTCTGAAGTGGATGCAGCAAAAGTCGGTATCGAAGATAACGACTGGGTTGAGATCTTCAACACCAACGGCGCGATTGCTGCCCGTGTGGTGGTATCACAGCGTGTGAATGAAGGTATGACCATGATGTACCACGCACAGGAACGTATCGTGAACGTACCTGGTGCAGAAACAACCGGCACCCGCGGTGGTATCCATAACTCGGTAACCCGTGTATGCCCTAAACCGACTCACATGATCGGTGGTTATGCACAACAGTCCTACGGCTTTAACTACTACGGCACTGTTGGTTCCAACCGTGATGAGTTTGTAGTTGTTCGTAAGATGAAGAACATCGACTGGTTGGATGGTGAAGACAACAACACCGTTCAGGAGGCAGCCAAATGAAAATTCGCTCCCAAGTAGGCATGGTGCTGAATCTCGATAAGTGTATCGGTTGTCACACCTGCTCAATCACCTGTAAGAACGTCTGGACCTCACGTGAGGGTATGGAGTACGGCTGGTTCAACAACGTTGAAACTAAGCCTGGCATCGGTTACCCGAAAGAGTGGGAGAACCAGGACAAGTGGAAAGGTGGCTGGATTCGCAAAGCCGATGGCAACATCGAGCCGCGTATCGGTGGTAAATGGCGTGTGTTGGCGAATATCTTCGCCAACCCGGATATGCCTGAGATCGACGATTATTACGAGCCGTTCGATTTCGATTACCAGCAGCTGCACAACGCGCCAGAAGGTAAGCACCAGCCGGTTGCTCGTCCACGCTCACTGATCACCGGTGACCGTATGGACAAGATCGAATGGGGTCCGAACTGGGAAGAGATCCTCGGTACTGAGTTCGTCAAACGTTCTAAAGATAAGAACTTCGACAACGTACAGAAGGATATCTACGGCCAGTTCGAGAACACCTTCATGATGTACCTGCCACGTCTGTGTGAGCACTGTCTGAACCCTGCATGCGTAGCATCTTGCCCATCCGGTGCGATCTACAAACGCGAAGAAGACGGTATCGTACTGATCGATCAGGACAAGTGCCGCGGCTGGCGCATGTGTGTCAGCGGTTGCCCGTACAAGAAGATCTACTACAACTGGAAAACCGGTAAATCTGAGAAGTGTATCTTCTGTTACCCACGTATTGAGTCCGGTCTGCCGACTGTCTGCTCCGAGACCTGTGTTGGCCGTATCCGTTACCTCGGTGTGATGCTTTACGATGCGGACCGCATTAAAGAAGTTGCAGCATCCGGTAACGAACAGGACCTGTACGAGAAACAGCTGGAAATCTTCCTGGATCCGTTTGATCCGGCAGTGATTGCTCAGGCACGCAAAGATGGTGTTGATGACAACGTAATCACAGCCGCTCAGAACTCTCCAGTGTACAAACTGGCGATGGACTGGAAACTGGCGCTGCCTCTGCACCCTGAATACCGCACACTGCCAATGGTTTGGTATGTGCCACCACTAAGCCCGATCCAGTCTGCAGCTGATGCTGGCAAGATCGGTATGAACGGTGCACTGCCGGATGTTGATTCCCTGCGAATCCCGGTTAAGTACCTGGCGAACCTGCTGACTGCCGGTGACGAGAAGCCTGTTAAGGAAGCGCTGAAGCGTATCCTGGCGATGCGTGCATACAAGCGTGACGAACAGGTGGAAGGCAAGCTGAATCTGGAAGTTCTGGAAGAAGTGGGTCTGACCGAAGGACAGGCAAAAGAGATGTATCGTTACCTGGCAATCGCCAACTACGAAGATCGCTTTGTCGTTCCTACCAGCCACCGCGAACTGGCGAAGGAAGCCTTCCCAGAGCGTAACGGTTGTGGCTTCAGCTTTGGTAACGGCTGTGCCGGTGGTGAGACTGAATTCAACCTGTTCGGGGCGAAGAAGCAGAACGTCACTATGGTCGAGAAGATCAGCGGCGTGAAGCAGGTAGACCCGAAGGAGTTGACCGATGCGTAATCTGAAAATCATCTCCGCCCTGATGGACTATCCAGAAGCTGAGCTTCTGGAGGGTCGTCAGGAGTTGATCGATGAACTGCGCGACGATGTTTTCCTGGAAGAACCACAGAAAGCGGCGCTGATCGAGTTTATCGATCAGATCTGCACCTCCGATCTGCTGGATGTTCAGGAAGAGTACGTGTCGCTGTTCGATCGGGGACGTTCCCACTCTCTGTTGTTGTTTGAACACGTCCATGGTGAAAGCCGTGACCGTGGTCAGGCGATGGTGGATCTGATGTCCGTCTACGAGAAACAGGGCTTTGAGATCAGCCAGCGTGAGCTACCTGATTACATCCCGCTGTTTCTTGAGTTCCTGTCTATACGGCCGGAACAGGAAGTACGCCAGTGGCTGGCCGATATCAGCCACATTCTAGCCCTGCTGGAAGCGCGACTGCACAAACGGGAAAGTGGTTATGCGGTGCTGTTCGAAGCACTGCTGAGCCTGACCGGGGTGGTAGTTGAGCGTGAGGAGCTGAAGGAAAAAGTTGCGTCTGAAGCGCGTGACGATACCCCTGAAGCACTCGATAAAGTCTGGGAAGAAGAGATGGTGCGCTTCACCGAGGGTGGCGCTCAGGACAGCGCGTCCAGCTGTGGCGATAGCCTGCTGACTCAGCGTCGTCGTGAACTGGATTCCGTGGATATCGCAAAACCACTGCATATTCAGCCGAGTGTTCAACCGTCTCCGACAGGTACAACCGGCTCCTGAGGGGCCCGGGAGAAATAGAATGTCTTACATTAATGATCTTTTGTTTGGGGTGTACCCGTACATCGCCGGTGCCATCTTCCTGATCGGTAGCTGGATTCGTTACGACCGGGAACAATACACCTGGCGCGCAAGCTCCAGTCAGATGCTGAGCTCGAAAGGGTTCCGTATGGCGAGCAACCTGTTCCACGTGGGCGTGTTGTTCATCTTCTTCGGTCACCTTGTGGGTCTGCTGACACCACATGCGGTGTACGAACCGTTTATCTCTACCGGTGGTAAGCAGCTGCTTGCAATCATCAGTGGTGGTATTGCGGGTGTGGTGTGCTGGGTTGGCTGCTTCCTGCTGTTGAAACGTCGCCTGGGTGACAAACGTGTCCGAGCGACCAGTACTAAAGCAGACATCTTTATCCTGATCCTGCTGTTCGTACAGGTAACACTGGGTCTGCTGACCATCCCATTCTCTATGGGTCACCTGGACGGTAGCGTGATGTTGCTACTCGCAGGTTGGGCACAGAGTCTGGTTACACTGCAGGCTGATGCGGCGAGCCATCTGGTGAATGTCGGCTTTATCTACAAGCTGCACATCTTTGTGGGTCTGACTATGTTTGTTGTCTTCCCATTCACCCGTATGGTGCACATCTGGAGCGCGCCGGTGAAATACTTCGCCCGCGGTTACCAGATCGTACGTCAGCGTTAAGATCGATCCGACACCTGCGGTATAAGCCGCGGGTGTCTCTACTTTTTACCACCGTCTGAGGAGCAACCTCATGCAGATGATTGAAACCACCTCCCTGCCAACAGAAGCACCGGATTTTGATGATGTGATTGTCAACGGCAAAACCATTGAAGCCACGACTATCCTGCAAGAGATGCAGTACTACCCGGCGGAAACAATGGAAGACTCCCGTCAGCAGGCTGCACAGTCGCTGGTGGTGCGCGAGCTGTTATTACAGCGCGCTAAAGAATTAAATCTTGTTCCTGATGATAGCGATGCTGATTACGAACAACTGATCAGTACCTTACTGGAGCAAGAAGTGGACCTGTCTACTGCAGATCCAGAAACTTGCGAACGTTATTTCGAAGCCAATATGGAGCGTTTCAAAACGCCTGTACTGATCGCAGCAAGCCATATTTTGCTGGGTGCCGATCCCAATGATCTGGAAGAACGTGCGGCACGTCAGGCTGAAGCTGAGTCGCTGATCAGCACGCTGCAAGATAACCCGGATCGATTTGCGGCACTGGCGCAGCTGAATTCCGATTGTCCATCAAAAGAAGTGGGCGGTCAGATGGGGCAGCTGGATAAAGGTCAGACCGTGCCGGAGTTTGAGCGTCAGGTGTTTAACCTTGACGTAGGCCTGGCAGAACGACCGGTTGAAAGCCGTTACGGTTTTCATGTGGTCCGTATCGACCAGCGTGTTGAAGGTGAGCAACTGCCTTACGAAGCGGTTGAAGACCGTATTCGTATGTACCTGCAGGAACGTAACTACCGCCGTGCTGTAAATCAGTACATTCAGTTGCTGGCGGGTGATGCTGAAATTGCTGGTATCGAGTTACTGGGCGCAGATGCCCTGTTGGTTCAGTAGACACTGTTGGGACGTCTGTCTCTGATGTCATGGTTGCGAGGGGAACAAGATGCTTTCTGATCTATTAGCCAATAACAAAGCCTGGGCGAAGAAGATGGAAGAGCGCCGTCCGGGTTTTTTTAAAGAGCTGGCAGCGCAGCAGAAACCGGATTATCTCTGGATTGGCTGCTCCGATAGCCGGGTACCCGCCAATGAGATTGTGGGTTTGATGCCGGGAGAGCTCTTCGTTCACCGTAATATCGCCAATATGGTGCTGCATACAGACCTTAATTGTCTCTCTGTGCTGCACTACGCGGTTGATGTGCTTAAGGTTAAACACATCATTGTCTGCGGACACTATGGTTGCGGTGGTGTGCGTGCATCGCTCGGCCATCAGGATCTGGGCCTGATCGATAACTGGTTGCGTCACCTGAAAGATATCGGTTACGCAAATCGGGATATTCTCAGTGCAGAAACCGATGAAGACCGCCGTGTTGACCGTTTCTGTGAATTGAACGTGATGGCACAAGTGAGCAACGTCTGTAAAACCAAACCGGTTCAGCGTGCCTGGAAAGCAGGCCGAGAGCTTACGATTCATGGTTGGATCTATAGCATCGAAGATGGTGTGATTAAAGACCTGAAAGTGGATGCGGATGACTTCAATAGTATGCCGGAGTTGTATTGGGTGGAGTGATTGTCTCGATGAAGTGGAAAGGCACCTTTTTAGGTGCCTTTTTTGTACCTTGTTGGGTCGGAACTGGCCCGCAGGCTGCCTAAAACCATACCTGCTGTGTGTTTTCTTGGCGTAGTAGGCCAATAACCCTGCGCTAAATCAATAGAACGTGCTTTTGTCCCTGACGTCTTTTCCGACCTATAGGGGTATTCGAAAAATGCCCGTCATGCCTTATAAAATGGGGCATTTGGATGCTTATTCCTATCTCCAATATTCCTCTCTCTTACCACCTGTGAGGTATACCTGAGCCTTGGGCGCGTTGCGATAATCGATTGCAATTACTTTCCCAGGAGTTCAGCTATGAACACACCCGAAACACAGTTGATTGACGGTTACGGTCGCAAGATCGATTACATCCGTTTATCCGTAACTGACCGCTGTGATTTTCGTTGTGTGTACTGCATGGCTGAAGATATGCAGTTTTTGCCACGGGCTAAAGTGCTTTCATTGGAAGAGCTGGCCACACTGGGTGAATCTTTCGTTAATCTGGGGATTAAACGTATCCGTCTGACCGGCGGTGAGCCGCTGGTACGCCGTGGCATTGTTGATCTTATCGCCAGACTTTCAGCATTGCCGGGTTTAGACGAAGTGACCCTGACCACCAACGGTTCTCAGCTGAGCAAGTTTGCTAAGCCACTGAAAGATGCAGGTCTGAAGCGCATTAACGTCAGCCTCGACAGCCTCAATCCGGAGCGCTTTGCGAAGATGACCCGGCGCGATATGTTACCTCAAGTGTTGGCGGGTATTGATGCGGCAGTGGTGGAAGGATTTGAGAAGATCAAACTCAACGCTGTGGTGATGAAGAATCACAATGACGATGAGATCTTGTCGCTGGTGGATTACGCGCAACAGCGTGATATCGATATCAGTTTCATCGAGGAGATGCCGTTAGGGCAGATCCAATCTCACGACCGTAAACAGGCTTACTGCTCCAGCGATGATGTGCGACAGGTCGTAGAAACGGCTTACGGCCTGCTGCCGAGCACGGATACTACCGGTGGGCCTTCCCGTTACTATCGGATTCCAAGTGCGCAGGGCAAAATCGGCTTTATCTCTCCTCATAGTCATAATTTCTGTTCCAGCTGCAATCGCCTGCGGGTGACTGCGGAGGGACGCTTGCTGCTGTGTTTAGGGCAGGAAAACTCGGTTGATTTGCGCGAGGTGCTACGTCGCTATCCCGGAGAATCTCAACGCATCGAAGCACTGATTCGTGATGCGATCATCCGCCGTCCGGAGGGCCATCAGTTTGCTGAGGATGACGCCCCACAGGTGTTGCGGTTTATGAACATGACCGGGGGTTAGGTGAGCGATGAATAAAATCGGTGATAAAGAGACCATGATGGCCGAGGCACTTCGGCAGATTCGTCAGCATACGCTGCTCGCAGCACTTAACGATGAACAGTTTCATGCGCTCACCAGTCATTCCCGACTGATCGATTTGAAAGCGGATCAAACCTTATTCCAGCAAGATGGAGAAGCTGAGCGTTTCTTCATCGTGTTACAGGGCAGTATCAAGCTGTTTCGTCTGACCTCGGAAGGGCGCGAAATCGTGATGAATGTCCTGACACCGGATAATGCCGTGGGCGAAGCTGCCATGTTTATGGCCGAACATCACTATCCGGTGAACGCCAGTGCGATTGAGCACAGTCAGGTGATCTCTCTGAGCAGTAACATCTATCAACGTTTGTTACGTGATTCCTCAGAAAGTTGTTTTGGCGTATTGGCCGCGATGGCGTGTCGTTTACAAAACAGCATGGCAGAGATCGAAACCCTGACGTTGCAAAGTGCGTCTCATCGGGTGATCCGTTTTTTGCTTAGTCTGGTGAAAGGTGACGACGAACGGGTGGAGGTGAAGTTGCCGGTGGCCAAGCAACTCATCGCCGCACGGTTGGCGATGCAGCCGGAAACCTTCTCTCGTGTGATGCGTGACTTTAAAAGCCGTGGGTTATTGGAAGTCGATGGGTGCCATCTGACGATCCTGAGTGTGACCGGTTTGAAAGGGTTAATGGGATGAAACGCCGCGACCTGCCGTTAGTCTATGCCTGCTCGGGTTGTTCCAGCGTGGCGCAGCTGGCGAACGACGTGGCGGTACATCTCGATCATGAGGGCAAGGCCGAAATGTCCTGTATTTCTGGCGTGGGCGGCGGCGTACCTGCATTGGTTAAAGTGGCACAGTCAGGGCGCAATATCATCGCAATTGATGGCTGTCAGATGCATTGTGTCGCAGCGTGTCTCGACAAATGTGGCGTAGAAGCTGATCAACACATAAAGCTTTATGAGCAAGGCCATAAGAAGCGCCTTGGTAAAAAAGCCTCAACAGAAGATTTCGTTGAGGTAATCGAACAACTTGAGCACCGCCTGGAACAGCTGCAACGTGACAACGCAGATGCCAGCCGGTGCACTAATGATGATTCCGATGGAGACTCCAGATGGGGCACGCAAAAAAAGATGCGGTTTTTCAGCCGCTCAACATTGCGGTATTAACCGTTTCTGACACCCGCACACTGGAGACCGATACGTCCGGCGACACGCTGCAACAGTGTGTCACCGATGCTGGCCACGCCTTGTGGTGGCGTGAAATCAAGCCGGATTGCATCTATCAACTGCGCTCTGTGGTGTCTCAATGGATCGCACAGCCTGAGGTGCATATCATTCTGGTGACAGGTGGTACTGGTTTTACCGCACGTGACACCACGCCGGAAGCACTGACGCCATTGTTTGATAAACAGGTTGAAGGTTACGGTGAGCTGTTCCGCCAGATCTCCTATGACGAGATTGGTACATCGACCATTCAATCACGTGCAGTTGCAGGTGTCGCCAACCGTACGGTGATCTTTGCTATGCCAGGATCACCTAAAGCCTGTAAAACGGCGTGGGAAAAAATCATCCGTGAACAGCTGGATGCCCGTCATCGTCCGTGTAATTTTGTTGAGATGGTGATGCCGAATGTGAACACGGCGTGTGGCTCCCGTTCCTGATTGATGCATAGAAGAATTGCCTGAAGACCTGTACGACCCGATTGCCGGAGAGACTTTATGACTGCCTGTAGCTGTGATTACGATCGTTTAATGCCTTTTAACACAGCGTTAGAAAAGCTGCTGGCATCGGCCAGCGTTGTTTCCGGTACGGAGGAGCTGGCGCTTGATCAGGCTGTTGGTCGTGTGCTGGCCGCTGATGTGTGCTCCACAATTTCCGTCCCGCCCGCGGATAACAGTGCGATGGACGGCTATGCGGTGAACACCACATCGCTACCGGAAAGCTTGCTCATTCCGATTAGCCAGCGTATTGCAGCGGGTGAGCAGGGACAGAGCCTTGAGCCGGGTACGGCCGCCCGCATCTTTACGGGTTCAGAGATCCCTCCCGGTGCGGATGCCGTGATTATGCAGGAGCAATGCCGACGGGTGGGGAATGATATTCAGCTGCTGATTCATCCCGAAGAGGGGGATCATATCCGCCCTGAGGGGCAGGATATTCAGCCGGGCCATTGCGTTGTTGCACAAGGCACCGTGTTGGATGGTCGTCATCTGGGGGTCATCGCTTCGGTGGGCGTTCCGAAGGTAAATGTGTACCGCAGAATTAAAGTTGCGGTGCTGACGACCGGTGATGAACTGGTTCTACCCGGGCAGTCCTGTGGTCCCGGCAAAATCTTCAACTCCAACTATTTTACCCTTCAGGGGCTACTGGAGCCGATGGGCGTTGACGTGGTTTTCCCGGGAATTATCGAAGATGACCCGGACGCTACGCGCAATGCCTTGAAGGATGCTGCTGCAGACGCTGATCTTGTGATCAGCAGCGGTGGTGTATCGGTGGGCGAAGAAGATCATGTCAAAGCGGCTGTTGAAAGCCTCGGCGAGCTGATGCTCTGGCGTCTGGCGATCAAGCCGGGCAAACCGCTGGCGTATGGGCGTGTCGGAGACACGCCATTTATCGGCTTGCCGGGCAACCCCGGTGCGGTACTGGTGACATTCCTGATGTTGGCACGCCCCTACATTCGTACCATGCAAGGTTGTGGAGAGGTGTTGCCAAAACGCTTCTTGGTGAAAAGTGGTTACGAACGTAAGAAAGTGGTCGCACGTGAGGAATTCCTGCGTGCCGCTCTCAGCGCAGAGAATGGCGAGCTAAGCGCGGCGCCTGCACACAGTCAAAGCTCCGGTGTGCTCAGCTCTTCAGTCATGGCCGACGGCTTGTTGGTTATCCCTTCCGAGCAGGCTGTTGCAAAGGGCGATCAGCTCGAATTTATCCCGTTTAATGGCCTGTTGGCTTAAGCCAGATCCGACACGGAGACTGCGTGATGAAATCATCTGATCTGAAACCTGTGACCTCAGTCGCTGCGGTGATTCTTGCCGGCGGGCAGGGCAGTCGTATGGGCGGTGAAGACAAAGGACTCGTGCCTTTCAAGCAAGATCCGATGATCAGCTGGACGCTGGACAAAGTGCGGCCGCTGGTGGATGCGCTGGTGATCAGCTGTAACCGTAATCAGTCGGTGTATGCCGGGTTTGGTGAGCAGACGGTGACCGATGATACCCAAGGGTTTGTGGGGCCGTTGGCGGGTGTACAGGCCGCAATGAATCAATTGAGCACTCAGCACAGTCATTTGCTGGTGCTGCCCTGTGACACGCCCCTGATCAGTCAGGAGTTGATTGCTCTGCTGATCAATAAAGCGCGGCAACAGCCCGATGCTATTACTTTGCTGCGTGCGGCTGGACGGCCGCAGTTTTTGCATGCGGTTATCCCTCTGCAATACCACTCAAACCTCAATGAGAGGCTTGCGTCCGGGCAGCGTGCGGTATTTAAGTGGTACAAGCAGTTTCCGATTCAGGAAATTGATGTTGAAACCCATGCCCAGTGTCTGGTGAACATGAACACCTTCGAACATCTCTCCTTGTCAGCCTGATGCTGTTGATTGGGGCGAGCGCCAGCGATACCCAACCATACCCAATTAATAGGAACCATCGTTGTAGATACCTGATCGTGATGTCCTGTCACTTGATCAGGTCTGGCTTTACCCTGAACTTTTCTTGCCAATACCACTCTGATCATCGCACGCTTTTTGCCAGAACCGTCTTCCCGCACTAATCTGAATCTCAGGACACCTCTGATCGGCTGTTGTACAGTCTTGCGGCTTTCGGTCACAGGCTCGTTACAGGTAGGTAACACACAACTATCCCAGAGAAGGGGAATTGATGATGTTACGGAAACTACAGCTCACTTTTTTATTATTGCTCAGCGTTATGCTGATGATTCCAAGTGCTCAGGCGGCCTCGCGGCAGGAGATTAACGCCAAGGTGCAGGAAGCCCTGTCTCAGTTATACAAAAGCTCATCGTCCGGTAAACGTCTCACTCAGAAAGCGGTTGGGGTATTGGTCTTTCCTGAGGTGATCAAGGCTGGGTTTGGCATTGGAGGAGAATACGGCGAAGGTGCATTGCTTCGAGGCGGAAAAACCCAAGGTTATTACAACCTGGTCTCGGCCTCTTTAGGCTTGCAGTTCGGTGCTCAGATGAAGTCTGAGGTCATCCTGTTTATGACACAGAAAGCGATGAACAAATTTCTATACAGCGATGGTTGGGAAGCCGGTGTGGACGGCAGTGTCGCCGTGGCGACATTTGGTGCGGGTGGAGAGATCGATAGCCATACCGCCCAGCAACCGATCATTGGGTTTATTTTTTCTAATAAAGGGCTGATGTACAACCTCACCATTGAGGGCGCAAAAATCAGCAAAATCGACAGGTAGATGAATATGCGTGTATTGATTGGATTGATCTGTGTAGCGTTGGCTTCTAGCCCTGCTTTAGCGGGAAAACCTGAGTGGGCAGGTAATGATAAACACGAGAAACAACAATCAAAAGAGATGAAAAAAGCCAAAGTAAAGGCGAAATCTGAAGAGAAAGCTAAGCCTGCCAAAGCCGATAAAAAGAATAGAACGTCGGATAAAAAACAGTATTTTGCAGCGCATGATCATGACCTGATTCGTGAGTACTATGCCGAAGAAGGTGTAGAGCACGGACATAAAGGTGGAAAAGTAAAAGATCTTCCTCCGGGTCTGCAAAAGAAACTGGATCGGGGAGGCGAATTACCTCCGGGGTGGCAGCGTAAGTTGGAACGCGGTGAAGTTGTGGATCGAGAAGTACGCTCCTACGCGCATCCGGTTCCAGAAAGTCTTGCTGCACGTTTGCCATACGATGCAGCGACAGAAGAGATCATACGTATACAGGACAAAGTGATCCGTATGAGTCGGGGGGAGGGGACGATTATTGATGTAATCGATATTGCAGACGTCTTCGTCGGGCGCGGCATGCGCGAATAACACCGCTGATTGCTTGGTAAGACCAGATTTCGTAGTGATTAGAGGATTGATTCAGAGCGGCCTATAATGGCCGCTCTGCTGTATAAGGAGCTAATAATGACACCGGCAATCAACGCGGCCAAAAAGGGTAAGGTTAAATACAACATCCACGAGTACAGTCACGATCCCGCGGCGGCGTCCTACGGTGAGGAAGCCGCTGAAGCGTTGGGATTGGAGTATGGACGCGTCTTTAAAACGCTGTTGGTCGCGATGAACGGTGATAATCGTAAACTGGCCGTGGCCGTTGTGCCGGTATCTGTGCAACTGGACTTAAAAGCGATGGCTAGCGCGCTGAAAGCAAAAAAAGTAGCAATGGCCAACCCAACCGATGCTGAACGTGCGACCGGTTATGTGGTGGGCGGCATCAGCCCGCTGGGGCAGAAAAAGAGATTGCCTATGGTGTTGGACAGTAGTGCTGAGAATTACGACAGCATCTGTATGAGCGCAGGGCGTCGTGGGTTAGAGATTGAAATGGCTGCAGCCGACCTGATGAAGCTTACCGGGGCTGCTATGGCATCCATTGGGCGGTAGGACTATGATCTATGGCACTTCAATATGTACTTTCATAGGGATGAACAGTTTAACGTAATGTGATGCAGGTTGGATTAGCTGAGACTGTAGATAAAACTGTGTAACTGCCTATTATTGAGCCAGCAATGGCTAAGGATAGGCAGTATGGACAAGCAAC
>NZ_JADEYS010000024.1 GCF_015209595.1 Pontibacterium sinense | reverse complement strand
AAGCGAGGAGGCGCATTCTACAGACCTCAGCATGGGGGTCAACAGCCTTTGTTAAAAAACTTCAAAAAAACGTAAAAAAACCTTAAAACGAACAAAAAACCATCAACCCTGATTAAATAACACACAAAACAAAGCAGCAGACACAAAAAAGGCGCCTGACGGCGCCCTTCTTAAGGTGCTAAATACATTAAACGGTTAGCAAACAATGTTTTTTCTTACCCACCTTAACCATAAAGTAAGTTCCGAACACCGATTGCTCTTCAGCAAAGATCTCAGCAGCCTTCATATTGTCCTCCACTCCGTATGCGGTGCCATTCACTACAACCGCATTACGCTGCAGAGCATCTTTAATCTGCTTGCCTGAATTTGCCATACCCGCATCAACCAAAACTGTCGTCAGTGGAGTTTCAGCTAACTTCTCACCATAAGAGGCCTGAAGATTCATTGAAGGCAATCCATCCTGACTCAATTGTGCATAATCGCTTTCGCTAAGATCAGCCAGATCACCGGAGAACAATGCCTGTGTGATTCGCTCCGCGGCTGCAAGCCCCTGATCACCATGGACCAGACGCGTTACTTCACGCGCCAACACACCCTGAGCCTCAGGACGTCCCTGGCGCTCAGCATCTTCTGCTTCGATACGCTCGATCTCGCCAACCGGCAGGAAGGTAAAGTAACGCAAGAAACGATACACGTCCGCATCCGCTGTACCCAGCCAGAACTGATAGAACGCATATGGAGAGGTTTTCGCCGCATCCAGCCAAATTGTGCCGGATTCTGTTTTACCAAACTTAGTACCGTCGGACTTAGTAATCAGCGGCAGTGTCAGGCCAAATACCTGATTACCATTTTTACGGCGAGACAGTTCGATACCACCGGTGATGTTACCCCACTGATCAGAACCGCCGATTTGCAACGTTACACCGTGCGCTTCATTAAGCTTCTGAAAATCATAGGACTGCAGGATCATGTAGGTGAATTCGGTAAAGGAGATACCCTCGCCTTCGCGATCAATACGCTGCTTCACAGATTCTTTTGCAATCATCTGGTTAACAGAAAAATGCTTACCTACGTCACGCAGAAAAGTCAGCACATCAACATTCTGGGTCCAGTCAAGATTGTTCACAACCTCTGCGCTGTTAGCGCCGGATTCGAAATCGATAAACTGGCTAACCTGTGCTTTGAGCTTCTCCACCCAGTTGGCAACCACATCGTCGGAGTTTAACTTACGCTCCTGAGCTTTAAAGCTTGGATCACCGATCAGACCCGTCGCACCGCCCACCAATGCATAAGGCTTGTGGCCATATTCCTGAAAACGCTTAAGTGTCAGCAGCGGCACCAAACTACCAATATGCAGACTGTCAGCAGTCGGGTCAAAACCGCAATAGAGAGACACATTGCCTTCTGCCAGATGTTTTTCCAGTTCGTCTTCGCTGGTCATCTGCGCGACCAGGCCGCGTGCTTGAAGATCTTGTAGCAGAGTCATGTCACTCATGGGGCCGTTTTACCTTAAATGTTATCTATACCGATTAAGAAAGGCGCTTATTCTACCGAGAGCCACAGCCACAAACAAACAATCTACGGGCCATTGCTTAAGTTTTAATCAGCTGCGCCGACATTTTGTAAAGAAAGTGGCATAATCCCCTCAATTTGCTATTGGAAATATTTACCGGAGCCACCCGTGCTTAAAGATCAGCTCAGACGATTCAAGGGGCGATTCCCCACGATCCATTTGATTGCTGCCTGCTTGTGCGCTTCTATCATTGGCCTGACATTGACGTTGCTGCCATCAGAAGAAGTATCAGCGACTAGAACTACCCAGCAACTCAATTTACCCAAGCAGACACGCGAATCGCTGCCATTACCCGATACACGCAGCACCTCCTTACCTGCGGTTCAGCCCCTGCAAGCCAAGCTGGAAATTCCGACCCCTGTGACTCATGCGACGCCTGCTGTATCGACACCTAAAGCAGCTCCTGCGGTCGACGATAACTGGGTCAGTTACACCATCGGCAAAGGCGACACCCTGTCTTCGCTTTTCTCAAAAGCAGGCCTGAGCTCTCAAGACGTTTATAGCGTTACGAATGCCTCGCGCCACAATAAGGGTTTATCTCGAATCTATCCCGGTCAGGAAATATCATTCCTGATCGAGAACGACGAGCTAAAGAAACTTCGCCTGATTCGCTCGAAGCTGGTAAGCACACAAATTGAAAAAACCGAAAACGGCTACGTTTCCCAGATCATCGAACGCAAACCCGAGATTCAACACCGATATGCCAGCGGCGTTATAAATTCGTCGCTATTTGTTGATGCAGAGAAAGCCGGACTTTCTAACCGCATGATCATGTCTTTAGCTTCGATCTTTGGCTGGGATGTAGATTTTGCACTGGATATTCGTCAGGGCGATAGCTTCAGCGTTATTTATGAAGAGCGCTTCCTCGATGGAAAGATGATTGGGGAAGGCAATATTATCGCTGCACAGTTTACTAACCAGGGACGATTAGTAACGGCACTGCGCTTTACTGACAGCAACGGCACGAGCAGCTATTACACGCCTAACGGGAAAAGCATGCGCAAGGCTTTTCTGCGGACGCCGGTTGATTTTGCCCGCATCAGCTCTCGCTTTAACCTGAAACGCAAGCATCCCGTTCTTAATCGTATCCGTGCCCATAAAGGTACCGATTATGCCGCACGCACCGGCACGCCAATCAAAGCTTCAGGTGACGGTAAAATCATCTGGCGCGGCACCAAAGGCGGCTTTGGCCGAGCGGTTATCATTCAGCATGGTAGCAACATCACTACCTTGTATGCCCACATGTCGAAATACCGCAAAGGCCAGCGCTCAGGTAGCCGGGTCAAACAAGGTGATATCATCGGTTATGTCGGTCAGTCGGGGCTGGCCAGTGGACCTCACCTGCACTATGAGTTCCGTCTAAACGGCGTACACAAAAATCCAATGCGCGTAAAGTTTCCAAACGCGGCTCCTATTCCAAAGAAAGAGCGCCCTGCATTCAAGGCGGTCGCCGCTACACTCATGACACAACTTGAGTCCTACCGCACCACTCAAGTGGCTGTTTTACAGCAATGAAAGAACACGACATCTTTATCGGGCTGATGTCTGGAACCAGCCTTGACGGTATCGACGCGGTCGCGGTTCGCTTTGCACCAACATTTGAGTTATTGGGGAGTTGCAGCTGCGAACTGCCAAGCACGGTACGCGATCAGATTTTGACGCTCTGCACCCCCGGCAATGATGAAATTGACCGCATGGGCAAACTGGATCAAACATTGGCTCAACTGTTTGCAGATGCGGCGCTGAAGCTTATGGCAACGCTGAATTTGAGTGCCGATCAGGTGACCGCTATTGGCAGCCATGGACAAACAATTCGGCACCGCCCTGAACACGGTTTCACACTGCAGATAGGTAACCCCAGTCTGATCAGTGAACTGACGGGGATCACCACCGTAGCCGACTTCCGCCCGCGCGACATCGCTGCGGGAGGCGAAGGCGCGCCCTTGGTCCCAGCCTTTCACAAAGCCCTGTTTTCCGACCGGCAACATCCCCGCATTGTCTTGAACATCGGCGGCATGTCGAATATCACGTGGTTACCGGCGGACCAGTCCCAAATCGTTATGGGTTACGATACCGGCCCGGGCAACGTCTTGTTGGATGGCTGGATTTCCGCGCAGCAACAGCGCAGTTATGACGCCGAAGGCTGTTGGGCTGCACAAGGTAACGTAGACGCCCAACTGTTAGACCAGCTGTTAAGCCTGCCCTATTTCAGCAAGCCTGCTCCCAAAAGCACCGGCCGCGAACAATTTAATATGGCTTGGCTACAGGAACAAATGACGCTCTGTAGCTGCACCTCGGCCCCACAAGATGTACAAGCCACACTGCTGGAACTAACTGCGCGCACGATTAGTGACCAGATACGTACTTTTTTAGCAGAAGGCGTCTCAGACATTTTTGTGTGCGGTGGTGGCAGTCATAACCAGACGTTACTTAAACGTCTGTCACAGCTGCTGAGTCCGATTAAGGTCAACACAACCGATGCGCTAGGGCTACACCCTGACTGGGTCGAAGCCTGCGCTTTCGCCTGGCTGGCGAAACAAACTCTCAACGGCCTAAGCGGAAACTTACCGGATGTAACCGGCGCACGCGGGGAACGCATTTTGGGTGCAATTTACCCGGCATAGATAACGCGGGTCTTTCAGAAGTGAATAAAGAGCGGGATGATCGGACGACCATCCCGTTATAGGATCAGATAGAGAACGAGGAACCACAACCACAGGTGGTTGTTGCGTTCGGGTTGTTAATCACAAACTGAGAACCCGCCAAGCCCTCTTTGTAATCCACTTCGGACCCGACCAGATACTGGAAGCTCATCGCGTCCACGACCATCTCTACACCATTACGCTCAATGGTGGTGTCATCTTCGGCAACAGCTTCATCAAAGGTAAAGCCGTAAGAGAAACCGGCACAACCACCACCAGTGATGTACACCCGCAGTTTCAGGTTATCGTTCTCTTCCTCTTCAATCAGATTGCGCACCTTATTCGCCGCAGCGTCGGTGAACATCATTGAAGCTTCCGCAGTTGGATCTACTGTTTCAATCATCTTGCAATAACACCTACTTAGTCAGGCGGACATTATCAGCTTAACCAAGCAATTCAGTCAAGTATTAAAGATACCTTATGGCATCATACCCACTTGTTCCAGACCTGCGGTCTCTGGCAGGTCAAACATGATATTCATGTTCTGTACCGCCTGACCGGCAGCCCCTTTCACCAGATTGTCGATCACAGACAGGACGACGACAGTGTCCTGGTTGCCCGGACGATGCACGCTGATACGACACTGGTTAGCGCCTTT
Source organism: Pontibacterium sinense (assembly GCF_015209595.1). GTDB lineage: Bacteria > Pseudomonadota > Gammaproteobacteria > Pseudomonadales > Balneatricaceae > Pontibacterium > Pontibacterium sinense. The sequence continues at coordinate 67,439 of NZ_JADEYS010000024.1, read as the reverse complement.
TACACTGCGGGTTTCAGGATGACTGCCTGCTGGCATCACATCAACGAATGGTTCGTTGGCATAACGCTCTTCGAACATCTTTTGCAGATCATGATCAACCGGGTCACGCAGAATTCCGTACAAGGTTGCGTGAATACCACGAATCATCGGCGTCAGGTGCGGCACAAACGTCAATCCAACCGGACGTTCTGCTGCGGCAGACAAACCTTGTTTAATCTCTGGCAGGTGACGGTGTCCCGGAACGGCATATGCTTTCATGCTTTCACTGCTTTCACACAGTAAAGAGCCAACATTTGCACCACGTCCAGCACCACTCACACCGGATTTACAATCAGCGATCAGACGACGATGGTCGATCAGCTTATTTTCAATCAACGGCAGATAACCCAATTGAGCAGCCGTTGGATAACACCCCGGGCAGGCGATCAGCGTCGCTTCGCGAATCTGCTCACGGTTTACTTCAGGCAGACCATAGACTGCTGCTGCAGCGGCTTCAGGTGCGGTGTGCTCCATGCCGTACCACTGAGACCAGACATCCAGATCTTTAATACGGAAATCCGCACCCAGATCGATCACTTTAACGCCCTTGTCCACCAGCTCTGGAGCCATTTTCATCGCTACGCCATGAGGCGTTGCGAAGAACACAACGTCACACTTTGACAGGGTATCAACGTCCGGCACAGTAAATTCCAGATCGTAGCGGCCGCGCAGGTTCGGATACATATCAGCGATGCGCACGCCCTCTTCGGAGCGGGATGTAATCACTTCCACCTGAGCTTCTGGGTGATTCGCCAAAAGGCGTAACAATTCAACACCGGTGTATCCAGTACCACCTACGATACCTACTTTAACCACAACGACCTCACATCCATCAGTACCTAAAATTGGGTGTTTATGATACAAAGCGTCAGTCATAATAGCTATTAATCCTGCGATATTAAGCCTAATAGATGATCAAAGACTGGTTTTCCCTAGAGCATTTTCGCCACCGTCTGGCCCATGTCGACGCGTTGCCACAATTGGTTGTGATCGGCCTGTTGTCTGGCATAGCCACCGGTTTGTTGATCATCCTTTTCCGTTTGACCGTGGATCTGTCACAACAGTTTCTACTACCCAGCGGGCTGAGTGAGGACTTCGAATCACTCTCATCAATACAACGCTTTATATTTCCTGCCGTGGGCAGTGTGCTTCTGTTTTTACTCCTCTTCCGCTTGAGGCCCGATCAACGCCGGGTCGGTCCTGCGCACGTCTTGGAGCGCATGGGCTACCATCAGGCTCACCTGCCGCTGAGCAACCTGCTGGTTCAGTTTTTTGGCGGTGCAACGTCCCTCATTAGCGGCCATTCAGTTGGGCGAGAAGGGCCAGCCATTCACCTCGGCGCAGGATTCAGCAGCTTACTGGGACAATGGTTTAAATTACCCAATAATTCACTGCGTATTCTAGTGGGATGTGGCACAGCCGCCGCGATCGCAGCCGCCTTTAATACACCCTTGGCGGGCGTCGTTTTTGCCATGGAAGTGGTCATGCTGGAATACACCGTGATCGGTTTTACCCCCGTGGTAGTCGCTGCCGTTGCGGCCGATATCATGGTGCGCTTCACCCTTGGAAGCGAGATCGATCTGGCCGTACCCATCCTGGAAGTCGAAACGCTTAACGAGATCCCCTACATCATGTTTGTGGGATTATGTATTGGCTGCCTGGCGGCATTGTTCAATCGCATCATGGTCAAAACCCAAAGTTACGGTAAACACCCTCTGTCGCTACGTCTGGGTATTGCAGCGTTACTGATTGGTAGTGTTGCGCTGGTCTACCCTCAGCTGATGGGCGTGGGATATGACACTCTCTCCGCCGCGCTGAACGGTGAACTGGCGCTGGGCCTGCTTATCGGCCTGATGGTGACCAAACTGATCATTACCCCCATCACGCTTGGCTTGGGTGTGCCGGGCGGAATCATTGGTCCCAGTTTTATGGTTGGTGCGCTGGCCGGTGGTGCGCTGGGCCTGATCGGTGACCATATGACCAACCAACCCGTCGCTCACGTGGGTTTCTATGCCATGCTGGGTATGGGCGCGATGATGGGTGCCTTGCTTAATGCTCCACTGGCAGCTCTCATCGCTCTGCTGGAACTGACCGGGAATCCCAACATCATACTGCCTGCAATGATTGCCATTGTGACCAGCAATCTGACCGTCCGTTATCTGTTCGGCCTGCCATCGGTGTTTGTGTCTTCGCTTCGCGCGCTAGGGCTGGATTATCACTACGAGCCCATCACGCAAGCGATGTCTGGCGTAGCCGTCAGCAGCCTGATCACCCGGGACTTTATCTCCGTACCACAAGAGATCGATAGAGACACCGCCAAGTCACTCAACCTTGAAGCCCAGCACTGGCTGTTAATTGATGACAAAGAACGTTTCTTGCTTGATCCCTCCGATCTGCTCACTTACCTCGCGCGTAAACCCGATCAGGCCACCATCGATCTGGCCCATATTCCGGCCCTGCACAGGGACTTGTTGGAGATCAGTTATCGTGCCACATTGCATGAAGCGCTGGATCTGATGAATGAATCCGAACTCGATGCGGTGATTGTGACCGATCTGAACCAGCGAGTTCTGGGCATTCTGACCCGCGACCACATCGAGCAGTCTTACAGGAATAACTTACGCCAATGACCAAATTTGAACTGCACGGCCTCTACGCCATCACGGACAGCGTGCTGATGCCGGAAGACAATGAACTGCTCAGCCGAATCGAAGCAGCCCTTCGGGGAGGCACCCGTATCGTGCAGTATCGCGATAAATCAGACGATTCAATCAAACGGTTGCGTCAGGCACGGGCGCTGGTTGACCTGTGCCAGCAGTTCCACGTACCACTGGTTATCAACGACGATGCGAATCTGGCGAAAGCATCTGGCGCGGCGGGCGTCCATCTTGGGCAAAGTGACGGCCTGATCAGTGAAGCACGGGCGCTACTGGGCAATAGCGCGATTATCGGCACCACGTGCCACGCCAACCTTGAATATGCAATCACTGCACAGCAGGCGGGAGCCGACTATATCGCATATGGCGCATTTTACGCTTCCAGAACCAAACCAAATGCGACACCTGCGCCGCTGTCCTTACTGGGCGAGAGCAAGGCACAGATCAAGCTGCCAACAGTAGCGATTGGTGGCATTACCGTGGATAATGCTGCGCAAACACTTACAGCCGGTGCCGATATGCTGGCAGTGGTTCACGCCCTGCTAGCCGCCGATGATGTCGAGCAGCAAGCGCGCCGGTTTAGCCAACTATTTCCAACAGTTTCATAGAGAGAATCCCCACCATGTCCCGATCTGAATCACTTTTTCAGGATGCTCAGAAACATATTCCGGGCGGCGTAAACTCCCCTGTACGTGCCTTTAAAGGCGTCGGTGGTACGCCAATCTTCTTCAAAAGTGGCGAAGGCGCTTACCTGTATGACGAAGATGACAAAGAATATATCGATTATGTCGGCTCCTGGGGGCCGATGATTCTGGGTCACTCCAATCCTGCCGTACTGGACGCGGTACGTGGTTCTCTGGATAACGGTCTGGGTTTTGGTGCACCCACCGCGATTGAAATCGAGATGGCAGACAAGGTCTGCGAAATCATGCCATCGATGGAACTGGTCCGTATGGTCAGCTCCGGTACCGAAGCAACCATGAGCGCGATTCGTCTGGCACGAGGTTACACCGGTCGCGATAAAATCGTTAAGTTCGAAGGTTGTTACCACGGTCACTCCGATTCCCTGTTGGTTAAAGCAGGCTCCGGCATGCTGACACTGGGTGAACCAAGTTCTCCGGGTGTTCCAGCAGCTCTGGCTGAACACACCATCACCCTGAACCACAACGACATTGACAGCGTGCGCAAAGCGTTCGAAGAGGTCGGTGATCAGATCGCCTGCATCATTGTTGAGCCAGTGGCTGGCAACATGAACTGTATTCCACCGGTGCCCGGTTTCCTTGAAGGTCTGCGTGAAGTCTGTGACCAGTACGGTACTGTGCTGATTTTTGATGAAGTGATGACCGGCTTCCGTGTCGCACTGGGCGGTGCGCAAGCCGTCTACAACGTTAAACCGGACCTGACCACACTGGGTAAAGTGATCGGTGGCGGTCTGCCGGTGGGTGCATTTGGCGGCAAACGTGAAATCATGGAATTCATCGCGCCACTGGGGCCTGTTTATCAGGCGGGCACACTGTCCGGCAACCCTCTGGCGATGGCAGCAGGTCTGGCCATGCTGAACGCAATTTCTGCACCGGGCTTCTATGATCAGCTGGCCGCTAAAGTTGAGTTCCTGACTGAAGGCCTGAAAGCCGCAGCCATGTCGAACGGTATTCCATTCACCACCAGTCGTGTAGGCGGTATGTTTGGTCTGTTCTTCACCGAACAGGAAAAAGTAACCAGCTTCGCCGAATCCATGGCCTGCGATGCAGACCGCTTCGCCAAGTTCTTCCACGGTATGCTGGAACAGGGTATTTATTTGGCACCATCCGCATTTGAAGCGGGTTTTGTATCAGCTGCACATAGCCAGACAGATATCGAAGCGACCATCGCTGCGGCAGATCAGGTGTTCGCATCTCTGAAATGAGCCAGTTAATGATCGGCAATATCGCCCTGATGATCTGCGCACTGTTTGTGGCAGCGCGCGGTTATCGGGTGGGCGGTGAGCACTACACATCAGGATTCGTGATCAGCCTGTCTTCGGTCTTTATTGCAGCATCAGCCGCTGGCAACCTGCTGTTGAGCGGCACACTGGATCAGGATCAGCAGACGTTACTGCGGATGCTGAACAATCTTGCGTACTATGCTGCGATTCCGTTGATTGGTACGGCGTTGCTGGCCGATGCGATCGGCCAGAATTGGCAGAAACCGACCTGGGGCCGCTGGTTGCTGGCCTTACTGGCACTGTTCGAGATCACCCGCCGCGCGGAATCCGGCACAGAGTACAGCCAGATCATGGCGGTACTGGTAGCGGCATCCATGCTGTTTGCAGCGCTACGCTACAGCAGGCTGCCTGCGCGGATCGGCAGTCTATTTGCCGCCATCGCGTTGGGGGCAGGTGTATTGCTGTTCAGCCCAATAAGCCTGTCGCCTGAGTACCAGAACGCTCTAGCTTATCCGCTGGCGCTGGCGATCATGCTATTGGCCTCAGCCCAAGTACTGCCCAGGCTAAAACCGGGTAACTAAGGGCTCATCTAAGCAGGGAAGCATATTGCTTTCCCTGCTTCTCCTCTCCCCCCATCCTTATCATCCGAAAATTAGCCAATATCAAGGCATTGCTCACCTGCTCCTCTACTCTCTTCGATTGAGTTATCAAAGGAGTGTTGCCATGGAGCAAACGTTCGCAACCCCACCCACCACTGAAAACATCAACACAAAATCGGCTAACCGCATCATGCCCGGTGATCTGGCCATGTGGATGTTCATTGCAGCGGAGCTGTCCGTATTTGCCCTGTTGTTTCTGCTGTTCAGTGTATTGCGTGCCTCCAACCCGGATCTGTTCACCGCAGGCCAGCAAACGCTCCATCCACTGGCAGGCCTGATCAATACACTGGCCCTGATCAGCGCCAGCTGGCTGGTCGTGCAGGCAGTTATCCACAACCGCACAGGACAGCCTCAGCGCGGAGCCCTGTGGATGTTTTTGGCGATTGTAGCGGCATCTGTTTATGTGGGAGTGAAGTGCTGGGAGTACTGGCAACTGGGCAGTGCAGGCTATGATCTGGACAGCAATGCCTTTTACACCGGGTACTTCCTAATTACCGGGTTTCACTTACTGCACGTGCTGCTAGGTATGGTCATTCTGCTGTTCATGGTGGTGAAACTACGCCGTGGCGCCTATGTGGAAGGTCAGACCAGCGGCCTGGAAAGCGGCGCCTGTTATTGGCATATGGTGGACTTGGTTTGGGTCCTGTTATTCCCTCTGATCTATGTGATTCGCTGATGAAAAATCCACACCTGATCTGGTTGCTGCTCATACTCACAACCCTATCCAGCTATGCACTGGCCGAAGACTCGGTTCATCCAGCAGTCATTGGTATCATCCTGCTACTCACCAGCATTAAAGGCGCTCTGATTATCGATGGTTTCATGGAGCTGCACGGCGTGAGCCATCTGGTCCGCCGTGCGTTACACTTGTACTGTCCGGTGCTCGCATTATCGATCTGGGGGATTCTGCAATTCTAGACAGGGGCCTTAGAAGCCGGGCTTAGTGGCCAAACGCTCTGAGCCCGCTAACATCATGCACCTCAATGCGGGAACCTTTGACACTGATCAGCCCCTGCACTTTCATCTCTTTGATCAAACGAGAAAACGTTTCCGGCTGCATTGCCAACTGGGAAGCGATGAGCTGTTTCGCCATCGGCAGTTGAATTTCACCCGACGTTGCCGCCGGATCAGGCAGCAAACCAAACAGATAATTCCCTAACCGATGGCGGGTATTCTGCAAGGTCAGGGTTTCAATCTCATTGATACGACGATGCAATTTCATCGCCATGTTGCCCATCACCCCCATCGCACACTCTGGGGTTGCCAGAATCAGTTCTTTATAGAGCTGACTGGGGACCGAAACCACTTCAGTTTTACCCATCGCTTCTGCGTTCAACGGATAGGCCTTTTGCTGAAGAAACATCAACGCTTCTGCAAACGCCTCGCCCTGACGCACCACTTCGATCACCTTGGTCAGGCCATCCGGTGAAACACGGAACAATTTAATCGTGCCGGACAACACCAGATAAAAATGCTGTGCTTCTGCGCCCTGATGAAAAAGGCTTTCCTCAGCATCCAGTTTCACCAATCGGCAGGACTGCGCCAGTTTTTCCAGATCATTTGCCGACAAAGAGCTACATAGGTGATGGGAGCGCAATGCACTTTTCACTGGGCTGTCGGTGATCAGGTTCTCTGCCGGTATTTTCATAGTTCGGAATATCTCCCAGTGCCTTTGGCATGTCTGAGTTTCAGTGTAGTTGTAGGGTAAGCAAAGTCGCCACATTAGCATGCTCATGTTTAAAGTGGGCAGATCCACTGCAAAAAGATGTATTAAAAATATTCTTTTTAAATGAAATTGATTTTTCTCAAGTTTATCCAACAGGCAATACCCGACACTATCTCTCGGTTATTCACAAATTCTCGTGAGCCGGGATACGGAGCCTGACCATGAACGAAACTTTTACCAAATCTATGGCCCGGAACATCTTCTATGGAGGCAGTTTGTTCTTCATTTTGGTGTTTATCGGCCTGACTTTCCACACGGAAAGGGTACTGCCTGAGCGCGACCATCGGGAGAACATCACTCCTGAAGTCGTCCTAGGTAAAAAAGTCTGGGAAGACAACAACTGTATCGGTTGTCACTCTCTGCTGGGCGAAGGTGCTTACTTTGCACCTGAACTGGGTAACGTCTACAAACGCTACGGTAACAGCACCGAAGCTATTATCGGCTTTATCAAAAGCCGTCCGGTTGATGGTATTCCAGGACGCCGCAGCATGCCGCAGTTCAATCTCTCAGACGAAGAACTTAAAGCCGTTGCCGAGTTCCTGAAATGGACCTCAGAGATTAACACCAGCAACTGGCCGCCTAATATTCAGGGCTAAGGATACCGATTATGAAATTCCAATCTCAATCCGTTGCAATGCCCTATTTCATAGCGGCATTGGGCCTGTTTGTAGGCCAGATCATATTCGGCCTGATTATGGGCCTGCAGTATGTCGTCGGTGATTTCCTGTTTCCAGAAATCCCGTTTAACGTGGCCCGCATGGTTCACACCAACCTGCTGATCGTCTGGCTGCTGTTTGGCTTTATGGGTGCTGCGTACTACCTGGTTCCGGAAGAAACCGAAACAGAGCTGTACAGCCCGAAACTGGCGTGGGTTCTGTTCTGGGTATTCCTGGTTGCAGGCGCACTGACTGTACTGGGTTACCTGATGGTACCTTATGCACGTCTGGCAGAGCTGACCGGGAATGATCTATTACCCACCATGGGCAGAGAGTTCCTTGAGCAACCCACCATTACCAAAGTGGGGATCGTCGTTGTTGCACTGGGCTTCCTGTTCAACCTGGGTATGACCGTGCTCAAAGGGCGTAAGACTGTGGTCAGCACTGTACTGATGATCGGTTTGATCGGTCTGGCTGTGATGTTCCTGTTCTCCTTCTACAACCCTGAGAACCTGGTACGTGACAAGTTCTACTGGTGGTTCGTAGTTCACCTGTGGGTGGAAGGTGTCTGGGAATTGATTCTGGGTGCAATTCTGGCCTTTGTACTGATCAAAACAACCGGTGTAGACCGTGAAGTGATCGAGAAATGGCTGTACATGATCATCGCGATGGCCCTGATTACCGGCATTCTGGGTACCGGCCATCACTTCTTCTGGATCGGCACACCTGAATACTGGCAGTGGTTGGGATCTATCTTCTCTGCGATGGAGCCAATTCCGTTCTTCATGATGACCCTGTTTGCCTTCAACATGGTGAACAAACGTCGCCGCGACCATCCCAACAAAGCCGCTGTTCTCTGGGCAATGGGTACCGGTGTTATGGCATTCCTTGGCGCAGGCGTCTGGGGATTCCTGCACACACTGGCACCGGTGAACTACTACACCCACGGTACTCAGATCACTGCATCGCACGGCCATATGGCGTTCTACGGTGCGTACGCCATGATCGTTATGAGCATCATCTCTTACGCTGTCCCTCAGTTGCGCGGCCGTATCGCCAACAGCAACAAAGCACAGGTGACCGAGATGTGGGGATTCTGGCTGATGACCATCTCTATGGTGTTTATCACTCTGTTCCTGACCGGCGCTGGTATCTTGCAGGTCTTCCTGCAGCGTTTCACAGATACACCGCTGCCATTCATGGTCGTACAGGACAAGATCGAGATCTTCTACTGGATGCGTGAAGTCGCAGGTGTGTTCTTCCTTGTTGGTCTGGTGGTTTATCTGGCCAGCTTCTTTGTAGGCAATGACCAGCAAGCTGATGCGGACTGTACTAAAGCGATCGCTAAACAGCGTGATCTGGAAACCGCCGTTGCAGAGTAATCTCCGCAGCTAAGCAGTCACCTCTCTGCCTGCCCGTGAAAAGGCGGGCAGAGTTTCTTAAAGAGATTGACCACCATGTCACAGTCCAACACTGTCTCTATCGACGCTAACGACCAGCTCCCCTTCTACGTACCACAGCACAACGAAGTGGAACTGTTCCAGCATGCCTATAGCCACCAGCTCCCAGTCCTGATCAAAGGCCCTACGGGCTGCGGTAAAACACGTTTTATCAGCCACATGGCGGAAAAACTGGGCTTGCCTTTGTACACCGTGTCTTGCCATGACGATCTGACCGCCTCAGATCTGGTCGGCCGCTATCTGATCGGTGATGGCACCACCGAATGGCACGACGGTCCGCTCACCCGTGCCGTGCGCGAGGGCGGAATCTGTTACCTCGACGAAGTGGTAGAAGCACGTAAAGACACCACTGTTGTTATCCACCCCCTGACCGATGACCGCCGCATCCTGCCACTGGACCGCACCGGTGAAGTGCTGCAGGCACCGAAGAATTTTATGCTGGTTGTGTCTTATAACCCGGGTTACCAAAACCTGATGAAAGGCCTAAAACCCAGCACCCGTCAGCGATTTATTTCGATGACCTTTAACTACCTCTCTCCGGAAGAGGAATTGCAGGTACTGCAGGCAGAAACCGGACTCGATCAACTGTTTTGTCAGCGCCTGATTCGTTTAGCAACCGGCCTGCGTAACCTGAAAGATATGGATCTGGAAGAAGGTGCCAGCACCCGCCTGCTGGTCTATACCGCCACGCTGATTAAAGCTGGATTTGACCCGGTTGAGGCCTGCAGGGCCGGGCTGGTTGAGTCCCTGACCGACGATGACGATACCATCAGTGCGCTGATGGAAGTCGTTCGCGCTAACTTCAACAGCTGAGACCACCGCAATGGAAGAACAGGTTGGACAGTTCTGGGATCGATTCATCACCCGTATCGCCGATCCCGGCCATCATCATGATGCCGTTCTACTGAACGATCTGCGCAAACCCTTAGCGGTGTTCTTTCGTACGCTCGGCGGTGAGCCAGGACTAACCATCCGTGCCTCCAGCGAAACCGGCAACAAAAGCCGCCGTAACTGGCTGCAGAAACTCGCCGGCAGCAATCGCCGTATTGCACTGGCATGGCGAGATGACGATACCCTCTGCCTGCCAGAAAAACTTAATGTTTATCCACAGGCACAGCTGAACCGCGATCTGTACTACTGGTTAGCAGCACTCGCGTGTGCACCAACGTTTCCTAATGACAACTGGATCAGCCGCAGTCAGCAACAAATCCTCTGGGTACTGAAGCAATATCCGGGCCTGAATACGCGTTATAAGAATCTCTGCAACGCACTGATTCCTCTGCGTCCGGCCTCACTAAAAGGCAATGATCTAAAAGCAGAACAGCTCATTCAGCAGGCCCTGTTACAGCCCGGCTCCGTCGACACACTGCCTGAAGGTAAACACGCCCCGGCACCGGTTCCTCTCTGGCTACATCCGTTTCCACCCGTTTCAGCGGCCACCAGCGATATCAGCGTGATGCCTGAAGGTGAGGAGCAGCACAACAACGGGGGGCAGAGCGAAGACAGCAAACAGCAGAAAAAACGTCAGGCCGAACGTACCGAGATGCCGGAAGAAAAAGCCGGACTGCTCGCCCTGCGTTTCGAAACCAGCCTGTTTAGTCTGGCAGAGATGACCAAAGTAAATCGCGAGACAGAAGAGGAAGACGACCTCGGTTCAGCGGATGCGAACGCCGACGATCTGGAAAAGCTAAGTATCGCCCGCGACAACCAAACCATCGCTAAGCGGATTCGCTTTGACCTGGATCTGCCAGCGGAATCGCAAGACGATAAGATTCTGTCCGGACCGATTCTGCTGCCAGAATGGAATCACCGCAAACAACAACTGATACCTGACTATTGCCAGATCATCAGTATGCAGGCGGAGGGCGCTGAAGGTTGTGATATGCCCGATCACCTGCGTTACGGCGCCCAGCGTTTACGTCGCCAGTTCCAGTCTCTGCGGCCCCACAGCCAGTGGATGCGTCAGCAACCAGAAGGTTCCGAGCTGGATATGGAAGCGTACAGCCACTTCCAAGCCCAGCGCAGCGCCGGACATCTGGTGGCAGAACCCAACCTCTATGCCGATCTGCGTCAGACGCATCGGGACTTGGCTTGCCTGTTGTTAGCCGACCTGTCCCTCTCGACCGACGCCTGGGTTGCACAGCAAGCGCGCGTCATCGACATTATTCGCGATAGTTTGCTGCTGTTTGGAGAAACGCTGGCACAGACGGGAGATCGGTTCTCGATCTGTGGATTTTCCTCCCGCTACCGGGACCATGTGCGCTTTCACACCCTGAAAGGCTTCAATCAACCCTACGGACGTCAGGTTCGTGGACAGATCAACAGCATTAAACCCGGCTACTATACCCGTATGGGAGCCGCGATCAGACGGTCAACACAACTGCTGTCGGAGCAACCCAATCAGCAAAAACTGCTGTTGATTCTGACCGATGGCAAACCCAATGATCTGGACAAATATGAAGGCCGATACGGCATAGAAGATACACGGGAAGCGATCCGGGAAGCCCGCCGTGCCGGGCTGGTACCGTTTTGTATCACCATCGATGATGAAGGTGAGGACTACCTGCCTTATCTATTTGGCCGCAGTCACTACACTCTGATCCGTCGTGCCACCGAACTGCCCAGCAAACTGCCCCAACTTTACGCACGTCTGACTCGACTTTCTTCCTGATACACACTTAGTAGCGGCGGGCTTTAATCCGGGCTCGCTGCGCACCGGTACGATCACCGGCATCATCACGAATATCGGCAATTAAGTTCCAGAGTTTTTTCATCATCGGCGCCGATCCAGCTGATAACTGAACCCCTTTCAGCGCCAACTGCTCAGCTTGCTGCCAGTCACCCGCTTTCATCCTTACGCGGGACATCTCGTAATAGACTTCCGGCTCACGCGGGGCAATCCGCTGCGCCCGCTCCAACGTGCTTGCTGCCGCACTGTACGATCCTGATCGGGCCTGAGTGCGGGCACTGTCCAGCAACGCCACTACGGCGGGATTCACCCGATGTTCGCGTTCTGCTGCACGGGCCGTGACCCAACTGTCATTGGTAGATTCAGTTCCACTCTGTGCCCGCTGTGTCACTTGCTGCACAGGTTGGTGGTCGATTGCATTCACCGTGACGCCACTTTCCACCGGTGCATTGATGATCGATCCTGAAGGCGGCGGTACCTGCGCACGAGGCACCACAGGTCGACTGCGATCTTCAATCGGGGCAATATTTTTACCGCCACCCACACAGCCGGTCAGTATCAGCGTACACGCCAACAACCCCAGTTTACGCATCTCGTTCACCCTATTTTACTGTCCATTCCAGATAAGCCCGGTCGGGGCTCATCATGATTATTCCTGCCGGAACCACTGCTGAAACCACCTGAAAGAGCGCTGCACCGGATCTCGCTGACCACAGTCCACTTCGTCTTTTGGCTCAGTACCCACAATAAAGGGTACCTGCTGAGCACCTTCGCACAACTCATCCGACAGATAACCACTTTTTTCATCAACCCAGTGGTATTCCACACCTTCAGGATAGGCTGCCAGAAACGGTTCGGGTTGCTCGCGACGAATATATTCTGTCCACGCACGCAACGCACCACCCGATCCGGTAAACGGTAACTTTGAATTGTCATCCCGTCCCAACCAGACGACGGCCAGACGGTTACCCGCAAAACCTGCAAACCAGCTGTCTCTCTGACCGTTACTGGTGCCAGTTTTTCCTGCAACGTTCAGCGATGCAGGCAACTGACTGTAGACATAACGTGCTGTTCCTTCACGCACCACTTCTTGTAACGCATACTGGATCAGATGCATCTGAGATGCAGATACTGCCTGGTCAACCTCTAAGGGATAACGCGATAACTCCTCGCCTTCAGACGTAGTAACCAGACGGATAGCCCGCATCGGCATCCTGAATCCGTTTGCCGCGATCGTCTGATAAAGGGTCGCCACCTCAAATGGCGTCATCGACTCAGCGCCCAGCAACAGCGAAGGATAGCGTTTAGGGTCTCGTTCCATCCCCAGACGCTTAAGCATCTCAGCCACGTTATCCAGCCCAATGCTCATCCCTAACTGAGCGGTACTGAGGTTGTATGAATTAGACAACGACCGGTGCAAGGCAACCTGACCATGGCTTTTTTTGTCAAAATTTCGCGGTTCCCAGATCTGACCGTCTTCCATCTCCACCCGAATGGGTGCATCGTCCAGCAGCGAGGCCAAGGTATACCCCTCCTCCAACGCGGCCAGAAATACAGCGGGCTTCACCAATGATCCGATGGGTCGACGGGCGTCCAGAGCTCGGTTAAACCCTTGATAACGGGTATTTTTCCCCCCAACAACCGCCAGTACTTCAGCCGTTTGAGGGTCAGTCACGACCATGCCTCCCTGTAATCTATCGGCTCGCTGACCAAAGCGTTTTTGCAATCGGGAGACTGTTTTCACCAGAGCCGTTTCTGCACGTGCCTGTACGGTAGGGTCAAGGCTGGTGAAAACACGCAGGCCTTCTGAACTTAGCGCTTCCTCTGGATACTCTTCGCGCAACTGGCGTTTAACCAGATCAAGATAGGCCGGATACGCGCCCTTCAACAGGCTTTGCTGCTTCACCACACCCAACGGTAGTTTTTGCGCTTTGAGCATCTCCGCTTCAGTGATATCACCACCGTCCGCCAAGAGACGCAGTACCAAATTACGACGCTTTTTCGAGCGTTCGGGATTACGTCGCGGATCATAAAAAGATGGCCCTTTTACCAACCCCACCAGCAAAGCCACCTGATGCAACTGCAGTTCGTGAATCGGACGGGCGAAGTAGTACTGACTGGCCAAACCAAAACCATGCACAGCGCGGGCACCAGACTGTCCCAGGTATACCTCGTTCAGATAGGCTTCCAGGATCTCATCTTTTTCATAGTGCGCATCCAGCAACAGTGCCATCGGGATTTCAAGCAGCTTGCGCGCCAGCGTACGGTCGGACGTCAGATAAAAGTTTTTCACCAGCTGCTGAGTCAGGGTGCTGCCCCCTTGCGCAAAACGACCACTGCGCACATTCACCCACATCGCACGTGCAATACCGCGCACCGATACACCTGCGTGATCGTAAAAGTCGCGATCCTCCACGGCGATCAACGCCTGACGCAAACTGTCGGGGGCCTGATCTAAGCGGATCAGATCACGGTCTTCATTTTCTTTGGTATAGATACCACCGATTAAAACCGGTTCCAGCCGGGCCAGCGATACCGGCTGCCCGGACGCCGACCGGATTGAGCTGATACTGTTGCCCTTGAAACTGATCAGCATGTGGCGCTGCGGTTCTTCACCATCGGGGAAGAAGAAGCCACGGGTAAAAACACGGACACGGGTACGGGCGACTTCCATCGTGCCCGGCCGGGTGCTTTTCTTCACCGAAGCATACCCCAGCCCTTGCAGCTCGCGCTTCAGGTCAGACACACTCAGCTTCTGGCCAACATACAGTTCCAGCGGACGGGCATAAACTTTTGCAGGCAATGCCCAACGTTTTCCCTCAAATTTATCCCGTACCTGGGCATCCAGATAGATCAAACCAATGCCGCCCACAACCATCAGGACCAACGTCAGTTTGAGTAAAATGCCACCAAAGCGGGAGAGGAAAGAACGCTTCTTTATCGCCTTACTGCGACGACGACGGGAATTAGGTGCTCTCTTTTTTGTCATTGGCTAAGTATAATGTCTTCCTAAACAAGGTGATACAGACACCCCATGACGCTAACCGATACTTTAAGAATGGCCTCGGCCTACCCTCATCCGGTCAAAGACATACAGGTGATTGAAACTCATATCTCCTGGCTGTTTCTGACGGGCGACTACGCCTATAAGGTCAAAAAGCCGGTTGATTTCGGGTTTCTGGACTTCACATCGCTGGATAAACGCAAGTTCTTCTGCGAAGAAGAACTGCGCCTCAACCAGCGGCTGGCACCGGATATCTACGAATCCGTGGTACCCATTTGTGGCACATTTGAAAATCCGGTGATCGACGGCGAAGGTGAACCGATCGAGTACGCGGTACGCATGCGCCAGTTCAATCCGGAGCAGCGTCTGGATCTGCTGTTGCAGGCAAAACGCTTTGAGGCTGACTGGATCGATATGCTAGCCGAGCAGATCGCCGACTTTCATGATCGTATCCCCCGCGTTGCCCCTGACAGCCCCTGGGGTGAAACCAACACCATCTGGGACGTTGTGTCCGATAACTTTCTCCATATCGGCGATCAGATCAATGATCTGAACGACTGGTCTCAGCTGCAGCATCTGTCCAACCATACTGCCCAGAGTTTTCGCGAACTCACCAACCTGATTCGTGAACGCAAAACGCAGGGGCGGGTCCGTGAATGCCATGGTGATCTTCATCTGGCGAATATCAACCTGTTCAACGATGAACTGCGCCTGTTCGACTGTATCGAATTTAACCTGCAATTCCGCTGGATCGATACCATCTCCGATATTGCGTTCCTGCTGATGGACCTCGAAGCCAACGAACAGTTCCGTTGGGCCAATCGCTGCCTTAACCGTTACCTTGAACTGTGCGGCGATTATCGCGGCGTACAGTTGCTGAATTTTTACAAATCTTACCGCGCGATGGTGCGCGCCAAAGTATCGGTGATCGGAACTGAGCCAGACCTGAATGGCTTGCGTCGATATTTGAGCCTGACCGAACACTACGCCCGCACCCCGCACCCCGTGCTGTATCTGATGCATGGTGTGTCCGGTACCGGCAAAAGCTATTTCAGCCAACAATTACTGGATGAAATAGGCGCGATTCGCGTACGTTCCGATGTCGAACGCAAGCGGCTTTATCGTGAATTATCGCTCAAAGGTGAAAAGCTAGAACTGTACGGTGCAGAGATGAACGCCCGTACCTATAACCATCTGCAAGATATCACCCGAGCCTTGTTAAAAGCCGGCTACTCGGTGATCGTTGATGCAACCAATATCCGCTATCGCACCCGTCGCAGCTACTTCGAGCTAAGCCAGCAACTGCATGTACCTATGCGTATTGTGTCCTGTCAGTGCGAGCAAAAGCTGATCGAAGCGCGCCTCAAACGTCGCGTCAATGAGGGGATCGATGCCTCAGATGCGGATATCGATGTGATGCGACAGCAGTTGCAACACGAACAGACACTGAACGAAGACGAGCAGGATTACACCATTGTGGTCGACACGGATGACGACGACAGCATCAACCATGTACTGGAACGCCTACGCTCCGAAGAGATTATCAGCTAGCGCCTCCAATCGTGGGATGCCTGCATCCAGCGATACCCGCAGTGGCAGATCATATAGATCACTTAACGTTGCATCGTTCCATACCGTCGTCAGATCGCCCTCAGCTTTCAGCTGGCCCTGCTTAAGCAGAATCAGATGATCTGCATATTGTGCGGCTAACAGGGGGTCATGCAACACAGCGATCACGCGCAGTCCTGTTTGCGCCAGCTGTCGCAGATAATCCAACGTCAGATGCTGATGACGCAGATCCATCCCGGTTAGCGGTTCATCCAGTAAGAGCAACTGTGACTCTTCACCCAACTGGGCCAGTACACGCGCCATCTGTACCCGCTGCTTTTCACCACCGGATAACGTCAGATAGTTGCGTAAAGCTAATCCGGCTAACTCCATTTGCTTCAATAACGTCTGCGCCTTATGTGCGGATGCTTCGTCGCTCAGACCTAACGGATAACACCCCATTCGTACCACATCCAACACTGAAAACGGGAAGTTCAGTGGATGTTCCTGTGTCAGCATCGCCAAACGACAGGCACGTGCTGAAAGATCGATGGCGTGAATATCCGTGCCATCCAATCGGACCCTGCCTTGCTCAATTTTATCCTGTCCGGCGATCAGCTTAAGCAGTGTCGACTTACCCGCACCATTGGGTCCCAGAATGACACTGAACCCCGATGCCGCAAACTGCAGCTCAATGTCTTGTAGCAGACAGCGACCAGCGCGGCAAAATTGCTGCACATTAACGTTCAACATCATCACGCTCCCCGCCGCCGGTAGACAATCATCATCAGGAAGAACGGCCCACCCACTAATGCAGTCACCACACCCAATGGCATCTCTGCCGGTGAGATAATCACGCGGGCAACAATATCCGCCAACGTCAGAAACAGTGCACCCAGCAATGCGGCCAGCGGTAATAGATAGCGATTATCCGGACCAATCAACAAACGCACCAGATGGGGCACAACTAACCCCACGAAACCAATCATGCCGCCGACGGCAACAACCGCCCCCACACCCAAGGCACTGAGTAAAATCAGAATACGGTGACAACGCACCACGGAGACGCCAAGCAGCGCAGCCTGACGCTCCCCCAGCAACAATAGATTTAGAATACGCCCCTGACTGAACAAACCCACCAACACCGGAAGAGCAATGAGCATCAACGTCCAGACGGCCTGCCACCCCTGATGCTGTAAACCACCCATCAGCCAGAACACCACCTGCCGTAACGTGAATGCATCGGAGAAATACTTCAACGCACTGATACCGGATGCGGCGATCGCATTGATCGCAATCCCCACCAGCAACATCGTCGTAACCGACACTCCGTCAACACCCCGTCCAATACGAAATACCAATCCCGTTGCCAGCAAACCACCCACAAAAGCACTCAACGGTAACGCAACTGCACCCATCTGAGAGACCACCGCATCGCCGAGTACCAGCATCGCTACAGCGGCAAACCCCGCGCCTGCGGAAACACCAATCAAGCTGGGATCCGCCAGAGGGTTACGAAACATCGCCTGTACCGCCGCACCCGTGACTCCTAATAACGCACCGGCCAACAGGGTCAGACAGAGGCGTGGCAGACGCAGCTCCACAAATACCTGATGCGCCAGACTATCCGGCGTCCAAAGATCGGCGGGCGACATCACCAACTCCCCGGTCTGCAGCGCCAACCAGATCACCAAAGGCGTCGCGGCCAAGAGCACGATCAACAAGGTTCGGGGGTGTAACGCTCCGGCGGGCATCATTGCGACTTATCCAATTGAAATTTAACCGGTATCTTCACATAAGACACCTCAGCCTGACCATCCCGACGGGCCGCAATAAAATGCCATCGGCGTACGGTCTTTAGTGCAGCCTGATCAAGCTGAGAAAAACCGGACGACTCCAGCACCTCAATATCAGACACCTCACCCGCTGTATCTACCTGCACATTGAGCCAAACCGTCCCCTCCTGCCCGCGTCGACGGGCCAATTTCGGATAAGGCACGGCCGTTTGATGACGGTAGCTGGCAGCGACATAACGGGCCTGCTGCTCACGGCTCGCAGACGCATCTGTGTGAGCGGACAAGGCTTTCGCAGGTATCTCGGACTGGTGTCTTTCGGACGGGTGTTCTTTTGCCACCGAAGTTGGGGCAACCGGTTCAACAGTTTGAGGCGATTTAGTCTCTTTAGCCGCGACCAAGGGCTTCTCCGCTGGCTTCAATTCAACGGGTCTAGGTTCAGGGCTTTTTGATGGCTCAGGAACAAAATGGGACGGGATCATCTTTGCTGGCTCTGCCGCAGGTGATTTAACACCTGCCATACCGTCCGCGGGTCTCTGCTGTACCGGTGTTGTTTCTGGCAGAGGTGCGGGTGGATCGAACGATACCGGTGTTGATTGAGCGTGTTGAAGCATCGGTGACGCTTGCAGCGAAGCAGCTGGCGCCTTAGCACCGATAGAGACCTGTAACAGGCGATGCTGCCCCGGCAACTCGACCAGCTTAGGCACGTCATTTCCAGCCACCAGTAGGACCAACAGATGCAGCAATAGCGACAGTCCTAAGGCCAGCAGCAGTAAAGCAGGAGATCGGGAAAATCCGGTCGATCGCAATTGAGGCGTTCTCAGTCTGAAAATGAAGATGCCGGTAGTATAAGCGGTTCAGCAAGTTTGCGGATGATATGCTTTCAGCAACGCATTAATCCATTTCAAGATGCTACCCACCCCATTCCCCAGGTAGCACAACTGCAGTATGGTTAGCGCCATAACAACAGGCTGCTCAATACGATCTACTCTGAGGAAAATAATGACCGTTCTTTGTCACACCGATCAGCTGGAAGCAGGACAAGCTAAAGGATTTGATATCGGTACCACTAAGCTGGTACTGATCAACTATAGGAATGAGTTCTATCTCTACCGCAACAGCTGTCCGCACCGCAGCATTCCACTGGAATGGATGCCCGATCAGTTTCTCGATTTCGAGAAACAATACATCCAGTGCGCAACACACGGTGCACTCTTTCGGATTGAAGATGGTGTTTGTGTCTCTGGCCCATGTGTCGAAGACCATCTCGACCCGGTTGCCTTTGAAATCGTTGAAGGCCAGATAATTGTCAATCTGCCGACATCTGATGCACAGATTCCCGCAGAACAGCTGACCTGAACCCATCAGGTCAGCCGCATAGTCCGTTTCCCCGTTACAAAAAAACCGGCACAGGGTGACTGATGCGGACTTCCGATTCCGTCAGACTCGCACCATAGGCCAGCACTTCCACCCCGGCCTGCGCAGCTTCACGCAATAACTGGCCGTATTTAGGGTCAATCTGATCCGCCGGACGGGCCCGCTTGATCCCTTCATGTGGCACGCAGAACACCATCACGGCACGATGTCCCTGCTCAACCATCGACATCAACTCAACCAGATGTTTGGCACCACGCGTAGTGACAGCATCGGGAAAACTGCCCCAGTTGTCCTCTTCCAGTAGCGTCAGGTTTTTAATCTCAACATACGCCTTAGGCTTATGCTCATCCTCCAGCAGCAGATCGATACGGCTGTTCTCTCCGTATTTCACTTCCTGACGGATGGAACTATAGCCCTGCAGCTCGCTAATCACACCGTTCTCAATCGCTTCACGGATCAGATGATTAGCACGACCGGTGTTAATGCAACACAAATGCTGCTGATCAATCTCCACCAGCTCCCAGCCCAACGGATACTTACGCTTGGGATTTCCAGAGTCCAGTAACCAGACCCGACTTCCCGGTTCGGCACAGTGCTTCATCGATCCGGTATTGGGACAATGTGCCGTCACCTGTGTACCATCCGATAACTCGACATCTGCCAGGAAGCGCTTGTAGCGTTTGATCAAGCGGCCTTCGATCAACGATTCAAGTTTCATACGCCCTGAATCCGCTTATGCAGACGCTCTAATGCCAGCTCAATTCGATCCAGCCCCGTCGTATAAGAGAAGCGGATAAACTCATTGGCACGGTAGGTACCAAAGTCGATTCCCGGTGTTGTCGCCAGCTTATCCTCCTCCAGCAATGACCAGCAATAATCGAAGGTATTGTCGGTCAGATGAGAGGCTCCGGCGTAGACATAAAACGCGCCTTCAGGGGTGACGGGAATATCAAAGCCTAAGTCGCGCAGTCCGCTAACCAGCAGGTCTCGTCGCTCCTGAAATGCCTGTCGACGTTGTTCAAAAATGGCCAGACTTTCAGGTTCAAATGCCGCCAAAGCAGCATGCTGAGCAACCGTCGGAGGAGAGATAAACAGATTCTGTGCCAGTTTTTCCAGTTCCGGCACGGCACTTTCCGGGGCAACCATCCAACCTAAACGCCAGCCGGTCATGCCGAAATATTTGGAGAAGCTGTTGATCACAAAGGCATCGGGATCCACTTCCAGTACCGAGTTGGCCTCAAACCCATAGGTCAGACCGTGGTACAGCTCATCCACAACCAAATTGCCACCCAATGCTTTCACAGTTTCTGCGATATTACGCAGATCATCCTTATGCACCACGGACCCTGTTGGGTTTGCTGGGGATGCCAATAACACTCCCGCAGTTTCTGGCTTCCAGTGTTCACGGATCGCCTCCGGTGTCAGCTGAAAGTTATCCTCGATACTACAAGGCACCAACTGACCACGCGCTTCGATTAAGCGCAGAAACTGACGGTTACAGGGATATCCGGGATCACCCATCATAAACGTACGCCCCGGATCCGCTAACAGCGAAAACACCATCAGCAGCGCACCGGATGCTCCCGGTGTCACAATGATACGCTCAGGCGTGATGTCCAGCCCGTAACGGTTTTGATACCACTGTGAAATTTTAGCGCGTAACTCAGGAATGCCCGCTGCCGGCGTATACTGCGTCAGGCCATTCTCAATGGCCGAAATAGCCGCTGCGGCCACCGGAGCTGCCGTGGCAAAATCCGGCTCACCCGCCACCATATGCACCACATCGTGCCCTTCCGCATCCAGCTCTTTGGCGCGTTTCAGCAGGTCCATCACTTTAAAGGAATCGATATCAGCAGCACGCTGCGTCCATTGCTTATTCATTGTCCGCTCTTCATAAGTTTAAAACCGCTCTATTATACAAAGGAATGAATCAATACACCCGGATCAAGAACATAGCGACGATTTTCAAACAGCTTCAGAATCATTGTTTCAGGTTTACAACATCGCAACTCTGGACTAGACCTAACAATTGTACGGAGCTTCTGAGCCTTTGTTCAGATTCAAGTAGACCCGAAACCAGAAGTACGGCGCAGGCAAAAGCACCCGCCAGATAAACTTTGTAGCCTTGGGGCTAGTCTAATCTGGAAAGTTCTGATAACGTCTGCTGCCTTTCAGGTATAAGCCGCACTGTGCGGCCTATGATCAGGTAAGCTGATATTGCCGGGAGCCGGCAATAAGATTAAGTGGGGCAGAGTTATGCCAAACAGCACTGAAACTCGATTTTCGCACATTGACCCGTATCCATTGGACCGGGATGAAGAGTACATGTGCGACTCACAGAAAGACCATTTCCGCGCGATTTTGGCGGAATGGAAGCGCCAGTTGATGGAAGAGGTCGACAGTACCATTCACCATCTACAGGAAGAACAATCTAATTTTGCAGATCCAAGTGATCGCGCAAGTCAGGAAGAAGAGTTCAGCCTTGAACTCCGTACTCGTGATCGCGAACGCAAGCTGATCCGGAAAATTGACGAAGCAGCAGAACGCATCGAAGCTGACGATTATGGATACTGCGATGCATGCGGTATCGAAATTGGTATCCGCCGACTCGAAGCACGCCCAACTGCGACCCTTTGTATCGACTGTAAAACACTCGCAGAGATCAAAGAGAAACAGGTCGGCGGCTAGTCGATTTGAGATGTCTGACCGGATCACCGGTCGGACGGCTCTTTTGATACTCTGTGAATTACGTTGGACGTTTTGCCCCATCTCCTACCGGCTTGCTGCACTTTGGTTCCTTACTCGCAGCACTCGCCAGCTATCTTGATGCGCGCGCCAATGATGGTGATTGGTTGTTACGTATCGAGGATCTCGACCCTCCACGTGAACACGCCGGTGCCTGCGCCAGTTTTCCCACTACCTTAGAAGCTTTTGGTCTGTATTGGGATGGCGAACTGACATATCAAAGTGAACGCCACGCTTATTATCAGGATGCGCTGCAGCGCTTACTGGAAAACGGTGATGCCTATCGTTGCGGCTGTTCCCGAAAGCAGCTGCTGGAGCGCAGCGGCAGTACTGTTTACGACGGCTATTGCATCGAGAAATCCCCTTCTCCGGATAAAGACACCGCGATACGTGTGCGCTGCCCTGACACGGCTACCCGCTTCCTTGATCTGATCCAGGGTCCGCAAACCTTTGACCTCCCCAATACAGCCGGGGATTTCGTCGTATTCCGCAAAGACGGCCTGTTTGCCTACCAACTGGCGGTTGTCGTAGATGATTATCTGCAGGGGATTACCCATGTGGTAAGGGGCAGTGATCTGCTACCGGAAACCCCAAAACAGATCCATTTGCAGGACCTGCTGGGTATCGATCCTCCGCGGTATGCGCATATCCCTGTCGCGGCAAACAGCGACGGCCAGAAACTCAGTAAACAAACTTACGCTACCGCACTCAACCTGGAACACCCTGTACCTCAACTCATTGAAGCCCTTCATTTTCTGAATCAGTCACCCGACCCGGCCTTAGTTGATGCCTGCGTGGATGAATTGTTGAAATGGGCGGTCACAAACTGGAAGATGGAACAGGTAGCACCCGTTCTGCAACAGATTCGTACGTCGTAAGGGACCATACATGTATTTCCACCGCTTGCTTCTTTTGCTGCTGCCCGCGGCGTATGTTCTGGCACCACTGATTATCAACTGGTGGCAAGAAATGGACGGTCCCTGGTTTCGGCCTTTCCTGGTCTGGATCGGCGTCGTGGTAGCGGCCGTCATTATCGAGCAGAGACGCCAACATGCTTGATCTGTCCCAACTGTTTTTAATCGGTTTTGCGTACCTCGCCTTTCTCTTTGGTACCGCCTACCTGACTGAGCGCAATTTGCTACCGGCGCGTTTGGTCCGCCATCCGCTTACGCATGTACTGTCTATTGGTGTGTATGCCAGCGTCTGGACGTTTCATGGCGCTTTTGGTCTGGCATCCGAATCCGGCTACCTCTATCTGGCCTCTTATCTCGGGGCCGTTGGTGCCTTTATTTTGGCACCGGCCCTGCTGATCCCCATTCTGAGGATCACCCGTACATATCAGCTCAGTTCACTGGCCGACCTATTTGCTTTTCGGTTCCGCAGTGGTGCCGTAGGCACGATCACCACTATTCTGACGGTCATGGCGACAATGCCGATGATCTCGATTCAGATTCAGGCGGTCGCAGACAGTCTCTATATTTTTAATCAGCAGTTTACCGTCAGTCAGTTTGCACTCGGATTTTGTTCTGTTCTGGCGCTGTTTTCGATTCTGTTTGGCGCCCGGCATGCCACCTTACGTAACAAACATCCCGGCCTCGTTGTTGCCATGGCCGTGGAATCCTTAATCAAACTGATCGCCCTGGTCGCGATTGGTTTGTATGCATTTTTTTCCATTCTTGGCGGACCGAGCGGACTGGAAAGCTGGCTTCTAGCCAACCCTGATCAGCTAGCCGTACTGAACACTCAGTTCGATGCTGAGATCTGGCGTACGTTACTGATTGCGTTCTTCAGTGCGGCGGTCGTTATGCCTCATATGTTCCATATGATGTTCACCGAAAACAGCTCAGACGAAACCCTCTACAAAGCCACCTGGGGTATGCCACTGTTTCTGTTTTTGCTGGCACTCGCGGTCCCTCCGATCCTATGGGCAGGTATGAGTCTTGGGGCGGGGGGCAATCCGGAGTTTTTACTACTGTATCTGGGAATGCATCTGGATTCCGAATGGCTGACCGTCTTAGCCTTTATCGGAGGTTTATCTGCCGCCAGCGGGATCTCGATTGTGGCCACCGTTGCTATGGCCTCAATGTTACAAAACCATATTTTGTTACCTATGGTCCCTTTTCCAGATACCCGTCGTTTTTATACCTGGGTGCTCTGGTTACGCCGTAGCCTGATGATTCTGATCTTATTTGGCTGTTACCTGTTTTATCAGAAGATCGGCAATTACTATGACCTTCACCAGTTAGGAATCATCGCGGTTGTAGCATTTCTGCAGTTCCTACCCGCCCTGCTGGTCACCTTGTTCTGGCAGCGCGCTAACCGCTGGGGCGTGATTTGTGGACTGTTGATCGGCATGGGCGTGTGGATGTACACCATGCTGTTCCCGCTATTGGGCCCTATTGATCCGATGGTGGCCGACACCTTCCGCGTCGAAGAATATGACCCGGACACCGCTGCAGTACTGGCGCTGGTGCTGAATGCACTGACATTGACTCTTGTGTCCCTGTTCACTGAACAAAATGCGGAAGAGGAACATGCCGCCAGCGCGTGCCTGCTGAACGTATTGCAACGCCACTCCACCACCAGCCTGACCGCAACCCGGATTGAAGATTTTCAGGAACTGCTCTCCCCACGTGTGGGTCAGGATGCAGCTCGACGTGAAATCCAGAGCGCCCTCGATCAGCTGGCCCTGAAACCCGGCATGTTACGTCCGGTTGATCTTTTACGCTTACGGACCCAGCTTGAGCACAACCTGACGGGACTGCTTGGCCCGGTAGAAGCAGCCACGTTGCTCAGCCCGCTGGACCATAGCAGTCAGACGGCAGGCATCCGCACGCTGGCAAGCGGCCGCAACGTACATCTGATGGAAAGTCAGTTGGAAACCTATCAGGTACAGCTGACCGGTCTGGCGGCCGAGCTGGATGAATTGCGGCGCTATCACCGCCTGATCCTACAACGGCTACCCGTCGGGGTTTGTACCCTGGATAACACCGGTGAGATTCTGTTCTGGAACTCAGAGATGGAACAAGTGACTGGGATTACCGCAGCAGATTGCGCGGGCATTCCTCTGAGCCGATTGCCCACCCCGTGGGGTACTCTGCTGGGGAACTTTGCCCAATCCCCGCTGGCCCATGAAGTCGCCGAGCCCATCCACCTGAACAGCCAATCCCATTGGTTTGCACTCCACAAGGCACTACTGAGTGAAGAGAGCACCAGCGGTATGGTCATCCTGCTGGAGGACGAGTCCGAAACTCGCTTGCTGCAAAATCGACTGGCTCATAGCGAACGTCTCTCCTCTATTGGTCGTTTTGCGGCAGGTGTCGCGCATGAAATTGGCAATCCGGTCACTGGCATCGCTTGTCTGGCGCAAAACCTGAAATTCGAAACTGATAACGAAGAGATTTTGGAAACCGGCGATCAGATCGTCGACCAGACCAAACGGATCAGCCGCATCGTGCAGTCATTGGTACGTTTTGCCCGTGGCGGACAGAGTGATAACGAAATCGCACACGAATCAGTTAACTTACGACACTGTTTTGATGAAGCGATTCATCTTGTCTCACTGGACAGCCGCGGAAAATTCCAGCAATACCTGAACAATGTCGCACCCGGTTTGCACGTATGGGGGGACCCGCAGCAACTGATTCAGGTCTTTGTAAACCTGCTGAATAATGCCTGCGATGCGTCTGAAGATTACAACCATATCTGGATCGACGCCGACAGTAACGGCGAGACGATTTCGATCGCCGTGACCGACGAAGGCACCGGTATTCCGCCGGAATGTCAGGACAAATTGTTCGAACCGTTCTTTACCACGAAGGACCCGGGGAAAGGAACTGGACTTGGCTTACCACTGGTCTACAACATAATAGAGGAACATTATGGTAGTATTGAGATTATTAGCCCTGCCAACAACAAGCAGAATAAAGGCACTCGCGTGGTAATCACATTGCCGTTCCATATTGGAGACGAGCACTCCTCTACTGGTACAGGTATGGGATAAAGGTAGACCAAATGAGCCAAATTCTGATTGTTGAAGACGAAACGATTATCCGCTCTGCCCTGCGCAGACTGCTGGAAAAACACGATTTTAATGTTCAGGACGCCGAGTCCGTCGATGAAGCCACCCAACGCTTCAACCTGAACGATTTTAATCTCATCATCACCGACCTCCGTTTACCGGGTGCGCCGGGCACTGATCTGATCAAGTTGGCCGGCTCTGTGCCGGTGTTAATCATGACCAGTTATGCCAGCCTGCGTTCCGCTGTAGACGCGATGAAGATGGGCGCGGTCGATTATATCGCCAAGCCCTTCGATCATGACGAGATGCTGAACTCCGTACGCAATATTCTGGCTCACCGCCAGGCCCCGGCATCCGTTCAGGAGCTTTCTGAAAACCAGGAAGACAGCGAACAAAAAACCCACATCATCGGCTCCTGCCAACCGATGCAGGATCTGTTCAAGCGCATTCATAAAGTCGCGAAAACCGATGCCACGGTGCTGATCCAGGGTGAATCAGGCACAGGTAAAGAGCTGGCCGCCCGCGCTATCCATGAACAAAGTGACCGTTCTAAGTCTCCGATGATCTGCGTGAACTGCGCGGCCATTCCGGAAACCCTGATCGAATCCGAACTCTTTGGCCATGAGAAGGGGGCATTCACAGGCGCTAATAATCAGCGTAACGGCCTGATTGAAGCTGCTGACGGGGGCAGCCTGTTTCTGGATGAGATCGGCGAACTACCATTGGAAGCTCAGGCACGCTTGCTGCGTTTCCTACAGGAAGGTGAGATCCGACGCGTTGGCTCAGTACAGTCCAAAAAGGTCAATGTCCGTCTGATCGCAGCGACCCACCGCAACCTTAAGTCTCTGGCTAAAAGCGGCGACTTCCGTGAAGATCTCTATTATCGACTTTATGTGATGGAACTGCGGATACCTCCATTGCGTGAACGGGGCGATGACATTATAGAGATCGCAGATCAACTGCTGGCCAGCACCGCAAAACGTATGGGTGAAAGTCCTCTGCACTTCAGCCATCACGCCATCAAAACCATGCGTCGTTACCAATGGCCGGGCAATGTACGTGAGCTGGAAAATGCGATTGAGCGTGCCGTTATCCTGACTGACGATAATGAAATCAGCACAGAGCTGCTGGGTCTGGATATCGAAGGGCCTGATCTGGCGTCGCTGGAACAGAACTATGTCAGCCAAACACCACCGCCCTCACGCAAAGCCGTACACGATAATACCGGCAGTGCAGGCTTGTCGCTGGATGATTATTTTCAACGGTTTGTATTAGAGAATCAGGACTGCATGTCCGAAACTGAGCTGGCAAAGAAACTTGGCGTAAGCCGAAAATGCCTGTGGGAACGTCGCCAGAAACTGGGAATTCCACGTAAACCAAAGAAATAAACAGCCCCACCCTGTGCCGAGAACGCGAACAAGGTAACACTGCACACGTTCGGTAACAGTTGAGGTAACACTTTCCCCCACACAAAGTGTTACCTCTCTACCCACCAAGTGTTACCCCATACGGGGAGCACGGTAACAAACCCCACACTTCGAATGGTTAACCCTTAACCACAAAAATAAAATACATATAAAAAACAACAAGTTAAAAAAACTGGCACAGTGCCTGCTATTACTTAGATGTAAAAACAACAACAATGCTTACTTAGAAACCTGCACCAGCAATAAAAATAAAAACAGGTAGCAAGTGGATAGGTACCCCGCCTCGAATAAAAATAATAATGAGGCTTGTAGCTGATCGTAGACCAGCATCAACGGTCCCGAGAAAGTGCTCTTAGAAACAAAAACAACAAGCTAAGATTAGCGTAGTTGTCTGAGATGCGATCAGCTCCCACTCCTCCTTCTTACTCCTAGTACTATTATCAGTACCACTATCTGTTCACCACACTTGCAGGCAGGGAATAGCTTATACTGCGGTCGCGTAAATGGTATGATGCGCCACTTTGGTTTTATGGGTGAATTTTGGTGTTCTATGGCTAGAAGTCTGCTTAAACGCATAAGCTCGATATTCAGCAAAGGTAGTGCGGTACACGCGGGACAATCCGTTTCCGCTCAAGCCGAAACTGGTCTGCGCATCATTCCCGAATCAGAACATCAGATTCAGCGAAAATACCTCGACGATAACGCGATGAAAGTCGTCTACCGTATTATTGACGGTGGTTACGATGGCTATCTGGTGGGCGGGTGCATTCGCGACCTGCTGCAGGGCGAAAAACCCAAAGACTTTGATGTGGCTACCAGCGCAAGTCCGGAAGAAGCGCACGAACTGTTTCGTCGCTCACGCCTGATTGGCCGCCGCTTTAAACTACTTCACGTACGTTTTGGCCGCGATCTGATTGAGGTCGCTACATTCCGCGCCAGCCACGATTCCCACCCAAAAAACAGCGACGGCGAACACGGCCGCCAGAACGAATCCGGCATGATCACCCGTGACAACGTCTACGGCACGATCGAAGAAGATGCCGCGCGTCGCGATTTCACAGTCAATGCGTTGTATTACTGTGTCAAAGATCACAGCATCCATGACTTCGCCAACGGTTATCAGGACATCCAGGACGGTATTATCCGGATGATCGGAGAACCGGATGCGCGCTACCGTGAAGACCCTGTACGCATGCTACGTGCAGCACGTTTTGCCGGTAAACTGGGCTTTCAGATTGAGCCGGCAACTGCCGCGCCTATCCGCGAACTGGCTCCCCTATTGAAAGACATCGCGGCAGCACGCCTGTTTGATGAATCTCTGAAGCTGTTGCAATCCGGCTATGCAGAAGCGGCTTACGAGCATCTGCAACACTACAGCCTGTTCGAACCTTTGTTCCCACAGACTCAAAAAGCGCTGGATGGCGAGCAAGGCGAATTGGTTGAAACATTGATCATGAACGCCCTGCGCAATACGGACCGCCGCTTGTCGCAGCGTAAAAGCGTCACTCCGGCCTTCCTGTTCGCCGCACTGCTTTGGTATCCGGTACAACAGCGCATGCAGCAGCTGATCAAAGAGCAGCGCATGCCTCCACTGCCGGCCTTACATGAAGCCGCTAACCAGGTGCTTTCACTGCAGGTAAAATCCACGGCCATTCCACGCCGCTTCTCAACCCCGATCCGTGAGATCTGGGAGATGCAGATTCGCCTACCACGCCGCGATGGAAAGCGCGCGCAGCGCCTGATGGAACAGCCTCGCTTCCGTGCCGCATACGATCTGTTGCTGCTGCGTGAAAACAGCGGTGAAGACTTGGGTGGATTGAGCCGGTGGTGGACTGAATACCAGTCTGCCAACGAAGATAAGCGTGGAATAATGAGCCGCGAATCCGGTAATGGCCAGAAACCACGCCGTCGCCGCCGAAAGAAACCAAACAACGCCACTCGTGATGAGTAAGACGATACGCTGCTATATCGGATTGGGAAGCAACCTTGAAAACCCTTTCCAACAAGTCACGGACGCTTTTGAAGAGCTCGCCGCGCTGGAGCACTGTGAACTGATCACACGCTCCAGCATCTACCGTTCTGACCCGGTGGGCCCTCAAGACCAGCCAGACTTTATCAACGCAGTCGCCGCACTGGATACCACACTGGAACCCCACGCACTGCTCGATGAGCTGCAACGTCTTGAGCAACAGCATCGCCGCATCCGCGAGCGTCACTGGGGTCCACGCACCCTTGATCTGGATCTTTTACTGTACGGTGAGCAGGTCATTGATACCGAACGCCTTACCGTACCTCATGCCTTTATGTGCGAACGCACGTTTGTACTTTGGCCCCTGGCCGAAATCGCGCCTGAACTGGTTCTGCCAGATAGACGCAGTTTGAGCCAGCTTTTAGTCGCATACCCTATGGGCAGCCTTGAACGGTTGTAGGTATAATTTCGGCCGAACGAGACAACTGGATAAGAGTTTCTTATGAGCAACATTACCCTGCACACCCTCACAGCCCGTAAACAAGCGGGTGAGAAGTTTGCGGTGCTGACCGCATACGATTCCTGTTTCGCCCATCTGGTGAGTGAAGCCGGCAACGAGATGATCCTCGTTGGCGACTCGTTGGGAATGGTCCTTCAGGGCAATGACAGCACTCTACCTGTCAGTGTTGAAGAGATGGCGTATCACACGGCGTGCGTAGCACGCGGTAATCAAGGCAGCATGATCATGGCCGACCTGCCATTCATGAGTTATGCAACGCCAGCACAGGCGATGGAAAACGCCGCCGCACTCATGGCTGCCGGTGCCCACATTATTAAAATTGAAGGCACGGCATGGCTCGCGGAAACCATATCCCTGCTGGCTGAGCGTGGCATCCCTGCTTGCGCCCACCTGGGGCTTACTCCACAGGCTGTAAACAAGCTGGGGGGTTACAAAGTTCAGGGCCGCGACCGGGAAAGTGCCCGTCAGATGATCGAAGATGCGGTACTACTGGAACAATCCGGTGCCTCAATGCTGCTGCTGGAATGTGTACCATCGCTGCTCGCGCGCGAAGTCACTGAAGCCGTGGATATTCCGGTAATCGGTATTGGCGCAGGCAGTGATACTGACGCTCAGGTATTGGTACTGCATGATATGCTGGGACTGACTCCGGGCCGTCGTCCAAAGTTCGTAAAGAACTTTATGGAAGAAAACGACACTGTACAGGATGCCCTGAAAGCCTACGCTGACGCCGTACGCGATGGCACCTTCCCGGGACCAGAGCACGGATTTGAATAACATGAAAACGATCCACAGCATTCAGGAACTGCGCGCTACGCTGCAAGCCGAACGCGCCAAGGGCAAACGCATCAGCCTGGTACCCACGATGGGCAACCTGCACGAAGGTCATCTGCAGCTTGTACGCCAAGCGGATGGTTGTAGCGATATCGTAGTGGCCAGCATCTTCGTCAACCCGCTGCAGTTTGGCGCCAACGAAGATCTCGACAGCTACCCTCGCACACTGGAGTCCGATCAGGAAAAACTGGCCGGCGCCGGCTGTGATTACCTGTTCGCACCCAGCGATGCAGAGATGTATCCGAACGGACGTGAAGTCCAGACTCAGGTCGAGGTTCCGGGTATCTCTAACATCCATTGCGGGGCCAGCCGACCGGGACACTTTCAGGGTGTTGCGACGGTTGTATGTAAGCTATTTGGCATCGTCCAGCCTGATGTGTCCGTATTTGGTGAAAAGGATTTCCAGCAACTGATGGTTATCCGCCGCATGGTGGAAAGCCTCTACTTGCCCGTGGAAGTTCAGGGCGCACCGATTGCTCGTAACGAACAAGGCCTAGCCTTAAGCTCTCGTAATGGCTACCTGTCAGCAGAGCAGCTGGAGATAGCTCCGACGCTGCAACGTACCTTGCAGGAGACCAAAGCACAGATTCTGGGCGGGCGCAGAGACTACACTCAACTGGAAGCCGAAGCGTACAGCAAGCTGGAAACCGCCGGCTTTAGTCGTGACTTCTACAACATCTGCAATGCAAGCAACCTGTTGCCTGCTGATGAAACCTGCCGCCATCTGGTCATCCTGGCTGCAGCGCCACTGGGTGGTGCCCGCCTGATCGACAATATTGAAATCGAGCTCTGAGCTGGATTCAGTCACGGGTGTATGCCCCTGCGTACACCCGTTCTTCTCCCCCGTCTTTCCCTTTGAGATCGCTCCTCCTGCAGTAGCAGCTGACCTAGCCATAAGTCGCCTGTTCAGCACCCATCACCCCTGTTAAATTTTAGTGATGCCAAGAGATTCGCAGTACTTGGATTCGTACAGATGCCGCACGACACACCGACTGTAAAATGGCGGTCACTTGCCGTACCTATTCGCTCGGCTTGACAAAGCGGGGCCTGCTCGCACAGACTGTGACGCGAGGCATGTTGCACTGCAACTAAAAACTGTACTCAAACAATAAGAAAAAGTAAGAGCTAACGGTGGGATCAGGGAATTAGGATGTACCAACGCCCCTTTGCAATAGAAGGGTCACTTCTCTGCCCTATCATCATTTAATCATTTTCGATTCTATAATGAGGCAAAACTATGCGTGACGTAGTTATCGTTGCTGCCGGCCGTACCGCTATGGGTGCGTTCAACGGCTCTCTGGCCAAAGTTTCCGCATCCGATCTGGGTGCAACTGTACTCAAATCCCTGATTGAAAAAATCGACCTGGACCCAGCTCAGGTCGATGAAGTTATTCTTGGCCAGGTACTGGCTGCTGGCTGCGGCCAGAACCCTGCACGTCAGGCCGTTATCAACGCAGGCTTACCACAGGAAGTACCCGCGCTGACGATCAATAAAGTATGTGGTTCCGGCCTGAAAGCCGTGCAGATGGCTGCACAGGCGATCCGCTGTGGCGACGCTGAAGTCATCATCGCTGGCGGCCAGGAAAACATGAGCCAGTCCCCTCACGTTCTGCCGAATTCTCGTAACGGCGCACGCATGGGCGACTGGAAAATGGTCGACACTATGATTAAAGATGGCCTGTGGGATGCGTTTAACGACTACCACATGGGTATCACCACTGAGAATATCGTTGAAAAATACGGTTTCACCCGCGAAGAGCAAGATTCATTCGCCTCTGCCTCTCAGAACAAAGCGGAAGCTGCGGTAACCGGCGGTCGTTTCGCAGACGAAATCATTCCTGTAGTCATCCCTCAGCGTAAAGGCGATCCCGTTGTTTTCGACACCGACGAACAGCCTCGCTTTGGGTGCACTCCGGAAGCTCTGGGCAAACTGCGCCCGGCCTTCAAAAAAGATGGCTCCGTAACTGCAGGTAACGCCTCTACCATCAACGATGGTGCTGCAGCAGTTATCCTGTGCTCTGCAGAAAAGGCAGCTGAACTGGGTCTGCCGGTTCTGGCGCGCATCAAAGCACACGCATCTACCGGTGTTTGCCCAACTATCATGGGTACCGGTCCAATCACTGCAACTACAAAAGCACTGGAAAAAGCGGGCTGGGGTGTAGACGATCTGGACCTGGTTGAAGCCAACGAAGCTTTTGCTGCACAGGCGATGTCTGTCAACAAAGATCTGGGCTGGAATACCGATATCGTAAACGTAAACGGTGGCGCGATCGCTCTGGGTCACCCGATCGGTGCATCCGGTTGCCGTATTCTGGTTAGCCTGATCCATGAGATGGGCAAACGTGACGCTAAGAAAGGTCTGGCTACCCTGTGTATCGGTGGTGGTATGGGTACAGCGCTGGCGATTGAGCGCGACTAATCCCTGACTTGTTCTGAAAAAACCGCGGCTTCGGCTGCGGTTTTTTTTGGCTTTTAGAAAGCAACTCGGTACAAATACATTAATTTCTTACATGTCGAACACCCATGATGCGCAATTTCGTACAAAAACTAGGGCGCTCATTCGGTTAAAATGAAGCCTAATAACGCTTCTGTCCGGTCAAATACCTGATTCACTGACGAGAAGCCGGTGCCGGGGAGCCAACATGGCTAAAACAACAGAACATGCAGAGTATCGCTATGCCCACGAACTGGGTGGCATAGAGACGCTTGACGCCCGCTACCAACATCAAAATTTCTCCAACCACACCCATGAGGGCTACACCATTGGGGTTGTGGAATCAGGTGCTCAGCGTTTCTATCGGACAGGCGGTGATCATATCGCACCTAAAGAAAGCATCATTCTGGTCAACGCCGACGATGTACATAATGGCAGCTCTGCCGCTGAAGGTGGCTGGGCTTATAAAGCCCTTTACCCTCTGCCCGACCAGTTTGCCCAAATTCGCGATGAGCTGGACCTTAATGCCAAGGGTGCGCCTTACTTCCCGTCACCGGTTGTACAGGATAAACAGCTGTCGGAGATCATCCGACTGACACTGCATACGCTGATGACGTCAGATAACCGTTTGCTGCGGGAAAGCCTGCTGTACACCAGCATGGTGCAACTGATGCTGCGCCATAGCCAGCAACGTAGTGAACTGAAAGAACAAAGCAAAGCGTATCCACAACTGGATCTGGTCAAAAGTTTTCTCGATGATCAGCCCACCAGCGATGTATCACTGGAAGACCTGGCCAATCTCTGCGGCCTCAGCCCGTTTTATCTATTGCGCCAGTTTCAGAGTCGTTATGGCCTCCCCCCGCATGCCTATCAGATACAAACACGACTCAGACTGGTCAAAAAACTGATCCGTCAGGGCTTAAAACTGAGCGATGTCGCGCTGGATGCCGGTTTTCACGATCAGAGCCATATGCACCGCCACTTCAAGAAAGCCTTTGGCATCACCCCTGGCCAATACGCCGACGGCGTAAACCGCAAGAGCGTGCAAGCCGTTCGCTAAATGACAGCGCTAACATAGCTTCTCAATGAGTTCGGAGGAGTTGCCATGAGCAGTCAGGTATTAACCCAACAGGATTATCGCTTCAGTGCCTTTATGCTGGGACTGCGTGCTGCCCTGCCGCTGACACTGGCGATTATTCCATGGGGATTACTGGCGGGCTCCTTTGCTCTTGAATCCGGCCTTACCGGATTGGAAGGCCAGGCGATGTCGATCTTTGTGTTCGCCGGTGCCGTGCAACTGGTCGTGCTCGGCATGATCGGAAGTAAAGCTGGCCTCGGGGCTATCCTGATCATCACGCTCCTGATCACCTCCCGACACTTTCTCTATGGCATGAGCATGCGCGGGCACATGCAACAACTGCCGTTGCGCTGGCGCCTAATCTTGGGATTTTTGCTAACCGATGAACTGTTTGCACTGACCGGCACAAAACCACCTGAGCAGTTCAATCGCTGGCATGCACTGGGCGGGGGGCTGAGCCTTTACCTGGGATGGAACATGGCCACTGCCGCTGGCATTATTGCCGGTCAGCAGATCCCAAATATGGATGCGCTCGGTCTGGAGTTTGCCGTAGCCGCAACGTTTATCGCGCTGGTCGTACCGGGCATTCAAAAGATCTCAACCCTTTGCGCGGTCATCACAGCGTTGCTGACCTCTGTGACCTGTGAGCTTTATCAGATTGAAGCTGGCCTGCTGATCGCTTCTGTGCTCGGTATGCTGGCCGGTGTATTGAGCGCCCGGCTCTTTTCAGAACCTGCTGCACCTCACAATGAAGGACAGAGCACATGATCTGGCTGACCATTATTCTGATGACTCTTGTGGTCTTTATCAGCCGCTATCTGTTTCTTGAACCACGCCTACCCCTGCGGTTAGGCCCCCGTACAACGCAGTTCCTAAGCTACGCAGCACCAGCCATTCTGACGGCTATTGCGGCCCCCATTGTATTTTTGCCGGAGGGAGAGCTCGCGCTGCAGGTCTCTAACCCCTATCTGATCAGTGCGATCTTAGCGATTGGACTGGCTTACCTAACCCGACATGTGCTGTTCACGACTGTGGTCAGCATGGGTGTGTTTTTTGTCTTACATTCCTGGGGTGCTCACACTGTGGGTCCCCAGCTTTTTTAAGACCCCCACCGCTCAAAAAGAAAGGACTATCTGCACTCACCAACCAGCGTCATACGTGCTGGTTGGCGTTGTACATCAAGTACCCGATAGCCCGAAACACAAAGATTTCTGCTATGAAGTACGTCATCTAATGCAGATAGCAGCTGCTGACTCATCTCCCCACGCTGCTCTTCAATGAGATCGTCATCTCTTCGCTCTGCTTTTCTAGCATGACCGCCTCGGCGCCCACGTTCTCCCTTCTGACCATCCGAAGGCGCTGCTTCCGAACGCTCACGCTGTTCCGGCAGATCCCATTCCTGAGTAAAAGAAAACCGCTGTGGATTATCAGAATCAAGGCGAAAGAAGTTCGGACCGGGCTGCGGCTCAGAACGCGACGCACACCCATTGAGTACGGTGACAGATAAAGATACTGCGATCAGATATAGCGCCAAGCGCATAGTGAATCTCCGGGGAGTCGGATATAAAACGGACAATGATTCCATTCTATCGCCTCCCATCAGGAAACCACGCGTTAAAGGTGTAAAGATAGGTAAACCTGTACCTGGGTACTTATAGGTATCGGGCGATCTCAATCAGGTTCTGATCAGGATCGCGAATATAGAGCGAGTGGATTGGACCAACCGCACCCGTGCGTTGAACAGGGCCTTCGACAATGTCGATGTCACAGCTGCGTAGATGTAACGCGGCCTGCTCCAGGGTATCGTCAATAATAAAACACAGATCAGCGCTACCGGCTGCCACAGAGCCCGCTTTAGGTTCAAACTCACGACCAAGCTGATGCAAGTTGATCTTCTGCTGTCCAAAAGACAAGGCAACCCGACCACCCGCAAATTCAACCCGCTGCATACCCAGCGCCGCTTCATAAAACGCAGCAGTCGCTTCGATATCACGTACCGTCAGAACCAGATGATCCAGATGGCTAACCTGCATGAACCCTTTCCTGCTATGAAATGAGTACTCACGACCCGTGTAGGTCTACATGTGATCAGGCTTCGGCAATTGCACCTTTACCGACACCCTCAAACGCCTTCACCATCACGGCTGCATCCGGCAGGTCGCGTTTAATCTGATCCGCAAGATGGCGGGCGATTAACTCAACCGTCGTTTCAGTATCGATCAGGTAACATACATCAGCGGGCAACTTAAGCTCAAACGCACCTTGAGGTGCCGCGTAGGCATAATGATGCATACCGTCAGCATCACTGATCAGATGGTCACGCGTACCAATATAGATATCCTCAAAGCGCTTCGCCCACAGTGCTTCCAACTGCTCATCACGCTGATCATCTATATAGATCTCCAGCGCTGAACGGTGACCGTGTGCAATACGCTGACAGTTGCCATCGTGTTGCTGCAAACCATGACTGTAGTGATAACTGGCGCCATCGATGCGCTCTGGTACAAAGCTGATCGATAACCCTTTTACCTCATCCGGAAACAACTCCAGCAACTTGGCATTACACCAGTCGGCCAACGTATGTGGCGTCACTTCCGGGATGCCGACCAGTGCAATCGCTTGTTTCGGCGAGCGGCAGTTTAGCGCCCGACCATCAGCATACAGCCAGTTCACCATCGTATGGGTGTCATCCTGAGAATGACTCAGGCGCGGCATGCCTGTCGGCACAACAAGCGCATGGTCGATATAGGTATCAAACCACTGCTTCACCGCCTTTTTAACGATACCAAAATCACAGATCATACCCTGATCATTGAGGCTTCCATCCAGCACCAACTGGACCAGCCAGGACTCTCCCAGCAATCCCCGGTGAGGGTGCAGGTAGGAAAAATCGACATTGGTCAGGTTATCAACAAAGAGTTTCACACTATTTCCACGGCTAAATTTGCAGGAGGCTATAGTAGCCTAATCAAGTGTTAGTTTCATTCAGGTATAATGTAGGGCTTTTACCCGTCCTGATGACCTTTGGATCACTATGCGCCTTGATAAATTCCTTGCTCAGAGTTCCGGCTTTTCCCGTAAAGACGTTCGCAAAATGATGCGGGCCGGCGAGATCACCCTCAACGGGGAAGAAGCTCGCGATCCGTCCATCCATATCAGCGACGATGACATCATCTGTTTGGACGGTATGCCGCTACAGGCACCCGGTGAACGCTACCTGATGGTGTTCAAACCAGAAGGCTGCGTGTGCTCTAACGATGATAGCACGCATCCAACAGTACTTAGTCTGCTGGACGAGCCCCGTGCGGATGAGATGATTATCTGCGGGCGCCTGGATGTCGATACGACCGGACTGGTTTTAGTGACGACCGACGGCCAGTGGGCACACCGGATCACCTCGCCCAAGCATAAAACCGGCAAAGTCTATCTGGTCGAAACGGCGGATCCGATTCCGCAAGATGCCGTGGAGAAATTCGAAACCGGACTGATGCTGCATAACGAACCCTTTCGCACTAAACCGGCAACACTGGAAATTCTCAGCGACTATGAAGCGCGCGTTGTGCTCACCGAAGGACGCTATCATCAGGTGAAACGAATGTTTGCGGCCATCGGCAACAAAGTAGAAAGCCTGCACAGGGAACAGATTGGAGAAATCTTGCTGGATGACTTTTTGGAGCTGGGCGAGTACCGCGACTTAACCGAAGAGGAGGTCAACAGCGTCTATGGCTAATATGGCTTTTGATCTGCTGATCCCGCACTTGCAGCGGGCCTCTGGCAAAACAGTATGGATTGCTGACGAAAACCTACTGAATACGCGCCTGTCAGCCAACCCCGCGGTCACAGTGATCGTTAATCGCTTTGACCTGTTCAAGGTGCTGAAACAGCAGGACTGGAACGCCCATTTCAGCGACTTCGATTTCAGTGAAATTGCCGACAGCAGCATCGATACACTGATCTACCGTGTATCTAAAGAAAAGCCCGTCGTCCATCACGTGATCAACCAGGCCAGACGCGTGCTCAAGCCCGGCGGCCAGCTGCTCATTGCCGGGGACAAAGGCGAGGGCATTAAAACTTACATTGATAAAGCCAAAAAACTCTTCGC
This sequence comes from Pontibacterium sinense, assembly GCF_015209595.1. Lineage (GTDB taxonomy): Bacteria > Pseudomonadota > Gammaproteobacteria > Pseudomonadales > Balneatricaceae > Pontibacterium > Pontibacterium sinense. Next base: position 28,777 of record NZ_JADEYS010000024.1, on the reverse strand, counting down.
GGGTGCCTGTCAGGCGCAAAAAGCCAGCAAAGACACTTGGTTGGCAGAGCTGACCTGCCCTGACGGAGCCAGCAGTACGCCTCTGGACGACAAAAATTACACCAGCCTGCGTCCGGAAGCGCAGGATGAACACTTCGAATACTGGAGTAAACCCGGCGTCTACGGCTGGAACAAAATCGATAAAGGCAGCGCCTATCTGATGGAGCACCTGGATGCGTTTTTGATGACCATGCCAGAACCCCCACAACAGGTACTTGATCTGGGCTGCGGTTATGGCTATCTGTCACTCAATGCCAGTCATCTGGACATCCCCATCACGGCTACGGACAATAACGCGGCAGCCATTGCAGCATGTGAGCGCAACTTTGATCGCTATCCAATCGACGGAAAAGTGGTGATTGCCGATTGTGCCGAAGGGATTTCGGGAAAGTTTGATCTGATTCTATGCAACCCGCCCTTCCATGCAGGGTTCGACGTAGAAGGCGACCTCACTGATCGATTTTTACAAGCCGCTCATGATCGCTTGAGTTACGCCGGCGTGGCCTGCTTTGTCACCAATTTACATATTCCTCTGGAGCGCAAAGCCCGCCAGTTATTCCATCAGGTGGAGGTAATTGCATCCAACAGCAATTTCAAACTGACCCGCCTGACCCATCGGATGTAACACCACCTCGGCATACTGGCTATTCCTGCAAGGGTAGCCAGACTGATTTTGCGGCACTCCATACACTGAACAGTAATAAAACAGCAGTCGACAGAACGCTCGTTTTAATTTACTGTATGATTTTTGTGCAAACGCACAACAACACATTCAGACATGGATCTAAGTGGAATGTTACAATGAGACAACTTCAGTGCCCCAGTAGCGACTGTGCCTCCTACGCTCTACTCAGAGTAAAACGTTCGCTCCTCACCAAAGTACGTTTTCCCAATAGCCGCCAGTATCGCTGCGGCGAATGTGCCAGCGTGCTGGTTGTCGATCAGCAGGGAAACACACTACATACTAAAATTACTTGCCCAAACTGACGAACACCCCCTACCAACCTCACCGATTTTTCGATTAAAAGGTGTCCAGCAGACGGCAATACAGTTACCCTTACGCCTTCGCTGAAGAGCTTCGTGCTCTATGCTGTAAGTGTTAACCAGATCAACCGCAGAGTCGTAAGTAAGATGCCTGAACTGCCATTCGAGTATATTCGTCAGTCCCTATATTTTTTCCGCAGCCATCTCCCGATGATCCTGCGAATTCAGCTACCTTTTTTATTGCTGGTTAACTTTCTGGCCCTGTTTGTCGATGGCCCGATCGCGGACAAAGAAGCGGGCGTGAATCAAGCTGTGGCGGCACTGACCTTGCTAAACATGACGTTACTGCCAGTCTATACCGCCGCGACAATTATGTATTTCAGTTCGGTGGTAAATGACCGTCCCATCACTGCGGGGCAGGCCATTATGCTGGGGGTATCCAGATGGTGGGCACTGTTACTGGTATTTATCCTTTCCGGCTTCGCCATCTTCAGCGGCTTGCTGTTCCTGATTGTCCCCGGACTGTTCATCATGATGCGTCTGGCATTTGCGGACTATATCTGCGTAACGGAGCAAAAAGGCCCAGTTCAGGCGCTAAAAGAAAGCTGGGAACGTACACAGGACTATTTCTGGATATTGCTCAACGGACTGGCAATTCTGTTTGTTGTGATCAGCGGTACGGAAATGGCACTGGAGATGGTACTGAGAAATGCTGACTCGCTGGATGCTCCAATCCGGGCACTGATCAACATTGTATTCAGCGTTTTGAATACTGTGATCACCGTTTATGCGTTCCGCATTTACTGTATACAGAAGGATAAGCTGAAACCCGCTCAGCCACCCCAGGCACCGGATGATTCACAACAGCCCCCAGTATAATGAACGGAGCCTCGCACATGCGGGGCTTTTTTATACCCGCACACATTCCCAGCTTTGTATCGACTCCCAGTGCAAAAACCAGATACCCATCCTGTTTCACAGGCAATAAAAAGCCCCGCAGAGGCGAGGCTTTTTAGCGTTTCAGGTCAGCGATTGCTTAGCTAACTGCGTCGTCTGCTTCCAGATCACGCATGGACAGCTTGATACGACCGCGCTGATCGACATCCAGGACTTTAACCTTAACGATATCTTCCAGTTTCACGTAGTCAGAGACTTTATCGATACGCTTGTTCGCCACCTGAGAGATGTGAACCAGACCGTCTTTACCAGGCAGGATATTAACGAATGCACCGAAGTCTTCGATACGTACAACCTTACCTTCGTAAACCTGACCCACTTCAGCTTCCGCAGTGATCGCTTTAACACGATCAATTGCTTCTTTCGCCTTCAGTTTGTTATCAGCGTAAATACGAACAGTACCGTCGTCGTCGATATCGATCATTGCACCGGTTTCTTCGGTCAGGGCACGGATAGTCGCACCACCTTTACCGATCAGATCACGGATCTTCTCAGGGTTGATCTTCAGCTGAGTCATGGCAGGTGCATTGTCCGGCAGTTCAGGACGTGCGTAACCGATAACTTTAGCCATCTCACCCAGGATGTGCTTACGTGCGTGGTAAGCCTGCTCCAGAGCGATCTCCATGATCTCTTCGGTGATACCGGTGATCTTGATGTCCATCTGCAGAGCAGTGACACCAGACTCAGTACCTGCCACTTTAAAGTCCATGTCACCCAGGTGATCTTCGTCACCCAGAATGTCGGTCAGGACTGCAAAGCGCTCTTCTTCTTTCACCAGACCCATCGCGATACCCGCAACTGGAGCTTTCAGTGGAACACCCGCGTCCATCATGGACAGGGAAGCACCACATACGGAAGCCATGGAGCTGGAACCGTTGGATTCAGTGATTTCAGATACGATACGGATGGTGTAAGGGAACTCTTCCTGCGTTGGCAGGACGGCAGCAACACCACGACGCGCCAGACGACCGTGACCGATTTCACGACGGCCTGCACCCATCATACGACCACACTCACCTACAGAGTAAGGAGGGAAGTTGTAGTGCAGCATGAAGGCATCTTTGCGCTCGCCTTCGATCGCATCAATGATCTGCTGATCACGGCTGGTACCCAACGTACAAGTCGCGATTGCCTGGGTTTCGCCACGGGTGAACAGTGCAGAACCGTGAGTACCCTGCAGTACATCGATATCAACATTGATACCACGAACAGTCTTGCTGTCACGACCATCGATACGCGGCTGACCGTCCAGAATACGACCACGTACAGTGGATTTTTCCAAAGAGCTGACAACCCCTTCAACTTCTTTCGCAGAAGGCTGGCCGTCTTCGTTACCCGCGATCTCTTCAACCGCTTGAACGCGCAGCGCTTTCAGCATGTCCTGACGTTTCAGCTTGTCAGCAACCTGGTACGCTTCTGTAACACCTGCGCCAACCAGAGCGGTAACCTGAGAGATCAGCGCTTCGTTTTTCGCAGCTGGCTCCCATTCCCATGCTGGCTTGCCTGCTTCTGCAACCAACTCGTTGATCGCGTCGACAGCAACCTGCATCTCCTGGTGTGCGAACAAAACAGCACCCAGCATTTCATCTTCGGTCAGTTCCTGAGCCTGAGACTCAACCATCAGTACCGCGTCTTTAGTACCCGCGACAACCATGTCCAGCTCAGATGTTTCCAGAGTTTCGTAGGTTGGGTTCAGCAGGTAACCGTCAGCTTCGGTAAAACCAACACGTGCACAGCCGATAGGACCCTGGAAAGGGATACCGGAGATAGCCAGTGCAGCAGATGTACCGATCATCGCAGCGATATCCGGATCATTCACTTTATCCGCAGACATGACAGTACAAACAACCTGTACTTCGTTCATGTAGCCTTTAGGGAAAAGTGGACGAATCGGACGGTCAATCAGACGGGACGTCAGTGTTTCTTTTTCAGAAGGGCGAGCTTCACGCTTGAAGAAACCGCCAGGGATACGGCCTACAGCGTAGTACTTTTCCTGGTAGTGAACGGACAGAGGGAAAAAGTCCTGGCCTTCACGCGCGCTTTTGGAGCCAACAACAGTACACAGTACCTGTACGCCACCCATAGTAACAACAACAGAACCGGTTGCCTGACGAGCAACGCGACCTGTTTCCAGAGTCACTTCATGCTGACCAAACTGGAAAGTCTTAGTAATTGCTTGCACGATCTCTAATCCTCAGTGCTTATCTATTTAAATACGTTCTACGCATCCGTTCAGATTAAGCCATCACCTGGGATCCATCATGCCGTCAAATGAGCCTGTACTCAGTTGTGCTCTTTGCTTTGCGACGGGAACGCTCCCTGTCGAAAAACACAAATGAGTACGGGCCGGATGATTGGAACTTCCAAGATTCTGGCCATCCTCAGCGCGTCCGATGCGCTGATAAAACTGGGGCCATACATTGTATGGCCCCAGAGAAACATCTTAGCGACGCAGACCCAGACGCTTGATCAGCTCAAGGTAACGATCAGCATCTTTACCTTTCAGGTAATCCAGCAATTTACGACGCTGGTTTACCATGCGGATCAGACCACGACGAGAGTGGTGGTCGTGTTTGTTTGCTTTGAAGTGACCCTGCAGGCCTTCGATGTTAGCAGACAGCAGAGCTACCTGAACTTCTGGGGAACCGGTGTCGCCTTCGCCGCGAGCAAAATCTGCAACGATTGCTGCTTTATTTTCTGCACTTAGTGCCATGATGATTTCTCCAATCAATATGCAAACGACTCAGAGTCGTTCGATTAATAGACACGATGTACCGAGCATATTTCCAGTACAACGCCACAACTGCCAGTCCGCATATGCCAACCAGCAATGTTTTATTAAAGTGTTACTGTGGATCCTGCTCTGATGCGATCAAACGCTTGGGCCTTAACACCCCTTCAGCGTCGATCTCTGCGATCCCTAAAAAGCGGGATTTATCTTCAGTGAACAGCAGTACTTCCGGTGCAGATTCAGCTTCGGTCAGACGGATTCTCTGACCATGACTGATCCGCTCAGCCTGCTCTGAAGATAACGCCAATTCAGGCGCACTTTCCAGCGCGGTCCAAGGCGGTAATAATACCTGATCCATCCGGGCTTGTATGCTTTTTATCTCTTCCTCAGCCGAGCTAGGTTCAGCCAAGGACTCCAGCATATCCAGGGTCATCATCGCTTCGGATTTGTAAGGTCCGGCATCAAGCCGGTGCAGCATCTGTACGTGTGCACCGCAGCCCAAAAGCAGTCCGAGATCCTCAACAATGGAGCGAATATAGGTGCCCTTAGAGCAACGAATATCCAGATCAACTTCATCGCCCCGAAAGCCGGTCAATCGGATCTCATGAATCGTCACTTTACGTGACTTCACCTCGACTTTGATACCCTGACGCGCCAGCTTATACAGTGGCTGACCGTTAAACTTCAGCGCCGAAAACATCGAAGGGACCTGCTCGATCTCACCGGTGAAATGCGCTTCAATCAGGGCTTGTATACGGGCTTCAGTCACATCATCACCCACAGGCGCTTCGGCGATAACCTCGCCATCGGCATCACTGGAATCGGTACGAATACCGAGTTTAGCCGTGGTGATGTAACGTTTGTCAGAATCCAGCAGATAGTGGGAAAACTTGGTCGCTTCCCCCAGACAGACCGGCAACATGCCGGTTGCCAGAGGATCAAGCGCGCCGGTATGCCCTGCCTTCGCTGCACCGTACAGGCGTTTTACCCGTTGCAGTGCACCGTTGGAAGACATACCCGCAGGCTTGTTGAGCAGGAAAATCCCGTCGATCGCGCGACCACGATTGCGTCTTCGCGCCACGGGTTACTCCTCGTCTTGATCTTTCTTGTTTTCGAGACGCACTGCACTTTCAATCAAACCATGCAGGTGACGGCCACGTTCTACGGTTGCATCGAAATGAAAACGCAGGTTGGGCATCACTCGCAGTTTGATATGTCGCGCCAGCTCGCCACGCAGAAAACCCGCTGCATTGTTCAATACAGACAGTGATTCCTTAATGGCAGTCTCTTCATCTTTACCACCCAGCGGCAGCACAGTCACATACACATCAGCGTAGCCCAGATCTTTTGCGATCTTCACGTAGCTGACCGTGACCATGCCCAAGCGAGGGTCTTTGATTCCAAACTGGATCAGCTGAGCCAGGTCACGTTGTACCTGGTCAGCGATCCGTTGTGTACGACTATATTCTTGAGCCATAGTGTCCTGTTAGAACTGTTTGTTACAGCGTACGCTGAACTTCGACGGTATCGAATACTTCGATCTGGTCACCGACCTTAACGTCATTGTAGTTCTTAACGCCGATACCACATTCCATACCCTGACGAACATCTGCCACTGCCTCTTTGAAGCGACGCAGGGATTCCAGCTCACCTTCATAGATAACAACGTTGTCGCGCAGTACACGGATACGTTTGTTTCGGAATACCGTACCTTCAGTCACCATACAGCCTGCAACCAGACCAATCTTAGGTGAACGGAAGACATCACGTACTTCTGCAATACCCACGATCTCTTCGCGATACTCAGGAGAGAGCAGACCGCCCATCGCCTGTTTCACATCATCGATGATGTCGTAGATAACGCTGTAGTAACGCAGTTCGATACCTTCACGCTCGACAACACTCTTCGCCTGAGAGTCAGCACGAACGTTGAAACCGATGATCAGCGCGGAAGATGCAACAGCCAGGTTGGCATCGGTTTCTGCGATACCACCTACGCCACTGGAAACGATGTTCACTTTTACTTCTTCAGTGGACAAGTCATCCAAGGCGTTAGACAGCGCTTCCAGGGAACCACGTACGTCTGTCTTCAATACAATATTGAGAGACTTGACGTCGCCAGCCTGCATGTTGGCAAACAGGTTTTCCAGCTTAGACGCCTGCTGACGAGCCAGTTTCACTTCACGGTATTTACCCTGACGGAAGAGCGCAACTTCGCGTGCTTTCTTCTCGTTGGTCACCATGGTGAACTCATCACCCGCAGCCGGTGTTCCATCCAGACCCAAAATCTCTACCGGGATCGCAGGACCTGCGGATTCAATTGGCTTACCGTTTTCATCCAGCATGGCACGTACGCGACCGTAGTGCAGACCCGCCAGCACGATATCACCTTTACGCAGCGTACCGTTCTGAACCAACAGTGTTGCAACAGGACCACGACCTTTATCCAGACGGGACTCAACCACAACACCCTGTGCCGGAGCAGAAGGCGCAGCCGTCAGTTCCAGAATCTCGGATTGCAGCAGTACCGCTTCGATCAGCGCATCAATGCCTTCACCAGACTTCGCAGAAACGTTAACGAACATTACGTCTCCGCCCCAGTCCTCAGGAATAACATCGCGCTGAGCCAGTTCGTTCTTAACACGGTCCGGATCAGCTTCTTCTTTATCGATCTTGTTCACTGCAACAACCAGAGGTACGCCAGCCGCTTTCGCGTGCTGTACCGCCTCTTCGGTCTGAGGCATTACGCCATCATCCGCAGCAACAACCAGAATTACGATATCGGTCAGCTTCGCACCACGTGCACGCATCGCTGTAAATGCCGCGTGTCCCGGAGTATCCAGGAAAGTAACCATACCGTTGTCGGTTTCTACATGGTACGCACCGATGTGCTGTGTAATACCACCAGACTCACCAGACGCTACGCGGGTTGCACGAATGTAATCAAGCAGAGAGGTTTTACCGTGGTCTACGTGACCCATGACGGTTACAACCGGAGCACGACCTTCCTGTTCGCCCTGTGCCTGCTGGATGCTTTCCATCAGCGCCTCTTCCACTGCATTTTCCTGCATTGGCTTCGGCGTATGACCCATCTCTTCAACGACCAGTACAGCCGTATCCTGATCGATCACCTGATTGATGGTCGCCATCGCGCCCATCTTGAACATCACCTTGATCACTTCCGCTGCTTTGACGTTCATCTTCTTCGCCAAATCAGCAACGGTCAGACTCTCAGGGATGTTAACTTCCATCACCTTAGCTGTCGTCGGCTCGGTAAATCCATGAGCGTTCGAACGTGGAGCTGAACGTGAACCGCCGCGTGCGTTTTTGTTACGGCTGAGCTTACCGCCACGGCGGTTTTTATCATCGTAACGACCACCTTTGCCGCCGCCCGGCTTCTTATCCGCGCCACGACCTGGTTTCTTATCCGCACGTGTGCGTTGACGTTCGGCTTCAGTTTTCTTCGCCGCTTCACGCACTGCTTCCTGCTGCTTACGCAGAACTGCTTCTTCAGCCAGACGCTTAGCTTCAGCTGCGTCTGCTTCGGCTTTCTCTGCCGCTTCTTTTTCCTGACGCACTTTTTCTTCCGCTTCCGCCTTCGCACGCTCTTCTGCGGACGGACCTGCGTCTTCCGCTTCGCGCTGTTCAGTTACTTCTGCAACAACTTCAGCCGGAGCAGCGTCTGCTGCTTCAGCAACCACCGCTTCTTCAACCTGTTCTGGCTGCTCGTCTTCAAGTGCATCACGTTTCACGTAAGTACGTTTTTTGCGTACTTCAACGTTCACGGTCTTTTTCTTACCTGAAGCGCCTGCCACTTTAAGCGTGGAAGTCGTCTTACGTTTCAGAGTGATCTTCTTCGGCTCACCATCTTCAGCGTTTTCACCGTGGCTACGCTTCAGGAAGGTCAGCAATGACTGACGCTCACTTTCTGAAACGCCGGAGCCTTCAGTTTTTCCATTAATGCCTGCTTCCTGCATCTGCGTCAGCAAACGATCAACGGAAACACCAACCACATCGGCAAGTTGCTTTACTGTTACTTCTGCCATTTCGGGTTCTCCTATTCCGCCGGCCCGTGTTAGTCCTGGTCCTCAAACCAAGGCGCACGCGCTGTCATAATTAATTCAGCTGCTTTCTCATCGTTCAGGCCTTCCACATCCAGCAGGTCTTCCACTGCTTGCTCGGCCAGGTCTTCCATAGTCACGATGCCTTTAGCGGCCAGCAGGAATGCCAGGTGACGGTCCATACCGTCCATCTCCAACAGGTCTTCCGCAGGCTCAGCTTTATCCAGCTGCTCTTCACTTGCAATCGCCAGGTTCAGCAGCGCGTCTTTGGCACGTGTGCGCAGCTCTTCGACGATATCTTCGTCGAAGCCGTCAATTTCAAGCATCTCTTCCACCGGAACATAGGCAACTTCTTCCAGTGTGGTGAAACCTTCTTCCAGCAGCACTTCAGCGACGTCTTCGTCAACATCCAGATGCTCGACGAACGCTTCCAGTACAGAACCGGTTTCGTTCTGCTGCTTTTCAGCAACTTCTTCTTCGGTCATTACATTCAGCTGCCAGCCAGTCAATTCAGCTGCCAGACGCACGTTCTGACCGCTGCGACCAATTGCCATTGCCAACGCTTCTTCTGCCACAGCCACATCCATTGAGTGTGTCTCTTCATCAATGATGATGGACGCCACGTCTGCCGGAGCCATTGCATTAATAACCAGCTGTGCCGGGTTGTCATCCCACAGCACGATATCAACACGCTCACCGCCCAGCTCGTTAGATACGGCCTGAACACGGGAACCACGCATGCCGACACAAGCACCAACCGGGTCAATACGACCGTCGTTGGTTTTGACTGCGATCTTGGCGCGAGAGCCTGTATCACGTGCAGCCGCACGGATCTCGATAACTTCTTCCGAGATTTCAGGCACTTCAATGCGGAACAATTCGATCAGCATTTCGTTACAGGTACGGCTCAGCATCAGCTGAGGACCACGACCTTCAGCGCGTACTTCAGCCAGAATGGCTCGTACACGATCACCCATACGGAACGCTTCACGCTGAATCAGCTGATCGCGAGGCAACAAAGCTTCGGCATTGTTACCCAGATCTACGATAATATTATCGCGAGTCACTTTTTTAACACTGCCGGAGATCAGCTCTCCAACACGATCGCGGTACAACTCGACAATTTTTGCACGCTCGGCTTCACGTACTTTCTGTACGATAACCTGTTTTGCAGTCTGTGCTGCGATACGTCCGAACTTAACAGACTCAACCTGCTCTTCGTAAATATCTTCAGGCTGCAGTTTTGTGTCCAGCTCCAGTGCTTCTTCTAATGTCAGCTCAGTCCCCAATGCAGGCACTTCTTCATTGCTGACAACTTTCCAGGTACGGAAAGTATCGTAATCACCGCTGGTACGATCGATCTCTACACGGATATCCGCTTCTTCGTCGTAACGCTTTTTAGTTGCTGCCGCCAACGCGAACTCAATCGCCTCAAAGATGACCTCTTTAGGCACATCTTTTTCGTTAGATACGGCTTCTGCTACCAACAGAATCTCTTTGCTCATTCCTCTGCCTCGCCTGATACCCCAAAACCACTCTTAGAACTGAGGGATTACGTTCGCCCGATCAATGTAGTCAATCGGCAACAGATATTCTTCATTATCCACAACCACCAGAACATCATCCCCTTCCACACCGTTCAGCAACCCCTTAAACTTACGACGGCCTTCAAATGCCACGCGCAAGCGCACCTGCACCTGATTACCGGCATAAGCAGCAAACTGTTCAAGGGTAAACAGCGGGCGATCCATACCCGGAGATGATACTTCCAGTGTGTAATGACCTGTGATCGGATCTTCCACATCCAGCACACCGCTGACCTGATGGCTGACCTTTGCACAGTCATCTACATCAACACCTTTTTCGGCGTCGATATAAATACGCAGGGTGTTTTGACGACCCTGCGATATATATTCAATTCCCCAAAGATCAACGCCCAGAGCAACGACACCCGGTTCGATTAATTCCTGGAGTTGTTTCAGCTTTGCTGACACTGAATAAACCTCACTTACGGCACAAACAAAAAATGGGTCAACAGACCCATTTCCAATACACAGCACCGTGACTATGATTCGCGTATAAAAAAAGGCCCTGTTAGGCCCCTTTCAAACGAACAAGATTGGCAGCGGAGATCGAATAGAACATCAATCATCCCGTTGAACGTATGAAAATATACGCTAACGAGCCACCGTCACTTTCGTCTTAGAATTGGTAGCGGGGGCTGGATTTGAACCAACGACCTTCGGGTTATGAGCCCGACGAGCTACCAGACTGCTCCACCCCGCATCAAAACAGGGCATATTGTACATATGCCCTAGATCTTTTTCAAGATCATGGTGCCCAAGGCCGGACTCGAACCGGCACGACCGTAGGTCACTACCCCCTCAAGATAGCGTGTCTACCAATTCCACCACTTGGGCAAACGAGTATCAGTTGGCTTGCGGAATATCTGATTCAGGAACCGGCTCAGCTTTGCCCGCTTCCAGTGTCGGCAATTCAGGCTCAGTAACCTCTGCTGCACGACTCTCAATAACTTCCGCTGCAGGAATACCTGCATCACCCACTGTATCAGCTTTTTCCTTGGCAACCATGGCCAGCAAAAAGCTTGTTACGAACAAACCGGTTGCCAGTACGCCTGTAATACGTGCTAGAAAAGACGTACTACCGCTACTACCGAACACAGTCTGGGAAGCACCAGCGCCAAACGAAGCGCCAGCCTCTGCACCCTTACCCTGCTGCAGCAATACCAGAGCGATAATGCCGGCAGCAAGCAAGACATGAACAATCAGAACCAGTGTTTCCATCTATCAACCGTTTCGTTACGCTTCTGCCGCCGCGCGACAGATAGCGATAAAATCATTAGGCTTTAAGGATGCACCGCCAACCAGGCCGCCATCCACATCGGGGTTTGCAAACAACTCATCGGCATTCGCCGCGTTGACGCTTCCACCGTACAGGATTCTTACACCTGCTGCTACTTCAGCACTGTACTCAGCAACAATGGCTCTTACAGACTGATGAACATCCTGAGCCTGCTCAGGTGTCGCTGTTTTACCGGTTCCAATAGCCCAAACCGGTTCATATGCGATAACAGCTTTTGCGAAAGATTCAACACCACAAGCATCTAGCACAGCTTTTAGCTGACCACCTACGACTGCCATGGTTCTCTCGTCTTCGCGCTCTTCCAGTGTTTCACCAACACACAGAATAGGCACAAGACCTGCGTCGATCGCTGCATTGAACTTCGCAGCAATATCAGCGTCCTTTTCGCCAAAAATGGCGCGACGCTCAGAGTGACCCAGAATTACATACTGACATCCCAGATCAGTGAGCATTCCCGGTGAATTCTCACCTGTATATGCACCACTTTCGAATTGGCTGGCATTTTGTGCGCCCAGCGCAATCGATGCATTACCAATCAGACTTTTCACCTGTGACAGGTAAACAGCCGGAGGGCATACCAGAGCTTCTACAGCATCCAGATCTTGAAGACTTGCAATCAGTGTTCCCATCAACTCATTGATAGACTCACTATTGCCGTTCATTTTCCAGTTTCCGGCGACAATGGCTTTACGCATCGATACCCCCTATCGAAAGAGGCGCAAATATTAACTGCGTTACTCTGAAGTTTCAAGCGCCTGAAGCGCATTTTCTACTTCTGTTGCCAGCGCCGAGCATAGCTCCGCAACTTCCGCAGCATCTTCACCTTCAATCATCACGCGTACAACAGGCTCTGTGCCCGACGGTCGCAACAACACCCGCCCACGAGAACCTAGCGTCGATTCAGTCGCAGCAACCGCTTCCTGCACCGCCTCAACACCCATTACGTCCACTTTGTTTTGCATACGGACGTTGATCATCGTCTGAGGCATTTTACTCATACCCTGTTTCAGCACATGCAGGTTTTTACCGCTATCCGCAATGGCTCTCAGGACCTGAAGCGCAGACACCGTTCCATCACCCGTCGATGTCAGATGACGGCAAACGATATGGCCTGAGGATTCACCACCTAACAACCAGCCATGATTCGCCAGCTGCTCCATCACATAACGGTCCCCTACTTTTGCACGCACAAAAGGGATCTGCTCGCGCTTGAAGGCCTGCTCGAGCCCGAAGTTAGACATCAACGTACCAACAACTCCGCCTTCGAATTCTCCCTGAGCACGCAGGTGCGAGGCGATCACATAGAGCAACTCATCGCCATCGACTTCAACGCCGGTGTGATCAACCATGATCACGCGATCACCATCACCATCCAGTGCGATACCCAGATCAGCACCTTCCGCCACAACCACCTTCTGCAAACGCTCAGTTGATGTTGCACCACACTCCTCGTTGATATTCAGACCGTCAGGCGCGGACGCCACTTCGATCACTTCAGCACCTAATTCGGAAAACACACTCGGAGACACGTGATAGGTCGCACCATTGGCGCAATCGAGGGCAATTTTCATTCCCTTAAGGTCGATACCACCGGCACTGGCTTTACAGAATTCGATATAACGCCCCGGCGCATCCTCGATACGTTTTGCCTTACCCAGCAGTGCAGGATCAACCGTGGTCATGGCGATATCCAACTGAGCCTCAATGGCCTGCTCAATTTCATCCGGCAATTTAGTACCCTGCGCAGAAAAGAACTTGATGCCATTGTCATAATGAGGGTTATGCGAAGCACTGATCACAATACCCGCATTGGCATGAAAGGTACGCGTCAGATAAGCAATAGCTGGCGTTGGCATAGGCCCAAGCAACAGCACATCTACACCTGCTGCAGACAATCCCGCCTCCAGCGCAGACTCAAACATATACCCGGAAATGCGCGTATCTTTACCAATAAGAATTTTGCTGCGACCTTCACGGGCAAACACTTTACCGGCTGCCCAACCCAGCTTCAGCATAAAATCGGGTGTTACAGGAAACTGGCCTACTTTGCCGCGAATTCCGTCGGTACCAAAATAACGTCTGCTCATTACTACTCAATCCTCTCCAATGGACTCGTTGCGCACAGCTTCGGTCATACGCACAACATCTACTGTTTCTGCCACATCATGTACACGCAATATCTGCGCACCCTGCATCACCGAGATTGCAACGGTCGCCAAACTTCCTGCCAGGCGCTGATCAACCGGTCGGTGCAATACATGGTCTATCATCGATTTGCGCGAAGTTCCGATTAACAGCGGCAATCCTAACGCGTGCAACGCATCCAGATTATTCAACAGACGTAGATTATGCTGGATGGTCTTACCAAAGCCAAAACCTGGATCAAGAATAAGACGATCTTTTACAATCCCAGCCGCTTCACAATCCTCAATTCGCTGCTGTAGAAATGCCTTAACATCCAACAATACGTCGTCATAACGCGGCGCATCCTGCATTGTGGCAGGACTGCCCTGCATATGCATGAGACAAACTGGCAGCAAGGTTGCGGCCGCCGCCTCAAGCGCCCCCGGCCTGCCCAACGCCCGCACGTCATTAATCAACCCAGCACCTGCAACTGCGGCCTCCCGAATGACCTCCGCTGAGCTTGTATCAACCGACACAACAACATCCAGCTCACGCGACAGCCGTTCAATCACTGGGATAACCCGATCCAACTCTTCACTCACAGACACCGGTGCAGCCCCTGGCCGGGTAGACTCGCCACCGACATCAATAATAGTCGCGCCTTCTGACACCATTATTTCAGCCCTGCGCACCGCCTGTCCCAGCGACAACTCACTACGGCTATACAGATGACCGCCGTCCGAGAACGAGTCAGGCGTGACGTTCAGAATCCCCATAACCTGGGTACGGCTCAAATCCAGTGTGCGACGACCACACGAAAGCTGGCTTATGCTCACAACTCTACTCCGGTATTCGATACAAAAAAGGCTGATCACCACGATCAGCCTTTTTACTTATACTGCCTAATCTCAATTAGTGCACATTGTTATCCGGTGACGGCATATCAGGATCAGTACCCGCATCGTCCTGCGGCTTATCCTGTTCAGCTTTATCCTGCTCAGGCTCAGACTGCTGCGTTGTAGCCCCCGTATTACCGCTGTCCTTATCATCGTCATCTTCCCAACCATCAGGCGGAGTGACTTCTTCACGGGCCATCAATTCGTCAATCTGCTCACTGCTGATTGTTTCGTACTTCATCAACGCCTGCGTCATTGATTCCAGGATATCACGATTGTCTTCCAGTACCTGCTGTGACTGGGCGTAACACTCGTCAATCACGCGGCGTACTTCAGCATCAATACGGCGCTGCGTTTCTTCAGACACTGTCTTTGCGGGCTGACCGTAACCACGACCAAACGGGTCGCCTTCCTCGTCATCGTACAACAACGGCCCCAGCGCTTCGCTCAAGCCCCATTTCGCCACCATGTTATGCGCCATTGAGGTTGCACGCTGGATATCGTTGGCGGCACCGGTGGTCACCCCCTCTTTACCCAACGTCATCTCTTCTGCAATACGCCCACCATACAGCGAACAAATATTCGAGATGATTGTCTGGCGACTATGACTGTAACGATCTTCTTCCGGCAAGAACATGGTCACACCCAAGGCACGACCACGCGGGATAATCGACACTTTATAAACTGGATCATGCTGCGGCATCAGACGACCTACGATGGCATGACCTGATTCATGATATGCAGTATTCAGACGCTCTTCATACGACATCACCATGGACTTACGCTCGGTACCCATCATGATTTTGTCTTTCGCTTTCTCAAACTGCTCCATACCCACTGTGCGTTTGCTCGCGCGTGCGGCAAACAATGCAGCTTCATTGACTAGGTTTGCCAGATCTGCACCGGAGAAACCCGGTGTACCGCGAGCAATCAGCTCAGGCTTCACATCATCGCCCAATGGAACTTTGCGCATATGTACTTTCAGAATCTTTTCGCGGCCACGAATATCCGGCAGTCCCACATGTACCTGACGGTCAAAACGACCCGGACGCAGTAACGCCGGATCCAGTACGTCGGGACGGTTAGTCGCAGCAATAACGATGATACCTTCGGTACCCTCAAAACCATCCATCTCTACCAACAGCTGGTTAAGCGTCTGCTCACGCTCATCGTTACCACCACCCATACCAACACCACGGTGACGGCCGACCGCATCAATCTCATCAATGAAGATGATACAAGGCGCATTTTTCTTCGCCTGCTCAAACATGTCACGAACACGGGAGGCACCCACACCGACAAACATCTCTACAAAATCGGAGCCTGAGATGCTGAAGAAAGGAACCTTTGCCTCACCGGCGATCGCTTTTGCCAACAGGGTTTTACCTGTACCCGGGTTACCGGACATCAGGACACCCCGCGGGATATGGCCACCCAGTCGCTGAAACTTGCCAGGATCACGCAGGTAATCAACCAGCTCTTTAACTTCTTCTTTGGCTTCTTCTACACCAGCCACATCATCAAAGGTTGTCTTAATCTGATCTTCGCCCAGCATACGTGCTTTGGATTTACCAAAGGACATCGGGCCGCCTTTACCGCCGCCACCGCCTTGCATCTGACGCATGAAAAACATAAAGACGGCGATAATCACCAGGATCGGGAAAGACGCTACCAGCAACTGAGACCAGATACTCTGCTGCTCAGGCTGCTTACCCTCAATAACAACGTTGTTACGCAGCAGGTCATCAACCAGCTTAGGGTCTTCCAGTGCAGGTCGCACGGTCTCAAAACGCTCACCACCGGAGCGCTCGCCCACAATGGTATAACCGTCTATCACCACTTTAGAAACACGACCATCCTGCACTTCAGTAACGAAGTCAGAGTAGCTGAGACGATTCGGTTCAGCTGCATCGTTGAAATTATTAAAAACCGTTAACAGGACTGCCGCTATTACCAGCCACAGCACCAGATTTTTTGCCATATCGTTCAATGGATTATCCTCAGCTTATCAACGATGCATCACGCATCTGAAGAATGCGCCACACACTATAACACTTGTGGCAGGTCGCTTCTCAACCTTTAAAGCCTTTACCAAACAGATATACCTCGCGCGACCGGGCGCGTGAAGCATCAGGCTTACGTGTGATTACTTTATTGAAGCTTTGACGCATGTCCTGCATATATTCGTCAAAACCTTCACCCTGGAACACCTTGGCAACAAAATTGCCGCCCGGTTTAAGTACTTCGCGGGCCATATCGAGAGCCAGCTCAACCAGATACATCGCTGCAGGCTGGTCGACGCTGTTCATACCACTCATATTGGGGGCCATATCTGAAATTACAAGGTCTGCCGGTTCATCTCCCAACGCTTTCAGAATACGGTGCAGCACCTCTTCTTCAGTAAAATCACCTTGCACGAACTCAACACCTGCCATTGAATCCATTGGCAAAATATCAGATGCAACCACCCGACCATGATCTCCAACCAACTGAGCCGCCACTTGCGACCAACCACCCGGAGCAGCGCCCAGATCAACCACAGTCATACCCGGACGAAACAGTTTATCTTTTTCGTTCAGTTCAAGCAGCTTAAAGCTGGCACGGGAGCGATACCCCTGCTCTTTGGACTGTTTGACGTAATGATCGTCAAAATGTTCCTGCATCCAACGCCCACTACTCTTAGATTTTGCCACGAATTACCGACCCCTGCGTCGTTGACACCTCAGGCTATGCGCTACTCTTGAACACATATCTCAGGTAGTATTGTAGAAATTATTGAAGGTTTCGGATCACCGACAACCAAAAAATTTTGAGGCACGTATTTTAGTATGAGCTTGACGTCCGAGCAAAAGAAGCATTATCGCACCATTGGTCACAACCTTAATCCGCTGGTCATGGTTGCAGGCAAAGGCCTGACCGAGAACATCCAGCTGGAAGTGGACCGTGCTTTGGAAGATCACGAGCTGATCAAGGTTAAATTCGCTGTCGGCGACCGGGAAGTAAAAAAACAGCTGATTAAAGAACTGGCAGAGATTGTTGAAGCGACCATCGTTCAGGAAATCGGCAACATTGCTTTGCTATACCGGAAAGCCGAGAATCCGGACCCGCGACTGTCAAACCTGTTGCGCTAAGCTCCACTCCTCCCAATACGAAAAAGGGCACCCGAAGGTGCCCTTTTTTATAGGTCGTGCCGCATCAGATATGCAGCACTTCGTCGATCTCATATTCGATAAGACCGTTTGGCGTAGTAACCGCCACGATATCACCTTCCTCTTTACCGATCAGCGCACGCGCAATCGGAGAGTTTACTGAGATCTTACGGTTCTTAATATCCGCTTCGTCATCACCCACGATCTGATAACGCTGCTCTTTATCATTATCGATGTTGATGATAGACACTGTCGTACCGAAGATAACCTTACCGCTGTGCGGGATTGCCGTCACATCGATCACCTGACAGTTGGACAACTTACCTTCCAGCTCCTGAATCCGTCCTTCAATAAAACCCTGCTGTTCACGCGCAGCGTGATATTCAGCGTTTTCCTTCAGGTCTCCGTGCTCACGCGCATCAGCAATATCTGCAATCACGCGCGGGCGCTCAATGGTTTTCAGCTGTTCCAGCTCTTGTCGCAGCGCTTTTTCGCCGCCAACAGTCATAGGGACTCGGTTATTCATACATTCTCACCTGCATGGATATCCTGCAGACGGCGAACAGTTTTCTCTTCACCATACTGCAGCGCACGGGTAGTCGCTTCAGCACCGGCCAACGTCGTGCTGTAAGGTACTTTATGCTGCAGGGCGGAACGACGAATCTCAGCAGAATCCGCAATCGCTTTGCGACCTTCGGTCGTGTTGATCACGTAAGCGATTTCATCGTTTTTAAGCATGTCGACGATGTTAGGACGTCCTTCCATCACCTTATTCACACGCTCAACCTGCAGGCCGGTTCCTTCCAACAGAGACGCCGTACCACTGGTTGCAACCAGCTCGAAGCCCAACTCAACTAGATCAGAAGCTACCTCAATTACACCCTGTTTATCAACTTCGCGCACAGAGATGAAGGCTTTACCTTTCTTCGGCATCTTCTCACCAGCACCTACTTGCGCTTTCATGAAGGCTTCGCCGAAGGTCTCACCGGTACCCATAACTTCACCAGTAGACTTCATTTCTGGTGACAGGATCGGATCAACACCCTGGAACTTGTTGAACGGGAATACCGCTTCTTTAACATTGAAATGCTCAGGCACGATCTCTTCGGTGAAGCCCAGCTCTTTCAGGCTCTTACCGGTCATGACCTGCGCGCCAATCTTCGCCAGCGAGACGCCGATACACTTGGATACGAACGGCACGGTACGAGACGCACGAGGGTTAACCTCGATCACATAGATCTCGCCATCCTGATATGCCAGCTGCGTATTCATCAAGCCAATAACGCCCAACTCCAGCGCCATTTTCTTAACCTGATCACGCATCTCATCCAGCACGTCAGCCGCAAGACTATACGGAGGCAAAGAACATGCAGAGTCACCGGAGTGAACACCGGCCTGCTCGATATGCTGCATGATCGCACCAATAACAACAGTCTCGCCGTCACAGACCGCATCGATATCTACTTCAACCGCAGCGTTCAAGAAGTGGTCCAACAGAACCGGCGCGTCATTGGAAACCTGTACCGCAGTATTCATGTAGCGGCGCAGCTCTTCCTCTTTGTATACGATTTCCATCGCACGACCACCCAATACATAGGACGGACGAACAACCAACGGATAACCCAGTTTACCCGCTTCGATAACCGCTTCTTCCAAAGAGCGCACTGTTGCGTTTTCAGGCTGTTTCAGACCCAAACGCTTCAGCATCTGCTGGAACTGTTCGCGATCTTCCGCGCGATCAATCGCTTCAGGAGAGGTACCAATGATCGGCACACCAGCCGCTTCCAGCGCAACCGCCAGTTTCAGCGGAGTCTGACCACCGTACTGAACAATGACACCTTTCGGTTTTTCAACAGCAACAATTTCCAGCACGTCTTCCAGCGTGATCGGCTCGAAGTACAGACGATCAGAGGTATCGTAGTCGGTAGAAACAGTCTCAGGGTTACAGTTAACCATGATGGTTTCAAAGCCATCAGCGCGAGCCGCAAGCGCTGCGTGTACACAGCAGTAGTCAAACTCGATGCCTTGCCCGATACGGTTAGGACCACCACCAATAACCATGATTTTGTCACGGTCGGAAGGATTCGCTTCACACTCTTCTTCATAAGAAGAATACATATAAGCGGTATCAGTAGAGAACTCAGCCGCACAGGTATCAACACGCTTAAACACCGGACGAATATCCAGTCCATGACGGTGTTTACGTACCTGTTTCTCACTCACACCCAGCAACACGGCCAGACGCTCATCTGAGAAACCTTTGCGTTTCAGACGGAACAAGGTGTCCTTATCCAGTTCAGACAGTGCCATTTCAGACACACGCTGCTCATCTTTGATGATGTCTTCAACCTGAACCAGGAACCAAGGATCAATACCGGACAGTTCGTATAGCTCTTCAACGGACATCCCCAGACGGAATGCATCGCCCAGGAACCAAATACGTTTATCACCCGGCTGCTTCATCTCACGCACGATATCGGTACGTGCGTCTTCGCTTTCCAGGTCAATAATTGGATCAAAGCCCGTTGCACCGACTTCCAGTCCACGCAAAGCTTTCTGCAAAGATTCCTGCTGAGTACGACCGATCGCCATAACCTCACCAACAGACTTCATCTGTGTGGTCAGACGGTCATTAGCCTGCGGGAATTTCTCGAAAGTGAAACGAGGAATCTTAGTAACAACGTAGTCGATAGCAGGCTCAAAAGAAGCCGGAGTAGCACCACCGGTGATGTCGTTCTGCAGCTCGTCCAGGGTATAACCCACAGCCAGCTTCGCAGCAACTTTAGCAATAGGGAAGCCTGTTGCCTTAGATGCCAATGCAGATGAACGAGATACACGTGGGTTCATCTCGATAACAACCATACGGCCGTCTTCAGGATTCACACCAAATTGAACGTTGGATCCACCTGTTTCAACACCGATCTCGCGCAAGACAGCAATCGATGCATTACGCATCAATTGATACTCTTTATCTGTCAGCGTTTGTGCAGGCGCTACCGTAATGGAATCACCGGTATGTACGCCCATAGCATCAAAGTTTTCAATAGAACAGATGATGATGCAGTTGTCGTTTTTATCACGTACAACTTCCATCTCATATTCTTTCCAACCGATCAGAGATTCATCAATCAGCAGTTCGCTGGTTGGTGACAGATCGAGACCGCGCTCGCAGATTTCAACAAACTCTTCTTTGTTGTATGCGATACCACCGCCGGTACCACCCATCGTGAAAGATGGACGAATGATACATGGGAAACCAAGCTGAGCCTGTACCTGCAAAGCCTCTTCGAGGCTGTGCGCAATTGCAGCACGCGGGCATTCCAGACCGATGTTTTTCATCGCTTTATCAAAGCGGTCACGGTCTTCTGCTTTATCAATGGCATCCTGAGTTGCGCCGATCATCTCAACGCCAAACTCTTTCAGTACACCTTCGCGATCAAGATCCAAAGCGCAGTTCAGTGCAGTCTGGCCACCCATTGTAGGCAGCAGCGCATCTGGACGCTCTTTCTCAATAATCTTCGCAACTGTTTTCCAGTTGATCGGCTCAATATAAGTGGAATCGGCCATCGCCGGGTCGGTCATGATGGTCGCCGGGTTAGAGTTAACCAAAATAACTCGATAACCCTCTTCTCTCAGTGCTTTACAAGCCTGGGCACCAGAGTAGTCAAACTCGCAGGCCTGGCCGATTACAATCGGGCCAGCGCCAAGAATCAAAATGCTTTTTATGTCCGTACGTTTTGGCATCAGTATATACCGGTCGTATCAAGTGACTGTTCGTTCTGTCTAAAGTACTTACGCGTTCTTACGCGCTTTAATCTGCTCGATAAAACGATCGAACAGTGGTGCCACATCATGTGGCCCCGGGCTCGCCTCAGGGTGACCCTGGAAGCTGAAGGCCGGGCGATCAGTCCGCTCGATACCTTGCAATGAACCATCAAACAGAGATTTATGCGTTGGGCGTAACGTATCTGGCAGCGAATCTTCAGCAACAGCAAAGCCGTGATTCTGACTGGTGATCATCACCTTAGTTGAATCCAGATCCTGCACCGGGTGGTTAGCACCATGGTGGCCGAACTTCATCTTTTCAGTTTGCGCACCGGAAGCCAGCGCCAGCAACTGATGGCCCAGACAGATACCAAAGATAGGCAAATCAGTTTTACAGATCTCCTGAATGGCATTAATCGCGTAATCACACGGCTCTGGATCACCAGGTCCGTTGGAAAGGAATACGCCATCCGGGTTCAAAGCCAATACATCTGCAGCTGGGGTTTGAGCAGGTACGACCGTCAAACGACAGCCACGCTCTACCAGCATGCGTAGGATGTTGCTCTTCACGCCAAAGTCATACGCAACAACATGATGCGCCAACTCGTCATCGGTCTTATCTTCGTGACCTTTGCCCAGTTTCCAGGTAGAGGAGCGCCACTCATATGCCTTAGCGACGGTGACTTCCTTCGCCAGATCCATACCTTTCAGACCTGGGAATTCTTTTGCCGCTGCTAATGCTTGTTCTTCATTCACATCGCCGGCCATAATGCAGCCGCCCAGAGAACCTTTTTCACGTAAAATACGCGTCAGGCGACGGGTATCAATATCAGCGATACCTACGATGTTATTGTCTTTCAGGTATTCGTCCAGAGACTTCTCGCTACGGAAGTTGCTCGCTACCAGCGGCAGATCACGAATTACGAGACCGGATACCCAGGTCTGGGATGACTCTTCATCCTCTTTATTGGCACCCACATTACCGATATGTGGATAAGTCAGAGTAACGATCTGGCGGCAATAGGACGGATCAGTCAGGATCTCCTGATAACCGGTCATAGAAGTGTTAAATACCACCTCACCGCTCGACTGACCGTCAGCGCCAATCGCCACCCCCTTGAAAATACTGCCGTCCTCAAGGGCCAAAATGGCTGGTCTCGACAATTGAACCTCCCCCCGCACTGCGCGATACAAAAACTAGACTGATGAAAACGATACGTGCAAAAAAGCGAGGCAAAACCGAATTTTAACCTCGCTCTAATATGCTGCTCCTGAGATCAGCTGATTTCTCTCAGCCAAACCGGCGGTATTTTAGTCGATTTAGCGGCTCCTGTCCACGCACTCAACATCACTCGATAGTGTTGTTTAAGGCCTCATCTCTGCATCCAACCCAACGTCACAAAAACGTAATGAAATGGTCATTACAATATTTCTTTATATGCCCGATATAGACCGGCAAACGCACGTTAGAGCCGTTTGATCAGAGAGACACAGATGAAAATTTCACAGCTCACCCGCCTGGCAACTTTAGCGCTGCTATTTATTGTCATTTTTTTGAGCGGTTCGGTTATCTGGTCGTTAAACCGACTTCATGACGCATTTTCCGCCAGCGCTTACTACCAGAACTACCAACGCGAAGTACGGGAGCTGATAGGCAAACCTATCCACACCTACCTGCTTAACGGCAATGCCACTTTACTGACGACCATCAGCGATAACATTTCGACTGTTATCGATAGCACCAGTCAAAACACCCACCTGTCGACTGAGATGCGCAATGAGACGGTTGCACTACTAGATAAGCTCAGCAACACCACGTTGTCTGAGTTGCGTGCAGCAGGAAAACTCGCAGATCCTCAGGAGCTGCTGATCAATAATGAACGCGAACTCATAGGCGAGCTGGCCCGCGCGACCGAATATACCGAGTCCGCTAACCTAGCCAACCCACAACAGCGCCAACAATACCTCGCTCTGATTACCCAACTACAGCGCTCACTGGTCGCTCTCAGCCACACTCGCCAAAGCTACTTTACCGATGATAGTAATGACAAACTGGACACGCTGAAGCACTATCAGAGTGAACTGAATCAAACATCTCTCATCCTGCACGGTTTGCCCCGGCTGGGTGTCTACTCGCAAGAAAGTGATGACGGGGATGATCTCGCATCACTTATGGGGTGGCAGAAGGACGAAGAATCCAACGACCGGGAAGACAAAGGAGACGCCATCATTGACGAGATCCGTTCGCTCGTTAAGCGCTACCCTAAAGAACTGAATAACGCACAAAAATTTATTACCCAAAAACAACAAGCCAAACACGCCACCCAACAACACCTGAACGAACTCGAACAGAGCCTGTCACGCTATGCCGCAGCGGTTAATCAGCGATACGCGGCGATACAGCGCGACGTGTACTTTCTTCTGGCCATCTGCGTCACCTTAATTGTGGTCACCGGTCTGCTGATGACCCTGCTAAAGCATCGCCTGTCACGTATTCTAATAGAAACCAGCAACTATATAGACAAGTTATCTAAGGGCGACCTGAGCAAGGAGTTCAACCTTAGAAGCAGTATTTCAGAAGTAAAGAGCCTGCATTGCTCCGTCAACGCGCTGCATAGCTACTTCACACATCTCATCGCTCAGATACGCAACGAGACACAACACCTAAGTTCGCTTGAGCATCAGATATCTCAAGGTGCAATCCATCTGGAATCGATTGTTTCCAAGCAGCTTTCCTCAACCGAACGAGTGGCCGTACAAATGACACAGCTTGACGGCTCCTACCAGCAAGTCGCAGAAAACGCCGCCCAAACCAGTAACGCTACCTCAGAGGCACAATCACTCGCCAACCAAAGTGCTGACTACATGCTCACAACCAGCAATAGCATTCACTCTCTCACCGGCGAAGTAGAAGAAACAGCCAAGGCACTTGAGCTGCTCAAACAAGACGCCCGAGAAATAGAAAGCGCCTTAGAAGTCATCCAGGGCTTCGCCGAGCAAACCAATCTACTTGCACTCAATGCAGCAATCGAAGCTGCTCGCGCGGGCGAAGCCGGCCGCGGGTTTGCTGTGGTCGCCGATGAGGTACGTAACCTCGCATCCCGAACCAGCAGCTCAGCCATCGAAATAAAGCTAATAACAGACAAGCTCAATCAAGCTACATCAACAACCACTGAACGCATGAACAAACAACTGGATGCAGCTGCAATCACAATACAATCCGCCCAAGATGCCCAAAACACGATTGAGTCCGTTCGTGAGTCCATAGAAAACGTCCATAACATGAACTCGCTCATCGCCTCTGCAACCGAAGAACAAACGTGCAGCACAACCGAGATTAGTAACGCAGTAAACGAAGCCGCCGATTTATCCAAAAGCTCATCACAGGAAGCGGATAATAATCAGAAATATGCCTCTGAACTTTCCAAAATCAGCACCAGCTTAAGTGCGTTGGTGCAACAGTTTAACTAGCCCTCTGCTTCTGGGTAGCCGCACACAAGTCGCGAGCTACCCCCCTTCCCCCAACCATAAAGCATCCCCCTATACAATCGCCTCGCCTCCTTTCTACTACCCGCCAATCATGCCACTTCGACTAAACCTTTTTCATCAATACGTCAGATAATCCTCTCCAACATGGTATGAGGTCTGGGGTCTGGGGTCTGGGGTCTGGGGTCTGGGGTCTGGGGTCTGGGGTCTGGGGTCTGGGGTCTGAGGTCTGAGGTCTGAGGTCTGAGGTCTGAGGTCTGAGGTCTGAGGTCTGAGGTCTGAGGTCTGAGGTATGGGGTATGGGGTATGGGGTATGGGGTATGGGGTATGGGGTATGGGGTATGGGGTATGGGGTATGGGGTATGGGGTATGAGATATGAGATATGAGATATGAGATATGAGATATGAGATATGAGACACCAAGCGTAAGACGCCAAGTAATCCCCAACACCTAATCCGAGGCAATGCGTTCAATAATTGCACCCGTCGCCACCTCATGTGGCGAGAGCTGCCACTCCGTAGCCCCCTATATCTCAGAAATAAAAAAGGCCGGCAAAAGCCGACCTAATACGAAGTCGTTGTGTGGTTTGAAGGGGGGGACCACACAATCACCTCAATATACATGTTTCAGGCATTAGAACTTGATGCGCATACCTGCCAGCACATCCAGATCCAGATCTTTGCCATCTTCGTCAATGTCAGAGATTTCAGCAAAAACGCTTACGTTTTTCTGTGCTGGGAATTTATACGTTACGTTAGCGTAAATCTGAGTAGCATCAGTAGACGCTGAAGTTTCTTCTTCAGTCAGACCCAGAGCGAAAGTAGTCGTTTTGGATGCTTTGAACTTAGCAACTACGTTGTAAGTGTCCAGATCAACAGAACCCGTATCACGGGAGCTGTAATCAGCAGCCAGTGCAACGGAACCCAGCTTAGTAGCAGCACTCAGACCCCAGGAATCAACATCGCCCGCAGTTTTATCAATAGTCTGATAAGCAGCAGCCAGTTCAACACCACCTACGCTTGTTGCAGCAAAAATTTCGAAAGAAGCATCGCCTGCACTGTTTTCACCTTCAGCTTCCAGCTCAGTGGAAGTAATCAGAGTAAAGTTGTCGGTAGCAACGTCCAAACGAATCACGTCATCGCCGTCAGTCTGGCCGGCAGCATCGAATGCATCTTCCGATACAGCGTGCTCGTATGCACCCTCAACACCAAACTCATCAGCAGCATTGTTCTGCTTACCTACAGCCACTGCAGCCATACCGAAGTCCAGGCCCAGGTAAGCTTCTTCCAGCTTACTACCAGACTGCTTGTCTTCTGCAGCATCTTTAAAGCCGAAATCCAGCTGACCGAAAGCTTTCAGGCCGTTACCCAGATCGTAAGTTACAGAGTTTTTCAGTTCCAGATCGTCGAACTCAACTTCTGCATCTTTAGTTTTAGAAGCGTTGTCACGCAGCTGAACCTGCCAGTCGCCTTTCAGCTTGTAAGTCAGACCTTTGCCTTCATAAATAGTAGCAGCGTTTACAGAACCAACAGTTGTAGCAGCTGCAATAGCAGCAACCAAAATCAGCTTTTTCATTTCCTTTCTCTCCAGATTTAAGGATGAATAATTAAAAATCGACAAATTTTGAGCAAAGCAATCCCTGCACCCTTATTAAAAGGGCGAGACAAATCCAATAAATATTTTTTCTTAAGGGCAGCTAAAAATAGCTATTTACATGAGTTATTGGCTGATCCACTTTTTGAAACGTTTTCTTGTTTCTGAATCTGCTTGGTTATACCAGTAACGAAGCATTTTCTCTGGCATATTCAACTCAGAAGAGTTTGCCTTATCTTTATTACCTGACTGTGACTTAGCTGCAGGTAATGGGCTTGCATCAGCCAAACCAACTACTCTTTCATACGGGAGTGCTGCCACGGCATCCGTCAAGTTAAAGTCTTTCAGCTCGCGTTCGTAATCACGACTCAACTGAAAGCCATCCTTTTTCAGCGGACTAATTTTAATTGCCTGAGCAACACCACTAGCGTTCAGTAGACGCCAGTCTCCGCTGCGGTTAAAGGCATCAACATCGTCTTCGTTGCGAATTAATGGAGCCTTTAATATGAGAGCCGTGTTCTTTGCGTCGAATAACAGCACGAAAGAGCCTGTATTTTCCAACTCGAAATCATCAGCTGATTTTTTTAACTCAGCAGTATATTGAACCAACAACTGATTGAGACCATCATTTAACTTTACCGAGTCAGTCCCTGAAAAAATACTTTCATGAGTGACTTCCTTACCATTTAATGCAAGCACAGAAATTCCTTCCTCAAACTGCACTTTTACATCAGCAACAAGAGAAGAACTGAAACCCAGCAATGAGACAAAAAAAGCACACAGTATTTTTTTCATAAAGCCCAACAATTGTTAAAAAATATGGAACCAAACTTTCTACCTGTATCTAACAACCACTGAAGTAGAATCCAGCCATAATTTATGGGCTGCGATATTAGGGTTGTTATATGACAGTAAGGTTTAAAAATGATTAAAGATTCAGTTATCTCTTCCCAAACTCAAGCCTATTAAGAAAAAGCATAAAATTCATTACAGCAAGAATAAAGATATAATCAGCTACTCTTAAAACCAACAGCTCCACCTTCACACCAAAGCCACAACTCCCCCTAAAACGCATGACATCCACTTATAGAAGGGGCCTCTGGTTTCCCAAGCTTTTAGCTTTTTAAAAGTGAACGGATTTTCACATCCATCTACGCAAATGTCAACGTTAATAGCATTCATTATCATTCGCCTCTTTGCGATCATTTAGCTTAGCTTTGTTTCAGTTCTACTAAAGCTAAAGCTAGAGCTAGAGCTAGAGCTAGAGCTAGAGCTAGAGCTAGAGGTAGAGGTAGAGGTAGAGGTAGAGGTAGAGGTAGAGGCATTAGAACCGCCCCTACCGGGGCGGTCACCAGATATTTACCACTAGCTATCAACGTTCTCATGCTGCTCAGGCGTGAAGCGCAGCACCCGCTCCTCCCAGTCATCATCAAAATCATAACTCGGACGCAAAGTCTCTGCAGTCACACTGCTCACGAATAACATTGCTGCCACAACACCTAACAGAGATTTCATAATGAGTTTCATATCACCACCTTTGGTTTGTGTACACGCTAACTGTATGACCAAGAAATGAAACCAGACTGAAAAACACCCACTAGTCTCCAGATGTCATAAAAGCTTCATGGATAACCAATCGCATATCGATAAATCATTCGCAAATAAAGAGACAAGAATAGTGCATGCATTTGAAGGCCTGCTTAATCGTAAAAAGCACAGCGCTTGAAAGCAGCACAGGTGGCCCGTACGAAGTTTTTTATAGCGAATATGAGTGCGAGAAAACCTCAGAGAGCAGCCCCACCACCGTTGTGTTGTTGCTGCAGAGGGCACGGAAGATAGATGACCTACACAATAAGAGCTTAGCAAGCTTACCCTGCAGGGTTTTCTTTAGGCGACCGGCACTTTGGTGAAGTACGGATGACGTGTTCGAGTTCGGAGCTAAGGTGATTGGCGGAAGGCAGCTGCCGCCTGCCGGGTTGCCTGAAGACAACCCTACATTAAGATGGGAGCACGCAGTGCGCGGCCGTTTTAATCTCCGGCCATAACGAAAAAACCCCAGCTGCATCGCAACTGGGGTTCTCTCTCATACCACACGGGTACTAATTAGG
>NZ_JADEYS010000023.1 GCF_015209595.1 Pontibacterium sinense | reverse complement strand
AGCGGGGGCCAGATTTGAACTGACGACCTTCGGGTTATGAGCCCGACGAGCTACCAGGCTGCTCCACCCCGCATCAACGTGGGGCGTATATTATAGAGCTGTTACATCAATAACAACCTTTTGTTTTAAAAAAGTTAAATTAAGTGCTGCAGTGCAAAAAACACTCTATTTCCGTCGATTCATTTGCCAAGGGAATGCTGGAATTTATCCACCATTTTGATACCTTGCGTTAGAAGTAATATTAAACCCAACAGAATTGCTAACACGTGTCAGATAACGCCCCTCGCTGCTATATTGGCCTCCCTCAATGGAATCACCCTGACTGGGGAGATGGTCCTCTGGCTGGCAACAGCCAGTCTCATCCCTTGGGCTTATACGCCCGCTACTTCTCTTCTGTAGAAGGTAATACTACGTTTTTTGGTTTACCCAGTACGGATGCCATCCAGCGCTGGCTGTCAGAAACGACCGAGCCGTTTCGCTTCTGTTTCAAGTTTCCACAAACAATCAGCCATCTCAGCCAACTTCGTCATTGCGACAAAGAGCTGACTGAACTGTTCAACTGCATGCAGAAACTGGAAGACCGCCTCGGCCTGTTATGCCTGCAATTGCCTGAAACATTTAGCCCACAACATCTGCCTCAACTGCAGGAGTTTTTCAGCATATTACCCACGGGATTCAACTACAGTATCGAGGTACGTAACATCGGTTTTTTCAAAAAAGACGATCGGGAACGCGACTTCAACCGCTTACTATTGGATTCAGGAATCAATCGCACCACCTTTGATACCCGACCGCTGTTTAACCACCCGACAACAGACCATGCAACACAAGAAGCATTAGGAGCCAAACCCAATATGCCAGTGCATGTGCTAGCGACAGGCATGCAACCGATGGTTCGTTTTATTACTGCGATGAATTGGGAAAGCAGTACGAACTATCTGAACCCCTGGATTAACAAGGTTGTACAGTGGCTGGATGAGGGACGTAGCCCTTACATCTTCCTGCACACTCCAGATAACCGATCAGCCCCGGATGTTGCCCGCCTATTTGCAGCTAAGCTAGAAGCAGAACGTCCCGGTCAGGTGTGTTTTACCGACTGGCCTGATTCCCAACAGCAACAGAGCGCTTTATTCTGATGAATTTTTTGTATGTGATGGATCCAATGTGCAGTTGGTGCTGGGCTTTTGCACCAACAATGAAGCAACTCCAGCAACAGTATCCGGACATCTCGGTCGAGTATTTGATGGGTGGACTTGCACCGGATTCAGATGCACCGATGCCACAGCCACTACAACAGACCATTCAATCAACCTGGCGGCATATCAACCAACATACCGGCACATCCTTCAATCATGACTTCTGGACGACCTGCCAACCACGACGCAGTACTTATCCTGCCTGCCGCGCGGTATTAGCCGCCGAACAGCTCAGAGAAGGCTGCACCAGCGATATGATCAACGCAATTCAACAGGCATATTATCTGGACGCTAAAAACCCTTCAGATATATCAACACTGTCCAACATTGCGGTAAATCTGGGTCTGGATGAAGATACGTTTATTCAGCTTATGGAATCAGAGTCCATTGAAACCCTTCTGCAACAGCACTTAAAGCTGAGCCGACAGATAGGTGCAAACGGGTTTCCAAGTTTATATCTGGCTACGGACAACAACACATTGGTACCGATCAGTCTCGGTTATTCAGATTGGGAAACGGTCGAAAGGAAATTAAAGCAGGAAATAATGCGGGGATGAGAGTCCATCCCCGCGGGCAGTTATCAGGCACGAACGACAGAAACGTCTTCAGCCTGTAAACCTTTGTCGCTTTCGCGAACGCTAAACAGTACTTTCTGACCTTCAGCCAGAGAGCGATGACCACGACCACGAATATTGCGGAAGTGAACAAATACATCGTCGCCATTATCACGGGTAATAAAACCAAACCCTTTGGAGACGTTAAACCATTTAACAGTACCCATTTCACGACCATCGTCTTCATCAGACAGGTCGGTCTCTTCCGCACCAGACTGCGCATGAACATGCCCAGATGCCGGTGCAGTTGCGACTCCCATGGACGCAAATAAAGTACTCGCCAACGCTACAACAAACACAACTAACAGAACAGGGACACTCATTGGTACTTCAATACCACCGACAGCACCCAGTAAAACGGGCAACAGTACGGCAGCTAAAGCACTGATCACAACACATCGGATAAGCTTATTACCACTCATTTAGCTATCTCTTAACTCGTCTTTATTTGTTTTTAATGAAACAATGCTAACAAACAGCATTAACCCCACACATATAATCAATTTGATTCTTTTATTCAACAGCTTAAGTCATAAATACCCAATTTAATTTAAACTAAGGGGATATAAACTATGACGGTATACCCTTTTTCCGAGGTATTTGAGGTAATCCATGTCACAGGATGAACGTTTAACTGAACTGGAAAGCCGTGTCGCTTTCCAGGAAGACACCATCGATAAGATGAGCACCGAGATGGCCCATCAGGAAAAGCAAATTGAGATGCTCACCCGAATGGTCAAGATCATCAGCAGCAACCTTGAATCTATGCGCGGTGATCCTTTAAGCTCAGCAGAAGACGAACCACCGCCACCACATTATTGATTTCCTGAAACGGGAGACGGGCATCATGCACTGGAGCGCACCCCTACAGCAGTGGCTGCTGAAACTGTTCGTTAAACCCTCGATTATTGGTGAACCGATACTCGCGACCGGTCCCCATACCTATTTCGTTCTGGAACATAAGCGCAGCAGTCTTCCGCTGGTGCTGCGCAACCTGCTGCCTGCAATCGATGAAAGCAAATTACTGTTTGCCGATTCCGCAGGTGAGCAGCCCCTCGGAGAAGATCTGTATGCGCTGATCAAAGCGCAGCGCAGCAATCCTGATATAGAGATCCGGTTGATCCCGGTATCCGTTTTTTTTGGCCACCTGCCAAAACGCGAAAGAAGCCTGGTACGCGCACTATTTGGAGAAAGCTGGACGCATGGGAACCCCATCACCCGTGCCTTGCGCATCATCCTGAATGGCCGCAAGACACTCGTGTCAGCCGATAAGCCGGTATTACTCGACACCTTGCAGGAGCTTTCCATTGAGGAAGCCAGCCGTAAGCTCACCCGTGTCTTGCGTACTCACTTTCAAATTACCCGACGCGCCGTACTTGGGCCTGATCTGTCGCATCGCCGGACGCTGCTCAAGCAGATCATGCAACATAAAAACGTTCAGTCCACTTTAGATCAATACTGCGAACAGCAAGGGATAAATCGTTTCAGCGCGGAACAGGAAAGTCAGCGGATATTGGATAGCATCGCCGCAGATTTCAGCCCTAACGTTGCCCGCATGCTAAACGCCGTTGTCAGCACCATCGCTAAACGGCTATACCCGGATGGAATTCAGCTACACAACACCGAACAAGTACGCCGCTTATCGCAGACTCACCAGCTGATCTACCTCCCTTGCCACCGCAGTCATATGGACTATGTCACCCTTTCCTGGGCGCTGCATCAGAAAGGCCTGATGCTGCCTCATGTCGCCGCGGGTGATAACCTGAACTTCCCGGTCATTGGCCCTATTTTACGCCGTGGCGGTGCGATCTTTATGCGTCGCTCCTTCAAAGGGGACCAGCTGTACTACACCTTGTATAAAACCTATCTGGAAACGATGAGCCATCACGGCCACGCGCTGGAGTACTTTATTGAAGGCGGGCGCAGTCGCACCGGACGGCTTTTACATGCCCGCACAGGACTACTGCGCATGACCATTGAGTCATACCAGGCCACGCCGAATATTCCTTTAGCGATCATCCCGGTGTGGATCGGGTATGACCGCTTGATGGAGGGCCAGGGATATCAGGCGGAATTAGCCGGCAGCCCCAAACAAACAGAAAACCTCGGTAGCAGCCTGTCAGCACTGTCCCTGCTGGGTAAACGCTACGGCGGGGCCCACCTGAATATTGGCGAACCGATATTGCTGGCCGATCATGTGAAAATAGATCAACCGGCTGCAGATCAGGCCGCTAAGCTGGGACAGATGACCCTGCGTCAGATAAACCGCTCAGCATCGCTATTACCAATCAGCCTGCTCGCTACCTGCCTATTGGCAACACCGTCTCGCCATATCACCAAAAAGCCGCTGATCGAGCAGTGTCAGGCATTAATACAACTGCTCAGCCAACTGCCTGGGCTGGCACTGCGTCTTCCCGATAAAACGCCTGAACAATGGCTAGAACAGGCACAGCGCTATCAGCAAATCAGTATTGCTGAAGATCAAGTCTCTATTAGTGAAGAACAGGCCCAAACGCTGACCTTCTACCGCAACACCCTACTTCATCTGCTCGCCCTGCCCGGCTTATACCTGCTGATGGTAAGGCGTCTTGAGGGCAGCCGTTCCCAGCTCATCAGCCGGCTACTCAGCCAGCTCTATCCGGTTTTGGATGCTGAACTGACACTGCCCTGGCACAAAGACAATCTCACGAAGACGCTGCGCAGTGTTAGGGACACGCTGCACGACAACGCACTGCTTATGAACCACCAGCAACACTGGCATGCACCTGAATCCTCCACCAGCCAAATATTACAAATGACGGCAGAACCCATTCTTTTGCGTTACTACCTTGTTCTGAGAATTGTTGATCGTTACCAACAGATCAGCCAGGACGACCTCATCAGTCAGAGTGCGCGACTGGCGATAATGATCCACCGAACCTACGGATTTCAATCGAGAGAGTATGCGGATAAACGGGTACTGAAGAGCTTTATTGAACAAGCCCGGGCTCATGAGTTGCTCGGCAGTACGGACGGCCGCATTCACCTGAACCAGGACCCCAGCCCATTATTTAAACTGGCGCGTAAGGTTTTACGCCCACACCTGATCGTTAGTATTGATCAGAAACTGGGAAGCGCCGGTTAGAAAGGTAAAACATGTGAAACAAGGAAGCACAGGCAGATCAGACCAACTTCTTCAGCGTGTAAATATCGTAGCGACTGGATTTTCCTTCTAGCTGAAAGCTAGGCGCGCGATCACCGATGGTAGGTGCTTTGCGCGGTCGCTTCACAACAACACGGTTCTCTGCGATGGCAATCGCGGCCTCTAATAGCTGCTCCGCATCGGTATCATCCCCCACTACCGGACGAAATACCCGCATCTCCTTTTTCACCAACGCCGATTTATCGTTGTGCGGGAACATCGGATCAACATACACCACCTGATACGACTCACCGGCGGCATGCTGTGCCTGCATCCACTCGATACTGTTAGCATGATGCAGCTGCATTCGATCAACAATTTCAGCTACATCCCAATCTTCAGCAGCCCTCTCCAACCCGTCTTTTAGCAACGCATGAATCACCGGTGCTCGCTCCACCAAGGTCATATCACAGCCCAGTGTGGCCAGTACGAACGCATCCTTGCCTAAACCCGCAGTCACATCCAGTACTTGCGGACGCACACCACCTTTTACACCAACGGCTTTGGCTATCATTTGCCCCTTACCACCGCCAAACTTTCGCCGGTGCGCCGTTGCGCCCGCCAGAAAATCAGCTTTAATGGCGCCAGGTGCCTTTTTTCCTGTCGCCTGCAAACTCAGACCATCCAGCCCCACCTGTAACAGCACTTCAAAGCGGTCTGTTTCCTCCGCCGCTGTCAGCAGGGGGCATGACATTTCAGCCGCCAGCGCCTCTGCACGTTCTGTACAGGAAGGATCGGTCAGTAAAACAGCCAGAGTATTTTCAGTCATAGGTAGATTCGGTCAGTAGAACAGAGCGGCAATATAAAATAGAGGTCAGACATAGAGATCGACACCCACCAGCTCACCACTCGCAGAACGTGGTTGAAAGCTGGCGGTTTCAGCGTATGTTTCCAACGCAGAGCGCACCGAAAGTCCTATACCCTCAAGGTGTTCGAAGGATTCACCCT
Organism: Pontibacterium sinense; assembly: GCF_015209595.1. Classification (GTDB taxonomy): domain Bacteria; phylum Pseudomonadota; class Gammaproteobacteria; order Pseudomonadales; family Balneatricaceae; genus Pontibacterium; species Pontibacterium sinense. Next base: position 74,908 of record NZ_JADEYS010000023.1, on the reverse strand, counting down.
GCGAACTACGCTGTACGTATTCACCCTGCAATGCTGCAGAGTAGTTAGTTTTGCGACTGGCATCCAACCGCTGACTATCATTGAGCGTCTGTACCGGTTGAGGACGCGTAGCCGGACGCTGTTTCTGCAAAACAGACAACGGCTGCAGCGAGTTATGCGCACCTACCTGCATCAGATTCCTCAGTTTCGGTTAATGACCCAAACGCTCTGGAGATTCGATGGCCCGGTTCAGGCCATAAAATAGATCGCCAGCAACGCAACGCCTAAAGCTAAACGGTAGATCACAAATGGCAACATGCCAATACGATCCAGCCATTTCAGAAAGAGGTGAATACAGCTGTAGGCACTCACAGCAGCGATCGCAGCACCACCTGCCACCATGACCCACTGAGCATCCGTCCCCGTCTCCATCAATTCCTTACCTTTCAGCATACCAGCTCCCAGAATCACCGGGATCGACAACAGAAAGGAGAAACGCGCTGCGGCCTGCCGTTCCAGACCCAGCATCAGCGCTGCGGTAATTGTAATACCACTACGCGAAGTCCCCGGAATCAGAGCCACTGCCTGCGCAACGCCAATGATCATTGCATCTTTCAGCGTGATTTTTTCCAGCGGACGCACTTCGGTACGGTTAACATCAGCCCACCAGAGCAGTGCGCCAAAAATCAGTGTTGTACCTGCGATAACCAAAATAGACCGGCCATAAACATCAATGATGTCATTGATCGCCAAGCCAAAAGCCACTGCTGGAATGGTCGCCAGTGCAACATACCAGGCCAACCAACCTTCAGGGCTCATGCGTCCCCGCAGGGAGTTCAGCCAGGCACCAATCATCGTCACGATATCTTTGCGGAAGTACAACATCACAGCACTCAACGTGCCTACATGCACCCCCACATCAAACGCTAATCCCTGATCTTCCCAGCCAAATAACTGCGACGGCAGAATCAGATGAGCAGAACTAGAGATCGGTAGAAATTCGGTCAATCCCTGAATAAGAGCGAGAATCGTAACTTGTAGCCAATCCATAACTTACTGTTGGTCCTTCTTCTTCCATGCAACTTGATCACGTAAATAAACCGGCAGCGCTTCTTCTGGCGGCACGGCTTTCCCTGCTTCCCAATCTTGCAACGCCAATGTGACAATCTCTGCCGCCGCCGGATACACCGTATCCTCTAATGGTGTCACGGCTTGCTGCACCTCTGCGGACATATCCTCCAGATAGCACCAGCCGCTGCCACCTACCGTCCAATGCTGCGATTCCTCTGGCAACTGCAACTGACCGGGTGCACACACTGTTTCAGGCATCAGAGCCACCGGCAGACCGTTCTGAATCTGGTACGCACAGCAATAGATTTCATTCATCCGCGCATCCAGCGCAGTCACAATAAACTCTGCCCCCGTATCGCGATAGATACGCAATGCGATCGCAGCCAGTGTGGAGGTCGGCAACATCGGTAGCTCAGCCGCAAACGCCAGACCCTGAGCGGCCCCGGTTGCGATACGAATGCCGGCAAATGAACCCGGCCCACGACCTACAGCGATAGCATCCAGATCTGACACGTTCAGACCACAATCGCTCAACATCTGCTGCACCATCGGCAACAGCTGCTTCGTATGCTGACGGGGGATAATCCGAAAATCCTGTTTTACTTCACCATCAACATCCAACGCTACAGAACAAGCATCAGTGGACGTATCCAGCGCTAAAATCTTGGGCATGACTCAAACCTGTTTACAGACAAGGGGCGGATTCTACTCTGACAAGACGCTGATTTCACCTGATCAGGTCATCTCCCCAACGCGGCATTAAGGTCTGTTCAACACCAAGCTGGTTCAGAATACGGGCGACGACAAAATCGATCATATCTTCAACCGAGGCGGGCTTGTTGTAAAACCCTGGACTGGCGGGAATCACCACAGCCCCCATACGCGTCAGTTTCAGCATGTGTTCAAGATGAATTTCAGAGTATGGCGCCTCGCGTGGCACCAGAATCAACTGACGACGCTCTTTCAAGGCCACATCAGCCGCACGCTCGATCAAGTTATTGCTCGCACCACAAGCAATGGCAGACAGAGAGCCCGTGCTACAGGGACAGACAACCATCGCAGAGGGCGCACCGGAACCGGATGCCACTGGGGACATCCATTGCTCACGACCAAAGACACGTATCTGACCGTCTTTGGCGCTGTATAGATCGGTGAGGAACTGCTCTTGCTCGGCGGTTGCGCCAGGCATCTTTAACTCCGTTTCAGTCGCAATGACCACCTGAGCAGCACGGGAGATCAGCACCAGCACCTGAATGTCGGCAGCAACCAGACACTCCAGCAAACGCAAACCATACTGCACACCAGAAGCCCCGGTAATGGCAAGTGTCACTCGATCAAGCTTCATGCACTCGTCCCCTCCAGCGCAGACACCAAACGTCCGTGGATCCCTTCGAATCCACCGTTGCTCATCACAACCACATGAGTGCCCGGCGCGGCCAATTCCGACACCTGACGTACAATATCCTCGGTATTATCACAGACATAAGCCGGTACCGGACTGTCTGCCACTGCAGCTTCCAGTGACCAATCCATATCTTTGGGCTGTGACCAGAACACCCGATCCGCCATCACCGACGATGCCGCCAGCGTATCCTGATGCACTCCCTGCTGCATGGTGTTCGAGCGTGGCTCGATCACCGCGATAATCTGTGCGTTCCCCACATTGGCACGCAAACCGGCCAGCGTGGTTTCAATAGCCGTAGGGTGATGAGCAAAGTCATCGTAAACTTTGATACCGTTCACATCCCCCACCAGCTCCATACGCCGTTTTACACCACCAAAGGCACTTAATGCCTCGATTGAATGCTCTGGCAGAACGCCCACATTGCGGGCAGCAGCCAATGCTACCAGTCCGTTATTCACACTGTGCAGACCGGTCATCGACCACTCCACGACGCCTTTTACTTCACCGTTATGTAATACCTCAAACCGGGAACCGTCTTCAGATAACAGATTCGCCTGAAACTCGGCATCGCCACCATCAACACTGGTTTGTACCAATTCACTCCAGCGTCCGCGCTCCAGCACCTCTTCCAGCGCAGGCTGCCCTTGCGGCAGGATGATCTGACCATTTCCCGGCACAATCCGAATAAGGTGGTGAAACTGGGTCTGGATTGCCGCCAGATCAGGAAAAATATCGGCGTGATCATATTCCAGATTATTCAGAATCAGCGTACGTGGGCAGTAATGTACAAATTTCGAGCGTTTATCAAAAAACGCGGTGTCATATTCATCCGCTTCGATGACAAAAAACGGTGAACCACCAACCCGAGCAGAAACATCAAAATTCTTAGGGACGCCACCGATCAGGAATCCCGGCTTCATGCCGGCATGTTCCAGAATCCAGGCCAGCATCGTGGCTGTCGTCGTTTTGCCGTGAGTTCCGGATACCGCAAGTACCCAGCACTCCTGCAACAGATGTTCATGTAACCACTGCGGACCCGAGGTGTATTTCAGCCCTTTTTCCAGCACATACTCCACCGCCGCATTGCCACGTGACATAGCGTTTCCTACCACTACCAAGTCAGGTTCCGGTTGCAGATGCGCAGGATCATATCCCTCCATGAGTTCGATACCCTGGGCTTCCAGCTGGGTACTCATAGGTGGATAAACGTTCGCATCAGAGCCTGTTACGCGATGCCCAAGCTCTTTCGCCAGCAGTGCCAGCGATCCCATAAAGGTGCCACAAATTCCGAGAATATGGATATGCACTTAGCAGTCTCCCTGATGAATCAATGCGTTCAATGATAACAGGTTTTTTCTGGTAGCCGCGGGCTGCCCAACAACAGGAGATCGAATTTGTAAAAAAGCACAATTATTGACCTCCAAGCCATGCAATCCGCGGTTATATCACGTAAAATCGCAACCAACTTATTAACCTGCCACAAGCGGAGAGATACAGATCTGATGCAGACCCTGAGCCAGTTTCTGACCCACCAAAAAACGGATACCAATCTGGTTGACCTGATCGATACTCTGATGGTTGCCTGTAAAGAGATCGCTATTCAGCTGCGCGAAGGCGCACTTGCTGGCGTTCTGGGTACCACCGAGAACACCAATGTCCAGGGAGAGACACAGAAAAAGCTGGACGTTATTGCCAATGACGTACTGAAAAAGGTCATGCTGGATAACCCTTTGGTTGCCGGTATTGCATCTGAAGAAGAAGATCACCCTGTTGCAGGCAACGAAGAAGGTCGTTACCTGATCATCTTTGATCCACTGGACGGTTCTTCCAACATCGACGTTAACGTCTCTGTGGGCACTATTTTCTCCATTCTGGAACTACCAAAAGGTCTGACTGGCGCTGACGAAAAAGCGTATCTACAAACCGGTCGTGCACAGGTAGCATCCGGTTACGTACTCTACGGTCCATCCGCAGTACTGACACTGACCACCGGTTCCGGCGTGAACATGTTCACACTGGCTCATACCGGTGACTTCCTGCTGACCGAAGAGAACGTTACCATCCCTGCGGACACGAAAGAGTTCTCCATCAACATGTCCAACCAGCGTTTCTGGGAACCGCAGATGCAGAACTACATTGCAGATCTGCTGCAGGGTTCTGAAGGTCCGCGTGGCAAGAACTACAACATGCGCTGGGTTGCATCGATGGTTGCCGAGGTACACCGCGTACTGACCCGTGGTGGTATTTTCTCCTACCCATGGGACAACCGTGACCCTAACAAGCCGGGTAAACTGCGCCTAATGTACGAAGGCAATCCAATGGGTCTGCTGATTGAACAGGCAAGCGGCAAAGCCAGCACCTGCTACGAAAACATTCTGGATATCGAACCTGATCATATTCACCAGCGTGTATCGGTTGCTCTGGGTTCCCGCAATGAAGTGACTTCAGCGCTGGAATACCATGCAGGCAATGAAGATTCGCAGGCCGCCAAGCTCAACAGTTAAACCGGGCTTATCGTACGTTTCGCGGATTATCCTCAGCGTTAAGTAGTATTCATCCTTACTTTACGATCTGGGTATAATCCGCCATCACTGAATTTTTTAATCGTTAACAGGAAGACAAGCATGAGCTTCGCGAAAATCCCTGCAGGCAAAGATCTGCCAAACGATATCTACGTTGTTATCGAAATCCCGGCAGAGAGCTCTCCGGTTAAGTACGAAATCGAAAAAGAAGAAGACGCGATCTTCGTTGACCGCTTTATGGCTGCGCCTATGTTCTACCCAGCCAACTACGGTTACATCAACAACACGCTGGCAGATGATGGCGACGCACTGGACGTACTGGTTATTACTCCTTACCCAGTTATCCCTGGTTCTGTTATCCGCTGCCGTCCTGTCGGCATCCTGAACATGACTGACGAAGCGGGCGAAGACGCTAAGCTGGTTGCTGTTCCTCACGACAAACTGAGCAAAGCTTACAAAGATGTTCAGGATATCGGTGACCTGCCTCAGCTGCAGATCGATCGTATCAAGCATTTCTTCGAGAACTACAAAGGTCTGGAAGAAGGCAAGTGGGTTAAAGTTGAAGGTTGGGATAACGCAGATGCTGCTCGCGCTGCAATCATGACCGCTGCTGCTGCATACGAAGCGGCTAAGTAAGTCTCACGACAACTTAGCGCTTTTGAAAACCCCGGACAGGGAGACTTGTCCGGGGTTTTCTTTTATCTGCCTGACACTCATCAAGTAATCATCCTGCATTTGCATGCTGCATTTGCGGTATCAGCATCCCGCGACTACTTTTAGTACTCTACTCACCCCATTCAACGAGATCTAAACGCAGTCATGGATATTCAGCCAGCCAGTCAGTCGGCCTATCAAGCAATCAATCAGTCTCAGCAGAGACTGGATCAGGCCGCGACCGATATCGCGCAAGCCCCCATCGACACTCCGGTTGAAACTACCGACAGCAAAAAGCCTTCCGATACCTTTGCGCCGGTCGCTAATAAACCGATTGAGTCATCACTGGTCGAGTTGCAGCTCGCTAAAACAGAAGCAGAGGCAGGCACTAAGATATTACAGGCCGATAGCGAACGCATCGGCACCTTGATCGATATTGAGGTTTAAACTGACGCGGCAGGTTCGCTATACAGATAGCCTTGCGAATATTCGATACCCAGCTGATCCACGACGTCCTGTACCGCCTGATTGTGCACAAACTCGGCAATCGTAGCGATACCGGCGTTCTTGGCGAAATACACGATAGCGCGGGTAATCTCGTAGCTGGCCTTATCGTCAACGATATTCTTAATGTATTTCGCGTCGATTTTGACAAAATCCACATTCAGCTCAAGAATGCGTTCGAAGTTAGAGTATTCCGTCCCAAAATCATCAATCGCCAGTCGATACCCACGCACCTTAAGTGCACGTAACTGTTTGATATGATTTTTCTTACCGGTTGAGCTAACCCCTTCCAGGATCTCCAATGTCACTTGCGACGCACTGACCTGATACTCATCCAGCTTGCTCTCCAGGTACTGCTCCAGATAGTGCTGGTTCAGATCTTCCTCGGTAATATTCACCGATAATTCAATATCAGTGCCCGTAATCTGAGCAAAACCACGATCAATCACCCGACGGGTAATCAAGGGCAGCAACCCTGACAAACGGGCGGCGTCAAGGAAGAGATAGGGACTATGCACCGTATCATCATGCAGCAGCCGCACCAGCGCTTCATATTTAACAATGTCACCGCTGCGATTATCTCGAATACCCTGAAAGTAAGGGACGATACGGCCATCACTCAGAGCATCATGCAGCATACTGTTCCAATAAATATGCTCAGCGCGTTTTGCCTGATCCGGCTCATCGGTATCGGCATTATAAAGATGGAACTGGTTCTTCCCTTGCTCACGTGCTTTGCGCAACGATTGCACAGCCTTACCAAACAAACTGTCGCTGCCGCTGGCACCACCTGCCGTGAAGGTAATATTAAAGCCAAGGTCATCAACGTTAATCTGACGAGAGAAGAACTGTTTCAGCACCCGAACGTTTGCCGCTTTCAGATCAACGACCTGATCGTAATAGATCGCAAATTCATCCGCGTTTACCCGAAAAACCTGGGCTCCCGGCTCTACCTCGACTAACCGCTGTGCAATCGCACAAAGCAATCGATCACCAAATGCCAGGCTGTATCCAGTGTTGATATAACTGAAGTTATCCACATTCAGTAACAACAGCGAACGGGGATGATCATCGCCATCCAGCAACATGCTCAGCTTAGCTTTATTAGGAAGACCTGTGAGCTGATCATGCTCCAACGCATCGACCAACTTAGCCTTTCCTGCTTTTAATTCCGTCAGATCGGTAAATACGGCAACATGATTCTGCACGTTGCCCAGCGCATCCCGAATCACACTCAGACTCATCCATTGAGACAGCTCTGAGCCATCTTTGCGCTGATTTACAATTTCACCATGCCACTGTCCTTGCAACGTCAGTTCTGCCCACATATCTTCATAAAAAGCAGCGCTCTGGCGACCCGAAGACAACAATTTAGGGTCAAGACCTTTCACCTCATCACCACAAAAACCGGTGATCGCCTCAAATGCCTTATTTGTTTCGACAATGCGATTACGGGCATCCGTCACCAACACACCTTCCGATGATTGAGTGAGTACGGTTCCCATCAATTCGATACGTTTACGGCTCGCGGCCAGATGTTGGTCCTGAGCGTGACGTGCCAGCACAATACTAACGATCGACGCCCCTACATCCAGCAGACGCTTATGAAATGCAGAGGGGGTACGATGTTCAAAAGAAGACAGAGCAAAGGAGCCAATCGCTTCCTGTGCTTCATTACGCACAGGGACCGACCAGCAGGAACAGAGGTTAAAGTCGTAAGCGATGTGGCGCAGATCAGCCCAACGAGGATCGGTAAACGTATCACGAACATAGACCGGCTCATTACCAAATACGGCATTGCCACAAGAGCCACCGGTTCTACCCGGTTTTAAGCCTTGCAGCGCACTTATACCCGCATCGGGTACGCTCGGTGCCGTCAGTACACTCATCAACCCTGATTCATTATCAACCAACATCACAGACGCGACAGCATTGGTTAGAAAGCTCTCAGTCAACGAGCAAAGTTTGTTGATAATCGACAGATAATCTTCGTTGCGAGCAACACGTGCAAAGATCATCTGATGCAGCTGAAGAATCTGATCCAGCTCATCAACAGTCAGCGGCACTTCACCTGCATAGCATGAAGATTCAGTATTTGTATTCAGCTCATCTGTGGAAGTCGCCATATCCCATCCGTTCAGCGCTTATCACCCGGTTGATGAATCATACTACCGTCAGTGATTCGGAAAATGAACATCTTAGCGAACTCGTTTGCACTTCTCACACAACGATTACATGATTACCCGTATTTATTAGCCTCTCGTCATACTCATTTGATAAACTCCTCTCTCCAGAACGTGGAGGATAATTCGGATGAGATTTGAAGGTACTGACCAGTATGTAGCCACAGAAGACCTGCAGATGGCTGTGAATGCAGCGATTACACTGCAGCGCCCTCTGCTGATCAAAGGCGAGCCGGGCACCGGCAAAACCATGCTGGCGGAAGAAGTAGCAGCATCATTGGGTAAGAGATTGCTGCGCTGGCATATCAAATCCACCACTAAAGCTCAGCAGGGGCTCTACGAATACGATGCGGTTTCCCGTCTACGCGATTCGCAGCTGGGAGATGATCGGGTACACGACATCGGCAACTACATCAAAAAGGGCATGTTGTGGCAGGCTTTTGATGCCGATGAGCAGGTGGTACTGCTGATCGACGAAGTGGATAAGGCCGATATTGAGTTCCCCAACGATCTGCTGGTTGAACTGGATAAGATGGAATTTTTCGTTTATGAAACTGGCGAACGGATTCAGGCTAAACATCGCCCCATCATTATAATCACCTCGAACAACGAAAAAGAATTGCCGGATGCATTTTTGCGCCGCTGCTTTTTCCACTACATCAACTTCCCTGATCAGGCGACCATGCACCAAATCGTGGATGTTCACTTCCCTGAAATCAAGCAGGAGCTGGTACGTGAAGCGATGGAGATTTTCTTCCAGGTCCGTAACGTCAACGGACTGCGCAAGAAACCATCAACCTCCGAACTCATCGACTGGCTGAAGTTATTGCTGTCTGATGATATCTCCCGTGACGCGCTGATCAACCGTGATCCAACACAAGCGATGCCACCCTTGTATGGCGCCCTGCTGAAAAACGAACAGGACTTGCACATGTTGCAGCGTCTGGCATTTATGGCGCGCCGGGAAAACCGCTAATGCTGATAGATCTCTTCTACCACCTGCGCAAGAGCGGTGTGCCTGTTACGGTAAAGGAGCTGCTGGTGCTTCTGGAAGCCTTGCAGGCACGTCTGGCATTCTGCAATGTGGATGATTTTTATCTCCTGTCCCGCACCTGCCTGATTAAAGACGAAAAGTACTTCGACCGTTTTGATCAGGCATTTGGCAGCTACTTTAAAGACCTCGAACTGGTAGAGGACTTTGCCAATGCACTGATTCCCGAGCATTGGCTGGAAGCCAACTTCCTGAAACAGCTCTCTGAAGAAGAGAAAGCTGAGATTGAAGCACTGGGCGGCCTCGAAGCACTGATGGATACGCTGAAAAAACGCCTGGAAGAGCAGAAAGAAAAACACTCAGGCGGTAGCAAGTGGGTTGGCACGGGCGGCACCTCGCCTTTTGGCCACAGCGGCTATAACCCAGAAGGCGTGCGAATTGGCGGAGAAAGCAAAAACCGCCGCGCGGTGAAAGTCTGGGAGAAGCGCCAGTTTCGTAACCTCGATGACAGTGTCGAACTCGGCACCCGCAACATCAAAGTAGCGCTGCGCAAACTGCGTCAGTTTGCCCGTACCGGCGCCGCTGAAGAGCTGGATTTGGACGATACCATCAAGTGCACAGCGAATAACGCCGGACTGCTGGATATCAAGATGGTGCCTGAGCGCCATAACGCAGCCAAGGTTCTGCTGTTTCTGGATGTAGGCGGTTCAATGGACCCGTACATTCGGGTCTGCGAAGAACTGTTCTCCGCCGCACGCTCTGAGTTTAAACACCTGGAATACTTCTACTTCCACAACTGCGTATATGAACATGTTTGGAAGGATAACAGCCGCCGTTATACCGAGAAGATATCCACACTGGACGTTTTGCACACCTACGGCCCGGATTATCGCGTCATCTTTATCGGTGATGCCTCCATGTCGCCTTACGAAGTCGCTGATCGCTTTGGCAGTGTCGAGCACATGAATGATGAAGCCGGACAGGTCTGGTTAAAGCGTATTACCGATACCTGGGATAAGGTGATTTGGCTGAATCCGAGTCAGCAACGCTATTGGAACTACACGCACAGTATTGGCATGATTCAGCAACTGATGGAAAACCACATGTACCCGCTTACGCTGGAAGGGGTCGAGCAAGGGATTAAGCACCTTTCTAAGTAAGCCAAACCTTTCGTCTTAGCTGTACATCAATGTGCAGCTAGAGGCGCTGCTTGTGCCCACCGCATAACTCTGTTGCAGCTATGCGGCCATTTCCCCTGCCTGAGACCGGGTAATACGCTGTACACTAACGTAACGCGCAGCAACGGACTCCACCTTCAGATGCGACTGTTCAGACAACTCACATGGTTCTTTCACGCCAACTGGCGTACGTATGCCATCGCGCTGCTAATGCTGGCCGGTGTTGCCCTGCTCAATGCGGCCTTGCCTTATCTCATCGGTCAAACGATTGACCGCCTGCTGGCTGAAGGCGCGTTAAACCCAACGGTTGAATATTATCTGCTGACTTTACTGGGCATGGGCGCGCTGATCTATCTATTGCGTGTCGGCTGGCGACTGATTCTATTTGGCACCTCCTATCAACTGGGCGGTATTTTACGCCAGCGCTTTTACCAGCGACTCACCCGCTTAGGTCCGGCATTTTATAGCCAGCAAAGCACCGGCGATCTGATGGCCAAAGCGACCAATGATATTGATGCCATCGAACTGGCAGCGGGTGAAGGTGTGCTCTCGGGTTTTGACGGGGCACTGACCTTTGTACTGGTCATTGCGATGATGCTCTTTGCCATCGACTGGCGCCTCACGGTTATTGCCCTACTCCCCTTTCCAATCATGGGTTACGGTTTTTTCAGAATATCCCGTTCGGTGCATCAGCACTTTCAAGAATCACTCGAACGTTTTTCCGATCTCAACAACCAGACCCAGCAGGCGCTATCCGGTATCCGCCTGATTAAGGCGATGGGACGGGAGCATCACGAAAGCCAGGTGTTTAACAAGATCGCGGACAAAGCAGCACGCTGCAATTATCAGGTCGCGCGGTATGAAGCGCTGTATGAACCGGTTATCTATCTCTGCCTAACGACCTCCCTCTTGCTGATTCTGGGTATCGGCGGCTGGCTGGTCTGGCAGGATCAGCTGACAGTCGGCAAACTGGCAAGTTTCACCCTGTATATGGGGCAGCTGATTTGGCCGATGTGGGCCTTTGGCTGGTTGCTGAATATTATCGAGCGCGGAAGCGCAGCATTAAAACGGGTTGATGTGCTCCTTGATACACCCGATACCATCGCAGACCACGGTACACACACACCGACACAGCCGGATCTGAGCATTCATAACCTGAGCTTCGCCTACGATGAAAAGGACGGGCAGATTCTGAAAGGCGTTCATTTTAATCTTCTTCAAGGTCAAAAACTGGGGATTGCAGGCCCCACCGGTGCAGGTAAAACCACATTGATTCAGCTTTTGATGCGTCACTGGGACTCAGAATCAGGCCAGATTTTGATTGATGATCACCCCCTACAGGCACTCACCCTGCATCACATCCGAGCCTGCTTTGCCTATGTGCCTCAAGACAGCTTTCTGTTCAGCCTGAGCATCGCCGATAACATTGCTCTGGCCCGGCCGACTGCCAGTCTTGAGCAGATCCAACACGCTGCCAAAGTAGCAGCACTGGATGAGGATATTCGGCATTTTCCCGACGGCTATAACACTCAGGTCGGTGAGCGAGGTATCACCCTGTCTGGTGGTCAGCGCCAACGTCTGGCCATCGCTCGCGCCCTGATTACAGACGCCCCGATACTGATTCTGGATGACGCACTGTCCGCAGTCGACGTGCACACCGAACAACAGATTCTTCAGCACCTGCGCGACGATACACAACAACGCTCCGTGATCATTATCAGCCACCGGCTCTCTGCTATTGAAGACGCGGATGAGATTCTGGTGCTGAATCATGGCGAAATCAGCGAACGGGGCAATCATACCTCGCTCGCTCAACAAGATGGCTGGTACAGCCGAATGTGGACCTACCAACAGATGGAGGCTGCACTCGATGAGCGATAACAACCGACGCGGTACATTCAAGTTATTATCCAGCTATATCTATGGCGACAAAGCTCTGCTAACCAAAGCCAGTGCCTTTCTGGTTTTGGCCACCATTGCGGATGTTTTAGGCCCCTATCTGGGCAAGGTATTTATTGATGATTACCTGATGCCCCGACAGTTCGAAACCCAGGCTCTTGTGACATTGCTCTTACTTTATCTTGGGTCACAAATCGCAGCTGCATGGTTGCGCTACCAACAAACGATGCATTTCACCACGATGGCGTTGAATGCGGTGCAAGATATCCGCCAGCGCGCGTTCAAGCATGTACTCAAGCTGCCTATGGCGTACTTTGACCATGCCCGTACTGGACAATTGGTGAGCCGTATCACCAATGACACAGAAGCGATTAAAGACCTCTATGTGCAGTTTTTATCTGTAGTCATGAGTAACCTGATCCTTCTGATTGGCATTCTGATCGCGATGGCGTTGCTGGACCTGCAGCTGATGCTGGCTTCCGCCCTACTCATTCCTACCGTGATGGGGGTGATTTTCCTCTACGAAAAATTTAGCGGCCCCGCAGTCCAGCAAAGCCGTCACCTGCGTTCAGAGATTAACGCCAACATCAGCGAATCCATTGCCGGGATGTCAGTATTGCAGGCCAGCAATCAACAACCACGCTTCATCGAAGAGTTTGATCAGGTCAACGATGACTATTACCGCGCACGTATGCGCACCATCAAAGTTAGCGCTCTGCTACTACGTCCTGCGATTGATCTGCTCAGTGTTTCTGTGCTTGTCGCAATTATTTGGATGTTTGGCCTCCAGGTCACCACAGGCGTTGCGGAAGTCGGTGTACTCTATGCCTTCCTTAACTATCTGGGACGTTTTACAGAACCTCTGGCGGAAGTTACCCAGCGTTTTAACCTTTATCAACAGGCCATGGTCGCCGGTGATCGGGTGCATACACTGATTGAGGAAGGCGAACAGCAGTACCATGACTCTCCCGCTCAGATTACAAGCGGCCATATTACCGTCTCAGCGCTGAATTTCGCCTATCAAACCGGCAAACCGGTCCTGCACGATGTTAGCTTTAACCTTAAACCCGGCGAACTCTTCGCTGTTGTAGGCCACACTGGAAGCGGAAAAAGCACCCTGCTCAGCGTATTGCTAAACTTCTACCCCACTAAAGAAGGGACCATCAGGCTGGATGGGCAACCATTGGAGAGCTTCAGCCACGACAACCTGCGTCGAGGTATTGGGCTTATCCCTCAGGAACCGTTTATTGTCGTAGGCTCCCTGCGGGACAATATTGATATGGGCCGCAACCTACCGGAAGCTAAGCTGCTGCAAGCGGCACAACAGGCACATCTGACAGATACCATCCGACAGCTACCGGATGGACTCGACACACGTTTAGGTGAAGGCGGGACTCGACTTTCCACGGGGCAACGCCAGCAACTGGTGATCGCGCGAGCACTCGCAGCCTCCCCCCAGATCTTGCTACTGGATGAAGCCACGGCCAATGTGGATAGTGAAACTGAGCAAGTCATTCAACGTGCCCTGCGAGAACTACATGGAAAAGTCACCATGATTATTGTGGCCCACCGCCTTTCAACAATTAAACATGCCGATCAGATTCTGGTGTTATCACACGGGCGAATTGAGGAAAGAGGAACACATAATGAGTTGATGCAAGCAGACGCCGGTCTGTATCGCTCAATGTATCAGCTACAGCAGCAAGCCCGTCGGGTTCAGATGTTATCTTAATTCAGAGCTTTCGAGCTTCGTTAACTCGACGCTGACGGCGCTGCTCCGCCCTTTTTAACCATTCCTGACGCTGCTCTTCAGAAGCATCCTGCCATTTCAGGATTTCATCCAGCGAACGGCAACAACCCAAACAGATATTGTCATCATCCAGACAACAGTTTCGGATACAGGGCGTGCCTGACGCCCGAGTTTTTACCTGCAAATTCCTCTCCCTCCTACGTAACCATCTATACAGCAGGCCAGATACAAAAAAGCCACCCTGAAGCTTAGTTCAGGATGGCTTTTTTTCGAAGACAGGAACGAAGGAATCGCTTAGCGGCTATGATCAACCATATCTTTCACCACCGCTTCCTCTTCGTGCAGATCATCTGAGGACGCCTTCGGCATTGGCAGAACGAGGTTTAGCGCAATCGCAATCAGACCGCACAAGCTCACACCTTGCAGGTTCAGGTCACCGCTACCCACAGCCATGCCACCAATACCAAACACCAATGTCGTGGAAACAATCACCAAGTTGCGTTGCTCACCCAGATCCACGCGGGCTTTGATCAGCGTATTCAAACCTACGCTGGCAATCGAACCAAACAGCAAGATCAGAATTCCGCCCATCACTGGCGCTGGAATGGTTTGCAGCAGCACACCAAACTTGGATACGAACGCCAGCAAGATCGCAAACGCAGACGCCCACAGCATGATTTTCGGATTGAAGGCCTTGGTCAACATCACTGCACCCGTCACTTCCGAGTACGTGGTGTTAGGTGGACCGCCGAACAATGAGGCTGCCGATGTCGCAATGCCATCACCAAACAAGGTCCGGTGCAGGCCCGGCTTCTTCAGATAATCCTTGCCGGTTACGTTACCAATTGCCAGCACATCACCCACGTGCTCAATCGCAGGGGCAATCGCTACCGGTAACATAAACAGGATCGCAGCCAGATGAAATTCCGGCATCACAAACTCAGGGATCGCAAAGACCGGCGCTTCCGACACCTTAGTCATATCAACCATACCCATCGTGTTCGCAACGAGATACCCCACCAGAACACCGGCCAGAATCGGTACCAAACGGAAGATACCTTTAGCCATGGTTGCCACCAGCAATGTGGTCAGCAACGCAGCCATGGATACGATCATTGCATCCTTATATGGGAACAGCTCAATCGCACCATCGCCGGTTTTACCCATCGCCATATTCACGGCGATTGGCGCCAGCCCAAGACCAATCACCATAATGACCGGACCGGTGACAACCGGCGGCATGATACGGTGCATGAATCCAGAGCCTTTCACTTTGACCATCACCGCCAGCAACATGTACACAACACCGGCGGCAAACAAAGCCCCCATAGTTGCGGAAACACCCCAAGTCTGGGTGCTGTAAGTAATTGGCGCGATGAATACAAAAGATGAAGCCAAAAACACAGGGACCGTGTTTTTTGTCACCCAGTGAAACAACAACGTTCCCATGCCTGCCGTAAACAACGCAACGCTGGGATTAAGCCCGGTCAGCAACGGCATCAACACCAATGCACCAAAGGCAACAAAAAGCATCTGCGAACCTGCCAGTATGGTGCGCAAGTCCGTGATCTTCGAATCACTCATTCAGGGTTACTCCTGTGAATTACTGAGTACCAAAGATTTTGTCACCCGCGTCACCCAGACCCGGAATGATATATCCCTGTTCATTTAAGTGGCTGTCCACCGATGCCACGTACAAGTCAACATCCGGATGCGCCGCCTGCAATTTTTCAATACCTTCAGGTGCAGCCACAAGCACCAATGCACGAATACTGGTGCAGCCAGCATTCTTCAGCATGTCGATGGTCGCAATCATGGAGCCACCGGTTGCCAGCATAGGATCGATCACCAGTGAGATACGGTTGTCGATATCACCCGCGAGTTTTTCAAAGTATGCAACAGGCTCCAGTGTTTCTTCGTCGCGGTATAAGCCCACAACACTGATCTTCGCACTTGGCACCAGATCCAGAACACCGTCCAACATACCCAAACCCGCACGCAGAATTGGTACAACCGTAATCTTCTTACCTTTAATACGCTGGGCTTCAACGTCGCCGCACCAGCCGTCCAGCGTATAATTTTCCAGCTCCAGATCCTTCGTTGCCTCGTAGGTCAACAGACAGCCTACC
Source organism: Pontibacterium sinense (assembly GCF_015209595.1). Classification (GTDB taxonomy): domain Bacteria; phylum Pseudomonadota; class Gammaproteobacteria; order Pseudomonadales; family Balneatricaceae; genus Pontibacterium; species Pontibacterium sinense. The sequence goes on along the minus strand of NZ_JADEYS010000023.1, from coordinate 58,643 downwards.
TCGGCAGCCAGCTGGCGGAAGCTGCGGGTACTCATATCCTTAGCTCGCATTAAGCCAATTTTGTGCTTAACCAGCGGGTGATTGATCTCTTTTACACTCATTTTTTGACCTCGAATGACGCTTTTTGGAAACAAAAGGCACGGATTGGAAAAACTTGCTAATATTAGCGAAACCATTCAATAAAGTCATTTAAACGGCCGCAAAGCGCCCTGCTAATTTAACGCGCCGTCCCCTTTCGTTTGCCCAAAAATCCGGAGATCTATCGTCATTATGAGTATCACTGATCTGGAACATATCAAGCAGGTCTATATGCAGGCGGATCTGCTGCACAGCGAGTCTGAGGTTGAACAAGCGCTGCACAAAATGGCCGTGGCGATCACTGACGATTTGCTGGATATGAACCCCGTGGTTTTTACCGTCATGAATGGCGGCTTAGTCACCGGGGGTAAACTTCTGACCAAACTGATTTTTCCGCTCGAAGCGGGCTACATGCACGCCACCCGCTACCGCAACACAACAACAGGACACGGCCTGGAATGGAAAGTACCGCCGCAGATCAACTTTGAAGGCCGCTCCGTACTCATCGTTGACGATATTCTGGATGAAGGCCATACACTGGCTGAAATCTATGACTACTGCATGCAAGCCGGTGCCAGCGAAGTACGCATCGCGGTGTTGATCAACAAGCTGCACGAGCGAAAAGCCCGCCCGGAAATGAAGCCCGACTACGTCGGCATTGAGGTCGAAGACCGTTACGTCTTCGGGTATGGCATGGATTATCAGGGTTACTGGAGAAACGCGCCGGGCATTTACGCCATCAACGGTAAATAGGGGTGCCAAATACCGGGTTACCTACGTCCACTGAAAGAGGTGCGATTAAGACAAACGGATGACGTAAAAATGAATATTTATCTATTGTCTATGAGAGTATTTTCGTTAGAATCGATGATGACTCAAATAACCGATGGTTAAATCATGACGGAAGTCGTCATTCTGGTCGTATCGACCGCTCTGCTCTTTCTCTGGCTGATCAGTTTACGAACGAAAGCAGCCGAACTACGTCGTCAGCGTCTATTGCAGACGGGGTATGCAGACAACCAGCAGAACTACCGCGAATCAGACCAACACTCAGCCTGACTCGCGACCTGCTGCGTCAGACGTTATTTCTGTAGATCATCAAACAGCGCAAGGAACTCTTGGGTCATCTTGTGTTTTGGCGCTAGGTGAATCAGCGGAATGCCTTCGTTATGAGATTCTTTCATCTTAACAGATGATGAAATCTTAGACTCCAGCACCGGTAGATCATCCGCCAGCAATTCATCCACTATGGCCTGCGGCAACGTGGCACGTGGCTGAAACTGGTTCACCACAATACCTTCAATCTGTAACGCTTCATTGTGATCCATCTGAGTTTCCTGGATATTCGCCAGTAGGCTGTATAAAGCCTGGCGGGCAAACTCATCACAATCAAATGGGATCAGGCAACGCTCTGCCGCTACTAATGCCGATAAGGTAAAGAAGTTAAAAGCCGGTGGGGTATCGATATAAACTGCATCGTAACTCGCTTCCAGCTTTTTCAATGCATCACGAAGCTTATAGATCTTGTGCTTGGATTCCAGCTTGGATTGCAGGTCGCCCAAATTGTAGCTGGCCGGCAACATATGCAGATTTTCGTAGCGCGTTTCGTGAATGAAATCCTGCGGATCAGCAGGATTAACCTGAAAGCTCAAGGTCTGTTCAAAGAAGTCCCGAACCGTCGGCGACAGATCCATATAATCATCGCCCATCAGATAGTGACTGGAGTTGCATTGCGGATCCAGATCCACAACCAATGTGCGTAATCCACGGGCTGCACTGATCGAAGCCAGGTTCACGGCGATGCTGGATTTACCCACGCCCCCTTTCTGGTTAAATACAACGCGTCGTATCATCGTAATCGCTCCTTTCCGTTGCCTGTCCGTCACTTGCTACAGCCAGTTCACCGAACTGCCTTCAGAATCAGGATATTGCAGTGCAATATCCATAATATTGAAGCGAACGTCAATCTTTATGTCTGGAATGAGCAGCAAACTTCCAGAAAACAACCAGTTAGAGCGCCGTAATATAAATTGCTGCAAAAACAACCAAGACTTTAGTCAAAACAAGTGGGGAAATCGCGGCGAAATTCGGGAAAGTTGATAGAAAACAACTAAAACTTGCCCACATATAGACAACCCTTTCTGAGTTGTGCAAACTATACCGCTAAATCACTCTCTGTGGTGCTATTCAGCGCGTTTGCATTAAGGCTGCATCGATGGCAAAAATTCTTGTATTACATGGTCCAAACCTGAACCTTCTCGGCACTAGGGAACCCGAAGTGTACGGTTCAACTACGCTTGCGGACATCAATCAGGAACTCAGCCAGACAGCCAGCAACGCAGGCCACGACCTCGACAGTTTTCAGAGTAACGCCGAATTTGAACTGATCGAACGCATTCACCGGGCGCAAAATGAAGGCGTTGCCTTCATCATTATCAACCCGGCTGCATTCACTCATACCAGTGTTGCTTTGCGCGATGCCTTATTAGGCGTTGCCATTCCTTTCATCGAGGTTCATCTCTCAAACGTGCACGCACGTGAGGCATTCCGCCATCATTCCTACTTCTCGGATAAAGCCGTAGGCGTGATTTGTGGTTTGGGCGCCCAGGGATACCAATTTGCACTGCAATCTGCTTTTACGCAGCTTGCGTGATACCGAACAGCAACAGTTAAAGAGACAAGACCCAGAATGGATATTCGCAAAGTTAAAAAGCTTATCGAACTGCTTGAAGAATCCAACATCAACGAAATCGAAATTAAAGAAGGCGAAGAGTCTGTTCGCATCAGCCGTGGTACCAGCGTAGCAGCAGCACCTGTTGCATACGCTGCACCTGCCGCGCCTGTTGCAGCGGCTCCTGCTGCACCTGTTGCAGCGGCTGCACCTGCTGCAGAAGTAGAAGCACCTTCACATACAGGTCACGTTGTAACGTCTCCAATGGTAGGTACTTTCTACCGCTCCCCATCTCCAAGCTCTCCAATGTTCATTGAAGTTGGACAGACTGTAAAAGTGGGTGACGTTATCTGTATCGTTGAAGCGATGAAGATGATGAACCAGATCGAAGCGGATAAAGCCGGTGTTGTGGAAGCAATTCTGGCCGAAGACGGTCAGCCGGTTGAGTTCGACCAGCCGCTGGTTACCATCGTTTAAGTGCTCCCACAGACCTGATTCAAGGACATCCAGATGCTGGAAAAAGTAGTCATTGCCAACCGGGGTGAGATCGCACTGCGTATCCTGCGTGCCTGCAAAGAGCTGGGCATCAAGACCGTAGCCATTCACTCCACGGCTGACCGCGACCTGATGCATGTACGTCTTGCAGATGAAGCTGTCTGCATTGGTCCGGCGCCATCCCCACAGAGTTACCTGAATATCCCTGCCATCATTGCTGCAGCCGAAGTCACCGACGCTATGGGTATCCACCCAGGTTACGGTTTCCTAGCGGAAAATGCAGATTTTGCTGAGCAGGTTGAGCGTTCAGGCTTCCAGTTCATCGGCCCTCGTGCTGAAACGATTCGCCTGATGGGCGATAAAGTTTCTGCAATCGAAGCGATGAAGAAAGCAGGCGTACCAACTGTACCGGGCTCTGATGGCCCGCTGCCAGTTGATGATGGCCCGGCAATGCAGAAGATCGCCCAGCGTATCGGCTATCCGGTGATCATCAAAGCTGCCTCCGGTGGTGGTGGTCGTGGTATGCGCGTTGTGCATTCCGAAGCCTCTCTGTTGAACTCCGTACACATTACGCGCTCCGAAGCTGCCGCAGCATTCGGCGACGATACCGTGTACATGGAGAAATTCCTGCAGAACCCTCGCCACGTTGAAGTTCAAGTTCTGGCTGATGGACAGGGTAACGCTGTTCATCTGTATGATCGTGACTGCTCCATGCAGCGCCGTCACCAGAAAGTGGTAGAGGAAGCTCCAGCACCTCATCTGGATCCTGCTGCGCGCGCAGAGGTTCTGCAATCCTGTGTCGATGCATGTATCGAAATCGGTTACCGCGGTGCAGGCACGTTCGAGTTCCTATACGAAGATGGTGGTTTCTACTTCATCGAAATGAACACCCGTGTGCAGGTTGAGCACCCGGTGACTGAGATGATTACTGGCGTTGATATCGTTAAAGAACAGCTTCGCATTGCGTCTGGCCTGCCGCTGTCCCTGAAACAGGAAGATATCGTCGTACAGGGCCACGCTTTCGAGTGCCGCATCAACGCGGAAGACCCTAAATCATTCCTGCCAAGCCCGGGTAACGTGAAGCATTTCCACGCACCGGGTGGTCTGGGTATTCGTGTAGATTCTCACTTGTACTCGGGTTACACCGTACCTCCGCACTACGATTCACTGATCGCTAAACTGATCAGCTACGCGGAAGACCGTGAAACCTCGTTGATCCGTATGCGTAACGCACTGGACGAAGCAGTGATTGATGGTATTCGCACCAATATCCCACTGCATCAGGAAATCGTACGTGATACCCATTTCCAGGAAGGTGGTGTAAACATCCACTATCTGGAAAAGAAACTGGGCCTGTAATCAGACCCGTTTCCATCACACTATAAAAGCCCGCCCACGTGCGGGCTTTTTTGTGCCTGCTCACTATCTGCGTTTTTTCTGCCTGATCCTCTGATCGCCATCTCCCACCTCAACGTATAAGTCGATATACTGGCATCTCTCTCGTGAACTGGAACACATCATGCCTTGGCTACAGATAAAACTTACTACGACCCCTGAGCACGCAGAACAGTACGAAGATCTGCTACTTGCTGCGGGCTGCGCGTCTGTCACTTATCAGGACAACAAAGACCAGCCAATCTTTGAACCCGAGCTGGGCACAACACCCTTGTGGGATAGCACTATTGTGACGGGCCTGTTCTCTGCCGACCACGATCTGGACGCCACTCATCGTTTTATCCGCCAGGCACACGAGCAGCTATTCCCAGACGCACCCTTTCCCCCTATCAAAGCAGAAATTCTGGAAGATAAGGACTGGGAACGGGAATGGATGGATAGCTACCACCCGATGCAATTTGGCAAACGCCTTTGGGTCTGCCCAAGCTGGCGCGAAGCCCCCGACCCTGATGCCGTCAATATGATGCTGGACCCGGGTTTGGCCTTTGGTACGGGCACCCACCCGACAACCGCACTGTGTCTGGAATGGCTCGATGCACAAGATCTGGATGACTGCGAGGTTGTCGATTATGGTTGCGGCTCCGGCATCTTAGGCATTGCCACCCTGCTACTTGGGGCGAAACATGTCACGGCCGTCGATATTGATCTGCAAGCACTACAGGCAAGCAAAGATAACCTGGCACGCAACAAACTGGCTGAAAACCGCCTCAACGTTTTCCTGCCGGAACATACGCCAGATATCGAAGGCGATGTGATCGTGGCCAACATTCTGGCCGGCCCACTGGTTGAACTGGCACCGACAATCGCCAAACACGTGAAGTCGGGTGGTCGCATGGCACTGTCTGGTCTGCTGGAAGATCAGGCTGAAGCTATCAACACCGCCTATGCACAATGGTTTGACCTCGAGCCACCTGCTGAGCGTGAAGGCTGGATTCGCATCTGCGGCATCAAACGCTGATCAATCTCTGTACAGCAACAAAAATTATTAGGGACGACACCTATGTTGTCCCTGATCCCAGCTATGACGCGCCCTGCGACAAGACCAAAAGACAAATACAGTCAAGCCAAAATCGTACAAAAAACCATCAAAAACGGCTTGGACCTATGCGTCTGAAGCGTTATCATTGTCCGCCTTCCTTGTTTTAAATCTGCTTTGGGGCTCTGTGCAGCTTCATGGTGTTTTTTTACCCAAAATTAAGGTAATCCATGTTCCGAATCGGACCTTATACCATTGATAACCAGACTATTCTGGCGCCAATGGCAGGCGTCACGGACCGACCGTTCCGGCAACTTTGCCGGCAGTTTGGTGCGGGCTTGGTTGTGTCCGAGATGGTTACCTCTGATACCCGTTTATGGAAGTCTCGCAAATCCAGCTACCGTCTTAATCATCAGGGTGAAACCGAGCCTCGATCTGTACAGATCGCTGGCGGAGACGCACATATGATGGCTGAGGCTGCGCGGATGAACGCAGAACGGGGGGCCCAAATCATCGATATCAACATGGGTTGTCCTGCAAAGAAAGTGTGTAACAAAGCCGCTGGTTCCGCCTTACTGCGGGATGAAGCTCTGGTTGCCGACATTTTGCAGACAGTGGTTGCGGCGGTCGATGTACCTGTCACGCTTAAATTCCGTACCGGATGGGATCATGAAAGTCGTAACGCGCTCAATATTGCGCGGATGGCTGAAGACGCCGGTATAGCAGCACTGGCATTACATGGCAGAACCCGCGCCTGTGGATACAAAGGCGACGCCGAATACGACACAATTGCAGCGGTTAAACATGCCGTGTCTATTCCGGTATTCGCTAACGGCGATATCGATACACCCCAAAAGGCCAAACAGGTCATCGCACACACCGGTGCCGATGCCGTGATGATTGGCCGAGGCGCACAGGGACGCCCCTGGTTATTCAGGGAGATCAACCATTACCTGGCAACAGGTGAATTAATGGAAGAACCCTCACTGGAAGAGATTAGAAAAATTCTGCTGGGGCATTTGCAGGAGCTACGAACCTTTTACGGCGACTACCTAGGCGTTCGGATCGCAAGAAAGCACGTAGGGTGGTACCTGCAAGCACGGCCGGAAGGAAAATCCTTCCGCAAGGAATTCAATGTATTGGAAACAGCAGAAGAGCAAACGTCAGCGATCGAGCGTCATTTCGATCGTCTGTCCGACCCTCTGGCTGCATGACAAACTGGATACGTAATACTGTGGAATATAAAGAAATCACTCAGCCGACTCTCACTCAGAACGCAACTGCAGAGACCGGAAGCACCCTTCGGGATAGCGTGCACCTGGCACTAAACAACTACTTCCGTCAGCTCGACGGACAGCCGGTAACCGACGTATACCAGATGGTATTGTCCGAGATCGAAGCACCTTTGTTCGAATCTGTAATGGCATATACCAAAGATAATCAGACCAAAGCTTCTCAGGTTCTTGGCCTGAACCGCGGTACGCTGCGCAAGAAGCTGAAACAATACGGTCTGCTGTAACCGCTTTTTATTAGTGCTTTTTACTAGTTAATGGGAACTCCAATCACCATGGCAGAGAACACCACTCCTGTACGCCGCGCGCTGATCAGCGTGTCAGACAAAACCGGCATTGTAGAATTTGCTCAGGCACTGAACGCTCAAGGTGTTGAAATTCTTTCCACCGGCGGCACCTATAAGCTGCTGAAAGAAAACAACATCCCTGCAGTTGAAGTATCTGACTACACCGGTTTCCCGGAGATGATGGATGGTCGTGTTAAGACCCTGCACCCGAAAGTACACGGCGGCATTCTGGGCCGTCGCGGTACCGACGATGCAGTCATGAACGAACACGGCATCACACCAATCGATATGGTTGTTGTAAACCTGTATCCGTTTGAACAGACCATCAACCGTCCTGATTGCGATCTGCCTATGGCGATCGAAAACATCGACATCGGTGGTCCTACCATGGTGCGTTCTGCAGCTAAAAACCACAAAGATGTGGCGATTGTTGTGAATGCATCGGACTACGACGCAGTCGCAGCAGAACTGGGTAACGGTGGTCTGAGCCACAAAACCCGTTTCGACCTGGCAGTAAAAGCGTTCGAACACACCGCTGCATACGATGGCATGATTGCCAACTACCTGGGTGCGATTGTTGAAGGTGAAGAGGAGGAGCCAGCAGACTTCCCTCGTACGTTCAACACTCAGTTCCTGAAAGCACAGGATATGCGCTACGGCGAAAACCCACATCAGCGTGCAGCATTCTACGTAGAGGCCAACCCGGCTGAAGCCTGCGTAGCAACCGCTCGCCAGATGCAGGGCAAAGCACTGTCTTTCAACAACGTTGCTGATACAGATGCAGCGCTGGAATGCGTAAAACCATTCAAAGAGCCAGCCTGTGTCATCGTTAAGCATGCCAACCCTTGTGGCGTAGCGATTGGTGCAGACATTCTGGAAGCCTATAACCGCGCTCACCAGACTGACCCAACCTCCGCATTTGGCGGCATCATCGCGTTCAACCGTGAGCTGGACGCTAAAACCGCACAGGCCATCATCGAACGTCAGTTCGTTGAAGTCATCATCGCACCTTCTGTATCTCAGGAAGCGTCTGATCTGGTTTCAACGAAGCCAAACGTACGTCTGCTGGAATGCGGCGAGTGGGACGCTAACCGTGCCCACGGTTTCGACTACAAGCGCGTGAATGGCGGCTTACTGGTTCAGGACCGTGATCTGGGAATGGTTGATGCATCTGCATTGAAAGTCGTATCTCAGCGCCAGCCAACTGAACAGGAAATCCGTGATCTGCTGTTCTGCTGGGAAGTGGCTAAGTTCGTTAAATCCAACGCAATTGTATACGCGAAAGATGGCCAGACTATCGGTATCGGTGCAGGCCAGATGAGCCGCGTATACTCTGCGAAGATTGCTGGTATCAAAGCGGCTGACGAAGGTCTGGAAGTCAAAGGCTCCGTCATGGCATCTGATGCATTCTTCCCATTCCGTGATGGTATTGATGCAGCTGCTGCTGCGGGTATCAATGCGATCATCCAGCCAGGTGGCTCTATGCGCGACGAAGAAACTATCGCCGCCGCTGACGAACATGGCATGGCAATGGTCTTCACGGGTATGCGTCACTTCCGTCACTAAGATGTGATCAGCGAATACACCTGTAGCCCGGCATGTCCGGGCTATTCTGTGTTTAGAGGATATATACATGAAAGTACTGATTATTGGTTCCGGCGGCCGCGAACATGCTCTGGCATGGGCGGCAGCACGCGACAACAAAGTTACCGACATTTTTGTAGCACCGGGTAACGCTGCAACCGCACAAGAAGACAAGATGCAGAACGTTTCACTCGACGTGATGGATCTAGATGGCTTGCGCGATTTCGCAAAAGATAATGCGATTGATCTGACCATTGTCGGCCCTGAGGCACCATTGGTTGCGGGTGTTGTGAACCACTTTCAGGCTGAAGGCCTGCGCATTTTCGGCCCAACCGAAGGCGCTGCGCAGCTGGAAGGTTCCAAAGCTTTTACCAAAGATTTTCTGGCACGCCACAATATTCCAACCGGCGAATACGCTAACTTCACTGAAATCGAGCCTGCACTGACTTACGTACGTGAGAAAGGTGCGCCGATCGTGATTAAAGCCGACGGTCTGGCAGCAGGCAAAGGCGTTATCGTTGCGATGACGCTGGAAGAAGCAGAAGATGCCATCAAGGATATGCTGGCGGGTAACGCATTTGGTGATGCGGGTAGCCGTGTTGTTATTGAAGAGTTCCTTGACGGTGAAGAAGCGTCTTATATCGTCATCGTTGACGGTGACAATGTACTGCCAATGGCCACCAGCCAGGATCATAAACGTGTTGGTGATGGCGATACTGGCCTGAACACAGGCGGCATGGGTGCGTACTCCCCTGCTCCGGTTGTCACCGCAGAGATCGACCAGCGTGTTATGGATGAAGTGATCATGCCTACCGTTAACGGCATGAAAGCTGAAGGCAATGAATACACCGGCTTCCTGTACGCGGGTCTGATGATCGGTTCTGACGGTACACCTAAAGTGATCGAATACAACTGTCGCTTTGGTGATCCTGAAACCCAGCCAATCATGCTGCGCCTGAAATCCAGCCTGGTTGATATGTGCAATGCCGCGCTGGATAAGAAGCTGGATCAGACCACTGCAGAGTGGGATGAGCGTAAATCTGTCGGCGTTGTTATGGCTGCAGGTGGTTACCCAGGCAGTTACGGTAAAGGTGACGTGATCAGCTTGCCGGCGACATGCCCGGAAGGCACCAAGATTTTCCACGCGGGTACTCAGCTGGATGATGCAGGCAACGTTGTAACTGCAGGCGGACGTGTCCTGTGTGTAACGGCACTGGGTGATACAGTAACGGAAGCGCAACAACGTGCTTACGAGCTGCTGAAGGACGTCAGCTGGAAAGACGCGTACTTCCGTAACGACATTGCGTACCGCGCAATTGCGCGCGAACAGGGTGAATAACCTGTCGTTATAGCGTTGAAAAAAGCCTCCTTATGGAGGCTTTTTTGTGGGCGCAACTGGAAGGTTGTGGATTTTTTTTAATCAGCTGATCCACATACCCTGCCTTTGCTCGCCGAGATGTTTATAATGTCGGCTTCCGATATTTTTCTTCTGACTAGTACTGAACATACATGGCTTCGTTACAAAACGCTCCTGGAAAGAAAAGATGGCTTCCACTCGCAATTGCGGCAGTAATTGCCGGTGTCGTTGCGTACAGCGTAATGGACAGTTCGGACAACAGCTCCTCGCCTGCGCCTCAAGTAACATCTGATGCGACCGACCTGCAGAGTTTACAGCAGGCCAACCGTTACCTGCGCAACGGCCAATATCAGAATGCGATGACTGCAGTCGATCAGGTACTGGCGGCCGATGAAGACAACATGGATGCTCAACTGCTCAAAGCCACATTGCTGTCAAAAACGGGGCGCTCCGCTCAAGCAGAGACATTGCTGAACGAGCTGCGAGAACAATACCCTGATCGGCCGGAACCGCTCAATAACCTTGCTGTGATGTATGCAGAAGCAGGCGACAACAGCCGCGCGATCCAAACATTGCAAAGTGCATTCAAAACCCATCCCAGTTATGCACAGGTATACCAAAACCTGAGTGACATGTACGCGGTACTGGCAGCAGAAGCCTACAACAAAGCTCTGGGGGTATCCGGGACCGACCGAGGGCCACAGCTGGTCTCCCTGAGTCAGTTTGGCTACCCAACGGCCATCGGCATGCATTCAGCGCCTCTATTTGAGCCAAAACCTGAATTGCAGGCACAGGAAGAAACGCCCGCGCCTGAAGTGGCAACTGTTGTAGACATTCCCTCAGCTGCCCCGGAACAAGAACCAGAAAATATCGAACTCAATATTCAGGCGGCAGAGAACCTGACAACAGACAATGACCTTGCAACGGAAGAGCTTGCCGTCGCTGAAGCAATCGGTATTTCAGAGGCAACACCAGCCACACCATTGCCTTACACAAACGTGGTGATGAACCAGGCCGATTCTGAAGCAATTTCAGCAGCACAAAATCCAGCACAGACCGACCGTAATGATGCTGGCACCGATACAATGGCACTTAGCGCTTCCCCTGAAGAGCTTGCTATTGCCCGCGAGACAGAGCGTGCAGCAAAACTTCTGGCGAGCCTCGAAGCAGATCAGCTATCTGAGCGGGAGAACGAGCGTACAGCGGTAAAGGAAACACCTCCAGCGCCAGAAAAAATCATCGAAGGTCACCTGAAAAGCTGGGCGAAAGCATGGTCTGAACAAAACGTTCAAGCGTACGTTCGCGCCTACGTTGCCGGTTATAAACCGAATAACGGAGTATCTCACAAGCAATGGGTACAGACCCGTACCAACCGTCTGACTAGCCCTGACTACATTAAGGTCGCCCTGAGCGATATTGATGTGGTGATGCTATCCGACAGCCGGGCCGAAGCCACTTTCCGTCAGAGCTACCGTTCCGACCGTTACCGTGATGTCGCTCGTAAACGGATAAGTCTGATGCGCCGTTCTTCAGGTTGGAAAATTGTCCAGGAAGGCTCTCTCTAATCTTAACGGAGTGATCCCTTTTCCAAAAAAAAGCTCTTCATATGAAGAGCTTTTTTTTATCCGTCAGCAGTATTCTACTTAAGGCTTTCCACGCGACGGCGCACCTTCATAGGCGATCTTCCAGCCACTGTTTTCCCTTACCCAGTACTGACGCTTAACCGAGTCACCTTTATAGTTGCTGCTTTTATACGACTGACGGAATGTCGCAACTAACAACTCTGGCTGGTCGGGATAGGTAAACAGGCTTAGCTGATCGATACCAACCTTTATGTATTTTTTGCCCGCATTTACGCGGCGTTTATGGGAAGAAAAACGCTGATAGTCCCAGTTTCCATTTTTGTAATCGGTCGAGTAGTGAGCTAAATACCGATCACTGTTTTTACTCTCCCAGTCACTGCGCCAGCGATCAATCAACTGACGATATCCAGACTGCTGCTGCAACCAGTCGTTACGCTTCATCCAACGGACATTGTGTCCCACCAACACTGGGGTGTTGCGAATATCCACCATATCGTCCAGTTCAGTGAAATCGATATTACTCAGGGATATACAACCTTCACTCGCTTCCGGTGGACGGCTGTAGGTTTCAAAAGGAGATCCATGTACCCAGATACCATTGCCGGTGCGACCATGACGCTCATCCCATACATTCGGGTAGTTCAGCGGTAAAGCACCGGTGCCATAACGCTCCGGTAGCTGGGCATCGGAGAAACGGCCGGTGACAAAGTATACGCCTAGCGGAGTTTTCAGATCACCACGTCGCTCTTTCCCTACACCACCACGCCCATAAGATGCGTAATAGTCCTTAATCAGCGTTGGCACTCCCATCTTATTCTCAAATAAGAACAGTCGGTGCAAACGGGTATCCATGACCACCGCATACTTCTGTGACGGTGCGAGCTGAATCATAGAAGCTGGCACCATATCCAATGCTGGCTTCTCTTTCTCAATCAGTAAACGTGCCTTCGCTTCTGAAATAAGACCCGACAGTTTTTTATCATCAATAGCACGGTTGCGGCCAACATCCTGCAATGGCGCACCCTGTGCAGCCATCAAATCCGCATAAATTAACTGTGCAAGGCGGAAATCGGGTTGCTGATTCGTAAGTGTACGCAAATCCTGCAGTGCCGAATCAACCCGCTTTTCTCGCAGGTGCCGCAAGCTGCTAAGCAGCAACGCTTCATTGTCTGGCTGCAACTGCGCAGAGGCACTCACCGGCGACTCGGCATGCAGCGGCTGAGCTGCAATCGCGCTGGCTAACAGTATCCCTGAAAACAGCTTATACATGATTCGATGGACCCAGTCTGATGATGATAAAGAAAACGATTATAACCGCATCTGCGCAAACACCCCAGATCAAAATTTGACCCGGATGCCGCACTGCCAAAAGCAGTGATCGGCTACCGCCTTATGACCGTAACTTGTTAGAAAAATTCGTAAAAATTATCTGAACTTTGCGAAAACCTGTGCTATCCAAAATAGGAGGATACGCTTTGAAGCACTAGGTAAAAACCCTACAAAATCAGAGTTATTTACCCGATCACTCTGGCAGGAATAACCACTTTGGTGCTTCGCGTTCAGGTTTTCCAAGACAACGAGTACGGAGGATCCCGTCATGTTTGAACAGATGGAAAACGCGGGCCTGGAGAGGCTGCATTTTGCCTGCGACCCAGAAACCGGGTTACGTGCCATTATCGCAATACATTCCACATTACGTGGACCTGCCATTGGTGGTTGCCGCTTTATTACTTACCAAAGTGAAGCCGACGCGATTACCGATGCAACTCGTCTTGCACGGGGAATGAGCTATAAAGCGGCTCTGTCCGGCTTACCCCACGGCGGGGCAAAAGCAGTATTGATTAAACCCAGCCACAACTTCGACCGCAAGGCGTTGATGGAATCTTTCGGCCGCTTTGTACAGGATCTGGGAGGCCGTTACATCACCGCGATGGACAGCGGCACCCTGACCAGTGATATGGATTCAATCGCCCACACCACCAAGTGGGTCACCTGTACAAGTCAGATAGGGGATCCCTCCCCATATACCGCTATGGGAGTTTTCGAAGGCATAAAAGCCGCGCTTAAACATCTGAACGGCAGCGATTCCCTGCAGGGTACTCATGTCGCACTGCAAGGACTGGGACACGTTGGTTATGCGGTCGCCCAGATGCTGTATAACGACGGCGCTCACCTCACGGTTTCCGATATCGATCAGGTAAAGGTTCTGAAAGCCGTGAACGAACTTGGGGCAAAGGCTGTCGCCACCGATAAGATATACAGCGTAGAGGCAGATGTGTTTTGCCCCTGCGGACTGGGTGCAATCATTAACGATCACAGCATGCAGCAGCTCCGCTGCCGTATCGTTGCGGGTTCCGCCAATAACCAGCTAGAGCGCGAAGAACACGGGGAGCTGTTGCGCAGACGCAACATTCTGTACGCCCCGGATTATCTGATTAACGCAGGTGGTCTGATTTTCGTCGCGATGCAACATGCGGGTCAAACTGACGCTGCCATTTCCGCCAAGGTCAGACAGGTTGGTACCTCACTCAGCCAGCTATTCCAGCAAGCCGATCAGGAAGGACGAAGCACACACTGCATCGCCAATGAGCGGGCTGAGACAATTATTGCCCGGGCAGCGCTGCATTCCGCGGCCTGATCGAGACCAGGAGAACACCCTATGGACACTGTATTTGAAGGCGAAATTCGTTACCGCCAATATCTCAGCAGCCAGGGCGATCCACTGAGCGCATTACCCGTCTGGGCACAGCAACCCGAATGGCTCACCCACTGCTACCGGAATATGGTACTGGCACGCACGATGGACAATAAAGCCGTTGCCCTACAACGCACCGGCCAGTTGGGCACTTACGCCTCACTGCTGGGTATTGAAGGGATTGATGTACCCTTAGGCCTGCTGATGCATCCTGAAGATGTGTTGATACCTTACTATCGAAATCACGCCTGCCAGATGCTCAGGGGCATGCCAATGGAAGAGATATTGCTCTATTGGGGTGGCGATGAGCGGGGCAATGCTGCTGAACAACAAGGTGAAGATTTTCCTAATTCGGTCCCCATCGCAACCCAATCGATGCATGCTTGCGGCGTTGCCACCGCACTAAAAATACGTAATGAAAAACGGGTTGCCGTCACCCTCTGTGGTGATGGAGCAACATCTAAGGGCGACTTTCTGGAAGGCCTTAATGTCGCAGGTGCCTGGCAACTACCGGTCGTTTTTATCGTCAACAATAACCAATGGGCGATATCTGTTCCCCGCGCCCTGCAAAGTGGCGCACCAACCTTGGCGCAAAAAGCGATCGGCGCGGGTATCCGGGGCGAACAAGTTGACGGAAACGACGCGATTGCGATGCGTGAAGCGATCGAAATAGCACTGGAGCGCGCCCGAGAGGGGAAAGGGCCGTCACTGATAGAAGCGATCAGTTACCGTCTGTCTGATCATACAACTGCCGATGATGCTACGCGCTATCGCAGTAATGATGAGCTGAAGAAAGCCTGGGAGCATGAACCGGTGAAGCGTTTACGCACCTTCCTGCACAAACAGGGTTGGTGGGATGAAACCCAGGAAACCATCTGGCAGGACGAGGTCAACAGCATGGTGCAATCGGCTGTTGAACGCTATTTGGCCACGCCACCTCAACCGGTTGAGTCTCTCTTTGATTACCTCTATGCCGAACTTCCTGAGCAGCTGCGCGAGCAACGCGAATGGGCGATGGTCAAAGCGATGAAAGGAGGCACTCACCATGAATCATGAAGCAATCACTCTACTTGAAGCGGTGAATCTGGCGCTCGCACATGAGATGGAACAGGACGAAAACGTTGTGATCCTTGGCGAAGATGTGGGTACCAACGGGGGTGTTTTTCGTGCAACAGCCGGTTTAAAAGAACGTTTTGGCAACCGTCGCGTGATGGATACGCCGCTGGCTGAAGCCATGATCGGTGGTTTAACCGTGGGTATGGCAGCGCAAGGCCTGAAGCCGATCGCTGAAATTCAGTTTATGGGATTTATATTCCCCGCGCTGGAGCACATCATATGCCACGCAGCTCGGATGCGTAACCGCACCCGTGGCCGTCTCAGCTGCCCGCTGGTGATCCGTGCACCTTTTGGTGGCGGTATTCATGCACCAGAGCACCATTCAGAAAGTACCGAGACCCTACTCGCCCACATTCCGGGATTGCGTGTGGTCGTACCCTCCTCTCCAGCACGCGCCTATGGCCTATTACTGTCAGCCATTCGCAACCCAGATCCTGTCATTTTTCTGGAGCCTAAGCGGATCTACCGCGCCAGCAAACAGCCGGTTCTGGATAACGGCGCCGCACTGCCGCTGGATACGTGCTTCACCCTTCGAGAAGGCTCTGACATCACGTTGGTCAGCTGGGGCGCGATGATCAAAGAAACACTGGAAGCGGCTGAGCAACTGGCCGAGGATAACATCAGCTGCGAGGTCATTGACGTCGCCACCATCAGTCCACTGGATATGGACACCATTCTTGCATCGGTCGCCAAAACCGGCCGCTGTGTCATTGTTCATGAAGCATCCCGTCACCTTGGCGTAGGCGCAGAGATTGCTGCGACACTCGTCGAGAAGGCGTTGATGGATCTACAAGCCCCGCCTCTGCGTATCACGGGATATGACACGGTGATGCCCTACTTCCGATTGGAAAATCACTTTATGCCCAACACCGCCGACATTAAGGATGCGGTCAGACAGACACTGGAGTTCGTATGAAATACTTCAAACTGCCGGACCTGGGAGAAGGATTACCCGAGGCCGAAATAGTGGAATGGCATATCAAGGAAGGCGATGAGGTAAAAATTGACCAGATATTGGTATCGGTTGAAACCGCAAAAGCCATTGTCGAAGTCCCTTCCCCCCAAGATGGCGTTATCGCTCACCTCTTCGGTGCAGCGGGAGACACCATCCATACCGGCGAGCCTCTGATCGAGTATATCAGTGAAGAGGATGACGACACCGGGACGGTGGTCGGAGAAATTCCGGACGCCGAGGGCAACGAAGCCGGAGATGACTTTATTATCGGCGCAGCTCCCAGCACCCGCGCCCATCAGTCGGCACGCGCAACACCCGCAGTCAGAGCGCTGGCACGGCGGTTAAATGTCGATCTCAATGGACTGCAGGGCAATGGACGAAATGGCGCCATCACCCCGGAGGATGTAGAACAAGCCGCCAGCATGAATAAAGTGCACGGCCACGCAGAACCCTTGCGCGGCGTACGAAAGCAGATGGCCAAAACCATGGCGCTGGCGCACGCTGAAGTGGTTCCTGTGACGCTATGTGAAGATGTGGACATCCACAACTGGCCCTCCGGTACCGATGTAACCATGCGATTGGTCAACGCCATTGCCGCCGGATGCAAAGCCGAACCGGCGATCAATACCTGGTTTGATGGCGCAAGCCTGAGTCGGCGTCAGCACAGCAAGATTCATTTGGGTGTCGCGGTTGACACTGATCAGGGACTGTTTGTGCCCGTTTTAAGAGACATTGGACAACGCAGTACCGAGGAGCTACGTAAAGGCCTGGATAAGATGCGCGCAGACGTCAAAGCCCGCACAATCCCACCCAAAGAGCTTCAGGGCGCCACCATTACCCTGAGTAATTTTGGCACCATCGCCGGTCGTTATGCGTCTCCGGTTGTTGTTCCACCGCAAGTCGCCATTCTTGGGGCAGGTGTTATCCGCGACCAGGCCGTGGCTGTAGATGGCGAGGTTGTCGTTCGCAGAGTGCTGCCTCTCTCGTTGACATTTGATCACCGGGCAGCCACTGGCGGAGAAGCCGCACGTTTTATGCGAGAAATCATTCGGGTTCTTGAACAAGATTTCTCTGAAGAATCAACTGGTTAAAAAACAAGCAGACTTATCGAAAAAATCACTGTCCAAACGTTATAGAAGCCATCGACACCCTGAAATGTGAACTACACTAAAACACGAAACAAGCAGAGAGTACGAAATGATGAGCCCCTAAGCACTTGAATTTAAAGGATCTCACGAGGAAGGTGACCACAATGAGTATTTTTGAGCATTATAGAGCCCGTTACGAGTCCACGAAGCAAGAAGAGATGTCTCTCAATGAATATCTCGCGCTGTGTAAAGAAGACCCGTCGGTATATGCCGATGCTGCTGAAAGGATGCTAGAAGCAATTGGAGAACCGGAGTTAGTTGATACAGCCTCCGATCCAAGACTTAGTCGCATCTTCTCAAATAAACTGATCAAACGTTACCCTGCGTTCAGCGAATTTTATGGAATGGAAGACGCTATTGAAAATATCGTCTCTTACTTCAAACACGCAGCCCAGGGATTGGAAGAACGCAAACAGATCCTTTACCTCCTTGGCCCGGTGGGCGGCGGTAAATCCTCATTGGCCGAACGTCTGAAGTTTTTGATGCAGCACGTACCGTTTTACGCCATCAAAGACTCGCCTGTATTCGAATCGCCACTTGGCCTGTTCAATCCGGAAGAAGATGGCCAGATTCTGGAAGAAGAGTACGGCATTCCTCAGCGCTATCTGAAGGGTGTTATGTCACCGTGGGCTGTAAAGCGCTTACATGAGTTCGGTGGTGACCTGTCTAAATTCCGCGTCGTCAAACAGTACCCGTCTATCCTCGATCAGATCGCTATCGCGAAAACTGAACCGGGTGATGAAAACAACCAGGATATTTCCAGCCTGGTGGGTAAAGTTGATATCCGTAAACTGGAAGAGTTCGCTCAGCACGACCCTGATGCCTACAGTTTCTCCGGCGCTCTTTGCCGTGCAAACCAAGGTATGATGGAGTTTGTAGAGATGTTTAAAGCACCGATTAAAGTGCTGCATCCTCTGCTGACAGCCACACAGGAAGGTAACTACAACAGCACCGAAGGCATGGGAGCAATCCCGTTCAACGGTATTCTGTTGGCCCACTCAAATGAATCTGAGTGGCAAAGCTTTAAGAACAACAAAACGAATGAAGCCTTCATTGACCGTGTATATATTGTAAAAGTACCGTATTGCACCCGCGTCACTGAAGAGATCGAGATCTATGCCAAACTGCTGGAACACAGCTCTCTGGCTGAATCCCCTTGTGCACCTGATACGCTCAATATGCTGGCACAGTTCTCTGTACTCTCCCGCGTTAAGTCACCTGAAAACTCCAGTGTTTTCTCAAAAATGCGGATCTATGACGGAGAGAACCTGAAAGACACCGATCCAAAAGCCAAGTCTTTGCAGGAATATAAAGATTCAGCCGGTGTCGATGAAGGGATGGATGGCCTGTCGACCCGCTTCGCATTTAAGATCCTGTCTAAAGTATTCAACTTCGACTCTTCCGAAGTCGCGGCCAACCCCGTTCACCTGATGCACGTTCTGGAAAAAGAGATCGAACAGCAACAGTTCCCGGCTGAAGTACATGAGCGCTACATCGGCTTCCTGAAAGAATTCGTGATGCCAAAATACATCGAGTATTTAGGCAAAGAAATTCAGACAGCCTATCTGGAATCCTATTCAGAGTACGGCCAGAACATTTTCGACCGCTATGTCACTTATGCCGATTTCTGGATTCAGGATCAGGAATACCGTGACCCTGAAACCGGTGACATCCTTGACCGGGTAGCGATCAGTGAAGAACTCGAGAAAATTGAAAAACCTGCTGGTATCAGTAATCCAAAAGATTTCCGCCATGAAATCGTGAACTTCGTTCTGCGCGCACGGGCCTCCAATCACGGCAAGAACCCGGCCTGGTCCAGCTACGAGAAAATGCGTACTGTGATTGAGAAGAAAATGTTCTCTAACACAGAAGATCTGCTTCCAGTGATCTCCTTTAACGCCAAAGCCTCCAGCGACGATCAGAAGAAGCACAGCGAATTTGTTAAACGCATGATTGAACGCGGATACACCGAGAAACAGGTTCGCCTGCTTTCTGAGTGGTATATCCGGGTACGTAAGTCGCAGTAAGCGCTGTATAGCGCGCTGCCCAGAGAGCCGGAGTGCTCTCTGGAGATTACGGATCAATTAGCTGGTCGCTGTTTACGCACGCAGTAAGCGAGGCATCGGCCCTTCATGGGGATCGGAAGTATGAGCTATATCATCGACCGCCGCCAAAACGCGAAGAAAAAGAGCACGGTAAACCGCCAACGCTTCCTTAAACGCTATAAAAAACACATTAAGGAAGCCGTTGAAGATGCGGTAAATAGTCGCTCCATCACCAATATTGATCAGGGTGGATCAGTCACGATTCCGCGCCGAGACATCTCTGAACCAATATTCCATCATGGTCCTGGCGGCAAAACGAAGCGGGTATTCCCCGGCAATAAGGAGTTTATTGTCGGCGACGAATTTCAGCGCCCATCAGGCGGTGGTGGTGGCGGTGGTTCCGGAGACGGTAGCGCCAGCAATCAGGGTGAAGGGATGGACGACTTCACGTTCCAGATCAGTCAGGAAGAGTTCCTCGACTTTATGTTCGACGGTCTCGAGTTACCTTATCTGGTCAAAAAACAGCTGAAGAACACCACCCAGTTTGAAACCCGTCGGGCAGGTTTCACCAACTCGGGTGCTCCTGAGAAAATCCATATTGTACGCTCTCTTCGGTCGGCTCAGGCACGTCGCGTCGCCCTCTCGGGAAAAGAGCGACGTGAGATCCGCGAGCTGGAGCAAGAGATAGAGACGCTGAATTCACGGTTACCTGATACGGAAGCCGAACAGCAGATTCTGTGCCTACAGGAAAAAATCGAAGCTCTGCAGGCACGCATTAAGCGTATCCCATGGATCGACGACTTCGATATCAAATACAACAACACAATCAGAGTGCCGGTCCCATCCAGCAAAGCGGTGATGTTCTGCGTGATGGATGTTTCAGGCTCCATGACCCAGAGCATTAAAGACATTGCCAAACGCTTCTTTGTACTGCTGTATCTGTTCCTGAAACGTAACTATAAACAGATAGAAGTCGTGTTTGTACGCCATCATACCCACGCGAAGGAAGTGGATGAGCAAGAGTTTTTCTATTCGCGTGAAACCGGCGGTACGATTGTCTCCAGCGCCCTGAAACTGACGGGAGAGATTCTGGAAGAACGCTACCCTGCGGGCGACTGGAATATCTACGTTGCTCAGGCATCTGACGGGGATAACTGGGATGGTGACTCCAATATCTGTGGCGACCTGCTACAGAGCAAGATCTTACCGAATGTACAGTATTTCTCGTATGTGGAGATCACTACCGGACCTCATCAGAACCTATGGGTGGAGTACGAAAAAGTACATTCAAGCTGGAACGACAGTTTTGCGATGCATCAAATAACAGACGCATCAGAAATTTATCCTGTCTTCCGCAAGCTGTTTGAGAAGAAGACGGAGGGGGCCGCATGAAGAAGGAACCTATTTCTACCGGCGCAGAGTGGACCTTTGAGCTAATCCAGCGGTATGACGCAGAAATTTCGCGTATCGCAGATAGCTATGGTCTGGACACTTATCCTAACCAGATTGAGATTATTACCTCAGAACAGATGATGGATGCATATTCGTCTGTGGGTATGCCTCTCAACTACAATCACTGGTCTTTTGGTAAGCAGTTTGTTGAAACCGAACAGAACTATAAGCGTGGCCGCATGGGATTGGCGTATGAGATCGTCATCAATTCTGATCCCTGTATCTCCTACCTGATGGAGGAGAACACGATGACCATGCAGGCGTTGGTCATTGCCCACGCCTGCTACGGACACAACTCATTCTTTAAAGGTAACTACCTGTTCCGTACCTGGACAGATGCTACTGCGATTATCGATTACCTGCTGTTTGCCAAAAACTACATTCGTAAATGCGAAGAACGCCACGGTGCTGCCGAAGTCGAAGAAATTCTGGACTCCTGCCACGCCCTGATGAATTACGGTGTCAATCGATATCAAAGACCCCAGCCACTGACTGCTGCCGAGGAACGCGAGCGCCAGCAGGCCCGTGAAGAGTATATCCAGCGTCATGTAAATGAACTATGGAATACGATTCCTCAAAAAGAGGAAGATGCGTCACACAAAGAGATCCATTTTCCGGCAGAACCTGAAGAGAATATTCTGTACTTTGTGGAAAAAAATGCCCCGTTACTGGAATCCTGGCAACGAGAAATTATCCGTATTGTGCGGAAAGTCTCACAGTACTTCTATCCTCAGAAGCAAACTCAGGTGATGAATGAAGGCTGGGCCTGTTTTTGGCATTACACATTACTTCATGGGCTCTACGATGAAGGACTGGTCAACGACGGGTTTATGATGGAGTTTCTGCATTCACACTCCAGCGTGGTGTATCAACCTCCGTTCGACAGCCCCTACTTTAGCGGTATCAACCCCTATACCCTTGGCTACAACATGATGAACGATATTCGTCGCATCTGTGAACATCCTACGGCAGAGGATCGCGACTGGTTCCCGGAGATCGCTGGCAGCGACTGGAACGAAACACTGCATGATGCCATGCGCAACTATAAGGATGAGAGCTTTATCCTGCAGTTCTTGTCACCGGCTTTGATTCGCGAACTGAAACTGTTCACCATCATGGACGATGCAGAAAGACCGACACTGGGTGTTTCCTCTATTCATGATGAACTGGGGTATCAGCAGATCCGTGAAGATCTGGCGGCACAATACAATCTGGGGAACAGGGAACCCAATATTCAGGTATACAACGTCAATGTGCGCGGAGACCGTGCACTCACATTGCGTCACTATGTACACAGCGGCCAGCCATTAGCAGACGACGGAGAAGAGGTTTTACGTCATCTCCATCGACTATGGGGATTTGATGTACATCTCGAATCGGTCCTGCCGGACGGGACGGTCACTAGCGCAATACATTGCCCTGTATTGCAAAAGGACATGATCGAACAGATGTAATCGTCCCCTTCGCAACGCTATACTGCTGTCATTACAGCCGTATTCATCAATGAAGGGTATCGTTATGGACTGTTTGTTCTGCAAAATACTGAACAAGGAAATTCCGGCAGATGTCATCTATGAAGATGATCAGGTCATCGCATTCAATGACATTAATCCTCAGGCACCAACTCATGTGTTGGTGATCCCGAGGAAACACATCGCCACCACCAATGAGATCGCTGACGAAGACACTGCGCTGGTTGGTCATATGGTACAAGTGGCAGGCAAGATTGCTAAAGAACAAGGATTTGACGAAAGCGGCTATCGTACAGTTTTCAACTGTAACGACCATGGTGGGCAAACGGTCCACCATATCCACCTGCATCTATTAGGCGGTAAGCCACTGGGCTGGCCGCCGTATTTTGATGAAAACCTGAAAAAACCTCTTTCATAATTACGGTCAGATTTTACACGTGCAACTGACAAAAAACGGGCCATATTTCAGGCCCGTTTTTTGTTACTTGACGATCAACAATGAATTGATCGACGCTGAGCGAGCTTAACGATACTGTGCGGCCGTAATAAACTCACCAAACGTTTCACACCAAACCACCACGGTCGTATAGTCTTCAGGGTTGATGGATTCCGGCAGGTTAACCACAAAATTATCAAAGGTTTTGATATCCCCGACCTGAACAGAATACCGCTTCAGTTGCAGAAACTGATCTTCCGTTTCAACAAACTCTGGCGCCAGATACAGTTTGTAATCCGGGCCTGGGGAAACCTCTCCCATCAACGATACCGCACCTTTACTGATAGACACCGTACCTTCCCCCCAGTGAAGAAGATCACTGCCAGCCAGGTCACGTTTAAACTCGGCTTTGTACAAAGAGCTAGACGCTAGTTTTTCGACTTCAACTATTGAAGGCCCCTGAGGCTCAGTCAGAATCGGTAACATATAGATACCGAGGGCAAAGCCCAGTGCAATCGCGCCCAGATGGGTAATAATGAGAAAGATCCGCTTCATAATGTCCTCCAGAATCGTGCTGGGAATAGCTCAACTGTTCCCTCACAGAACGTTATATAGATAGTGTAGGCAGAGATAGCGTCTTCTGGGGCATACGAGCCGGATGGCCGACTGTCACTCCCTCGAAACTATTCATCACACCTATAAAAAACCCACAAAAAAAGCAGCCATCGAGACTGCTTTTAGATCGTACGTCGCACTATGAATCAACCACGGTTCAGCAATTCACGCAGATCAATGATCGCCGCGTTCGCACGGGAGATGTAATTCGCCATCACCAGAGAGTGGTTAGCAAACAGCCCGAAACCACCACCGTTCAGGATCATTGGACTCCAGACAGTATCTTGCGCAGCTTCCAGTTCACGAATAATCTGGCGCAAACTTACACGCGCGTTCTTCTTATCCAGTGTCGGTCCAAAGTCAGCTTCGATGCCACGCAGGATGTGCAACAGAGCCCACGTAGAGCCGCGCGCCTCATAGAACACATCGTCAATTTCCAGCCAGGGCGTTTTCACTTCCTGCTCTGAAGCCGTTGCCGTCGACTGGGTCGCATCCGCTTCACCTGCCAGATCCGTGTTCAGGCGTTTTTGCCCGACACTCGCACTCAAGCGTTGGGACAAACTACCCAGACGGGTCTGTACATCCGCGAGCCAGTTATTCAGATTATCCGCACGTGCATAGAACTGTGCATCACTCTGACCACCATCAGCCAAAGCAATGAGATAGCTTTGCAGCGCTTCCAAGCCTTCTTTGTACTGAGATTCAGAAGACGGCAGTAGCCAGCTGCTGCTATCGAAGTTGAACTGAGGTTCAGCAACCGTCAGCGCAGGATATTCAACCGACTGAGACTGAGAACGGCTAAAATCTTTACGCAGTGCCCGGCTCAGATCTCGTACCTGTACCAGTGCACCAAACTCCCAATTGCCGATATTATCCAGCCAAACACCCGGTGGCATGCGGTCGTTACCGATATAACCACCCGGTTTTTGCAACAGTGTATCCATCACACGATGCAGCGTATACACCGTGGTATAGCCAGTGGCAGGTTTCACGCCACGCGCTTCAGCATCTTCCTGGGCTCCAGCAACAGGGTCAAACTGTGCAGGGGCCATGCTCCAATACATACCTACCGGTATCGACAGCACCAGATAGGCGCCCAGAGCCGCCAGAGTCATGCGGACCAGTTTACCACCCGGTGTGGCATCCCAAAGATCCACACACCAATCAATTAGTCGTCCCATCAGTCTTCCCTAAGTACTTGGTATGGAGCTGATTATGCCCGATCCACCGGCAACTGGACAGCACTCAACATTGACGCTCATCGGAAAAACATCAGACTAAAATGAAGAACAGAGACAAGAGGCACAGAAGCGATGAATTTCAGATAGATTTAACCATCATTAACCAGTCTCCGTTATGTTTAAGACTTCCAAAACGGACAAAGGTCTCACGGGCGACCGGTTCAAAACCAAAGTTTTCCACCAGACGACAGGCTTCCGGATTTTCACTGGCAACAGCAATACTCAGCTGCCTGATCTCTAGCGTCTTAGACAGACGTTCCGCTGATTCAAGCAACTGCGTTGCTAATCCGCGCCGGGTATACTCCGGATGCACCGCCAACGCGGTAATATTCCAGCTACCACGCACTTTAGCTTCCAGTTTGATGAGCGAACGGATAAACGGCAAGTATTCATCCAACATCACGGGCAGATTGGTATCCAACAAATGACGTCCGGATATCAATGCTAGAACCTCGTGGTTATGCTCCTGTACAGCGGTATTATGGTAGCTAAAAATACCATCACCTTTACTGATAAGACGTGCGCCTGCATGAAGAGGTGTTTCATCCCCCTTCGCCAGATGCTCCCAGATACATTCTGACAAACCTTCTGATGACAAATTGGTTAAATACGCCAAAGCATCAGCATCGGTTGAACGAGCCGGCCTGATGTTCATGCCGATGACCCTCCCACTGCCCTTTATATACAGTAAGAATAGCCACAATTTTCACGCTGTCATGCCCATCGCCGAGCTATTCCGGAGAGCAGGTGTCCTATTATTCGTGCATGTCACGAAAGACGTACCAGTCTTGCTGTACACAGCGCGCATAGTGGGGTGCAACGGCTCTCAACAGTCGGACAAAGGTTTTCTTCTCTGGTATCAGCTGATCACGCACAAACTCAACAAAAGCAGCTTCCGGTTCCTGCATACAGAATGATCCCCTGGCATGTTCTTGCCCTAAAACCTCACCCCAGATTGAAGCCATTTCCAGATACTCATCGGCATCCAGTTTGTGGGCCGGATAATCCTTCTTGAAAGGAGAACGTTCACGGACTGAATAGAGCTGATCATGAATACTGAGCCACCCCAACCAACTGTCAGGATGCTCAGCAATGGCCTTATAGGCGTCCGCATGTCGTCGTCCTTCATGGGTGAAGGTTTCACGATACCAGTACCGTTCCGGCTTCGGCATAGCCGCCACAGAAGCGGGTTCACGCTGCTGTTTAATATCCAGTATCACATTCTCATCAGCAGAACGGCCTTCCATGAGTACGTAGTACCTGTGGTTACCCAGTGATCCCGTCCCGGCCTTCGTCCGACGCGAAATATCTAATACCTGTGGGATCTCCTCCGGCACTGGCATACGTGTCTGATGATAGCTGTCTACCGCAGATTTGATCGCCAGAAAAAGATCACCATCCACGGTTTCCAGTTTCTCATGCTGATTATCGAAACGACAAAACCCATCCACGGTCCATTTGCTTAACATCTGCTGCCGAGTATTTTTCTCGTGTACTTTCTGTAGAAACTTCCGAATCGGTTTTGGCGCAGTATCCATACGAACGGCTGGACAGTCAGGCCCAGCACTTGCCACCGCTTGCAGATAGGCATTACCGAGTTTCTTAACCGCCTTATCCACCAGCTCGTCATTGCAGAACTCTCGCTCCTGCAGATCCAACACCATACTGGTCGCCAGACGCCAAAGGTCAAACTGAAAATCAGCCACCACCGCGTCATCAAAGTCATCCATACCAAAATAGATACGGTTCTGATGATCATGCAATGCGCCAAAATTGTAGATATGGGCATCACCTTGTAACCAGATCTGGCTTTCTGACCGGCCACCAAACAGAGAGATACGCCAATCACGAGAAACGTCATGCCAGTAGAGATGACTGCTGCCTCGAAAGAAAATAAACGGCGACTGTGCCATCTTTTCAAACTTCAGCGCCAAGTCAGTTTCGGGAAGTCCTGCGTTAAAGCGTTCTATCTGCTCCCGTACCTGCACCGCCCGTGTATGGAGTACCTTCATCGATCCGTCCTACCCTATCCGTTACTTTCACACTGACAATAAAAAAGCCTGATTGCAATGCAAACAGGCTTTTCCGAAGCTATCAGAACAGTGATGGGTCAGAGCTTAAATTTCTGTACCAACACGTTCAGTTCATGAATCTCACGACGAATCTCTTCGGTCGACTGAACAACACGTTGCGTGTCGTCTTTGGTTTCACCTGCGACGTTGGACACGTTAACCAAACGTTGGTCAATATCACCAGCCACCGCACTTTGCTCCTCCGCCGCGGTAGAAATCATCGTATTCATAGATGAAATCGTTTCAGTCGAGCCAATAATACCTTGAAGCGCTGCAGCACCGGCCTGAGACAACTCGTTACTCTCAACCGCTAACTGAGTACTTTTCTTCATCGCTGACACAGCTGTCTGTGACTGCGTTTGTAAGCGTTCAACAATATCCTGAATCTGGTGAGTCGATTGCTGGGTGCGTTGCGCAAGTGTGCGAACTTCATCTGCAACCACAGCAAACCCGCGCCCCTGGTCTCCCGCACGTGCCGCTTCGATCGCGGCATTCAATGCCAGTAGATTAGTCTGTTCAGCAATGTCATTAATCACCGACGTCACCTGATCAACAGCCTGAGTTTCCGTTTCCAGCTGTAGCAACATATCTTCGGTTCCTTCCAGCATTCTCAACATCTCGGTTGCCTGCTGTTCAGAGCGCTCGACAACCTCTCCCCCCTGATGAGCCTGTTTATCCGTTTCACCGGCCGCGCGTTCCGCTTCAATAGCATTACTCGCCACTTCTTGCACAGTCGCCGACATTTCGGTCATCGCAGCAGCAATCTGTTCCAGATCATCGTACTGACGTCCGACCCCTCGCTCAGTATCCGCTGTCGCACTCACGACCCGGCTAACATGCTGATCAGTGTTTGAAGCGACCTGCTGGACTTTAGACATCAACTCGCTGACATGCTGAAGCATATCGTTGTAACACTTAAAGAGTTTTCCAATTTCGTTGTCGGCCCGGATAATATCGAAGCGGTGACTAAAATCACCATCACCCACCTGAATCATACGACGCTCTAGTCGAGTGATGTTGTCCATCAACATACGCAGACCAAACATCCGTCCCATGATCACCAGGAACAAAATCGCGACGACACAGACAAAAGAGATCATCAGCTGCATACGGGTGATGCTGCCCGACTCCTGGGTCATCATCACAACTGCTTTATTCATCTCCTTCAACACAATAGGAGATTGCTTATGAATCTGCGCCAGGGTTTCAGGCGTCGCACGCTCAATATGTAGCAGCAACATAGACTTGTAGGTCATCCACAAGCCATTGACCTTCTGCATTTGCGCCAGAATATCCGGATTGGATATCGGTTTCATATTCTGCGCAGCATCGCCTGCCACTATTGCATTGTGAGAGCGTTCGAACAGCTTGATGGTTTTTTCCAACACTGCACGCTGCTCAATTTTAGCTTCAACCAACATTGCTTCTTTAGCAATTCGCTGACTGAGCATACGCTGTCGACCCGCCACGTTAATGGTATTTGGATCAATTGCCATACTCATATAGAGCGAAACACCTGACATAGCCGCTAGCAGGAAGATGATTGCATACGACAGGAGAAACTGCTGGTTCAACGTACGACAACCTAGACCACTCAGAATACTGTCGATGAGTCGGGCCATACCGTTTTTCATAATGAAGATCTCCGTTTACAACAAAACCCATCCAACACTGGCTGGCTCAAGGTTATTAGCTTAGTAGCAATACTGCTGAGTACCAATACTCATGTATATCTCGGCAGAGATGCCGGAGAGTTAAGCGACAGATTTATATCAATAAGTGTTAATGTTGCACTGCGTCATAATCATTTAATAGAATTTACCTAGCCTTACGTCCATTCACAGACAAAGGCAAGCCGGGCAACAGCAGCAATAGCTCCCCCAGAAACCAAGGAAACCGTGTACGATGATTATTAAAGAGAAGCCTCCCCTTCATGATCAGCTGGAGTTCTTCATCGAACAGGCTATAAAAGCCACCCCCATTCGTACAGCCGTTGCGCATCCTGTTGATCACAACAGTCTGGTTGGTGCTGTTGAAGCCGCAGAACAAGGCTTGATCGAGCCTATTCTGGTCGGTCCTGAAAGCAAAATAAAAGCTGCTGCCGAGGACAATAACCTCGATATTTCACCCTATGAAATCATCGACACGCCACACAGCCACGCTGCCGCTGAGGCCGCTTGTGATCTTATCCGTGTCGCCGACGCCAGCGCCTTGATGAAAGGCAATTTAGGCACGGCAGAACTGCTGAGTGCTGTTGTTCATAAAACAAAAGGTATTCGCACCGAACGCCGCCTAAGCCACGTTTTTGTGTTTGACGTACCAAATTATCACAAACCGATTATCATTACTGATGCAGCGATCAATATCGCTCCCGACTTACTCACCAAACGTGATATCACCCAGAATGCGATCGATTTTTGTCACGCATTAGGTGTGGCAGTGCCTAAAGTTGCCATTCTATCTGCAGTCGAGAAAGTAAAGCCGAACATTCAAAGCACCATCGATGCTGCTGCGCTCTGTAAAATGGCTGATCGAGAACAGATTATTGGCGGTATTCTGGATGGCCCTCTGGCATTTGATAATGCGATTTCCCAGCAGGCTGCGATAGATAAACATATCAAATCAGTGGTATCGGGAGATGCTGACATTTTATTGGCACCGGATCTGGAATCAGCCAACATGATCGCCAAGCAGCTGGTCTATCTGGCTGATGCAAAAGCCGCCGGTATCGCACTGGGCGCCAGAGCCCCCATTATCCTGACCAGTCGCTCGGAAAAAACTCTGGGACGCCTTGCCTCCTGCGCGTTGGCATCTCACATGGTTCTGCACCCGAACGGCCTATAAAACAATGAAAACAGTACTTACCGTAAACGGCGGCTCATCCAGTCTCAAATGCGCGCTCTTCGCTCAGCAGAAGGATGGTCTGAAATGCCGTTTCATTTTTAAGCTCAGCAATATCCTGGGCGATGCTCGCTGCAAGATTAGCGATGCGGATGGCCAATTAGTTGAAAAAGCACCGCTGGATCTGTCCACTACCTTTCGAGACAATCGCCATCAGGCGGCATTGCAGTTTGTGTTATCCTGGATCGAAACACATGTCAGCAAGAGCGAACTCATCGCGTTTGGCCATCGCGTAGTCCATGGTGGCGAACAGTTCAGCAATCCGGTACGGGTGAACTCACAGTTACTGATGGCACTGGAACAGTACGTTCCCCTTGCCCCCCTGCATCAGCCGTATAATCTTAAGTTGATTCGTGCCTGTCAGATTCTGGAGCCATCACTGCCCCAAATCGCCTGCTTCGATACTATGTTCCATGTTGGACAACCCAAAATAGAGCGCAGTTATGCGCTGCCACGACGCTTTACCGACGATGGGGTTCATCGTTACGGGTTCCATGGGCTGTCTTATGAATTTATCCAACGGCAGCTAGAAAGCGCGAATACCGGCGGGCTGAACACTGTTGTTTGTCACCTCGGTGCCGGTGCCAGTATGTGTGCCGTAAAAGACGGACAATCTATTGCATCCTCGATGGGCTTTACCGCAGTAGACGGCCTGCCGATGGGAAGCCGCTGTGGCAGTATTGATCCGGGTGTGCTGATCTATCTGGCACGTCACTACGATATGGATCTGGATGCGCTGGAACAACTGATCAACAAAGAAAGCGGTCTGTTGGGCGTCTCTGGTATCAGCGCCGATATGCTGGAGTTGCATCAGGCTGATCACCCCCATGCGGAAGAAGCGATTGAGATGTTTGCTTACCGCATCGCTCTGGAGCTAGGTCGCCTGAGCGCCACACTAGAAGGCTTGCAGCAATTGGTATTCACGGGCGGTATCGGTGAGAACGATGCAAACCTTCGCCAACGTGTGCTGGAACGCAGCCGCTGGTTAGGGATACAGATCGATAACGCTGCCAACGATCGTGGCGACGCATTGATCAGCACCCTCAACTCGAACGTGGAGGTCCGCGTGATCCCAACCAACGAGGAAGCGATGATCGCCACCCATGTTGAGGAAGTGCTCAACGGCTGAGGCAATCATTTCTTATCAGGGGCGGAAAGCTTCTGGACAGTTTTCCGAAATGGGGCTAATCGTTTAAGGGTTAGCCCCATTTTATTTTGCGTATACATAAACCTTAATCAGTATTATCTGACACACTATAGGCCCCATAACATCAAGTCTCAGCACGCGGGTTTGCGGATGTTCTTATTTCAGTGTTCGCAAGCACCTCACATCAGAAGGAGAACAACATTGGTCAGATTACTCATGACTGTATTTCTGATACTCAGTGATATCAGCGTGGTTGGGGCAGGGAAACTTACCGATTACTGGAAATATGATGAGTACTACGAGTTTCATCCGATACAAAAACAAGCCTCCAACGAGCTGATCGAAGCGGTCCGAAACGATGCGGTGCCCATCACAGAGCAGACGAAGAAGATAAAAGTCGGCATCATCTACCCATCCTTTCAGTACTCCGGTTACTGGCTACGCAGCGTGACCTCATTTGAGCATCGCATGAAAGAACTGGGAATCGACTATGAACTGAAAACTCGTTATACCAAGCCCTATACCGAAGTATCCAAGCAAGTGAAGCAGATTGAAGAGATGCTTGAATGGTCACCGGATTATCTGGTTTACACTCTGGACTCCGCCCGCCAAAAGGCGATGGTCGAACGCCTGATTCGAGGCAGCGATATCAAGCTAATTCTTCAGAACATCACGACCCCGATAAAGGACTGGGGTAAGAAACAGCCCTTTATGTATACGGGCTTTGATCATACCGAAGGGGCTAAACGTTTAGCCCGTTACTTTAAAAGCCGAATGCCACTAGGTACCCCGTATGCGGTGATCTTCCGTAACAAAGGGCTTGTCAGTGAAATGCGCGGACTGACCTTTATTCAGGAAGTCGGCAACTACCACACGCTGTTGTCCAGCTACTATACCGATTCAACCCGTGAAGGCGGCTACAAGGCAACTCAACAGATTCTGGCAGAAACACCCAACGTTAAGTACATCTATGCCTGCGGAACTGACACGGCGATTGGCGCCCTTGACGCGCTCCAGGAGGCCGGACGTCCAGACATTATTATCAATGGCTGGGGCGGTGGATCTGAAGAAATTCAGGAACTGGTCAATGGCAACCTTCAGGTTGTACTGATGCGGATGAATGACAGTAATGGTGTATCGATGGCTGAAGCCATAAAGCGAGATCTGGAGGGGAAAGCGGTGCCTCTGATCTTCTCAGGGGGCTTCACCATCCTGGATGACAGGATGTCGTTGGACGAGATAAAACGCATGGAAAACAAGGCCTTCAGATACTCTAACAAGGATATGTAAAAGGGCATCCGCATGTACGCCAATTTACGGTTCAAAACAATCACATTCATGCTGTTGCTGTTGGCAACCTGTACCTTCCTGATCGCTTTTCTGATCCATGCCTTCTATGACTCAAAAGAGATCATCGGTCGGCAAATTGACACGCATAACAGCGCGATGGCAATCCGTCTGGAAGACGGTTTACGCAACTATCTCGACGGCGTTGAGGAAAACTTCCTGACCATCCGCTCCAACGACAGGATGGTGGAATCTTTTTACCACGGAGATCTGGATAACTTTCTCAACACCTTGTCGAACTGGGAAGAGGAGTTCGAAAAGGTGCGCTATGACTTCATCGCCGTATCCTTCCTCAACTCGGACAAATGTTTTCTGTTCGGTGGCTATTTTACCAAGCTGCAGCATCTGTCCTGCACCGATCTGATCATTCGAAGTGGCGGCACGGATAGCTATGGCTGGAACACCATAAAGGTTAACGATACGACATTGGGGGTTTATTCCACCTCTCTGGACATCAAAAGCTCTGGCAAGGTCATAGGTCAGCTGGTTGGCGGCATTAAACTTTCAGACAATCAATATCTGTTAGAAAAACTATCCTACTCCGATCAAAACGACCTGCATCAGATTAGCTTTCAGTTCGATAACGCGAACATCAGCACCTTAATGTATCCCTCCAGCCGTACCAAAAGTTGGCTGGATAAATTTCTGGAGCAGGAAGAAAGCCCCCCTGTCACCTCACAAGGTGAAACCGCTTTAGGTCAGCAATTCACCATCAAATTTCATCCCGATAATTATGCCAGTCAAGACCTCCGTACTCAGTTCTGGGAAACCATGATATTCGGCTGTGTCGTTGCGTTGCTCATTTCAGTGCTGATCACCTTCACCCTTTCCCGCTCGGTTGATACGCAGCTGCAATCCCTAATTCTGTTTGCACGCAAAGCACATATGGACAAACGCACCACATGGCGTAAAACCAACATCACCGACTTTAACGATATTGGCGAAGAGATCGTCGAAATCATGAAAGACCTGAAACAAAAAGAGGAACTACTCGAACACGCGAATATTGAACTGACCGCGATTAACGAAGACAAACGCCGCATTCTCCATCACCTCATCAAGTCACAGGAGCATGAACGTTCAAGGATTTCGAATGACCTGCATGATGATATGAGCCAGTTGCTTGCCGTCGTCCATATCAATTTGATCACACTCAAAGATCAACTGAGAAATGATCAGACGTCAACTGACACGGTCTCCAACTGTATCAATATCATTAACCTGATGTATGACAAGGTATACAGCCGTATCGAGTCATTGCGCCCATTTGAGATGGGTAATTTTGGTCTGAGTGTCAGCATTCCCAAGATTCACGCGATTAAGCAGCTAGAAAAGCAGGACTATGGAGTTTTAATGGAGTTTGAGCAGGAGAAAAAACTCAACGACGATATCAAGTCCAATCTTTATCGTATTGCCCAAGAAGCTCTAACCAATATTATGAAACATGCTAACGGCACCCTCGCCACGATTAAGCTCCAGGATGAAGCACAGGGTGTAAGACTGATAATAGAAGACGACGGTGTGGGATTGCCTGTCACTGTAAAGCCTGCAACGGAAAGGGGCGGCTTTGGTTTGATGAGTATTCAGGAAAGAGCCGACTACATGAACGCCGAACTCAGTATAGGCGCGGGTACTGATAATGAAGGGGTCGCAATTAATATCTTTGTGCCCGCAGTGTACGCCTATGCAGCGGGTGAAAAAGACGAAACGCCTTAAGTCTCACTGCGGTGCTTTTGGTGTGGCCTTGCACACTCAGCGAAGGAATCGTTAGCGGTTAGCACCTATATCCGCCGCCAACGCCCTTCTCAGCACGTATGTCTGAATAAGATACAGATGGCGATGAACACCCGTCCGTATCATTAATCACTAGCTGCGCTGTCTCACCGCCTCAAACAGACATACGCCGGTGGCAACCGATACGTTCAGACTACTAACTTCACCTGCCATCGGAATTTTCACCAGCTGATCACAATGCTCGCGGGTCAGGCGGCGCATACCTTTACCTTCTGCCCCCATGATCAAAGCCATAGGTCCGGTCAGATTGGCATCGTATACATTCAGATCAGTTTCACCAGCCGTTCCAGTGGTCCAGATTCCCTGTTCCTGCAGACTTTTCAGCGTGCGCGCAAGATTGGTTACCAGCACATAAGGCACGGCTTCAGCCGCGCCACAGGCGACTTTAGCCACAGTTGCATTCAGTGGTGCCGATTTATCCTTAGGCGCAATAACCGCATGTACACCGGCTGCATCGGCTGTGCGCAGGCAAGCCCCTAAATTATGCGGATCGGTCACGCCATCCAATACGAGCAGGAAAGCAGGTT
This sequence comes from Pontibacterium sinense, assembly GCF_015209595.1. GTDB lineage: Bacteria > Pseudomonadota > Gammaproteobacteria > Pseudomonadales > Balneatricaceae > Pontibacterium > Pontibacterium sinense. Next base: position 23,902 of record NZ_JADEYS010000023.1, on the reverse strand, counting down.
CATCCAGATTAGCCAGCAACCTATCCAGATCCTTTTCGTTATGCGCCCGGATCGGCTCACATTCCACCAGCACACCCTGATGAACGCCGTTGCTGGTCAGCTCATCCAACTCGTGACGGCTCAGCCATTGCACACGGATACCTTGCTGCTGCGCCAGTTCCAACACTTGCTGGATGCGTTCGTCCTTACGGCCTTTTTGTGCTTTTAATGCACGTACGCGCTTAGCATCACGCTGTAACGCAGTTTTAACCGCATGGATTCCGAACAGTATTTCGTTTTGCAAACTTATCGCTCCTGTACCCAGTCACCGGCCTGTTCTGCAACCAGATCGGCAAGCAAGGTAATAAAACCTGCGGAGGCGTTTAATGCCGGAATATAGGCATAATCGTCACCACCCGCTTCGTTAAAGACATCACGATTTTCTATCGCAATCTCTTCCAGTGTTTCCAGACAATCAGCAGAAAATGCCGGGCAGGCCACCTGTATCTTTTTCACGCCCTGAGCCGGCAGCGTCTCTAATGTCTTGTCAGTATAGGGTTGTAACCACTCTTTAGGCCCAAAACGGGACTGGAAGGTGGTCATCCATTCGGTATCCCCCAACCCTAAGGCCGCGGCCAACAACTCTGAGGTCTGATGGCATTGCTCGGGATACGGGTCGCCCTTGTCGGCGTATTCTTTAGGAATACCATGGTATGAGAGCATTAGCTTATCTGCATCACCCTGCTCTGCACGATATTCCCGGATGCTGTCAGCCAGCGCCTGAATATAAGACGGATGACTGTAGTACGACTTCACAATACGTACATCCATCACTTCACGTTGCGCCATCTGAAAACGGGCAACCTGATCGTATATCGGTGCGGTGGTTGTCGCAGAATACTGAGGGTAGAGCGGCACAATTAACAGCTGCGTATACCCGTTCGCAGACAACTCATGCAATAAGGGAGTCAATCCCGGCTGACCGTAGGTCATCGCAGCATATACTTCTGGAGCTCGCGTCTCAAAACGCTCTTGTAACACCAACTTCAGTTCAGCCACCTGTTGGTTAAGAATCTTGCGCATCGGCGAATCATCTTCCCAGATGGACGCATACGCTTTTGCCACACGTTTCGGGCGCACGGTCAGAATGATCCCTTTTAGCACGGCAAGCCAAAGCAGACGGCGTAAGCCTTTTCCTTCTACGACTCGCTGATCAGAAAGAAACTCATCCAGGTAACGACGTACGGCACCGGCTTCTGCTTTATCCGGGGTACCGAGATTGGCGAGTATTACGGCTGTTTTCTGCTCTTTGCGCATGTTCTTGGCTGTCCTATCCATTCAGGGGGCTGATTATACGTGAAAAAGCGAGATTCGGTGCATACGCACTTTCTGACATAGTCAGTTTTTTCCTGCCAGATTGCAGACATAAAAAAACCGCGCTGGAAAAGCGCGGTTTTAGCAGTCTTGGTGGTAAAAAGCGTTAGCTTAGTTACCCAGACCTTCGAATACTTTGTCTCGGATATCTTCGACAGAACCCACACCTGGCACATATACGTATGTAGGTGCTGTGGATGCGTCTTCTTCTTTCCAGCCTTTGTAGTAGCTGATCAAAGGCGCTGTCTGATCATGATAAACGTTCAGACGGTCACGTACAGTTTCTTCGTTGTCGTCAGCACGCTGTACCAGGTCTTCACCCGTTACATCGTCTTTGCCTTCAACCTTAGGTGGGTTGAAAGTAACGTGATAAGTACGACCAGAGTTTGGATGTACGCGACGACCGCTCATGCGCTTGATGATCTCTTCATCAGCCACATCAATTTCAACCACAGCGTCAATTTGCACGCCAGCATCTTTCAGTGCATCAGCCTGTGGAATTGTGCGAGGGAAGCCATCAAACAGGAAACCTTTCTCACAATCAGCTTCAGCGATACGCTCTTTCACCAAACCGATGATAATTTCATCAGAAACCAGCTGACCGGCGTCCATTACCTCTTTCGCTTTCACGCCCAGAGGCGTGCCCGCTTTAACTGCCGCACGCAACATATCGCCCGTGGAGATCTGCGGAATGTCGTACTTCTCAGTAATGTATTGAGCCTGAGTACCTTTACCGGCACCCGGTGCGCCCAGAAGAATGATACGCATACAGGAAAACTCCTAAGTCCAAATTTAAAAATTGTTATAAATATAAAACTGCTGTCCGCCCCGTTTTAGTGCCACCGGGCAGAAAAATTCTTTCTGAAAACGAAAATCAAATTACACCTGAACAGGACAATACCACGCGCCTTTAGCCGAACAATTCGACGTTAGGACTAACACCATTACCAATAGGACCTGTTCGCAAAAGGTTTCTGAGATTACGGCAAAGCCTGCAACTGCTCAACCCCTGCGTGACCAATGGATTAGTTATAGCGGCTATAAGAAAGTAATACAGGCGCCAGAGCGCCTGTATTTAAAGGGCCAGAGAAGCCCTAACCGGTGTTACGCATACCGGCCGAAATTCCGGCCATCGTTACCATTAATGCTTGCTCTAGGCGTTGATCGGGTTGTGTACGATCCCGATTCAGCAGTTCAGCCTGCAGGAAGTGCAGCGGATCAATATAAGGGTTACGGACATCAATCGACTGACGAATAATCGGATGATCCACCAGCAATTCATCCTGCTGTTTTATCTCGTTCACCAGATCCACTGTCGTCTGCAAACGACCACGCAAACTGGAACCCAGTACCCCCAACTCGTCAGATACCAGTTGTTGATCATAGTAAGCCGCAATACGCGGATCACTCTTCGCCAACACCATCTCAAGCATGTTCACGTAAGAGCGGAAGAACGGCCAGTCTTTATACATCGTACGTAGCAGCGATGCCTGACCACCTTTCACCGCTTCACCTAACGCGGTATCGGAACCCAACCATGCCGGCAGCATCAAGCGGATCTGCGTCCAGGCAAAGATCCACGGAATCGCTCGCAAACTTTCGACACCACCGTCCTGACGCCGTTTCGCTGGGCGGGAGCCCAGTGGCAGTTTGGCAAGTTCCTGTTCCGGTGTCGCCGCCCGGAAATAGGGTACAAATTGTGAATCATGGCGCACAACATCACGATAGGACGCCAGGCCTTGCTGGGCCATATGCTCCATCTGCTGACGCCACATCTCTTCTGGACCCGGCGAAGGATCCAGTGTCGCTTCCAACACCGCACCGGCATACAGTTCCAAATTGCGTACAGCAATTTCCGGGATACCAAACTTAAAGCGAATCATCTCACCTTGTTCGGTAACCCGCAGACTCCGATCTACCGACCCCGGTGGCTGCGCCAAAATTGCCGTATGACTTGGACCACCCCCGCGACCGACTGTACCGCCACGGCCATGGAACAATGTCAGATGTACCCCACGCTCTTTACACAGTGCGGTCAGGCCCTCCTGCGCTTTAAACTGCCCCCAGGCAGCGGCCAGCTGTCCCGCATCTTTTGAACTGTCAGAGTATCCGATCATCACCTCCTGATGACCTTCGGTGTACTGCTTATACCAGTCCACATCCAACAATGCCGTGATACAGTCACGGGCGTTATCCAGGTCATCAAGGGTTTCAAACAGCGGTACCACGCGCATGTTATGGCCGATACCCATGTCTCTCAGCAACAGGATAACGGCTAATACATCCGAGGGCTGACTGGCCATAGAGATCACATAGGAACCGAGATTATTTCGCTCTGCCTGTGCCACCACTTTGCAGGTATCCAGAACCTCCTGCACTTCAGCAGAGGGTTCCCAGTTACGCGGAAACAGGGGACGGCGGCTTTGTAACTCTTTCAGCAGGAAGTTCTGCCGCCCTTCCTCACTCCAGCCATTGTAGGAACCCAAACCGTAGAACTGAGACAGTTCTTCAAAGACTTGAGCATGTCGATCAGAGCTTTGACGAATATCCAGCTTAACCAGTGAAGTACCAAAGCACGCGATGCGACGGATGATATCTTCCAATGCCCCTTTTGCAATGATGCCCATACCGCAGTCCGTCAGCGACTTATGACACAGCATCAATGGTTCCAAAAGTTCCTCGCTGCAGTGATAGACCGGCGTATCCGGTAACGGATCACCTTTCAGCTTGGCATGAATCCATGTTTTAGTGTTTGCCAATCGGGCACGCACCTGCCCTAACATCTCTCGATAGGGTTCCGCACAGTCAGTACCAATCCAGCGGCGTAGTTCATCGTTCGCTTTCACCATAGAAAGCTCTGAGCGCAGTGCATCGACATCGCGGAAATACAGATCAGCCGCCATCCAGCGCGACAGTAGTAACACTTCTTCAGTGACTTTCGCAGTAACATTTGGGTTGCCGTCTCGATCACCACCCATCCAGGACGCGAAACGTACCGGCGATGCCTCCAGAGGCAAGCGTTCTCCCAATGTTTCATCAAGCTGTGCATCCAGCCGCTTTAGAAATTCCGGGATCGCTTTCCACAGAGAGTTTTCGATCACCGCAAAACCCCATTTGGCCTCTTCTACCGGGGTTGGGCGTTGCTGACGGATTTCATCGGTATGCCAGATCTGACTGATTAACTCGTTGAGGCGCTGTTCAGAGGATTCTCCCTGATCCAAACCCCGTAGGCAGTCGGCCACACCATCGTATTTCTGAATCAGAGTTCTGCGGTTCACTTCCGTTGGATGTGCTGTGAGGACCAGATCAACCTGCATCTCGCTCAGTGTGCTGGCGACGGTTTTCGCGTCGAATCCGCGCTGGTGCAAACGGGCGAACAAGCTACAAAGGGAATCTGGGGTACAGACATCTGTGATTTCCAGACGCCGGCGCACCCGGTGATGTTCTTCTGCGATATTGGCGAGATTAAGAAACTGGGTAAATGCCCGAGCAACCGGTAAAACCTCGTCATCACTTAGGTTATGCAGGACTTGGAGCAATGATTCACGTGCGGCATCATCTGCGCCACGGGCATTTTTCGCCAGTTTCCGTATCTGCTCCAGCCGGTCCAAAAATTCATCACCGCGCTGGCCACTGATCGTTCGTCCCAGACTTTCACCCAACGAGCGCACATTCTCTCGTAAGGCTTCGTGTAGATCAGACATCGCGTACCTCCGCAAACATTCCTTAAATATGCCTGTTGCAGATAACCCCAAAAACTGCGCGGGCTAAGCTCTGCAACAGTGGATCACTTTGATAGTAACGCTTTGATATAAAACCAACATACACCCTTTGATCTAATTATCAAAAGCCAAAGAGATTTCAGAATAGAGCCAAAGGATGAGCCTGACCACATAACGTGGCAAACCCACAACAAAAAGTGTTATGGCAGTATGGCGTGTAAACGATTGAGCTGATCTTGCGCCAGCCATTCGTTTTCGTAGTGAATTTCTAGTGGCGAAGCGCCATCTAAAAGAATATAGAGGTGGTAGTTTTCAGGCTGCTGTACGCCGTTTTCAAAACGCAGCTCGACACTTTGAACCCGGTCAAAGTGATAGCGCTGAAAACCTTTAGGCGTGACCACAGCCAGTTCGCGGGCCTGAATATCCACCAGCAGATTGGGTTGACCTTTCAAGTCCTCGGCCAGAGTAAAACCCTGCTTTTTCAGCAGTGACAACTGATTCTGGCTGTTCTGCCAGTTGTAGAAAGCGAGACCTGCGAGTAAAACAACAATCAGGATAAACCAATGCATTCCACCCACAGATACGCTCCTCAAAGACCTTTTGCTTTAGCTTCATCCCAGAATGCATCCAGCTCATCAAGGCTGAACATATCCCAGTCACGTCCCGATTCCTGAACACATTTTTCCACATGTCCAAAACGACGTTCAAACTTCTGGTTAGTGCCACGCAGTGCGACTTCAGGATTCACACTCAGGTGACGGGCCAGGTTGACCTGAGCAAACAAGATATCACCCATCTCATCCTGAATTTCCGCCTGACGACCATCACGAATGGCTTCGCGCAGCTCGTCGATCTCCTCAGCGATCTTATCCAGCACCAGTTCAGGATCATCCCAATCAAATCCCACCTGACTGGCACGCTTTTGCAGCTTGTTCGCCCGACTCAACGCTGGTAATGCTCGTGGTACATCGTCCAGCACACCGGAGCGCGCTTTTCGATCACGCTCCTGCTGCTTGATCGCTTCCCAGTTCGCCTTAATCTGCACCTCATCAATGCTGTCACCGCTACGCTCTGAACGCAGTGTACCTGCCGGGAACACATGTGGATGACGTCGTACCAGTTTCTCGATCAGGTTGCTAACAATCGCGTTGAAGTCGAATTGCTGAGCCTGATCTTCAATCTCATCGCCTAATTGCGCGTAGAAGATCACCTGAAACAGCAGATCCCCCAGCTCATCTTTCAGATGCGTCCAGTCCTGACGTTCGATGGTATCCGCCACCTCATACGCCTCTTCCAGCGTATGCGGCACGATGCTGGCGAAATCCTGCTTCAGGTCCCAGGGGCAGCCTGACTCAGGATCGCGCAAACGCTGCATCAGATAGATCAGATCATCAACGCTGTAATCCGCCATCAGAGGTTAAATCCACTGCGCTGGCGGTGTACGTCGATCACGTTTGGTACTTGGTTGATCTTATCCATAATACGCCCCAACAACTCCAGTCCCGCTATCTCAACCGTAATTGTCAGACATGCGGTATTGTTGTGTTTATCGGTGACCGTATTGGCGGCGGTGACGTTAATATTGTCCTCCGCCAGCAGAATCATCACATCACGCAACAAACCAGAACGGTCATAGGCTTCGATGTAAACATCCACCGGATAGGTCGCTTCACCCTCACGTCCCCAGTCCACTTCAATCACACGTGGGCCATCCGTTTCACGCAACTGCATCAGGTTTGGACAGTCATCCCGGTGAACAGAGACGCCGCGTCCTACGGTAATGTAGCCCGCAATAGGGTCACCCGGTACAGGCTTACAGCAGCTTGCCATAGTAGTAAGCAAATTACCGACACCCAGAATGCGAATATCGCCAAGCCCTGCGGGGCTGCGTTCTTCGGATGGCAACGCCAGATCCAGCTGTTCATCCGGATGTGCATGATCAACCTGACGTTGAGCGCCATTGATGATCTGAGACAAACGAACATCACCGGCACCCAGTGCTGCAAACAGGTCTTCAGGCGCTTTGAAGTTCAGGTCAGTGGCCATAACCTCAAAGCTGATATCTTCCTGATCCAACGCCAGACGTTTCATCTCGCGATTGATAATCTTCTGACCCGCCGCCGCGTTTTTCTCTTTATCCTGCTGCTTAAACCAGTGTGCGACTTTCGCGCGCGCACGCGATGAGGTCACGTAACCCAGGTTAGGGTTCAGCCAGTCACGACGCGGACGTTCTTCGTTGATGGTCATAATCTCAACCTGATCGCCGGTACGCAGGCGTCGGTTAAGTGGAACAATACGTCCGTTGATCTTCGCACCACGGCAACGGTGGCCGATCTCAGTATGAACGCGATAGGCAAAATCGACAGGGGTCGCTCCCTGCTGCATATCGATTACATGGCCATCCGGTGTGAAGATGTAGATACGGTCCTGCACAATATCTGCGCGCAGCATATCGCCAAAGGCTTCGCTTTCACCCAGATCTTCATGCCATTCGAGTACCTGACGCAACCAGGCGATTTTATCCTCATAGGCATCACTGCTGGTTTTTGTGTCCGTCCCTTTATAAAGATGGTGCGCGCAAACACCCAGCTCCGCTTCCTCATGCATCTCATGGGTACGGATCTGGATCTCAAGCACTTTGCCTTCCGGCCCGAAAACAGCGGTATGCAACGAGCGATAGCCGTTAGGTTTGGGCGATGCAATGTAGTCATCAAACTCGTGTGGAATGTTCTTCCACTGGCCATGCACAATACCCAGCACGGCGTAACAGTCTTTTATCTCCGGCACCAGAATGCGAACGGCACGCACATCGTAAACCTGGCTAAAATCGATGTTCTTGCGCTGCATTTTGCGCCAGATACTGTAGATATGCTTAGCACGGCCATTCACGTCGCCATCAATACGGTTTTCACCCAAACGGCGGTCGAGCAGATTAACGACTTCGTCGATAAATTCCTGTCGGTCAAGGCGTTTCTCATCCAACAGTTTAGCGATGTTTTTGTAGTCGTTTGGCTTGAGGTAACGGAAAGACAGATCTTCCAGTTCCCATTTGATATGACCGATACCCAAACGATGGGCCAACGGTGCGTAGATATCGAAGACTTCCCGCGCAACCAGATAACGCTTTTTACGGGAACCATCTTTGACAGCACGAATAGCGCAGGTGCGCTCGGCTATTTTGATCAGGGCAACACGGACATCGTCAATCATGGCTACCAGCATCTTGCGCAGGTTGTCCATGTGGGTGGCGCCACCCAGAACATTGTCTTCGGCCCGTGGACTCTTACGACTGCCGATAGCAGCCATCTGGCGAACTCCGTCCACCAGAGTGGCGATCTCCTTGCCAAATTGTTTACGTACACTCTCCAACTGGAGTTTACGTTCACGCACGGAGCGATACAGAATTGCTGCGACAATGGTCGGCTGATCCTGTTGTAACTCCGCCAGAATTTGAGCCATCTCCAGACCGGTCAGGTAACTGCCAGAGGAGTTCTCGGACCAGACATCCTCTTCTGTTCCCGCACGTTCAAACGCCTGCTTTGCTAACTCACAAGCACGGCGTATCTCTTCTATATCGTCAATCTCGACCTGCTCGGCTAATCGCTCGAGCCACAGGTCCAGATCCACAGTTCCATCCTTACGAATGGGGTGATCTTCTCGAACCTTTACCATGGCAAATTGCCACTCCTTTCTTGTACGACTCTGCCGCGAAGCAACGGTGTTTTTATTCTTATTTATCAGAGCGGGTACCTAATACGCTCCGTTGACACCTTATAACGGCAAGCACCCACACCCCTTTAAGGGGTCGGGCGCACATTCTAGACTTTAAGACAGACAATCGCGAGCAAGTTCCATGCTCATTGCGCTTATCCTTGATTTTGATGCACAAAAAAGGGAGCCCAGGGCTCCCTTTTTATCGGTCTTTTACGACTTACTCGCCATTGAAGACACCGGTAGAAAGGTAGCGATCTCCGCGATCACAGATAATGCAGACAATCACCGCATTTTCGACCTGTTCAGCCAGGCGTAGCGCGCCAGCGACCGCGCCACCTGAGGATACGCCACAGAAGATACCTTCCTTCTGAGCCAATGCACGCATGGTATCTTCCGCTGACTGCTGATCAATATCGATCACCTGATCAACCCGGGAGGCATCAAAAATCTTCGGCAGGTACTCTTCCGGCCAGCGACGAATGCCAGGAATTTGCGCACCTTCACAGGGCTGCAGACCCACTATCTCTACCGCACTATTTTGTTCTTTCAGGTAACGCGAGGTCCCCATAATAGTGCCGGTCGTCCCCATAGAACTCACGAAATGGGTGATAGAACCGGCTGTCTGCTGCCAGATTTCAGGTCCTGTACCACGGTAATGGGCTTCAGGATTATCCAGATTGGCGAACTGATCCAACACAATCCCTTTACCTTCGCTTTGCATCTTGTGCGCCAGGTCTCGCGCGCCTTCCATGCCCTCTTCCTTGGTCACCGTAATCAGCTCAGCACCGTATGCCGTCATCGACGCTTTACGTTCAGCACTGCTGTTGTCTGGCATGATCAGGATCATCTTGTAACCCTTGATGGCCGCTGCCATCGCCAGTGCGATACCGGTATTACCCGACGTAGCTTCGATCAAAATATCACCGGGCTTGATCATGCCACGCTCTTCCGCCAACTGAATCATACTCAGTGCGGGACGATCTTTTACCGAACCTGCCGGGTTATTGCCTTCCAGCTTACAAAGAATGGTGTTACCCCGTCCTTGCCCGATACGCTGTAAACGCACCAATGGAGTCTGACCGACGTAATCTTCAATGGTCGGAAAATGAACGCTCATAGAATCACCCGAGGGTTACAAGGTAGTAACCAAAAGAAATAAAAAAACGAATTTATATACCTTACAATATCAGTCGGAATAATACCTTCGACGAACGCAAAGCTCAAGAAGGCCAAATGCCTGCAAGGGAAGGAGCCAGTTGCCCTATCAGACGCTCAGCATTTACTGCAAATAGGGCAACTCAATGCTTACAGTCAATCAGCGCGTAGGGACAATCAATACAGGACACGTTGCTTCCTTTAACACACTCTGACTAACATCCCCCATAAGCACACCTAAAATAGCACCATGCCCATGACTCCCCATGACAATAATGTCTGCATCCAGACGACGAGCTTCATCCAGAATACGCTGTGAGGCGACACCTTCAAGCAACAACGCATGCGTATCAACGTCTTGATCGCGCAACTGGTTCGCTAACTGATTGATGGCAACAGATTCATCCGCAAACTCGCTTCCCGCCTCTTTAGCGGAGGCGTTATCACAGTCCTCATTCGGTAACACAACATGGATCAGATAAACCTGACTATGGAAAGCTTGAGCCAACTCCAGCGTTTTCTCATACAGCAAGTGGGTACTGGAGGAGAAATCCACCGGCAACAATATTGTTTTCATTATTTACCCCCTGACAGTGGCTGTAGTCGAGCAAGTAACCACTTACTCTTACTACTTCCAGTTTAGTTGAGGGCAAAAGAGGAATGAGACGAATCAGCACTTAGCTGCGGCTGGTCAAATAAGGCGGGACAAATGACAGGTGGACTCAATCAGAATATCAGGCACCGATATCATCAGCAGTGCTCAGCGATGACAAAAGCCACAACGTACTCCTGCTCATCGCTGTACGATAGATGGAACCGCCCCAAGCCATGCTGATCAGCCCGGTCTTTGGCATTCCCCGACAGATTCATAACAGGTCTTCCCAACTCATCGTGGGAGATTTCAAAATGCTGCCAGCTAATACCGCGACCGATTCCTGTACCCAGCGCTTTAACCGCCGCTTCTTTGGCGGCAAAACGTTTGGCCAGAAAGATATCGGGATGTTTACTGACACGGAATTTTTCCAGCTCAGCCGGGGTCAAGATACGCTCAGGCAATCTCGGCGTACGTTCCAGAGAAGCTCTGATCCGGCTGATCTGTAAAATATCCGTGCCAATACCGAAAATCATTTTCGGATAGCGTCCCGCTGAGGCTGAACACGCGCTTGGGTTTCCATCATCAGACGACGCATTTCAGCAATCGCTTCTTTCAGCCCCACAAACACCGCACGGGCAATAATGCCGTGACCGATGTTCAATTCGTTCAGCTCAGGGATCTCTGCGATCTGCTCTACGTTGTGATAGTGCAAACCATGCCCTGCGTTCACGATCAAACCTTTCTCGAACGCATACTGTGAGGCTTCTCGGATACGCTTCAGCTCTGCTGCTTGTTCTGCCGCATTTTCAGCATCCGCATAACCACCCGTGTGCAGCTCGATAACAGGCGCACCACAACGAATGGTGGCATCGATCTGTGCCGGTTCAGGATCGATAAACAGAGAAACCTCTACGCCCGCTGCGGACAATCGATCACAGGCCTCTTTAATACGCGCTTCCTGACCCGCAACATCCAAGCCCCCTTCAGTCGTGAGTTCTTCACGTTTTTCCGGTACCAGGCATGCGTGCCCCGGTTTGACCTTTTCAGCGATGCTGATCATCTCATCCGTGACCGCCATCTCAAAGTTCATACGGGTCTGCAGTGTCTCCGCTAGCATATAGATGTCACGATCCTGAATATGGCGGCGATCTTCACGCAAATGCACGGTAATACCATCAGCACCGGCCTCTTCTGCCAGTGCGGCAGCCTGCACCGGATCCGGGTAACGGGTGCCACGGGCCTGGCGCAGCGTTGCTACATGGTCAATATTTACACCCAGCAACAGACGGCTTGGTTCAATCACAGCGTACTCCTTCAATGTATGTTCACCGGTGTTTTTTTCATCGCACCGACTGTTGGCAGCGTTAACGCTTCTGGAACAGTTCACGGCTGCGTAAGGGCTTATCCCCCAACAACTGATCGATCAACAAACGCATCAAACGCTTTGCCGCCTGCCGTACTACCGGCTGATCATAACTGTCCTGCTCTATCGCCTGCAGATGACGGCCATAGAAACATCGCATTCTATTCCGATCTGTCGGTTGTGCAATACGTTGCAGGCCCTGTTCAGGTTCGCACAGATAGATTCCATCAGGATCAAGCCCGGTCAAATCCGGGGTGTGTCCCAGTTCGATCAGCAGGCGACGCTCAAACGTGCGTAACGCGCCTTCGATATCCTGCCCACTGCGCAATTCATTAATCACATATTGATAATAGACATAGAGGTGTGGATGCGGATCTAACGGCTGCAACAAACGTGTCATCAACTCATTGAGATAAAGGCCACACATCAGGGGGGTGCCGGTTAGAAAGGGGTTAGCATCTACCGGTTCAGCCAGCGTGAGATTCTTCAAATCCTGACGACCACGCCACCCTACCTGCAACGGCAGAAAGGGCTGTATCACGGGGCGTAGTTTGGAATTGGGGCGTTTGGCGCCTCGGACCACGACACTGACTTTGCCATGTTCGAGGGTAAAGAAGTCGACCAGCAGGCTGGTATCCCGGTAAGGCCGGCTATGCAGTACATAAGCGGCCTGACCATCAACAAGGTACTCCATCAGTCTCCGTCGTTATAACCGAGACTGCGCAGGGCACGGTCATCGTCGGCCCAGCCGCGACGCACTTTTACCCAAAGATTGAGCATAATTTTGCTTTCGAAAGCACGTTCCATATCCAGCCGCGCGTCACGACCGATGGTTTTCAGGCGACTGCCTTTTTCACCGATCACAATACGTTTCTGGCCATCGCGCTCAACCAGAATCAAGGCGCTGATGGTGGTGAGCTTTTTCTGCTCGTCGTATTTGAATTCTTCAATTTCGACGGTGGTACCGTAAGGGACTTCATCCCCCAGGTTACGCATCAATTTCTCGCGCACCAGCTCAGCTGCCATAAAACGTGAGCTTTTATCGGTCACCTGGTCTTCTGGAAAGTGATGTACGCTATTCGGCATATGCGACGCGATCACTTTTTCCAACTGCTCCACATTATGCCCGTCAGTAGCAGACATCGGCATAATCTCTGCAAAATCCATCTTAGCCGAGAGTTCCTGCAAATGCGGTAACAGCTCCTGCTTGTCTTTCAGGCTGTCGATCTTATTAACCACCAGTACAACCGGACAACGGGCGTTCTGGACCTTCTCCAGTACCAACTGATCCTCTTCAGTCCAGGCAGTACGGTCGACCATGAACACCACCAGATCCACATGACGCAATGCGTCAGAAGCCGCTTTGTTCATGTAGCGGTTCAGGGCCTTTTTACCTTCGTCTTTGTGCAGCCCGGGCGTATCAACGTACACCACCTGCAAATCGCCTTCGGTTTTGATACCCATGATCTGATGACGGGTTGTCTGTGGTTTTTTAGAGGTAATACTCAGCTTTTGCCCCAGAATGTGGTTCATCAATGTTGATTTGCCCATGTTCGGGCGACCAACGATGGCGACAAAGCCACAGCGCTGATCAGGATTCTGCGGTTCAAGCAGATAGGAAAGATCTTCGCCCATCAGGACTTCTCCACCTGTAATAGTTCAATGGCTGCCCGTGCAGCTTCCTGCTCGGCCTGACGTCGGCTGCTGCCAATACCTTTCGTTGGCTGCTCCAGCATCTCCACATGGCAGAGGATATAAAATGTCTGATCGTGGGCTTCGCCCTCGACTTTAATCAATTCATACTGAGGTAACGCAATTCGACGCGACTGCAAAAATTCCTGCAGGCGGGTTTTTGAGTCTTTTTGACTCTTTTTAAGGTTAATCTGATCCAGACGCGCCTTATACCAGCCAAGGATGAATCCGCGCACGGTATCCATATCACTGTCGAGATAGATAGCACCAATGACAGCTTCTACGGAGTCGGCCAGGATTGAATCACGGCGAAATCCGCCACTTTTCAATTCACCGGAGCCCAGACGCAGATAATCGCCAAACCCCAGCTCGCGGGCAATTTCAGCCAGCGTTTCGCCTTTCACCTGTCCGGCACGCAGACGACTGAGTTCGCCTTCTCGTGCTTGCGGGAAACGCTCATACAGGTCTTCAGCGATGACAAAGTTAAGGATAGAATCGCCCAGAAATTCCAGACGCTCGTTGTTGCGCTTACCGCAGCTGCGGTGCGTTAGAGCAAGCTCACACAAACTCGGATCGTTAAAATCGTATCCCAGTTTACGCATTAATTCGGCTATTGGTTTGATCAAGGTTTTACGGCTTCGTATTGCTTATTAAACGAGACAACAGCGTCTACGTTGTAGAACATAGGCACACGTACTTCATAATCCAAATCGAAGTAAATCATGCCCTTCTCCTGCCGAACAACGATTGAGTCTTTTTGCGGCAGTTTTACCTGGTTGATACGAAATTTCTTCGCCAGATCCTGACGCAGACGTATCAACGGTTTGGAGAGCTCATCCTGATCAGTGCTCACATCGGTCAGCACTGAATCAACCAGTTTGTAATCAAAGTACGCGGGGTAAAGCTTAAATCCCACAGAAAAGAAAACACCGCCAATGATCAGGACGATCATGATGGAGAGCAGAGAAGCACCTGTCTGTCGGTTACGCATCTTACTCATTCCATCCTCCTTGTTAATTAATCGCTCGGGCATCACCGAAGTCTGGAATGCTGAGGAAAGATTCCCAATGCATCCATACTGCAAATGCTTTACCTACCAGTAGTTCATCCGGCACAAACCCCCAGTAACGACCATCATTACTATTGTCACGATTGTCGCCAACCATGAAATAATGACCTTCTGGAACAACCCATTCTCCCACAATGCCCTTACGGTTCACATCGCGGAAAATCTGGTGCTGCACATCACCCAGGCTTTCCTGCATCACCAAGCGTTGAGGCCGGTTCGGCGGTAACTGAGCTAACAGTTCCTGAGACTGAGCCTCACCGTTGATGTAGAGGGTTTTGTTCACATAAGCAACCCGGTCACCCGGCAGGCCGATAACCCTCTTAATATAGTTAATATTTGGCTGTTTGGGATAACGGAATACCGCCACATCACCGCGCTTTGGATCGTTCAGCGACATCACTTTGGTATTCGAGACGGGTAAACGAATACCATAGTGGTATTTGTTGACCAGAATAAAGTCGCCAATCTGCAGCGTGGGCAACATAGAACCTGACGGAATCTGAAACGGTTCGACGAGGAAAGAACGTAAAACCAGCACTATAAATAGCACAGGAAACATCGACCGTCCGGTATCAACCCAGCCGGGTTCATGGGTGATCTTTGCGACTACGTCTTCCGGTAATGCACCTGCCGCCTGAGCTTCTGCTTTTTCCAGCGTCACCCGACGCTTCGGTGCCAGAAGAACCTTGTCGTACAGCCATATAATTCCACAAACCGCTGTAGCAATAACGAGCAGCAGTGCAAAATCGAAATCCATGAGATGTCCTTAATTGTCCACTTTCAGCACGGCCAGGAACGCATCTTGTGGGATTTCTACACTACCCACCTGCTTCATACGTTTCTTACCTTCTTTCTGCTTCGCCAGCAGCTTTTTCTTACGGCTGACGTCACCACCGTAACATTTTGCTAATACGTTTTTACGCAACGCTTTAACGGTAGTACGTGCGATAATTTTGCCACCCAATGCCGCCTGAATCGCAACATCGAACATCTGACGTGGAATCAATTCTTTCATCTTTTCGCACAATTGACGGCCACGATACTGAGAATTATCCCGGTGCAAGATGACGGCCAATGCATCGACTTTGTCACCATTAATCAGAATATCCATGCGTACGAGTTTAGCCGATTCAAAGCGCACAAAGTTATACTCCAGTGACGCATATCCCCGGCTGACCGACTTCAGGCGATCGAAGAAATCCAGTACCACTTCTGCCATCGGCAGCTCATAGGTCACCTGAACCTGATTACCGACATACTGCATATTTTTCTGCATGCCGCGTTTATCTACACACAAGCCAATAACCGGTCCCAGGTAATCCTGCGGAACCAGTATATTCGCCTGAACGATTGGCTCCCGCATATCAACAATCGAACCCGGGTCCGGCAGTTTAGAAGGGCTATCTATATGAACCACATCGCCATTTTGCATCTCTACTTCGTAGATTACAGTAGGCGCAGTAGTGATCAGATCAAGGTTATATTCACGTTCCAAACGTTCCTGGATGATCTCCATATGAAGCATCCCCAGGAAGCCACAACGGAAACCGAAACCCAGCGCATCAGACGTTTCCGGTTCGAAGAATAACGAAGCATCGTTCAACGTCAGCTTATCCAGCGCTTCACGGAAATCGTTATAGTCATCAGAACTGGTTGGGAACAACCCGGCATAGACCTGGGGCTGAACCTTCTGGAAACCCGGCAACTCTTCTACATCAGGGGTTTTGTTATGTGTCAGTGTGTCACCAACCGGTGCACCGTGGATATCCTTGATACCCGCAACAACATAGCCTACTTCACCTGCCTGCAGAATGCCGGTTTCCTGGCGTTTTGGCGTGAAGATACCTACAGAATCGATACCGTAGTTCTGACCTGTAGACTTCACCAAAATTTTGTCTTTCTTACGCAAAGTACCTTGTACCACACGTACCAGAGAGACAACGCCAAGATAATTATCGAACCACGAATCGATGATCAACGCTTGCAACGGTGCGTTAACATCACCTTCTGGCGCAGGAATGCTCTCTACCAACGCCTCCAGAACGTCCTCAATACCTAAACCACTTTTAGCGGAACACGCCACCGCTTCGGTCGCATCGATACCGATCACTTCTTCGATCTCTACACGTACGCGGTCTGGATCGGCCTGAGGCAAGTCCATCTTGTTAAGGACCGGCAGTACTTCCAAACCTTGCTCAATTGCGGTGTAACAGTTAGCAACCGATTGCGCTTCAACACCCTGCGCAGCATCAACAACCAACAGCGCGCCTTCGCACGCCGCCAAAGAACGGGATACTTCGTACGAGAAGTCCACGTGCCCCGGTGTATCAATGAAGTTCAGCTGATAGGTTTTTCCATCCTTAGCATGGTAATCCAGAGTCACACTCTGAGCTTTGATGGTGATGCCTCGTTCGCGCTCCAGGTCCATTGAATCGAGAACCTGAGCCTCCATTTCACGGGCGGACAGGCCACCACAGGTCTGGATAAAACGATCGGCCAAGGTAGACTTACCATGGTCGATATGGGCGATGATGGAAAAATTTCGAATGTGATCGAGGTTGCTCACGTGTTGGCTACCATTGCTGTTCAGAATCGCTTGAAAGGCGGCAAGTTTACCGTATTTACCGCACTGCGGCCATTAATCTTCAAAAACGTAAAAAGGGGCCCAGAGCCCCTTTTCCTTAGTGCTTAAATCTGGCTAAGGCATCAGCCCTAGTGGCTACTGCTGAAGCTTTAACGGAATAAACAGTGGGCTTCCACGACGAACTATCCGCATAGGTACTGCCCTGTTCTCTGGCAAGCTGCGTGTCGCTTCTTCAAAGTCGGAAACTGTCTCGATCTGCTGCCGATTAAGCATAGTAATAATATCACCCACCATCAGGCCCGCATCTGATCCTGCGCCTTGCATAACACGACGCACAACAACACCACTGCTCAAGTTCCACTTCTGCTTACGGTTATCGTCCAGTTCCGAAACAACTAAGTTCAGGCGATTAGAATCATCACGTTCTTTCTGTGACGTGCCAACTTTTGCCAAATCCTTTTCACTGGGTAGTTCACCGATGGTCACCCAGATATTGCTCAGTTTACCGGCACGCATCACATTCACTTTCACTTTTGCGCCCGGCTTAACCCGACCGACCTGGTGAGGCAGATCAGATGACAAAATTACAGGTACATTGTTGAACTTGAGAATGACATCACCCTCTTGTAGCCCAGACGACTCAGCAGGGCTTTCAGGCAGTACTTTTGCTACCAGCGCACCTGCTGGCTTGTCCAGGCCGAAGGATTCCGCAAGGTCTTTGTTCACTTCCTGAATAATCACTCCTAACCAGCCTCGAGTCACAAAACCTTTCTCTTTCAGCTGATTTGCAACTTCCATGGCCACGTCAATTGGTATAGCAAAGGACAACCCCATGAAGCCACCGGAGCGGGTATAGATCTGCGAGTTAACCCCTACAACTTCACCATCCAGATTGAACAGCGGGCCACCTGAGTTACCCGGATTGATTGCCACATCCGTCTGAATAAAAGGCACATAGGTTTCATTGGCCAGTGCACGTTCTTTCGCACTGACAATGCCCGCAGTCACACTGTGATCAAAGCCAAACGGAGAACCGATAGCAAGCACCCACTCACCAACCTCGATCTTGTCGGAATTTCCCAACCTAACCGTAGGCAAATGATCGGCGTCTATTTTTAATAACGCGATATCTGCACGTTTATCAGAGCCAACCACTTCAGCTTCCAATTCACGTCGGTCAGACAAACGCACAATAACTTTATCCGCCCCATCCACTACGTGGTGATTAGTCAGAATGTAGCCATCATCACTGATGATAAAACCCGAGCCCAAGGATTGCGGCGTTTTACGTCGAGGTCCTTTGTCCATGTCAGGCATCTGAAAGAAATGCCGAAAAATTTCAGGAATCTCTTCACCATTAGGCCCACGGAACTGACCCAACGGTCCCTGTCCACGTTCAGAAGCGGCCTGAACAGTACTGATATTCACTACCGCAGGGGACGTGTCTTTTACCAGATCCTTGAAGTCAGGCAAGCTGGCGGCCTGTGCCAGCGATGTCCAGAAAAAAGCAACAAATGAGATCAGAAAAATGCGAGTAGAATGCGTCATAACAATGACCTTTCCTTAACAAATAACAGAGGCGGGTTCAGACAACTTTCAGTAGCACCGGATGGTACTTGCAGGATGTCATATACGTCCGGCTGATATAACGAACCACTACCAGACCTACAGTTAACCCCAACAATCCACACCCGATCACCACCGGCTCCCCCAGAGAGAGAGAACTGGCAATCGCGGCACCGGCAAAGAGTGCCAACAAAGGAAGAAGGTATATCAACAATGAGATTCGCATAAACGCGTTCTCACCAATGCCAATAACAACATTATCATCGGCCGCAACATGCAACCGGTTTGGGTTATCCACACAGATGACCGAGCGCTTCCCTTGCCCGACAGATGCCAGCAATGACTGACCACATCCGCTGCGGGCGGTGCAGGATGCACAGGCACTCATCTTGATTGTTTCAACCCAGACGCCATCGCTATCAACATCAACGACGCGTCCTGATTCTTCAAGCATAAATTACAGCCGTTTCGGTGATACAGACGACGCTATACGTTCTGCAATCATCAGTGGCACATCGCCAACAACAGTAACAAAGTGACTGTCCATACGCTTGGCTACCGCAACCATAGTATCTGACTGCGCTACACCTTGTGGCACAGACTCACGACCCAACCGTTCCACACAAACAGAGAACGAGTTTCGGCCGTCGGAAAACACCATCACTTCCGCATCGGGCATCACTTCGTGACGCACATTGCTGAAACCTTTTGGCAACCACTCGGCGTTCCATACAGGCTTCTGCGACGTCAGCATATGCTTGTGCTGATTAATATACCGAGACAACCCTTGCGATAAACGGATGATTTCCGGCTCTGTTGTTTCACGATTATTGGTCAACGAAACACGATTACCCAACTGCGCTCGCACATAGTCACCAGAGTTTACTGCACCAGGCAGTACATAATCTGGTCGGTTATCAACCAATTGCGCCGGAGCTGTTTGGCCAAAGTTCTGTGCGCCAAAAATCACCGCTGCAGTGACTGATGCAGCCACGGCCATGCTGGTTAACGGCTTCCAGAACAACTCGTGTGTTCTGGAGGTTTTCTGTTCAGTTGTAGTCGCAGGTACTTCCGGTATCAGTGGCTCTTCTTCATCAAGCGCTGCCATAACAGAACTGCTGAGATCAATCTCAGTTGCAGTAACTGTTTCGCCTCTCATTGCTGAGCGTGCGATATGGTATCTACGCCACCGTTCAGATGCTTCAGAATCCTCAGCAACTTTATCCAGCGTGCGCCTTAACTCAAAGTCTGCCACCTCACCGTCCATCAATGCGGACACTGATTCGATGGATCGATCAGTCATAAACCCTACCTCAAACTTTCCCAGTCTCTACCCCAAAAACCTACATTGCCATTAATGGCACAATCTCCTTATCAATTGCCTCTCGGGCACGGAAGATACGTGATCTTACCGTTCCCACCGGGCAGTCCATTACGCTGGCGATATCCTCATAGCTGAGTCCCTCAAACTCACGCAGAGTTAACGCCACACGCAGATCTTCCGGCAGTCGGTCCAACGCCTTTTTCACGACGCGTTCCAGCTCATCACGATAAAGCTGATTCTCGGGATTCTCGATATCCTTTAAATCGTTCGCGCCTTCAAAGTGATGTGCATCTTCAACAGCAACATCCACATCAGGTGGACGCCGACCTTTTGCAACCAGATGATTTTTCGCCGTATTGATTGCTATGCGGTATAACCACGTATAAAACGCACTGTCTCCACGGAATTTTGGCAATGCCCTGTAAGCTTTAATAAACGCTTCCTGAGCAACATCCAACGCTTCGTGCTGGTCATACACATAACGACCGATCAGCCCTACAATCTTGTGCTGATACTTTTTCACCAATAGGTCGAAAGCTCTCTTATCACCGGCCTGCACACGGGCAACAAGCTGTTGATCTATTTCTGCCTGGCTTTCGTTCGACACTCTCGGTCCTTATCTCTGTTAATATTTCCTTGTTGAGGCTAAATGTAGCCTGTTATCCCGACTACAGATACTTAAAGTATTTTTTACCTACTACTTCATTGCAACCTCATATCCACAGAGTGTTCCGAACTACACTCTATGAACACCTTAAAAAAGGTTAGTTCCCAATGCCGTAAAAAAAATTGAAATTGAGGGAAAATCCCCAATTATCAAAGATTCAGGCATAATTGAAACCAAAGTATTAGTTACGATAAAGGAAGCTCACCGAGCATGGCAATTACTCACCAATACGACGTACTTATTGTTGGCAGCGGCGCTGCAGGTTTGACCCTTGCGTTACACCTGGCCCCTGAGATGAAAATTGCCGTGCTGAGTAAAGGTGATCTTAAAAGTGGCTCAACCTGGCTAGCCCAAGGCGGCATAGCCGCAGTACTTGATGACAAAGACTGTGAGCAGCAACACAGTGAAGATACGATGATCGCCGGTTCCTGGTTAAGCCACCCTGACGCCGTCGATTTTACGGTTCAACACGGACGTGAAAGTATCGAGTGGTTGATTGAACAGGGCGTCCCTTTTACTAAAGCAGATGGTGAACATCACCTGACTAAAGAGGGCGGCCACTCCCATCGTCGCATCATTCACGCAGCTGATGCGACCGGCAAAGCGATGCAACGTACACTCATCGAAAAAGCGATGGCGGCTGAAAATATTAGCCTTTTCGAACACTACACCGCCGTCGACTTAGTCACTCGAACCAAACTGCGTCTGGCAGATAATCGCTGCATCGGCGCGTACGCTCTCAACTGCAAAAGCGGGCACGTTGAGGTCTTTGAAGCCCAAAATGTCGTACTAGCAACTGGCGGTGCCTCAAAAAGCTATCTCTACACAAGCAATTCAGATGGGTCAACGGGTGATGGTATTGCGATGGCCTGGCGTGCAGGTTGCCGGGTGGCCAATATGGAGTTTAACCAGTTTCATCCGACCTGCTTGTACCATCCTCAAGCCAAATCGTTTCTGATTACTGAAGCGGTACGCGGTGAAGGCGGAAAACTATTGCTGCCTGATGGCACCCGTTTTATGGACCGTTTTGATCCCCGTGAAGAACTGGCACCCCGTGATATCGTAGCCCGTGCGATCGACCACGAGATGAAACGCTTAGGAGCAGACTGTCTGTTTCTTGATATTTCACACAAGCCGGCTGACTTCATCCGCTCCCACTTTCCAACCATCTATAAACGTTGTATGAAATTGGGTATCGATATCACAGAGGAGCCTATCCCTGTCGTACCGGCAGCTCACTATACCTGCGGTGGTGTCATGACCGATGAGACAGGTATGACCGATCTACCAGGGCTATATGCCATTGGAGAGACCGCGTTCACCGGACTCCATGGGGCAAATCGACTTGCGAGTAACTCACTGCTGGAATGTCTGGTATACGCACGTTCTGCCGCTATTCATATCGGTGAAACATTCTCAAACACCAGAGAGCAGATCCATATTCCGGATTGGGATGAAAGCCAGGTAACCGACTCAGATGAAGACGTTATTATCTCCCATAACTGGGATGAGCTACGTCGCTTTATGTGGGATTACGTGGGTATCGTCCGGACCAATAAGCGCCTGCAGAGAGCCAAACACCGCGTAGATCTGCTGCTTCTGGAGATCAGTGAGTACTACAGCAACTATAAAATCAGTAAAGACCTGCTTGAACTCCGAAACCTGGCAATGGTAGCAGACCTGATCATCCGCTCAGCCATGTTGCGTCAGGAAAGCCGCGGCCTTAACTATACACTCGACTACCCGGACGAAGCACCCGAAGCCCGGGATACGATTCTCACTCCTGTTAACTTTCAGTGGCGTTAAGCGTAGCTTAGACTCCATCAGGGGCTTTAACGTAAGCCCCGTGCAAGGCAAGCACTCTCAAGCGTCTAAATTCAGCCTCTGGTAACCCATCGAACATCACCACTAACGATTGCGGCAATAGATAACCTTCTGTCTTCAACCGCAATACGACCGCGTAGGGCAGAACCACTGCGCTATCTATTTTATCCACAGCCAACCACCGCTCATCCCGCCTGAAAGAGATCTCCTGCCGATCCGCATTCCATCTAAGTGCGTTGATTCGATTACGGTAATTACTCGAACCGTATCTGTGGACATGCAACGCCAATGACAACAACGTGAACGCTATCAGCATCGTCCGGACAAACGGCTCTAATTGAGCGAGGTAGAGGCTAATCAAGACAAGAGTATGGCTCCCTAATATCAGATATATCAGAGAGCGCGAGGGAGTGAGGTTAAACTCAATGGGGCTGAACACGGTCCAGAATAATTCGAACGATGCGTTGAATATCTGGGTCAGCAGGAACTTCCCGTTCCATCAACCAGAGAAACAGGTCCTGATCTTCACATTCCAGCAGTTTAACAAACCGGTCCTGATCATCGGACGCCAAGTCACGAAAAGCTTCCTTTACGAACGGTACAAACAGCACGTCCAGTTCAAGCATGCCTCGACGGCTTTGCCACGCCAAACGACGAATATCTTCTTCGCTATACATTTACACTAACCTTCCAACATCAGCAGTTACATCAAAGGTCGATCCGGATACACAATGCCAATAGATACGACATAGGTAAATGACGATTGTCATACCTATACAGATAAACCTTTGTCACGCATCGCAGGGCGCATTTTAGCAGATTTTCTGACCATTGTTGCTCCCTGACAACGAATCGATAAACGGGACATTGGTAGGGGCGCCATGTATTCGTTTGGGACTATCCAAGCAACTGAGGCGTAACATCAGAACCTTATACACAGCAGGCGCTGACCAGCTTATCCCCACCCATCGATCTCTGCGAATCACAACTGTTGTAATGTTGCAGCTGAGGGTACGGAAGATTGATGACCTACACAATAAGAGCTTAGCAAGCTTACCCTGCAGGGTTGTCTTTAGGCGATCAGCGCTTTAGTTAAGCGCGGATGACTTGTTCGAGTTCAGAAGTAAGGTGATTGGCAGAAGGCATGCTGACGCCTGCCTGGTTGCCTGAAGACAACCCTACATTAAGATGGGAGCACGCAGTGCGCGGCCGTTTTGATCTCCGGCCATAACGAAAAAACCCCAGCTGCATCGCAACTGGGGTTCTCTCTCATA
>NZ_JADEYS010000022.1 GCF_015209595.1 Pontibacterium sinense | reverse complement strand
AAACGCCTTAGCGCCGATGGTAGTGTGGGGCTTCCCCATGTGAGAGTAGGTCATTGCCAAGCACCTAATTAGTACCCGTGTGGTATGAGAGAGAACCCCAGTTGCGATGCAGCTGGGGTTTTTTCGTTATGGCCGGAGATCAAGCACGGCTGCCTTCAGTACATTCGATGTCCCTGCCAGGTCACTCAGCCCCGGGCTGACATCGAACCTCCTCACCTTGCGACACTGTAGGGTTGTCTTCTGGCAATCTATTTCTGAACTCGAACAGGCCATTCGCGCTTAGCTAAAGCTTAGGGGTCATTTCCCCTTGTATTCGGAGTAGATGCGATCACGCTTATTATTTAATGAGCGATCGTTCCTTATTTGGTGCTGATTTGGGTTTAGTGATTTAAAGGGAGGCGAATCTGGCGCATGTCAGTCTATCTTTTGTCTGTGAAATAAAAATGGATAGATACTGAGTCGAGCTTGGGATAGTTAAAGCAGGTAAGGTAGTGAGCTATGGCCTGTGTTATAGGCGTGCTCTGGACTCTATTGTTTTCCGAACTGATAGGGGGTATTGATTACGATTATTCGCTTGCTCGCAATTCTGGATAGGGTGAAATATTGAGCTGACTTGGTTTTTTTGTGTTTGTGCTCTATTGGGTTAATCCCAGTTTGTTGAGCTACATCATGATTTGGCGTCTGATTTTTAGGTTTTATTAAATGCCAAATGAATAATGTTTTTTCTATCAAAAACGGTAGTGCCTTGATTTTAAATAGTTATTCAGTAATTTTTGGTTTTGATGGTTTCTGCGCTATCGATTTGTTCAGTTTTTATTAATTGCGTTGATGTATAAACAGTATGCCGGAGTTGAGCGGGTTTCGGTTAATGTGAGTTGCCTAAAGGTTTCCAAAAAAGAGTCGCTATCTTATAAGGCGTGTCGTCTTTAGGGCGGTTCATTGGGGGCGGAACGGCGACTGCAGATAGAGAGGGTTAATTGAATAAGCTGTCATCCGTGATACTAATTTGTGCATTGTAGCTTTTATTTAATCGAAGCATATTAAGCTTTTCTGTACGTGTTTGTGTGGTGTCGTCTGATGTTAAGAGCTTGATTAAGATTAACGATCGTTCTACGATAGCATCCGTTTGCTTACTAATAATAGGCAAGCTCCCGGTTGTGGGCTTGGAGAGGAAAACTCCAGGCGAAAACACGCGGGGATGCTAATAAAAAACTTATAAAAGAATTTATCGGGTTTAGAAGAGTATCTGCTTCGGACTCACTGGAGGGAATGTGAGAAATTACTCAAAGGCGCTGTTGACTGGTGTAGTAGCTACAGCTCTAGTGGCGTGCAGTACTAATTCATCTACACACGGTTCGAAGCATCCTGAACGCCAGCACGACCACGAAATGACAGGTCAGCACGACTACTTTAAGTCAGAGCAACCACAAACATTGAAAGGTACACCGTTCGATCGTTACCTGAGTGAAGGTTATAGCGGGCTGGCAAAAAAGGAAGATTTCGAACACGATTTTGACGATGTCGAGAAGTTCCAGAGCCGCGCTTTGCGTTCTGCCGATGGCCAATTAGTTTCACCTGAAGAATTGTCCGCGCGTAACTTGCCTCCTTATTCTGTCGACGAATTAGCTTCTGCGCGTGCGCGCTTGGAAGATGCCTTTTACGCGGGTGCGTCCGTTAAGATGCCTCGTGAGTCAGCAAGAGCTCAGGTAATGTTTGATTGCTGGATGGAACAGCAAGAGGAAAACATTCAGCAGCATGATATTGACGAATGTAAAAGAGGCTTTATGGCCGCTATGGCCAAAATTGAGAACAAGCCTCAGGTCGAAGATAAAGGGCCGGTGTACACACACAGCCATGACCATAAGCATACGCATGGGCCTGGTTCTTGCGTAGACCATACTCACAAGCCGTCAGAGCCTGCTGCTGTTGTCTGCCCTCTGCCTCAGAAGAAAGAAGTAGCCACTTATCACGGTCCTTACATTATCTTTTTCGAGCTGGATCGCGCAGACATTACATCTGATGCGCAATCTGTGTTGAACAAAGTTGTAGCGGACGCTCGTGAGATGAAACCTCGTCGAGTGGTGTTAACTGCTCATACAGATACTTCAGGTAGCCGCTCTCACAATGAAGCCTTATCCCAGCGTCGTGCTCAGGCAGCTGCTCGTATGTTGCGTGCTGAGGGTGTCGAAGTATCTGAAATTCGCGCGTCACACTACGGAGAGTCTAAGCCGCGTGTATCAACCAAGGATGGTGTGCGTCATGCGGGTAACCGTCGGGTCGAAATCGACTTCGAGTGGTAACTCAGCACGGCTAATTGCTTAATAAAGGAGTGGTTTTAAACATTTGGTTGAATAAATAAACACTTGTTTATTTATTTCGATGTTGTTTAATAACCACTCACAATTTGTGTTGCTTTATGCAGCACGTGGTCTGTTGTGTTCAGTTATTAGCAGCGGGCTAAATGAGCTCTCTTTGGTTTATTTGATGAGGGTGTCGCTGGATGAGTTGTCCGGCATGGAATTACGACGTGATGTGCTGCATACCGGAGAGGTTTCGACCCATGATCTGCTCGACAGATAACAAGTTTAAAACGGCAATTAAGTGGATGGTTGGCTCAGCACTGATGGTACTGTTGTCAGGCTGCTACGTGCCTCATGAGGCTGCCACCGTTGAAGATGGCAAAAAAGTATATGAACAGGATCCACTGCCATACTTTGATACCGATTATCAGATATCCCCAGGGGATCGTCTGGAGGTTACGTATCACGTAGATGTTGAGCAAAAAGATCGTTACGAAATCGCCATTGGTGATCAGATCCGTATCGAATTCTATCACTACCCACAGATGGACCGTACGTTAAACGTACGCCCTGATGGACGCGTTACAGTTCCTTATAAAGGGGACATTATGGCAGCTGGTCGAACTCCGATGGAGCTCTCTGCTGCTGTGAACGAAGTTTATTCCGACTTCCTTACAATGCCACAAAGTACGGTGTCTCTGATTCGTTACGGAGCTAAAATCCGTGAACTGAAAGAAGCAATTCGAACGGCACCGCGTGGTCAGAGTCGTGAGGCCGTTGTACAGTCTGATGGTACGGTGAGTCTGCCTCTGCTTTCTGCTATTAAAGTGGCCGGTAAATCTATTAATCAGGCAGGTGACGCTATCAACTTGGAATACGAAAAAAGTGTTCCAGGCATGTTTACGTCTACTGCGATCTTGCAGGCTACAGGCAACCGGGTTTATGTGTTCGGTGCTGTACAGCGCCCAGGCTTTTATCAGCTGAATGGCCCTACGACGGTCCTGCAGTCAATTGCGTTGGCTGGAGGCTTTGCTGATTTTGGCGAAGCGGGCTCTACATTGTTGATTTCGCGTGATGAGTTTAATCGTCCGGTTGGTCGGTTGGTCGATTTGGCATCTGTGCTTTCCAGCGGTAACTCTGGTCAGGACTACTTCGTTCGTCAATCGGATGTGGTATTTGTGCCGACGACAACGTTAGGTCGTGCTGCCCTTGTCGGTGATGCAATTCGTCGTATGATTCCGGTGAATCTGGGCTTCACGTATACACTAGACGATACCGTGGATTTAATTGGGCCTAACCAGTAATTCAGGTGAATACGCTTTTTTTTGGGGTGATAATCAGTTATGGATAGTAGTACGAGCAACCGTAGAGAAGGTGGTAAGTTAACCTTCCGCGATATCGTCGCAATCTTTTTCTATACCAAGCGCGTCTTTGTATTCACCTTTGTGGGTGTGATCATTGGAGCGCTGTTGCTGGCATTCGTTAGTCCGTCTACTTATACGGCTAAAGCACGTTTGTTGGTAAAACCACGTATTGAAAAACCGGTGGTGTTTGATGAGGGTGCAGACTCTCGTTTCAACGTCGTTGATAACGTGTCTGACCAGACGTTGAACACAGTTGTTCACCTGTTTAGCTCTGCTGATGTGTTGCGAGAAGTGGTGAAAATGCACAACCTCGCGCCTATGGATAATGATTCCGAAGTGCTGGAAGCCATTTCAGAGCTGCGTGGACAGTTTAGAGCTGAGCCTCTGGCTACATCTAATATTGTCGAGATTATCTATTCAGCCCCAGATGCCGATCAGGCTCGCGACCAGCTAAATACCCTCCTGGATGCGTATATTGATTATTACATCGAAGTAAACCAAGGCTTGAAAGGCAGTCTTGAGTTCTTCGATGAGCAGGTTGCTCTTTTCCGCGAGCGCTATATTCAGTTAAGCAATGAATTGGCAGCAGCGCGCAAGAACCTCAATTTGGCCAGCCCGGAATTGCAGGCTGACAATATGCTGGCAGTCGTGCGAAATCTTGAAACGCGTAAGGCGGAAATTGCGAGTCAGTTAAAGTCCTCGAAAGAGCGTTTGTCGTTTTTGCAGGGTGCTTATAACAAGGTTGGCACTGCAGGTTATGTTGGTTTAACGACTGAACTGCGTCAGAATTATCCAGCTTTGGTCGAGATGGAACGGTCTCTGGCACAGCTGATTATTAACAAGCAGACAGCGGAAAGTAATTTCCAGCCGGGCTCCAAACCGGTGACTGATGCCGTTGAACAGTACAATAATATGCGCGGTCAGATTCGCGGTTACATTCGACAGGTGATCGGAAAACTGCAGCTGGAAGGTGAGTCTGGCGAAGAAGAAATTCAATCGCTTCAAGATAGCATCGACATGGCACAAGCGAATGTCGGTCAGCTAAGTGCGGATACCGTTATTCTTCAGCGTATCGAGTTTGAAC
This sequence comes from Pontibacterium sinense, assembly GCF_015209595.1. GTDB lineage: Bacteria > Pseudomonadota > Gammaproteobacteria > Pseudomonadales > Balneatricaceae > Pontibacterium > Pontibacterium sinense. The sequence goes on along the minus strand of NZ_JADEYS010000022.1, from coordinate 82,326 downwards.
GCGGAGTGGCTGAGAAGAACTATCGTTTGTATGAAGACAAGCGTGAAGCTGCGCGTATCAGTGAAGAGAAAAACCGCTCACAGTTTGCGAACGTAACGATTGCAAACCGTCCGTTGATGCCTAATTCACCGTCGTTCCCGAATATTCCACTTATTCTGATTCTGGCTATCCCGGTAGCACTGCTGTTGGCTTTGGTTGCTTGTATCCTGTCTTATTCGAGCGACCAGGCGTTGCGCTCCCCGGCTGATGTTCAGTCCCGGACGCGTTTGCGCCTTCTCGGTACCTTAGACGCCGTTTAAACATTGGGGAGAAAAGACAATGGGCAAGATTTTTGAAGCAATGTACGGTGCAGATGGCGATTCGGTGGAAACTGAAACCGAAGCGAACAAACAGCACGAAGTGGTTGAAGAGGCAGTAGAGAACAGCGTTCGTCGTTACCCGGAGAATTTGATCCTGCCTTTGGGACGTACTTTTGACGGCAATGCTAAATGGCGTCGAGACATGCGTAAAGTCACTATCAACCTGATGGTTCAAGCTGACCCTCAGGAAGTTGGTGGCAAAGCTGTTATGTTCTCCGGTATGTCTAAAAACGTCGGTACATCTACAGTGACAGCGCAGGTTGCAAAGATTCTGGCTGCGGAATACTCCCGACATCGCGTTCTGGTGCTTGATGTGCGTGAGGCCGGTGTGTCTGATGCTATGACTCTGGACCGGGCGATGATGGATGGCTATAGCGTTGATGATGTGCTGTCAGGCTGCGATAGTGAAGGAATCTTTCGTATGCTCGTCTCCTCTAGCGATGAGCAAGGACGTAGTGCGATGATTTCTCATCAGCTTCGAGAATTCATCGCGAAAGCGCGAGAGCATTTTGATTGGGTGCTGCTTGATATGCCGAAGCAGGGATCAACGCCATTGGCAGATTCCCTTGGTCGTGTGGTTGATGGTGTTGCGATCGTAGCGAATACCGGGGTTACTCGTGTGCCAGCAATTAATGCTGTTGAGGAAGATATGGAGCAGCTGGGCATTAACCTGCTTGGTGTGATTCTGAACTTCCGTAAATACCCTATTCCATCCTGGTTGCTCAGGTTTTTGTAAAGGCGCGTTTGTAGGTACCTACAAATACACCAATCATCCGGGATAAGTTATGGCGGATTCGGCAAATAAATCGTTATCATCGATTCTGATGCCGCTGGGTTTTGGATTACTCAGTGGTGTCTTATTTGTATTCTTACTCGGTAATCTTCCGCTGAAGTGGACCTTCTTTATTCTGTTGGCAGTCACCGGTGTGGGTGGCTTGCTGTTCTTGAATATCTTGCAAGTACGAACCAAGCAGTTGATGTTGATGCTTGCGGCGTTCCTGATGCCGATTTTGTACGATATCAACTTCTATTACCAAGAAGACCCGCCGTTTTATGTGCATGCAAATGGCTTTGGTGTAGCTATTACAGACGTACTGTTTGCCATGCTGATTATCGCATGGGCAGCAGAAACGGTTGTTGGTAAACGCTCACATCATCCGCCAGCACCTGTCCCGACGAACTGGAAGTTCGCGATGATAGGTCTGTTCTTGATCAACTTCCTGTCAGCGGTCACTACACCAGAGCCCTTCTTTGCGTTCAGTATGTTGTGGCAGCAGGTGAAGGTTTATTTCATCTTTGTCTATTTGATCAAAAACGTGAATAGCTTTGATACCGTCAAACGGTTGGGCTACGTATTTGTTGCCGTCTTGGCCACCCAGGCCGTTATTGTTTTTGAACAGAAGCTCGTCGGTGCGATCTTTACTGACAGCCTGCTCGGCCAGAGAACAACTTGGCAGAACACCGGTGGGCCTTTGCGTGTATCCGGAACACTGGGCCAGCCCAATGCACTGGCTATGTTCATGAATCAGCTAATGCTGATTGGTATTTTTCTTGGACTGTCTGAGAAGAATACTCTGCGTAAACTTGCTATTTTGGGCTTCGTTGCGTTTGCTGCAATGGCTGAAATTTTTACGGCTTCGCGCGGTGGCTGGGCGGGTTTGGCCATCGCATTCGTTGTGTGTATGGTGCTGTGGAGAATGCGCAGAGGCAATGGACTGATCGCGAGTATCAGCTTGGTTGCGCTGGTTGGTTCTGTGCTGTTCAGTGCATTGTTTCTGGGGTCGGGAGACTTTAGGGCGCGTTTGACTCAGGATGATAAGGGTACTGCTGAGGTACGTATTCCGTTGATGGAAGTGGCGGAAAATCTCGTGGCAGCGAATCCGTTAACAGGTGTCGGTCTTAACCACTATACGTATTACATGGCGCAGTATGACCGCACATTTGATGCGATCACCGCGAATTTTGATGCACCGGTCCACAACACCTTTATGTTGATTGCTGGCGAAATCGGTATTCCAGGGGCGATGTTTGCCATCGCGATGATTCTGTTCACGTTGTACAGATCATTTATGCTGTTTTTCCGTTCGGACGGAACGATATCGGCAATAGCACTGGGGATATTTGGTGGTGTCTTGTCTTGGGTGATCCACAATACGGTGGACCCAACATCTATCTATTCAGAGTATCCGTTCTGGATACTCTCCGGTCTTTGTATAGCGATGGATAGGATCCATGCTAAACAGCAGGCCAAGCTCGATCATCGTTCGGCCAGTGGGCCGGATCCTGATGTAAAAACAGCGTAGTCGCCAGGGGGCAATGTGGCAGCTGACACCCACACTCAGCGGACGATCCGGGGTGCCAATTGGAATATGATGAGGGTTATTGTCCAGACTGTTGTGAGTCTGGGCGTGACCATTGTTGTTGCCCGAATTTTACCGCCGGAAGATTTCGGGTTGCTGGCGACAGCAATGATTTTTATAGGCCTTGCAGAAATTATCTCCGCTATGGGGATGGGCGCGGCCGTTGTGCAAAGAAAAAATCTGGATGAGATAGCGATTCGCACGGCCAACACGCTGTCTGTTCTTATTGGCGTTGCGTTAGTGGCGTTGATATTACTTGTCTCCGAACCTGTTGCCATTTTCTTCGGCGACGAGCGTGTTGGTCCCGTCATTAGAGTGTTATCTATCAGTCTGTTTGTTGCTGCGCTCTCTACGGTAAGCCGTGGACTGATTATGCGTCGTATGGACTTTCGTCGACTTTTTATAGTCGATTCAATCGGACATGTCGTTGGTTACGCTGGTGTTGTGATTGTGATGGCGGTGTTGGGTTACGGAGTGTGGAGTTTAGTGATGGGGACCATCGCGACCACCGTTCTTGGCTCAATTCTCTCGTTCGTCTACGAACCGTTTCGTATGACATTCACGCCCGAAAAATCGAGGTTGAAAGAGTTACTGTCGTTTGGCGGTGGGGTCAGTATTAGCAGTGTCGTCGGATACTTTGCGCGTAATGTAGACTTCTTCGTTATCGGCAAATTTCTTGATCAGATTATGTTAGGTTTATACAGCCGTGCATATCATTTGGTTAATCTTCCGCTCGCGAAGATTGCTGGGACGCTGACAAATGTCATGTTCTCCTCATACTCTGAAGTTCAGGATGATAAAGAGCGTTTGCGGCAGGTTTATTTCCGCGTAGTATCCGTCACGGCATTGATGGCGTTCCCTGTTTTTGTCGGTATGTTGGTTTCAGGGCAATACATCATTACCGGTATGTACGGCGATAACTGGATAGGTGCAGTCCCGGCCTTTCAGGTACTTTGTCTGATGGGTTTGATTCGGCTCGTATTGATTCTGACAGGCCCGGTCATTCAGGCAATGGGACATGTTCATGCGGAAATGAGACGCCAGATAGTGTTCTTTGTATTGCTGACGGCGGCTTGTATCGTCGCCGTACCCGAAGGAATTGCCGCTGTGGGATTTGCAGTCGTTGGCGCTACTTTGTGGTTGTACCTGTCAATGGCAAATTTGGCGATTAAGTTGCTGGACTCTAACTGGATTGAGTTCATAAAAGTTCAGCTGCCGGGTTACTTGCTGGCGGCCTTTGTTGGGTTGGTCGATGCGGCGGTTCTTTATCTGTTAGAAGGGAAAATTGCCTCTTCAGAGTTGATGCTGCTGATTATGTTGGTGACTTCGGGGTTGGCATACCTTATCGGTTTCTTTGGTTTACCCGCTTCTATGATGGGCGATGTTCCGGGATGGGTGCTAGGGAAATATGGCCATATGTTGCCCGCGGGTTTACGTGGTTGGGCGTTAAAGCGCGTCGCGACAGGTGTTGAATAAAGGATATGGAAGTGACGGATAAAGCAATGAAACGTGTTGTATATGCCCATTATCAGAAGTTTGAGCGTGATGGTTCATACGTACACGTCACTAAATTCTCGGAAGAGTTTGGTGGGATTTGCGATGAGCAAGGGATTGAATTTACGGTTATGGCCCCTCCGCTTGAAACGGGAGTGCCGGGGCAAAAAAAATCCTTTGTTGATCGCCTTAAATCGCGCTTGGCGCAGTTTTATATTTCAGATATCAAAGCGTTTCTTGTTCAATCCAAGCGCATGCTGGAAGAGCGGAGACAGTTAAAAGAGTTAAAGCCGGATTTGGTTTTGACGCGTTTTGATTACAACACCTTTTCGATCATATGGGCGTGCCGCTCGTTGAATATCCCGGTGGTGCTCGAGATTAACTCCCCGGATCATGAAGAACGGGAAGTGAATTACCTTCGGGTCCCAGGTGCGGAACACTTTTTCAGCTCTACCCGAGCACTTTCGTTATGTGACGGTGGGTTTGCAGTGAGCAACGTGCTGACTGAGGAATATAAGGTTGAATCGACTCGTGGGTTGCCGGTTCATTCCATTCCAAATGGCGTCACTGTTGAACAGTTTGATCCACATATGTCAGGAGCTCCTGTCAGGGAAGAGTTGGGTATAGACGAAGATGAGGTTGTCATTGGTTTCGTTGGCAGCTTTGCTCCGTGGCACCGTATGGATATGTTGTTCGACAGCTTCTCTTATCTGATCGGGCAGGGATACAAAGTACGTTTGTTACTGGTTGGGCAGGTAAAGCCCGAATCAGAAGAAAGCGTAGCGCGGGCAAATCAATCAGATATTAAAGACCACGTAACCTTCGCTGGCTTTGTGCCGAGTAACGAGATTGATAAATACTTGGCGGCGATGGATATTACTGTACTGCAAAACTCAGCGTATTATTGTTCGCCGCTCAAGATGTTTGAATATATGGCGATGGAAACTGCGGTATTGTCCTTGGGGACAGAGCCGGTCAAAGAGATGCTAGTAGATGGGGAGGAAGGCTTGTTATTCCCTCCAGGTGATGGCGAGGCCATGACTCAAGCACTGACAAAGCTGGTTGAAGATAAAGAACTTAGGGAACGTTTGGGCAAAGCCGCCCGTGAACGTATGGTTAAGGAATTCACTTGGCGTCACAACGCTGAAAAGGTGTACGACCTTTTGAATGAGGTCTACAGCACTTCGGATAAGGTGCCTAACTACTAATCAGTGGTATAGTGAGTGCTTACTAAAGTAGGTGCGTACACATATACCCTAAAGGTGACTATCATGCGACTAGGTGTCACAACATTGTTAAAGCCACTGTTCTCCTTCAGTCTGGCAATGCTTTTTATTTTGGGCGCTACAGCTGCTCAGGCGGATAAGAAAGCAGATAACCTGACCGGGTTTAAAGGCGAGGAACAGGGGAACTTGCCCGATTACAATTATGACTCACTGGATGAGCAGGGCTGGGATGTATTCGAAGATCCGTTTGGCGCGCTGATTGCCCGTGAAACACCCTATTATCAAAATGATAGCCGAGACATCAAATCGGGTGACGTATTTATTAAGGCCTGGGAATATGATCCGCCAAATGCACTGAAAGTCAGGGTGATTGATCAGCGTGCACTGCTGATGTATGGCTCCAAAATTGACGTTAAGGTGGAAGCAGGTTACTACGACGATAATAAAAACCTGATGGTTGAGACTCGTCGCATTGTCCGGGATATAGCGATTAAACCGGGCGAAAACTATCTGACACTCTATTTCCCGGTAGAACGCACACATATTGTTCATGCACGTGTTATTAAAGTGCGTAACAATGGTGCGATAAAGCTCCTCGATTAATTATTGTATAAAGGGCTGCTTAGATGCGGCCCTTTGTATATGTGGCATACCTTTTTTTGTAGAGGAAGTTGTCCCTCATTACCCAGATCAACTCATTCGTTAATGAATGGTTGCCCCGCGCTGAAAGTCGAAATATTGTCATACCTCTTCTGATACAGTCTGCTGTGTTGATTAATGATACCTTCAGGGAATGTTTTAATGGCGAAGAACCGCGTTATTTTTCTCAACTCTATATTTCCAGTGCTGAGTGAGACCTTTCTCTTCAGCCAGTACACGAAAATGCTGGATGAAGGGATGGCGATGGATTTGGTGTCGAGTCATCGGCCAGATGCGTCACAGGTTCATCCAGGGATGGAAAGTGTACAGAAGCAGGTAGACTACCTGTGTGATGCCGGGGCTGCTGAAGTTGCTTCTGCCCATTTACATTGCTTACTGAAGTATCCGACAGGTTATCTAGGTTCATTGGCAAGGATGTTTTCCGTCGAAGAAAAGCCGGTAACGACGTTAAAGCATATCTCAGGCGCAGCGCTGACCCTTAAGCGTTATGCTGATTCTGCAGAGCCGCGTTGGGTGCATTCGCACTTCACGTATGGCGCGACGTCGATTGCGATGTGGATGAAGCGTATTGCAGGTCTGCCGTTTTCATTGACCTTGCATGGGTCTGATCTGACTTTTGATAATCCTCCTGATTTGGAGAAAAAGTTAGAGGAAGCGGACTTAGTGGTCTGCATTTCTCAATACAACGTCGATTATGTCAAAGAGCATTTCCCTACTGTAGTGGAAGATAAGTTGGTGGTGTTACCGTTAGGGGTGGCTCCACTGGCCGAACCTCCGAAGCCTCAAGTATATGATTCAAACCGACCGTTACGGATGTTAAGTGTTGGCCGGCTGTCTACGCAAAAGGCGCAGGAGTATCTTGTTCGGGCATGTGCTCAATTGAGAGATAAAGGTTTGTCTTTCGAATGTCTGCTGGTAGGTGAAGGGCCTCAGCGAGAGTTTATCGAGTCGGAAGTTCAGCGATTGGGGTTGCAAGCAGAAGTAAAGCTGCTAGGTGCACGTTATCACAGCGATGTGCTGGAAATGTACAAAGAGGCAGATCTGTTTGTGATGTCTAGTGTCGCTGAAGGTATGCCGATTGTATTGATGGAAGCGATGCAAGCAGGTGTGCCCGTGTTATCGACGGCAATCTCAGGTATCCCCGAACTGCTTGATTACGGTAAGGCTGGAATTTTAGTACCGCCAGCCAGCGACGATGCGTTGGCAGAGTCTATGGAAGCGGTCATTAAGGGTGAGATTGACCTCGAAAAACTGCGGCAGCAGGCTATCGAGCATATCGCACACAGTTTTGATCAGGGTAAAAATGCCGTTCGGTTCCAGAATTTGTTGGAAGACCGTGGTATAGCAGAAGAAAAGGTAGCAAGCCGTGTCACTAACTGAAAAACCACAGTACAAAGAAGAGTGGCTAAATGGCGTACGGTATCATGTCGTACACCGTCAGGATATTTTTGACAGCATCCGCTGGGCCGCAGAGAACGGTGAAGGCGGGAATATCATGAATGTGAATATCCACGCAATGAACCTTGCCTACGAAGACCCCTCCTTTCGTCATATTCTGAACAACGCTGACATGGTGTTTGTGGACGGTGCGGGTGTGAAGCTTGGCTGTAAAATCGCTCGATGTGATGTGGGGCAACGCTTAACCCCAGCCGACTGGCTGGAAGAGATGTTCGAGATGTGCTCCCAGGAACAATGGCCGATTTTCTTGTTGGGAGATATAGATGAGATGGGCGAGCGGTTTGAGGAAGCGATGGCGAAACGTTATCCCGATTGTCCTTTTGCAGGTCGCCATAATGGTTTTTTCGATCGTGAAGGTGAAGAAAACGATAAAGTGATCGACATGATCAACAATAGCGGAGCTAAAGTGCTGCTGGTTGGTATGAGCATGCCTATTCAGGAAAAGTGGATCTGGGATAATCGGAATAAGCTAACGGTTCCTGTGAAGCTTGCGACGGGTGCATTCCATCGTATATTTACCGGTGATATTGATCGCGCGCCTAAATGGGTAACGGACAATGGATTTGAGTGGTTGTACCGCCTTGCCATGCAACCGCATACCTGGAAGCGTTATATTTTGGGGAACCCGGTATTTATGTTACGGGTCGCGTGGCACCATATTTTGGGGTTTCGATTTAAAGAGAGGACCTGAATCCGGTAGCCTGATTGATGAACGTACGTTAGTATCGTCAAGTTAAACGGATTCAGTAAAGAGAGCTGTACCCATGTATGAGGAGTTTTACGGGTTAAATCGACGCCCATTTGAAAATACTCCAAACCCAGAATTTTTCTTCGCCAGTAAACAGCACCGCGAAGCGCTCGCGGCGTTGATTTACGGTATTAAGCAATCAAAAGGGTTTATGCTGGTAACCGGTGAAGTCGGTTCCGGTAAAACCTTTTTGATTCAGTCGCTTAAATATGAGCTGGAAGAAGAAAATCATATTATTCTTGAGGTTGCGACCCCCTGGATTACGCCGGAAGAGCTGTTTGCCGAGTTGCCGCAGAAGTTAGGGATGGATATGGATCCCGAATGGGGATCACTGGTCTTTCAGGCGAAGTTGAAAGAGCAGCTTGAGCGGTTGCACGAACAAGGTCGTCGAGTGCTTGTTATACTGGATGAGGCTCAGCAATTGCCGGAGCGCACGCTCGAAGGCATTCGTCTGTTGTCCAACTTCGAGAACGAAAATGCGAAGCTGATCCAGATTATCTTTTTGGGGCAAAATGAGCTGAACGATATTCTGGGGCGTTATTCAATGCGCCAGATTCGGCAGCGTATTACCCTCAGTCGCTCACTTGGTTACTTTAATGAAACTGAGACACGTCGGTATATCGAACATCGTCTTAGTGTGTCTGGTTGCACTGAACCGGTCTTTAACGACGACGCGTTATCGCTGATCTTTAAAAAATCTCACGGCTCTCCACGCCTTGTTAACCTCATTTGTGATAACTGCTTAATCACAGGTTATGCGCACTTTGCGCGAACTATCGATGCCCATGTTGTACGCGAGGTTTTGTCTGACCTTCCATCTGTCCATTCTGGAGCCTATGACTACGATCAGGCCCCACCTCCTGCCGAGGAAGAGCAGCCTTTACGCGTTATGGCGGAAGCAGAATCCAGTGTTGACGAGAAGCAAGCTGTAGGCAATGTTCAAGCAGCGCCGACACCCGTGTACGAGGCTGATTCAAGGGCTGAAATTCGAGATAAAGATCAATCGCAATCGAAACCCGTTACCGAGTCCGCATTTGCGGTACCTGAACCGCTGCCTGATTACGATGAAGATGAAATAAAGCCGAGAGAACGTAAGTCTTCAGGGGTATTGAGCCGATACGGCCTGTGGTTGGTTCTAATCGCTACCGTTGTCGTGAGTTGGTATGCGGCGCGTTGGTATGAAACGAGGCAAAAAGAAACTGTTGTTGAAACAGAGCAGCCCGTCACAACACCATCTCTGGAATCGATCCCTGTTAACGCTGTTCAACCAGCATTAGAACCTCAGAAACAGCTGACATGGGACGATGATCCTGTCATGGCTGATGAGGATGCAGGGGTGGTTCATGTCCCTGCCGAGCCGGTTGCTGAGCCTTCTCTGTCGAGTATCACGCCTGAACCTCCGCGTGAGCAGCCCCTGCCATCGACGGTGGTCCCAACGGCGGATACAGCATTTGAGCGTGAGCCCTCCCAGCAGCCTTATAAGTCAGCCCTTGAACGTTACTCGGCAGGCACCACCAGTAATGATGGCTTGAGTCTGTTTGAGCGTTTACGTCAGGAAGCGAATGTCTCTGATGTGCGTGCCAAACCTATAGAAAGGCAGGCGATGGATGTAAAGGTTGAACCTCGCGTTAAGTCTGAGACGGTTAAACCGGTTGTGATGGCACAGAAGAAGCCGCCCGTCGTGACAAACATTGCTAAGACGTCGGCGCCGGTTGTCCCCGTCCGTGTGGATGGCCGTGCCCAGGTGGGAGTGCTGGAGGGGGTTGTCGTATCTTCACGTCGGGCCAAGCGTTACGAGTCTGGAGAGACTATCCCTTATCCGTTCTCACAGTCTGCGTTGACCAAATCACTGGTGCGTTTTGTGGAGGGGGCAACCGTGAGCCAGTTGGCACGTGCGAAGTATACGACCTGGAACGATACTGTTCAGGACATGGTGCGAGCGCTTAATCCGAAGTTGAAAAGTCTGGATCGGGTTTATACCAAGAATATAAACCTTCCGGATATCAGTCGTGAAGACCTGATAGTCAATGATGGTGGTCGCGGTTGGTTTGTATATGCAGGAACTGTCACCAGTCGTCTCAAAGCGAACAATCTTTACGAATCTTTTGTGGCAATGGGTGAACCTGCAGATATGGAGGTTACGCGAAATGCTGAACGTCGTATCTATCGTGTGTATATGGGACCTTATGACACTAGAGATCAGGCTGTAGTGCAGTTTAATGCCGTTGACCTGACCCATATGCCGTATCTTCAATAAGTGGGAATATTTGAACGTGCTGTAATACAAGATATTTCAGTATTGCGGTACGTTTTGGTATAGGTGATTTTTTAGACTGGTGGGCATATAGGCTTGGGGAGTATAAAAACTTCTAGAGCTCTATTTATTAAATAGTGCCTTCTTCTCGATAATTACCAAAAGATAATGTTTATCGCCACTCATGGATGAGAAAGTAACAAAAACCTGACATGTGGCATGTTAAGGTTTAGTGCAGAATGGATAATGCACCCCGGAAAACAGTAGTGTACATATCGCCTGAGTCGCTAAAAAATATAGCTGAAATATTTGAGAAACCGGCTCGCTGTATAACGGATAGTGTATTTATTTTGTCTCTTTAAATGTGACTAGTTAAAAAGGAATTCGAACGTTGTTAGAAACTGTTTCGCTTATCTTGGGTTGGGTGTTTTTGCTGATTGCCGCAATTCCTGTGCTGTATTTCGGGCTGGTGACTGTTGCCGCGTGCTGGCCTGAAAAAGCGCGCTCACCGGAAACAAAAAAACTCAAATTTGCGGTCGTTATTCCTGCACACAACGAAAGCCTGCTGATCAGTGAAACGGTGCGGGCTGCCCTGAGTCAGAATTATGATGATGACAACTATAAGGTTGTGGTGATCGCTGATAACTGTACAGATGACACAGCAGAAAAAGCACGTATTGAAGGGGCGCATGTTATCGAGCGCACAGGGCCTCCTGGCAAGGGGCAGGCACTGTTTCATGCATTTACCGGATTGTTAGAAGAGCAGTGGGATGCATTCCTGATTGTTGATGCGGATTCGTTGATGCATGTGGACGCGCTCAAAGTGCTTGATCAGGAAATGAGCCACGGCGCCAAGGTCGTGCAGCTGCGATATGCTATTCGGAATCCTGAGGATTCTATTCGTACCCGTGCTTTGGAGCTGGGCATGGCCTCTTTTAATGCGTTGCGTCCGAAAGGTCGGAGCGCGCTGGGTATGTCATCCGGTATTTTTGGCAATGGATTTTGTATTTCACGTGAAGCGCTGGAGAACGTGCCTTATCTCGCACACTCAATTGTGGAAGACATCGAATATCATATTCACCTGCTGTTGAAAGGATATCGTACCGTTTTTACCGATAAGGCCTGTGTATATGCTGAGATGCCAACGTCTGTAGAAGCGTCCAAAACACAGCGTATCCGTTGGGAGCGTGGTCGTTGGATTACGATTAAAAGCTATGCCGGTCAGCTGTTTCGTAATAGCTTGAAAGGTGACAAATTTTCTTTGGATGCTTTGAGCGATGTGCTGACCCCACCTGCCACTCTGATTATTTACCCACTGCTCGCAGCAGCATTGTTTGGTGATACGACCATACGGGTGCTAGCGTTGTTGCTGTTTATCATCATTGGCCTGCACTACCTGATCGCGAGCATACGCTATGGCAGTGTTAAAGGCCTGTTCCGCATTGGCTTGTTTGTGCCTTGGTATCTGATCTGGAAAACCTGGGTGTTTGTCGTATCTATGATCAAAGACCGCAATATTGGTTGGAATCGTACCGAGCGCGATTAAATACCTGTTCAGCTTGTAAGTTGTAAAACGTAGTGAGTAAGACGGCAATGGTATTGCTGTCCGGTATCAGTGAAGTGGCCCTTATCAATGGATTGGTAAGGAGCTGAATCGAACCCTGTTTGACAAGAAGTCTGACTAAACCATGAGCTATTCAAAGCATAAATTAATTTTACAGGCGTATCGCGTCTCCGACCTGCTGGCATTTATTCTAGCCGGACTGGTTGCCGCATGGGTTGCGGGTATCTCCAATCATCACTCCGGGTTCTGGGAGATTCTGTCGATACGTTTCTCACTGGTTAACCTGTTGGGTTATCTGGTGTTGGCGCTGTTGTGGCTGATCGTATTTGATCGAATCAAGCTGTATGCAGCCATGAAACCTAAACAGACCTTGCTTGAAGAAGTGGTCGTGATTGGCTGGGCAACCGGTATTGCGACTGCTGTATACGGTATGGTGAGTGTTTTCTTCGATATCAGCTTGTTTACCCCCGTCTTCTTGCTGACCTTCTGGGTCTTTAGTACCGCGTTGACGTGGTTGTTCCGCAGAGGGTTGCGTCTGCTGCTGAAGAAAGTCCATCTGGGTGACAACAACGAATGCCGCATTATGGTAATCGGTACCAATGAGGCGGCACGAAATTACGTTGAGCTAATTAAGTCGAATCGAGATATGGGCTTCAAGTTCGTGGGCTATATCAGTAACGATCAGCCCGATGAAGTTCCAACGGATGAATACCTGGGACCTAAAAGTGAGTTCAAGCGTATCTTTGACGATACGGTTGTCGATGAGGTGGTTATCACACTGCCTATTCATCACTTCTCGAAAGAAGTTGAGGAGCTAATCGATTACGCATCTGCACATGGTATTTTGGTTCGCCTGCCCATGTCTCAGTTGTTTGGCAGCATGTTCGGAAACCACGTATGGCGTTTACGCACCGAAATGGTGAGTCGTATGGGTGAATCCTCATCGTCTGACCTGGTGCTGGGCTCCGGTCATGATATGGGCTGGGAATATCTGGCAAAACGGGCATTTGATTTCTGTTCGGCATCCATCCTGTTAATTTTGACCTCTCCTCTCATGATTGGCGCAGCGTTGGCAATTAAGTTCTCGTCGAAAGGCGATGTGATGTTTGTACAAGATCGTTATGGCTATAACGGTCGGGTGTTTAAGCTCTATAAGTTTCGCACGATGATTCAAAACGCTGATGAGCTACAAGAAGCGTTGCGTAAGCAGAACGAACGTGAAGGTGCTGCCTTCAAAATTAAAGACGATCCACGTATTACGTCGGTGGGTAAGTTCTTGCGTAAAAGCAGTATTGACGAGTTGCCGCAGCTGCTCAACGTAATTAAAGGTGAAATGAGCCTGGTGGGTCCGCGTCCGCTGCCATTGGCAGACTATGAGCGTTTCCAGGAAGTTTCTCACATGCGCCGCCTTAGCGTCCTACCGGGTATTACGTGTACCTGGCAGGCGAGTGGGCGTGACAACGTAACGTTCGACGAGTGGATGGAACTCGATATGGCCTATATCGATAACTGGAGTCTTGTCAGTGATTTTGCGATCTTATTGAAAACAGTTCCGGCAGTATTGTTTGGGCGTGGAGCCTCTTAATACACGGATGTATGTTGGTCAGATTTATTGGATGTGTAGATGAAAAATTCTCAGCGTAAGAAAATATTGGTAACCGGTGGTGCAGGCTTTCTGGGTTCTCACCTGTGTAAGCGTCTGATTGCCGAAGGGAACGATGTTCTATGTGTGGACAACCTGTTTACCGGTACCAAAGATAATATTCTTGATCTGATGGATAACCCATATTTCGAGTTCATGCGCCACGACGTGACTTTCCCGTTGTACGTGGAAGTGGATGAGATCTATAACCTGGCCTGCCCGGCTTCTCCAGTGCATTACCAGTATGATCCTATTCAGACGACGAAGACCAGTGTTCACGGTGCGATCAACATGCTGGGACTGGCGCGTCGTGTACACGCCCGTATTTTCCAGGCATCCACCAGTGAAGTGTACGGCGATCCGAAAGTGCACCCGCAGTCGGAAGACTATTGGGGGCATGTAAACACAGTGGGTATTCGCTCCTGTTATGACGAAGGAAAGCGTTGTGCGGAAACGCTATTCTTTGACTACCATCGCCAGCTGGGTCTGGACATCAAAGTGGGGCGTATTTTCAACACCTATGGCCCGAATATGCATCCGGCGGATGGTCGTGTGGTGTCGAACTTCATCGTGCAGGCGCTGAGCAATAAACCGATCACTGTTTACGGAGACGGTTCCCAGACTCGCTCATTCTGTTACGTGGATGATTTGATTGAAGCCTTTGTACGCCTGATGGCGACACCAGAAGGGTTTACCGGCCCTGTGAATATCGGTAATCCGGGTGAGTTCACAATCCGAGAATTGGCTGAGAAGGTGATTGAGTTTACCGGCTCCTCTTCCGAGCTGATTTTCGAAGACCTGCCAAGTGATGATCCAATGCAGCGTTGTCCGGATATCTCGCTGGCGAAGAAAGAGATGGATTGGGAACCAAAAGTTGCGCTGGATGAAGGTCTGAAAAAGACTATTCCATACTTTGACGAGCTGCTGACCTCAGGCAAGTATGTGATGCCAGAGTAAAGCTCCTATATGCAGGGAGTATCTCTGCCTGTACTAAAAATGCCGGAGCCGAGTCTCCGGCATTTTTGTATCTGTTGTTAATTCAGTGGGTTATCTGTGCATGCCGGGCATGATGTGGTTAGAATGAAATAACTTATATTTCGGGCTTAAGGATGCTGTCTATGCAGAATATTGCCGCAATTACCTTCCACTACGATCCGATCGAAGACCGGATTCTGCTGGTGGGCAATCTGAATAATACGCAGCCCCGGTGTGATTTTTGGCTCACTCGCAACATAACGCTTAAGTTATTGGAAGCACTGAGCTCGTTAGTGCGAAAAACATCGGAGCAGGTAGCAACCGCGCCGAGTGAACATCAATCCGGTTTGGCTCAGTTTGAGCATGAGCAGGCACAGCAGAGTATGCAGCTGGTTCCTGAGTCAAGCGTACCCGAGTCTAAGGCGCCGGGATTGCTGTGCAAGGTGGATGTAAGCCATCAGGGTAAGCGGTATCAGGTTCGGCTGTATGAGCAGGGTTTGGAAGAAGCCACCGCTCAGGCACTGCTAACACACGATGAATTACATCAGATTCTTTCATTGTTACATCGTGGGGCGCTGGAGTTGAGTTGGGGAGTTGATGATCAGCTCTTCGATCATCTTCCGCCGGGAACCGCGCTGCAGTAGGCGCAATTGCGTCGAGCTGGTATAGTCCCCGCTCGCAAAAGCAGGTGGGATATGACGACAGAAACTGAACATCCCCGGCGTCCCTTTTTGGCGCGCGGGTCTAACGTTATTCGATGTGAGCAATGCCAGATGCCGGCGAAGGCGTGTATCTGTGACTTTCAGGTCAACGCACAAGCTCAGGCCCGTTTTTGGTTGCTGACCCACCGTAAAGAGCTCTATAAACCAACGAACACCGGCCGCCTGATTGTTGATACGATTCGTGATTCGGAGGTGTTTCCCTGGAGCCGAACAGAGCCTGATACCCAGTTTCTTGATCAGCTTCATGATCCTGAGTTTGATCCCTATATCGTTTTTCCTGAAGGGGAAGGATATGAGGAACGGATGGTGGAGTTTGAGCACAAACCTGGCCGCAAGCCGGTATTTATAATTCTGGACGGTACCTGGCGTCAGGCGCGCCGTATATTCCGTCAAAGTGAATACCTGAAAGACGTGCCCGTAATCCAGCCGCAAACCCAGCGAAAAACACGCTACAACCTACGCAAACCCAATGAGGAGCATCATCTCTGCACTGCAGAAGTGGCTGCTGTGATGCTGGCTCAAATGGGTGATCAGGCGTCAGCAGATCTGTTGGATGCGTATTTTGATGTTTTCAATGCGCACTACTATGCGTCCCGCAGAAGCCGTGTAGTGGAAGGTGTTGACGATGCAAAGGCGTTGCTGCAGCAAGCAATCAGTCAGTGTGAGCCTCGCTGATCTCTTTCAGTTGTTGGTCATGTAACCGGCTCATGCTCAGCAGGGCGATGATGGCGCCCAGCAAAGCTAAAAACATATCGGACTGGGTATCCCAGAGATACCCCTGGGCGCCCAAAAAGTCGTCACCCGTCTCTTCACTCAGCAACGCGACCCACCACTCAATCAGCTCATAAAAGGCGCTGAACGCGAGACAGAAACAGCAGATAAAAAAGTTTCTCCACCGGTTGCCTGCAATAACGTGACAACGCAGCAGTATTTCACGGGCAATCATTGCAGGTATAAAGCCTTGTGCGAAATGCCCCACTTTGTCGTAGTTATTGCGGCCATCGCTGACGTCGGCCCAGTATTCAAATAGGGGCACATCTGCGTAGGTATAGTGGCCGCCGATCATTAAAATCACAGCATGAATCAGAATGAGTAGGTAGAGCAGGGGGGTGAGCGGATGACGTTTAAACGTGACTGCGAGCACAACCAGTCCGAGTATGGCGGGGAATACCTCTAGCCCCCAGATAACCTGATCAGCAGGATGGGTCCCGGACCACAGAAGAACCAATAGGTAGGTTGCGATCCAGCCTAAGCTGATGGGGTGTGTCAGGTGGTAACGAGCATGCATAGCCAATCCGGTCTCCACAGGTCTGGATCTGAGAGATCCTCCCTATACGATGCATGAAAACAGTGGAAAGCGTAAGGGGGTGATTCGTATTTAAGTTGTCAGAAGGTCGCTGAAAATACTGTAAAAGCCGTTGTGTTTATCGATAAAAACGGTGGTTTTCAGTATCGTAAATATCGACCGCTACGTCCTGTATTTACGGGGCTAATGCTGTGGTTTTCTGTAGTGATGCAAGTCCAATATTCGCTTGCAATGGCCGCGGTGAGTCTCTAGCATCCAAAACTTACTCCCTTGTGCAGATATTGAACAGAAATCTTTATGGATAAAGACGTGAGCACCGTACCGCACCCAACGATTCATTCCATTCAGTACCTCCGCGCTGTTGCGGCACTGATGGTCGTTTTTCATCACTTGATTATTCAGGTTGATGTATACGAAGCCGTCTTGCACTCCATTAGTGTAGGCGCGGCAGGTGTTGACGTATTCTTTGTGATCAGTGGCTTTGTTATCTGGTTCGTGACCTATAACAAAAATATGGGGGCTGCAGAGTTCTTCACTAAGCGGGTCATAAGAGTGGTGCCGATCTATTGGCTGATTACGCTGGTGATTGCGGGTGCCGCAACAGCGGCCCCTCACCTGTTCAAGACGACGCAGTTTGAGCTGACTCAACTGCTTCAGTCGCTATTGTTTATCCCGCACTACAGTTTGGGACTGCCGGGTAACGTTTATCCGATTTTAGTACCCGGCTGGACGCTCAACTATGAGATGTTCTTTTATCTGGTCTTTGGCTGTTTGCTGGTGGTGCCACGTCAGGCGTTGTTGATCTTGTTAGTCGCCTTTATAGCGCTGGTGGGTGCGGGTTTTGTGATGGAGCCGCAAAATGCCATCTTAAAAACGTACACCAGCGGATTGCTACTGGAGTTTGTGGCGGGTGTGTTTATCGCGAAGGCCTATACCGACGGTAAGTTAAGACGCTTACCGCCATTATTCGGGATGGTATTGTTGGTACTTGGCACGATCGGGTTGTTGTTGACTGCAGAGGTGAATCCGTTTGGTCCGTTGCGCGCACTGTATTGGGGCGTGCCAGGCGTGCTGATGGTGTTGGGTGTGGTGATTGTTGAAGTGAATGGTCGTATGTTTAAGTCACGTGCTTTGCATCTGTTAGGTGACGCATCCTATTCCATTTACCTGACCCATATTTTAGCGTTAGGCGTGTATCGTATGCTGTGGTCTAAGCTGGTTACGCCGGAAGCGACTCTGCTTCAGATGAGCGCGTTTGTTGTAGGAGGCCTGCTGGTGACGATCGTGGGAGGGCTGATATTTCATATCGTAGTTGAAAAGCCGCTGACCCGATTCCTGCAGCAGCGCCTGATAAAACGAAAGCCGGTGTCTGTGCAGAGTGACCAGCCTGCTTGAGCGGATACTTCACGGGGCACGCCAAAAGAGCGGAATTTTCCGCTCTTTTTGTGTCTGGGGTGTATGGGAAGTTAGCGTAATACGCTTTAATTTACTTCCAGCATAAAGGTGACCGGGCCATCATTGAGCAGGCTGACTTTCATATCTGCACCGAAGCGTCCTGTCGCAACCTGAGTGTGTGCAGTTGAAGCCTGTTCAACAAAGTAGTCGTATAACTCTTCGCCCATTGCTGGAGTGGCTCCAGATGAGAAACCCGGGCGTAATCCCTTTGCTGTATCGGCCACCAGTGTGAACTGGGATACAACCAAAACCCCGCCGTTGACCTGTTGCACATTCAGGTTCATCTTTCCTTCATCGTCAGAGAAGATGCGATATCCCAGTATCTTTTTCAGCAGCTTGTCCGCTTTGCCGCGATCATCGGTTTTCTCTACGCCAAGCAATACCAGTATTCCCTGATCAATAGTTCCCGTGCATTCGCCGTCGACGGTGACTGAGGCATGTGTAACGCGTTGGATCAGGGCTTTCATCGTAGTGGCTCCGCTGGCTTGAAAACGCGCATTGTAGCGGGAATTAGCCAGTGGAGCATCATGGGAATCAGCGTCAGACGCTTCGAACAATTTAAGCCTGTGAGCGTGCAAAATGGTCGGTGGCTGCCACCAGGTTGTCGGTAATACCGGGTTCAAATGCTGAATGTCCGGCATCGCGAACAATATGAAGCTCTGCCTGAGGAAGAGCCTGATGCAGCGCGAAGGCTTGTTCCAGCGGGCAGACCATATCGTATCGTCCATGCACAATAACGGTAGGGATCTGCTGAATGAGGTGGGCATTGTCCAACAATTGATTGTCTTCCATAAACGCGCGGTTGATGAAGTAGTGGGCTTCAATGCGCGCCATGGCCAGTGCGACGTGCGGGTCGGCGAAGTGGTCCACGACATCCCCATTGGGATCCAGCGTTGAACAGCGGCCTTCCCAAACTGACCAGGCTTTTGCAGCGGACATGCGGGCAATTTCATTATCGGATGTCAGCAGCTGATAATAAGCGCTTAGCATATCGTGGCGCTGGTGCTGCGGAATGACTTTTTCGTAGCTCTGCCAGTAGTCAGGGAAAATTGCACTGGCACCCCGTTGGTAGAACCACTGAATATCCTGTTGGCGGCAAAGAAAGATACCCCGCAAGATCATACCTGACACCCGTTCCGGGTGTGTTTGTGCGTATAGCAGGCTCAGTGTTGATCCCCATGAGCCACCAAACAATAGCCACTGATCCACATTCAGTGTTTGGCGAATCATCTCCATATCGGAAACCAATGCCTGTGAATAGTTATCGGCCAGCTCGGCGTGGGGTTGCGAGCGCCCACAGCCGCGCTGGTCAAACAGGATGATGCGGTACTTTTCCGGATCAAAGAAGCTACGGTGAGCAGGTGAGGTGCCGCCGCCGGGTCCGCCGTGCACAAACAGCACCGGAATTCCATGAGCGTTGCCGCTTTCTTCCACGTAGAGGCTATGCCGCGCGTCAACCTTGATCATGTGCTCGGCATAAGGATGAATATCGGGGTAAAGCTTACGCATGGGCTCTCCTGAAACGAAACGCTAGATGAAGTATAGGCTGCGCTTCAGGCACAAAAAAGGCAACCGATTGGTTGCCTTTTTCTGATCAGAAAGTTGCTTACTTCTTCGCGCGCTTACGCTCGTTTTCTTTCAGCAGTTTCTTACGCAGGCGGATGAAGTTAGGAGTTACTTCAACCAGCTCGTCATCTTCGATGAAGTCCAGCGCCTGTTCCAGTGTGAAACGTACAGGTGGTGTCAGCTGAATGTTTTCGTCAGTACCGGAAGCACGTACGTTGGTCAGCTGTTTGCCTTTGGTTGGGTTCACTGCCAGGTCGTTGGAGCGGCTGTGGATACCCAGCAGCATGCCTTCGTAGACATCGATGTTTGGCTCGATGCACAGACGACCACGTTCCTGCAGGTTCCACAGGGAGTAACCCAGTGCTTTACCGGTAACCATGGATACCAGTACGCCGTTGTTACGGCTGGCTACTTCACCTTCTTTCACCGGACCGTAGTGATCGAAGATGGAGGTCATGATGCCGGTACCGGACGTCATGGTCAGGAACAGGGAGCGGAAACCGATCAGGCCACGGGAAGGGATCATGAAGGTCAGACGTACGCGACCTTTGCCGTCCACTTCCATGTTGGTCATGTCGCCTTTGCGTTTGCCCAGCTCTTCGATCACAGAACCCTGATGCTGATCTTCAACATCGATCATGACCTGCTCGTACGGCTCCTGAATCTCACCGTCGATCTCTTTCTGGATAACTTCAGGACGGGAAACACCCAGCTCAAAACCTTCGCGACGCATGGTTTCGATCAGTACGGACAGGTGCAGCTCGCCACGACCGGATACTTTGAATTTCTCAGGGCTGTCGCCTTCCTCAACGCGCAATGCTACGTTGTGGATCAGTTCGCGTTCCAGACGGTCTTTGATGTTACGGCTGGTGACGAACTTGCCGTCCAGACCCGCAAATGGAGAGTCGTTAACCTGGAAGGTCATGGAAACGGTTGGCTCATCAACGCTCAGTGCTGGCAGCGCTTCTACGGATTCCGGGTCACAGATGGTGTCGGAGATGTTCAGCTCATCGATACCTGTGATACAGATGATGTCACCGGCCTGAGCCTGTTCAACCTCAACGCGTTCCAGACCGTGGTAACCCATGATTTTCAGTACACGGCCGGAGCGAATTTTGCCTTCACGGTCGATCACTTTAACCTGGGTATTAGTCTTAACAGTACCGCGGGTTACACGGCCTACACCGATAACACCCATGTAGCTGTTGTAATCCAGCGCAGAGATCTGCATCTGCAGAGGACCGTCGGTATCAACTTTAGGTGCTTCTACGTGTTCAACGATTGCTTCGAACAGTGGCGTCATGTCGTCTGCCAGCTGATCGGGTTCCGGGCCGGCAATACCGTTCAGCGCAGATGCGTAAACGATAGGGAAGTCCAGCTGGTCTTCAGTCGCGCCCAGGCTGTCGAACAGGTCGAATACCTGATCGATGACGTAGTCAGGACGTGCACCCGGACGGTCAACCTTGTTGACTACAACGATCGGGCGCAGGCCCTGATCGAATGCTTTCTGGGTAACGAAGCGAGTTTGTGGCATCGGGCCATCTACAGCGTCAACCAGCAGGCAGACACAATCAACCATGGACAGTACGCGTTCTACTTCACCACCAAAGTCGGCGTGTCCCGGTGTGTCCACGATGTTGATGCGGTAATCGTTCCATTTAATGGCAGTGTTTTTCGCCAGAATGGTGATGCCGCGCTCTTTCTCCTGATCGTTGGAGTCCATGATACGCTCGGTGCCTTCATCGCGGCGTCCCAGAGTACCGGACTGGGAGAGTAGCTTATCGACCAGGGTGGTTTTACCGTGGTCAACGTGAGCGATGATCGCAATGTTACGTAAGTTGTTAATGCTAGATGACATTTTAAGTATTCAACCGGGTAATGGAGTGAAATTTGTACACGTAGATGTACCCATCAGAAAAACGAACCCGGCAGTGCAAAGGCTTACCGGGTGTTCATTGTGCGCGCATTATACATGGATTGTGGTGACAGAACCTTATATCGCACGTGCTAATCCTGATTAAGTGTTCATATTGTGAACGGACATCCCTTGATGCAGATGAACAAAAGTGGATATCGATGGTTCAAAAAGAAGCACTTTGAAGGTGGTTGGAGTATTATTACGTCGCTACTAAAGCGGAGATATACCGCTAAATCCAGCGGCATGCACTAATTTGGTGCGCAATATGTTTGCGTTGCATTGTTTTGGTGCGGCTCTCATCGGGGCGCTGGTCTGGAATGTCCCAAAAATAAGCACTTACGAGCAAAGTTGTTGTTGGCACGGTCCTTGCTTTTGATATCGGCAAGTGAAAAATACGCGTTCAGCACTGCATACTGCGAGTCTGGCAATTTCATTAAGTGGAGAAAGCCAAATGTCAGAGAAGACTCTGAATCTGATCAAAGAAAGCGAAGCACGATGGATTGACATGCGCTTCACCGATTCCCACGGTAAAGAGCAGCACGTAACTATCCCTGTTTCCGACATGGGTGATGACTTCTTCGAAGAAGGCAAAATGTTCGATGGTTCTTCCATCGGCGGTTGGAAAGGTATCAACGACTCCGACATGATCCTGATGCCTGATGACAGCGCATCTGTGCTGGATCCATTTGCTGAAGCAACGACTGTTATCGTTCGTTGTGACATCGTAGAGCCGGCAACGGGTCAGGGTTACGAGCGTGATCCACGTTCTGTTGCTAAACGTGCGGAAGAATACCTGAAGTCTACCGGTATTGCTGATACCGCGATGTTTGGTCCTGAGCCAGAGTTCTTTGTCTTTGATGCTGTTAAATGGCACGCAGACATCAGTGGTTGCGGTTACACCATTGAGTCCGAAGAAGCTTCTTGGGCTTCCAGTCACAAGATTGAAGGTGGTAACACCGGTCACCGTCCTCGCGTTAAAGGCGGTTACTTCCCTGTACCACCAATCGATTCCCTGCATGACCTGCGTGCCGCTATGTGTGACGCGATGGAAGCGATGGATCTGACGATCGAAGTGCACCACCACGAAGTAGCAACTGCGGGTCAGTGTGAGATCGGTGTGGGTCCTAACACTCTGACTAACAAGGCAGATGAAGTACAGATTCTGAAGTACTGCGTACACAACGTTGCGCACGCTTACGGTAAAACTGCTACCTTCATGCCTAAACCGCTGGTAGGTGACAACGGTTCCGGTATGCACGTTCACATGTCTCTGTCTAAAGACGGTGTTAACCTGTTTGCAGGCGACGCTTACGCGGGTATGTCTGAAACTGCTCTGTATTACATTGGCGGTATCATCAAGCACGCGAAAACACTGAACGCGCTGACCAACTCCTCTACTAACGCTTACAAGCGTCTGGTACCAGGTTTTGAAGCACCAGTAATGCTGGCGTACTCTGCACGTAACCGTTCTGCGTCTATCCGTATCCCATACGTGACTAACCCGAAAGCGCGTCGTGTAGAAGCACGTTTCCCGGATCCATCTGCTAACCCATACCTGTGCTTCGCGGCACTGATGATGGCAGGTCTGGACGGTGTTCAGAACAAGATCCACCCTGGCGATGCTGCTGATAAAGACCTGTACGACCTGCCAGCTGAAGAAGCTGCAGAGATTCCACAGGTAGCTGCATCTCTGGAAGAAGCTCTGGAAGCACTGGAAAACGACCGTGAGTTCCTGACTAAAGGTGGCGTATTCACTGACGACATGCTGGACGCGTTCATTGAACTGAAGCGTGAAGAAGTTGAGAAAGTGAACATGACTACTCACCCAGTAGAATTCGACCTGTACTACTCTGTATAAGGTTTGAGCTCGCTGAGTTAAAAAAGCCTCCCTCGGGAGGCTTTTTTTATGCCTGTCTTTTACCGGCTGACTGAAGGTGGATGCTGAAACATAGGGCAAAAATCCTGCCATGCACTAAAATGGTGCATGTGGGTTCTGTGTATTTTCAGCGGTTAGGAAGCGTTGCTGCTGTTCGGGGCATCTTAAGTGCTCTTAGAGGGCATTTTGAGAGTGTTTTGTACATTCTTGTGTAGAAATAGCAAAGCTGGTTTGGTTTTTGCATTTTCTTAACAATCCGATTGTCTATAAGCATGCAGGGTGCAGAACCCTGGCATGGAGAGACGGAAAGCCAATGCTCGTAAATGATATGTACAAAAAGATACTGGAGAATTTGGGGACCGCCGTTGTGTTGCTGGATAACCAGTTGTTTATCCAGTACATGAATCCGGCCGCAGAAATGTTATTGGCGGCAAGTGCGCGCCAACTGAGTCGACGGGATATTGCTGAGTGGTTTGGTACGGATGCAGATCAGGTTGAAGGGTTGCGTCATTCGTTGCGCAGCGGGCATCCGTTTACCCGGCGTGAAGCTAAGTTGAGAAACCAGTCAGAACAGATGTTGACGGTGGATTACACCGTGAATCCGTTACCGATGCAGCAGGAAAACTGGTTGCTGTTAGAAATCGAAGCCCGTGACCGGTTGATCCGGATTGAGCGCGAAGAAGAACTGCTGACCCGTCATGCGAGTGCTCAAATGCTGGTGCGTGGCCTGGCGCATGAGATTAAGAACCCGCTAGGTGGACTGCGTGGTGCGGCGCAGCTACTTGAACGTGAGCTGGATGATATATCGCTGCATGATTACACCCAGGTCATTATTGAAGAAGCTGACCGCTTACGGAACCTGGTTGATCGCATGTTGGGGCCGAGAAAGTTGCCGGATATTAACGACGTTAATATTCACGCGATTCTCGAACGGGTATGCAGCTTGGTGGCGGCGGAAAGTGGCGGTAGTGTTGAGTTGATCCGCGACTATGATCCAAGTATTCCAGAATTTCGCGGCGATGCTGAGCAGTTGATTCAGGCGGTGCTCAATATCGTACGCAATAGTATGCAGGCGTTGCAGACAAGCCATACACAGAATCCGTCTATCAAACTGCATACCCGTACGATGCGCCAGATTACCTTAGGCACGGAGAAACATCGTTTGGTGTGCTGTGTGCGTATCGAAGATAACGGCCCGGGTATACCTGAAGAGTTGTTGAGCCAGGTTTTCTATCCGATGGTGAGTGGTCGTGCAGATGGCACCGGGTTGGGGTTATCGATCGCTCAGTCGATCCTCAATCAACACCATGGCCTGATTGAGTGTGATACCCGGCCGGGAAGAACCCTATTTGAACTATTTATCCCTTTGGAGCTGAACCATGAGTCTGTCAGGTAATGTCTGGGTCGTTGACGACGACCGCTCAATTCGTTGGGTACTGGAGAAAGCCCTGACCGCTGAAGGTGTCAATAATACCGTGTTTGACAGTGCGGATGTGCTGATTCAGGCGCTTGAAACACAAGTGCCGGACGCCATTATCAGTGATATCCGGATGCCGGGTACTGATGGTCTGGCGTTGCTTAATCACATTCAGGAGCGCTTTCCTCAGATCCCTATCATCATCATGACCGCGCATTCTGATCTGGATTCTGCGGTAGCGTCTTATAAGGGTGGGGCCTTTGAGTATCTGCCAAAACCATTTGATGTTGATGAGGCGGTTGCACTGGCGAAGCGTGCGTTGGAGCATGCGATTGAGCAGCAAAAACAAGTTGAGGAACAGGTCGCAGACGCGGAGACCGAAATTATCGGCGAGGCCCCTGCGATGCAGGAGGTGTTTCGCGCCATCGGACGTTTATCGCAATCCAATATTACCGTGTTGATCAATGGTGAATCGGGAACCGGTAAAGAGCTGGTCGCTCATGCATTGCACAAGCACAGTCCGCGTCGTGAACAATCGTTTATACCGCTGAACATGGCCGCGATTCCTCATGATTTGATCGAGTCAGAGCTGTTTGGTCATGAAAAAGGGGCATTTACCGGCGCAGCCGCTGCACGGCGAGGGCGCTTTGAGCAGGCGGATGGTGGCACGCTGTTTCTTGATGAGATTGGTGATATGCCCGCCGATGCGCAGACCCGATTGCTACGCGTGTTGGCAGACAGTGAGTTCTACCGGGTGGGTGGCCACACGCCGGTGAAAGTTGATGTCCGTATTATTGCCGCGACCCATCAGAATCTGGAGCAACTGGTACAGGAGGGGCGTTTCCGTGAGGATCTGTTCCATCGCCTTAACGTGATACGTATTCATCTGCCTACCTTGTCCGAGCGTCGTGAGGATATTCCGCGTCTGACGCGCCATTTTCTGACAAGCTCTGCGGAAGAGTTGGGCGTTGAACCTAAAACGCTCAGCGATGAAGCGGAAACCTATATATGTGGTTTATCCTGGGCTGGTAACGTGCGTCAGCTGGAGAACACTTGTCGCTGGTTGACGGTGATGGCATCCGGTCGGGAAGTGCTAATTTCTGACCTGCCGCCTGAGCTGTTGGAGTCTGAGGCTGGCCAAACGGTCACCAGCAATAACTGGCAGGGAGCGTTGCGAAACTGGGCTGATCAGCAGCTATCTTTAGGGCAGAGCAGTTTGCTGGATGAGGCTGTACCGACCTTTGAGCGGATCATGATCGAGACCGCGCTGAAGCATACTGCCGGACGTCGTCGTGATGCGGCTAATCTGCTGGGGTGGGGGCGCAATACCCTGACCCGTAAGATCAAAGAACTGGATATGGATGTGGCGACAGGCAGTGCCGATCAAGAGTAATATACTGTTTGTTTAGTTTTTTAAGGGGCTGTTGAACCGCAGCAGCCCCTGTCTTACACTCCCGCCACGTTTTATCTTATTTGCCTATCGCTGCTACGGGTGTGACTATGCTGCATGTTGTTCTCTTCGAACCTGAAATTCCGCCGAATACCGGCAATATCATTCGCTTGTGCGCGAATACCGGGTTTCAGCTTCATCTTGTAGAACCGCTGGGTTTTGATTTTGATGACAAAAAACTGCGCCGTGCGGGACTGGATTATCATGAGTTTGCGGCTGTGCAAGTACATAAAGATCTAGACGCTGCGCTGGAGGCGATTCAGCCGCAGAATGTTTGGGCGCTGACAACCAAAGGCACAGGTAACTACTGCGACGCTCAGTTCCTGCCGGGTGATGTGCTATTGTTTGGCCCGGAGACGCGAGGATTGCCACCTGAAGTGCGGGAATCGCTGCCACAGGAAACGCTGCTGCGTTTGCCGATGAAGGAAGAGAGCCGCAGCCTTAACTTATCGAATGCCTGTGCTGTTGTTGTATATGAAGCATGGCGGCAGTTAGGTTTTAGTGGCGGTCAGTAAATCTGCATCTCTGCGGTTGCCTACAGCGCCGTCCATTCACTGAAGGTGGCGGCCTGACCACAGGCAACTCCTTCAGTATCCTGTAAATTCCAGACAACCGTTTTGCCCAACTCAAAGCGCTGACCTGTTTTGCTGATACGGATGCCACGATAGTCATCGATGTAGCCATCCCTCTGTACCCGTTCCAGCATCGCAGCACGTACTTCTCTCAGATCCGGTTCTGCTGAGTACCGTGATGGCATGCCGATAAACTCCTCCCACTCCAGCTCCCATAACTGCTGCGCGGTCAGGTTTGCGTAGGTAAAGCAGGGGTCAGTTGCACCATCATGGGCCAGTATCACAAAAGGGGCTTCGTACAGGGCTTGAGCCAACTCCTGTCCGGTGGCTGTAGCAGGTAGATTGTTCAGCGGATGACCCAGGCGTTCACGAAAGCTCTGGATAATGATCTGGGATAAATGAATGATCGATTCGTTTTGCCACGGTTGCATAGGAGACATGGAGCCCTTGTCAGAATGAAGCATGGACTGCGATACTAACGCTTAACATGAATAGAATGAACCTAAAATCATGAAGCAGGATGCTATAATCCTCACCCAGTTCGACCCTTTAATGTCGTCGCCAAGCTGTCTTGCAGCAGTTGACCACCTCGGCGGACGGATTCTCTTTCAGGCTGGTGAAACTCAGCGTATCAATATATTGGCACTTCAGCAGCAGGTGTTACCTTGTGTTGTGCTGGTGGATACGTTGCAGCAGTTGGCTGATTTCAGGCAAGTGCCCGCAAACGCAATGCTCAGTGTTATACCCATGCAAGCAGCGGAGATTGAATCGGTGCTGACGACAGGGGCGGCAGAGACGTTGTTGCGAATGGCGCGTGGCGAGCGCAGCTGAGGCTGCCTTGTCAGTGCGTTTTGATTGACTTAATAACAGGTACTAAGATGCGGGTGATTGTTTCCCTTCTCGCGTTGTTGCTGATCGGATCTCAGGTACAGGCCAAGGCCCAGACCGACAAGTCCGATGAAGTGGCACAGATGTGTAAAAAAATCAGTGGCCGACTGGCGAGTGTTTCTTATCAAGAGTGCTCTAATATCCAGTTCTACCAGCCGCGATTTTATTCCGCCAGTAATCAGCCTATTCTGGAAGCGCATTATGCGGCCAAACCGGGTGTGAAGAATCCGGTGCGGATCTTGTTTATTGGTGGTATCCACGGTGATGAGTTATCCAGTGTCAGCGTGACCTTCAAGTGGCTGAATAAACTGAATCAGCATCACAGTGGTTCGTTCGACTGGCATTTCCTGCCGCTGGCAAATCCTGACGGACTGCTACGTCGCCCGGCGACCCGTGTGAATGCCAACAATGTTGATCTCAATCGCAACTTTATACCGGCTGAGGCCAAGCTGACACCGCTGGAATATTGGAAGCAAGCAAGCAAGCGTAAGCGTTATTACCCGGGCGAGAAGCCGCTCAGTGAACCAGAAAGCAAAATGATTCATACACTGATCGAAGAGTACAAACCTAGCGTAATTGTATCGGTGCATGCACCTCACGGCATTCTGGATTTTGATGGTGATAAACAGCCACCACAGAAGCTGGGACCATTGTATTTACGTCACCTGGGGACCTATCCGGGATCTTTGGGCAACTATGGCTGGTACGTTAAAAATGTACCGGTGATGACGATTGAGCTACCGTATGCGGGCATTATGCCGTCTGCAACCGATATCAGTCGCATGTGGGTTGATCTGGTACGTTGGGTGCGGGTTAAAGCGCAACCTGAAAGTCAGATTGCCGAGGGGGGCGATGAAAAGGGTGTGGTTCCTGCGAGTTCAGATAAGTGATTGCCTGTATTTAGATATAAAAAAGCCGGCGCATCTGCTCCGGCTTTTTTGTGCGTGATCAGCAATCGCTGATTAGTGGCTTGCGCCTTCCGCCTGTGACTGCTGTTGAGCCAGCTGCTGTGCGTACAGTGCATCGAAGTTAACCGGAGCCAGCATCAGTGGAGGAAAGCTTGCTTTGGTCACCATGTTGTCGATCGCTTCACGTGCGTACGGGAACAGGATGTTCGGGCAGAATGCACCCAGTGTGTGGTGCAGTTCAGCTTCTTCCAGACCTGAGATGGAGAAAATGCCTGCCTGCTGAATCTCAGTCAGGAATGCAGTCTCATCTTCATTTTTAACAGTCACCGTCAGCGTCAGGACAACTTCGTACGCGCCTTCACCGAGCTGCTGTGTGCGGGAGTTCATATCCAGGTTGATCTCTGGCTGCCACGCTTTAGTGAAGATTTCTGGTGCGTTTGGGGACTCCAGAGACGCGTCTTTCAGGTAAACGCGCTGTACTGCAAACTGTGGGCCCTGTGCTTCAGCCGCCTGATTCTGTTCGTTCTCAGCCATCGTACTATCCTTAAATTTTTGAATTAGCTTTTATTCGGCCAGCAGGGCGTCAAGTTTGCCCTGATGCTCAAGTGCAAAGAGATCGTCGCAGCCGCCTACGTGTGTATCGCCAACAAAAATCTGCGGTACAGTGTGGCGGTTCGCGCGCTGCATCATCTCCTGACGAGCACCTTGCTGCCGGTGAATATCAATTTCTGTATATTCCACGCCTTTATGATCCAGCAGCATTTTTGCACGGACACAAAAAGGGCAGATTGCGGTGGTGTAGATCAGCGTGTCTTTCATGACTTACTTAACCACCGGCAGGGACTGTGCTTTCCACTCTGTCATACCACCGGACAGGCGTACAACATTAGTGAAGCCGCCGGCCAGCAGTTTCTTCGACGCACTGCCTGCTGTCTGACCCAGGTTGCAGACAACAATGATCGGCTTCTCTTTGAACTTGTTCAGTTCGTCCATACGACGATCGAGTTCGGCGATAGGCAGGTGGCGAGCGCCAGTAATATGGCCGGTCTCCCACTCTTTCTTCGGACGAATGTCCAGAATCAGAGCGCTTTCTTTGTTGATCAGCTGGGTCGCAATGGCTGGAGTGACCGCCTTGCCCGCTTTGCGGTTTTCGTTCCACAGCAACATAACCAATGTCAGCAACCAGGCTGAAACCAGAAGGACATGGTTACCAATAAACTCGATCACTTGTTCCATTGTTTTTCCCGACTCGGATGACCGCTTAGGTCTGGCGTTAAATCAAAGCCGGTAAGTATACAACGCGATCAGTGCGGGTATAAGGCGGAGAGCGAAATTCTCTGCATTTGTCCGTTTTTTTCTGTCGCTTATGTCTATAAAAGGGGCGCTCTGAATGAAGGGGGGAGTGATTCGCGTTCAGGGGCTGATATGCGTAGAATAGCGGGCAATCGGAACTCTATATTTTATGGCGGAAAGACAGGCCCACTATGACCAACGCGCGCGCACCTAAAGCTCTTATTATTCTGGATGGTTTCGGTATCGAAGCGTCCGAGTCTTCAGCGATTGAAGCGGCTAATACCCCGGTATGGGATTCGCTACTGGCGAACAATCCTGTTTCCCGTATTGCGACTTCCGGTCTGGCCGTGGGTTTGCCTGAAGGCCAAATGGGCAACTCTGAAGTGGGGCACATGAACATCGGTGCGGGCCGCACGGTGTATCAGAACTTTACCCGTATCTCTAAGGCGATTGCCGATGGTGATTTTTTCGACAACGAAGTACTCGTCGAGGGAATGGATAAAGCCATTGCGGCCGGTAAAGCGGTGCATCTGTTGGGTTTGCTGTCTCCGGGTGGTGTACACAGCCATGAAGATCACATTATTGCGCTGATCGATATGGCTGCGAAACGTGGTGCAAAAGCAATCTACCTGCATGCCATTCTGGACGGACGCGATATGCCACCACGTTCGGCCGAGCCATCGCTGCTAAAAATGCAGGCGAAATTCGATGAGTTGGGCTTTGGCGGCATCGCAACGGTTGTTGGGCGTTATTTTGCGATGGATCGTGACAACCGCTGGGATCGTGTGCAGCAGGCGTACGATGCCATGACACTGGGTACTGCTGCACAGACTGCAGAGTCTGGACAGGCCGCACTGGCGGCAGCGTATGCCCGTGATGAAAATGACGAATTTGTACAGGCCACGGTGATTAGTGATGCGTCTGGCGCAGCGTTGGCGAAGGTGGAAGACGGTGATGTGCTGATCTGTGCCAATTTCCGCCCGGATCGTGCTCGTGAAATCACCCGTTGTTTTGTTGAAGGCACTGAATTTGAAGGTTTTGAACGTAGCGTTACTCCAGCGCTATCCAGTTATGTGATGATGACCGAATACGCAGCAAGCATCGATGCTGCGTGTGCATATCCGCCGCTGACGATCACCAACGATCTGGGCGAGTATCTCTCCGGTTTGGGTAAAACCCAGCTGCGCATCGCGGAAACGGAAAAATATGCCCATGTGACATTCTTCTTTAATGGCGGTCAGGAAGCGGTATATCCGGGTGAAGAACGTATTTTGGTGCCATCCCCCGACGTGGCAACCTACGACCTGCAGCCTGAAATGAGCGCGCCGGAAGTGACCGCAAAGCTGGTTGAAGCGATTAAAAGCGGCAAGTTTGATCTGATCGTCTGCAACTTTGCCAATGGCGATATGGTGGGTCATACCGGCGTCTTTGACGCGGCAGTGAAAGCCGTCGAAGCGGTGGATGACAGCATTCGCCAAGTGCTGGAAGCGATGGCAGAAGTGGGTGGTGAGGCGCTGATTACGGCGGACCACGGGAACGTGGAGATGATGGTAGATCCGAAAACCGGACAGCCACACACGGCCCATACAATCTGGCCGGTGGCGCTGGTTTATGATGGCCCACGTGCTGCTGACATCAGCTTAAAAGATGGTGCACTCTGCGACCTGGCGCCGACCTTGCTGGATCTGATGGCGGTTGATGCGCCAGCAGAGATGACCGGCAACTCCCTGCTACTCGCTAAGTAAGGCAGGGCCGGGATCAGGATGGAGCCGTACTTGACCCGGCAATCAGTGGTGGGCTGTTTGTTGCTATTACGCAAGCTTTGCCTGCCGCTGTTACTCCTCTTTTCGCTGACCTCTGTTGCGCTTGCGGCGGATGGTCAGGCCTCTGACGCTCAGATTCGCAAACTTAAAAAAGATATTGCGAGTCTGCAGAAACAATTGTCTAAAAGTGAAGGTCAGGCCTCCAGTCTGAGCAGCAAGCTGCGAAAAAGTGAGGTGTCCATTGGCCGGATCAGTAACCAAATTCGTGCACTGGATAAGCAGCTTTCCCGTCTTGGATCCCATGCCGGTTCGCTGGAAGGCAAGCGTGATAAATTACGCAACGAGCTGAATAAGCGTGCTGTTTCCATCAGCCGACAGTTACGCGAACAATACAAACAGGGACACCAGCCCTGGTTGCAGGTGTTGTTGATGCAGCGTGATCCGGAAGAGATCTCACGCATGATGCGTTACTTTGGGATCATCAATGGTGAGCTGGCCAATCAGATTAAAAGCTTCAAATCCCGCCTTGAACAGCTGAACAATACGGAAACTGAATTGTCCGACACTGAACAGAAGATGGTGGTAAAACGCCGTCAGCTGAAGTTGGAAAGGGATGACCTGGAAAAAAAACGTAAAGAGCGTGGCAGGACGTTGGCAGCAATTCAGGGAGACATTAAGTCTGACCAGAAACGTTTAGCCCGTTTGAAAGCAGATCGCCAGCGAATGGAAAAGGTGCTGAAACAAGTTCAGCGCACAATCGATAAAGCCGCATTGGCCCGGGATGGTAAGGATTTTCGGGAGCTGAAAGGTAAGCTGGCCTGGCCAGTGACCGGTAAGATCCGCCGGGGCTTTGGTAGCGTAGCGGATAATATTCGTTATGATGGC
The DNA here is from genome assembly GCF_015209595.1 of Pontibacterium sinense. Classification (GTDB taxonomy): domain Bacteria; phylum Pseudomonadota; class Gammaproteobacteria; order Pseudomonadales; family Balneatricaceae; genus Pontibacterium; species Pontibacterium sinense. The sequence continues at coordinate 49,567 of NZ_JADEYS010000022.1, read as the reverse complement.
GTTTGGATCGCCGCGAAGGCTGGGCGCGACGTTAAAGCGGCCCATCATGGGCGCGTGGTGTTTTCTGACTGGTTACGCGGACATGGACTGGTACTGATAATTGACCACGGTGGTAATTACCTCACCCTTTACGGCTACAATGAAACACTACAGCGTGATGTGGGTGATTGGGTATCTGCCGGTGAAACTGTGGCAACGGTGGGTGCCAGCGGCGGCCGGGCTCAACCAGGGCTATATTTTGCGATCCGTTACAAAGGAAAGGCGACCAATCCAAAACGCTGGCTCACCCGACGCTAGCCGCGTCTGGACTATAAGGAACAAACTATGAATCTGCATAAAACAGTGCAGCGCGCGCTGCGTTCACTGGTGATGGTATCTCTGTGTGGTGTTGCCTTTACTGCAGCGGCTGAGACGCCGGCGGTACCTGATGAAACCGCTAAGCAGCTGCCCCTGGAAGAGCTGCGTCTCTTCGCCGAAGTGTATGAACGCATCAAGAATGCTTATGTAGAACCCGTCGATGACGCCAAGCTGTTGCAGGATGCCGTACGTGGCATGCTGGCGGGTCTTGATCCTCATTCCAATTATATGGACAAGGAAGAGTTTGAAGCCCTGCAGGTGCATACCAGTGGCGAGTTTGGGGGATTGGGTATCGAAGTGGGTATGGAAGAGCCTTATATCCGTGTCATCACCCCCATTGACGACACTCCGGCAGAGCGAGCGGGTGTTAAAGCGGGTGATCTGATCACCCAACTGGATGATCAACCGGTGGCCAGTATGTCATTGGAAGAAGCGATTAATCACATGCGAGGTGAGCCGGGTGAGCCGATCGTGCTGACGATTCTGCGTGAGGGACGAGATAAACCGATCGAGATCACCGTTGTCCGTGACATCATTCATGTTGCCAGTGTGAAAAGTCGGATTATCGAGCCCGGCTATGGCTATATCCGTATCACTCAGTTCCAGGTCAATACCGGTAAAGAGTTAGTAAGACAGCTGGAGACACTGCAGGAAGACGGCAACCTCAACGGTTTGGTGTTGGATCTGCGCAACAACCCCGGCGGTGTGTTGCAGGCTGCAGTGGATGTGGGCAATGCATTCCTGTCACAGGGCACGATTGTGTATACCGAAGGCCGTTTGCCAAATTCCGATCAGCTGTTTGAAGCGAACAGTCAGACCGCACTACCGGAACTGCCACTGGTCGTGTTGATCAATGGTGGTTCAGCGTCTGCCTCTGAGATTGTCGCAGGAGCACTGCAAGACCAAAAACGTGCGGTGATTATGGGCACCGACAGCTTTGGTAAAGGTTCAGTGCAAACCATACTGCCGTTGGCGAAAGATCGCGCCATTAAGCTGACCACGGCACGTTACTTCACCCCAAATGGCCGCTCTATTCAGGCGCAGGGGATCGAGCCGGATATCGAAGTCGGCAATGCAGAACTTAAACCGTTGGGTAATGGCGGCTCTCATCTGAAAGAGCGTGACCTTAGCGGACATCTGGAGAATGGTCAGGCCGATAAAGACACTATGGCTAAACGTGCAGAAGAGCGAGAACTGCTACGAGAAGATTTCCAGCTGTTTGAGGCGGTAGCGTTATTAAAAGCCTTGTCGATTGTTAAGTTACAGGATCAATAACATTGCTATGGACTCATAAGCTGGGCCAAAAGCTCAGCCTGATGCTGTTACTCAGTGCACTGTCCGGATTGCTCCATGCGGAGCAATCCTTTGAACCACGGATGGTACTGATCATTGATGATATGGGATACAACCTGAAGCGGGGTGAAGCAGCACTGGCCTTGCCCGGTGCGGTGACGTACTCCATTCTGCCGTATACCCCCTACGCTAAGAAATTTGCAGTAGATGCGCATGATAGTGGGCGTGAAGTGATGCTGCATGTGCCGATGGCGAATACGGCTGCCAAGGCGCTGGGCCCTGGGGCGTTAACGCCTGAGATGGAACGTGAGGCCGTCATGTCCGGGCTGGATCAAGCGTTGGATGCCACACCGCACGTCAGTGGCGTTAACAACCATATGGGCAGTTTGCTGACCAGTATGGATCAGCCTATGCAGTGGGTGATGGATACACTCAAAGCACGGGATCTCTACTTTATCGACAGTCTCACGACGATAAAGTCGGTGGGATGGAAAAAGGCGCGGGACAATCAGGTGCCTTACCTGAAACGTCACGTGTTTTTAGATCATCAGAGCAATGAAGCCTTTATCCACGGGCAGTTTCAGCGGGCGCTGAATATTGCTAATAAGTTTGGGTTTGTGGTGGTCATCGGGCATCCATACCCTGAAACTTCGGCGTATCTGGCGCGTATACTGCCGGATCTGAAAAAACTGGGTGTCCGGTTAGTGCCTGCGTCAGCAATTATTCTGCCAGAGGTTAAGCGGGAGCTTACGCGCAGTGCACGGCACCGCTTGCAGCTTGCTGAGGCATCTACATTGGTCTTAGAACAGCAGCGCGAGACCATCACCGATTAGTTTGATACCTACCATAACGGTTAGGGTTTCAAAGGCGCGTTTGACCAGTTTGTTGCCGCGGCTAATGGCCAGATGTGCTCCGGTATAAGAGCCAATTATTGCGCCGATCAATAGTGCCGGTAGCCACTCCCATTGAGGTGGCTGCTGCAGGGCAACGGTGACTGCACCCGATGAGTTCCAGAACAAACCCACCAGAATCAGTACATAGGTAACGGCGCGTTTGTAGTCGAAGCCAAACCAGAAGACCATCCACAGCGTCACAAAAAGGCCGGTACCTGAGGTCAGTGAGCCGTTCAGAAAGCCGATCATAAACAGCACGATTCCACCGATCAGCAGACCCCTACCTTCACGGTGGCGGGGGGCGTAATTCATCCCCATCTCTTTTTTCGTAAACGAATAGAGCCCCAGACCTGAGGTCAGAATGCCCAGTGCCAGGATGGTCCAGGCTTCGGGCAGTTGTAGAATGACATAGGCCCCCAAGACAACGCCGGGTAACCCCGAGGCGAGAATATAGGCGCAGAAACGATAGTCCAGCGAACCTTCGCGCATATGGCGTAGGGTCGCGCCCACGCCCAGCGCGACGCTGGCGATCTTATGGGTTGCGAGTGCTACCGGAAAGCTCAGCCCCAAAAACAGCAGCACAGGTAACTGAAGCAGGCCCGCACCGCCGCCTGCCATCGCAGATAAACCGTTGGCGAAGAGGGAGAGGACAAACAGCATCAGCTGTTCCAGTAACAGGTCCATGAAAAGTCCGATGGGTATCAGGAAGGGTTAGTGGAAGTGAGGTGAAAGAGGGAGGCGAGGCGCCTCCCAGGCGGATCAGGCTGCCGGGCGAAATACCGCCGCGGCAAGACGTGGCCATTGATCATCCCACTGTTCGATTGGGCTGCGTTTAAACTCGCTGCGTACGAACTGACGGATGCGGCCTTCTGCGGTCGCCAACATCAGGTTAGCGCAAGCCCCTGCAGTGGTTTGCGTGCGCAGGCCTTCACGGGCTTCAGCTTCGCGCAGGATCTGCTTGAGCTGGGTTTCCAGCCGTTCAAAAAACTGATTCACCCGTGTGCGTAGGCGATCTGTTTCTCCGGCCAGCGCATCACCGGTCAGAATACGCGCCATGCCCGGATTTTTCTGTACGAACGCCAGCAGCAGCGTGAGGATCTGTTCACACTGCCGGACGCCGTCGGCATCCGATGCAATGATCATGTTAACCCGGCTGAAGATGGTATCTTCGATAAAACCGATCAGGCCTTCGAACATCCGTGCTTTGCTGGGAAAGTGGCGATACAGCGCGGCTTCGGATACGCCGACCTCTTTCGCCAGCGCCGCGGTGGTGATCCGGGCACCCGGATTCACCTCCAGCATCTGGGCCAAAGCCTGCAGGATCTGCTCGTATCGGGACACTTTCGGCGCTTCTTTTACTGCCATTTCAGCGCCCTTAGTGTGAGCGGTTGGTGATCAGAGTACCGACACCTTCATCGGTAAAGATCTCCAACAAGCAGGAATGTGCGACGCGACCGTCAATGATGTGCGAGCTGGTCACGCCTGATTTAACCGCGCCCAGTGCACAATCGATCTTCGGCAGCATGCCACCGTAGATGGTGCCGTCTTCGATCAGCTCATCCACCTGTTTGGTGGTCATACCGGTCAGCACGTTACCATCTTTGTCCAGCAGGCCTTCAATATTGGTCAGCAGAATCAGCTTTTCGGCCTGCAGTACTTCAGCAACTTTACCTGCAACCAGGTCCGCATTGATGTTGTAGGAATCGCCGTTTTCGTCCACACCAATCGGTGCGATGACCGGAATGATGTCTGACTGTGCCAGCATATCCAGTACCTTTACGTTCACCTGTGCAACTTCACCCACGTGACCGATATCGATAATTTCGGGGGCTTCCATCTCCGGTGTTTTGTGCTTCACTTTGAGCTTACGGGCCCGCAGCAGCTGGCCGTCTTTACCGGTCAGGCCGATGGCGCTACCACCGTTGGCGTTGATCAGGCCAACGATCTCTTTGTTCACCATACCGCCGAGTACCATCTCAACCACGTCCATGGTTTTTGAGTCAGTGACACGCATACCGTTGATGAAGTGGGATTCGATATTCAGCTTTTCCAGCAGGCTACCGATCTGCGGACCGCCACCGTGGACAACAATCGGATTGATACCGATCAGCTTCATCATCACGATATCGCGGGCGAAGCTATTTTTCAGCTTCTCGTCGGTCATGGCGTTGCCGCCGTATTTGATGACGATGGTTTTTCCAACAAAACGCTGGATGTAAGGCATTGCTTCGCTGAGCACCTCAGCGGTGGTCATGGCTTCTTTACGCGTAAGAGGCATTTTTTATTATCCTTTCTACTGCATAGGCCCGATAAACAGACCTGCTACAGAAACAGTGCGAAAAAACACCCGGCAGCGATCTGATACCGGGCGTTTCTTAAAAGATCAGGCTTCAGGAATCGTCAGAGACGGATCAACCTTGGTCAGGCGTTGCTGGAACTCGGAACGGATGCGTTCCAGTGCAGTTTCAGACTCAGCTTCAAAACGCAGTACCAGTACCGGCGTGGTGTTGGATGCGCGAATCAGGCCCCAGCCGTCCGCGTAGTCAACGCGCACGCCGTCGATGCGGTTGGCGTCACCACCTTCGAATTCCAATGCTTGCAGGCCTTCGATGATGCTGAATTTACCTTCATCAGTTACGTCGATGTTCAGCTCAGGTGTGCTCACATCTTCAGGGTACGCGTCGAACAGCGTATCAGCATCTTCGCTGCGATTAGACAGGATCTCCAGCAGGCGAACAGCGCTGTACAGGCCATCGTCAAAACCGAACCAGCGTTCTTTAAAGAAGATGTGTCCGCTCATCTCACCGGCCAGCAAGGCGCCGGTTTCTTTCATCTTGCCTTTGATCAGCGAGTGGCCGGTCTTCCACATAGTGGCTTTACCACCGGCTTCACGGATCACGTTCGCCAGCAGGCGGGAGCATTTCACATCGAAGATGATCTCTGCGCCCGGATTACGGCTCAGGATATCTTCTGCGAACAGCATCATCACGCGATCAGGATAGATAATCTTTCCGGTTGGGGTAATCACACCCACGCGGTCGCCGTCGCCGTCGAAGGCCAGACCCAGGTCGGCACCGATCTCTTTTACCTTGGCGATAGCATCAACCAGGTTGGCCGGTTTACCCGGGTCAGGGTGGTGGTTCGGGAACGTGCCGTCAACATCGCAGTATAGAGGCGTCACGTCACAACCCAGCTTTTCAAGCAGGCCCGGTGCGATATCACCTGGAATGCCATTGCCGCAATCCACAACGACTTTCATCGGACGTGCCAGTTTGACGTCGGACAGTACATGTTCCAGATACTGTGGGCGTACATCCTGCTCGCGCAGGTTGCCTTCGCCGTCAGAGTATTCCTGCGCGATGATGCGCTGCTTCAGGACCTGAATGTCATCACCGGAGAGGGTGTGGCCATCGATCATCATCTTAAAACCGTTGTAGTCACTTGGGTTGTGACTGCCGGTGATCATAACGCCGGTGCACTGGTCGTCGTGATTGGCTGCAAAGTAGAGCAGAGGAGTTGGAACGTATCCGTTATCGATCACGTTACAGCCACCGTCCATCAAGCCCTGACTTAGCAGTGTTTTCAGGTGAGGACTGGATAAGCGACCATCTGCTGCGACGTTGATGGTATTCACGTTCTGGCTCAGCGCTTGTGCTGCAAATGCGCGACCCAGATGGTAAACCGTGTCGTCGGTCAGCGCGGTGCCAACAATGCCGCGAATATCGTAGGCACGAAAGATGGTCTGATCGAGATCCTTAAGTTCGTAACGCATGGTGCAATGTCCTTTTGAAAAATAATTAGTGGCGACCCGAGGAGCCGAAGCCGCCTTCACCGCGGTGGCTGTCAGAAAATTCGTCGACAACTTCAAATTCGGCCTGTACCACAGGTACCAGTACCAGCTGGGCGATCCGTTCGCCCGGTTTTACTTCAAAGGTGGTCTGCCCCCGGTTCCAGCAGGAGACAAACAGTTGTCCCTGGTAGTCGGAATCGATCAGCCCCACCAGATTACCCAGCACAATGCCGTGCTTATGGCCCAGGCCTGAACGTGGCAGAATCATCGCGCAGAGGCCGGGATCTTCAATGTGGATCGACAGACCGGTTGGAATCAGTTCGGTCTGCCCCGGTTCCAGTGTCAGGGTGCTATCGAGGCAGGCACGCAGATCCAGACCCGCTGAACCCGGTGTCGCATACTCGGGCAGTGGAAATTCGTTGCCGATGCGCGGGTCGAGCAGTTTGACTTGTAGCTTTTTCATCATCGTTCTTCAGCGTGGCGTTCGTTATCGTGTCAGGTGGTAGGACTGAGCGATTTTTTCGATCAACTGACCGGCGAGCTGACGTTTGGACGCCTGTGGCAGTTCCTGTTCAGACCCGGAGGTCACGACAGTAACGGCATTCTCGTCGCTGTTGAATCCGATATCGCTGCGGGACACATCGTTGGCGATAATCATATCCAGATGCTTGCGCTCCAGTTTGCCACGTGCGTAACTCAGTACATCCTGAGTTTCTGCGGCGAAACCAACCGTATAGGGTTTGTGGTCATGAGTCGCAACGGTCGCAACGATATCCGGGTTTTTCACCAGATGTAGCTCCATGATCTCTTCGCTGCCTTTTTTGATCTTATGCTCAGAGATGGCTGTCGGGCGGTAGTCGGCGACGGCGGCGGCGGCGATAAAAATATCACACTGCTCCAGTCCCGACAGGGAGGCGGTCAGCATATCGTCCGCAGACTGTACTGACACACGTTCGATCCGTTCAGGCGCAGGCAGGTTGACCGGTCCGCTGATCAGCTTGACCGTCGCCCCGGCGTCTTGTGCAGCTTCTGCTAATGCATAACCCATCTTGCCGGAGCTGTGGTTGGAGATATAGCGTACCGGATCAAGAGGCTCGCGGGTTGGACCGGCGGTGATGAAGACGGTTTTGCCCGTCAGCAGGCCGCGGTCAAAACATGCGGCTGTCCGTTCCGCCAGCTCGAGGGGTTCCATCATCCGCCCGGGACCGGTGTCACCGCAGGCTTGTTCGCCGCTGGCAGGGCCAAACAGGCTGACACCACGCTCTTCCAGTTTACGTGCATTTTCCTGCGTGGTGCTATCGCGCCACATCGCCTGATTCATCGCCGGTGCCAGACAGATCGGTGCATCGGTCGCCAGACATAAAGTGGTCAGCAGGTCGTTGCCGTGGCCACTGGTCATGCGCGCCATAAAATCGGCACTCGCCGGGGCGATCAGAATCAGGTCTGCCCACTTCGCCAGTTCAATATGGCCCATACCCGCTTCAGCTTCGGTATCCAGCAGGTGCAGGTGCACCGGATTGCCGGACAAGGCTTGTAACGTTAGTGGGGTAATAAACTCGGTCGCGGCGGGGGTCATCACCACCCGAACGTCGGCACCTGCACCCTTGAGTATTCGGGTCAGCTCAGCGCTTTTATAGGCGGCAATACCGCCGGTAATACCTAAGACAATTTGTCGGTTAGTAAGTCTCTGCATACCGTGCAACCGTGATCAACTTTGAATTCTGTAAAGAGCGTGTAAGATACCACTTCAGCTTTAGGTTGCGTAGAGCAGGATGCTCATTATTACGTTTCTGACTGTATTGGTGCGGCTTACGTTGCCCCGGATCATCCGAGCCGATATCAGTCTCCATCAACACCATGACAAGGAAGTGACTATGGCGATCTGTGACTGGCCGGAAGGTGAGCGGCCGCGCGAAAAACTACTTAATCTTGGGGCACATGCCCTGTCTGATGCTGAACTTCTGGCGATTTTCCTGCGTACCGGCGTGACCGGTAAAAGTGCTGTCGATCTGGCGCGAGACTTGTTAACGACCTTTGGTGGGTTGCGTCCGTTGCTGGAAAGCTCTGCCGACGAGTTTTGTGCGGCACATGGTCTGGGTCCCGCTAAATATGTGCAGCTGCAAGCTGTACTGGAGATGGGGCAGCGTCACCTGGCAGCCACTTTAGAGCGGGAGTCTGCACTGGAAAGCCCGGCGGCCGTACGTACTTATCTGTCATCCCGTCTGCGGCATGAACCCCGAGAAGTGTTTGCCTGTCTGTTTCTGGATAACCGTCATCGGGTGATCAAATTTGAGTCTCTGTTTTTTGGCACCATTGACGCCGCATCCGTATATCCCCGAGAAGTTGTACGACGGGCGCTGGAACACAATGCCGCCGCCGTGATTCTTGCTCACAACCATCCCTCAGGTGTGGCGGAGCCCAGCCGGGCAGACAAGCAGATTACTGATCGCTTGGTGCAAGCGCTGGGGCTGGTGGATATCCGGGTGTTGGATCATATGGTGGTGGGAGATGCAGAAGTGGTGTCATTTGCCGAAAGGGGGCTGATCTAGGGCGCTCGATCCCGATGTCCGAGCAATGACGGTGGGTTGATGATGTAAAGTTTGGTTAAAGCAGATTCACTTTAGTGGCTGCTGTTATATAACTATGCTGAACAACGTACTGATCTCTTTCTTTTATCCGACGCCTCAACGGACGCCACCATGAAAAAACTGCTGCAAAAACCCATTATTCTGCTGATTGTGTTGGCGCTGGGCGTTGGTCTGACTGTAATGATGGTCAAAAGTAAACCCGCTGTGCAGCACAACAGTACCGCGATGGTGCCGCGGACGGTGGACGTGATTCGTGTGCAGTCGCTGCCGTTCCGTAACCGGGTCAGTGCGTATGGCAATGTGGAACCGGCGATCTCCCTGCAAGGCAAGGCCGAGCTGAATGGCAAAATCACTTATCTACACCCGGATCTGCGACAGGGTAACAGTATTGCTGCCGGGACGGTGGTTGCCCGGATCGATGCGGATGATTTCTTAGTCTCTCTGAAGCAGAGTGAAGCGGATTTGCAGAGCAATGAGTCAACGCTGCTCCAGTTGAAAGAGGAGCAGAAAACCACCCGCCGTGCGCTGAAGCTGGCGAAGGATAATCTGCGGGTCGGTGAAAAGGAGTTGGCGCGTATTCAGGATATCTGGAAAAAACGGCTGATCGCACGTTCGACGCTGGATGCCGAGGAGCAGAAAGTGATCCAGCTGCGTCAGTCCGTGAGCGATCTGCAGGGGCAGTTGAATACTTATGCCAGCCGATTGTCATCAGAAACGGCGAAAATCAGTCGCGCCCGCGAGCAGGTAAAAGGTCAGAAAACCACTTTGGGCCGTACCGAGATTTTGATGCCGTTTGATGCCCGAGTGGGGGAGGTGCCGGTGGAAGCGGGAGAGTTTGTCACGGCGGGCACCGTGCTGTTTGAAGCACTCAATCTGGATGGGGTCGAGATTAACGCCCAAGTACCGGTGCGGCAGATGCGTGGTTTAGTGCAGCCGTTGCAAAATCGTCAGCTGGATTTGACGGTGGATAACTTAGCCAGTGCGCTGGACGCGTTGCAACTAAAAGCCCGCGTAACCTTAGTCGGCGATCAGGCCAATGCTCAGTGGGATGCGGAGGTACTGCGTTTCACGGAGTCGATTGATCCACAGCGTCGTACCTTGGGGATTGTGGTGGCTGTGGATAAACCCTATGCCAAAGTGATTCCGGGTAAGCGCCCACCGTTGTTGAAAGGGATGTTTACACACGTAGAGATCTCTACGCCTGCGAATGATGCGCTGGTGATTCCTTATAAAGCTTTGCATCAGGGGCGGGTTTATCTGGTAGATGCCGATGGCAAACTGGAAATACGGCCGGTTGAAGTGCTGCTGTTGCAGGGTGAGATGGCGGTGATCGACAAAGGCCTGAGCGCGGGTGACCAACTGATCGTCAATGACCTGATTCCGGTGATCCCCGGTATGCCTCTGAAGGCACGTATCGATAGTGTATTGGAAACCGATTTGCGCAGTGCTGCCAGCGGTGTGGTGGCCAGCCAGCCGGGAGTCGTTGCCGAATGATTCGTTACTTCGCAGCGCATCCTACCGCCGCCAACATCTTGATGATGGTGATTCTGTTGCTGGGTGCCGTGGCTTTACCCACGTTAAACAAAGAGACCTTTCCCGAAGTTAAGCAAAATAAGGTGCAGGTATCGGTGCCTTATCCCGGCGCGAGCCCGTCTGAAGTTGAGGAGGGGATTTGTAATCGCCTTGAAGATGCCACCGATGGCATCAGTTTCCTTGCCGAACAAGCCTGCGAGGCACGTGATGGTCAAGGTACGCTCACGCTGGAGATGCAGGAATCCGGCGACATAAAACAGTTCCTGGATGATGTGAACGCGGCGGTTGATGGTATTACCGAGTTTCCCAGCAACGTAGAGAAGGCCGTTGTCAAAGAACTGGGACGTACCGAGGCGGTGTTGAGTGTGGCGATTACCGCTGAGCTGACACAACCGGAACTCAAAGCGCTGGCGGAATATTATCGTAATCGGTTGCTGGCGTTACCCCAGGTGCCGATTGTGACTGTCACCGGTTTTTCCGATCACGAACTCAGTGTGTTACTGAAGCCTGATGTGCTGCGCCAGTACAACCTCAGTGTGCAGGATGTGGCGGATCTGATCAGCGCACAGGCACTGGATCTTCCCGCGGGGGTGCTGGATGCCCGCGCGGGTTCTTATCAGGTACGTTTCGAAAACGAACGCCGCACGATCCGTGAGCTGCAGGATCTGATCATCCTCAACAGTGAAAAAGGTGGTCAGGTCCGTTTAGGCGACATCGCCACTATTGAAGATAACTTTGCGGATGAAGAGAAGCGTACGGAGCTGAATGGATTACCCGCCGCGTTGATTCTGGTGAGTAAAAATACCACCGACGATACGCTGACCGTTTTTAATGCGGTGAAAACCTTTGTTGAGCAGGAAAACGCCCGGTTGCCGGATGGCACTCAGCTGGTGATTACACAAGATGCGGCATCCATTGTGAAAGACCGTCTGAATTTGCTGTTGAGTAATGGCTGGCAAGGTCTGCTGCTAGCTACTTTTGCACTGTTCCTATTCTTTGTCTGGCGTTACACCTTCTGGGTGGCGATGGGATTGCCGATCTCTTTCCTCGGTGGTCTGGTGGTGATGAGCACTTTTGGCATCAGCATCAACATGATCTCGATGGTTGCTCTGCTGATGGCGATCGGGATTTTGATGGATGACGCGATTGTGCTTTCTGAGAGCATCGAAAGCGAGTTCCGCAAAGGGAAGGACGCGCTTAATGCGGCAATTGATGGGGTGAAAAAAGTTGCACGGGGTGTGTTCTCTTCGTTTGTCACCTCCGCGATCCTGTTTGGCAGCCTGCTGTTTTTGAAAGGAGATATGGGCCAAATACTGGGTGTGTTGCCCGTTGTATTATTGGCGGTATTAACAGTGAGTTTGGTGGAAGCGTTTCTGATCCTGCCGCATCACCTTAAACATTCGCTGGAGCATCAGAAAAACGATCAAAAGTCCCGCTGGAGAGTGAAGTTTGAGACGGGATTTGATCACCTGCGCGAGCGGGTTGGGCGTTTAGCCGATCTGGCGATCCGCTATCGTTATCTGGTGGTGGGGCTGGCAATTGTGGCATTTGTTTTCTCAATCGGATTACTGGCTGCGGGTGTGGTGAAGTTTAAGGGTTTCCCGGATATCGAAGGAAACCGGTTGGAAGCGCGGGTATTGATGCCTCAAGGCACGCCGTTTGTGCGTACTGAAGCGGTTGTCAGTGACTTGCTCAACAGTCTGGATCGCTCTCTGGCGCAATTGCCGCCGGAATCTGAAGGGACGCTGGTGAAGAATGTACAAGTGTCCTTCAGTCAGAATGCGGATGCCAACGAAGAGGGTGGTCATCTGGCCACCATCAGTCTGGATCTGTTGGATGCAGAAAAACGTCTAACGTCGCTGGTGGCGTTAAAACGTTTGTGGCGTGAAACAACACCGGAAGTGGTTGATGCTGTCTCGATTCAGTTTAAAGAACCCCAGTTTGGCCCCGCCGGTCAGGCGATCTCTATCCGTCTGCAGGGCGATGATCTGGAGCAGTTGTCCAAGGCGAGCTGGGAGCTGCAGCACTGGTTAAACGGGTATGATGGTGTGTCTAACATCATGGATGATCTGCGGCCGGGTAAACCGCAGCTTAACGTACGTTTGTTACCCGGTGCACTGGACTCAGGCGTGGATGCGCGCACGGTATCAAACCAGCTGCGGGCTGCCTATCAGGGAGTAAAGGTCAGCGATATCTATCAGGGACGTGAAGCCTATGAGGTGACGGTTAAGTTGGACAGCGCGCCGGATCAGGCGTTGGCAGACTTTGAAAACCTGACCGTATTTAATAAGTCGGGCATGGATATCCCGCTGACAGCAGTGGCATCGATACATGAAGAACGCGAGTTCTCCCGTATTCAGCGAATTAACCATCAGCGCACTGTGACCATCTCTGGGGATGTGGATTCTGAAATCGCCAATACCAGCGAGATTATCGGTGATACCCGCACCCGCTTCCTGAGCGAACTGCAACAACGTTATCCGGAACTCAGCTTCAGCCTTGAGGGCGAAGTGAAAAACAATCAGGAGACCAGTGGTTCGGTCCTGACCGGGTTTGTGATGGGTATCGCAGGTGTATTTCTGTTGCTTAGCCTGCAGTTCCGCAATTACAAAGAGCCGTTGATTGTGCTGATGAATATTCCGCTGGCACTGATTGGTGTGATCTGGGGGCATCTGCTGATGGGGTTGAACCTGAGTCTGCCGAGTATGATTGGCTTTGTGTCGCTGGCCGGTGTGGTAGTCAACGATTCAATCCTGCTGGTGGAGTTTGTGAAGATTCGTTCGAAAGAGGGGTTAAGTCTGCACGATGCCGCAGGTCAGGCAGTGCGGGACCGTTTTCGGGCTATTTTCCTCACCTCAGTGACAACCGTGGCGGGTATGTTGCCGCTGCTGTCTGAGACCAGCTTGCAGGCGCAGGTGTTAGTGCCGCTGGTGGCCAGCGTGGTCTTTGGCATGATCACCTCAACGTTGCTGCTGTTGCTGGTGTTACCGTCGGCTTACGCGATTATGGAAGACTTTGGCTTTACTGAGATCGACGAATCGGAAACAGACGAGGCGTCCTCTTCCAATCCGCCGGACGGGGCGGGTGTTACGGTTGCCTGATGTATAGGTGCTTTCCGAGCAAATCAGTTCAGGAACAGGCTGCTGGCCAGGTCATTGATCCGTGGTTGCAGCTGTTCCAGGCGGCGATATTCTGCTCGTAGGGTGGCAAACTCGATACTCAGGGTGTCTGTCTCTATCTGTGCCAATGACTCGGGTGTTGCGGTCCCCAGTGTTCTGATCAGTTGTTTACTGATACGCAGCAGTTCGGTGCCCTGCCAATGCTGAGCCTTGTATGCCGGGGTATTCTGGTGAGCCAGTACACGACTCATTGCATCGGGCAGTTGCCATTCATTACAAAGTGCTTCGGCCACGGTGCAGTAGTCAAAACCGCACGTCTCAATCAGGGCTTCACTTACGCTAAGGGAATCGTCCGCTGAACTTAGTAGGAGAGCGGCCTGTGTTTCCTGTGGCATGCTGTCCGCGAGCCAGAGCAGTCCCAGATTGTGTAGCAGTCCAAGGGTGCGCATGGTTTGTGAACAGAGCGGAGACGGCATCCCATCTTCAGGCGTCAGGCCAAACGCCGCTTCTGCGATCAGCATGGAATCCTGCCAGTAGCGCACGGGCTGAAAGGCGGGGCAGCGGTGAGGATCAAAGGGCGCAGAGACAACTAATGCGATGCTGGTACTGCGCACCACATTAAACCCCAGTCGTGTGCAGGCATCCATCACCGAGGTGACCTCAACGGATGAGCCTGACCAGGCGGAGTTCGCCAGCGCGATAAGGCGCATGCTGATACTTGGAAACTGCTCAATCACGGATGCGAGCTGCTCAAACGGAATATTATCGTCCGACAGTTGTTTCATCAGTGAGGTCGCTCCGGTTGCGAGTACCGGGATACGAAGTCTCTGGCCGTTTAAGGTCAGGGTATCAGTCATGCAGTTTAGTGTCCTTCATGCCACAGGCTTGGCTGTGGAGGTGTCCGGGTAGAGGGATTGATCTGTCGCCGGAAGCTCTAGTGCTGGAACCGGTCGGCAGAAATAATAGCCTTGCACCAGGTCGCATCCTACGCCGTGCAGAATGCGGGCCTGATCCAGTGTTTCAACCCCTTCAGCGATGACTTTGGCACCAAACGCATGCGCGGCACCGACAATCGTGCCCAACAATATAGCTGCTTCTGGCTTATCTGCCAGCGGGGCGATAAAGGAACGGTCAATTTTGATGGTGTCGATATCCAGATCTTGCAACAACGTGAGTGAGGAATATCCGGTCCCAAAATCATCCACCGCCACATGGACACCCATTTGACGCAGCGCAGTGGCATTTGCCTGACCGGCCTTGGTCTGCAGAATGCGAGTTTCAGTGATCTCAAGTTCGAGATACTCGGGTGGCAGTCCTGATGCTTCTAACGCCTGGTTTACGGTGGTTAACAGCTGCTCATCCTCGAAGTGCAGTGGTGAGATGTTAACCGCAATGGTGAAGCGCTCCTTGCTAGTCTCGTGCCAGCGAACCGTCTGCGCAAGCGCAGTCTTGAGTACCCATTCCCCCAGTGCATCAATGATGCGCAGGCGTTCAGCTGTCTCAATAAACTGCTGCGGCATGATCAGGCCTTTTTCCGGATGGCGCCAGCGTACCAGAGCTTCCACGCCCTTTAAGGTGCCGCTGTTCAAGCAAATTTGAGGCTGATAATGCAGCTCCAATTCATTGTTGGTGATGGCCTGACGCAGATCCTGTTCCAATTGCAGGCGTTCCATGGCCTCCGCAGTCATATGGGGTTGGTAACATGCGTAACGATGCTTCCCGGCATTCTTCGCCGAATACATCGCGCTATCGGCGGCTTTCATTAAACTGTTGCTGTCGCTACCGTCATCGGGAAAGTAGGCGATACCTATACTGGCTCTGGGTGTTAGTGTGCGTGTGCCGAGGATGACAGGTTTACTGATCTCGTTGAGTACGCGCTGGGCGGTGCTGGTTGCCGAGTAATTGTCTGACAAGTCATTGATCAGGATGCAAAATTCATCACCGCCAAGGCGTGCGGCAAAATCGGAGGAGCGCAGCTGTTGCTTGAGTCGTGCTGCCACCTCTTGCAACAGCTGATCTCCGGCGTCGTGACCTAAGCTGTCGTTTACATCTTTAAAGCCATCCAGATCGATATAAAAGATCGCCAGCGGACTTTGACGGCGTGCTGCCTGACTGATTTCGCGGTTTAGCTGTTCCAAAAAATGGGAGCGGTTGGCCAGATCGGTCAGTGAATCAAAGTAGGCCAGCTTTTGTATCCGTTCCTCGTTTTCCATCTTACTGGTGACATCGCGAGCAACGGCAAAGATCAATTGGTCATCCGGTGATGCGGTTCCCCGCCAGCTTAACCAGCGATAGTCACCCTTATGAGTGCGATACCGGTTACGAAAATCGGTGACTTGTTCACCGCGTCGAAGGTGCACCATTTCTGCATTGGAGCGTTGCAGGTCATCTGGATGAATCAATTCACGCAAGGGGGTTGTTAACAGGTAATCCTGTTCGAACTTAAGCGTTTCACTCCATGCCGGATTGATCTGTTTAAAGAAGCCATCAAAGCCAATGACGCAGAACATATCCACTGACATATCAAAGAAGGCGTTCACTTCACTTTCGGCAAAGCGCAGTTTTTCATGGGTAGACTGCCAGCGTAGCAGTAGATCTTCCAGCAGACGGATGGCGCCGATGGCAAGCGTGAGACCCAACAATAGAATCAAAATAGGGGCGATATAGCGATCGGTCCAGTGCAGTGGTTCACGACGTTCAGCGATCAATTGCCAGTTTCTGCCCGCAATATCAAAGTTGACCGATGCTCTGTTACTGGTGTTTACCCCGCTGATTGGTGTCCTGCCGTTGGGGAAGCTGCTGTACAGAAGATCCATCTTCGTCAAATTCGATGTGGCCGCACCGGTTTCTTTCCCGGAATCATGCAGGCAGAAGTACAGCTGGCTTTGTGTGTCTGCATCAAAAATATGCTGTAAGGCATAGGCGATGGTCAGGCCTACCGGGATAAACCCGATATGGGCATCTCGGCGTTCACGGGTGTTCAGTGTCGGGATACCAGCAGTGTACACCGGGTTGAGTAAAAGAACGCCTTTTAAACCGGATGCTTTATCCTGTGAGAGTGTCAGCGGTGCGGATAGAATCGGTTGCCCGCTGTCGCGCGCCTGTTCTGCGGCGGCCCGGCGAAGTTTATGCGCCCAGAGGTCAAAACCGTAAACGTTGTCATTGCCTTCACGAGGCTCCACCAGTACCGCAGGGAAGTATTGGGCCCGCTTGCCCTCGGGATTGAGCTGAAATGCCGGGTATCCCTGATGCTCACGTTCCGCATCGTTTATCAATCGGCGCTGTAGCATAGGCAGGTCATCAGCAGATATACGAGGAGCGTACGCGATCGCGCGCACTGCTGGAAACTGGGTGAAGAAATCGGCGCTGTTGAGATAATCCCGAAATTGCGCAGCGCTTAGTGCGGGGTGAGTGGATGCAAAGCCTCGTACGCCATCTATTGCGATGAACAGACGCTGCATTTGTGATTCGATGCGATTGGCAAGTGCATCTGTTTGCTTTTCAAATTCCCGAGAGTGTTCGGCTTCCTGGTTGCTGTAGACGAAATGAGCCGTCCAGACCGCGACCGTGAGAAACAGAGTCAGAATAGAGAGTTGTCGCAAATATTTCGGGATAGGCATACAGCTGTACTTCCGGCTGTCCAACAATAGAAATTGGTGTGTGAGGATGCCTCTTATCCTATATGTAGGAGGGCTGCGATCCTGACCGCCAGTTTAGCTCAGATTGGGGGCTGTACGCACGTGACAAAATTGTGCATGCGGGGTAGCTGAAGTTGTCGCAATGTAAGGCCTGTGGTCAAAGCGGTGAAGCGACTTAGGGGCGTTAGGCATACAGCGCGGGCATCGTTGGTGAATGACCTGCAAGCATGCATCATCACGTGTTATAAAGTCGCTGTTTATGCTGGAGTTAGTGAATGATTAATGTATAATACGCGACCTCTTATCGCACTCTGGTATGGTATTCTGTCTCGGTATAGGACGCTCCGCCTGAGAAGCAACATAATGAGCCTGAGAGTGCAGGCGTTGAACGTTGTTTCGATAATCATAATGATAAGTAGTATATCTAACTGTATTTAAAAGGGTTTTTAGCAATGGCTAAAGTTTGCATGGTCACTGGCAAGCGTCCAGTAACCGGGAACAACGTTTCCCACTCACAGCGTAAGACTCGTCGTCGTTTCCTGCCGAACCTGCACTGGCACCGTTTTTGGGTAGAAAACGAAAACAAATTCGTACGCCTGCGTGTATCTTCTAAAGGTATGCGTATCATCGATAAGAAAGGTATCGATGTAGTTCTGGCTGAAGTTCGTGCTAACGGTATCAAGGTTTAAGGAGCTGCATCATGGCTAAAGGCGCTACTGATAAAATCAAACTGGTTTCTTCTGCTGGTACTGGTCACTTCTACACCACTCAGAAGAACAAGCGTAACACTCCGGACAAGTTCGAATTTAAAAAATACGACCCGGTTGTTCGCAAACACGTGATCTACAAAGAAGCTAAAATCAAATAAGATTTTTCCTTCTCAGAAAACCCGGCCTTGGCCGGGTTTTTTTATGTCTAAAAAAAGCCAATTGGTATAAGTCGTGGGTATGTTTACCAAAGGGATGCTTAATTGAGGGTGATAAATCAAATGTCGGAGTGCGGGAGGCGAGGAGGGGTTGTGCTTCGTGCTGATCGTCGGGCACATAAAAAGGAGTGGAAATAATACCACCCCTCTTTAAATCAGTAACTGCGGCGAATTACTTCGCTTTTTTCAGCAATTTCTGCAGTTTTTTCAGCTTACCTTCGTGCTTAGCGATTTTAGCCTGGCGTGCCTTGATATCTTTCTTGATTGCTTTGACTTTGATCTTCGCCATCGGTCAGTGCTCCTTAGAGTGAGTTTTGTCTCGGATACCTCTGACACTTAAGGTTTTCAGGCCTCAGTGTCAGATTCAGTATTATTTTCTGCTACAAACTTGCGAATAAATCGACGGATCTCGCGGGCCGCGCTGGTATCCAGTTCTTCGCATAAAGAGACAAAGCTATCTCGCTCCTGATCATTAATCCGGATGACGAGCTGACTGTTCTTCTTTTTCTTTGCTTTCTTGTTCCCACTCATGTGTTTGGTCTCGGGCCTGTCCAGTGGCTGAAGAATATAGCAAATACAGCTGATACCCAACGCGTATTGTTTGTATATTGAATGTATATACATATTAGAATATATCTGTTTGGTCTGGGTCAAACGATTCAATTAATCTTCATAAAACTGTCACAATTGAGTGCAATTAAAGCAACGTGATGATGCGGCCTGCTTGACGAGACTGTGATGCTGAGCTGAATTATCAGGATGCGTATTTATGATGTAATCTGATGTAAGTGCAGGAACGGAGCGGGAGTTATGGAGCTGGGACGGAAGCTAAAAGTATATTATTTCACGGCAGTGTTCAGTGTGATGTTCTCGCTGTTGGGCTTCAGTTACAACGCGTGGCGGCTGGAGGCGACGGAAGATAACAGCAATATCCGTATGGCCGCATTTTCTGTGTTGAACACGCTGTCTGAGCTGGAGCAGCTGGTATACGCAGCACATTACGACCATGATGAAGTGGAAGGTAACCCTCGCAAAGGTTGGATCAAGGTGGGGTTAATTTCTGATCTGAGCAGTTTGATTGGTCCCAAGGTGGGTGAAAAGGCTGAAGGTCTGCGTTTATCCTGGGGGGAAAACTGGGAGCGGCTGGGTCAGGATAATGATTCGTCTGATCAAATCGTCGCTGAAATCGATGAAGTTCGGTTACAGATAAAGATGGTGATAAAGGATCTGAAATAACGTTCAATGACTACCCTTGCAGCTTTGTTGGCTGTTGGGTTGGAGTCGAATAATCAAATGGAGGGAAAGTTGATGTATCTGAAAAAACTGTGTGTATCCGCGTTAACTGTCATGATCTGCAGTGTGCCACTGGTTGCGCAGGCTGAAAACCACGGTCATAAGGCTGAAACCCCCTCTTTTCGAACGACTCAGGTGAGTGATCAGATTCTGTTGCTGCAAGGTAAAGGTGGCAATATTGCTCTGCTTAAGGGTGAGCAGGGGATGCTGATGGTAGACGATGATTATAAAAGTCTGTCGCCTGCGCTAACCCGCGAAGTGGCCAAGCACGGTGGGTTGGAGAAGTTAACTTATGTGGTGAATACCCACTGGCACGGGGATCATACACAGGGTAACCTGGCACTGGGCGAGCATGCGCAAATTGTCGCGCATGATAACGTACGTGTTCGTTTGCTGACGAAGCAGGAGATCCGCCTGTTTAACATGGTGTCGGAGCCTTATCCAGAGGCAGCGGTCCCTTCGCTGACCTACGATAGCACTCTGACGCTGCACATGAATGGCGAGACCGTTAAATTGGTGCATTATGCTGGTGGGCATACCGACGGAGACTCTGTCGTCTTTTTTACGAACGCCAATGTGGTACATACGGGTGATCATTTCTTCAATGGCTTCTTTCCGTTTGTGGATGTCGACAGCGGCGGTAATGTGTTGAAGATGGCTCAGAATATCGAAGCTTTGCTGGCTGAACTCGATGATGAAACTAAGATCATTCCGGGGCATGGACCGTTAGCGACCAAAGCCGATATGAAAGCGTTTCACGCGATGCTGGTGGGGACGGCGGCGGAGGTGCAAGCTATGAAAGATCAGGGTATGAACCTGGGGCAGATTCAATTGAAGGGCTTGAGCGATCGCTGGGATGAGTGGGCCGATGGTTTCCTGTCGAGCCGTGTTTGGATCGGCATCGTCTACGCCAGTCTGTAATTACCTTTCTTGCCGGATGAGAGTTGTCCGGCCTGCTGTCACGTGGGTTGGGCCTCAACTTATCTTCGTGCTTTTGCATTCATCATAATCTTGGCGGGCTGTTACAATACACGCTGATTCTTCTCAGTGGTTACGACATGTCCTCCAGATCCCAGACGCATTCACCCCGAAAGCCCGGTTTGCATCCACGCAACCCACACGCAGAACGCTACAATTTGCCCGCGCTAATTAAGAGCTGTCCCGAGCTTGAACCTTTTGTCGCGGAAAACCGGTTTGGTGATCTGTCGGTGGATTTCGCTGACCCTGCGGCCGTGAAGGCGCTGAACAAAGCGCTGTTACTGCATCACTATGGGTTGTTGCATTGGGATATTCCACCCAATTATTTATGTCCTCCGGTTCCGGGGCGTGCGGATTATATCCATCACCTGGCGGATCTGTTGGCGAAGGATAATGGGGGCGAGATTCCTCAGGGACGTAAAGTTATTGGCTTGGATATTGGTACCGGTGCAAACCTGATCTATCCGATCGTGGGACACTGTAGTTATGGGTGGCGGTTTGTCGGTACGGATATCGATCCTGTGGCGGTTGGTTCGGCAAAACTAATTGCAGATTCTAACCCAGCATTACACAAGGCTATTAAGTGTCGTCAGCAGAAGAACCCTGAGGATATCTTTACGGGGATGATTGGTAGCGATGAGTTATTCGATTTCAGTCTGTGTAATCCACCCTTCCATGCTTCACAGGAAGCGGCTAGTGCGGGGACTCAGCGCAAGCTGAAAAATCTCGGCAAGGCAAAAAAAGGTGGAAGAAAGGGGGCTCCGGCATTGAACTTTGGTGGCCAGAAGGCCGAGTTATGGTGTCCGGGTGGTGAGTTGGCGTTTGTTAGCCGTATGGCACAGCAGAGTGCTGATTATGCCGATCAGGTGTGTTGGTTCTCCAGTTTGGTGGCTAACAATGACAACCTGCCGGGTATATACAGTGCATTAAAGCAGGCGGGAGCGGTGGACGTCGAAACGATTCAGATGGCGCATGGCAATAAGGTCAGCCGTCTGGTTGCCTGGAGTTTTCTTACCGCGGAGCAGCGTCAGGGGTGGGCTGGGATTCTCTAAAGCCTGCCTATATCCTGACGAATCAGTTCGCTAACTCGGATCAGCGCACGGCGTAGATCCGGGTTGCCATCATAGACCGAAAAGTTCAGCCGGATGCAGTGGCGATATTCTCCTCGAGTGGAAAACAAGCTGCCGGGTGTAATGGCGATGCCTTCGCTTAACGCTTGTTGATAGATTCGGTCGCCGTCACAGCCCGCAGGCAGTTCTAACCAGCTCAGATAACCGCCTTCCGGGTGGGAAAAAGATACTTCCCGGGGCATATGACGGCACATATCTTCTGCAATCAGATCCCAGCGTTGTCGGTAGGTCCGTTTGAGTCGGCGCAGGTGGCGGGCAAAACGCCGTTCGGCCATAAACTCTGCTGATGCGTCTTGGGTTAAGCCCGATGAGGCTAGTGTCGTGACGTACTTCAGATAATTGATCTCTTCATAGAACTTACCGGGCACTACCCAGCCTATCCGAATATCCGTATCCAGAGATTTGGAGAAAGAGCTGCACAGCACGACCCTCCCGTTGGTATCAAGTGCTTTTAAGGGTGGGTGGCGGTGGCTCTGATAGTTCAGCTCACCAAATACGTCATCTTCGATGATCGGCAGTTGATAGGGTTCGGTGATCGCCATCAGTTTTTCTTGCTGGCCCACATGCATCTGGAATCCAAGGGGATTGTTGACGTTTGGGTTGAGCAAAAGCGCTTTGATCGGCCATTCTTTCAGGACCTTGTCCAACAGGCAGAGATTAATACCTTCACCGGGAATGGTTGGGATCTCGACGACTTTCAGTCCCAGTGCCTCAATGCATTGCAGCGTGCCATAAAAACTGGGTGATTCGACGGCAATAATATCGCCCGGAGATGCAATGGCGCGCAAGCTCAGGCTGATACCCTCCTGCGTGCCGTTACTGATGATGATCTCTTGCGGTTTGCAGGCAAAAGCGGACTCGCTGATGTGGTGTGCCAGCCGGCTCCTTAATAAATCACTCCCGGGAGGGGGTTGGTAATGACTGATTTTGGATTGCTGATGTGCGCGGTGGCGCGCATTTTTCGCGAGTGTTTTATACAGTTGCGCGCGCGCAGGAAACCGGGTGTCTGGATCGGCACTGCCCAGGGGGTGGAGGTCGGAACAGGAGGCCGCCCGAATAATATTGAGGGCCAGTGCACCTAGCTGCACCGGACGGGGCGATGCGGATACCTCCGGCAAGGGTTGTCCATGGCTGACAAAAAAGCCCTGCCGTGGACGTGGTTCGATCAGCCCTTCGGCTTCCAGCTGCTGGTAAGCGTGGATAACGGTGTTTTTGCTGACCGCCAGCTGCTCGCTCAGGCTGCGTAGTGAGGGTAAAGGCTCACCGGGACGGAGCTGGTAGCTTTCAATCTGTGCACGTAGGGTTTCGGTGACCTGCTCGTATCGTTTCATGGGTACAGTAAGCCATTGCTGCGCACAAATTGAAATATATTTGTCTCTGTACCCATATATTTAGCATGGTGCTGTGCCTTTTTCATGATGGCCACTGATCGTACCGTTTCAAATCACATTTGATTGACTGGGATAGGCAGATGGGACACTTGCATAAACGTTGGGTACAGGCTGTACCGTTCCTTTTCGTTGTACTTTGGAGTACCGGGTTTATTGGTGCCAAGTATGCGTCTCCTTATATCGAGCCGTTTCATGTCCTGTTAATTCGTATGTTAATGACACTGGTGGCGTTTGGTGCATTGGCATTGATTCTGAAAGCGAAGTGGCCTTCTCCTGTGCAGGCCATGCATCAGATGGTGACGGGATTTCTGGTACATGCGGTTTACCTCGGAGGGGTATTTGCCGCGATTGAGTGGGGATTACCCGCAGGCGTGACCGCTATCATCATGGGCCTGCAACCGCTACTCACGGCGCTGATGAGCTGGCAGCTGATGGGGGATAGCCTGCGACCGGTCCAGTGGTTGGGACTACTGATCGGATTTGTGGGTGTGGCGCTGGTGTTGTTGTCAGGGGAAGGTGGCGGTCAGTTTACGATTGATACGGCATCGATGATTGCAGCGGTAGCGGCATTGGTGGCGATTTCGGTCGGTACGTTGTATCAGAAACGTTTTGGTAGTGGAACGGATCTGTTCACTGGCTCGTTTTACCAGTATCTGATGACCGCGATTGCGATGGCGGTTGTTGCATTTACGTTTGAGACAGGCGAAATCAACTGGCAGCCTGAGCTGATAGGTGCGCTGTTGTGGATGGTGTTTGGCCTTTCAGTCAGTGCGATCTTGCTATTGATGCTGATGATCCGTGAAGGGGAGGCGGCGAAGGTGGCCAGTTACTTCTATCTGGTACCACCGCTGACGGCTATCGAAGCCTGGTTGTTGTTTGATGAGCAATTAAACCTGATGGGGATCGGCGCTATTGCGCTGACTGTTCTGGGGATTTACTTGGTCCTGCGCCGTCACTGACGGCAGCAGGCAGATCAGGTATGATGTTCGGCCATTGTTCATTTCCTGATCCATCATGCCCGAGTTACCCGAAGTAGAAACCACCCGTCGTGGTATCGAACCCCATGTTGTTGGGCGTACAGTTGCCCTCTTTGATGTCCGTCAGCCTAAATTACGCTGGCCTGTCCCTGAATCACTCGCTGCGTTGTTACCGGGTAAAACCGTTGAAGCGGTCAGTCGTCGGGGCAAATACCTGTTGATTCAATTTGATTGCGGACATCTTCTGGTACATCTGGGGATGTCAGGTAGTCTGCGGGTTGTCGAACGTAGTAAAGAGCCGGGCAAACATGATCATGTGGATCTGTGCCTGACCGATGGAAAAGCCTTACGTTTGACTGATCCGCGTCGCTTTGGTGCGGTTCTCTGGCAGGATGCGGATGAGGTTCATGAGCTACTCGCCCATTTGGGGCCTGAGCCGTTAAGCGACGAGTTTGACGATCAGTACCTTCTGGATAGGGCAAAAGGGCGAAAAACGGTGATAAAAACGTTCATCATGGACAGCAAAGTGGTCGTAGGGGTAGGGAATATCTATGCCAACGAAGCACTGTTTGCGGCAGGGATTCACCCCAAACGCGCTGCAGGTAAGATCTCTGCGGCACGCATGAACCGTTTTGTGTATGAGATTAAACGGGTGTTAGCCGCTGCAATTGAGCAGGGCGGAACCACCCTGAAGGATTTTGTCGGCGGTGATGGAAAACCAGGTTATTTTAAGCAGCAACTGAACGTATACGGCCGTGCGGGCGCGCCTTGTGTGAGTTGTAAACAACCATTAAAGGAGATTCGCCTTGGCCAGAGGTCTACGGTTTACTGTAGCCACTGCCAGCGGTAGGTATTCAATATGAATGTACATGTCAGTCATGCAGCGATGACGCAGGAAGGCTTACCCAGCCGCGAGCGCCTGCGGGAAAAGCTTCAGATAGGCCCCTGGTTAGAGAAACGTCAGGCGTTTCAGCTGGGTAAAGATGCGTTGCACTGTGAGCTGTACGAGTACGATGTAGCGGCACCGACGGTGTTGTTCTTGCCCGGTATCGGCACGTATTCGGAACTCTATGCCGAAATGCTGGGCAAACTCAGTGAGCGTGGTTTTAACGTGGTGGCTATTGATCTGCCAGGTCACGGATACTCCGGTGGTCCTCGTGGGCTTTATACCGTTGAGCAGGTGAACTTTGCAGTATCCATGGTTCTGGATCACTTGCAGCAGCGTTTTACCGGCCCGTTCTCTATCTTTGGTTATTCTATCGGTGCGCTGCTGGGTGTTGCTGCGGCCGAGCAGGATGAGCGAATCGAAGCCGTGTTGTGTGGCACATTATTGCTACCTGATATCGCACCGGATTTTCTACACGAAATGGGTTGGCAGTGGACCCATGCCAGCGCCTTTTTCTTTCCCTATATGAAAGCGCCACTGCGCCTGTTCGTCGACTTTAAGATGTTGTTGGCCAGTCATCCTGCAGGGGAAGAGATCAACCGGGATCCTCTGGTGGTATTTGATTACCCCTTAAAGACCTTGTCGAGTGCGTTCTCCTGTCACTGTAACGTGCTGAAACAGCGTTACCCGTTCAAGAGTGCCATTATCCATGGTGATCGGGATGAGGTCCTGCCGCTTGCGTACACAAAACGTGTTGTGGAACAGTGTGAGCACCCTTTTGAGCTGTTGGTCATGGAACAGACAGGCCATATGGTGCCGTGGTTACGGACTGATAAGTTGGTCGATATAGCCGCTAAGTGGTTGTTGAATAACCTGTAATTAAAGCGTCAAAAGGGATTCATAGGACTGTCACCTGCCCCAACCAAACTGCACGCTAAACATCCAGTGTGAGATTTGGTGGCAGCTATGAATACCCTGCGCAAGATTACCAGCTACGATGCCGTGGCTTTTTACTGGTGCCATGGCTTTACGCACATGCCTCGTTTGGCGACGTGTAGCCGTATGATCTCCCGTCTGGGCGACGGTGGTTTATATCTGGCCTTAGGTCTGTCGCTGGCGATGTTTGAGGTCCGGGACGGGGAACATTTCCTGCTTGCTGGCCTGTTAGCATTTGCGCTGGAATTGCCCCTTTACCTGCTTCTGAAGAACACCATCAAGCGTGATCGTCCTTGTGACCGCTTTGATAATTTTGATGCATTCATTGTCCCTTCTGACAAATTCAGTTTCCCATCGGGTCACGCGGCAGCGGCGTTTGTGTTTGCGACTGTCCTGAGCCATTTCTACCCATCCATGCTCGAATTAAGCTACAGCATCGCGGTGCTGATCGGGCTCTCCCGCGTGATGTTGGGGGTGCATTATCCAACGGATATTGCCGCCGGTGCGATATTAGGTACTTCTATTGCCACCGTGGCACTGAATGTTTACGCACTATAGATCCTACGGACGTTGAATATATGCGTGTACTTTATGGTGTTCAGGCGACGGGAAACGGCCATATTACCCGTGCTCGGGTGATGGCGCCTGCGTTAGAACGCGCTGGCGTTGAAGTGGATTACCTATTCAGTGGCAGGTCAGAAGATCAGCTTTTTAACATGGAGCCGTTTGGTGATTACCAGACCCGTCAGGGGCTGACGTTTGTGCAGCGTGATGGGCGGGTGAAGATACTGGAGACATTGCGTAACAACAATCCGTTACGTTGTTGGAGAGACGCAGCGGAGCTGGATCTGTCTGGGTATGATCGGGTGATCACTGATTTTGAGCCGGTGACGGCCTGGGCGGCGAAACGTCAGAAGGTGCCTTGTGTCGGAATCGCCCATCAATATGCGTTGTGCTACCCCATACCGGGTCACAACTATCAGCTGTTGTCTCGCTTGATTCAGTTGTTTGCACCTGTCGACACTGCGATTGGTGTGCATTGGCACCATTTTGACTACCCTGTATTGCCTCCGTTGATACAACCGCCGCTATTTGAGCCTACGCTGGAAACGGATAAAGTGTTGGTTTATCTACCGCTGAATCCGCTTCAGGAACTGGAAGCACGTTTCTCTGTATTCGAAGATCATCGCTTCTATATCTACTGTGGTATCGATGAGCCATATCAGCGCGGAAATCTCTATTTTATGCCGTTTTCCCGAGAAGGTTTTCAGCAGGACCTGTCCAGCTGTTCCGGTGTGGTCACCCATTGTGGATTTGGTCTGATCAGCGAAGCACTGCAGTGCGGTAAAAAAGTGTTTTCCATGCCGATCAAAGGGCAGTTTGAACAGCTATCCAATGCACATGTACTGGAAAAGCTGGGGTTGGCAACGATCGCTAAAGATTACGATGAGTCACTGCTGCTCGACTGGTTGGAGCTGGAGCAGCCTGAGCCCCGTGTAATTCCGGATGTGGCTAGTCGCTTAGCAGCCTGGATCGCGAACAACTGTTGTGAGAGTCCGGATGAGCTAACCAAACGGCTGTGGCAGCAGGATGTCCCCCGCGCCTGAAAGCCCCTGTTCTGGCAAACGTCAGTTGTCCCTTCTCTGCGGAGGCTGGCACAATGCGGCTTCTTTGTTTCTTTGGACCTGTCATGCTTACTGGCGTTCTCTTTGGTTTTGCGGCTGCACTGATGCAGTCCGTGTCCTATGTCTATTCCGCCCAGTTTATTTGTCAGCACAAGGCGACACCTCTGACCTTGCTGGTG
This sequence comes from Pontibacterium sinense, assembly GCF_015209595.1. GTDB lineage: Bacteria > Pseudomonadota > Gammaproteobacteria > Pseudomonadales > Balneatricaceae > Pontibacterium > Pontibacterium sinense. The sequence continues at coordinate 22,036 of NZ_JADEYS010000022.1, read as the reverse complement.
CTGATGCATCTGGTGCTGGGTGGTATCTCTCTGCTGATACTGCCATTCCTATGGCATCCGGAACTGTTGAACGTCGGCAACTATGCTACGCCTTTGTTGTTTACCGCCCTGTTTTACGGGGTAGGTCAGATCTCCCTGTTTCAGGCGATCAGAGCCTCTGAAGCCTCACGCGTGAGCCCCTTGCTGGGACTCAAGGTGTTGGTGCTGGCGCTGATTGGCCTGCTCTGGTTTGGTGACAGTTATGAGCTTATCCAGTGGCTGGCAGTGGCACTGTGCGCTGTGTGCGCTGTCTGGTTGAGTGCCAGTGGAGGGCGCATCCACGGACGTGCATTGTTTTGGGTTGTGATGGCCTGTGTAGGCTATTCTTTGTCCGATCTGTCAGTACTTTACACCATGCGAAGCTTCGAGCAGTTGCCGTTGATCCATGCGGCAGCGGTTGGGGTGTGTCTCTGTTACCTGATCTGCGCTGTCGCCAGTCTACTGTTATATCCTCGTATCAAAGAGAAACATCTATTGTTGCAAAGCACACCCTCAGCACTGACCTGGTTGCTGGCAATGATGTGCCTGTTTGCCTGCTTTGCGGAAATTGGCGTGGTGTTTGGGGGAATCGTGCAGTCGAGTCGCGGATTGCTGTCGATTTTTCTAGGAGTGTTCTTAACGTGGGTGGGGTTCCGTTACGCTGAAAAAATGCCGGCAAAGCGCGTTTTTGTGCAACGGTTCTCTGCTTCTGCATTGATGCTATTGGCGATAGCCATGTTTTCGCTGGGCGCAAACGATCTGATCTGAATTGAAAGGTGGATGTTATTTTTAGGGGAGGGTGATACCCGTCTGCGAAAAAGAAAAGGGGGCGCTCAGTTCCTTTGAGACGCCCCCTCGTTGGCTTCCATTTTCCGTGCGGTGTACCACATAGCCAACGGTGACCGTTGCTGTGTGATATTGGCTTCCTGCCGCGGCTTCCTGCCTTCCCTTCCGCTTGCCTTGGCCTTCCTTGTTATTCATTCCATGAACAGGAGATCCACAAGACGCATTATCCTGATATGAAGTGAGCGGATATATAGGAAAAATTCCTAATTTTTAGGAGGTTATACTTAAGTAGTATTCGGTAAATGGCAAAGAATATGTGTTGTGATACAGGGGGGTTGTATCGTTCAGATATGAAAAAGGGCGCTTCGATCCATCGAAGCGCCCTTCATTGGCGTCCATATTCCATGCAGCTAATCCTTGGGCTTCCAGCCATCAGCGTCCTGCTAATCCATTCTGCTTGTGTATGCCATCCAATATATTCGTTCCATGAACAGGAGATCCACGAGATTTATTATGCTTTGGAGGTACCTCGGTTGATATAGGAAAAATTCTTAATTTTTCCTAAGAATCAAACTTTTCGATATAAGAGAGTGGCGTTTAAAGTCGTTTGGTTATTTAAAGGTGTAGTCGTTGTTCTAACGCAGAGGTTTCAGAGTGGCAGGTCGTTATTGTCTATATAGGTGCAGGGTGGTTTTGATCCGTTGACGCTGATGAGTGATATACCCAATGGTTGGGTGGCATATTTGGAATAGAGGTATGGGAAAACGCCTAATTTTCTCTGTGTTTTTCGCTGCAAGACATGAAATCTACTCACATGGATAGACAAGCTCGGTGGGACGCACATACACTAGGAGACTATTGTCTTGGTCGGGGTGCCCGTGCGCAGTGCAGGGGCTGAGAGTAAACCCGCTGAACCTGAACCGGTTAAAACCGGCGTAGGAAATCGAGATTGGAAATGACGACAAAAATTCTTATGACAGGCCTTATCATCACCTTCGGTTCACAGCATAGAGGGGGATGTTGATGCCAAATCCAGCCCAAATACCTATTGCCCTGACGATTGCCGGTTCTGATTCTGGCGGCGGTGCAGGCATACAGGCCGATCTGAAAGCGTTTTCCGCACTCGGCGTATACGGTGCTTCGGTGATTACTGCGCTGACCGCGCAGAATACTCGCGAAGTACGTGCCATCCATCGGGTCCCCGTTCCTTTTATTATCGATCAACTGGCAACGGTTTTTGATGATCTTCGGGTTGATGTGGTTAAAACCGGCATGCTTGGTGATGCTGATGTGGTTATCGCTGTTGCTAACTTCTTACGTCAGTATCCGCAGACCAAGCTGGTGGTCGATCCGGTCATGTTGTCCAAAAGTGGCGATGCGCTGCTGAAAGCAGAGGCGGTTGATGCTTTGGTTCATCAGCTTATCCCTCTGGCATCAATCATTACACCGAATTTACCGGAAGCGGCTGTCATTCTGGGATGCGACGAACCGAAGAATCTGGTTGAAATGGAACGGATGGCACGTGATCTGAAGGCGCTTGGGCCAAAAGCGGTGTTACTCAAGGGTGGTCATCTGGAAGATGAAGATCAGAGTCCCGATATTTATTTTGACGGTGAACAGTGCATCACACTGAACACTAAACGTATCAACACACAAAATACCCACGGTACGGGATGTACATTAGGGTCTGCCATTGCCGCAATGTTGGCAAAGGGTGAGCTGCCATATCAGGCGGTAGAGCAGGCCAAAAACTATATCTCTAATGCTATTGCGGCGGCGGATACGCTAGCGGTGGGCAGCGGACATGGTCCGGTGCATCACTTCCACGCGTTGTGGTCAAAGTGATTGGCAAACTGGGTAACATAACGAGAAAGTAAGCAGGCGACATATGGCAGAGAATATGAAAAACCTCAGCGAAAGTGCTCAGGTAGACCGGGACTCCGTACAGCCGTTCCCGAAATCCCGCAAAGTATATGTTGAAGGCAGCCGTCCTGATATTCAGGTGCCGATGCGTGAGATCTCCCTGGACGATACGCCCACTGATTTTGGCGGTGAAAAGAACGACCCATTGTATGTGTACGATACGTCCGGTCCTTATACTGATCCAGCTGTAGATATCGATATCCGTAAAGGTTTGGCGCCATTGCGTGAAAACTGGATTCTGGAGCGTGAAGACACCGAACAACTGGATGCGTTGACCTCTGAGTACGGTCGTGGACGTGAAGCGGATCTGCGTCTGGATACGTTGCGTTTTGATCTTCAGCGCAAGCCTCGGCGCGCTCAGTCAGGCAAAAATGTCACCCAGCTGCACTATGCACGTCAGGGCATTGTGACGCCTGAGATGGAATACATCGCCATCCGTGAAAATATGAAACTGGCAAAGTCCAAGGCGGAAGGGAACGTGGTTGCAGAACAGCATCCAGGCCATAGCTTTGGTGCAAAACTGCCAGAAGAGATTACGCCGGAATTTGTACGTAAAGAAGTGGCTGAAGGCCGCGCAATTATCCCAGCCAATATCAACCACCCTGAAGTTGAGCCAATGATCATCGGCCGTAACTTCCTGGTGAAGATCAATGGCAACATCGGTAACTCTGCCGTCACGTCCTCCATTGAAGAAGAAGTGGAGAAAATGACCTGGGGTACACGCTGGGGCGCGGACACCATTATGGATCTGTCCACCGGTGATAACATTCATGAAACCCGTGAATGGATCATGCGTAACTCCTCCGTACCTATCGGTACCGTACCGATTTATCAGGCGTTGGAGAAAGTAAAAGGTGTGGCGGAGAATCTGAACTGGGACGTGTTCCGCGATACGCTGATCGAGCAGGCAGAGCAAGGGGTTGATTACTTCACCATTCACGCCGGTGTTCTGTTGCGCTACGTGCCAATGACCGCGAAACGCATGACAGGTATCGTATCCCGCGGTGGTTCCATCATGGCGAAATGGTGTCTTGCACACCACGAAGAGAACTTCCTCTACACCCACTTCCGTGAGATCTGTGAGATCTGTGCAGCTTACGATGTGTCTTTCTCTCTGGGGGACGGCTTACGTCCGGGCTCTGTTTACGATGCCAACGATGAAGCGCAGTTTGCCGAGCTGGAAACACTGGGCGAGCTGACCAAGATCGCATGGGAATACGACGTACAGGTGATGATCGAAGGTCCGGGGCATGTGCCAATGCACATGATCAAAGAGAACATGGACAAGCAGCTGACCGAATGCCATGAAGCACCGTTCTACACGCTTGGCCCATTGACCACTGACATCGCACCAGGTTACGACCACATCACATCCGGTATCGGTGCGGCCATGATCGGCTGGTACGGTTGTGCCATGTTGTGTTACGTGACACCGAAAGAACATCTGGGCCTGCCGAACAAAGCGGATGTAAAAGAAGGCATCATCACCTACAAGATCGCAGCGCACGCAGCGGATCTGGCAAAAGGTCATCCGGGTGCGCAGATTCGCGATAACGCGATGTCTAAAGCGCGCTTTGAATTCCGTTGGGAAGATCAGTTCAACATCGGTCTGGACCCGGACACTGCACGTGCGTATCACGATGAAACATTGCCAAAAGATTCTGCAAAAGTGGCACACTTCTGCTCCATGTGCGGACCTAAGTTCTGTTCCATGAAGATCTCGCAGGAAGTGCGTGATCTGGATGCCGAGCAGGTAGCAGCCATCAACGCAAAAGCGGATGAAGGGATGCAGGCGAAATCAGCAGAATTTAAAGAATCGGGTGCTGAGATTTACCATAAGGTGTAAATAGTTTCAGAATTAGATTCTTAAATAAAAAAAGCCGCCCCTAAGGGGCGGCTTTTTTCGTTGTGGATCCCCTGCACTATCCTTAGGAGGAGAATTCGGCTTCGCAATTTATATACCACTACCACACCGCGAATTTTTGAATTATCTTTCAGCTTGCAGGGCTTTTCAAGCATTACCGGTAAACGGTTGTTTGAATAAGAGCCAGCTGGTGATGCGCTTACTTCTGATTTAATCAGTAATAGAAGTAGCGTTCAAATTCACTGCCCTTACAAATCTCAAAAATTTCATCGTAATTGGAGATCAACTCTTTCAGGTTGTCGCTGTTGAGTTTTTTATGGCTGCTACTTAATTCCAGCGGTTCAACCCCAATAAACTTAAACATATTCGCTGCGAAGTCATGTTTAGCTTCTTCGCTGGCAAAGAGATCTTCATAGCGAATTGTCAAAACCTGCTCTTCAGGGAGTTGAGCGACCATATCCAGCTGATCCTGCACAACCTGTTGTGTGCGCTGCAGGTCTGCAAGAATGGTGTTGGGGTCAAGGTAGACCTGTTTCTTCAGCTTTAGCGCGGCAGCGGCATCAACCTGAGCATGATCCGTAGACACAACACCCGTTTCATCAAGGAGTTGCACAGAAGCAAAACGACGCAAAGCATTCTCACGATAGAGGTTGATTACCCGGATATCTGGATTTTGCTTCAAAAAGTCAGGTGCGTCGCGCTGAATCAGGGTCATGGCAAAATCTTTGATGCCATAACTTGTGATGTCTGACCATTTTTTATTTACGACACCCTGACTCGATACGACTGATTTTAGACGTGCGTATGTTTGGGATAGCTGGAAATACCCCTTGCCACGATAGATAAAGTCTAAATATTTGCCCGCGTCTCCCTGACCGATCAAATATTTATTTACCTTGTAACCGGTGGTCCATTCACCGAGTACTTCACCGTAGTTAATCACATTGGGATGTTTGGTCAGCAAGCTTGATATGTAGTTGCTGCCGCTACGGCCACTGGTGAGAACGAAATGCTTGTTCATTGGGCCAACCTTTATGTTAGGGAATATTAGGGTATAGCTACATACCCCTTAAATTAGTATGGAAACTAACGATCATTCCATAATCTGTCAAGAATATTAGATTTCGCTTAAGTAAGTTTTCATTACGTAATTATTAACTGAGTAAATGGTCAAATATTCTGTTGCTGAACTAAAGGGAATAGATCATGTGCCGAAAATATAAAATCCACCGCTAACAGGCTTTAATGATTTTACCGCATATTCTACCTAAAGGAGTTCAGTATGTTTTGGCGACGTAAACAGGAACGGTCCCATAGCCAGCGACATGCGCAAGGAATGCTGACGACTCTCTACGTGATGGCCTCGATGGTTGAGGCGCGAGACCCTTATACGGGCGGCCACTTGTGGCGCGTCAGTCAGTATAGTCGACTGGTTGCGGAAAAACTGTCTTTACCCCCGGCAGACATCGCTCGGATTGGCTTAGGGGGCTTTTTACATGATCTGGGTAAGGTCGGTGTGCCGGATGATATTTTGCGCAAACCGGGAAAACTGACGGATGAAGAGTATGCGGTAATCAAGGCGCATCCAGAAGTGGGGATGCGTGTGTTGTCAGGACACCCACTGAGTAGTTTGGTGGAGGCCGCGATCATTGCGCATCATGAAACCCCGGATGGACGCGGATACCCTAAAGGTTTAAGTGGCCTGGATGTGCCATTGGATGCGCGCATTGTGGGTGTATGTGATGCGTTTGATGCGATGACCAGCCATCGCCCCTACCGCGCAGGAATGCCTCAGGAAAAGGCGCTGCAGATTATTGAGAGCAATGCGGGGGGACAATTTGATTTAAATGCAGCAGATGCGTTGCTCATGCTGGCACAAGAGGGGGCATTATCTGCCATTATTGGGCATACCGATGATGGAATTCCTTTGCAGGAATGCCCTGCCTGCGGCCCAACGATTGTAATTAAGCGCGAACAGCATCCGGGTGACCTGAGTTGTTGTCGAAGTTGCGGCAATGAAGTTTCAGTGGAGAAGTCCGATGGCAAGTGGGCGATTACCCCGACCGGTCAGATGGCAACGAAGGAGGCTTTGGCGCCCGATGCGGATAACCTGCTGATAGAAGCATTGGTTGAATCAGTGTTAGATCACCTGAAATTGCCCCAGACGGTTTGAGTTATAGACTGGTTTCAGTTAACCCCTCTGACACGGGGTTGGCTGCGGCCAGCAAACTGAATTGCTCTGCAGACATAGGTTTACCGTAGAGATACCCCTGAGCCTGGTCGCACCCTTCATGGATCAGGATGTCAGCTTGCCCTTCCAGCTCAACTCCCTCGGCGATCACTTGTAAGCCCAGACTTTTTCCCAGTGCAATAATCGCTTCGCTGATCGCGCGGTCCTCTGCATCGTCGATCAAATCACGTGTGAATGAACGATCAATCTTTAGCTTGGAAATCGGTAGCTGTTTCAGGTAGGACAGTGACGAATATCCGGTGCCAAAGTCATCAATCGCCAGTTTAATGCCCATATCCCGCAGCTGATTTAGCACTGCCAGTGATCTTTGAGTATCACTGATAAAGAAGCTCTCGGTGACTTCCAGTTCCAGGCGATGTACTGGCCAGCCGGTGAATTTTAGAATCTGGCTGATCTGTTCAGGGACCTGTCGCTCGGTGAGCTGACGGGCAGAGATATTAACGGCGAGTATACCCGGATCAAAGCCTTCATTTAGCCATTGTGCGCATTGAGTACAGGCTTTTTGCAGAACCTGTAGCCCCAGTTGATTGATCAACCCGCGTTCTTCTGCCAAAGGGATGAACTCCATGGGCGCGACTAACCCTTTCTCTGGGTGATTCCAGCGCACCAGTGCTTCGACGCCAACCAGCTTTTTGTTTCCCAGATCGTATTGAGGTTGGTAATACACGGTAAGCTGATCTTCCTGTAATGCTTGTCGTAACTCTTCTTCAAGGGACATTTTGCGCAATGCATCCTGGGTCATATCCTCACTGTAGAAGTGGAAACGGTTGCCTCCGTTCTCTTTCGCCTTATACATCGCCAGATCGGCATTTCGCATCAGGGTGGCGACATCCTTACCGTCTTGAGGGAAGACACTGATGCCAATACTGGTACCCAGATGCAGCGAGTGCTGTTTCACCAGAACCGGTTGTTGCATACATTGCAGGAGCTGTTGGGCAATGTTTGCAACATCCTGAGGATTATCCACAGGTTCGATAATCACGGTGAACTCATCGCCGCCAAGTCGGGCAACAAAATCACTGCAGCGCAGGCGATCACGAAAACGACGGGACGCTTCCTGCAATACTTCATCCCCTATATTGTGCCCTAATGAATCATTGATCTGTTTGAACTTATCCAGGTCCATAAATAATACGGCTACAGCGTTTCCGTGGCGTTCGCTTTTACGGATCGTACTGAGCAGGTTATTGCGGAAATAGGTACGGTTGGGCAACTGGGTGAGTTCGTCATGATCGGCCAATTGTCTCAGGGCTTGTTTCTGCATCTCAAGCTCTTGCGTGCGGCGCTCTACCTCAATCTGCAACTGATTGCGGGAGATCGAGCTTTCCTGCAGCCGGTCTGTCATTTGATTGAAATGATGAGCGACTTCACTGAATTCATCTCCGGTATCCATTTCAATCTGGATACGGGTGTCGCCTTCGCTCAGGTGACGAATGCCTTGATCCAACACTGAGATACGATGCTTAAATAATTTAGCGGTGCGCAGACTTAAACCGGATAACAGCAGGGTGAGTGCCAATAACAGGCCGCCTGTCAGTAAGTTGCCTTGTGTGTGCAGTTGCTTGGAGCCCTCAACCGCATATTGTTCCAGCCGCACGGTGTCTTCAGACATTGACTGGATGACTGACGAGAGCAGATTGCTGAGGTGGGTCAGGGCATCGGTTTGGGACTGGTCCTGGCCGCTCTCGTGAATTCGGATCATCTGGTCAAGTAGAAAGCAGACGCTGTTATTGCGTTTGTTCAGGCTTTGAAGGTAAACCTCCTGTTGATCCAGTGTATTGGCTGACTGACTCAGCATGACATCCAGCTCTTCATACAGTAAGCGACTCTCGCTCAGGGGAGACAAGTTTCTGTTTTGCTGATAGTTACTAAGATGTGCCCGCATTGTTTCAATACCGGTTTGTACCCGATAGGCATCCTCCAGTCGTGAAAAAATCCGGGATTGCTGATAGTCCTGCCAGAGCATATTACCGGTCAGGGCGATCGATAGAGCAACGGCGCTGGTCGCCAGAATGACAAGTCGCTGAGAAATTTTCATCGTATCAGTGACGCCGTAGGTTCAGTGGATAACAACGCAGTATCGTCGATAAATGTACGGTAGTCGGGTATGGATGCTGAGCTTACTCGGTGTTGGGTGACAGCCCAGCGTGCTTCACTCTCCAGTGTGGAGATCAAAGAATTGCTGAGCGAGAGTTTGAAAACATAGTCGTTCCAGCTGTGTGCAATGGCCTTGGGGTCGCGTTGCAGTTGCTGTGCCATGATCTGCTGTGCGTCGTCCGGATGTTTTGCGATATAACGAATGGCGTCACCGAGGGCTGAGAGTACTTTTTTGTGTTCGGTCAATTGCTTGGAAATCTGGGAGCGCATGCTGACCAGATTAAACGACAGGGTATACATGCCCCTTGCGTTGATGATGTTAGGCGGGGGGGCTGACTGTTGTAATGCTTCGTAGGCATAGGGCTCCCAAACGGAAGCCGCATCGATCTGCCCATCCAGCAGAGCCGTGGCCATTTCGTCTGGGCGTAGAGAGATCAGTTCTACGTTTTGAGGGGGAATTCCGCTAATCAGCAGCAAGCTGTGCAGGAAAAATTCACTGGCAGTGTTATGAATGACTCCGATACGCCGTCCGCGTAGCTGCCCGGGTTCGCGTATCCCCAACGAAGCGGGTGATATCACTTTAATGTCGTTATCGGATTCTACAAAACTGCTCAGGATAGAGAAATCACCGCGATCAAAACTGTTAAACATGATCACCGAATCAGACGTAGTGGCCAGATCCACTTCACCCTTTGTCAGAGCCTGAAAGCAGAGGTGCCCTCCGACATAAGGTACCAGCTCAACCTCGATACCTTGATCCTTAAAATAACCTTTGTGCTGAGCAACATAAAAAGGGGGGCTAAGCGGTGTTTGTGAAACCGCGATGCGGATAGACAGTGCTGGTGTGCGGCTGTTAAGCCCTTGTTGTACATAAATGCCGAGTGACACCACGAACAGTAGAGCAAGTGCCAGTGAAATCCGTTTTACATGCGCCATGACTGCATCCTGACTTAGCCAAATGACCAGACAATTGGAGCTATCCGAGTAAGCGCTTACTGCCAGACCGTATTATCCACAGCCCGAAGTGTTATGGGACAGTTCGTTGTATAAATGTAGTGCTTAGGTATAGATTTTGGTAGTGGGAACCTGCGGAAAATATGAGAAATCGCCGCGCCTCAATGAAAATCTATGCCTGTTTGGTGATTGAACATTCAAATTTGTACGGGAAGCCGCGCTCGATGCGTTTGCACACCTTACGCGGTTGTACGTATTCAGCATTAACCGTTTTTCAGGGGGTGATTGTCCGGTAGCTGACGCTCTATCCACAAGGCCAGTTTATGTTTCATATTCGGCTCGTTTTCCTGATCCTTTGCCAGTGGTTGAATCAAGCCATCTTGTACCAGTAAACGGTAAACGGCTGTTACCTTGTTACTGGCGCTGTCAGTTGCTTCAAATTTTCCGGCGCCACGCTTTTCGAAATAGGCTGCCCCTACGGTCAATGCCTGTCGTACCAGTTCTGCTTCGTGTTTCAGTTTTTTCATGTGCTGCCACGTCCTTTCGCTCAGATAGCAGGTATATCCCCTTTATCCGCAAATCCGGGTCGGCTGTAAAGTGGTGACGGAGTAAAAGAGTGATATCGGAGAGGAAAAGTATGCGACGACATCATTTGTCGCCGCATAGTTGGGGGTGAGTGCTGATCCGCTTTTAAAAGCTAATCCTGCCGTGAGGCTGGTTTTTCATCGAATCGAGGAAACTGTCCCGATTCATTCTGACCAGCTCGCGGTGGTCTCCGGCTTCCAGATAGCATTCTGGCTCTTCACCCAGATGGTCATCCCAGATCACAGGCAGATTATAAGTCTGACCTAAACTGGGCACCGCACCTGTTGCACAGTCCCGGAACAGGATTTTGACATCGTTCTGACGGGCTGTGGTCAGCAGGCGGTTAGTGAAATGATTCACAGCGCGCAAATCGACCTGACGGTCGGCCGGTACAACGGCCATCACAAAACCTTCATCGTCTCTCAGTACTACACCTTTGGCGACCCGTTTAGGGGGAACTTTGGCTGCGAGGGCACAGCCCATAGCGGTTTCGGCGTAAGGATGGAAAACGCGTTTGTAGGTAATATGTTGGTTATCCAGATAGCGCTGAATGGTTGGCGCAAGGGACATGGTATTCACCTCTCATTGAGGCTCCTGCCGGTTGGGGCTCCTGCACCTCTCAGTGTAGCTCATTCGCTGTGGTCTATTCTTTGAACAGAGATACTTGAAAGCGAGAGTTAGCATGGCTATTGCATTGCACACCAGTCAACGTTTGGGGAGGGAGGTCCATCAGGTAGTAGATAACCACTTGAAAAGCATAAATAAAATTCTGATGCAGGCGAATGCTGCGCAACGTGACGAGGTGGTTCATGATACCCGGACGGGGATGAAGCGGATGCGGGCATTTTTACGCTTGTTACGCGCGGGGATCGGAAAATCGGCATATCGCCTGGCGGATGAACAGAGCAAGGCGTTGGCCGGGAATTTGTCCGATAACCGAGATGCCCGGGTGCTGCTTGATACCATGGAGCAGTTGCTGCAAGAGATCTACGATCATGAATGTTGTGAACGATTACGTGGACCTGTGTTTGAGCATTATCATGCGGCCTCTTTAGACGATACCGGATTAGAGCCGTTAGAACATGCACGGACCTGTTTGCGGCGCCTGCAGAAAGAAGCACGTCATTGGCATCTGAAGACATATGATCAGAAGGCTCTGCGTGCAGCGATTGCCGGAGAGTATGACGCCGGACGTCAGCATTGGCAGCAGATTCAACAGCAACCTGAAGCCGAACAGTTGCACCGATGGCGCAAACAAGTGAAACGATTCTATTATCAGTTTTCACTGTTGTTTCCGACACATCAGCATAAACAACGGGCACGCCTGAAAATGCTGGGTGAATATTTAGGGCAGCTGCATGATCTGGCTATCTTGCAGGATTATCTGAACAGTCACCGACGTGCGTTCTGGACTGATGATTTGGTTCGCTTAAAGCACGTATCTGCAGGGCGTGAGCAGGTGCTTTTGGAACAGGTCTTGCAGCTTGCACCGAAAGCATATCGCCAGCCTTGCGGCAGTTACAGTCGTAAACTGATCCGTCGCTGGCGTGATCTGGATCAGGCAAACTCTTAGCGTTGATCATCGTTCGGTTATGCCGTCGTCATTTTGCCTCTGATATACTCGGTCGTATCAATCAGTGAGGCGCTGTACTTTATGAAATTCCGAATTATCCCTGTGACACCGTTCCAGCAGAACTGCACTCTGATCTGGTGCGAAGAAACCAACAAAGCGGCGGTGATCGACCCGGGTGGTGACGTTGATCGCATTCTGGCAGCGGTTGAAGAGGAAGGTGTAACACTGGAGAAAATCCTGCTGACACACGCTCACCTCGATCATGTGGGCGGTACTGCTGAGCTGGTGGCAAAAGCCGGTGTGCCGGTTGAAGGTCCACATATTGAGGATAAGTTCTGGATTGATGGTCTGGATCAGCAGTGTACGATGTTTGGATTTCCACCAGTGGAAGGTTTTACCCCTGATCGCTGGCTGGATGAAGGCAATGATGTACAGGTGGGTAATCAGTCACTGAGTGTGTTGCATACGCCGGGCCATACGCCGGGTCATGTAGTGTTCTTCCATCCCGGCGATCTGATCGCGATGGTGGGTGATGTTCTGTTTCAGGGCTCGATTGGCCGTACGGATTTCCCTAAAGGGGATCATCCAACACTGATCGCATCTATTCGCGAGAAGTTGTTCCCGTTAGGTGATGATGTTGATTTCATTCCGGGACACGGTCCGATGTCTACGTTCGGGCATGAACGTGAGAGCAATCCGTTTGTGTCTGATCATCGCGGTTAATTGCTGTTCTGCCGGTCAGTGGAGACACCTCCGCTGACCACAAACGCGGTCACCTGACTGGCCGCGACATCTAATCGCTCTACCTGAGTTTTTGGAACAATAATCAGGTTGCCGGCAAAGTTATACGATTGCGGCAGATAGACGGCGACCTCATCTTCCAAGCCGAAGCTCTCCATGCTTTCCCGTGTCATAAATCCCATCGCTTTAATCCGCTTATCTTCGCTTAAATATACAAGTACAGGTTTATCAAAGCTTTTGGCGTCCCCTAAGAAGGCGTTGAACAGATCTTTCAGCGCGTTATAGAGCAGCTTGATGAGCGGGATGCGTTCGAGAAAACGATCCACATAACCCATTAAATAACGGCCCAGATACAGCGACCCGAGCAAACCGGTAGCAGTAATCACGATCAGGGTGACGGCGGTGCCAGCCAGTGTTGCACTCAACCCCGGCTCCAGTGCCGGAAAGAACAGGGTTAACAGGCTGCCGATAGCAGAAAAAACGGTTTCATTCAGAGCGGTGAAGATCAGGTAAACCAGATAGATGGTCAGCATGACCGGTAGCAGAATCAGGAGTCCCTGAAAGAAAAATCGCATCAGGCTTCGCATCGTGGGTTCCTCATGGCTGGCCTGCCAATATAAGTGATGATCGCTGAGTGATAGCTTAACAGGGTTGCCGGAAGAGACCTTGTCTGGGACGAGCCGCAGGCTGGATTGAGCCGGCGGTCAGGGTTGGTGTGCTGCTTGTTGATACTCTTCCGAGGCCATCTCGGTCAGGCGGCTACGGGTACGGTTGAACTCAAAGGCCAGCAGATCGCCCTGATAGAGCGTATCCAGATCAGTCGCTGCATTCAGGAACAGATTAACCCTGCGGTCATAGAGTTCATCCACTAATGCTATAAACCGTCGGGCGGGATCATCTGACTGGCCAATCATCACCTGCCGCTCGCCGGTGGATTTTGAGCCGATGGCGCCATCTTCGGTGCCGCGGGCTTTGATGCGCTCGTATTGCTTGCCGCCGAGCAAAGGTACGTTGCTTAAAAACAACGTGTGAAAGCGGCGCGCAATATCGATGTAATCGAGATGGCTGCGCGGGCCTTCGCAGAGGGCGTTAAAATCAAACCAGATCACATCAGATGTTGCCGCGATACAGGGGATAGGGCGTCGACAGACCAGAATATCTGTATCGCGGCTGTGGACGTGTTCTGCATGGGGTTGGAATAAGTCGCTGAGTGATGCAGGACTCTCAACAAAAAACGCTGCTTTGTGGGTGAGCGCACGCAGACGGTGATCCTTCTCTCCCTCCATCGCTACTTCGGTCATATTATCCCGCAGACGTCTGACCGTAGGCTCAAAACGATCTTTATGGATATCACCCCGATACAACTCTTCCGGTGGCCGATTAGATGTGCAGACTAATGTCACGCCTTGTCTGAACAGATGTTCAATCAACCGGCCCAATAACATGGCATCACCGATCTCAGCTACTAGAAACTCGTCGAAGCAGAGTACGCGGTATTTCTGTGCCAGCCCCTTGGCAACTTCTTGCAGAGGGTCTTCGTGACCGGAGTAGTCTTGCAGTTGCTGGTGGATCAGCGACATAAAACGGTGGAAATGCAGACGCAATGCACAATCGTTGCCGTAATCCTCCTGTAACGAGTCGCAGAACAGATCCATCAGGAAGGTTTTACCCCGACCGACCGGTCCCCAGAGATAAAGACCGCGTGGCAGCGTTTGACTGCGTTTCTGATTCAGCAGGTGTTGCAGCTGGCATAAGTGCTCCAATGCATGTCGTTGCACAGGATCGTCATCGTAGCCCTGTGCTAGGTAGGCCTGATAGCGCTGCTGGAGAGGTAAGTCACGGATGGTCATGGGGACGCATCTTAGCGCCCCGGGAAGCTGATAGCTACTTGTGTAGCAGTGAGCTCATGGCGATCCATTCGCTGGCGAGGGGTTTCTTGCGCTCGAGCACCTCTTTCAGCGGAACATCCAGAACTTCACCTTTTTGCACACCCACCATAATGCTGGAGTATCCCGCCCGCAGGTAGTCGACTGCGGTTGCGCCCATGCAGGAGGCTAATACCCGGTCATGCCCTGTTGGACTGCCACCTCGCTGAATATGGCCAAGAATACAAACCTTAGGCGATTGACCGTTCTCTTCGAGTTGTTGTGCGATGCGGTAGGTGAGCCCCGGTCGTGGACCTTCGGCTACAACAATAATCCCGCTGGAGCCTTCGCCTTTGACGCGGTTGTTGGCCAGTTGAAAGCAGAGGCTTTGGATCTTAAATTCGACCTCTGGAATCACCACCATCTCCGCACCGCAGGCGATGCCGACCTGAGTGGCGATAAAGCCGGAATCTCGTCCCATGACTTCGACCAGAAACAGCCGTTCGTGGGAAAGGGCTGTATCACGAATACGGTCGATCGCATCCAGAGCAGTGTTGACCGCCGTATCAAAGCCGATGGTATCGTCGCTGCCGTGGATATCATTGTCGATTGTGCCGGGCAGCCCCACAACGGGGATGCCCGACTCTTCGGCTAGCAAGGCTGCACCTGTGAGGGAACCATCACCGCCAATGACAACTAAGCCTTCAATTTCTCGCTCGCGTAGAATCTCAGCCGCCTGATGGCGCACGGTAGGGTCTTTAAATGCCTCGCAACGGTCACTTTTTAGCAAGGTCCCGCCGCGTTGTACGATGTTGGTGACGGAGCGGGAGTTCATCTCCCAGATATCTCCGATGATTAATCCGCTGTAGCCCCGATTGACCCCATAGACACGAATGCCGTGACTTAATGCGGCACGAACAACGCCACGGATTGCGGGGTTCATGCCCGGTGCATCGCCACCGCTGGTTAATACCGCAATGGCTTTGAGTTCTTTCACTGCATCAAGCGCGGGTAGCTTATACATCCAATCTCTCCTATCGTGTAATCCACTGGCAGCTCTTCTAATGCTCAAGCCTAATCCCTTAAGTTGACGCTTATATGGCATAGGCAAAAAGTAAAAGGCTGGGCTGTGGCAGGTCATCCATACCTTACATTATAGAGTGGCTGAGTGTTTTGGCCGCAGAGGGTAAGACCGATGGTGATGTTGGCAGAACAGATCGCACAGGATATTTTGCAGAGTTTCTCTGACTACCGTGCGCATTTTCATCGTATTACCGCAGGTGCGAAGGCGCGTTTCGAGTTAGCCGATTGGGGCGCGGTTCAGCACGCCTCGACTGAGCGTATTAATCTCTATGAGAGTATGTGCCAGGATGCGGCTGAAGCTTTACAGCGCTCGGTGGGTGAATCGGTACATACCTCTGATCTTTGGCTGCTTGCGAAGCAGGCCTATATCAATCTGATCGTCTTACGCGATGATTTTGAATTGGCCGAAACCTATTACAACTCAATCTATTGTCGTTTGTTCGGGCATTTGCAGCTGGATGATCAGCATATGTTTATTCACAGTTCGATGGCGGGTCGGATTGTGGATTCCGGTGATGAAATCTATCGAACGTATTATCCCGTTCGTGGATTACAGGTGATGATATCGACGTTGCTGGACGATGTGGCCTTTGATATCCCCTGGGAAAATAAACGGCGGGATATTCGCAATATTATGCGGCATGTGCGCAATAACATGGCGGATGAATTTAATGATGCAGAAAGCACCTCTATCGAAGTGGTTAAAACGGTCTTCTATCGAAACAAAGGGGCTTATATCGTCGGCCGTGTACGTACCCAAGACAAACAGTTGCCGTTTGTATTGCCGCTGCTAAATAACGAAGCGGGTGGTCTCTACGTGGATACGCTGATCACTGAAGAGAACGATGTATCGGTGATATTCAGCTTTACCCGGGCGTACTTTATGGCCGACGTAAATGTTCCATCAGAATTCATTCGGTTTATGCAGTCGATCCTACCGATGAAGTCCGTAGCAGAGTTATACAGTTCTGTTGGGTTTTATAAACAGGGCAAGGCTGAGTTCTATCGTACTTTTATTGAACACCTGAAAAACTCTGACGATGAATTGATTGTCGCGCCCGGTATCAAAGGCATGGTGATGACGGTCTTCACTTTACCCAGTTATCCACTGGTG
Organism: Pontibacterium sinense; assembly: GCF_015209595.1. Taxonomy (GTDB): domain Bacteria; phylum Pseudomonadota; class Gammaproteobacteria; order Pseudomonadales; family Balneatricaceae; genus Pontibacterium; species Pontibacterium sinense. The sequence goes on along the minus strand of NZ_JADEYS010000022.1, from coordinate 5,182 downwards.
TTTAAAGTTATCAAGGACAGCTTCTCCTCCTCGAAATATATTGCCCGTAGTACGGTGATCGAAAAGTATCAGCTGGTTAAGCGGCATGACCGGGTTGGGCGTATGGCGGATACCATGGAGTTTACCAATTTCAGTTTCCCGCGTGCGCGCTTCTCGGATGAGCTGATCGATGAATTGCAAAAGGTGGCGGGATCCTCTGTAGAAATTGAAACGGATAGGGTGCTGATCAAACATCTCTGGACCGAACGGCGGATGACGCCGTTGAATATCCATATTAACGAAGCGTTGGCGAACAAGGATGAGTATGCCGTGTTTCATGCAATCAACGAGTTTGGAAAATGCATTAAGCAATTGGCCGCAGCTAATATCTTTGCCGGTGACATGTTGTTTAAAAACTTTGGGATCACCCGGCACGGACGGGTCGTTTTTTACGACTATGATGAGATTATGTATCTCACCGAGTGTAATTTTCGCGAGATCCCTGAGGCGCTGTATCCCGAACAGGAAATGATGGATGAACCTTGGTATTCAGTCGGACCAACCGATGTGTTTCCGGAGGAGTTACACATCTTAACCCGATGTGATCGTACGGTTAGAAAGATCTTTAATGAACTCCATCAGGATCTTCTCGATGTGAAGTTCTGGCGTGAAATGCAGAATCAGGTCAGGGCGGGAAATATTATGGATGTTTTTCCTTACCGTAAGGTAAAACGGTTTCTGCGTAATTGAAGGTGTGTCGTGTCAAAAACAGTGCTTGGGTGTTTTACATGAATTGAAATCATAAATAGTGCTATTTAGTCGTGTTTTATTCTTGAACACTTAGCACTTGTGTCTACTATTTAACAGTCAGCTCTCGTTATTAAAGAGCTACTTAAAAATAAGAACAGGGAGACTGCTATGACGATCAAGAAGACAGTTACCTCAGCACTACTGGCGTTTGGGGTAGGTGTTGCTGCGATGGGAGCATCTGTGACCGCTTCCGCCGAACAGTTCATCACTATTGGTACCGGTGGCGTAACTGGTGTTTATTATCCAACTGGTGGTGCAATCTGCCGTCTGGTGAACAAAGGACGTAAAGATCACGGTATCCGTTGCTCGGTTGAGTCAACCGGTGGCTCTATCTACAACCTGAATACGATCCGTGCCGGTGAGTTGGATATGGGGGTTGCGCAGTCTGACTGGCAATACCATGCCTATAACGGCACCAGTAAGTTCAAAGACAAAGGCGCAAACAAAGATCTGCGTGCAGTATTCTCTGTACATCCCGAGCCGTTTACGGTTGTTGCTCGCGCCGATTCAGGTATCAAAACCTTTGATGACCTGAAAGGTAAACGCGTCAATATTGGTAACCCTGGATCCGGTCAGCGTGGCACGATGGAAGTGCTGATGAACGCCAAAGGCTGGACAATGGATGATTTCGCGCTTGCATCTGAACTGAAGGCATCTGAACAGGCCAGTGCGTTATGTGACAACAAGATCGATGTGATGGTTTACGTTGTTGGGCATCCAAGTGGTGCGATTAAAGAGGCGACCACCTCGTGTGATAGCAAACTGGTTACTGTGGATGGCAGCGCAGTGGAAGGTTTAATTAAGGACAACTCTTATTACCGATCTGCAACCGTGCCTGCGGGTATGTACCGTGGTAATGATGCTGATGTTGCGACATTTGGTGTCGGTGCAACGTTTGCAACCTCTGCTGCCGTACCCGAAGAAGTGGTGTATCAGGTGGTAAAAGCGGTATTCGAGAACTTCGATACTTTCCGTAATCTTCATCCAGCGTTCCGACACCTGAAGAAAGAAGAGATGGTAAAAGACGGTCTGACAGCACCATTGCATCCAGGTGCAGCGAAGTACTACAAGGAAGCGGGTCTGCTTTGATTCGCAGCTAAAAACGGGGGCTTCGGCTCCCGTTTTGTGTTTTCTGATCTGGAGCTAATGTGACTGACAAGCCAACCCCACATGTTGATCCTGATGTTCAAGAGATGGTTGCACAGGCGGATAGTGGCGCACGTGCGCCGCGTGGTCTGCCCGGCAAGCTTCTCTGGGGTGTTGCGTTGGCATGGTCGCTGTTCCAACTGTGGTATGCATCACCACTGCCCTTTACGCTGAACTTTGGCGTGTTTAACGATACGCAGGCACGTTCAATTCACCTCGGCTTCGCCATATTTCTTGCCTATACGGCTTTCCCCGCACTCAAAAGTTCACCCCGATTTTATATTCCGATACAGGACTGGGTATTGGGTTTGGTCGGTGCGTTTTGTGCTTCGTATCTGGTGATCTTTCATGCTGAGCTGGCTGATCGTGCCGGTGCGCCCAATAGACTGGATCTTGTAGTAGCCGTGTCGGGAATGCTGATCCTGTTAGAGGCAACCCGCCGTGCTTTAGGGCCTCCGTTGATGGTGGTCGCGACAATTTTCCTGATCTACACCTTTGGCGGTCCGTATATGCCGGATGTGATCGCCCATAAAGGGGCAAGCCTGAGTAAGGCGATGTCCCACCAGTGGCTGTCCAGTGAAGGTGTATTTGGGGTCGCGCTGGGTGTTTCTACCAGTTTTGTCTTTCTCTTTGTGTTATTCGGTTCACTGCTGGATAAAGCCGGTGCCGGTAATTACTTCACACAAGTCGCGTTTTCCCTGTTGGGACACATGAAAGGCGGACCCGCAAAAGCCGCCGTCGTATCGTCCGGGTTAAGTGGTCTTGTGTCTGGGTCATCGATTGCCAATGTTGTGACGACCGGCACGTTTACCATTCCGTTGATGAAACGGGTTGGGTTTCCCGGTCAAAAAGCCGGTGCAGTCGAAGTGGCTGCTTCGACCAATGGGCAGCTGACACCTCCGATTATGGGCGCGGCCGCGTTCCTGATGGTGGAGTATGTTGGGGTTTCGTATATCGAAGTCATCAAACACGCGATTCTGCCTGCGCTCATCTCTTATGTAGCGTTGATCTATATCGTGCATCTGGAAGCGCTGAAGGCCGGCATGAAAGGGCTGGAACGTCCTTACAAACCCACTCTGGCTGAATCGTTGCTCACCTGGAGTATGGTGATATCAGGTGTGTGTATTCTTTCGTTGGCGATCTATTACGGCATGGGGTGGTCTAAAGAGGTGCTGGGTGACGGAACCTACGCGCTGATCGGTATCGTAATGCTGGCGGCTTATTTGGCATTGATTCGATATGCTGCTCAATATCCTGAGTTACACATGGATGATCCAAATGCCGCGATCGTCAAACTGCCGGAAGTGGGGCCGACGGTGAAATCTGGTCTCTACTTTCTATTGCCGGTTGTCGTATTGGTTTGGTGCCTCACCGTTGAACGTCTATCACCGGGACTGTCAGCGTTCTGGGCTACCGTATTTATGACTGCGGTTGTGGTTACCCATAAACCTCTGAAATCGATGTTTCGTGGTGATCATCACTGGAAGGATTCTGGGGCTGTGGGTATTCATGACCTGCTGGACGGTTTGGTCAGCGGTGCGCGCAATATGATTGGCATTGGTGTCGCAACGGCTGCGGCAGGCATTGTGGTGGGGACTGTCACGTTGACGGGGATCGGACTGGTCATGACTGAGTTCGTGGAGTTTATCTCTGGCGGTAACGTGATGTTGATGCTGCTGTTTACCGCCATCATTAGTTTGGTATTGGGCATGGGATTGCCAACAACGGCCAACTACATCGTTGTCTCCACATTGATGGCTCCGGTTATTGTTACGCTGGGGGCTGAGCATGGCTTATTGGTGCCTTTGATAGCGGTCCACCTGTTTGTGTTTTATTTCGGAATTTTGGCTGATGACACGCCCCCTGTGGGGCTGGCGGCTTATGCTGCCGCGGCGATTGCGCGTTCCGATCCGATCAAAACAGGTATCCAGGGTTTTACCTATGATATCCGCACGGCCGTACTACCCTTTATGTTTATTTTTAATACTGAGCTTTTGTTAATCGGTGTTGAAGGTCCTTTTCATCTGTTGATGACCGTCTTGTCGGCAACAGGTGCGATGCTGATCTTTGCTGCGGCGACACAGGGGTACTGGCTGGTTAAAAGTCGTTGGTACGAAACGGCTGTGTTATTGCTGGTGGCGTTTTCTATGTTCCGCCCGGGCTTCTGGTGGGACGAAGTTTATCCGCCACTGGAAACTAAACTTGCCGTTCAGATAGAAGAGATTGCGGGGACGTTACCTGAGAACCGTTCTCTGCGTCTGGCTGTGGCGGGTGACACGATAGATGGCAATTACGTGAAAAAAATTGTCGAATTGGAGTTGGGCGCAGCCGGGGATGGCGCGCAACGCTTGCAAGAGGTTGGACTGATGTTATCTGTCGGTGATGAAAAGGTCATGGTGGATATGGTGGGCTTCGATAGCGCAGCGCAAAAGGCGGGTATCGATTTCGGCTGGGAAATCCTGGCGATCGAAACTCAAGCTGAGCGACCTCCGAAACAGTTGGTGTATATCCCGGTACTTATATTGTTGGCAGGTTTGGCCGCCATGCAGCTGCGTCGTCGAAAAACTGCCTGATAGCTAATGTCATAGGGTGAATGTAATGTTTACTAAGGCTCTCTTCCCCGTTGATCTGGAAGATATCGTGACGGCGGAGCATGCACTTAAATACCTCAATGGAATACTCAGCAAAGGGCAGGAAATACACCTTCTAGGTGTTTTACCCGGGTTTAATATGCCTGTGGTGGCATCGTATTTTCCCGAAGGGGCAATAGAGACAGCGATTGCTGCAATGGAACATCAGTTGACTGAACTGGCGGAACTGAATTTAGCCGACAACGTTCATTGGGAAGTACATGTGGCTGAAGGTGCCCCTCATCGCGAGATTGTGAAGACAGCAAAACGATTGGATTGTGACTTGATTGCGATTCCAAGCCACAATCACAGTTTGGTAGAAAAGGTACTGCTGGGTTCTGTGACCGCCAAAGTGGTGGAGCAAGCGAGTTGTTCGGTGTTTGTGATGCGCTGACCAATATTGATCTACAGATTTGTTTGAAAAAGGGCGCCGTCAGGCGCCTTTTTTGTGTCTGATGCTTTGGTTTGATTGTTATTTAATCAGGGTTGGTTGTTTGTTGAACTATTTAAGGTTTTTTTGCGTTTTTTTGAAGTTTTTTTACAAAGGCTGTTGACCCCCATGCTGAGGTCTGTAGAATGCGCCTCCTCGCTTGAGACAACAGCTTCTTCGGACAGCA